>NZ_JNWV01000037.1 GCF_000716535.1 Streptomyces flaveolus | reverse complement strand
GGCTAGGGGGGTCAGGAGGGGGGTGGGGGCGGCGGGGGTGCTTTCGGCGTTGCCGGCGGCGGCCGTGGGGACCGCGAGCGAGTCGGCGCCGGGGTTCTCAGGGGCGAGGGGGGCGGTGCCGGCGTTCATCGGAGCGAGCAGGCCGGTGTCGGCGTTCGCGCGGGTGGCGAGGGGGCCGGCATCGGCATGCGCGAGGGCTCCGAGGAGGCTGCGGCCACCGGCGCTCGCGGAGGTCCCGAAGGGGTCGGCGACAGCCTCCGCGGCAACCCCCGGACGACGTCCGCCACCCTGCCCACGGATGCCGAAGGGGCCGGCACCGGGAGGGTCGACGAGTCCGATCGGGCCGGGCTCGGCGCAGAAGCCGAGGCGGGCCGCGTTGCGGCTGAGAGCACGGACGCGGGCGTGCGCGTACCGCACACGGAACAGCGGGTTGCTCTCCCGCTGGATGAGGTGATCGGCGCTGATCCGGGGCCGGTCGTGCGGGGCGGGGTGGAGGAGGGCCCACTGGGCGGCGTCGGGCCCGAGCGGGGCGGGGTCCTCCGGCGCGGGCACGGGCCGCAGATTGACGGGCTCGCCGTGCTCGACGGTGGCGCGCCCGCCCTGGGTCGCCACGAGGCGTACGACGGCGTCGGCGACGACCTCGGCCCGCACCTCGTACGGCACGCGGAGCGCGACGACCTGTCCGGCCAGGGCGTCTCCGTACCCGTACCGGGTGCCCTTCTCCCGGATCTCCCGGACCAGCGCGGCAACGGGGTCGACCTGCTCGTCGAGGCTGATGTTGAGAAACCCGGGCCCGGTGACGACGACGTCCCGGATGCCCTCGGCCTCGGCGAGCCGGGCCCGCAGAATCTCGGCGACCCGCAACGGCGGCTCCCCGGCCGGCCGGGCCAGCTGGAGCGCGATGGTGGTGGCGAAGTCCCCGCACCCCCCGGGCCCCGGCTCGGTCACCACGGCCCGCTCGGGCACGGTCACACTCAGCACCCCGTCATCGACGGCACGACGCACCGCGTGCAACACGGTGCGGGAGAGCTCGACGGGGGTCACGGGACAAGCGTAGGGGAGGAGGGGGGTGGGTATGCGAGGCGGTTATCGGTATCGGCTGTCGTACCGGCTGCCTTACTGCCTGTCCGTACCGGCTGTCCCTACCCGGTTATCCCGACCACGGCTTGACCTAGCTTCCGAAGGACATCCGGCGGGGGAGACCATCGCTGGCGCTGGGGCTGGGGCCGGAGGTGGGTTCGGGGGCGGGGGTTGCATGGTCGAGGGTGGGGCTGTGGTCGAGGGTGGCGCTGGGGTTGAGGGGGGCAGCGTGGTCCACGGTGGCTGCGCGGTCGAAGGTGACGCTGTGGTCGTGGGTCGCGCCGTGGTCGAGGGTGATGCCGTGGTCCAGGGTGGCCGGGCGGTCCATGGTGGCTGCGTGGCCAGGGCTGGCAGTGTGGGCCCTGTCGCGGAGAGTGTCAGCGTGGTCAAGGGCGGCTGCGTGGCTGGGGGTGACGCCATCGCCACCCCCGTCCCGATCTCCGTCACCCGGGCCTCCGCTGCCGGGGCCGCCCTTGCCAGGGTCTCCCCCACCGCCGGCACCGGGACCGTACCCACCTGGACCGGCCGGACCGGGCCCCCCACCGCGGGGATCCCGCCCGCCGTCTCCCCTGCCACCCCCTCCGCCATCTCGCCCGGAGCCCCCAGCTCCACCCGACCCCTCATGCTCGTCATGCTCGCCATGGCTCTCAGGCCCGATCCGTCGCTCCATGAGCTGCTTCACGAGCCGTACCAGCTCGGCGGGCTCGAAGGGCTTGGCGAGGAAGGCGTCCACGCCCACATCGAGACCGGTCTCGACCTCGTACTGCGAACACGCGCTGATGATGGCGAGGGGCAGGTGGTGTGTACGGGGATCGGCCCGGAGGCGGGCGGCGGTGCGGAGCCCGTCCAGCCGGGGCATGACGACGTCGAGCGTCACGACGTCGGGCCGCACCTCGTGGACCACGTCCAGACACTCGGCACCATCGGCCGCGGTCACGACCTCTAGCCCTTCCAGTTCGAGGTTGACCCTGATCAGCTGTCGGATGACCTTGTTGTCGTCCACAACAAGCACCCGACCCGAAGCGCCTGGCACAAGTCGAGAGTAGGTCCGGACCGGCCACCGCGTCCGGGTTTTCCCCACTTCCACCCCGTACAGGGGACCCGCCGACCCCCACCCGGGGAAACGGGTTCCTGATCACCCCGCCGGACCTGCTAATGTTCTACCCGTCGGCGCAAGCGAGAGCTCAGCGCCTGACACGCCCCCGTAGCTCAGGGGATAGAGCAACGGCCTCCGGAGCCGTGTGCGCAGGTTCGAATCCTGCCGGGGGCACCCAGCATGAGGTGCCCAAAGACCCCGTCACCAGCGGAAACGCTGAGGCCGGGGTCTTCGCGTATGTGCAGGCGTGTGCCGTCCGAAGCAGCCCTGCGACACGGTCCGTGGACTATTCGTGGACAGGATCTTGAAGCGTTCTCCCTGGTCAGCCACCGCGCGGGGAGGTCATCGGGCAAGCCAGGAACCGCCGCCGCTGAGCACCGGAGGGCGGATCACCTGCCTGGCCGACCGGCAGGCCGAGAGTCGCGCCGTGCGATGTTGAGTGCACGTTCACCACGCATCCCTGCCAGTCGCGTTCTAGGCTGCCCCGTGCTGCCATGCCCAAGGGGGGACTATGACAACCGCAGTTGAACGCCTGCGCGCTGATTCCGAAACCGTGCGCATCATCGAGACGTTTGCGGGCCGCGGCGAGATCGCGCTCTTCTCGATGAAAGAACTCCGCCGTATCGGGAAGCATCGAAGCTTGCGGGAACAGGCTCTCACGCATATCACCGAGATTCTGCGCGCCCGAAAGTTGGAGTACCTGCCCATTCGCCTGCCGCGCAACCAGGATCACCACATTGTGGCCTGGCGGCGAGGTACCCCCGGCACTGAACTGCTAGAGAGAGTCCAATGGCTCAGCCGTGAGGCGGGAAGTTATGGGGCTGCCGTGCGGCTCTCAGACGGCGAGACCGTTCAGCTGTACCGTGCCGCACTGGCCGAGCGGGATAGGCGCGCGTAATGTCGCAGCTTTGAAATGCGAAGCCCCCTGGGAAGGTCCAGGGGGCTGAAGCCCAGTGATGAGCTCAACTCACTCGTACTCGCGTAGCAGCTCTTCGATCTTCCGGTTGGCGATCTCCTTCCGTCCGTCGATGCACTTGGCATAGCGGCTCAGCAGGACCTCGACGCTGTTGCCGGCACGCTCGGCCACCTCGGTCGGGTCCACTCCGGAGTTGAGCCAGGTCGACAGCGCCGAGTGCCGTAGGTCGTACGGGCGCGCGGCGAGCGGCGAGGCGACCGCGGCCGGCGGGAGCGCCAATGCACGGGCTTCCTGCCACACGCGGTAGTACGTCGAGGAGCCGACCACTCCCCCGCGCTCGTTGGTGAACAGCCGCCCGTCCTCGGCGGTGCCGAAGGTGGCGAGGTGCTGCTGGAGGATGGCGACGAGCTGGGGCGGGATCGGTACGAGCCGGACCTCTTCCACCGGCCGGTTCTTCAGGCCCCGGTCGTCGTGGGTCTCACCGGAGTCCGTCCACTGCTTGCCGACACTGGGACGCGTCCGGTTCAGCAGTGCCGTCCCCCAGCCGACCTCGGGCAGCTTCAGGTCTGCACTGGTGAGGCCGACTGCCTCAGCCGGGCGCAGGCCGCCGTAGTACATGCAGGCGAACAGGCCGACGAGTCGGCGACCACGCGCACGGCCGTACCCACCGACATACGAAACCGCAGTCAGCAGGGAACGAGCCTGCTCAGGATTGGCGACAACCCGGGGGTCGACCTCTCCGGCGACCTTCGGCTTCTTCCAACGGATGCCCGTAATCGGGTTCTCTTTGAACTCGCCGAGGTCTACCGCGTAGTGCATCGCGTTGACGAGTGTCCGACGCTTGCGCCGAACGGTCTCCGCGGCCGCCGCTGTCCCGTCGAGCTTCAGCTTTAGCGAGTCGAGGACCGCCCTGCCGATCGCGGCGTCACCGAGATCCGAGAGCGGGCGCGACGCCCTGGCCACCCAGTGCAAGGTGTTCGCAATCTCGGTCGGCAATTCACGCTCCTCCGGACCGGGAAGGACGAAGGCCCAGTTGCGGAGTGCCTTCCTGATCAGTTCCTCGGATGGCTGCCCAGGGCGATCGTCGAGAAGGGCCATCGTCACGGCGGTCAGGGCCTCATTAATCCCGTTGCGCGTGTTCGGCGCCGCGTGCGGCCACTTCATGGCCAGGTACTTCAGAGCGAAGGCGTACCAGGTCATCGAGGCCGCTTTCTCGACCATCGAGTCGGGCAGCCCCGTCACCGTGTCGAATTCTTCGCCGGCATGAGTGGCGCGGAGCAACTTGGAACGGTAGTGGTCCGCGAGCGCCTTAGTTCGGAACTGTTCGGAGAAGACGTTCCCGGCAACGGTCCATCGGGCGTCATAGGACGACTTCTTGGTGTTCCTCTTCCGCACGCCCCAAACCTTCACGTCGAGAGACTTCACGCCGCTGCCTCCAGCTGCCGCAACCACGTCGTGAAGTCGCTGCGCCACACGCGAAGTTCTCCATTCGGGAGCTTGAATGCTGCGGGCCCTTGACCGAGCTCGCGCCATCGATAGAAGGTCCGGCGAGAGACACCACCCAGCTCATCGAGCACTTGGCGGACGGTCATCAACTCGTCGGGAACACGCTGGGCCATGTCGGTTCTCCTTCCGTCTGTGAGTCGGTCGAGCGAGGCGAGGTGCCGTGAGCGATGAGGAGTTCCGCGTTCGTCCACCCGGTGCCTGCGAAGCGCCAGTGGGAGAGAACGAGGACGGTGTCCGGGTCGGGCAGCGGGTGACCCGCCTCGGCGGCGCGTGCGCGGGCCAAGGCTTCGTTGTGGTCGGCGCGCTCCTGGCGGAGGGCGCCGAGGGTCACGGAGTAGGCCCGGGACTTGGTGGAGAAGTGCCCGCGGAAGCCGAGCATGTGGGCCCACTTGCGCAGGCGCAGGGCTTCGAGTTCGGGGAGCCCACCGAGGTGCCAGCAGGTGAGGATCATCCGGCGGGCGTGGTCGGTGACGCCGGAGCCGATCAGGTCCGTGATCGGGTTACGGACGGGACGGTCCAGGGTGCCGGCGGTCTCGGCGCCCTTGGTGGCGTACTTGGCGATGTAGGCGGCCACGGCCCGGCTGGAGAGCTCCGAGCTGCCTGCGAAGTCGGCGGAGCGGATGGGGCGGATGTCGAGCTGAGCACCGAAGCGGAAGGTGTACGTGCGGCCGTCGAGGATGGGGCCGGGTGCCTCGGCGAGGCGGACCGCCGAGCGGATCGCGTCGTTGAGAAGTTCGGTCGTGGCCCAGGTCGGTGGGGTGGACTCGGCACCGTCCGGGCCGTCGAGGCGGATGACGGCGTGGAAGTGGACGGCGCCGCGCCGCTGGTACTCGGCGACCTTGGCGTACGACACCTTCAGGCAGTCACGCAGCGCGGTCCGGGTAACGCCCGCGCAGGAAGCGAGCTGCTGACGCAGGTAGGTGGTGAAGCGGGCCCAGAGGGCACCGGCGTGAGCGTTCCAGAGGACAGCCGCCCGGTAGTCGTACCGCTCCGCGTTCAGCGGTGTACCTAGGGCGGGGTCGTCCTCTGGGTGGGAGCGTCCGCAGCGGCAGCGGCCAGCGGCAGGGCGGTTGTGGACGGGGCCGAAGGAGGGGGCGGTGAAGGTAGCGAAGACGCGCGGGTGTTGGGCGACGGCCGGACCGATGCCCTTGCCGCCGCTCAGGCCAGCGGTGACCAGATGGAAGGTGTCTTTGCGGTACGTCTCGGCGCAGGCGGCGCACCGGGTGGCACGGCGGTTGTTGCAGCGAATGAGGAGCTGTCCGGCAGGCAAGTCACGGCCGATGACTTCCCGGACGATCTCGCCCGTGGCGGCGTGGACGTCCAGCCGGTAGCCCTCCATTCGCACGGGCTGCTCACAGCCGCCGAGACGCTGGATCTGCCGGGCGTAAGCACTCACGTCGCCATGCCGGGCGAGGGCCGCCAGGTGACGGATGGCTCCCATGGGAGCCGGCGGGCGCATGTGCGGGTTCCTCCTTGAGTGGTCGGGTGTTGGGTGGCCGCCCGGCTTGCCTGTCCAGGGGGCTAGACAGCAAAGGCAAGCCGGGCGGGAGCAGCCGTTGAAATCAGCGGCGGGTGAGAAGGGAGCGGGTGACGACTGCGCAGACGGCAACCGAGGTAGCAGTCAGGGCGACGGCGAGGAGCATGGAGACGAGGACGGCACCGACGACCAGGACCACGGCGGTGCCGCCGCCGACGAGGGCGAGAACGGTTCCGGGGGTGAGCTGGACGGTCGCGCGGGATGCGGCCGGAGTCTGGGAGGCCGGCGACGGGGTGGAGAGGGCCGGGGTGATCGGGGTCGGCTCAGCGCCGGCGGCGCAGGTTCGTCCTCGCAGCCCGCCTGGTGTTGCCGTTAGGGGATGGCCCAAGCTGGCCCGCATGGATTGGTTGCCACTGCTCTCCACCCTGGCCGGGGCCGCGATCGGTATCGTCGCTACTCTCATCGCCGATCGGAATCGGTGGAAGCGCGAGGATGCCAAAGAGGCTCTTCGGCTGCGGCTCGACGTCTACACGCAGTACACGACCATCGTGAAGGTCCTCGGTGAGACCCTGCGGGGCCTCGCCGAGCGGGAGCACCCGTCCGACGACGAGCGGGCGCACGCGCTGCGCGAAGCCTTTCGGGAGTCCGGCATAGCCATCGCCTCGGAACGGATGTGGCTCGTCGCGCCCCAACCCGTCGTCAATGCCTCCAACAGCGTGTTCCACTGCCTTCGAAGCATCCGCGACGGCTACATCGACGGCACCGCTGTCAGCAGCCCAGAAGACCGCGCCCGCTGGGAGGCACGCGGCAAAGCAGCCGCCAAGATGCGCAGGCTCATGCGTGAAGACCTCGGCGTTGGCCCACTCACCGAACGCCACAGCCCCTTTCTCAACGACTAGAGCAACCCCACGGCGCAGTCCGTTTGTGCACGCGTATGCAGCACTGAGCGGCCCTGGGACGGGGTCCGTGGACTGTTCGTGGACAGGATCTGAGCGTGTCTGACCAGGTCACAGCGGCTACTTCGGAGCGGGCGTAGACCGGCGTGCCGGTCCCGGTCCGGATCCGCGGCGCCGAATATGCTGCGAGGACGTCCGACCTGACGTCCTTGACAGTGCAATGCGCACGCTGACTGCCGACCGGCGGCGGCTCCGCCGCGTGCAGGAAGGGATGTGGCATGAGGTCTCCAGGCGTGCACCTGCGGGAGATCACCGACGACAACCGGGATGCCGTTCGTGCCCTCCGCGTCCGACGTGATCAGAAGCAGTTCGTCGCCTCCGTGTCCAAGTCGCTCAAGCAGGCGGCACAGCACCCGGAGGCCAATCCCTGGTACCGCGCGGTGTACGTCGGTGACGAGCCGGTCGGGTTCGTGATGCTGTCGTGGAAGCCGCCGGCTGGTCCTTACAAGGGGCGGCACTTCATCTGGCGTCTCCTCGTCGACAAGCGGCACCAGGGGCGGGGGATCGGCCGGGAGACTCTCACGCAGATCGCCGCCCTGGTTCGTGCGGACGGCGCCACCGAGCTGCTGACCAGCTACGATCCCGGCGAGGGTGAACCGTGGCCCTTCTATCAGAAGTTCGGCTTCGAGCCCACCGGGGAGATCGATGACGGCGAGGTCGTGCTGCGTCTCGTCTTCCCCGACTGTTGAGCTCCTACGGGAGACCGCAGGCAGTTCTACCTCATCACCTGCTCGTGCCTGCTGCGCCCGCGATCTAGTCGTTGGCCCCTCCGCCCCGAGGCGACAGGAGTCTGGCCCGGGTCTCCCTCATGAAGTCGGGCTCGGACCATGGGGTGCGTCGGTGGCGTAGGTGGCGTATTTGTCTGTGGGTGTGGGGGCGAAGCAGCCAGCCCCAGGGGGTCAGTTCTCTTCTCATCGCCAAGAGGCAGATTTCCTGTTCCGGTTGGTTGTCGTAGGGGAAGTACGCCCTCCCGGACATTTCCTGGTCGGTCGCGACGGGGGGTGTGTTCCAGGCCTCCAGGCGGTGGGGGCCGGCATGGCGGCGGGTCTGCTGGAACAGGTCGGCGTACGCCTCGCCGACGACGTAGGAATCCATGAACAGAAGGTTCTGGTGCAGGTTGATCTTCGTGAAGACGTCGCTGATCTGCTGGGCCAGCGCCGCCCTCGTTTCCGGATCTGATGCGGGGCGGCATCTGATCAGGTAGGGGAGGTCTTCGTACGAGTGAATGACCTGGAGCGCCTCCGCGTACATACGGCTCTTCTGCTCACGGCGCTTGGCGTGCTGGTTGATCCAGTAGCCCATGAGTGCCACCAACGCGGTGGTGAACGCGGCCAGCAAAGTGGCCGTCGAGGCAGCATCCATCGTCGCCGGCGCCCGGGCAGTAGGCGCCTCCCCCCTTCGCGCGACCAAGACCCTGAGGGCAGGTTCGGCAGGGGGAGGGGTCTGCGTAAAGAGCGTGAATCGGACACGGATGTCTTGGTGGGTGGCGTACGTCCGTCCGTCAGCCTCTGGGCCCGGGAGATCAGCGCGACGACCGAGCGGGACTTGGGCGGGGGCGAAGGACTGGATTACGGCCAGGACGGCTGCCGGGCCCAGCGTGCACGCCGTGACGATCGCCGGGTGGGTCCGGTCGGCGTCGTTCGGGTGGCGGTACCGGCTCAGTCGGCCTCCGGTGGGGTCCACGCGGCCACGAGGTCCATCAGGCCGGGGAAGCGGGCGTTCAGGTCGGCCACCCGGACGTGGCTGCGGCGCTCCTGGCCGTACTGGTGCTGATGGGTGACGTCCGCCTCGCGCATCCTCGGCAGCAGCGAACTTTTCCAACTCCCAGAGAAGTCGCGGACGATCCGCAGCCGCAGGGGGGCGCTGAGCGCGCCCAGCACCGTCTCCAGCCTGAAGGCAGGGGGGACTGCGCGATCAGCCACGGCTGGCCCGCGCAGACGTGGACGAACCGTCCCCGTACTCTCACGCCGACCGCTTCCGTGACGCCGTCTTCTTCGTCGCCGTCTTCTTCGCCCCCGTACTCTTCGCGGTCGACGTGCTCTTCGCGGTCGCCGTGCTCTTCGCGCTCGCCGCCTTCTTCGTCCCCTCCACCGCCTTGGCCGTCGACTTGCGTGCGGGTGCCGCCTTCTTCGCGGCGGCCGTCTTCTTCGCCGTCGACTTCTTTCCCTCCGTCTCCTTCGGCTCGGCCCTCCCCTGTCGCAGGGGTCTGACCTCGGCCTCCTCGCCGGGGGGCGGGACGCCGCGGGACTCGCGGGCGGCCCGGACGCTGCTCTCCAGCGCGGCCATCAGGTCCAGCACCTTGCCGCCGGCCGCGGGCTCCGGGGCCTCGGGCGGGGCCTCGCCGGAGGCCTTCGCGGCGATGACCTCCTCCAGCGCCTCCCGGTACTCGTCGTGCAGGTCCTCGAGGTCGACCTCGCCGAGGGTGTCCATCAGGGCGTCGGCGAGGTCGAGTTCCTTGTCGCGGATGGTGACGGAGGTGTCGGGGGCGACGCCCTCCGGGGACCGGACCTCGTCCGGCCAGAGCAGGCCGTGCATGGCGATGGCGTCGCCGACCACGCGGAGCATGCCGAGGCGTTCCCGGCCGCGCAGGGCGTACTTGGCGATCGCGACCTTGTTGCTGCGTTTGAGGGCCTCGCGCAGGAGGGTGTACGGCTTGGCGGCGGGGGCTCCGCCGGCGGCCAGGTAGTAGGCCGCGCCCATCTGGAGCGGGTCGATCCGCTCGGCCGGGACGAAGGCGACGATGTCGATCGTGCGAGCGGTCGGGATCGGGAGGTGGGAGAGGTCCTCGTCGGTGATCGGGATGATCGAGCCGTCGGCGTCCTCGTACGCCTTGCCGATCTCGGCCTGGCTGACCTCACGGTCGTCCAGTTCGCAGACCTTGCGGTAGCGGATGCGGCCGTTGTCCTCGGTGTGGATCTGCCGGAAGGAGATGGCGTGGCTCTCCGTGGCGTTCACCAGCTTGATCGGAATGCTGACGAGCCCGAAGGAGATGGCGCCGTTCCATATCGATCGCACGTGCCGGACCTTCCCTTTGGCGATTTTTCCGGTTCGTCTGGGATTGTCATCCTATGACGCCTATCACAGAGGTGGAGGGGCGCCGGGTCGCGCTCAGCAACCTGGAGAAGGTGCTGTATCCGGAGACCGGCTTCACCAAAGGGGAGCTGCTGCACTACTACGCGACCTCCGCGGCGGCCCTGCTGCCGCACCTGCGCGACCGGGCGGTGTCCTTCCTGCGCTATCCGGACGGCCCCGAAGGGCAGCTCTTCTTCACGAAGAACGTGCCGCCGGGTACGCCCGAGTGGGTCACCACGGCCGCGGTCCCGCGGTCGTCGGCGGACAGCCCGGCCCGGATGGTCGTGGTGCAGGACCTGCCGAGCCTGGTCTGGGCGGCGAACCTCGTCACCGAGTTCCACACCCACCAGTGGCTGGTGCAGTCCCCGGAGGAGGCCGACCGGCTGGTCTTCGACCTCGATCCGGGCGCGCCCGCGACGATCGTGCACTGCTGCGAGGTCGCCCTGTGGCTGCGCGAGCGGCTCGCGGTGGACGGGATCGAGGCGTACCCGAAGACCGCCGGGTCCAAGGGGCTGCATGTGCTCGCGGCGGTGCGCGGGAGCTCCTCCGAACAGACGTCCGAGTACGCGAAGGCGCTGGCGGTGGAGGCGGAGCGGGCGATGCCCCGGCTGGTCGTGCACCGGATGACGAAGAGCCTGCGGCCGGGGAAGGTGTTCGTCGACTGGAGCCAGAACGCGGCCCGCAAGACCACGGCCACCCCGTACACCGTGCGCGCCCGCCGCCTGCCCCTGGTGTCCGCGCCGGTGACCTGGGAGGAGGTGGCCGACTGCCGGAGTCCCGGACAACTGGAGATCCACGCGGAGGACATGGCGCCGCGCCTGCAGGACCACGGGGACCTGATGGAACCGTTGCTGGACCGGCGATCGGCGGCTCCGCTGCCGTAACGGCACGTCACCCCGCGCGGGCCGCCCTCGCTACAGCCTCCCCCACGTGTTCCGGTCCCGGGCCATTCCGTGCAGCGCCTCTCGCGTTCCGGTCCCGGGCCATTCCGTGCAACGCCTCTCGCGTTCCGGTCCCGGGCCATCGAGTGCGGCGCCTCTCGTGTTCCGGTCCCAGGCCATCCCACGCAGCGCCCACACCCGTCCCGGTCCCCGGCCACCCCACGCAGCGCCCACACGCATCCCGGTCCCAGGCCACCCCACGCAGCCTGCCACGTCCGCCGGCTTGGGCACCCCGCCCAGCCGGGCCAGGCCCGTCGGCCCCGGGTCCGTCATGATCCGCACCCCGCGCGGGCCGCCCTCGCTACAGCCTCCCCCACGTGTTCCGGTCCCGGGCCATCCCGTGCAGCGCTTCCACGTCCGCCGGTTTGAGCACACCGCCCAGCCGGGCCAGGCCCGCCAGCTCCGTGTCCGTCATGATCCGCACCCCGCGCGGCTGCGCCGTCACGGTCACCTCGGACGGGCCGACGAGGGCCAGCAGCGGGCGGACCTCGGCGGTCAGGGCGTAGGAGGCGCGGTCGGCGTCGGCGCGCAGCCGGCGCAGCAGCGGCTCGGCCTCGCGGCGGCCCAGGGTGACCATCGGGTCGGCGACCAGGACCCGGGTCCTGCGGGCGTGGAGGGCGTGGACGGCGAACAGGCCGCCGGGGCCGATCACCAGGTGATGGATGCGGTCGCCGCCGGGCAGGGAGAGGGAGTGCAGGGTGTGCCAGCCGGCCCCCTCCAGGCCGTCCAGGGCCTCGCCGACGGTCTGCTCGGCGGTGAGGGCGCGGCGGCGCGGGTCGGGGCGGAGCCGGTGGACGGGGCCGGGGTCGCGGTCGAGGGCGACGAGCAGGGCCTCGCCGGGGCGGTTGGGGGCCAGGTCGTCGTCCGGGTGCAGGGTCAGCCGGGCGAGTTCGGCGGGGGTCGGGACCGGGGGCGGGCCCACGGTCACCGGGCCGGTCAGGAAGGGCTTCAGGGCGTGGAGCACATCGTCCCTGCTGTCCTCGCCGAGCAGGTTGACCCGGCCTGTCTCACGGTCGTACCAGGCGATATTGCTGCCGTCCTCGCGGCAGACGTACAGCCGCTCCCGGCCGTGCCGGAAGGCCGGCACCACGCGCAGTCCGCTCATGCGCCATCACCCCTCGACCATGGGAACAGGCGGGGTGCTCCGGGGGCAAGACCGGTTACCGTGGAGGGCGGCCCGTGAGGGGGAGTTGGGGAGGCGCCGTTGCGGACCCGCGGAAAGCAGCCCGACGTACCGGCTCCGGACAGCCCGTGGAGCGAGATCGTGCCCGGCCTGTGGATGGGCGGGCACGAGTTCCGCGGCCGGTCCGGAGGCCTGGAGTTCGCCGTCGTCCATGACGAGTTCGATGTGGTGCAGTCCTTGCTGCGGCTGCCGGGGTACGGCCCCGATCCGGGCGTGGAGCACCATGTGTGGCCGATCCCGGACGGTCCCCTGGACGGGACGCAGCTCGCCGGGGTGATCCGGCTGGCGCGCGCGGCGAACGAGGCGCTGGACGCCGGCCGGCGGGTGCTCGTGCGCTGTTACCACGGGTACAACCGCTCGGGGCTGGTGATCGCGCACGCCCTGGTGCAGCGGGGTGACTCGGCCGACCAGGCGATCCAGCTGATCCGGGCCAGGCGCTCGGCCTGGGCGCTGCACAACGAGCTGTTCGTGGAGTACCTGCGGGCGGGGCTGACGACCGTGCGGCTGCTGGAGGAGCTGGCCGAGTAGCCTCCCTCGTGCACCGGGTACGAACATCCCCGCCTGCACCCCGGGCACGAACATCCATGCCCGCGCCCCGAGCACGATCAGCTCCGCCGGCATCCGGAGCAAGCAGGAGCAGGCCTGCGGCGTCCCGGGCACGATCAAACCTCACCCGACCCTCGAAGCAGCACAAAGCTCACTTCCGTCAGAATGTGACCATGCCAGTCCGCCGTCCCGTGCGCACCGCCCTCGCCGTGGCCGTCGTCGCCCTGCTCTCGGCGACCGCGGCGGCCTGCGGGGACACCGGGGAACTGCGCGGCGCCGGGTCGACCCCCACCGCCGTCAGCCCCGCCAAGCTCTGGCCCGACCTGCGCCCGGCGTCCAGCCCGGCCTATCCGTACGACGTGGCGACCAGGGCGACCGTGAAGGGCGTCACGGTTCCCGGTGACGACATCCGGAAGGTCGACCCCGTGGACGTCGTGGAGGCGGAGCTGAAGGCGCGCCCCGACGACTACGGGTCCAAGGGCGCGTACCACGCGACCGTGGACCGGATGAAGGAGTGCCGGCCGGGCGGGGTCCGGGCCCGGTGTCCGCTGCTGAAGCCGTACTACCGGGACCTCACCGGGGACGGCCGGGCCGATCTGACGCTCGGCTTCCGGCTGTACCCGACCAACCAGACGGCGGTGCGGGTGTACACCGTCGAGGGGCACCAACTGGTGCAGGTGCTGGCCGACAACGACGCGATCATCGGGGTGGAGCTGGCCGGCCGGGCGCTGATCGAACGCTCGCCGGCCGACATCTCCGGCTACGAGTACCGCACCACCTGGCTGTGGGACCCGGGCCAGCGCGCGATGGTGTTCTCCCGCGACGAGTACCTGCACGTCGGCGACGGCCGGCACGGCAAGACGCCGTCCCCGTCCCCCTCTCCGGCGCAGAGCCCGTGATGAGGCTCGCGCTCCCCCACTGGGCCGGGACCCTCGCCGTCAAGGCCGCCGCGTTCATCACGGTGATGTGCTGCGCGCTGGCCGCGCTGCTCGGTGTGCTCGTGCACGTCTCGGTGCGCAACCAGACCGTCGGCCAGGCCCGTGACCTGGCGCTGTCCCGGCTCGCGGACGCCACCGAGGCGTACGAGGCCGGCGACACGCTGCTGCCGGGTGCCGGCGTGGACCCGAAGGGGCTGCCGGCGTCGCTGCGGACGCTCGCGGTGTCCGGGCACCGGGGCACGATGGTGGCCTCGTACCGGGGGCGCCCGACCATGTGGGCGGCGGGGCCGGCGGCCGGGCACCGGGCGCTGGCCGTGGAGGTCGACTACTCGCAGCAGTCCCGCACCATCGCCGGTCTCGACCAGTCGATCCTGTGGTCGTCGGTGCTGGCGATCGGCGCGACCGTGCTGGTCGGCTTGTTCGCGGTGACCCGGGTGACCCGGCGGCTGCACGGCACCGCGCGGGTGGCCCGGCGGATCAGCGCGGGCGATCTGGACGCCCGGGTGAACGACCCCCGGACGAAGGACCCGACCCGTCCGCAGGACGAGGTGGCGGCGGTGGCCGCGGCGCTGGACTCGATGGCGTCGAGCCTCCAGGGCAAGCTGCTGAGCGAGCAGCGGTTCACCGCGGACGTCGCGCACGAGCTGCGCACTCCGCTGACGGGGCTGCACGCGGCGGCGGAGCTGTTGCCTCCCGGGCGGCCGACGGAGCTGGTCCGGGACCGGGTGGCGGCGCTGCGCACGCTCACCGAGGACCTGCTGGAGATCTCGCGGCTGGACACCGGACGGGAGCGGCTGGAGGCCGACACGGAGGAGCTGGGCGCGCTGGCCGAGCGGGTGGTGCGGGCGTCCGGTACGCGGACGCGGGTGCGGATCCTCCGGGACGCGCGGGTGGAGACCGACCGGCGGCGGCTGGAGCGGGTGCTGGGGAATCTGGTGGCCAACGCGCACAAGCACGGGGCGCCTCCGGTGGTGCTGACGGTGGACGGGCCGGTGGTGACCGTGCGGGATCACGGGGGCGGCTATCCGGGGTATCTCCTCGCGCACGGGCCGCAGCGGTTCCGTACGGAGGGCGGGGCGAAGGGCCACGGGCTGGGGCTGACCATCGCGGTGGGGCAGGCGGAGGTGCTGGGGGCGCGGCTCTCCTTCGCCAACGCGGTGGACGGGGGCGCGGTGGCGACGTTGAGGTTGCCGGTGGCCGAGTAGGGCTCGAGGTGGGGGCGCGGCCCCGCCCTCCGCACACAAGACGCCCTATTTAGGTAGGTTCCGGGCATGACGAAGGCAGGAACCACCCTGGCGGCGGCTCCCGCTCCCGCGCGTGCCGCGCGCCTCCCCCGGCGCCGGGGCGTCGAGCTGTCCCTGCTCGTGCTGGCCGTCCTGCTGTCCGTGTACGGCTACTGCGCGGTGGGGCTGGCGCGGGCCGGTACCGTGCCGCCCGGTGCCGTCGGTTACGGCGCCGGGCTCGGCGTGCTCGCCCTGTTCGCCCATGTCGCGGTCCGTATCCGGGCGCCGTACGCCGATCCGCTGCCGCTGCCCATCGGCGTGCTGCTCAACGGGCTCGGGCTGGTCCTGATCTACCGGCTGGACCTGGAGACGCCGGGCGACCAGGCGGCCCCCACGCAACTGGTGTGGTCCACGCTCGGGGTGGGGTTGTTCATCGCCGTCGTGCTGGTGCTGCGCGACCACCGGGTGCTCCAGCGGTACGCGTACGTCTGTGTGGTGGCCGCCCTCGTGCTGCTGGCGCTGCCGATCCTGTTCCCGCCGGTGAACGGGGCCCGGATCTGGATCCGGATCGCGGGGTTCTCCATCCAGCCGGGCGAGTTCGCGAAGGTGCTGCTCGCGGTGTTCTTCGCCGCCTATCTGGCCGCCAACCGCAGCGCGCTCGCGTACACCGGGCGCCGGCTGTGGCGGTTGCAGTTCCCGACCGGGCGGGTGCTCGGGCCGATCCTGACGATCTGGCTGGTGAGCGTGGGCGTGCTGGTGCTGGAGCGGGACCTGGGGACCTCGCTGCTGTTCTTCGGGCTGTTCGTGGTGCTGCTGTACGTCGCGACCGGGCGCACCGGCTGGATCGCGGTCGGGCTGCTGCTGGCGGTGCTCGGAGCGTTCGCCGTGGGGCGGCTGGAACCGCATGTGGGCGCGCGGATCGAGGACTGGCTGCACCCGTTCGCCACCATCGACGCCGGGCAGGGCCCCAACCAGCTCTCCCAGTCGCTGTTCGCCTTCGCCGCCGGCGGGTTCCTCGGCACCGGGCTCGGACTCGGCCACTCCATCCTGATCGGGTTCGCCGCCAAGTCGGACTTCATCCTGGCGACCGCCGGTGAGGAACTGGGCCTCGCGGGTCTCGCGGGGATCGTGCTGCTGTACGCCCTGCTGGTGGAGCGTGGCTACCGGGCGGGCCTGGCGCTGCGCGAGCCGTTCGGCCGGCTGCTGGCGGTCGGGCTCGCCTCGATCGTGGCGTTGCAGGTGTTCGTGATCGCGGGCGGGGTCACCGGGCTGATCCCGCTGACCGGCATGGCGATGCCGTTCCTCGCCCAGGGCGGCTCCTCGGTGGTCACCAACTGGGCGATCGTGGCGCTGCTGGTCCGGGTGAGCGATTCGGCGCGCAGTCAGTACGACGGCCGGGAGGCACCGTGACCGAGTACGGCCTGCCCGATGGCGGGCGTCCCATGGCGAAGTACATCCGGCACGCCTGCGTGTTCTGCGCCCTGCTGCTGGCGGCTTTGCTGGCCAACGCGACGCGGGTGCAGGTCGTGCAGTCGAACGAGTACGACGGCAATCCGGCCAACCGCCGGGCGGCGATCGCCCGCTACCAGGTGCCGCGCGGGAACATCCTGGTGGGCGGCGAGCCGGTCACCGGGTCCGTGGACACCGGCGAGCAGTTGCGCTACGAACGCACCTACCGGAACGGCCCGTTGTACGCGCCGGTCACCGGCTTCTCCTCGCAGAAGTACGGCACCGCGTTCCTGGAGCACGCCGAGGACGGGGTGCTCTCCGGTAGCGATCCGATGCTCGCGCCGCTGCCGCTGTGGAACGACGTGACGCGGGCGCCGAACCGCGGCGGTGACGTCGTCACGACCCTGAACCGGCAGGCGCAGGAGGCCGCGTACCGGGGGCTCGCCGGGCGGAAGGGCGCGGTGGCCGCGATCGAGCCGGCCACGGGCCGGGTCCTGGCGCTGGTGAGCAGCCCGTCGTACGACCCCTCGGAGCTGTCCGGCAACAGCGAGGCGGTGACGTCGGCGTGGGCGCGGCTCAACGACGACCCGGAGAGGCCGATGCTCAACCGGGCGGTGCGGCAGACCTATCCGCCGGGGTCGACGTTCAAGGTGGTCACCGCGGCGGCGGCGCTGGACGCGGGGGTGGTCACGGACCTCGACGAGCGCACCGACTCCCCCGATCCCTACCGGCTGCCCGGCACCACCACCCGGCTGACCAACGAGGGCGACGGCTGCCGGGACGCCTCGGTGCGGGACGCCTTCGAGTGGTCCTGCAACACGGTCTTCGCCAAGCTGGGCGTGGACGTGGGGGTGCGGGACATGTCGACCACGGCCCAGGCGTTCGGGTTCAACGACACCGGGGTGCGCATCCCGTTCACCGTGGCGCCCAGCACCTTCGACACGCGGGTGGACAAGGCCCAGCTCGCGCTGTCCTCGATCGGGCAGTACAACACGCGGGCCACGCCGTTGCAGATGGCGATGGTCGCGGCGGCCGTCGCGGACGGCGGCCGGCTGCGTCCGCCGTACCTGGTGGAGCGGACCACCCGGCACGGCGGCGAGACGGTCTCCGGCAGCGCGGCCCGGCCGGGGCGGCAGGTGATGCGGCCGGCCACCGCGGCCCGGATGAAGGAGCTGATGGCCGGCGTGGTGGAGGAGGGCACCGGCACCAACGCCGCCATCCCCGGCGCGCTGGTCGGCGGCAAGACCGGCACCGCCCAGCACGGGATCGGCAACGCCGGGGTGCCGTACGCCTGGTTCGTCTCCTGGGCGCAGGCCGAGGACGCGCTGGAGCCGCAGGTGGCGGTCGCGGTGGTGGTGGAGGACGCCTCGGCGGACCGGGGCGAGATCAGCGGCGGCGGGGACGCGGCGCCGATCGCGCGGGAGGTGATGCGGGCGGTGCTGGGGCGGTGAGCGTCAGCCGATCGGCTTGCGCATCTCCGAGCGGATCGTGAGGGTCTTGCGCGCGAACGCCTCCAGGTCGACGTCCGCCGGAGCCTGGTCCATCGCCGCCGTGGCCACCTCGGCGACCGTGGCCCCGGTGTTGCCGTCGGCCCAGGCGCACACCGGCACGGTGATCTTCGTGCCGAGGTGCTCCTCGGTCATCACCTCGCAGCTGATGGTGACGCCGTCCAGCCGGAACTCCTTCGCCGGTACGGCGATCGTGGCGCCGTCGCCCTCGCCGGCGCCCTTCATCATGTTCGTACGGGCCTCTTCGGTGTTCTTGAACCGGCCGTACATGCCGGACACCACCAGGGTGCCCTTGGCCTCGTCACCACCGGGGCTGTAGGTGCCGACCACGCCGTGGGTGTCCTTGGCGTCCCAGGCTCCGTCGGCCTCGTCGCTGATCTTCTTGCCCTCGGACCCGGAGAGGTCGTCGACGAGTTCGTACGTCCCGTCGAGCAGCTTGCCGGGCAGGGTGAGCTTGTTCTCCGCCGCGGGGAAGCCGCTCTCGGCCACCATCCCGAGCACGATGAGCAGCACCACGACGGCCGCGACGACACCGCCCACGATGCCGAGGACCAGCCCGACCCGCCGCTTCTTCGGCGGCGGGGCCATGGGCGGCACCCCCCAGCCGGGGTACGGCTGCTGGGCCGGGTACGGCTGCTGCTGGGGATAGGGCTGCTGGGGCGGGTACGGCGAACCGTACGGGCCCGGGGCCTGCTGACCGTACGGGGGTTGCTGGCCGTACGGACCCGGGGCCTGCTGACCGTAAGGGGGCTGCTGGCCGTAGGGGCCGGGATTCTGCGGCGGTGGAGGCATGGACACGCCAGCACGCTACTGCACCCGGGTGACGAACCGGCACCGCGTTCCGCGCCCGTCAGTCCTCCGCCGCCCCCGACGCGATCGCCGTCTCCACCTCGGCCACCCGTGCCCGCTCCTCGGCGGCGAAGCGCTCGGCGTCCAGCCGCTCGGCCAGTTCCTCGTCCTGGGCCATCAGCAGGTCCAAATCGGAGTCGCCCAGTTCCAGTACGCCCATGTCCACATAGGCCTGCTGGAGCCGCTTGCCCCACAGGCCGATGTCCTTCACGCACGGGACGATGCGGCTGAACAGCAGCTTGCGGAAGAGCCGGAGGAACTCGGACCGCTCGCTCAGCTCCTCCGCCTCGGCCTTGGGGATGCCGAAGTTCTCCAGCACCTCCACCCCGCGCAGCCGGTCGCGCATCAGATGGCAGCCCTCGATGACGAACTCCTCGCGCTCGCGCAGTTCGGCGTCGGTGAGCTGCTTGTAGTAGTCGCGCAGCGCCATCCGTCCGAAGGCCACGTGCCGGGCCTCGTCCTGCATGACGTACGTGAGGATCTGCTTGGGCAGCGGCTTGTTCGTGGTGTCCCGGATCAGACCGAAGGCGGCCAGCGCCAGGCCCTCGATCAGCACCTGCATGCCGAGGTAGGGCATGTCCCAGCGGCTGTCGCGCAGGGTGTCGCCGAGCAGTGACTGGAGGTTGTCGTTGATCGGGTAGACGAGCCCCATCTTCTCGTGCAGGAACCGGCCGTAGATCTCGGCGTGCCGGGCCTCGTCCATGGTCTGGGTCGCGGAGTAGAACTTGGCGTCCAGGTCGGGCGCCGACTCCACGATCCGCGCCGCGCAGATCATCGCGCCCTGCTCGCCGTGCAGGAACTGGCTGAACTGCCAGGAGGCGTAGTGCCGGCGCAGCTCGCCCTTGTCCCGCTCCGAGAGCTTGTCCCAGTACGGGGTGCCGTACAGGGACATCGCCTCGTCGGGCGTGCCGAGCGCGTCGTACGGGTCGACCTCCAGGTCCCAGTCGATCCGCGTCCGCCCGTCCCACTGCTTGTCCTTGCCCTTCTGGTACAGGGCGAGGAGGCGGTCGCGGCCGTCGTCGTACTCCCAGCTGAACCGGGCCGCGCCGGCGGCGGGGACCTGCCAGGACGAGTCTCCCGGGTCGTTGGCGTAGAGCTCATGGGTCGGCATACCCCGCAGGCTCACACGTAGACGCCGAGTCAACAAGTCGTGCGGAAGGGATTGACGGTCTTGCTGACAGGCAGTCTCATAAGAGGCAAGGACGACTACCCCCGGGTAACGAGGTGAGGGAGCCATGACGACCCTGACGGAAGCGGACGCGCTGGACGGGCTGCGCGACGCGCTCGGCCTGCTCAAGGACCGGGAACAGGTGGCCGAACGGCTGCTCGTCTCTTCCGCCAAGCACTCCTTCGACCCGGACGAGGAACTGGACTGGGACGCGCCCTTCGAGGACGGCAAGTGGTTCTGGCCGCCGGAACTGGTGTCGCTGTACGACACCCCGATGTGGAAGCGGATGAGCGAGGAACAGCGCATCCTGCTCTCCCGGCACGAGGCCGCCGCGCTGGCCTCGCTCGGCATCTGGTTCGAGATCATCCTCATGCAGTTGCTCGTCCGGCACATCTACGACAAGGCGGCGACGAGCGCGCACGTGCGGTACGCGCTCACCGAGATCGAGGACGAGTGCCGGCACTCGAAAATGTTCGCCCGGCTGATCTCGCACGGCGGCACGCCCTGGTACCCGGTGAGCCGCGCCCACCAGAACCTGGGCCGCCTGTTCAAGACGATCTCCACGACCCCCGGTTCCTTCACCGCCACGCTGCTCGGCGAGGAGGTGCTGGACTGGATGCAGCGGCTGACGTTCCCCGACGAGCGGGTGCAGCCGCTGATCCGGGGTGTCACGCGGATCCACGTGGTGGAGGAGGCGCGGCACGTCCGGTACGCCCGTGAGGAGTTGCGGCGCCAGATGGTGACGGCGCCGAAGTGGTCCCAGGAGTTCACCCGGGTCACGTCGGGCGAGTTCGCCCGCGTCTTCTCGGTCGCCTTCGTCAACCCGGAGGTCTACACCAACGTCGGCCTGGACAAGCGGGAGGCGATGGCGCAGGTGAAGGCCAGTGCGCACCGGCGGGAGGTCATGCAGACGGGCGCGAAGCGGTTGACGGACTTCCTGGACGACATCGGGGTGCTGCGGGGGGTCGGACGGCGCCTGTGGAGGTCGTCGGGCCTCTTGGCCTAGGGAACCGTGCGAGGGCGACGGCACCACGCGGCAGGCTCCCGCCGCCCGGCCGGCGACCACTGCCGGCCGGCGGACGGAAGACGGGCGAAGCCGCGCGGCGATTAGGCTGCGATGCATGACCCCGTCGGCCACCCCCGCATACCGTCGCCTCAGCGTCGAGGAGCGACGAAGTCAGCTTCTCGACGCCGCCCTGGGCCTCTTCGCGCACCGCGCGCCCGAGGACGTCTCCCTGGACGACGTGGCGGAGGCGGCCGGGGTGTCCCGCCCGCTGGTGTACCGGTACTTCCCCGGCGGCAAGCAGCAGCTCTACGAGGCCGCCCTGCGCTCCGCCGCCGAGGAACTCCGGCAGTGCTTCGCCGAACCCCGCGAAGGCCCCCTGCTGCCCCGGCTGGCCCGCGCCCTGGACCGCTATCTGGCCTTCGTGGACGAGCACGACACCGGCTTCAGCGCGCTGCTCCAGGGCGGCAGCGTGGTGGAGACCTCCCGCACCACCGCCATCGTGGACGGGGTGCGCCGGTCCGCCGCCGCGCACATCCACCAGCACCTCGGCATCACCGACCCGGGCCCCCGGCTGCGCATGACCGTGCGGATGTGGATCACGGCCGTGGAGGCGGCCTCCCTGATC
The DNA here is from genome assembly GCF_000716535.1 of Streptomyces flaveolus. Lineage (GTDB taxonomy): Bacteria > Actinomycetota > Actinomycetes > Streptomycetales > Streptomycetaceae > Streptomyces > Streptomyces flaveolus_A. Next base: position 299,990 of record NZ_JNWV01000037.1, on the reverse strand, counting down.
TGGCTGGACGAGGGCAAGCAGCCCCCGGTGGAGGAGCTGCGCGACTGGCTGGTGGAGCAGTTCGTGGCCGTCCTCACGGTCACCGCGGGCCGGGACCCGCAGACGGCCGCGCTGGTCACCGCGCTGTCGGCGGATGGCTGAGACTGGAGCCGTGAAGAGCCAGGACACCCCCTTCGAGGGCGGGCCCATGGACGGGCGCGTGCTGCCCGTCCTGGTCGGCCCCACCGGGCACCCCCCGAAGACGTACCGCATCCCCGTCCCGGACCCCGGGGGCGGCCCGCCCACCGTGCTGGTCTACCGCCGCGTGCCCCGGGGGCACAGCAGGAGGCTGGGACTGATCCAGGGGTGGAAGTACCGGTACGACCCGGACGACAAGTCGGGCGGGAAGCTCCGCTGGCCCTGGTCCAAGCCGGACGCCACGCCGTCCGGCAAGCCGGACGACGCGAACGGGTGAAACCACTGCGCCGAACCGCGCAGGCTTCGTATCCAGCCGGCACCGACACGTCTGATTATCGGGTTGCGCTGGGAAGCGGAGATTCCGCTTCCCTCGCAGCGGAGGTGATGACGTGTCAGGAAGGCTTCTACGTCTGGCCTGTACGGCGGCGGTGGCGGCCCAGGCGGTCCTCGCGCCCGCGCCCGCCGTGGCCACGCCGGACCCCCAGCGGTCCGTGGCCGAGCTGCTGACCGACCTTCAGCAGCTTTACCGGAGGACCGAGCAGGCCACCGAGACCTACAACGCCACGACCGTGCGACTGGAGCGGCAGCGCGCCGAGGTGGCCCGGCTCGACGGCGAACTCGCCCGCGCCCGGCTCACCCTCCAGGGCAGCCGCATCGCGGCCGGGCGCCTGGCCCGGCAGCAGTACCAGAACAGCGGCGGCCTCGGCCCGTACGCGCGCGTGCTCCTCGCGCCCGACCCGCAGCACGCGCTGGACGAGGGTCATGTCCTCGGCGAACTGGCACGCGAACAGGCCCGTACGGTGGCTCGGTTCACCGCCGCGGAGCGGCGCAAGGACGCGCTGGCCCGCGCCGCCCGCAAGGCCCTCGACACCCAGCTCGGCCTGGCCGGCCGGCAGAAGCGGCAGCGCGACGACGTCCGGGCGAAGCTCGCCGAGGTGGAACGCATGCTGGCGGGCCTCACCCCGGCCCAGCTCGCGGCCGTGGCCCGGCTCGAACAGCAGGGGGTCACCGCGGCCCAGCAGCGCCTGACCACCGCGGGCGCCCTGCCCGCCGACCGTGCGGCCACCCCGGCCGGCGACCGTGCCGTCCGCTACGCCATGGACCAGCTCGGCAAGCCGTACCAGTGGGGCGCGCAGGGCCCCGACGCGTACGACTGCTCGGGCCTGACGTCACAGGCGTGGTCCCACGCGGGAACACCGATCCCGCGCACCAGCCAGGAGCAGTGGGACCGGCTGAGGCGGGTACCGCTGAACCAGCTCCGGCCGGGCGACCTGGTGGTGTACTTCCCGGAGGCGACGCACGTGGCGATGTACGTGGGCGGCGGAAAGGTCGTCCAGGCGCCCAGGCCCGGCGAGAAGGTCACGGTGTCACCGATCGCCAGCTATCCGGTCCTGGGCGCCGTACGTCCGGGTGCGGGCGGGCGCGGCCAGTAGCGAAGACGGACCCGTCAGGCTCCGGTGAGCGAGGCCAGGTACGCGGACGTCTTGTCCGGGTCGTAGAAGAAGTCCTCGAAGTCGGCGGGGTCGTTGAAGGCGTTGGCGAATCGATCCGCCACCGGCTGCAACTGCCCGGCCGCGCCGATGAGGTTCAGGACGTGCTCCGGCGGCGGCGCCAGCATCGCGTTCGTCCACTTGGTGACGTGCTGGGCGGTGGCCCAGTACCGGTCGAACGTCTGCCGCATCCACTCCTCGTCGAACGGCTTGTCACCGTGCTCCAGGATCGACGCGAGGTACGCGGCGGCGCACTTGGACGCCGAGTTGGAGCCCTGGCCGGTGATCGGGTCGTTGGCGACGACCACGTCGGCCACGCCCAGCACCAGGCCACCCGAGGGCAGCCGGCCGATGGGGTTGCGGACGGTCGGGGCGTAGCGGCCGGACAAGGTGCCGCCCGCGTCCGTGAGTTCGACCTTCGTGGCCCGCGCGTACTCCCAGGGCGTGAACTTCTCCATGAGTTCCAGGGTCAGGGAGAGGTGCTCCGCCGGGTCCTTGACGCCGTGGAAGACGTCGAGCGGGCCGCCGGGTATGCCCTCCCAGAACAGGATGTCGGCGCGGCCGGACGTGGTGAGCGTCGGCATGACGAACAGCTCGCCGACACCGGGGACCAGGTTGCAGCGGACCGCGTCGAACTCCGGGTGCTCCGGGCGCGGGCCGAGCCCGTGGACGTACGCCACCGCCAGCGCCCGCTGGGGCTCGCTGTACGGGGAGCGCTCCGGGTCGCGGGCGAACATCGAGACCAGCTCACCCTTGCCCGCCGCGACCAGGACGAGGTCGTAGGTGCGGGAGAAGTAGTCGAGGTCGCCGACCGCCGCGCCGTGGATGACCAGCTGGCCGCCGCGCTGGGCGAAGGTCTCCATCCAGCCGGCCATCTTCACCCGCTGGTCCACCGACTGCGCGTACCCGTCGAGCCTGCCCACCCAGTCGATCGCCCGCTGGGTCGGGCCCGGGTCGTGCGAGCCGGGCGCGGCGACCGAGACGCCGAGTCCTTCGATCTTCGGGGCCTGGGACTCCCAGAAGTTCAGCTGGAGATCGCGCTCGTACTGGAGTGCCGTGTGGAACATGCACTGCGTCGACATGACCCGGCCGGAGCGGATCTCGTCCGCGGTCCGGTTGGACATCAGGGTGACCTCGTAGCCGTGCGACTGCAGGCCGAGGGCGAGCTGGAGGCCGGACTGGCCGGCTCCGACGACGAGTATCTTCCGCATGCGGGTGGTGCCTCCTACGGGATGAGGACGAGGTGTGAGGACTACTCGGGGGTTTCGTCCAGCGCGTGGCCCACGAGGGCCAGGAGGGTCTCGATCGCCGAGATCCGCCGCCGCGCGTCCATGATCATGACAGGAATGTGCGCCGGTATCGTCAGCGCCTCCCGCACGTCCTCCGGCTCGAACCGCTCACTGCCGTCGAAGTGGTTGACCGCGACGACGTAGGGCAGTCCGCAGCTCTCGAAGTAGTCGAGGGCCGGGAAGCAGTCCTTCAGACGGCGGGTGTCCGCCATGACGACGGCGCCGATCGCGCCGCGCACCAGGTCGTCCCACATGAACCAGAACCGCTGCTGGCCCGGCGTGCCGAACAGGTAGAGCACCAGGTCGTCGTCGAGCGTGATGCGGCCGAAGTCCATGGCCACGGTGGTGGTGAGCTTGCCCGGCGTGGCGGACAGATCGTCGGTGCCCTCGCTGGCCTCGGTCATCAGCGCCTCGGTCTGCAGGGGCGTGATCTCCGAGACGGAGGTGACGAGCGTGGTCTTGCCGACGCCGAACCCGCCCGCCACCACGATCTTCGTCGCGATGGGAGCGCGCGTCCGGTCCGTCTGCCAGGACTTCAGATCCTCGTCCGGCTCGTTGAACCCGGCGACGAGGGGGGTGCCCCCGAAGGAGGCGGTGGCGTCAGAGACGGCGGAGTCCACTCAGCACCCTTTCCAGCAGAGCGCGGTCCGGGCGGCCGGTGCCGTGACCGGTTCCGGTGCCGTACACACGGATCTTTCCCTGGTCCGCGAGATCGCTGAGGAGCACGCGGACCACGCCGAGCGGCATCTTCAGCAGCGCGGCGATCTCGGCCACCGTGCGCATACGGCGGCACAGTTCGACGATGGCCCGCATCTCCGGCATGACCCGGGTGGTGAGCGAGCCGTTCGTCAGTTCCTTGCGCTCCTCGGGGGCCTCCAGCGCCGCCACGAACGTCTCCACGAGGAGGACGTGGCCGAAGCGGGTACGGCCGCCGGTGAGCGAGTAGGGGCGGACGCGGGCGGGTTTGCGGTCGCCGCCGCGCACCGGGAGCTGCGTCTTGCCTGGTTTCTTCGGGGTGCCGGTCATCGGTCGCTCCCGGTCGACTCGGCTTCCAGGTTCTTGCGCAGTTCGCTGCGGAGCTCGGGCGTCAGGACGTGGCCGGCGCGGCCGACGAAGAGCGCCATGTGGTACGCCACGACGCTCATGTCGCACTCGGCGGAGCCGTGCACGCCGAGCAGCGAGCCGTCGCTGATCGACATCACGAACAGGCTGCCCTCCTCCATCGCGACCATCGTGTGCTTGACCCCCCCGAACTCCATCAGCTTGGCGGCGCCGACGGTGAGGCTGCCGATGCCGGAGACGATGGTGGCGAGGTCGGCGGCGGAGCCCCGGGGGCCGGTCCGCTTGGTGTCGCGGGACTGGCGGGCGTCCTCCGTGTGACCCGGGTCGGACGACAGCAGGAGCAGTCCGTCGGAGGACACCACGGCGACGGACTGGATGCCGGGGACTTCCTCGACCAGGTTGGTCAGCAGCCAGTGCAGGTTGCGGGCTTCGCTGCTCAGTCCGTAGGTAGTGGGCGCGGTCAACTGCTTGCCTCCTCGGCTGTGCCCCCCGTGGCTTCTTCGGCGTGTGCGTGGCTGGTCGGCCGCCGGTTGTTGGCCGTCTGTTCGGCGATCTCCGCCTCTACGTCGCGGTAGCCGGCCTGGGCGCCGGTGCGGAAGCCGCCGAGCCTGCGGCGCAGGGCTTCGGCGTCGACGCTGGTGCTGCGCTGGCGGGGCGGGGTGGTGGGGGCGGTGATCTTCGGTGTGCGCTTGGGGAGACCCTTGCTGGTGAGCCGCTCCTCTTCGGCTTCGCGGGGTGCCTGCGGCGCTTCACCGGGTGCGTGCACCTCGGCCGCGCCTTCGGCGCCCGCGTTCCCACCCGCACCACCGGTGCGGGTCTCGTCGTCGGGCGCGGATGGCCCCGGTGGGGTGTGCTCGCCGTCGGCGGCCCGCGGGTCGTCGAGGCTGCCGGTCACCGAGTTCGTGGGCTCCGCCGGTGCGTTCGGGAGCAGCAGCTCCATCGTCGTCTCGGCGTACGTCTCCGCCGGGGCCTTGGGGCGGGTCTCCGTGTCCTGGGCGGGCTGGGCGGCCTGCTCGTGGGTCTCCCGCGGTGCGGGCTCCGGTGCCTCCGCGGCCTCCCGTACGGCCTGTTCCGCCAGGGTGACCAAGGGGTCCTGGTGCTTGGTGCGGGTGGGGAGGACGTTGGAGTTGGCCTCGGCGTCGGCGCCGGGAAGGCTGAAGGTGCCCGTGGCGCCGGGGGCGGCGCTCTGGGGCGGGAGCGCGGTGGGCGGGGCCTCGACGAGCAGCGAGGCCGGGAGGACCACCACCGCCGCGATGCCGCCCTGCTTCTGCTCGCGCAGCTGGACGCGGGCGCCGTGCCGGTGGGCGAGGCGCGCGACGACGTACAGGCCGAGACCGAGGCCCTCCTCGCCCTCCTGGTCGTAGAGGGACTCGGGGTCGAAGTCGCCGAGGCGGGCGTTGAGGGTGTCCAGGCGGTCGGCGGTCATGCCGATGCCCTCGTCCTGGACCGACAGCATGACCTCGCCCGACTCCAGCAGCCAGCCGGAGACCTCGACGGGCAGGTCCGGCGGGGAGAACGAGGTGGCGTTCTCCATCAGTTCGGCCAGCAGGTGGGAGAGGTCGTCGGCGGCGAAGCCCGCGACGTGCGCGTGCGGCGGGAGGGCCGCGATGCGGACGCGCTCGTAGCGTTCGATCTCGCTGACCGCCGCCCGGACCACGTCGACCAGCGGCACCGGGCCCGGATGCTGCTGGACGTGCTCGGTGCCGGCCAGGACCAGGAGGTTCTCGCTGTGCCGGCGCATGACCGTGGCGAAGTGGTCCAGCTTGAACAGGGTGGCGAGGCGGTCGGGGTCCTGCTCGCGGTCCTCCAGGCCCTCGATGACCGCGAGCTGGCGCTCGACCAGGCCGAGGGTGCGCAGGGCCAGGTTGACGAAGGTGGAGCCGATGCTGGTGCGCAGCCGCTCCAGCTGGGCGGTGGACTCGGCGAGTTCGGCGCGCAGTTCCTCGCGGGCGTCGGCCATCTTCTGGCGCTGGCCCACCAGGTGCTTGCGGTCGGTCTCCAGGGTGCTGACCCGCTCGTGCAGCGTCACGGCGTGCGCGTGCAGGGCGTTGACCGAGCGGACCACCTGGGCGAACTCGTCGTTGCGGCCCGTGAAGGCGATCGGTTCCTGGGCCGCCGGGTCCCCGGACTCGGCGAGGCGGGCCGAACCGCGGCGCAGGACCGACAGCGGGCGGGTCAGGGTGCGGGCCATGGCCGTGGCGATGCCGACCGCGACCAGCATCAGCGCGCCGAGGACGGCGACGCGGATCTCCAGGGCGGTGACGTCGTCGTCCCGGAGCTTCGCGAGGTCCTTGGTGCGGTGGTCGTAGAGCGCCGACTCGGCGCCGCGCATCAGGTCGACCCGGGCGGACAGGGCCGCGTCCAGCTTCTTGGTGCTGGTGGTCAGCTCGCTGTCGGCGAGGGTCGGCTGGTCGGTGAGCGAGGCCAGGTACTTGTCGGCCGAGTTGACCTCGGGACCGGTGACCGTGGAGTCGTAGGAGTCCACGGCCGCCTTCGGCGCGGTCTCGCGGAAGCCGACGAGGGCCGCGTCGGCGCGCAGCCGGGCCTGCTGGGCCGCGGCGGTGAGCGCGTCGCGCTGCTTGCGGTCGGCGTCGCTGCTGGTGGCCGTCGTGGTGGGCAGGCCGGTCGTGGGGTCGATCACCGTCTGGGTGCTGGACGGGATGTTCAGCGCGGCCAGCAGCAGGCCGCGGGCGGCGGCGGACTGCTGGACGGCGGAGTCCAGCTCGGCGAGGGCGTGGGCGCCGGAGCCGGCCCGCGGGGGCGTCTGCTCGGCGAGCTGCTCGGCGAGCCGGTGCAGCGCGGTGATCGTCGCCGAGTACGCCTGGTGGGTCTGGAGGGCACTGGTCTTGCCGGTGAGGGCGCTCCGGCGGAGCGCGTCGATGCCGTCGAGTGCGGTGCGCAGGCTCGCCGGGGTGTCGGTGTCGGCGCGCAGCTCCTCGACCTGCCGGTCCACGCGGGCGCTGCGGTCCTCGGAGGGCGCCTTGGCCTTGGGCCGGCCGGCCGCGACGTAGGAGGTGACCTCGTCGCGTTCGTCGGCCAGGGAGTGGGCGAGGGTGAGCGCGTCCTGGGTGCGGGCGGCCAGCGTCACCAGGTCCTGGGACTCGCTCACGTCCTGGGAGGCGGTGAGCAGTGCGGGCGCCCCGGCTCCCGCGACCGCGGCGGCCACCACGGCGACGGCGACGATCAGCCGGGTGCGCACATGGGTGGGGCGACCGGAGCCCACGGGGGTCTGGGGGACGGTCCCCTCGGGGGCCGTCTGCCTGCCTGTGCGCCGAGGCCGCTTCTTCTGCACCGGTGCTCGCATTCCTGAACTCGTCTACCCAGGGGCCCGGGTGGCACCCCGTCAGCTCGGTGCCAAGTGGTGCGTACACCCGGTTCGTACGGTTCCCGACCCTCCCAGCGCCGGTGGGCAGTGGTCGCGCATCACCTGACCCGCCACCCGAAGGAGTGAACATCGGAGGGGAGTTGGCGGGCAAGTTCCTCTGGCGCGTGCGACGGTCTTGCGCGGCGGGCCGGTTGGACGCACGCGGCAGGCTTTGGCAATATTCGCCAGCACGTCTTCCCGGAGTACATCATTCCCGCCCAAACCAGGCGCCTGACCTGCGGGGTCGTAAGAAAACACCGGCAGGTGCCAGCCTTTGGCGCAGCGTGTGAAGGGCTCGTGCAGACTGGCTGGATGCGCACTGATCTCGTCTCGGAGCCCGGCGACGCGTCCCGCCCCAACGAGGACTTCGCCGGTGTCGGACTACCCGCCTCCGGACAGGGAGGTTGCGCGGTCGTCCTGGACGGAGTGACTCCGCCCAGCGGCGGGACGGGCTGTCTGCATTCCGTCCCCTGGTTCACCGCGCGACTGGGCGGCGCCCTGACCGAACTGACCGTTTCCGGTCGAGATCTGACGCTCTCGGAGATTCTCGCGCGGGCGATCCGGCGCACCGCCGACGCCCATGCGGACACCTGTGAGCTTTCTCACCCGCGAACCCCCCAGGCAACCGTCGTCCTGACCCGCTGGTCCGCCGACACGGTCGAGTACCTGGTGCTGTCCGATTCCGCGCTGCTGGTGCGGGGGCCCGACGGCACGGTCACCCCGGTGCTGGACGACCGGCTCGCCCGCCTCCCCCGCTCCGCGCTCGCCACGGACGCCCTGGTCGACGCGAACCTGCGCAACAAGGAGGGCGGCTTCTTCACGGCCGCCGCCGACCCCGCCGTGGCCGCCCGGGCGGTCACCGGCACCCTGCCCCGGCGGCAGGTCCGGGCGCTGGCGGCACTGACGGACGGCGCGACGCGCTGGACGGAGACGTTCCGCGAGGGCGACTGGACGGCCCTGCTCGACCTGGTCGCCAAGGAGGGCGCCCGGTCGCTGGTGGAACGGGTACGGGAACTGGAGACGGCGGACCGGGAGGAACGGGCGTTCCTCGGCCGCGCCAAGACGCACGACGACGCGACGGTGGTGTATGTGGAGCTGTGAGGGGCGGGGCGGGGCGGGGCGTGACGCTGGGGCGGGGCAGGACGAGGTGTGACGCTGGGGGCGGGGTGTGACGCCGGGGCCGGTGTGACGCCGGGGGCGGGGCGGGACCTTGGGGGCTGGGCGGGATGCCGTGGCTGGGGCCGGGCCGCGCGCTGATATAGGGCCGCACGCAAGGGCCGGGCCACGCACCAGGGCCGGGCCGGTGCCGATGCCGGGTTGGTGCCAGGGCCGGGTCGGTGCCGAGTTGCCGCTGGTGCCGGCGCGGGACCGCGTACTGATGCCGGTGTCGGCCGCGCGCGATACCGGTGCCGGACCGCACGCCACGGCCGAGCCGCCGCCGCTGCCGAAATGCCGCCGGTACCGACGCGAGGCCGCGCGCTGATGCCAGTGCCGGCCGTACGCGAACCCGGTGCCGGACCGCACGCCAGAGCCGAGCCGCCGCCGATGCCGGGTTGGCGCCAGGACCGGGCCGATACCGAGTTGCCGCCGGTACCCGTCCGAGGGCGCGCAATGATGCCGGTGCCGGCCGTGCGCGATACCAGTGCCGGACCGCACGCCACGGCCGAGCCGCCGCCGCTGCCGAATTGCCGCCGGTACCGGCGCGAGGCCGCGCACTGATGCCGGTACCGGCCGTGCTCGAAACCGGTGCCGGACCACACGCCATGGCCGAGCCGCCGCCGAGTTGCCACCAGAGCCGGGCCAGTACCAGAACCGGGCCGGTGCCGAGTTGCCGGCGCTACCGGCGCGAGGACGCGCACCAATACCGGTGCCGGCCGGCCGCGATACCGGTGCCGGACCGCACGCCACGGCCGAACCGCCACCGATGCCGAATTGCCACCAGAGCCGGGCCGGTACCAGAGCCGGGCCCGTGCCGGGCCGTGCGCCGGTGCCGGACCACGCGCCGATGCCGGGCCGGTGCTGCTGTCGTGCCCGGCCGTGCGGTGGCGCCCGGCAGGGCCGTGGTGCCGACTGGTTCGCCGTGCCGGGCCGTGACGCCGGTGCTGCGCTATTTCGCCATGACGCCGTTCAGTTCGTGCAGCAGCCGGGCCAGTTCGGCGACCTCGTGGCGGTCCCAGTGGGCGAGCTGGCGGACGTAGCGGGCGCGGCGGGCCTCGCGGACCGTGCCGACGCGGCGGCGGCCCTCGTCGGTGAGGGTGACGAGCCAGGCGCGGCCGTCGGCCGGGTCGGGCTCGCGGGCGATCAGGCCCAGGTTCTCCAGGGCGCGTAGCTGGCGGGACATGGTGGCCTTGCCGACCCCGATGTAGGCGGCGAGTTCCGTGGCCCGCTGTCCGCCCAGTTCGTCCAGCCGGATGAGCAGGCCGTACGCGGAGGACTCCAGGTCGGGGTGGACCTCCCGGGCCATCTCGCCCTGGTTGGCCCGGGCACGCCGGAACAGCACGGTCAACTCGCGCTCCAGCGCCAGGAATTCCTGGTCTGCACCACTGGGCGTCATGTGGCCGACGGCGCCGTGCGCGCCGTCGCTTCCGTCCTCGTGCACGTCAGCACCCCTGCTCGGTTTCGCGGTCCTGAAAGTTTCTGTCAAAAGTCGTCATTGCCGCAGCTCTGTCAGTATTTCGCAGGCGTAGACCAACGGCGTCGTCCGGACCCTCTTCCCACGCCTTCATCTACGTGCGTAGCTTCTTTACCACGTCGTTAATGGCATGCCCACGCCAGTGGGCCGACGGTCGGTGTCGCAGTCCCCCACGTCACTCCCCCCACTCCACTCCCCGGAGGCACGTCATGCCCGTGCTCAGACCCGGCTCCACCCGCTCCCCCCGCTCCCCCCTGCCGATCCACCCGCGCCCCCTCGCCGTCCTCCTCACGGCCCTGCTCGCGGCGCTCTCCCTCACGCTCCCGCTCACCTCCGCCCAGGCCGCGAGCACGCCCAGCCGCGGCTCGGCCCACATGGGCATGGGCGTCCTCGCCCACGACGGCCAGGACGGCACGCCCAGCACCGGTGACGTCACCCAGACCGAGGGCGTCGACGTCTCCGGCTACCAGGGCAACGTGGCCTGGTCGACCCTGTGGAACAGCGGGGTCCGCTGGGCGTACACGAAGGCCACGGAAGGCACGTACTACACGAACCCGTACTTCGCCCAGCAGTACAACGGCTCCTACAACGTCGGCATGATCCGCGGCTCGTACCACTTCGCCACCCCGGACACCACGAGCGGCGCCACCCAGGCCAACTACTTCGTGGACCACGGCGGCGGCTGGTCCCGGGACGGCAAGACGTTGCCCGGCGCCCTCGACATCGAGTGGAACCCGTACGGCGCCGCCTGCTACGGCAAGACCGCGAGCCAGATGGTCAGCTGGATCGCCGACTTCATCAACACGTACAAGGCGCGCACCAGCCGCTACCCGGTGATCTACACCGCCACGAGCTGGTGGACCCAGTGCACCGGCAACTACGGCGGCTTCGCCGTGAACAACCCGCTGTGGATCGCCCGCTACGCCTCCGACCCGGGGACGCTGCCGGCCGGCTGGTCGTACTACACGATGTGGCAGTACACCTCCTCCGGCCCGACGGTCGGCGACCACGACAAGTTCAACGGCGCCCTGGACCGGGTGCAGGCCCTGGCCCTCGGCTGACGGCTGAACGCTGACCGCCAACCGCCGACGACTCACGGCTAACGGCTAACGGCGCACACCGTGGCTCCCGCCCGACGGCGGGGCCACCGTGTGCGCCGCGTTGCGTTGGTGCTCCGCGCCGCCCGGGATCATGCTGGTCAGGAGAGCCTGCCGAGCAAGGGCGAGATGAGCGGCGATGGAGCGACAGTCGACGTACACGGCCACGGCCACCATCGATGAGCAAGGCATCCTCACCGGCTGGAGCGAGGGCGCGCGGCGGCTGCTCGGCTACGACTCCCCGGCGGTGGTCGGCCGGCCCGCCACCGCGCTGCTCGCCGCCGACGCCGCGGCGGTCCGGCGGGCGCTGGCCGGCCGGACCCGCTGGAACGGCACCGTCCCGCTGCGCCACCAGGACGGCAGGCTCCTGGAGCTGGGCGTGCTCGCCCACCGCCGGACCTCGCGCACCGGCGCCACCGACTGGCTCGTGGTGAGCGCGGTGACGGCCCGGACCCAACCCCCGCGCGGCGAACCCCTGGAGGAGTGGACGTTCCTCCAGTCCCCCTTTCCGCTGGCCATCTTCGACGCGGACCTGCGCCTGGTGCGCGCCAACCGCCGGATGGAACACGCCCTCGCCCTGCCCGAGGCGGCGATGCGCGGGCTCCGCCTCGCCCACATCACGCCGGGCACCGCGAGCGAGGAGGCCGACCGGTCGATGCGGCGGGCGCTGGAGTGCGGCCGGCCGCAGGAGGCGCGGGGCCGGCTCGGCCCGGACCTCGGCCCGGCCACGGTCCTCACCCCGCTGAAGGACGCCGACGGCCGGGTACGGGCCGTCTGCCTGTCCGTGCCGGAGCCGGCCCAGGAGACCGCCGGCGGGCCGCGCCCCTCGGGCGAGTCCGGCGCGCCCGTCGGCACGGCGGCGGACCAGGCCCGCGCGGCCCAGGAACTCGGCGAGGTCACGGTCCCCCGGCTGGCCGACCTCATGGCGGTGGACCTCCTGGACTCCCCGTGGAACACCGCCGAGGCGGCCGGCCGGCCGCCGGAGCAGGTGGTCCTGCGCCGCGCCGCCCTGCGCGCGGTGCGGGGCGGCGGCGGGCGCGGCCACGGCAGCGGCGTCGGAACCGGTGCCGGTGCCGGCATCGGTGAGGTGGTCGTCTGCCCGGCGGACTCACCGCCCGCCCGGTGTCTGACGGCGGCCCGACCGATGCTGTACGACATGGCGGACCCGGCCGTGGCCGAGTGGGCCGCGCTGGACCCGGGCGCCTCGTGGCTGCGCACGTCCGGGACGCGCTCCCTGCTCGCGGTCCCGCTGCTCGCCCAGGGCAGCACGCTCGGCGTGGCCCTGTTCGGCCGGCACGGGCAGCGGGGGTTCTTCGGCCCGGAGGACCTGCGGCTCGCCGAGGAGTTCACCGCCAAGGCGGCCGCCGGCATGGAGCAGGTCCGCGGCTACTCCCGGTCCCGCACCACCACCGTGGCGTTGCAGCGCAGCCTGCTCCCGCACCCGGTGCCCGACCAGGGGGCGCTGGAGATCGCCACCCGCTATCTGCCGGCCGCGAGCCGGGCCGGCGTGGGCGGCGACTGGTTCGACGTGATCCCGCTGTCCGGGGCGCGGGTGGCGCTGGTCGTGGGTGACGTGGTGGGCCACGGCATCCGGGCCTCGGCCACCATGGGCCGGCTGCGCACGGCGGTGCGCACCCTGGCCGACGTCGATCTGCCCGCCGACGAGCTGCTCACCCACCTGGACGACCTGGTGCTGCGGCTGGCCGCCGACGAGGGCAGCGCCGACCCGGGCGCCGACACCGTCGGCGGCATCGGCACCACCTGCCTGTACGCCGTCTACGACCCGGTCTCGCGCCGCTGCTCCGTGGCCCGGGCCGGGCATCCGCCGCCCGCCGTGGTGACCCCGGACGGCGCCGTACGCTTCCTCGACGTGCCGCCGGGGCCGCCGCTCGGGCTCGGCGGGCTGCCCTTCGAGGCGATGGAGACGGAGCTGCCCGAGGGCAGTCTGCTCGCGCTCTACACCGACGGGCTGCTGGAGGCCCGCGACCACGACATCGACGAGGCGCTGGACAAGATGTTCATCGCGCTCGGCCGTCCCGCGGAGTCGCTGGAGTCGGTGTGCGACCGGGTCCTCACCGACCTGCTCAGCCACCGCCCCGACGACGACATCGCTCTCCTGGTGGCCCGTACCCGGGGCCTGCACGAGGACATGGTCGCCTCCTGGGAACTGTCCGACGAGCCCACCGTGGTCTCCCTGGCCCGCCGGTACGCCACCGACCAGCTCTCCGCGTGGGGCCTGGACGAGGCCGCGTTCACCACCGAGCTGATGGTCAGCGAGCTGGTCACCAACGCCATCCGCTACGGCCGCCCGCCCATCCGGCTCCGGCTGATCCACCAGGGCAAGACGCTGATCAGCGAGGTCTACGACGCCAGCGGCACCACCCCGCACATGCGCCGGGCCCGGATCTTCGACGAGGGCGGCCGGGGCCTGCTGCTGGTCGCCCAGCTCGCCGAGCGCTGGGGCACCCGGCACGACCGGATCGGCAAGACGGTGTGGGCGGAGCAGTCGCTGACCGCGCTCTGACACCGCACGGCGCATGGCGAAGGCCCGGGCCTCCCTCACGGGACCCGGGCCCTGCCTCATCCGGCAGCGTCCGTCACGCCGCTACCGGAACCTCCGGCGTCGCGTCGCTCGTGGCGGGCGCGAGCGCCAGTTCCAGGACCTGGCGGACGTCGGTCACGGTGTGGACGTCGAGCTTGTCCAGCACCTCGGCCGGGACGTCGTCCAGGTCGGGCTCGTTGCGCTTGGGGATGATGACGGTGGTCACCCCGGCGCGCTGGGCGGCGAGCAGCTTCTGCTTCACGCCGCCGATGGGCAGCACCCGGCCGGTCAGCGAGACCTCGCCGGTCATGGCGACGTCCGTGCGGACCAGGCGGCCGGAGAGCAGCGAGGCGAGGGCCGTGGTCATCGTGATGCCCGCGCTCGGGCCGTCCTTCGGCACCGCGCCCGCCGGGAAGTGGATGTGCACGCCCCGGTCCTTCAGGTCGGCCACCGGCAGCTCCAGCTCGGCGCCGTGGCTGCGCAGGAAGCTCAGCGCGATCTGCGCCGACTCCTTCATCACGTCCCCGAGCTGACCGGTCAGGGTCAGCCCCGCCCCGCCCGTCTCCGGGTCGGCCAGGGACGCCTCCACGAAGAGCACGTCGCCGCCGGCGCCGGTGACCGCGAGGCCGGTCGCCACACCGGGGACGGCCGTACGGCGCTCGGCCGGGTCCTGGGCGGACTCGGGCACGTGGTGCGGCCGGCCGATCAGCCCGCGCAGATCACCGTCGGTGACGGTGAACGGCAGTTCGCGCTCGCCCAGTTCGTGCTGGGCGGCGACCTTCCGCAGCAGCCGTGCGATGGACCGCTCCAGGGTCCGCACGCCCGCCTCCCGCGTGTACTCGCCGGCGAGCTTGCGCAGCGCGCTCTCGTCCAGCGTGACCTCGTCCTTGTCCAGGCCGGCCCGCTCCAGCTGGCGCGGGAGCAGGTGGTCCCGGGCGATGACGACCTTCTCGTCCTCGGTGTAGCCGTCCAGGCGCACGATCTCCATACGGTCGGCGAGCGCCTCGGGGATGGCCTCCAGGACGTTGGCGGTGGCGAGGAAGACCACGTCGGACAGGTCCAGCTCGACCTCCAGGTAGTGGTCCCGGAAGGTGTGGTTCTGCGCCGGGTCGAGCACTTCGAGGAGGGCGGCGGCCGGGTCGCCCCGGAAGTCGGAGCCCACCTTGTCGATCTCGTCCAGCAGGACCACCGGGTTCATGGACCCGGCCTCCTTGACGGCGCGCACGATCCGGCCGGGCAGCGCGCCGACGTACGTACGGCGGTGACCGCGGATCTCGGCCTCGTCGCGGACGCCGCCGAGGGCGACGCGGACGAACTTGCGGCCCATGGCGTGCGCCACGGACTCGCCCAGCGAGGTCTTGCCGACACCGGGCGGGCCGACGAGCGCGAGCACGGCACCGCCGCGCCGCCCGCCGATGACGCCCAGGCCCCGTTCACCGCGCCGCTTGCGCACGGCCAGGTACTCGGTGATGCGTTCCTTCACGTCGTCCAGGCCCGCGTGCTCGGCGTCCAGCACGGCCTTCGCGCCCTGGATGTCGTACGCGTCCTCGGTCCGCTCGTTCCACG
The DNA here is from genome assembly GCF_000716535.1 of Streptomyces flaveolus. Classification (GTDB taxonomy): domain Bacteria; phylum Actinomycetota; class Actinomycetes; order Streptomycetales; family Streptomycetaceae; genus Streptomyces; species Streptomyces flaveolus_A. Next base: position 284,771 of record NZ_JNWV01000037.1, on the reverse strand, counting down.
GCATCTCCAGGACGGTGTCCAGCCAGGTGCGGATCCAGGAGCCCTCGGGCGACTGGTCGGAGGCGCGCTCCAGCTTGTCGACCTCCTTGAGGGCGGCCTCGCGGACCTTCTCCGGCAGGTCGGCGGCCTCGACGCGGGCGCGGTAGTCGTCGGACTCCTCGCCCTCCTTCTCGCCGTTGAGCTCGCGCAGCTCCTTGCGGACGGCCTCGAGCTGACGGCGCAGCAGGAACTCGCGCTGCTGCTTGTCGACGCCTTCCTGGACGTCCTTGGCGATGGTCTCGGCGACGTCCTGCTCCGCGAGGTGGTCGCGGAGCTGCTGCGTGGCGAGCTTGAGCCGGGCCACCGGGTCGGCGGTCTCGAGCAGTTCGACCTTCTGGTCGGTCGTCAGGAACGGCGAGTAGCCGGAGTTGTCGGCCAGCGCCGACACGTCGTCGATGGCCTGGACGCGGTCCACGACCTGCCAGGCGCCGCGCTTCTTCAGCCAGGTGGTGGCGAGCGCCTTGTACTCCTTGACCAGTTCGGCGACCTGGCCCGGCAGCGGCTCGGGAACCGTCTCCTCGACACGTGCGCCCTCGACCCAGAGCGCGGCGCCCGGGCCGGTGGTGCCGGCGCCGATGCGGACGCGGCTGCGGCCGCGGATCAGGGCTCCCGGGTCACCGTCGGCGAGCCGGCCGACCTGTTCCACCGTGCCGAGGACGCCGGTCTTGGCGTACGTGCCGTCGATGCGTGGCACCAGCAGCACCTTGGGCTTTCCGGGTTCGGAGCGGGCGGCGGCCTGCGCGGCCTCCACCGCGGCCCGCACCTCGGCGTCGCTCAGGTCCAGCGGGACCACCATGCCGGGCAGCACGACCTCGTCGTCGAGCGGCAGCACGGGCAGGTTCAGCGTGAACGCCGGTGACTCAGCAGCCATGATCTCCCCTTCGGCAGTCAACTTGAGCTATGCCGACTCAATGTTCTGGCGAGGTCTATTGTTCCCGGGGCTCTGTTCGCTCTGAGCGATCACCTGCGCCCAGGCGGGATGAGCTGCGGAAACGTGCGCGGGGGCGGGCGCGTTGGGGTGGTTCGCGCGGCTCCCCCGCGCCTCAGGCCCGCTGGTGCCGGCGTCGGACGAGAGGCCAGGCGGCCACACCGATCGTCAGGGCGATGACATGCCCCCAGTTCGTCAGCGGGTCCGCGTACGCCAGCAGGTCGCTCAGCAGCCCGCCGGCCGCCAGGGCCAGCAACGGCCAGCGCAGCCACGGACGCAGGAGGCCCGTCAGGGCACCGGTGCTCGCGGCCACGCCGAAGCTGATGCCGTAGTCGAGGCGGTGCAGCGAGGTGTCGGGCAGGTGGCCCAGCAGGACGGCGAGGCCCACCGGCACCTCGGTGGCGAGGGTGGCCAGGACGTGGCCGGCCAGGAAGACGCAGGCGGCCCGCGCCCCGCCTATACGCCGCTCCAGTGCCGTGAGCACCAGCAGGAACGCCACCGTGTACGGCGAGAGGATCCCGCCCGCGACCCACAGCGCGCTCGCCAGCAGCACGAGCGCGGGTGTGCGCACCAGGTGGGCCACGTCGGTGCTGGAGTCCTGGTGGAGCGTGTGCACCAGGCCGGGGTCGGCGTGGGCCGCGAACAGGGAGGTGACGGCCAGGACGGCCGCGTAGGCGAAGGTGAAGGGGGTGCCGAGGGGGGTCGGCAGCAGGTGCCACGGGCGGGGCGGGGGCCGGTGCGGCGGTGGGGTACCGCGCGCCGGGGCGGGGGCCGCCTCGGGGATGGCGGCGCGCTGGCGGGGCATGCCGTCCAGCAGGCCCGCGAGGACCGGGGCCGGGACGGCGGCCGTGCCGTCGGGAAGGGGCGTGCCCGGCGCGGGCGGGCACGCGTCCGGCGTGGGGCCCGTCGTGCTCCGTTCCACGGTGAGGCGCTCCTTCCGTCCCGCCCCACCCTTCGTGCCCGGCGTGCCCGCTGTCTATGACCGACGCCACCCGGGAGCGGATTCACGGCAACCTCTCACCCGCCGGCCGCGTCCGGCCCGGCGCGGACCACCCGTCCGTGGGGGTCATGCGCAATTCCCGTGAATGCCAGGCTCCGTTCAAGCAGGATGGGGTCATGACTGCCGTGTACGACACTCCCGTGGTCCTGGACCGACGCGACGGCCCGTACGGCGAGGTGGTGCTGCGCAGACACGGTGCGCTGCTGCAGATCATCGCCAACGGCTGCTTCCTGATGGACACCTCGGACGGCCGCTCGGAGCGGCTGCTGGTCGACGCGGCCCGCGCCGCGCTGGACGGGCGGCCCACGCCGGAGGTGCTGATCGGCGGGCTGGGCGTGGGGTTCTCGCTCGCACATGCCGCCGCCGACCCCCGGTGGGGGCGGATCACCGTGGTGGAGCGGGAACCGGCCGTCGTCGACTGGCACCGGGACGGACCGCTGGCGGAGCTGTCCGCCGACGCGCTCGCCGATCCGCGCACCGCGATCGTGGAAGCGGATCTCGTGCGGTACGTCAATGAGACATCGGACACGTTCGACGCGCTGTGTCTCGACATCGACAACGGCCCCGGCTGGACCGTCACCGAGGACAACGACAGCCTCTACTCACCGGCCGGACTCGCTGCCTGCGCAAGGGTTTTGAGGCCTGGCGGGGTGCTCGCGGTGTGGTCGGCCGAGCCCTCTCCGGAATTTGAAGGAAGCTTGCGGAATGCCGGGTTCCAGCAGGTGCGTACCGAAGAGGTGCCGGTTGCCCGGGGCGTTCCGGACGCCATCCACCTCGCCGTCCGACCTGGATAGCGACAGCGCGGTCGGTCACCGTAATGTGCTGCCCTGACGCCGATCATTCAAGCGTCAAACGCAGACATGGGATCACCCCACTGATTCCGGAAAGCAACAACAGGGGCGGGCGATGGAGCAGACACACACCTCCCAGAGCGGCGCGGCGACGACCACCCCGGGCGCACAGCGCCGGGTGCTGGTCGTCGAGGACGACCCCACGATCGTCGACGCCATCGCGGCCCGGCTCCGCGCCGAGGGATTTCTGGTGCAAACGGCGGCCGACGGTCCGGCCGCGGTCGACACCGCCGAGGCCTGGCAGCCCGATCTGCTGATCCTCGACATCATGCTGCCGGGCTTCGACGGGCTCGAAGTGTGCCGGCGGGTGCAGGCGCAGCGGCCGGTGCCGGTGCTGATGCTGACCGCGCGGGACGACGAGACCGACATGCTGGTCGGGCTCGGCGTGGGCGCCGACGACTACATGACCAAGCCGTTCTCGATGCGGGAGCTGGCCGCACGCGTGCACGTGCTGCTGCGCCGGGTGGAGCGGGCCGCGCTGGCCGCCACCACCCCGCGCTCCGGCATCCTGCGGCTCGGCGAGCTGGAGATCGACCACGCACAGCGCCGGGTGCGGGTGAAGTCCGAGGACGTCCACCTGACGCCCACCGAGTTCGACCTGCTGGTGTGCCTGGCGAACACCCCGCGCGCGGTGCTCTCCCGGGAGCAGCTCCTGGCCGAGGTGTGGGACTGGGCGGACGCCTCCGGCACCCGCACGGTCGACAGCCACATCAAGGCGCTGCGGCGGAAGATCGGCGCCGAGCGGATCCGTACGGTGCACGGCGTGGGGTACGCGCTGGAGACGCCGACCCCATGAGCGGCGGCGGGCGCCAGGCCGCACGGAGGAGCCCAGGGACCCTCGGCGAGGATCCCTGGGGCGGCGTGCGCCCGTTCTCGATCAAGACCAAGCTGGGCGTGCTCGTCGTCATCTCGGTGCTGATCACCACGGGTCTGTCGATCGTGGCGGTGCACACCAAGACGGAGCTGCGCTTCATCACGGTCTTCTCGATGATCGCCACCCTGCTGATCACGCAGTTCGTGGCGCACTCGCTCACCATGCCGCTGGACGAGATGAACGCGGTGGCCCGCTCCATCTCCCAGGGCGACTACACCCGCCGGGTGCGCGAGAACCGCCGGGACGAGCTCGGTGACCTGGCTCAGACGATCAACGTCATGGCCGACGAGCTGGAGGCCCAGGACAACCAGCGCAAGGAGCTCGTCGCGAACGTCTCGCACGAGCTGCGCACCCCGATCGCCGGGCTGCGCGCGGTGCTGGAGAACATCGTCGACGGGGTGACCGAGGCCGACCCGGAGACCATGCGGACGGCCCTGAAGCAGACCGAGCGGCTCGGCCGCCTGGTCGAGACCCTGCTGGACCTGTCCCGGCTGGACAACGGCGTCGTACCGCTGAAGCTGCGGCGGTTCGAGGTGTGGCCGTACCTGTCCGGCGTGCTGAAGGAGGCCAACATGGTCGCCTCCGCGCGCGCGGGCATGGCCACCGGCTCCGGCAGCCACACGCGCACGGACGTCCATCTGCACCTCGACGTCTCCCCGCCGGAGCTGACCGCGCACGCGGATCCCGAGCGCATCCACCAGGTCGTCGCGAACCTGATCGACAACGCGGTCAAGCACAGCCCGCCGCACGGCCGGGTCACCGTGCGGGCGCGGCGCGGGCCGCAGCCGGAGTCGCTGGAGCTGGAGGTCCTGGACGAGGGCCCCGGCATCCCCCGGTCGGAGTGGCACCGGGTGTTCGAGCGGTTCAACCGCGGTGCGGTGACCCGGCCGCACGGTCCGGGCAGCGACGGCGGCACGGGGCTGGGCCTGGCGATCGCCCGGTGGGCGGTGGATCTGCACGGCGGCCGGATCGGTGTGGCCGAATCCGAGCGGGGCTGCCGGATCATCGTCACTCTTCCGGGACTGACTTCCACCCCAAGTTGACGTAAAGTCCGAGCGAACAACAAGATCCACGCCGGTCGACCGCCGGTCCGCGCAGCCGGACACGTGTGATCAGGGCAGGCCCGCGCCACCCGTCGAACGAAGACGCGCAGGGCCCGGGCCCGCACACCCTCCGACGTGTGGAACCACGCTTGTTTCCCGCCATTTCAAGCCCTGAAACAAGATTCTTGATGTGACTTACGCGACGATGACCTTGCTCGACCTGACCTTCCCGGCCAGGGAGGCGTAGCCTTTATTCCCGCTGTCCATCACCTTGTGAAGCGGAAGAGGGCGGTTGCCGCCGTGTCGCCACAGTCCCCCAGTAACTCGAGCATCTCCACCGACGACCAAGCCGGGAAGAACCCCGCTGCCGCGTTCGGTCCGAACGAGTGGCTCGTCGACGAGATCTATCAGCAGTACCTCCAGGACCCGAATTCGGTAGACCGTGCCTGGTGGGACTTCTTCGCCGATTACAAGCCGGGTGCACCTGCCACCCCGGCTCCGGCGGGTACTGCGGCCACGGGGGCCGCAGAGACCCCCACCACGGCCCCGCAGGCCCGGCCCGCGGCCCCGGCCCCCCAGGCCGCCGCCCCGGCCGCCCCCGCGGCTCCGAAGCCCGCCGCGGCCCCCGCACCGGCCCCGGCCCCGGCCCCCGCGGCGAAGGCCCCCGCCCCGGCCAAGCCGGCGCAGCCCGCACAGGCGCCCGCTCAGCCCAAGGCCAAGGCCGCCCCCGCCGCCGAGGCCCCCGAGGGACCGGAGCTGATCACGCTGCGCGGCCCGGCCGCCGCCGTCGCCAAGAACATGAACGCCTCCCTGGAGCTGCCGACCGCCACCTCGGTCCGCGCCGTCCCGGTGAAGCTGCTGTTCGACAACCGCATCGTCATCAACAACCACCTGAAGCGCGCCCGGGGCGGGAAGATCTCCTTCACGCACCTGATCGGCTTCGCGATGGTGCAGGCCATCAAGGCCATGCCGTCGATGAACTGGTCGTTCGGCGAGAAGGACGGCAAGCCGACCCTCGTCAAGCCGCCGCACGTCAACCTCGGCCTGGCCATCGACCTGGTCAAGCCGAACGGTGACCGCCAGCTCGTCGTGGCCGCCATCAAGAAGGCCGAGACGCTGAACTTCTTCGAGTTCTGGCAGGCCTACGAGGACATCGTCCGCCGTGCCCGCGAGGGCAAGCTGACGATGGACGACTTCACCGGCGTCACGGTCTCCCTGACCAACCCCGGCGGCCTCGGCACCGTCCACTCGGTGCCGCGCCTGATGCCCGGCCAGTCCGTGATCATGGGCGTCGGCTCCATGGACTACCCGGCGGAGTTCCAGGGCACCAGCCAGGACACCCTGAACAAGCTCGGCATCTCGAAGGTCATGACGCTCACGTCGACCTACGACCACCGGGTCATCCAGGGCGCCGCCTCCGGCGAGTTCCTCCGCCAGGTCGCGAACCTGCTGCTCGGCGAGAACGGCTTCTACGACGACATCTTCCAGGCGCTGCGCATCCCCTACGAGCCGGTCCGCTGGCTCAAGGACATCGACGCCAGCCACGACGACGACGTCACCAAGGCCGCCCGCGTCTTCGAGCTGATCCACTCCTACCGGGTCCGCGGCCACGTCATGGCCGACACCGACCCGCTGGAGTACAAGCAGCGCAAGCACCCCGACCTGGACATCACCGAGCACGGGCTCACCCTGTGGGACCTGGAGCGCGACTTCGCGGTCGGCGGCTTCGCCGGCAAGTCGATGATGAAGCTGCGCGACATCCTCGGCGTGCTGCGCGACTCGTACTGCCGCACCACCGGCATCGAGTTCATGCACATCCAGGACCCCAAGCAGCGCAAGTGGATCCAGGACCGCGTCGAGCGCCCGCACTCCAAGATGGAGCGTGAGGAGCAGCTGCGCATCCTGCGCCGGCTGAACGCCGCGGAGGCCTTCGAGACCTTCCTGCAGACGAAGTACGTCGGCCAGAAGCGCTTCTCGCTGGAGGGCGGCGAGTCCGTCATCCCGCTGCTCGACGCGGTGATCGACTCCGCCGCCGAGTCCCGCCTGGACGAGGTCGTCATCGGCATGGCCCACCGCGGCCGCCTGAACGTCCTCGCCAACATCGTCGGCAAGTCCTACGCGCAGATCTTCCGCGAGTTCGAGGGCAACCTCGACCCGAAGTCGATGCACGGCTCCGGCGACGTCAAGTACCACCTGGGCGCCGAGGGCACCTTCACCGGCCTGGACGGCGAGCAGATCAAGGTCTCGCTGGCCGCCAACCCGTCCCACCTGGAGACGGTCGACCCGGTCATCGAGGGCATCGCCCGCGCCAAGCAGGACATCATCAACAAGGGCGGGACGGACTTCACCGTGCTGCCCGTCGCCCTGCACGGCGACGCGGCCTTCGCGGGCCAGGGCGTGGTGGCCGAGACCCTCAACATGTCGCAGCTGCGCGGTTACCGCACCGGCGGCACGGTCCACATCGTCATCAACAACCAGGTCGGCTTCACCGCGGCCCCCGAGTCCTCGCGTTCCTCCATGTACGCGACGGACGTGGCCCGCATGATCGAGGCCCCGATCTTCCACGTGAACGGCGACGACCCGGAGGCCGTGGTCCGCGTCGCGCGGCTGGCCTTCGAGTTCCGCCAGGCGTTCAACAAGGACGTGGTGATCGACCTCATCTGCTACCGCCGCCGCGGTCACAACGAGTCGGACAACCCGGCCTTCACCCAGCCGCTGATGTACGACCTGATCGACAAGAAGCGCTCGGTGCGCAAGCTCTACACCGAGTCCCTGATCGGTCGCGGCGACATCACCCTGGAAGAGGCCGAGCAGGCCCTCCAGGACTACCAGGGTCAGCTGGAGAAGGTCTTCACGGAGGTCCGCGAGGCCGTCACGACCCAACAGGCCACCGGCCCCGTGCCGGACCCGCAGGCGGACTTCCCGGTCGCCGTGAACACCGCGATCTCCTCGGAGGTCGTCAAGCGCATCGCCGAGTCCCAGGTCAACATCCCCGACTCCTTCCACGTCCACCCGCGTCTGCTGCCCCAGCTGCAGCGCCGGGCGGCGATGGTCGAGGACGGCACGATCGACTGGGGCATGGGCGAGACCCTCGCCGTCGGCTCCCTGCTGCTGGAGGGCACCCCGGTCCGGCTGTCCGGCCAGGACTCCCAGCGCGGCACCTTCGGCCAGCGCCACGCGGTCCTCATCGACCGTGAGACGGGCGAGGAGTACACCCCGCTCCAGTACCTCGCCGAGGACCAGGCGCGCTACAACGTCTACAACTCCCTGCTGTCCGAGTACGCGGTCATGGGCTTCGAGTACGGCTACTCGCTGGCCCGTCCCGACGCGCTCGTGATGTGGGAGGCGCAGTTCGGCGACTTCGTCAACGGCGCCCAGACGGTGGTCGACGAGTACATCTCGGCAGCGGAGCAGAAGTGGGGCCAGACGTCCGGCGTCACCCTGCTCCTGCCGCACGGCTACGAGGGCCAGGGCCCGGACCACTCCTCGGCCCGGGTCGAGCGCTTCCTCCAGCTCTGCGCGCAGAACAACATGACGGTCGCCATGCCGACCCTGCCGTCGAACTACTTCCACCTCCTGCGGTGGCAGGTGCACAACCCGCACCACAAGCCGCTGGTGGTCTTCACCCCGAAGTCGATGCTGCGCCTGAAGGCCGCCGCGTCGAAGACGGAGGAGTTCACGTCGGGTCAGTTCCGTCCCGTCATCGGGGACACGGCGGCGGACCCGGCCGCGGTCCGCAAGGTCGTCTTCGTGGCCGGCAAGCTGTACTACGACCTCGAGGCCGAGCGGCAGAAGCGGGGCGTGACGGACACCGCGATCATCCGCATCGAGCGGCTGTACCCGCTGCCGGGTGCCGAGATCCAGGCGGAGGTCAACAAGTACCCGAACGCCGAGAAGTACCTGTGGGCGCAGGAGGAGCCGGCGAACCAGGGTGCGTGGCCGTTCATCGCGCTCAACCTGATCGACCACCTGGACCTGGCGGTCGGCGCGGACGTCCCGCACGGCGAGCGCCTGCGGCGCATCTCGCGTCCGCACTCCTCGTCCCCGGCGGTCGGCTCCGCGAAGCGGCACCAGGCGGAGCAGGAGCAGCTCGTGCGTGAGGTCTTCGACGCGTAGTGCCTCCGGCGGTCAGCCAAGCTGAGAGCCCGGTGCCGAGTTCCGACTCGGTACCGGGCTCTTCGCCTGCCCGGCGGGGCGGTAGCGGATGGTGCGCGGCTGCGGACCGTCCTCGGTTGCTCGCGCGGTTCCCCGCGCCCCTTGCGGGACGCTTTCAGCCCAGGTACGCCTCGAAGTCCCAGTAGGGCCTGGTCCGTTGGCGGGCCGAGATCGTGTGGGGGTGTTGGGCTCCCAGCGTGCGGGTGAGGGCGAACAGGGCGTCCTCCTCCAGCTTCCCCGCCTCCTCCTGCTCGTGTGCCGCCCTCAGGTCCGCGGCGAGAGCGACCTGGCACGACAGCGTGAGCGGGTGCTCGTGGCCCAGTGTGTGCCGGGACCGGCGCAGGGTGTCGCGGCTCAGTTCCATCGCGTCCTCGATGCGGCCGTTGAGGTTGCGCGCGCCGGTCGCGTTGAGGGCGCAGCCCAGGACCCAGGGGTGGTCCGGGCCGAGCGTGGCGCCGAGGCCGGCGAGCGCGGACTCGAACATGGACAGGGCCTCGCCCCGCTCACCGGCCGCCTGCATCACCAGCCCGGTGTTGGACAGCATGCCGGTGGCCACGGGGTGCGCGGGGCCGAGCAGCGACCGGTAGCCGGCCTCCGCCTCGTCGATGAGGTCGCGGGCCTGGCTGAGATCGCCGTGCTCCCGCAGGTAGTTGCCGTAGTTGGTGAGGAACGCCAGCGTGCGGTAGTGCTCGCGGCCGTGCAGCTGGATGAGCTGGTCCAGCAGGCTGGCCATGCCGGGGCCGACGTCCGGCGCGTGACCGCCCTCCCGGCGCCGGCACATGGCGAGCTGGGAGCGGGCTTCGAGGGTCTGCGGATGCTGCGGGCCGAGCACCTGCACATGGAGCCGTACGACGGGTTCCTGGCGGGCCAGCGCCTCGCGGTAGCGGCCGAGCAGGCGGAGGCTGTGGGTGACCGCGTTCCCGGAGTGGAGGGTGTTGATGTGCCGGGCCCGCAGCACGCTCTCGCGCCGGGCCAGGGTCTCCAGGTCGAGGTCCAGCGCCTCGGCGTACCGGCCCAGCATGCGCAGGGTGACGCCGAGGTTGTGCCGGGCGACCAGGGTGGGCGGCTCGTCCGGGCCGAGGAGCCGCTCGTTGCCGTCGAGGACCTCGCGCTGGAGGTCGTACGCCTCCTGGTAGCGGCCCAGGGAGCGCAGGCCGGAGGCGATGGCGCTCTTGCTGACCAGCTCGCCGATCTCGTTGCGCCGGGGCGCGGCCTGGAGCTGTTTGAGCACGCCCCGGTGCAGCTCGTACAGCTCGCGGAACCGGCCGCTGTTGCGGAGCATGTTGCCCTCCTGGGTGGCCAGGTCGAGCATCGGCTGGTCGATCGGGTCCATGAACCGGGACCAGTGCTCGCGCACCTGCTGCGCCAGTTCCAGGCCGCCGCTGTACTCGCCGCTGCGGGTGCAGTACCGCAGACAGTTCAGGACCAGCTCCTGCACGCGCGGCTGCCGGCTCTCCAGCGCGCCGGAGGGTTCGAGGTGGGGCAGCAGTTCGGCGTAGCGCGGCCAGTTGCGGCTGTCGGCGGGGTTGCCGGGGTCGGCCTCGGCGAGCAGGGTGCGCACCGCCCGCCGGTGCAGTTCGTGGCTGCCGTCGCCGGTCAGCTTGGAGACGATGTCGTGGACGAGCCGGTGCATGTGCACCGACTCCTGGTGCGGGCCCATCTCGGCGGCCAGCGGGCCGCGGGTCTCGCGGGTGAGCACCGAGTAGTTGACGAGGGTGTCCAGGGCCCGGGTCCACGCGGGCAGGTCGGTGGACATCCAGCGCAGTTCCTCGGGCAGTTCGGCGCGCGGGTAGGCGCGGATGAGGCCGAGCGGGATGCGTCCGGGGGCGAAGGAGGTGCACAGGCCGAGCACCTCGATGGCCTGCGGCTGGGAGCGGCGCAGCCGGTTGAGCAGTATGGCCCAGGAGGTGAGGGAGGACTGCGGGAAGCCCTCGCCGGTGACGGGCTCGTCGACGGTGGACAGCCGCCGTTCGCGCACCATCCGCAGGTACTCGGCGGCCTCCATGCCGGACTCGCCGAGCCAGGACGCGGCCTGCACCAGCGGCAGCGGCACGTCCCCGAACTCGGCGGCCACCTCGTCGGCCTCGTGGGCGCTGATGTGCGGGGCGCGGCGCATCAGGTAGGCGGTGGACTCGGGGCGCAGGAACGCGGGGATCTCCAGCACGTCGGTGTGCTCGCTCCAGCCCCGGTTGCGGGAGGTGATCAGCACGTGCCCGGTGCCCTGCGGGAGCAGCGAGGTCACGCCCTCGATGTCGTCCCAGCCGTCGAAGACCAGCAGCCAGTTCGCGTACGGCTCCCCGCGCCTGAGCGCGTTGCGGACCGCGCGGATGCGCTCGCCGGGCTCGCTGCCGATGCGCAGGCCGAGTTCGACGGCGAGTTCGCCGAGGCGGTCGCGCTGGATGGTGCGGTCGTCGCTGTTGACCCACCACACCAGGTCGTAGTCGGTGCTGAAGCGGTGCGCGTACTCGGCGGCCAGCTGGGTCTTGCCGATGCCGGACATGCCGACGAGCGTGCAGGCGGCGGCGCCGCGCTCGGCGTCGGCGAGCCGCTGGTGGAGTTCGCCCAGCAGGTCGTCGCGGCCGGTGAAGCGCGGGTTGCGGCGCGGCACCTCGCCCCAGATCTCGCAGCGCTCGTCCGGGTAGCGGATCCGGCCGGCGAGCGTGCGGGGGCGGGCGAGCGGTTCCAGGCCCAGGCGGCGCAGCAGGCGGTCCTCGGCGGCCTCCTCGCTCAGCGCCCACAGGCTGGCCGGTTCCAGGACGGCGGTGGCGGGCAGCAGCGGCCGGTTGGTGAGGTTGACGGCCGCGAACCGGTCGGCGTGGGCGGCGACGAAGCCGCGCAGCGCGTCGTTCCACTCGCCCGGCGGGCGGGGGCCCAGTTCGAAGAACCAGTCGTTGAGGACCAGCAGTACCTTTCCGCTGGCCAGCAGCAGGTCGCCGAGCGAGTCCTCCAGCGCGACCTCGCGCGGCGGGTCCCAGCGCTGGAGGGTGGCCCGGTGTCCGTGCCGCTCCAGGCACTGCGCGATCCACGCCGCCCACGAGCGGTAGTACCCCGGGAAGACCACGAGCACGTGCTCGGGTGCCGCCGCACCGTTCGCGCCCGGCCGCCGCTGTTCCGCCATCGCCGCTCCCTGCTTCCACCGCGGCCACCGGTCTGCTGGGCGGCCGCACGCATAACGTAACGCAATAGGCCTGCGACGGAGCGTCAGCCCGGCGCGCGGGCGCTCCCCGCGAGGCGCGCGTGGTGACTGCCCATGTGCCGGACGAACTCCCTTCCGCAGGGGGTAAGTTCATCGGACTCGGCCAGCACCGACAAGGCCTCGGCGACCTGCTCACGGCACGTCTCGAACCGTTCGGCGGCGCGCCGCCGCCACACCCAGGCGGGTCCGGTGCGGGCCCGCGACCACAGGTCCAGCAGCGCCAGGTGCGCGTACGCGCCCTGGAGCACCCCCGGCACCGGGCGCGGGTCCCGCCGCCAGCCCACCCGGTGCAGGCTGCCGCCGGGCCGCCACAGCGGGACCAGCTCGTCCAGCACCGCCAGCTTGGTGTGGTGCGTCTCGTGCACCAGCAGTTCGCCCAGCTCCCGCCGGTCGGCCGGCAGCTGGGCGAGGACGGCGCCGGGCGCGGTCCGCACGGTGGCGCTCAGCGGCGGTCCGCCGGCCGCCGACGGCACCAGCGGGACGACGGCACGGACCAGCCCCAGGGTCTCGGCGGCCCGGGCGGGGTGCGTCGCGGCCAGCAGGGCGTGCGCGTCGCGCCAGCGGGCGGCCCACGCGGCCGGGTCGGAGTACGGCCGCTCGGCCGCGGGCAGTGCCGCCGGCCCTATGCCGTCCGGGGGCACCCGGTAGGGGTCGACGTCGTCGAGTACGGCGGTGCCACCGGGCAGGGTGTGCAGCGCCGACCAGGCCAGGGCGCCGTCGGCGGTCCACCGGGTGCCGGGTCCGGCCGGGGCGGCCCCGGGCAGCAGCAGGGTCTGGCCCGCGCCGTCGGTGACGCGGAGGGCTCCGGACCTGCCGCTGAGCCGGGCCCGGCCCCGGGCGCAGCGCAGCAGCCCGATGCCGGGCAGCGGCAGGATGCCGGCGGGCAGCGGGCGGGTGGTGGTGAAGCGGCAGCCGGCGCGCAGGGCGGCGGCGACGGCCACCGCGCCCAGTCCGGCGAGCCCGTCGGCGAACTCCGGGCCGTCGGGCGCGGCGAGCGCCGTGGCCAGCCAGGCACCGGTCGTCGGGTAGTCGAGGACGGCACGGACGGCGGGGGCGTCGGACCGCTCGGCCCGCTCCAGCAGCGCCCAGTCGTCCTCGAAACGCCGCCGCACCGTGGCAGGCAGGGTGCCGCGCACCCGGTCGAAGCGGACCAGGAGGGCCTTCAGCAGCAGCATCCGCCGGGCGTGCAGAGCGGCGCGCAGGGCCGCGGTGACGGCGGGCAGCGGCCGGGTGCGGGCCAGGGCGTCGAGGACCTCGGGCGGGACCGGCCCGGAAGCGGGGGCGGCCGGGGCGGCCGGCCGTATGTCCCCCAGGGGCCCCACGGCTCCCGGGGTCATGCCACGGTGTCCTCGCCGCGTAAGGGCTGCCGTGCGGGACCGGCCGAAAACGCACGCCCTGGCCGGCCCGGCATGATCTCGTCGTCCCCGCCGGTGGTGTACCAGACCCGGCGCAGCCCGTCCGGGTCGGCGAGCACCCCGGCGACCGCCGCGAGCACCGCCGGATCGTCCATGGCACGCAGTGTCCGCAGGTCGACGTCGGTGAGGTCGGGCGGGAGCACGACCTCTTCGGCGTCCTCGCCGAGGCCGGCCCCCCGTGTCCTAAGCTCCCCCACCCTCGGCTCCTCCCTGCCCTACGCCCGCCCCGCACAGCCGCAGTGGCTGCCCACTTCTTCCCGACAGGCCGGAACCAGAAACCCTGGACGGTTCAACTCCGGTCAAGTTCGCGCGCGTCGGTCCAGTCCTGGGACCACGGCCACCACGGCGGGGCCGTTTCCCGCCAGTCCGGTTCCGGCAGCGACCGGGCGTCCGCGGGCGGCGGTTGCCGCTCCGCCCGCCGGGTCAGCTCGACATCGGCCCAGTCGACCTCGCGCAGCGCCCCGACGAGCCGCTGCCACTGCTCCACGGCCGCCCGGAACGCGCCACGGGCCGCGCCGGGCCGCCCCATCAGCGCCAGCACCGCCCCGCAGCCGTGCCGGGCTCGCGCGGCCGTCACCGAGCCGGGGTCACCGCCGTGGGCCGCCTCCGCCTCCCGCTCGGCGTTCTCGTACGCCTGCAACGCCTCCATCAGCACCGGCGCGCCCGCGTGGTACCAGCCCTCCAGCCGCACCCGGCCCAACTGCAGCCAGACCTCGGCCCGTACGGCCGCGTCGGTCGCCGCGCGCACCGCCTGGCCGAGCAGGTGCCGGCTCTCGAAGAGGTCGGGCAGGAAGCCGACGTGGCGGAAGCGCTGGGCGAGCGCGCTGCCGACCAGGCCCTGGAGCCGGCCGCGGTGCGCGGACCGGGCGGGCAGCGACTTCAGCGCCTCGCGCAGCACGTACTCGGCCCGGTCCACCACACCGGCCCCGTCACCGGCCGAGGCCCGCCGCAGCAGTGACTCGCCCCAGGCGGTGAGGAGCTGGACGCGCAGCGGGCCGTCGGCGGGGGCGAGCAGCGCGGCCCGCTCGTACGCCGCGTCGGCCTCCCCGGTCTCCCCGGCCGCGTCGTGGAACGCGGCCAGCGCGGCCAGGCACGGCAGCAGCAGGTCCGGATCGTCCCCGGCGGCGGCCAGCGCCTCGCCGAACGCCCGCCGGGTCTCGGCGTCCTCGGCGCCGGCCCCGCGCAGCGCCCGCGCGAGGTCGAGCAGCGCGGGTCCCCGTACGGCGTCGGGCACCCGCTCCCGGGCCAACACCGCGCCGGCCTCCCGCAGTTCGGGCACGGCGGCACCGGGATGCCGCAGATCGAGCAGAACCCGCCCGCGCAACAACAGCCGGGCCCGGTGGGCGGTCACCTCCCAGGGCACGCCGTCCCGGCTCGCGGGGGACTCGGGAACGCCTTCCGGTGGCGGCTCGCCGGCGGCGGGTACGGCGGTGTCCGTGCCGTCGACGCCGTACCCGGAACCGCCGTCATCACCGGTACGGCCGCGAGCGACCCCGGCGCCCCCGGTGTCCCGGGCGTCGCCGGAACCGGCGAGGCCGACCTCGCTGTCAGCGGAGCCGCTGTCGCCGGCCCCAGCGTCACCGGAACCGTCGGCGTCGATCTGGCTGTCACCGATCCGCGCGTCACCGGGACCGACATCGTGGCCCTGGTCTTCACCGAGCGCCCCGTCACGGAGCCCGCTGTCACCGGACCGGTCCTCACCGGACGCCCCGTCAGCGAGCTCACCGCCGGCGGCCCCACTCTCACCGGGGCCGCCGAAGCCCGCCGCGCCTCGGCCCGGGACCACCCCACCGGCGCCGTCCCGCGAGAAGGCGTCCTCGTCGGCGGTGCGCTCGGCCGGCCCACCGGAGCCGCTCTCGCCCAAAGCCGCGCCCCCGGGTTCCCCGAGGCCGGGCCGCCAGCGGCGGGCGACGGCCGTTATGCGGGGCCAGGGCGGGACCTCGCCGTCCAGGGTGCCGAGCGCTTCCGTCAGGTGGTCCCGTTCCGCCGTCAGCCGCCACAGCTCCCGTCGGCACGAGGCCAGCTCCAGAGCCGCTTCCGCCCGTTCCCGGCTGTCGGCGGGAGCCGTCCCGTACGCGCCGGCGAGTTCGGCCGCCGCCTCGCGCAGCAGCCCGGCGCGCCGCCCCGCCGCCCGCGCGCCCGCCGTACCGGCCTCCGCGCGCAGCACGCGGCCGAGGACCAGGCGGGCCCGGGCCGTGGGGCCGGGACCGTCGGCACCCGTGCCCGCCGCGGCGACGCGCGCCTGTTCCCGGGCCCGGCGCAGCATCTCCGGGTCGGCCAGCTGCCGCCACCGGTCGAGCAGCCGCTCGGCCTCCGCCAGCGGATCGGGGGTGACCAGGTCCGGCAGGTAGAAGCGCAGCACGCGCGCCGGGATGCGGGCGAACAGCTCGGCCTCCACGCTGCCGCCGTCCCGCGCACCGCCGTCCTCGGCGGGGCGTGCGGTACCGGCGTCCGGGTCGTGGTCGGCGAGCCTGGCCGCGGCCAGGGCGGCGAAGTTGCGGGTGCCCTTGCCGAAGTGGCGTTCCACATAGGCCGAGCAGTGCTTGAGGACGAGCCCGGCGGTGTCCTGGTCGAGGGAGGACAGCAGCAGGTCCTGCATGCGCGGCGAGTACGCGAAGCACGGCTGCTCCTCGGTGCCGGGCAGCTGCCGCAGCAGTCCGCCGAGCAGCACCTCGGCCAGTTCCATGGGGCCGGTGTCGGGCAGCATGGCCCGCTGGACCAGCCGCATCACGGGCAGGGTGAGGGGCGCGGCGGCGAGGTAGACGGCCAGCCGGAGGGCGCCGGGTGAGGCGCCGGCGCGGAAGGCGCGCAGCAGCTCCTCGTCGCTGCGGGCCGGCGGTGCGGCGGCGACGGCCCCCGGTGCGGTGGCGGGGTGGGCGAAGCCGGCCCAGGCGTGCTCGCGGGTCGGCCCGGTCCCGGCGAGCAGCCGGGCGAAGGCCGCGAACGCCTCCGGGGTGGGCTGGAGCACGGGCACGGGCCGCGCGCCCGGCGGCGGTTCCTCCGCTTCCTCCCACGGCTCGTCCTCGGGCAGGAAGTCGAGGCGTCCTCCGGACTCGCCGGTGCGGACCAGCAGCCCGGGCTCGGCGGGCAGCGCGGTCCGGCCCCACAGCCGGGGCGGCAGCGGCTGGACCACCGCCAGCGGGGCGGTGCGCGGCCAGCCGTGCAGCAGGCGCTGCGCGGTGCCGTTCTGCCACAGCGGGCCGACGCAGTCGCTGATGACGAAGGTGAGCCGGCGTCCGCTGGGGTCGTGCAGCTCGTCGGCGGGCCGCAGCCGGGTACGCCGGCCGGGACCGACGGTCGTACCGACGAGGGGGGTGCCGGAGCCGTCGGCGTACAGGTGGTGGACGCGGACGGAGGCGAACGCGCCGGACTGCTGGCAGGCCTGGCGCAGTTCCTCGACCATCTCGCCCCACACGGCCATGGCGGGCCCGGTGTCCATGAGGAGCTGGACGTCGCAGCGCCGGTGGCGGCCGGGCCGGGTGACGGGGAGCAGGATGCCGCTGGCGGCGGCCCGGTCGGCGGTGGCCGCCTCGTCGATCCGCTCGTCCCGGCCGCGCGCGGAGGGGGTGCGGTAGCGGCCGAGGGCACGCAGTGCCTTCTGCAGGCCGAGCAGTCCGGGCAGGGCGCCGGCGGCGGGGGCGCGGACCGGGAAGGCCGCGGGGTCGCCGTCGGTCCGGGCGTAGGGGGCGGGGCTCGGGGTGTGCAGCGGGACGGCGGGGGCGGGCGCGTCCGCGCGGAGCGCCTGCGGGCTGCCGGGGCCGTCCGCGCGGTGGTCGTCCGGCGGTACGTCCGCCGCCCCCGGACCGGACGCGCCGCCCGCGCCGGAGGAACCGGAAGAGCCGGGCGGGCCGCCCGGCCCCGGGCCGGACGTGCCGTCGGGGTCGCCGGACGCGGCCGTGCCCAGCCGCCCGGCCAGCCAGAGCGCGTCGGCCACGTCCTCGGCGGTCGGCTGGAGCCCGCCCTGGCGCAGCTTGCCGATCAGCTCGTCCAGGCGCATCCCCGGCATCCGCCTCTCACCTCGTGCGGTCGAGCGGTTGCATCAGCATCTCGGCGATCCGCTCCCGGGTGAGGCCCTGCGCGTGCGGATCGTGCTGGGTGAGGAACAGGGCGTTGAGGAGCTGGTCGGCGGCGAGCACCTCGCCGGGTTCCCGCTCCAGGAAGCGGCGGATGAGATCGCTGCCGGCGGCGACGCCGTCCGTGCCGAGGTGCGCCTCGACCATGGCGGTGAGCTGCTCCTCGCCGGGCGGGTCCAGTTCGAGCTGGACGCAGCGGCGCAGCAGCGGGGCGGGGAAGTCGCGTTCGCCGTTGGAGGTCATCACGATCACCGGGAACGCGGTGCACGCGACGCGTCCGCCGCGCACGGCCACCCGGTCGCCGTCGTGCGTGAGCACCTCGACGACGGGTTCCCGGTCGGCCAGCCGTTCCAGCTCGGGGACCGAGAACTCGCCTTCCTCCAGCGTGTTCAGCAGGTCGTTGGGCAGATCGAGGTCGCTCTTGTCCAGCTCGTCGATGAGCAGGACGCGGGGCTGCTCCGCGGGCAGGAGCGCGGTGCCGAGGGGTCCGAGGCGGATGTAGGAGCCGATCCCGGAGGCCTCGGCACCGCGGTCGTCGCCGCGGGCGCGCTCGAGCTGGACGTCCTGGAGCCGGGCGATGGCGTCGTACCGGTACAGGCCGTCCTGGAGGGTGGTACGGCTGACGATGGGCCAGCGCAGCACCTTGCCCAGGCCGAGTTCGTGGGCGATCGCGTACGCCAGGGTCGACTTGCCGGTTCCCGGGTTGCCGGTCACCAGCAGGGGCCGGCGCAGATAGAGGGCCGCGTTGACCGCGTCGACCTCGGCCGGCCGGGGCGCGTAGTTCTCGACCAGACGGCGGCGCACGCCGAGCCGGCGGGGGCTGCTGGGATCTTCCGGGCCGCTGTCCCCGCCGTCCCGGGAGGCGGCGAAGTCACGCCAGGGCGGCGGCGCCGGCAACCGTCGCATGCCGTCGTGCGGCTGACCCACTCCGCGGTAGATCCGCCAGTCGTTCACCTTGGGCTCCTCCCGGCTCTGGTGATCATGCAGCGGGCCCGGCCGTCCGACGTACGAGGCTACCGCCCGCCGGCCGCGCCCGCCGAGGTTCGCGGCGTACGACGCCCCCTCCCTCTTCCCGCGAACAGCCGTGCGACTCAACAGAGTTGACGGGACGTCCACCGGGAGCGGCGGGGGCCGCCGACGGGTCAGCCGCCGGGCGCGGCCAGCGGCGGCGGTCGCATGCTCTCCGTCCCGTACGGCGGCCGGTCCGGCGGCGGGTCGAAAAGTACGGCGATCTTGCCGCGCAGGCCCTGCGCCCGTGCGGTGTCCGGGTCGGCCAGGCGGATGCGCAGATCGCGAACCGGACCGTGCAGCCCGTCCGCGTGCCCGGCGAGCCCCAGCAGGTCGGCGGCCTGCCGGTGGAAGTCCCCGCACTCGTCGTGATCATGCAGGTCACGGCGCCACAGCACCACCGAGTGCCCGGAGCGCAGCGCGTCCCGCATGGCCGCGTAGCCCTCACCGCTGCCGACGGGACCGCAGTAGACGGGCACGGACGCGTCGCTCATCGCCGACAGGGCGCCGTAGTACGGGAACCTGCCCCCGGCCCGGACCCCCGGCGGATGCCCCTCGGCGGCGGGCCGCCCGTGCAGCGTCCCGTGCGCCAGCGGTCCGCGCAGGACGCCCTTCCAGCGGCGGCGCCACTCCGGGGAGGGGGGCAGGCCGTTGCGCCGGACGTCCCGGACGACGACGGTCCGCCGCATCCCGAGCGGCAGGGCCCGCTCGTCCACGAAGTCGTCGTCCTCGTCGTCCTCGTCCGTTGCGGCGGCGCGGGGATCGGGGAGCAACTGCCAGTCGTCCACCGGGAGATCGAACAGCTTGCGGGGCAGGAAGACCTCGATCGCGGCGAGATGCTCCCCGTGGTCCCCCACGTTCAGCGCCTTGGCCAACGGCTCGCGCAGCACCCGCGCCAGCTCCTCGGCCCGCACGCCCCGGTCGTCCCCGGCGACCGGCGTGACGTCCTGCCCGCCGTAGATGAGCTGCACGCTCCAGGGATGCCGGCCGTAGGTGGCCGGGCCGACCTTGACGAGGACGTCGGTGCGGGTGTCGGCGGAGGGGGTGAGGAGGGCGGGGGCGGTGACCTGCGGCTGCGTCGCGCGGCCCCACTCGGCCGTCTCGGCGGACCCGGCGGGGAGCGGCGCCGCGCCGGGCTCGGTGGGTGTCGCAGTGCCGGGGCATTCGACGGTGGACGGCGCTTCGAGGGCGGACGGCGCGTCTAGGGCTCCGACCGGTGTCGGCACGTCGACGGCTCCGCTCTGCGCCGGAATGGCCTGCGCCGGAGTCACGACCGCCCCGTTCGCCACGGGCACTCCGTTGGACGGGCCACCGGGCCGGCTGTCGGGCGGGCCACCGGGCCGGCTGCCGCTCTGGCTGTCGGAAGGGCCGCCGGACGGCCAACCGGTCGCGGCGGTGGTCGAACCGTCGGCCCGCGCCGCTCCCTCGGCGCCCTCCGCGCCCTCCAGCAGCGCGCGTATGGCCTCGCCTACCGCCCAGTGCCGGTGGCCGGCGGCCTGCCCGGCTATCCACGCGGTGAACGCCCGCAGCCGCCCCTCCGCCACCTCCCCGGCGTGCTCGCGCGCGGCCTTGCGGGCCACCCGGGCGGCGTACAGCAGTACGGCGTCCAGGTCGACCAGCGTTCCACCGCCGCCGCCGGGGTCGAGCATGCGCAGGCCGTACAGCAGCGCGGCGCCCTCGCGCCAGGTGCGGACGTTGGGCAGCACCAGCGACGGCAGCCGCTCGCCCCGCACCTGCTCCTTCACGTCCTCCACGAGGTGGACGACCTCACCCGCTCCGGCCGGCGGCGGCAGATGGGCGAGATGGCCGTACAGCCGGGTGCGCAGTTCGGTGGTGATCCCGGAGACGGAGGGCGCGTGACCTGGCAGGGTGGCCTGGACGGCGGTCCAGTGCGGGTACGGCGAGGGGGCGTCGAGGAGGCTCGCGTGATGGAGGTCGTGGGCGCGCAGCGCCTCACGCACCGCGCGCCCGGCCTCGCGCGAGTCCAGCAGTTCGTACAGCGCGGTGACCGGGACGGCGACGCCCTCCTCCCGCCGACGCCCTTTGATCACTCCGATGACGGAGCCGTGCCGCAGGTCGAGCACCGGCCCGCCGGAGAGTCCGCCGATGGGCAGGATGCCGGTGAGCAACAGGGCGCGGGCGTCGGAACCGGCGAGTTCGCCGCTGCCCTGCCGGATGCCCAGCTCGCCGGTCTGCACCGACCAGCCGTAGAGCCCGAGCGGGGTGCGCGGGCCGGCTTCCCGGTCGCCGAGCCACAGGCAGCGCACCTTGTCGGCGCCGGTCACCCGGACGAGCGCGAGGTCGGGGAACGGCCAGGGATCACGCGCCGGCCGCCCGGCCTCGGGCCGGGGCGCCACGACGACCGCCGTCCCGGTGCCGTCGCGCGGCTCCCAGGCGCCGTCGGCGGTGCGCTCCTGCCAGGTCACGCTCAGGGCGCTCTCCCCTCGGCACACCGCGGCTCCCCCCTTTCCCACGACGTGGGCGCAGGTCAACAGCCAACCCGGGGCTATGAAGAACCCCGACCCCCAGTACGAGTCACGGTCCGTTGCATACCCGTCACCCGGTGCGCCGATGCGCGCGAGGGAGGGGCGCACCATCTCGCCGAAGGCGCTCATACGGCGCCGGGGGCCGGGGACTGCGACGGTACGACCGCGCCGCCCGCCGTCGCCGGGTCCGTGCCGCCCGCCGCCGCGGCCGGTTCGGTCCAGGTCAGGGACACGGTGAGGGAGGAGGTGCCGCCGCCCTCGGCGATGGCGCTGACGATCTTGCCGGACTGCGCCGTCAGTTCGATACCGAAGCTGACGGAGACCTCGACGGGGGCCGGCGTGTCCAGACCGGCGCGCAGGGAGCGCACGACGCCACCGACCGTGCCGGCCAGTCCCCCCGCCATGTCGATGACCCGGTCGCCGAGCCCGGTGTCCCAGTAGCCGCCCTCGTCCAGCTCCTCCTGGTCGGCGGCGCTGATCCTGGCCCAGACGACGGTTCCGTCGTCCAGGCGCACGCGTTCGATTCCTCCAGCCATGACGCCCCCGTTCGCCGATGGAAGGAGAAGGCTAACTCCCGGGGACGGAGAGGGGGAGGGGAAGAGGGGTGCCGGCGATGGATCGGCCGATGATCGCCCCTACTCGTCCTCCTCGTCGTCGAGCCGCGCGAGCCAGGTGGCCAGCCGCTCCACGGGCACCTCGAAGTCCGGGTTCAGGTCCACGAACGTACGCAGCTGTTCCGCCAGCCACTCGAAGGTGACCTCTT
Organism: Streptomyces flaveolus; assembly: GCF_000716535.1. Taxonomy (GTDB): domain Bacteria; phylum Actinomycetota; class Actinomycetes; order Streptomycetales; family Streptomycetaceae; genus Streptomyces; species Streptomyces flaveolus_A. Next base: position 262,940 of record NZ_JNWV01000037.1, on the reverse strand, counting down.
CCTCGCCACGCCGCTTCTCCAACTCCTCGATACCGCGGTCGGTGAAGTACATCGGTGCCCATCTCCAGCAGGTACATCGGCCATCGGCCTGACAACAACTCCCACCAGCCTATGCCGCCGCCTGGGCGGGCCCGGGCGCGGCCGGCAGGGGCCGGGCCCAGGGGCGGCCAGGCAGGGGCCGGGCCCAGCCGGGCCGTGACCGGGACCCGCCCGGCCCCCCGCCCGGCCCCCGGGCCGGCCCCCGCCGCAGCGACCCCCGAAAGAGCGCCTTGACTTCCCGCAGGCACGATATATCGTGAATCTCAGAGAACGCGATATGGCGTGTCGCGACACGTGCCCCGCCCGGCCGAGGAGGCCCCATGTCCGAGTGGTCCGTCACCGAACCCCAGAAGCTGACCTTCGACTCCCCCGTGCGCGACCTCCAGGTCCGCATCGTCAACGGCACGGTGAACGTGGTGGGCACGGACGAGGGCTCGGCACGCCTGGAGGTCTCGGAGCTGGAAGGCCCGCCCCTGATCGTCACCCAGAACGGCACCACCCTCACGGTGGCCTACGAGGACCTGCCCTGGAAGGGCTTCCTCAAGTGGCTCGACCGGAAGGGCTGGCGCCGCAGCGCCGTCGTCTCCCTCGCGGTCCCCGCCGACACGCGCGTGGAAGTGGGCGTGGTCGGCGCCGCCGCGGTCGTCTCCGGCGTCCGCGGCCCCGCGGTGATCAAGGGAGTGACCGGCGACACCACCCTGGTCGGCGTCTCGGGCCCGGTCCGCGCCGACACCGTCTCCGGGAACCTGGATGCCCAGGCGGTCACCGGCGACCTGCGGTACCACTCGGTCTCGGGCGACCTGACCGTGGTCGAGGGCTCCGGCCCCTCCGTGCGCGCCGACACCGTCAGCGGCTCCATGATCGTCGACCTGGACCCGGACGGCCCGACGGACGTCGGCCTCACCAGCGTCTCCGGTGAGATCGCCATCCGCCTGCCGCACCCGGCCGACGCCGAGGTGGAGGCGAACACCGCGAGCGGCAAGATCTCCAACGCCTTCGACGGCCTGCGGGTGCACGGCCAGTGGGGCGCGCACAAGATCACCGGCCGCCTGGGCGCCGGCACCGGCAAGCTGCGCGCCACCACGGTCTCCGGCTCGATCGCCCTGCTGCGCCGCCCACCCAGGGACGACGACGAGAGCACCCCCTGGGACACCAAGCCCCACCCGGCCGACCACGCCCCCGCCGCCCCGGGAGACAATTCCGTCTCCGGCCAGGACGCCACCGGGGACGCCACCGATGCCACCGCTTCCACCGGCGACCCGGCCGACGGCACGACCGACAAGAAGGTGCTCTGACATGCCTCCCGTCTTCGCCCACGGCCGCCTCCGCCTGTACCTGCTCAAGCTGCTCGACGAGGCCCCGCGCCACGGCTACGAGGTGATCAGGCTTCTCGAGGAGCGCTTCCAGGGTCTCTACGCCCCCTCGGCGGGCACGGTGTACCCCCGGCTGGCCAAGCTGGAGGCGGAGGGCCTGGTCCGGCACACCACCGAGGGCGGCCGCAAGGTGTACGCCATCACGGACGCGGGCCGCGCCGAACTCGCCGACCGCAGCGGCGAGCTGGCCGACCTGGAGCTGGAGATCCGCGAGTCGGTCGCGGAACTGGCCGCCGAGATAAGGGCCGACGTCCGCGGCGCGGCCGGCGACCTGCGCCGCGAGGTGCGCGCCGCCGCCTCCGAGGCCCGCCGTGGCCCGAAGGCATCCGGGGCCGAGTACGCCTTCGGGGAGTACGGCGACATGAGCGAGAAGGAGGCCTGGAAGACCGCCAAGGAGGAGATGCGCCGGGTCAAGCAGGAGTGGAAGGAGCAGGCGCGGCGCGCCAAGGACGAGAGCCGCCGGGCCCGCGAGGAGGCCCAGCGGGCCCGCCGCCAGGCCCAGGAGGCACAGGCACGCGCACGGGCCCAGGCGCAGGAGGAGATGCAGCGCATCGCCCGCCGCGTCCAGGACCGTGTCCAGGACCACTTCACGCGCGGCGACTGGCCGACCGGCGTCCGCGAGGGCCTGACGGAACTGGCCAAGGAGCTCGGGGACTTCGGAAAGGACTTCGGCAAGGACTTCGGCAGGGACTGGACCTTCGCCCGCCCCACCGAAGAACCGCACCACACCTCTCCCCGGGAGGACTTCCCCGCCGACTACGAACCGTCCTGGGCCCACGAGGACGCCACCGGCGACCCGGCCCGCGACCTGGACCGCCTCCTGGACCGCTTCCGCGACGACATCCGCGACGCGGCCCGCGACCACGGGGTCACCCCCACGCAACTCCGCGAGGCCCGCCACCACCTCTCCACGGCGGCGGCCCACATCGCGGCCCTCCTCCACACCCCCAAACCCTGACACCCCGGCCGGCCGAGCCGGCCGCCCTGAACGCCCACCTCCCAGCCGACGGAGCCGACCGCCCCGGGGACGCCCACCTCCCGGCCGCACGAGCCGACCGCCCCGGGACACCGCCTCCCCAGCCGACCGAGTCGGGTGGAGGCGCGGGCGCACATCCGGGTCCGGGACGGAGCCCCTGGGCGCCCACCTCCCGGCCGACCGAATCGGGTGGGCGGGCGGGCAAACACCCGGGGTCCGGGGCGAAGCCCCCGGGCGCCCACCCCACAGCCGACCGAGTCGGGCGGGCGGGCGGGCAAACACCCGGGGTCCGGGCGGAGCCCCCGGGCGCCCACCTCCCAGCCGACCGAATCGGGCGGGCGCCCCCCGCTCACCCTCCAGCCGACCGAGCCGGCGGGCACACGCGCGACACCCCCTCGAACGTCACCCCGTGATCCGCCAGCACCTCCCCCGCCACCCCCGGCAGCACGGTGAGCGCCAACAGCAGATGCTCATCCCCGATACCCCGGTCACGCCGAGCCACGGCAACCCGCAACGCCCGCTCCAGCACCCCCTTGGCCCCTCGACCGAAGCCGGGCCGACGCCCGACCGACGACCGCCCCGGCCGGCCCCCACCTCCACCCCGCCCACGGTCACCGGACATCGCTCCGACGCCGTGCGCCTCCTCCACCCGCGCCACGATCTCCGACACATCGATCCCCAGCCCGGCCAGGGCATCCGCATCGGCCCGGGTCAGCCCGGCCCGCCGCCGGGCCTCCCCCACGTCGCGCCGTACCCGCTCCCGCGCCTCCGGCTCCGCGAGCCCCAGGGCGGACAGCGCGAAGGACGCCCGGCTGCCCTCGCGGTCGAGGAGCGCGAGCAGCAGATGCTCGGCGTCCACGGACCGCGCCCCGCCGTCCTCGGCGTACACGAACGCCCCCTCGACCACCGCCCGGGCGTCCTTGGTGAACCGCTCGAACATCAATGCCTCCCGTACTTCTTGTGCACGGCCTGCCTGCTGACACCCAGCTCCGCGGCGATCTCCTGCCACGACCAGCCCTGATTGCGCGCACTGCGCACCTGCACCGCCTCCAGCTGCTCCAGCAGCCGGCGCAGCGCGGCCACGGCCCGCAGTCCGACCCGCGGATCACGGTCACCGGCACGCTCGGCGAGATCGGTTGCCTCACTCATGCTGTCAATGTAGGTTGACACCACTCAACCGTCAACCCTGGTTGACAAACGAGCCGTGGAAAAGGCGGGCCCGACACCGGACCCGCCTCTCGATCTCTCAGCCCGACGACCCACCGAGCCTCAGGAGTTGGTCAGCACGATCTTCCCGAACTGCTCCCCGGACGCCAGCCGTTCGAAGCCCTCACGGGCCCGGTCCAGCGGCAGCTCCTCGTCGATGACGGGCCGTACCCCCGTCGCGGCGCAGAAGGCGAGCAGGTCCTCCAGCTCGTCCTTGGTGCCCATGGTGGAGCCGACCACCTTCAGTTCCAGGAAGAAGATCCGGGTCAGCTCGGCGTGCGAGGGCCGGTCCCCGCTGGTGGCACCGGAGATGACGAGCGTCCCGCCGGGCCGCAGCGACTTCACGGAGTGGGACCAGGTGGCGGCGCCCACGGTCTCGATGACGGCGTCCACCCGCTGCGGCAGCCGCGCCCCGGGCTCCACGGCCTCCACCGCGCCCAGCTCCAGGGCCCGCTTTCGCTTGGCCTCGTCCCGGCTGGTGGCGAAGACCCGCAGCCCGGCGGCCTTGCCGAGGACGATCGCGGCCGTGGCGACACCGCCGCCCGCGCCCTGCACGAGGACGGAGTCACCGGGTCGTACCCCGGCGTTGGTGAACAGCATCCGGTACGCCGTCAGCCAGGCGGTCGGCAGACAGGCCGCCTCGGCGAAGGACAGCTCCTTCGGCTTGGGCAGGATGTTCCAGGTCGGCACGGCGACCTGCTCGGCGAAGGTGCCCTGGTACCGCTCGGTGAGGATGGAGCGCGGCTCGTCGGGGCCGACGCCGTGGCCGGTCTGGCCGATGACGGAGTGCAGGACGACCTCGTTGCCGTCCGCGTCGACGCCGGCGGCGTCGCAGCCGAGGATCATGGGCAGCCGGTCCTCGGGGAGGCCGACGCCCCGCAGGGACCAGAGGTCATGGTGATTGAGGGAAGCGGCCCGCACCGTGACGGTGCTCCAGCCGGGACGGGCCTCGGGAGCCGGACGCTCCCCCAACTCGAGGCCGCGGAGCGGCTGGTCGCGGTCGATTCGGGCGGCGTAGACAGCGAACATGCTGCCGACGATAGGTGGGCTGATCAGCCGACGGAACCATGCGGCCCTGTGACACATGCCCTCTTGCAGAAGGGCACCCTTGCGGCGCAGCCCGGCACAAGCGCCCTCAGGGCACCCTCTCGGCGCCGGATACGAGCGGGCGGGCGGGAAAGGAACATGGCCCCGCCCTGACGGACGGGGCCGTTCAGCGCGGCTCAGCGCGATGTCACCGACGAGCGACGCCCTCGGCCCGCGCGGCAGCGGCGACCGCCGCCGTGACCGCGGGGGCGACCCGCTCGTCGAACGGGGACGGGATCACGTAGTCGGCGGCAAGATCGTCACCGACCACGGCGGCCAGCGCCTCGGCGGCGGCGATCTTCATCCCCTCGGTGATCCGCGTGGCCCGCACCTGGAGGGCGCCCGCGAAGATCCCGGGGAAGGCCAGCACGTTGTTGATCTGGTTCGGGAAGTCCGAGCGCCCGGTGGCGACGACCGCGGCGTACTTGTGCGCGACGTCCGGGTGCACCTCGGGGTTCGGGTTGGCCATCGCGAAGACGAAGGCGCCCTTGGCCATGGAGGCGACGGCCTTCTCGGGGACCGTACCGCCGGAGACGCCGATGAAGACGTCGGCGCCCGCGAGGGCGTCCTCCAGCGAGCCGGTGAGGCCGGCCTTGTTCGTGAAGCCGGCCACCTCGCGCTTGACCGGGGTCAGGTCCGCCCGGTCGGCCGACACGACGCCCTTGCGGTCGGCCACCGCCACGTCCCCGATGCCGGCCTCGATCAGCATCTTGGCGATGGCGACACCGGCCGCTCCCGCGCCGGAGATGACGGCCCGCAGCTGGCCGATCTCGCGCCCGCTGAGCCGCGCCGCGTTCCGCAGCGCCGCCAGCGTCACGACGGCCGTGCCGTGCTGGTCGTCGTGGAAGACCGGGATGTCCAGGCGCTCCTGGAGCCGGCGCTCGATCTCGAAGCACCGGGGTGCCGAGATGTCCTCCAGGTTCACTCCGCCGAAGGAGGGAGCGAGCCGGACGACGGTCTCGATGATGTCGTCCACGTCGGTGCAGTCGAGCGCGATCGGCACCGCGTCGACGCCGCCGAACTGCTTGAACAGGATCGCCTTGCCCTCCATCACGGGGAGGGAGGCCTGGGGACCGATGTCCCCGAGTCCGAGCACGGCCGTACCGTCGGTGACGACGGCGACCACGTTGGACTTCCATGTGTAGTCGTTGACCAGCTCCGGCGTTTCCGCGATCGCGGTGCACACGCGAGCGACGCCGGGCGTGTACGCGAGGGAAAGGTCGTCCTTGTCGCGGACCGGCACGGTGGCCTGCACGGCCATCTTGCCGCCGCGGTGCAGGGCGAACGCCGGATCGAAGGAATCGAGGGGCTCGGCCCCGCCGTCCTGGTCCGTTGTGCCGTCGCTGCGAGGATTGACGATCTCCGCTGCCACTTTGTTTTACCCCTTAGGTATGCATGGTTTGAGGGTCGACCACTCCTGGTGAGGGGTGGGCGGGCACCGCGTACGGCTCGATTGCGGATACGTACGAGCTCATACGCGACGGGCGCGCCGCACACGCGCCCTGAGCCCCGGATGAGGGGTGTAAAGAACCTTCTTACCGGACGGACGGCGCCCGCGACGAGTCCATTAGGTGCAAGGTCACATTCCGGATCCGGTACGCGCCACGCAGGCGACGCGCGCCCGACGGACCGGAATGGCCCGAAAACGCCCAAGCGCGACCGATAGGACGGGCGAAGGAGTGACCACATTCTGAGACAGGCTGAAGATTTTGCGGCCGGAGCGCTGGATTCCCGCAGATGGTTCGGTGGTGATGGACCGGGGATGTACCGACCTGATGCGGTTCGGGGGTCACCCGTTATCCGATTTTGACATAGCGACGCCCCTGAATGGCGTAGTCCGAATGGCAAGATGCCGTAAACCCACGAGGTCGCGACACCCGAAGGTGTGTGTTTCCGTCGACCCATCGGCAACTCTTCCCATCCGCCGGAGGAACCACGATGACCGCAAGCTCCACCCGTCGTACGACCGCAGCGCGCTCCCGTCTGGCCGCGGCCGGTGCGATCGCGGTCGCAGGGGCCCTGCTGATCACCGGCTGCGGTGACCAGACCAAGGACAAGAACGAGAACTCCGGCAGCGCTTCCGCCGGCAGCGCCCCGCTCGCCGACAAGCTCCCGCAGGACATCCGGAGCAAGGGCAAGATCAGGGTCGGTTCCGACATCGCGTACGCCCCGGTGGAGTACAAGGACTCCGCAGGCAAGGTCGTCGGCCTGGACCCCGACCTGGCGGCGGCCCTCGGCAAGCAGCTCGGGGTGACGTTCGACTTCCAGAACGGCACCTTCGACGCCCTGCTCACCGGTCTGCGCTCGGACCGCTACGACATCGCCATGTCGGCCATGACGGACAACAAGAACCGTCAGGATGGCGTCGACCCGGACACCGGCAAGAAGGTCGGTGAGGGCGTCGACTTCGTCGACTACCTGACCGCCGGTGTCTCGATCTACACCCGCAAGGGCGACACCAAGGGCATCACGACCTGGGACGACCTGTGCGGCAAGAAGCTCGCCGTCCAGCGTGGCACCACCTCGGAGGACCTGGCCAAGCAGCAGGCCAAGAAGTGTCCGAGCGGCAAGAAGCTCGCCATCGAGGCCTTCGACGACAACCAGCAGGCCCAGACCCGGCTGCGCTCGGGCGGCGCGGACGCCGTGTCCGCCGACTTCCCGGTGGCGGCGTACGCGGTGAAGACCTCCGGCGGCGGCAAGGACTTCGAGATCGTCGGCGACCAGGTCGAGGCGGCCCCGTACGGCATCGCGGTCTCCAAGAAGGAGACCCAGCTGCGCGACGCCCTCCAGGCCGCGATGAACGCGATCATCAAGAACGGCGAGTACCAGAAGATCCTCGAGAAGTGGGGCGCGCAGGACGGCGCCGTCAAGGAGTCCGTGATCAACGGCGGCAAGTGACCCGCGGCACCAAGCGGCCACTGAGAGGCAATTCCCGTGACTGACATCGACAAGACGGCGGGGCCGGTGGACACGCCCCCGGCCGGCGCGGAGGCCATCAAGGCCATTCCGGTCCGGCACTACGGACGCTATGTCTCCGCCGTCATCGCGATCGCGCTCCTCGTCGCGATCATCTACGCGTTCGGCCAGGGCAGGATCAACTGGCACGCGGTACCGGACTACTTCTTCGACCACCGGATCCTGACCGGTGTCGGCAAGACCCTCCTGCTGACGGTGCTGTCGATGCTGATCGGCATCGTCGGCGGCATCGTCCTCGCGGTGATGCGGCTGTCGAAGAACCCGGTGACCTCGTCCATCGCCTGGTTCTACATCTGGTTCTTCCGCGGCACCCCGGTCCTGGTCCAGCTGTTCCTCTGGTTCAACCTGGGCCTGGTCTTCGAGTACATCAACCTGATGCCGTTCTACAAGGACTACTGGTCGAACTTCATGACGCCGCTGCTGACGGCGTTGCTCGGCCTGGGTCTGAACGAGGCGGCGTACATGGCCGAGATCTGCCGGGCCGGCCTGCTGGCGGTGGACGAGGGCCAGACCGAGGCGGCCCACGCGCTCGGCATGAGCCACGGCAAGACGCTGCGCCGGGTGGTCATCCCGCAGGCGATGCGCGTGATCGTGCCGCCGACGGGCAACGAAGTGATCAACATGCTGAAGACGACCTCGCTCGTGGCGGCCGTCCAGTATCCCGAGCTCTTCCGTTACGCCCAGGACATCGGCCAGAACTCCGGCGCCCCGGTGGAGATGTACTTCCTCGCCGCGGCCTGGTACCTGATCATGACCTCGGTGCTGAGCGTCGGCCAGTACTACATCGAGCGGTACTACGCCCGCGGCTCCAGCCGCCAGCTGCCGCCGACGCCCTGGCAGAAAGTGAAGACGAACATGCTGTCCCTGGGCCGGCCCAAGGGAGGCATGGCATGACCGACAAGCTGAGCAAGACGCAGGACGGCGCGCCGCGGACCACCGTCCCGATGGTCAAGGCGCAGGGCGTGCACAAGTCCTTCGGCCATGTCGAGGTGCTCAAGGGCATCGACCTGGAGGTCGAGCCGGGCGAGGTGTTCTGCCTCATCGGCCCCTCCGGTTCCGGCAAGTCGACCTTCCTGCGGTGCATCAACCACCTGGAGAAGATCAACGCCGGACGGCTGTACGTCGACGGCGAGCTGGTCGGCTACCGCCAGCAGGGCGACAAGCTGTACGAGCTGCGCGACCGCGAGGTCGCGATGAAGCGCCGTGACATCGGCATGGTCTTCCAGCGCTTCAACCTGTTCCCGCACATGACGGCCGTGGAGAACGTCATGGAGGCGCCGGTGCAGGTCAAGGGCGCGAACCGGACGCAGGCCAGGGAACGCGCCATGCAGCTCCTGGAGCGCGTGGGGCTGGCCGACCGGGCCGGGCACTACCCCTCGCAGCTCTCCGGTGGCCAGCAGCAGCGCGTGGCGATCGCCCGGGCGCTGGCGATGGACCCGAAGCTGATGCTGTTCGACGAGCCGACCTCGGCCCTGGACCCGGAGCTGGTCGGTGACGTCCTGGACGTCATGCGCGACCTCGCCGAGTCCGGCATGACCATGGTCGTGGTCACCCACGAGATGGGCTTCGCCCGCGAGGTGGGCGACAGCCTGGTGTTCATGGACGACGGTGTGGTGGTGGAATCCGGCCACCCGCGGGACGTCCTGACGAACCCGCAGCACGAGCGGACGCAGTCGTTCCTGTCCAAGGTGCTCTGAGACGGGTGCGCTGAAACGGCTGGGACGGGTGCTCCGACGCGGGTGCTCCGACGCCACACCGGGCGAGGGCGGTACGGGATCTCCGTACCGCCCTCGCCCTTCGTCGGTGGGGACGGGCGCCGGTCTACTTGAGGGCGAGGAGCAGCGTGTCGGAGGGTGAGCACCACACCGGCCGGGCCTCGCTGAAGCCCTGGGCGAGCAGGGTGCGCGCGTGCCACGCCGCCGACGGCACGTCCCCGTCCGCGTGTTCGCCGTAGATCTCGAAGCGGCGGGCGGTCGGCTCGGCGAGGACCGGGTCCTGGGCGGCCAGTTGCCACCAGTCGGTCCAGTCCAGGGCGCCGTCCCGCTTGGCCTGATCCATGCGGGCGTGGCGCTGGGCGCGCTCGGCCGCGTTGATCCGGGGCGTGGTGTCGTCGATCATGTGGTCCGCGTTCATGAAGACACCGCCGTCGCGGACCAGCCCCGCGACCTGACCGTAGAGGGCCGCGAGGGGTTCGCTGTGCAGCCAGTGGAGGGCCGTGGCGGTCACTACGGCGTCGTAGGAGTCGTACGGCAGCGCGGCCGGCCAGTCGGGGTCCTTGAGGTCTGCGGTGACGAGGGAGACCCTGTCGTCGCCCGCGAAGGTGCCCTGGGCTATGGCGAGCAGCGCGGGGTCGAGGTCCACACCGGTGCTGGTGGCGTCGGGGAAGCGGCGCAGCAGCCGGGCGGTGATGCTGCCGGTGCCGCACGCGAGGTCCAGCACGCGGGGGGCCGTACCGACGAGCGCCTCGACCATGTCGAGCATGATCCGGAAGCGTTCCTCACGGTCCGGCATGTACCACTCCTGCTGCCGGTCCCAGCTCTCCTGCCAAGCCGCCCAGTCGGTCCCGGTACTCGTCGTCATGGAACCCCGACTCCCCTCGGTTCGCGTAATACCCTGGAAGCACGACCGGCTGTTACCCGACCGCAGACCCGACGATAAAGCGCCTCCGTAAGGACTACAAGTGGAACTGGCCTATTACTCGGATTACGCCGTCCGTCTCGTCAACAGCGAGGAACCGGCCAGGGGCAGGGACACCCTGACCACGGTCGAGGCCGTCCGCGATCTCTTCGGTGACAACTCGTCGGCGGCCCGCCGCGCCACCGACGCCGACGTCACACGCTTCCGGTCGGTGCGGGCGCGGCTGCGCGGGGTCTTCGAGGCCGCCGACCAGGGCGACGAGACCCTGGCCGTGGACCTGCTGAACTCCCTCCTGCTGGAGTTCCCGGTCAGCCCGCAGATCTCCGGGCACGACCTCCGCGACGAGGACGGGCGCCCGCTCTGGCACATGCACCTGGCCGACCACCCGTCCAACGCCACCGCCGGCTACGCGGCGATCGCGGCGATGGGCCTGGCCTTCCACCTCACCGAGTACGGCGTCGACCGGCTCGGCCTGTGCGAAGCCACCCCGTGCCGCAACGCCTACCTGGACACCTCGACCAACCGCTCCCGCCGCTACTGCTCGGACCGCTGCGCCACCCGCGCCAACGTCGCCGCCTACCGGGCCCGCAAGCGCCTGGAGGCCGACCGGACGGGCAGCAGCGGCCTCGCCGCCGAGAGCGCCCAGCGCAGCAGCGCGAGCGGCGAGCGCTGACCGGCCCGGAGCGGCCGGAACCGGAACCGGGCCGTCCCGAGAATCAGCTCCTCGGGCACGACCCCGTAATCCGTGCTGTCGCCGCCCGCGTACGGGTTGTCGCCGAGCACCCACCAGCCGCCCTCGCGCCGCTCCACGGCACGCTTGACGACCAGCAGGTCCTGCTGGAACGGATGACGCAGGACCACGACGTCTCCGGGCCTGACCGCACCCCCGTACCGCACGAGAAGCTGGTCCCCGTGGTGCAGCGTGGGCACCATGGACGGGCCGGTCACCTCGGCCAGTCCGAAGGGCGCCACGGCCCTCCCCCGTTCGGTCTCCTGCGACAGCTCCGGCATCCCCGGCACCTCCCCGGTCCGTTCCTCCACCAGTCTCAGTCTCACCCTGGACTTTTGTCCTAAGCCCTAGGGGGCACCCGAGAAATCGCCTTGCTCAGGGAGTAATGTCGCACCTGAGAAGACGATCACGAGGAAGGAATGCTCCATGCTTTCCCGCCTGTTTGCCCCCAAGGTCAAGGTCAGCGCCCACTGCGACCTGCCCTGCGGCGTGTACGACCCGGCCCAGGCCCGCATCGAGGCGGAGTCGGTGAAGGCCGTCCAGGAGAAGATGGCCGGCAACGACGACCCCCACTTCCAGGCGCGCGCCACCGTCATCAAGGAGCAGCGCGCGGAGCTGGCCAAGCACCACGTCTCCGTGCTCTGGAGCGACTACTTCAAGGCCCCGCACTTCGAGAAGTACCCGGAGCTGCACCAGCTGGTCAACGACACCCTGAAGGCCCTCTCGGCCGCCAAGGCGTCCACCGACCCGGCGACGGGCCAGAAGGCGCTGGACTACATCGCCCAGATCGACAAGATCTTCTGGGAGACCAAGAAGGCCTGACCCGAGGCCCTTTGATCCCGTACCCGCGGCCGGTTGTGCCGCAGGCCGGAATCCACGCGAGAGCGGCCCGCCCGGACACCCGGGCGGGCCGCTCTGGCGTCCTGAGGCCCGCGTGCCGCCCGCGTCAGGGCGACCCGACCCAGCCTCCCCTAGTGGAACTGCGGCACGATCAGATGGATCCCGTACGCCACCACCGCCGCGCACGCGAGGAAGCACAACCCCGCCTGGGCCCGGCCGGTGCCGGACCCGCCGTCACCGGCCTCCTCGGCGCGGGACAGGCCGAGGACGCCCAGGACCGCGGTCCGGGGCTTGAGCGCGCCGGTGGCGATGGAGGTGGCCATCGCGTTCGCGGTGTCGTGGAACCCGTTCGTGAAGTCGAACGCCAGTGCCGTGACGATGACGACCGCCACGAGGAACGTGATGTGGTCCATTCCCCAATGGCAAGCAAGGGCAGGTCAATGCCCGGATAACTGGAGGAGAACGCTCCGTCCGACTCGCGGGACTCCGTCGCGCGGTCCTGTGCGAAGCTGAGCGGGTGACCGCCCTGGAGGACCTGCGACGGCTGCGGCGCGTGCGCGACCGCATGGACCGCGAGTACGCCGAGCCGCTCGACATGACCGAGCTGGCCCGTGACGCCCTCATGTCCCCGGGTCACTTCCAGCGCAGCTTCCGCAAGGCGTACGGGGAGACGCCGTACAGCTACCTGATGACCCGGCGGATCGAGCGGGCCAAGGCGCTGTTGCGCCGGGGCGATCTCACCGTGACCGAGGTGTGCCTCGCCGTCGGCTGCACCTCGCTCGGCTCCTTCAGCTCCCGCTTCACCGAGCTGGTCGGCGAGACACCGAGCGCCTACCGCGCCCGCGATCACGAGGAGACCGCGGCGATCCCGCCCTGTGTCGCCCGCAGGCTGACCCGGCCGCGCCGCCGCCCGTACTGAGGCGCGAGCCGTCCCTCGGTCCTAGGGTGAGTCCATGGACGTGAAACTCGCGCAGTGTTTCCTTGCCGTGGACGACCACGACAAGGCCATCGCCTTCTACCGCGATGTGCTCGGTCTGGAGATCCGCAACGACGTGGGCTTCGAGGGGATGCGCTGGGTGACCCTGGGCTCCCCGCTCCAGCCTGACGTGGAGATCGTCCTGGAGCCGCCGGACGCGAGCCCGGACGCCTCCCCCGCCGACAAGCAGGCGCTCAACGAACTCCTCGCCAAGGGTCTGCTGCGCGGTGTCATCTTCACCACGCCCGACTGCGACGCGCTGTACGAGCGGGTACGCGAGTCCGGCGCCGACGTCCTCCAGGAGCCGATGGACCAGCCGTACGGGGTGCGCGACTGCGCGTTCCGGGACCCGGCCGGCAACCAGCTCCGCTTCATCGAGCGCCCCACGGGCTGACCCGCTGAACTCCCGCTGCCCGTGGCCCTGTTCGGACACCGCTCCGCCTAGACTCCCCGGATGACCATCCGCTGGACGTACGCCTTCGCCGACCGGCCCGCCGCGCGCCTCGCCGAAGCGTGTGCCTTCTGGACGGCCGTCACCGGCACCCGGCTCTCGGCGTTCCGGGGCGAACACGGCGAGTTCGTGACCCTGCTGCCCGAGGCGGCGGACCCCGGCGTGAAGCTCCAGGGCGTCACCGAGGGCGACGGCGGCGCCCACATCGACCTGTGCGCCGACGACGTACGGGAGTTGACGGCACGCGCCCGGCGACTCGGCGCCGATCTCGTGGCGGACCACAGCGACTGGGCCGTACTGCGCTCTCCGGCAGGGCAGTTGTTCTGCGCCGTGCCCTGGCACGGGGAGACGGTACGGCCGCCGGTGGTGTCCTGCAGCCGCCTGGACCAGGTGTGCCTCGACATCCCGCCGTCCCGGTACGACGCCGAGTCCGCGTTCTGGGCCGCGCTGACCGGGTGGGAGCGGCAGGCCGGCTCCCGGCCGGAGTTCGCCGTACTGCGGCCGCCGGCGGGCTTGCCGGTACGGCTGCTGCTCCAGCGGCTCGACGAGGAGCGCCCCGCCTCCGCCCACCTCGACCTGGCCTGCACGGACATCACCGCCGTCCGGGCGCGGCACGAGGAACTGGGCGCGGCCGCGGTGCGCGACGGCGCCCACTGGACGGTGATGCGCGACCCGGCCGGCGGGACGTACTGCCTGACCGGCCGCGACCCGGAGACGGGCGGACTGCCGGCCGGCGGTGGTCTGCGTGAGCAGGACGCCGGCGCCCGCTAGCCGCCACGCGGGACCGTGCGGGGCCTGCCTGCGCTGCCTCCCGGCTCAGCCCCAGGACTCCACGTCCACCACCGCCTCGACCGGCACCGGCCCGTACACGTGCGGGAACTCCTCCCCGCCCGGCTCGACGGACTCGTACCTCACCGGCACCCCCACCCGCGCCGGATCCACGACCAGCACGACCAGCTCGTCCGGGCCGTCGTAGCCGCCGTAGAGGAAGTCGGCGACGCGCGGGAGCTGCTCGCGGGTGGAGCAGTGGATGAAGCCTTCCTCCTGGAGGGTGCGGCCCCGGGTGGACATCTCATAGGCGCCGCGCTCGCGCGCCGCCTCCCACAGGGAGCGCTCGGTGATGTGCAGGATGTACGGCAGTTTCGGCATGCGCCCACGCTACGGCGCCCCCGCCCGCCCCCTGCTCAGACGGCGCTGTTCTCGGTGCCCGCCGCCGACGGGTCCTCCGGACCGCTGCCGCCACCCGGCCGTTCCTGCGCATCGGCGGACCGCTCGTGCCCGGCGGGCCGGGGGCCACTCCGGCCGGATCGGCCGGTCTCAGCGGATCGGCCGGAGTCCGCGGGACGGCCGGTCTCGGCGTACGCCGCGCAATCCGGGTTGCGGCAGGGACCGGGGCCCCAGACCGGCACCCAGGCGCCCAGGGTCTTGTGCCGCTTGACGACCGTTTCCACGGGCTGTCCGCAGACGGGACAGACGTGTTCCTCGCTGTCCATGTCCTCAGGGTAGATCGGTACCGCCCGCTCCGCTCCTTTCCGCGATGCCCCCGACGTCCGTCGTCGAGGGATCGGCGGCCCCGCACACAGTGGGCTGTGCGGGGCCCGCCGGGCCGGAGCCCCCGATGACCGTGCGGGGTCAGGAGCCGCACGGGCCCGGGGACTCCGGGGTCTGCTCGGCCGCCGGGACGGGCGGCCTCAGCTGGTGCGCCGGGTCACGAACTCGGCGAGCGCCAGCAGACCGCCCGCCGCCTCCGGATCGGGGACCGCGCGGGCCAGCTCCTGCATGGCCCGGGCCATCCGGTCGGCCGCCTCGGCCTGCGCCCAGTCCCGGCCGCCGGCCCGCTCCACCGCCAGCGCCGTCCGCGCGATCTCCCCGGCCTCCGCGTCCCCCTCGCGGGACGGCGTCCCGTACAGCGCGGCGAGCTCGGCCGCCGCCGGGGTGCCGGAGGTGAGCGCCGCCACCACCGGCAGGGACTTCTTGCGGGCGGCGAGATCCGCGCCGGCCGGCTTGCCGGTGTGCCGCGGGTCTCCCCATATGCCGATGACGTCGTCGATGAGCTGGAAGGCGAGCCCGGCCTGCCGGCCGAAGCCGTCCAGCGCGGCCACCTCCTCCTCGTCCGCGCCCGCGTACAGCGCACCGAGCGCGCAGGCACAGCCCAGCAGGGCGCCGGTCTTGGCCTCGGCCATCGCGAGCACCTCGTCCAGGGTGACCGCGTCCGGCGCGCGACGCTCCAGGTCGGTGTCGGTGTGCTGGCCCTCGCACAGCTCCACGACACAGGCCGCGAGCCGGGCCGCGGCCGGCACGGAGGCCGGGTGCGCATCCTCGGCGAGCAGCCGCAGGGCCAGCGCCTGGAGGGCGTCCCCGGCGAGGATCGCGTCGGCGTCGCCGAACACGGTCCACGCCGTCGGCCGGTGGCGGCGGGTGGTGTCCCGGTCCATCACGTCGTCGTGCAACAGCGTGAAGTTGTGGACCAGTTCGACCGCCGCTGCCGCCGGGACGGCCGCCGTGCGGGCCGCCGGACCGCCGAGCGCGGCGGCGGCCGCCAGCACGAGCGCGGGTCTGATCGCCTTGCCCGCGTTGCCCGCCGCCGGGGTGCCGTCGGCCTGCTGCCAGCCGAAGTGGTAGCGCGCGATCCGGCGCATGGAGCCGGGCAGCGACTCGACGGCCGCGCGCAACTCCGGGTCGACCAGCGCCCGGGCGCGCTCCAGCTGGGCCGCCGCCTCCTGCCCGTCGAGCGGACCGGCGGCGCCGCCCCCGGCCTTCTCCGGTGGCTCCCCCGGTGTGCCGGGACGCGGCACACCGGGGGAACGCTCTTCGGTCTCCGTCATGAACTCGGCCATGCCTCCCCCTCGCCAGGTCCGCGGAGTACGCCGTCACCGGCTCTGCCGGACGCGTACCCCGAGGGCCTACCCGCCCCGGAGGGCGGGGACACGGCCGCGACGTGCGGAAACGTCACCTCCATCGACCGATCTCGACGTTCTCCAGCACGCCGAGCGCGTCGGGCACCAGGACCGCGGCCGAGTAGTACGCCGTCACCAGGTACTTGATGATGGCCTGCTCGTTGATCCCCATGAACCGGACGGACAGGCTCGGCTCGATCTCGTCCGGGATGCCGGACTGCCTGAGGCCGATGACGCCCTGGTCGGCCTCGCCGGTACGCATGGCGATGATGGAGGTCGTGCGGGCGTCGCTGATCGGGATCTTGTTGCACGGGTAGATCGGCACCCCGCGCCAGGTGGGGATGCGGTTGCCGGCGATGTCGATGGTCTCCGGGACCAGTCCCCGCTTGTTCAGCTCCCGCCCGATCGCGGCGATGGCGCGCGGGTGGGCCAGGAGGAGCTTGGTGCCGCGGCGGCGGCTGAGCAGCTCGTCCAGGTCGTCCGGGCTCGGCACGCCGTCGTGCGGCTGGATCCGCTGGTCGTACTCGCAGTTGCTGAGCAGACCGAACTCCGGGTTGTTGACCAGCTCGTGCTCCTGGCGCTCCTTCAGCGCCTCGACCGTGAGCCGCAGCTGCTGCTCGGTCTGGTTCATCGGCTGGTTGTAGAGGTCGGCCACGCGCGAGTGGATGCGCAGCACGGTCTGCGCGATGCTCAGTTCGTACTCGCGGGGCCGTGGCTCGTAGTCCACGAAGGTGTGCGGGATGTCGGGCTCGCCGGAGTGGCCGGCCGCCAGCTCGACCGCCTTCTCCCCGTACTTGTTGGTCCGCTGCTCGGGGATCGAGCGCAGCCGTTCCAGGTGCGCGCGCAGCGAGTCGGAGCGCTCCGCGACCTGCTGGAAGTCCTGGCGGCTGAGGATCAGCACCGTGGTCGAGGTGTCCGCGCGGACGGTGTACTCCCAGATCGCCTCCGGGTCGACCAGCGCCTGGTCGCCGAAGTAGGCGCCGTCGGCGAGGACACCGAGGACGGCGTCGTCGCCGTAGGGACCCGTGCCGACCTTCTCCACCCGGCCGTGGGCGAGCAGGTAGACCTCGTCCGTCTGGTTGCCGAAGTCGGCGATCACTTCGCCGGGCGCGAAGTCGCGCTGCCGGCAACGGCGGGCCAGCTCGGTCAGCACCTCCTCGTCCTCGTAGGACCGCAGGGCCGGCAGCTCGCCCAGTTCGTTCGGGATGACCTCCACCTGGTTGCCGGTCTTCACGAAGGTGATCCGGCCGTCGCCGACGGCGTACGTGAGGCGCCGGTTCACCCGGTACGTGCCGCCCTGGACGTCCACCCAGGGAAGCGTGCGCAGCAGCCAGCGGGAGCTGATCTCCTGCATCTGCGGAACGGACTTGGTGGTGGTGGCCAGGTTCCGCGCGGCCGCCGTCCCGAGGGACTGCTGCGGCCTGCCCTGATCCGTGCGGACCTCTTCGCCTACCGACATAGAGAAATGCCCTCCCATGTATGCCCGGTGCCGAAGCGCACCGGGCACCGGTCTCGCATCGAGCGTCCCATCACGGCGCGTGCCCGCGCCATTACCCGAAAGAGCGGGAATGGATCATCGGATTACTGGGCACAACGGGGGACCTCGCCCCGACCCGCTCGGCATGCCCCGTCTGTCCGGATCGGCTCGCACACCGTACGAACGATGTGTTCCGGGACGTCCGGTTTCGGTAGAAGCAGGCAGGACATCCGGCGGCCGCGACCGGCGGCCGCACGGGCACGGCACGAAGGAGTCGGGCATGGCCCCACCCATGTCGGCGAGCGGGTTCCTGGACGCTCTCATCGCGGAGGGCGTCACGGTCGTGGAGGTCGGCGACTGGCAGCACCACAACCGCAACCACAAGGGCCCCTGGGGTCCGGTCCACGGCGTGATGATCCACCACACGGTGACCAAGGGCAGCGCGCGCACGGTGGAGGTGTGCCGGGACGGTCACCCGGACCTGCCGGGACCGCTGTGCCACGGCGTGATCACCAAGGACGGCACGGTCCACCTGGTCGGTTACGGCCGCGCCAACCACGCCGGGCTCGGGGACGACGAGGTGCTGCGCGCGGTGATCGCCGAGAAGGGGCTGCCGCCGGACAACGAGGCCAACACCGACGGCAACCGGCACTTCTACGGCTTCGAGTGCGAGAACCTCGGCGACGGGGAGGACCCGTGGCCGGCGGAACAGCTGGAGGCGATCGAGCGGGTGGCGGCGGCGCTGTGCCGGCACCACGGGTGGACGGAACGGTCGGTCATCGGCCACCGGGAGTGGCAGCCGGGGAAGGTGGACCCCCGCGGCTTCGAGATGTCCTGGCTGAGGGAGCGGGTGCGGGAACGGCTGAAGGACTAGCGCCGTGGGGGTGGGGCCGTCCGTGGGCCGCGCCGGTCCGCCGCGGCCGGCCGCGCAGTCCCGCCCCCTCGGGGCGCTCAGCGCAACCCCGTCGGCGCCGGTGGGTGACCCCACCCCCGTCCACCCCCCGTACCGGGCGACAATGAAGCCGTGACCAGCGCCGACCCGCTCAGCCCCCGCCTCCCCTCGCCCCTCCGCGAGGTGCGGGACGGCCGGTTCGAGCGCCGTGGGCTCCGGCTGCTGCTCAAGCGCGACGACCTCATCCACCCGCAGCTGATCGGCAACAAGTGGCGCAAGCTGGTGCCGAACATCGCGGCGGCCGACGGCCGCGCCCTGGTCACCTTCGGCGGGGCCTACTCCAACCACCTGCGGGCCACCGCCGCCGCGGGCCGTCTGCTGGGCCTGCCGACCACGGGCGTGGTCCGCGGCCAGGAGCTCGCCGACCGCCCGCTCAACCCGTCCCTGGCCCGGTGTGCGGCCGACGGCATGCGACTGCACTTCGTCGACAGATCGACATATCGCCGCAAGACCGAACCGGGGACCCTGGCCGAGATCCTGCGCGCGTGCGGCGCCGAGGACGCGTACGTCGTACCCGAGGGCGGCAGCAACGCCGAGGCGGTGCGCGGCTGCCGCGCCCTCGGCACGGAACTGCGCGGCCAGGCCGACGTCGTCGCCGTCGCGTGTGGCACCGGCGGCACCCTCGCGGGCCTCGCCGCCGGACTCGCGGCCGGCCAGCGCGCGCTCGGCGTCCCGGTCCTGAAGGGCGGCTTCCTGGAGGCCGAAGTACAGGCCCTGCAGGAACGTGCCTTCGGCGCCCGGCGCGGCACCTGGTCCCTGGACGACCGCTTCCACGGCGGCGGTTACGCCCGTACGACACCGGAACTCGAGACGTTCGCACAGGACTTCGAGCAGCGGCACGGGCTGCCCGTCGAGCGCCTTTATGTCGCCAAGTTGCTGTTCGGACTCGTCGCCCTGGCGGAAGAGAACGCCTTCGCGCGCGGGACGACGGTCGCCGCCGTGGTCACGGGCCGGCCGTTCCCGGAACCCGCGACCACGGCCCCGGAGCGCTAACCGGCCTCCCGGTAGGCCGCCGCCTCCTCCAGGTCAAGGCGTCTGAGCAGGGCGCGCAGCATCTCGTCGTCGATGTAGCGCAGGTCGCGGAGCCGGACGAAGACCTCGCGCTCGGCGCTGATCATCTCGCGGGACAGCCGGCGGTAGGTGTCGTCCACGGACTCGCCGGTGATCGGGTTGACCTGCCCGAGCCGTTCCCAGACGGCGTTGCGGCGGCGCTCCAGGACCATGCGGAGCCGGTCGGCGAGCGGCTGTGGCAGGGCGTTGCGCTCGTCGGAGAGGAGTTCGTCGAGCCGGGCCTCGGCGGCCCGGGAGGCCTGTGCCTGGGCGTTGGCCTCGGCGAGCGTCTCGGCCTGCCGGTCGCGGCCGGGGAACTTCAGCAGCCGGATCAGCGGCGGCAGCGTCACGCCCTGCACGACGAGGGTGGAGATGACGGTGGTGAAGGTCAGGAAGAGGATCAGGTTGCGTGGGCCGGCGGGCATGCTCGGCGGGATGGCGAAGGCGATGGCCAGGGAGACGACACCGCGCATGCCGGCCCACGAGGTGACCATCGCGCCCCGCCAGGTGGGATCCTGCTCGCGCTCCCTGATGCGCTTCGACATGATCCGGGGCAGGAAGGTGGCCGGGTAGACCCAGACGAACCGGGCCACCACCACGACCAGGAAGACCGCGACCGCGTACCAGGCGGCGGAGGCGCCCTCGTACTCCCCGAGCCGCTTCAGGACGATCGGCAGTTGCAGACCGATCAGGGCGAACACCGCGGACTCCAGCACGAAGGCGACCATCTTCCACACCGCCGCCTCCTGGAGGCGGGTGGCGAAGTCGACCTCCCACGCGCGGTGGCCGAGGTACAGGGCGACGACCACCACCGCGAGCACCCCGGAGGCGTGCGCCTGCTCGGCGACCCCGTAGGCGACGAACGGGATGAGCAGGGAGAGCGTGTTCTGCAGGAGGGGCTCGGTCAGGTGGGTGCGCAGCCAGTGCAGGGGCGCCATGAGGACGAGACCGATCCCGACACCGCCGACCGCGGCGAGCGCGAACTCGCGGATCCCGCCCGCCCAGGTGGCCCCTTCCCCGATGGCGGCGCCGAGCGCCACCTTGTAGGCGGTGATCGCCGTGGCGTCGTTCAGCAGGGACTCGCCCTGGAGGACGGTGGTGATCCGGGACGGCAGGCCCACCCGGCGCGCGACCGCCGTGGCGGCGACCGCGTCCGGCGGTGCCACCACCGCGCCCAGCACCAGCGCGGCGGTCAGCGGCAGGCCGGGGATGAGCAGGTAGGCGGCCCAGCCGACGGCCACGGTCGCGAAGAGCACGTATCCCACCGAGAGCAGCGCCACCGGCCGCATCTGCGCCCGCAGGCCGAGGTAGGAGCTGTCGCTCGCCGAGGTGTACAGCAACGGGGGCAGCAGCAGCGGGAGGACGATGTGCGGATCGAGGGTGTAGGACGGCACGCCGGGGATGTAGGAGACCGCCAGACCGACCGCGACCAGCAGCAGGGGCGCCGGCGCCGGGGTGCGCCGGGCCGCCGCGGCCACCGCGGCACTGCCCGCCACCAGTACCAGCAGGGGCATCACGTCCATGTCCTCGCCCACCCTCGTCTTTCGCGCGGCAACCCGCACAACCGTCGTAATCTGGCAATCATGAAACAGTGCACGCACGCCGACGCGCTGCCGCACCCGGAACCGGAGCCGCTCGACGAGACCTGTCCGGAGTGCCTGCGGGACGGCACGAACCCGGTCCAGCTGCGGCTGTGCCTCAGCTGCGGCCACGTCGGCTGCTGCGACTCCTCGCCGGGTCGGCACGCGACGGAGCACCACGCGCAGTCCGGTCATCCGGTGATGCGGACCTTCGAGCCCGGCGAGGACTGGCGGTGGTGCTTCGTGGACCACGTACTCGTCTGACCTGTCCGATCCCTGCCCCGACCGCTTCCGGGCGCGCTTCGAGCATCGTCCCGGAGTGCCCACGACCGCGTCCCCTGAAGTGCCCCTTCGACCGTGTCATTGAGAGCGTTCTCCCCGGGAGCGTCCCGTCCGACCGCGTTCTCGTGTGACACTGCATGCGGCGGCTGCCGCACGACGGTTCGAGCGTCTGACGTCTGGGTACGTCAACCCGGCGCGCGCTCTTCCCATTTGGGCACGCAAACCCCCTAGACACGGAGCGTATCCACAGCTTTACTGTGAGTGACGCCAGGGGGTTGGGGTCCCGGGGACAGAAACGTTCGGAGCGCGATAGCGTCACCGCTTGAACCATCTACGCGTTACCCCGGGGGGCGACCCTCGGCCCTGTAAAGCTTGTACCACCATGGAGGTGAGGGTGTCCCAGATCGCAGGCGAGCCCGCGGCGAACCAGGACTTCGTGGAAGTCCGGCTGCCGGCCGCGGGTGCCTACCTGTCGGTGCTGCGGACGGCCACGGCCGGTCTCGCGGCCCGCTTGGACTTCACCCTGGACGAGATCGAGGACCTGCGCATCGCCGTGGACGAGGCCTGCGCGATCCTGCTCCAGCAAGCCGTGCCCGGCTCGGTGCTGAGCTGTGTCTTCCGGCTCGTCGACGACTCACTGGAAGTCACGGTGTCGGCGCCGACCACGGACGGCCACGCCCCCTCGCGGGACACCTTCGCCTGGACCGTGCTGTCGGCCCTCGCGGGCAAGGTCTCGTCCGCCGTGGACGAGGACAAGACGGTGTCGATCAGCCTCTACAAACAGCGTGGCGCCGGCCCCGGGCCGGCGTGAGGAACGGGGACGGGCCGGTGCGGGACGAAGAGCGCGGCACACGGGAGCTGCCGACCGGGGACGGGGGTGCCTCCTGGTCGGGCGACGCCGAGACCTCCGGGGCGGGCCCCCGGGACGGTTCCCGGCGCATGGCGGACGGCATCGACGGCATCCCCGAGCAGGCCAGACCGCACCCGGAGGACGACTCCGCGCGGGTCGACGGTGACGGTGCCACCGGCACGCCACCGAAGGCACGCGACGGCGCCGGACCCGCCGTCCGCGCGGGGGCCAGGGCTCGGGGAAGGGCTACGGGCGGGACGATGAGCGAGCACGAGCGATACGCCGAGGACGACGCGCTGGGCACGGAGGCCGTGCAGGCAGTACAGCACGACCCCCAGGACCGCAGCGGGGCGCGGGCGATGTTCGTCGAGCTGCGCACACTGCCGGAGGGCAGCACGGAGTACGCGGAGCTGCGCAACCAGCTCGTCCGTATGCACCTGCCGCTCGTGGAGCACCTGGCACGCCGGTTCCGCAACCGCGGGGAGCCGCTGGACGACCTCACCCAGGTCGCCACGATCGGTCTCATCAAGTCCGTCGACCGGTTCGACCCCGAGCGTGGCGTGGAGTTCTCCACGTACGCCACGCCGACCGTCGTCGGCGAGATCAAGCGGCACTTCCGCGACAAGGGCTGGGCGGTCCGCGTACCGCGCCGGCTCCAGGAGCTGCGGCTCGCGCTGACCACCGCGACGGCCGAGCTGTCCCAGCTGCACGGCCGTTCCCCGACGGTCCACGAGCTGGCCGAGAAGCTCGCCATCTCCGAGGAGGAGGTCCTGGAGGGCCTGGAGTCCGCGAACGCGTACTCCACGCTGTCGCTGGACGTCCCCGACACGGACGACGAGTCACCGGCGGTCGCCGACACCCTGGGCGCCGAGGACGAGGCGCTGGAGGGCGTGGAGTACCGCGAGTCCCTCAAGCCGCTGCTGGAGGACCTGCCGCCGCGCGAGAAGCGGATCCTGCTGCTGCGCTTCTTCGGGAACATGACCCAGTCGCAGATCGCGCAGGAGGTCGGCATCTCGCAGATGCACGTCTCCCGCCTGCTGGCCCGCACCCTGGCCCAGCTCCGCGAGAAGCTCCTCGTGGAGGAGTGAGCGGGGAGTGAGCCCTGCCCGGCGAGGCTCGGTCCGGACCGGCCCCGCCCGGTGAGCCCTACTCGCCCCGGCCCGGTCCCTTGATCCCGAGGGCCCGGGTCGTCTCGCCGTTGACCAGGAGCACCAGCGCCACCACGGCGACCACTCCGAGCACGACACCGGCCGGGATGGCCATGCTGTCGGCCCGGACCAGGTTGTAGGCCACGGGAAGGGCCATGAGCTGGGTGATCAGCGCGGGCCCCCGGCTCCAGCCGCGCCGCAGCAGCAGACCGCGCGCTGCGAGCAGCGGCAGCAGCGCGAGGACGGCCAGGGTGATCCCCAGGGTCACGGCCTGCTGCCGGTCGTCCGGGTCACCGGTGAGCCCGAGGACGAGCACCCACACGCCGCCGGCCACCAGCGCCGCGCCCTCCAGCGCGGCCAGCGCCGCCGCGTACGTCAGCCGGCGCGGGCGCGGCCCGGCGGCCGGGTCGGCTGCGTCGGCCGTGGCGGCTTTGGCGGTGTCCGGGGCGGGATTCTGCTGACTGCTCACCTCAGCAGGGTAGCCCTCCGCCTCCGGCGCGCCGCCGTGCCCCGCACCCCCGAGTGTCCAGGCTCACGCCCCGGTCTCTTACCGGATCCCTAACTCGGTCTGGGCCCGGTACCCCCCAGTAGGTACGCTGCCATGCATGCGTGCACTTCTCGTGGTCAATCCGGCGGCAACCACCACAAGCGCACGCAGGCGTGACGTACTGATCCATGCGCTGGCGAGCGAGATGAAGCTGGAGGCGGTCACCACCGAGTACCGCGGCCACGCCCGCGACCTCGGCCGGCAGGCTGCGGAGAGCGACGACATCGACCTGGTGGTGGCCCTCGGCGGCGACGGCACGGTCAACGAGGTCGTCAACGGCCTCCTGCACGCCGGTCCCGCCCCGGACCACCTCCCCGGTCTCGCCGTCGTCCCCGGCGGCTCCACGAACGTCTTCGCCCGCGCGCTGGGCCTGCCCAACGACCCCGTCGAGGCCACCGGAGCGCTGCTGGACGCGCTGCGCGACGGCACCGAGCGGGTCGTCGGCCTCGGCCTGACCTCGGGCACGCCGGGCACCGAGGACGAGGCGGTGCCGGCCCGCTGGTTCACCTTCAACGCCGGGCTCGGCTTCGACGCGGGCGTGGTGGGGCGGGTGGAGCAGCAGCGCGAGCGCGGGAAGAAGTCGACGCACGCGTTGTACGTCCGTCAGGTGGTCCGGCAGTTCCTCGGTGAGCCGAACCGCCGGCACGGCACGATCACACTGGAACAGCCCGGCGCGGACCCGATCGAGGATCTCGTCGTCGCCATAGTCTCGAACACGTCCCCGTGGACGTATCTCGGCAATCGCCCGATGTACACGTCACCTAAGGCGTCGTTCGATACAGGCATCGACGTGCTCGGCCTCAGCCGTCTGTCCACGGCCGCGGTTGCCCGGTATGGCACCCAGTTGCTCACTTCGTCCCCCGAGCGGGGACCGCAGGGGAAGCACGCTGTCTCCTTGCACGATCTGGACCGGTTCACCTTGCATTCGAAGGCGCCTCTCCCCCTTCAGATGGACGGTGACCACCTGGGGCTGCGTACGAGCGTGACGTTCACAGGCGTACGCCGTGCACTGCGTGTGATTGTGTGAGCGGAACGGGCGAAAGTCCTTTCACTCGAACGTTTAGGCCAGGGTCCACCCCATGGAAGTACGGCTGTGACCTAGTCGACACCGAGGAATCAAAAAAAACTTTCCGGAAGGGGTTGTATCCGCCGCTGAGGTTTGCGAGTCTCTACGTGGCGATCGGGACGGCCCGCAACACCGGCCTCCACTGATCACCAGAACCCCTCTTCAAACACAGGACCACGCCGGGTGAAGACTCGGCGGTCGGCCCTTCACTTGTTGAGGGATTCGTGAAAGCGTTCACATTCACAAGCAACCTGCACGTAATACCAAGGAGAGGTAGCAGCCATGGACTGGCGTCACAACGCCGTTTGCCGCGAGGAAGACCCCGAGCTCTTCTTCCCCATCGGCAACACCGGTCCTGCGCTGCTGCAGATCGAGGAAGCCAAGGCCGTCTGCCGTCGCTGCCCGGTGATCGAGCAGTGTCTGCAGTGGGCGCTCGAGTCCGGTCAGGACTCCGGCGTCTGGGGTGGTCTCAGCGAGGACGAGCGCCGTGCCATGAAGCGCCGCGCCGCCCGCAACCGGGCTCGTCAGGCCTCCGCCTGACATACCCACCCCTGCTGACAGCCTGAGCTTGGCGGCGCGCACAGCACGTACGCATCTCCCGCCCCCGAGTCGCAGCGCGCAGTTCCCCCGATGCTCCCCCAACTCTCGGCTACGCTCGAGCCGGGGGGACCCCCATCGCGATACAAGCAGAGCAGCAACGAGCGACAGCCTCGGACCAATGGCGGTCCGGGGCTTTTTGCTGTGTCGCTTGCCAGCGCAGGCTCCCCGGCGCCCGCTCCCCCGGCGCGTGTCCGTCACCCGGTGCGCCGGGCCCGGCGGCTCACTTCTGCGCCCGCACCGGAATGTCGAGGATCACCCGCGTCCCGCGCTCCGGCGCCGGCACCATGTCGAACGAGCCGCCCAACTCGCCCTCCACCAGCGTTCGTACGATCTGCAGGCCGAGGTTGCCCGAGCGGTGCGGGTCGAAGCCCTCGGGCAGTCCGACCCCGTCGTCCTGGACGGTGACCAGCAACCGGGCCTCCTTGGTGGTGCCGCCACGCACCGCGGAGACCTCGACCGTGCCGGTGTCGCCCTCACGGAAGCCGTGTTCCAGGGCGTTCTGCAGCACCTCGGTGAGGACCATGGACAGCGGAGTGGCGACCTCGGCGTCGAGTATGCCGAACCGTCCGCTGCGTCGGCCGGTCACCTTGCCCGGCGAGATCTCGGCGACCATGGCCAGCACCCGGTCGGCGATGTCGTCGAACTCCACCCGCTCGTCCAGGTTCTGAGACAGCGTCTCATGGACGATCGCGATGGAGCCGACCCTGCGGACCGCCTCCTCCAGCGCCTCCCGGCCCCGTTCGGACTCGATGCGCCGGGCCTGGAGGCGGAGCAGGGCGGCGACCGTCTGGAGGTTGTTCTTCACCCGGTGGTGGATCTCCCGGATGGTGGCGTCCTTGGTGATCAACTCGCGTTCGCGGCGCCGCAGTTCGGTGACGTCCCGGAGCAGCACGAGCGAACCGATGCGTGTGCCCTTGGGTTTGAGCGGGATGGCCCGGAACTGGATGACCCCGTCGTGGGCCTCGATCTCGAACTCGCGCGGCGCCCAGCCGCTGGCCACCTTGGCCAGCGCCTCGTCCACCGGCCCCCGGGTCGGGGCGAGTTCGGCGGTGGTCTGGCCGAGGTGGTGGCCGACGAGGTCGGCGGCGAGGCCGAGCCGGTGGTAGGCGGACAGGGCGTTCGGTGAGGCGTACTGGACGATGCCGTCCGCGTCCAGCCGGATCAGGCCGTCGCCGACGCGCGGCGAGGCGTCCATGTCGACCTGCTGGTCCGGGAAGGGGAAGGCGCCGGCCGCGATCATCTGCGCGAGGTCGGAGGCGCTCTGGAGGTAGGTCAGCTCCAGGCGGCTCGGGGTGCGCACGGTGAGCAGGTTGGTGTTCCGGGCGATCACGCCGAGGACGCGGCCCTCACGCCGTACGGGGATGGACTCGACCCGTACGGGGACCTCTTCGCGCCACTCCGGGTCGCCCTCGCGCACGATCCGGCCTTCGTCCAGGGCCGCGTCCAGCATGGGCCGCCGGCCGCGCGGCACCAGGTGGCCGACCATGTCGTCCTGGTAGGAGGTCGGGCCGGTGTTGGGGCGCATCTGGGCGACCGAGACGTACCGGGTGCCGTCCCGGGTGGGGACCCACAGCACCAGGTCGGCGAAGGAGAGGTCGGAGAGCAGCTGCCACTCCGAGACCAGCAGGTGGAGCCACTCGAGGTCGGAGTCGTCGAGGGCGGTGTGCTGGCGTACGAGTTCGTTCATGGAGGGCACGTCTGCGAGCGTACCCGGGGCCTTGGGAGTGGCCGAAAAAACACCCGCGGGCCGCGGCGCCTGGAAGGGACCCTCAACCCTCCCGGCACCGCAGCCCGGAGCATCATCGGCCGTGGGGTGTGCGGTCCCGGTCGGCCGAAGGCCGAGGAGCCGGGGCAGTCAGGGCAGAGAGCGCCGGTTCCTCGATCCGTCTTCCTGTGCGGGGAAGACGGAAGCGTGTTGTTCCCGATTGTGGACTAGACCACCACGGCGTGTCCATGGTGTGGGGGCGTCCGCGCCGCGGGGGCGCCGGCACGCGATGCCACGCAGCCTAGCCCGCTCGGGTCAATCGTGGGGCCAGACGGCCATGGCAATTTCAGCGAGTGCTTCCAGTTCCTCCCGGCGTGCGCCGTCGCGGGCCTGCTGGGACATGCCCTGGATCACCGCGCCGGTGTGCCGGGCGAGAGCGGCGGCGTCGGTGCCGGCCGGCAGCAGCCCGGCCGCGATGTCCGCCCGAATCCGGCTCTCGACGGTGGCGATGTTGGCGTTGCGCATGTCCCGCAGCAGCGTCTCCACCTCGGGGCTGGTGCAGTTGGTGGCCGCGTGGACGATCAGGCAGCCGTGCGGGTGGGCGGGGTCGGTGTACTCGGCGGCGGCCTCGCGGAGCATGCGGGCGACGCCCGCCCGCGCCGTGGGCTCCTCGGCGAGGGCGCGGTCGGTGAAGGCGCCGTGCGAGCCGGCGTAGACCCGGACGACCTCGTCGAACAGGGTCCGCTTGTCACCGAAGGCCGCGTACAGGCTGGGCGCGCCGATGCCCATGAGCCGGGTGAGGTCGGAGACCGAGGTGGCCTCGTACCCGTGCTCCCAGAACGCCATCAGCGCCTTCTCCAGCGCGGTGGCCCGGTCGAAGGAGCGCGGCCGGCCCCGCGTCCTGCCCGTGCCGCCCTCTGTCCGCGTGTCCTGACCCGTCGCCATGGGGACTATTTTATAGCGCCCCCTAGAAAATTGTCGGCGGGGTGGTGTACGTTCTTTTTGTAGCGACCGCTATACAAATCTGAAGGGGGCGGACATGGGCGTGCTCACGGGGAAGACGGCGCTGGTCACGGGCGCGAGCCGGGGCATCGGACGGGGCATCGCGGAACGGCTGGGGCGCGACGGGGCGCGGGTGGCGGTGCACTACGGGCGCGACGAGACCGCCGCGAAGGAGACGGTCGCGGCCATCGAGGCCGCCGGCGGCTCCGCGTTCCCGCTCGGGGTGGAACTGGGGGCGCCCGGCGACGCCGCACGACTATGGACGGAGTTCGACCGGCACGCGGACGGGCTGGACATCCTCGTGCACAACGCGGGCATCGGCACGGCCCGCCCGTTCGCGGACATCGACGAGGAGGAGTACGACCGGCTCTTCGCGGTGAACGTGAAGGCCCCGTTCTTCCTCACCCGGCTCGGGGCGGAGCGGCTGCGGGACGGCGGCCGGGTGGTGACCATATCGTCCGGCCTCTCCCGGACGGCCGCCATGCCCGAACTGATGGCGTACTCGATGACGAAGGCGGCTTTGGACGTCTTCACCCGGGACCTGTCCAAGGTGCTCGGCCCCCGCGGGATCACGGTCAACTCGGTGGCGCCCGGCATCGTGGACACCGACGTCAACGCCTCCTGGCTGCGCGCGAGCGACGAGGCGTGGCAGCGGGCGGCCGGCTACTCGGCGCTGGGCCGGGTGGGCACGCCGGCGGACATCGCCGACGTGGTGGCCTTCCTGGTCTCGGAGGACGGCCGCTGGGTGACCGGGCACTGGCTGGACGCGACGGGAGGTTCCCTCGTCTGAGGGCTGCCCGGCCCCGCGTCCGACCCCGTTTTCCCGCGCCCCGGAACGCCGATTCTGTTAGATTGGTCTAAACCACATAGAGACGCACAGAGCCCTCTTCAGAACGGCAGGCCCAGCGTGGAAGTTGTCATCGTTCCGGACGCCGCGGCGGGCGGCGAGCTGATCGCCGAGGCCATGGCGCAGCTGCTGCGACGCAAGCCCGACGCCCTGCTCGGCGTGGCCACCGGCTCCACCCCGCTGCCCGTCTACCAGGCACTGGCCGCCAAGGTGCGCTCCGGCGCCGTGGACGCCTCCCGGGCGCGGATAGTCCAGCTCGACGAGTACGTGGGACTGCCCGCGGCGCACCCCGAGTCCTACCGCTCGGTGCTGCGCCGTGAGGTGCTGGAGCCGCTGGGCATAGGCATGGAAGCGTTCATGGGGCCGGACGGCACGGCGCGGGACGTCCAGGCGGCGTGCGAGGCCTACGACCGGGCGCTCGCCGAGGCCGGCGGGGTGGACCTGCAACTGCTCGGCATCGGGACCGACGGGCACATCGGGTTCAACGAGCCGTGCTCCTCGCTCGCCTCGCGCACCCGGATCAAGACGCTGACCGAGCAGACGCGGATCGACAACGCCCGCTTCTTCGACGGCGACATCGAGCAGGTCCCGCACCACGTCATCACCCAGGGCATCGGGACGATCCTGGAGGCCCGCCACCTGGTGCTGCTGGCGACCGGCGAGGGCAAGGCGGACGCGGTCGCCGCGACCGTCGAGGGCCCGGTGGCGGCCGTCTGCCCGGCCTCCGCGCTCCAGCTCCACCCGCACGCCACGGTCGTCGCCGACGAGGCCGCCGCGTCCAAGCTGAAGCTGGCCGACTACTTCCGGCACACGTACGCCAACAAGCCGGACTGGCAGGGGATCTAGCCCGGGGCGCCCCGTGGGAGGGCGGGCCCGCCCAGCGGGCTCACCGGGCTCACCCTCCCGATGGACTAGACCAACAGCGGGCGCAACGGTATATAGAGGAGATCACGGAGCGTGCGGGTGGAGTACTGACACGGCAACCCGTGCCACGATGTGAGCCGTGGCCGATGGGGATGTCGGTCGCTTTCGGCATCAGGAGCCGGGAAGGCAGAGCATGAGCACCGACGTCAGCAGTGCGGAGAACGAGGCCGGCACCACCCGTACCGCGCGCGTGCCGAAGTACTACCGCTTGAAGAAGCACCTGCTCGACATGACGGAGACGCAGGCGCCGGGCACCCCGGTCCCGCCCGAGCGCACGCTGGCCGCCGAGTTCGACACCTCCCGCACCACGGTGCGCCAGGCCCTGCAGGAGCTGGTCGTGGAGGGCCGGCTCGAACGCATCCAGGGCAAGGGCACCTTCGTGGCCAAGCCCAAGGTCTCCCAGGCGCTGCAGCTCACCTCCTACACCGAGGACATGCGCGCCCAGGGCCTGGAGCCGACCTCGCAGCTGCTGGACATCGGGTACGTCACCGCCGACGACCGGCTCGCCGAGCTGCTGGACATCACGGCCGGCGGGCGTGTGCTGCGCATCGAGCGGCTGCGCATGGCCAACGGCGAGCCGATGGCCATCGAGACCACCCACCTGTCGGCCAAGCGCTTCCCGGCCCTCAGGCGCTCGCTGGTGAAGTACACGTCCCTGTACACCGCGCTCGCCGAGGTCTACGACGTCCACCTCGCCGAGGCCGAGGAGACCATCGAGACCTCCCTGGCCACGCCGCGGGAGGCGGGGCTGCTCGGCACCGACGTGGGCCTGCCGATGCTGATGCTCTCCCGGCACTCGCTGGACCGCGAGGGCAAGCCGGTGGAGTGGGTGCGGTCGGTGTACCGCGGGGACCGGTACAAGTTCGTGGCCCGGCTCAAGCGGCCGGCGGAGTAACCTCCGGACTGCCGGAGCCCGGCATGTTCGCTGAATCGATATACCGATATGCGGACGAGGTCTTCCACTCTCGCGACACCGTCACCTAGATTGCCTGCTCATTACACAGGTGATCAGCGAGGGACGGAGCCGTGGCATGTCCGAAACGCCTGAAGTGAGACCACCGGTGGTGACACCGGTCAGGGTGATCATCGCCTTGTGTCTCGTCGCGCCCTTCGTGGCGATGCTGTGGGTCGGCTCGTACGCCAAGACGGATCCCGCGTTCATCGGGATCCCGTTCTTCTACTGGTACCAGATGCTCTGGGTGCTGATCTCCACCGCGCTCACGATGCTGGCGTACAAGCTCTGGCAGCGTGACCAGCGTGGCCGCAAGGACACGAACGGGGGTGCGGTGAAGTGAAGGACGGTGTGAACGGCGTCGCGCTCGGCGTCTTCATCTTCTTCTTCCTGGCCGTCACGGTCGTGGGCTTCCTGGCCGCGCGCTGGCGCAGGGCCGAGAACGAGCACTCCCTGGACGAATGGGGTCTGGGCGGCCGGTCCTTCGGCACCTGGATCACCTGGTTCCTGCTGGGCGGTGACCTGTACACGGCGTACACCTTCGTCGCCGTTCCCGCGGCGATCTACGCGGCGGGCGCGGCCGGGTTCTTCGCGGTGCCGTACACGATTCTGGTGTACCCGCTGATCTTCACGTTCCTGCCCCGTCTGTGGTCGGTCTCGCACCGCCACGGGTACGTCACCACCTCCGACTTCGTGCGCGGACGGTTCGGCTCGAAGGGCCTGTCGCTGGCGGTGGCGGTGACCGGCATCCTGGCGACGATGCCGTACATCGCGCTCCAGCTCGTCGGCATCCAGGCGGTGCTGGACGTGATGGGCGTCGGCGGCGGCGAGAACACCAACTGGTTCGTGAAGGACCTGCCGCTGCTCATCGCCTTCGGTGTGCTGGCGGCCTACACCTACTCGTCCGGTCTGCGTGCCCCCGCGCTGATCGCGTTCGTCAAGGACACGCTGATCTACATCGTCATCGCGGTGGCGATCATCTACATCCCGATCAAGCTGGGCGGGTTCGACGACATCTTCGCCAAGGCGGGTGAGGCCTTCAGCCAGGTCAACCCGGCCACGAAGGCGCCACGCGGGGCGCTCGCGCCGGGCGAGGCGGGACAGTGGACGTACGCCACGCTGGCCCTCGGCTCCGCGCTGGCGCTGTTCATGTACCCGCACTCGATCACCGCGACCCTGTCGTCCAGGAGCCGTGAGGTGATCCGCCGCAACACCACGATCCTGCCGCTGTACTCGCTCATGCTGGGCCTGCTCGCCCTGCTCGGGTTCATGGCGATCGCGGCCGGCGTGAAGGTCACCAACGGCCAGCTGGCCATCCCGCAGCTGTTCGAGGGCATGTTCCCGGACTGGTTCGCGGGCGTGGCGTTCGCCGCGATCGGCATCGGCGCGCTGGTCCCGGCGGCGATCATGTCCATCGCGGCGGCCAACCTCTTCACGCGCAACATCTACAAGGGCCTACGGCGTGGCCTCGCCGACGCAGAAGCACTTCGGCGGCTCCGCGAAGGAGATCCCCGGCATCGGGGAGATCGGCTACATCGGCCTCACCGCGTTCGTCCTGAACGTCCTGGTGACCGTGCTCCTCACCCTCGTCCTGAAGGCCGTCAAGGCCCCTGAGGGCGTCGACGAGACCCGGCCGGAGGACTACACCGCGGACGCCGGCGACCCCGGTGTCCAGGTGGAGCTGCCGCCGGCCACCGCGGGCAGCGCTCACTAGCCCACGTCCCGGCCGGGCGCCCCGTTCACGCGTGCGCCCGGCCGTCGCCGCCCGGACCTGCTGCCGGCGGCAGAAGGGCTCGCGGATCCCGCCCCGGGGAACACTGCCCCGGGGCGGGTACGGGCGCTGCCCGACGCGGACGGGGCGGCGGTGCCGGGCCCTGCCCTCCTGGAGGCGCTCGTCCAGGACCGCCTCTTCCGGCCCGTCGGCGATGACGACCACCTTGTCGTCCGCGAGCAGTCACGGCCGGACCCGGTCGTTCTTGGTGCGTGGCAGGATGCCGCGCGGCGCTTCCTCGGCGCACCGTTGCCTGGCCATGCGCTTGAAGTTCGGTCGGACCCGGCGCCACGCCGTCATGGCGCGGGCTCCTTCCGAGACCGGCGAAGACACCGGCAGTCCGCCCCGCAACCCGGCAAGCGCCCCCACGGATTCCCAGGCACCCTCGCCGTGCCCCTGCGGCAGACTCGGTGTCATGGACTTCGTGATCCGGCGGGCCGCTCCCGACGAGTACGACGCCCTGGGCGAGATCACCGCCGAGGCCTACCTCGGCGACGGCCTCCTCGCCTTCGACGAGAGCGGCTGGTACCTCGGCGAGCTGAGGGACGTGGCCAAGCGGGCCGCCGCCGCGGACGTCCTCGTGGCCGTCCGTGACGGCGTCCTCCTCGGCGGGGTCACCTTCGTCCGCTCCGGCGGCCCCATGACCGACATCGCGGGCCCGGGAGAGGCCGAGATCCGGATGCTCGCGGTCGCCCCGGCGGCCCGGGGCCAAGGAGTCGGCGAGGCGCTGGTGCGGGCCTGCATCGAGCGCGCGCGGGCCACCGAGGGGTGCGTGCGCGTGGTCCTCTCCACCCAGCGGACCATGCACACCGCCCACCGCATCTACACCCGCATCGGTCTCGTCCGTGCCCCCGAGCGGGACTGGAACCCCCTGCCGGGCCGCGACGACCTCACGCTCCTGGCGTACGAGTTGACCCTCTGAGACCGGATCAGCACTACATCTGGGGGTGACATGGCAGCCCGGCACTAGATGTATGCTCGTCCTCGCTGTCGTCGCAGGGGAATCCGGTGCGAATCCGGAACTGTCCCGCAACGGTGTACTCGCGTGCCTCCGCACGCCTGTCGAGTCCGAAGACCTGCCGGCGGCGCACCCGGCCGTCCAGGCCCGGGTGGTTCTGACGTCCGGGCCTCGTGGAGTGGGCCGGTGGACGCGACGCCGTGCGCGCTCGTGACTGCCCCCGCCCCCCGCCAGGCCCCGTGCCGAGCGAGGGAGAGCCCCACGTGACCATCGCGCCAGCCGACCCGGCTTCAGTCAGCGAGCTGGAGACCGACGGTCCCGGTGCCGCGCTGCTGCGGACCCTGACCGAGCTGACCGCCGACCTGCCCGACGCCGACCCGGGCCGGGTCGCCGCCGCCGCGCTGCGCGGCCGGTCCGCGCGGGCCGACGAAGCGGAGCTGCGGGAGCTGGCCACGGAGGCCGCCGCCGGGCTCATCTCCGAGGACCCCGCCTACTCGAAGCTGGCCGCCCGGCTGCTGACCCTCGCGATCCGCGACGAGGCCGCCTCCCAGGGCGTGACGTCCTTCACCGAGTCCATCGCGGTCGGCCGGCGCGAGGGCCTGATCGCCGACCGAACCGCCGAGTTCGTGCGGCTGCACGCCGAGCGCCTCGACGCGCTGGTCGACCCCACGGCCGACGACCGGTTCGGCTACTTCGGTCTGCGCACCCTGCACAGCCGCTACCTGCTGCGCCACCCGGTCACCCGCAAGGTCGTGGAGACGCCCCAGCACTTCCTGCTGCGCGTGGCGAGCGGCCTGGCGGAGGACGACACGACCCGCTCCGTGGACGAAGTCGCGGCGCTGTACCGGCTGATGAGCCGCCTGGACTACCTGCCGTCCTCGCCCACGCTCTTCAACTCCGGTACGCGACACCCCCAGATGTCGTCCTGCTACCTGCTGGACTCTCCGCTGGACGAGCTGGACTCCATCTACGACCGCTACCACCAGGTGGCCCGGCTGTCGAAGCACGCCGGCGGCATCGGCCTGTCCTACTCCCGCATCCGCTCGCGCGGTTCGCTGATCCGGGGCACGAACGGGCACTCCAACGGGATCGTGCCGTTCCTGAAGACGCTGGACGCCTCGGTGGCGGCGGTGAACCAGGGCGGCCGGCGCAAGGGCGCGGCGGCGGTCTACCTGGAGACCTGGCACTCCGACATCGAGGAGTTCCTGGAGCTGCGGGACAACACCGGCGAGGACGCCCGCCGCACCCACAACCTCAACCTCGCGCACTGGATCCCGGACGAGTTCATGCGCCGGGTCAACGCCGACGAGCAGTGGTCGCTGTTCTCCCCCGCCGACGTGCCCGAGCTGGTCGACCTGTGGGGCGAGGAGTTCGACGCCGCCTACCGCGAGGCCGAGGCCGCGGGCCTGGCGAAGAAGACCATCCCGGCCCGCGACCTGTACGGCCGGATGATGCGCACCCTCGCCCAGACCGGCAACGGCTGGATGACCTTCAAGGACGCCGCCAACCGCACCGCCAACCAGACCGCCGAACCCGGCAACGTCATCCACTCCTCCAACCTCTGCACCGAGATCCTGGAGGTCACCAACGACGGCGAGACGGCCGTCTGCAACCTGGGGTCCGTCAACCTCGGCGCCTTCGTGCAGGGCGGGAACATCGACTGGGAGCGGCTGGACGAGACGGTCCGCACGGCCGTCACCTTCCTGGACCGGGTCGTCGACATCAACTTCTACCCGACCGAGCAGGCGGGCCGGTCCAACGCCAGGTGGCGCCCGGTCGGCCTCGGCGCCATGGGCCTTCAGGACGTCTTCTTCAAGCTGCGCCTGCCCTTCGACTCCCCCGAGGCGAAGACCCTCTCCACCCGGATCGCCGAGCGGATCATGCTCGCCGCGTACGAGGCGTCCGCCGACCTCGCCGAACGCAACGGCCCGCTGCCGGCCTGGGAGAAGACCCGCACCGCCCGGGGTGTGCTGCACCCCGACCACTACGACGTGGAGCTGACGTGGCCGGAGCGCTGGGCGGCACTGCGCGCCCGGATCGCCGAGACCGGCATGCGCAACAGCCTGCTGCTGGCCATCGCGCCGACCGCCACCATCGCCTCCATCGCGGGCGTGTACGAGTGCATCGAGCCGCAGGTGTCCAACCTGTTCAAGCGCGAGACGCTGTCCGGCGAGTTCCTCCAGGTGAACTCCTACCTGGTCGCCGACCTGAAGAAGCTCGGCGTGTGGGACGCCCGCACCCGTGAGGCGCTGCGCGAGTCGAGCGGCTCGGTGCAGGACTTCGCCTGGATCCCCGAGGACGTCCGCGCCCTGTACCGCACGGCGTGGGAGATCCCGCAGCGCGGTCTGATCGACATGGCGGCGGCGCGCACCCCGTTCCTCGACCAGGCGCAGTCCCTCAACCTCTTCCTGGAGACGCCCACCATCGGCAAGCTCTCCTCGATGTACGCCTACGCCTGGAAGTCCGGGCTGAAGACGACGTACTACCTGCGCTCGCGCCCCGCGACGCGCATCGCCCGCGCCGCCCAGGCGCAGGCCACCGTCCCCGTCCAGCAGGTCACCGATCCCGACGCGATCGCCTGCTCCCTGGAAAACCCCGAGTCCTGCGAGGCCTGCCAGTAATGACCACCCGAAACCAGAACCTCCTCGACCCGGGCTTCGAGTTGACCCTGCGCCCCATGCGCTACCCCGACTTCTACGAGCGCTACCGGGACGCCATCAAGAACACCTGGACCGTCGAAGAGGTCGACCTCCACTCCGACGTCGCCGACCTCGCGAAGCTGACACCGGAAGAACAGCACCTCATCGGCCGCCTGGTGGCGTTCTTCGCGACGGGCGACTCGATCGTCGCGAACAACCTCGTGCTGACGCTGTACAAGCACATCAACTCCCCCGAAGCGCGCCTGTACCTGTCACGCCAGCTCTTCGAGGAGGCCGTGCACGTCCAGTTCTATCTGACGCTGCTGGACACCTACCTGCCCGACCCGGACGACCGCGCCGCCGCCTTCGCCGCCGTGGAGAACATCCCCTCCATCCGCGAGAAGGCCGAGTTCTGCTTCAAGTGGATCAACGAGGTCGAGAAGCTGGAGCGCCTGGAGTCCAGGGCCGACCGGCGCCGCTTCCTGCTCAACCTGATCTGCTTCGCCGCCTGCATCGAAGGACTCTTCTTCTACGGCGCCTTCGCCTACGTCTACTGGTTCCGCAGCCGGGGCCTGCTGCACGGTCTCGCCACCGGCACCAACTGGGTGTTCCGCGACGAGACCATGCACATGAGCTTCGCCTTCGACGTGGTCGACACCGTCCGCAAGGAGGAGCCGGACCTCTTCGACGAGGAGCTCGGTCAGCAGGTCACCGACATGCTCAGGGAGGCCGTGGAGGCCGAGCTGCAGTTCGCGCGCGACCTGTGCGGCGACGGCCTGCCCGGCATGAACACCGACTCCATGCGCCAGTACCTGGAGTGTGCCGCCGACCAGCGCCTCACCCGCCTCGGCTTCGCCCCGGTGTACGGCTCGGAGAACCCCTTCTCCTTCATGGAGCTGCAGGGCGTCCAGGAGCTGACCAACTTCTTCGAACGCCGCCCCTCGGCCTACCAGGTCGCGGTCGAAGGCACCGTCGACTTCGACGAGGACTTCTGACCTTCGGGGCGGGCCTTCCGGCGTCGTACGTGGTTGCTGTCAGGCGGGGCGGGCCGCGCCGTGGCGCCTCCTGCGGGGCTCGGGCTCTTCCGCCGGCTCGGCGGGCCCGGGCGTCCCGCGCCGCCCGGCCGCGCCGAGCTGGCGGTCGATGCGCCGGTCGCGCACGATGCCGAGCACGGACGGGAGGACCAGGAGGACCAGGATCCCGAGGGTGGCGAGCATTCCGATCAGGCCTTCGATCTGGTTTCCGTTCATGGACACCACTGTCGCGCCGTACACCCCTTACCGGGAGTGGCAGGACTGCCGTAGAGCCTCGAATTACTGCCACTGCCGAGGCACACTGGCAGCATGCTGAAGAACGTGGCCGCAGTGCTGCTGGACGGGGTGCATCCCTTCGAGCTGGGTGTCGTGTGCGAGGTGTTCGGCATCGACCGCAGCGACGACGGGCTGCCCGTGTACGACTTCGCCGTGGTGTCGGCGGAGGGGCCCGTCCTGGGCACCCACTGCGGGTTCACCGTGTCCACGCCGTACGGCCTGGAGCGGCTGGAGGAGGCCGACCTGATCGCCGTGCCGGCGGGTGAGACCTATGCGGAGCGCGCGTATCCGGAGGAGCTGCTGGCGGCGCTGCGGCGGGCCGCGGACCGGGGCACCCGGGTGCTCAGCGTCTGCTCCGGGGTGTTCGTGCTGGCCGCGGCGGGACTGCTGGACGGGCGGCGGTGCGCGGTGCACTGGCACCACGCCGATCAGCTGTCCCGGCGCTATCCGCGGCTCACGGTCGAGCCGGACGTGCTGTACGTGGACGAGGACCCGGTGATCACCTCCGCCGGCACCGCCGCCGGGATCGACGCCTGTCTGCACCTCGTGCGCAAGGAGCAGGGGCCGGAGGTGGCCAACAAGATCGCCCGCCGGATGGTGGTGCCGCCGCACCGGGACGGCGGGCAGGCGCAGTTCATCGAGCGCCCCCTGCCGAAGGCGCCCTGCGACACGGTCGGGGAGGTGCTCGCCTGGATGGAGGCCCACCTCGAGCAGGAGGTGACCGTCGAGCAGCTCGCCGCCCGCGCCCACATGGCGCCGCGCACCTTCGCCCGGCGCTTCCAGCAGGAGACCGGGACCACGCCGTACCGGTGGATCCTTCGCCAACGGGTGCTGCTGGCACAGGAGTTGCTGGAGGGCACGGACGAGACCATGGACGCCATCGCCTGGCGCACCGGGTTCGGTACGGCCGCCGCGCTGCGGCACCAGTTCGTCCGGGCGCTGGGTACGACCCCGAACGCCTACCGGCGCGCGTTCCGCGGCCCGGAGGCCGCCTGAGCGCGCGCCGGTACCAGGTGGCCTACCAGGGCATCGCCCGCAGCAGCAGGTTCTGCGGGCGGAGCGTGATGCCCACGCGGGTGGTGTCGTCGGACCCGCTGACCTGCTCGAAGCGGTACTTCGCGGAGATCGCCGCGGTGATCAGGCTCAGCTGGGTCATGGAGAAGTGGTCGCTGGGGCACTTGCGGTTGCCCACGCTGAACGGGCTCATCGCGTACTTCGGCACCTCCTTGGCCCGCTCGGGCAGCCAGCGGTCGGGGTCGAAGTCGAGGTGGCGGGCGTAGGAGCGGGCGTCACGCTGGATGGCGTACGGGCTGTAGACGATGTCCGCCCCCGCCGGAATGCGATAGCCGCCGAGCGCGGTGTCGGTCACCGCGCGCCGCGTCAATATCCATACGGCGGGCCGCAGTCGCATGGCCTCGACGACGACATTGTTGGTGTGCGTGAGTGAGCGGACGTGCTCGAATCCGACCGGTCGGCCACCGGTCACGGATTCGACCTCGGTCCGTACCTTCTCGGCGTGTTCCGGGTGTTCGGCGAGGACCTGGAGCAGCCACATGATCGTGGACGCCACTGTTTCGCTGCCGGGGGTGAGTATGGCGACGACCTGGTCGTGGATCTCCTGTTCCCCGATGGGGTCGCCATTGTCGTCCTTCGCCTCCAGCAATGCCGTCAGCAAATCGTCCGGCTTTTGACCAGATGCCCTCCGCTCGGCGACGATCTCGTCCACCAGCAGATGCAAATCGGCCAGCGCCCGGTTGAATTCGCGGTTGGCCGGGAACGGCAGCCGGTAGAGCGGACCGAGCGGGACCACCATCCGGCGGTACATACCACGGAAGACGGTGGCGAGGTCGATGCTGAGCCGTTCCGCGCGCTCGTCCATGTAGTCGCCGCGCAGCAGGCAGCGGGCCGCGATGCGGACGGCGACCCGGAAGGACTCGGAGGTGCAGTCGATGGTGCCGCCGGGTTTCCAGCGGTCGGTCAGCGCGTGCGCCTCCTCCTCCATGATCGGCCCGTAGTCGGGTATCGCGTCGAGCCGGAACGCGGGCTGTATGGTGCGCCGCTGCCGGCGGTGCCGGGGGCCGTTCGCGGTGGCCACGCCCTCCTTGCCGAGCAGGCCTTCGAGGGACTCCCACAGCGGGCCGTCGATCTTGAAGCCGGGGTTGAGGGCCAGTGCTCCGGTGAGGGCCGGGGTGGTGACGGCGTACACCGTCTTGGGGCCGAGCTTCAGACGCACGACGTCTCCGTGCTCGTGCAGCCCGGACATGAAGGCGAGCGGGTCGCGGACCAGTTTCAGACCGTGCCCGAGGACGGGCACGGCACCCCCGGCCAGGGGCGGTTCGCGCAGGTCGGGGGTCTCGGGGTTCTCAGACGTCCCGGGGGTCCCGGTGTTCGCGGGCTGTACGGACTCGACGGTCATTTCTCACCTGCCGCTTCGTTCGTGACGTACGGGGGCGTGGAGCGGTCGTCCCAGCTGTCGACCATGTACCGGCCGGACTCGTGGTGGAACCAGTAGACGGAGCTGAACCAGTTGCGCATATTGCCGACGCAGGCCTGCACGGCGGTGCTCAACTCTTTTCCGTGGACCGTTCCGTCGTCGATCTCGCGGGCGAACCTCAGGGCGTCCTGCTCCGCTTCGAGGAATTCGCTGATGCATTCCACGACGCGCCGCCGGACGTCGTCCACCGCTTCTTCGAGCGTCAGCCCCGCATGGGTGATGAGGCTGATTCCGAGATTGTGCACCTCGTCGCCCGCTATTTCCTTCGGCAGTGAGCAGAGGTCGTTGTACCAGGCGGCGAATTCCTGACTGAGAAGGGCCGCCCGGCGGTACGCCGGATTCTTCCGCACCTCGTCGGGGAGTTCATATCCGGCACTGAGTTCGAGGAGGTCGGTCCATATCCAGTGCGCGAAGGTGAGCCGGCGCAGGGCGAGGTATTCCTCGACGCCGGGTATGTATCCCTCGGTGCGGTTGCGGAATTCACGGTCGTAGGCCTCGATGACCGCGTGGAAGTGCCGGGCGAACCGCTGGTTCCAGGTGGGCGACAGGAAGCCGTACAGCCGCAGCACGCTGTCCGCGAAGCCTGCCACCAGCGGGTCGGGGTGGTGCAGATGGTGCCTGGGTGCGTCCAGAGCCGCGTGCAGCCGGTGCCGCAGCCGCCGCCAGTCGCCCGCCCGGCCGTGCACGATGTCACGGTCGTGGCGGTCGTCCCAGACGAAGAACCAGGCGCTGTAGTCGGCTATGGCCTGCAGGACCTCGCCGGGGGCGCCGGTGTAGTAGCCCGCCATGAGGTCGGTGTAGCACAGGCCATCGGCATATTCCCGGACCTTGACCGGCGGCATGAGCCGCTTTTCCAGGAGCCAGAGCCGGGTCTTCTCCTGGAGTCTCGGCCAATACGGATGCAGTTGCCGGGGAAAGGCGGACTCGATCACCGGGAGTGCCAGTGAGGGTGGGACTACGACCGCCGTCTGCGTCGCTGTGGTGCTGTGTGGGAAAGCTTGCACGAACAAACCCCTCTCAGCCGCCAGGAGCGCACACCCCTCCCGTTGTGCCGGGCGTGCGCCGTTGCGTATCCCGCACTTCCATTCAGCACCACAACTGACCGTCGTGGGAACGGATTTGCTCCATTCACCACCCCAAGGTGCCGCGAATCTCCCCCTGTCTGACTGGTTAGAGATCATCAGGAGCACAGAAGGGACTGGTTGTACGACGCACGAACGAGCTAATCGCGGCAACACGAAGGCGCCCCGGCCAGGAAGGATCCCGGCCGGGGCGCCCCAACTGCGCAGCGCTGATCAGTCGTTGGCGACCACGGGGTAGCGTGGCTCGTTCTCCGCCATCTGCCGCAGCGCGTCCTTGCGGTCCCGCTTCGACAACCGGTCGATGTACAGGTAGCCGTAGAGGTGGTCGGTCTCGTGCTGCAAACAGCGTGCGAAGTAGCCGGTGCCACGGACCTTGATCGGGTTGCCCCGCTCGTCCTGGCCGGTCACCTCGGCGTAGTCGGGACGGGCGAGCGACGCGTACGCCGTGGGCACCGACAGACAGCCCTCGTTGCTGTCGTCCAGCCGGCGCTTCTCGGCGGGCAGGTCGACCAGCTTCGGGTTGCACACCACGCCGACGTGCCGGACGCCCTCGTCGTCCGGGCAGTCGTAGACGAAGACCTTCAGGTCGACGCCGATCTGGTTGGCGGCCAGGCCCACGCCCTCGGCGGTGCGCTGGCTGGCGAACATGTCGGCGACCAGCTGCTGCAGCTCCTCGCCGAACTCGGTGACGTCCTTGCACTCCTTGTGCAGCACCGGGTTGCCGACGACCGTGATCGGCCGGGAGGTGCCGCGCTCGCGCCAGGTCCTCTCGCGCTCCTCGCAGTCCTCCGTGTCGACGACGTAGCCCTCGTCGTCGACGGGGAGCACGCCCGCGTGCTGCTGATCGGTGTCCTGCTGCGCCATGACCGACGTACGCCTTCCTCAAAGAACAGGGAGAGATGTTGCTGATACAGGGTACGGCGCCCGGTCAGCAGACCTCTTCCAGATCGCGCCAGTCCCTCGAGTCCGGACTGTCGGCGACCCACCCGTCGAGAAGCCCCCGCACGAGCGATGCCGGGGCCGCGACGCCACACTCCCGCTCCGGCACCCACAGCTGCCCGTCCGTCCGGTGTCCGAGCGGCCCGGGATGCCCCGGCTCGCTGTGGTCGTGCGGGTCCAGGTGCACCCCCTCGCCCTCGTCGGAGGGCATACGGGACTCGCTGCACATCCGGCACAGCAGCCGTACCGACGACGACCAGTCCTCCGCCGCGAAGCCCGCGTCCGCGGCCAGTTGCTCCAGCGCGTCCC
This sequence comes from Streptomyces flaveolus, assembly GCF_000716535.1. GTDB lineage: Bacteria > Actinomycetota > Actinomycetes > Streptomycetales > Streptomycetaceae > Streptomyces > Streptomyces flaveolus_A. Next base: position 220,269 of record NZ_JNWV01000037.1, on the reverse strand, counting down.
GGTCGGCCTCGGTGGCCGCCTCCAGCAGGACCACCCAGGTGGGCACGGGCGACGGCGCCCACAGCTCGATCTCGTCGAAGACCGGGTAGGAGTGCCCGGTCGAGGTGGTGCGCTCGCCGTGCGGGACGCCGTCGTGCAGCACGACCTCGCCCCAGCGCCGCCCGGAGGAGGGCAGCGGGATCGACAGCACCTCGATCCGCGCGGGGTCCAGCCGGCGGCCCCAGACCACCTCGGCCTCCCCCTCCGGGGAGAGCCGTACGGCCGCACTGCCCAGCTCCATGCCGACGGGCTCCGCGGAGACCGCGGCACCCCCCGGCACCTTCAGCCCGTACGCCTGCCAGGCGCGGCGGGCCAGCGGCCAGTCCTGCAGGGCGGTCGCGGCGATGCCGACGTTCCACCAGTCGGGAGCCCCGGTCTCCCGGTCGAGGAGGGCGACCGCGCGCAGTCCGGCCGCGCGCGCCTGCTCCCAGTCGTGCCGGAACTTGTGCAGCAGGGCGAGGTTGAACCAGGACTCCGACAGCCAGGGCTCCAGGTCGGCGGCGCGTGTCAGCAGCTCGCCCGCGTCCTCGTACCGGCCGTCGCCGATGAGTGTGAACGCGCGGTCGGTGGCCTGCCGCCAGGAGGCGGAGGGCCGGTGCCGTCCCTTGCCGAAGATCCTCACGATTCCCGCCTGCCAGTTCCATTTCCCGCTGTGGGCTGGCTTGTGCCCCCGGACACCCTCTCCCTCGCATCCAACCACGTGCCGCGGGAAAGGCGCTCATTACCCATGGGTTACCCAGCCGGGCGCGGGGTCAGACAGTCCCGTTCGTCGCACCGGCACGCGCTCCCGCACGCCGGGAGGCCTGGCCAGCACCCGGGCGAGCGACTCCACGACCTCGGGAGCGTAGTCCCCGGCGGTGCCGAGCCGCAGCTCCTCCAGTGCGCGCAGCGGGCCTTCGGGACCGGCGTCCCGGGTCTTCTCCTCGTAGGCGTTCACGGCCCGGACGATGCGGGCGGCGAGCGGCTGTTCCCGGTAGGGGTCGGCCTGCCGTTCCACGACGACGGCGACGGCCGCGTCCACGCCGGTCTGCCGGACGACGGCCCCACCGAGCAGGGCGATGCGCCGCTGCTCCGCGGCGGGCAGGCCGGCGGTGGCGCCGGCCGGGACCGGGTCGACCAGGCTGAGCTGGCCGATGTCGTGCATCAGCGCCGCGTACTCCAGGACGGTCAGTTCGGGCCCGGTCAGGCCGAGGTCCCGGCCGACGGCGAGGCTGAGCGCGGCGACGCGGTGGGCGTGCCCGGCGGGGGTGCAGCCCGCGATCTCGGTGGCGCGGGCGAGGGAGGCGATGGTCTGCCGGTAGGTGGCGCGGACGGCCGCGTACCGGCGCAGGGAGAGCTGGACGAGCAGCATGGGCAGGCAGAACACGGGCAGCGCCCACAGACCGACGACGGCGACCGCGAGCGCCATCACCGCGCCGGTCGAGCAGATCGCGGAGCCGATGCCGAGCAGTCCGCGCAGTTCCTCGCGCAGCAGGGGGCCGAACGGCCAGTGGGTGCGGCAGTGGGCGAGCGCGGCGGCCAGGACCGCCCCGCACAGGGAGGTGAGGGCGAGCAGGGTGAGCAGCAGGAGGGCGTAGGCGGGACCGCCCCAATGGGCGAAGACGCCCTGGCCGTAGAGGGGTTGGAAGCAGACGGCGGCGAAGCCGACGGTGAGGATCCGGCGGGTCAGGTGGTCGACGGTGGGGCTGCGGCCGGACCAGATGTGCGGGACGGCGCCGAGCACGGTGGCGACGAGGACGACGGTGACGACCTGGGCGGCGCCGTGGTGGCCGGGCCGCCCGGCGTCGGCGCCGAGCAGGGCGTACGACAGGGCGCCGGCGGCACCGAGGGGCGCGGCCTGCCGCTGTCCCTGTTCGTCGCTCCACCGGGTCAGTTCGCCGACGGCTATGAGCACGCCGAAGGCGAGCGCGACGCCCTGGTCGTGCAGGCCGGTCCAGAGGGTGACGGCGAGGGAGCCGGCCGCGACGAGGGCGGCGGCGCCGTGGATCAGCCGCAGGGTGGTCATCGGGGCGCCCCGGTGCTGGGGGCCCGCTCCGCGGGCGGGGTGCCGTGCGCCGGTTCGTCGGCGGTGACCGCCGGGTGCCAGCCGGAGCGGCGCAGGGCGCGGACGAGCGCGCCGACCATACGGGGGTCGAAGTGCGCCCCGGCGCAGCGCTCCAGCTCGGCGACGGCGGCCTCGACCGGGCGGGCCCTGCTGTAGCAGCGGGTGGAGGTCATGGCGTCGAAGGCATCCGCGACGGCGACGATCCGGGCGCACTCGGGGATCTGGCTGCCCGCCAGGCCGTACGGGTAGCCGCTGCCGTCGAGCCGTTCGTGGTGGTGGAGGATGGCCGCGCGGGCCTCGCCGAGGAAGGAGATCCCGCGGACCATCTCGTGGCCGTACTCGGGGTGCAGCTCGATGATCCGCCGCTCCTCCGGGGTGAGCGGGCCGTCCTTGCGCAGCAGCCGGGTGGGCACGCCCAGCTTGCCGACGTCGTGCAGGATGCCAGCGAAGCGCAGCACCTCGACGCGGTCGTCGTCCATGCCGAGTTCGCGGGCGATCAGCACGGAGGCGTGTCCGACGCGTTCGCTGTGACCGCGGGTGTAGCCGTCCTTGATGTCGACGGCCTGGACGAGGGCGCGGATGGTGGCCTGGTGGGCGGCGCGTTCGCGGTGGTACTGGGCGAAGACCCACCAGGAGACGCCCATCGGCAGCAGCACGAGGAGCGCGGCGACCGGGCCGTAGGGACTGCGCCAGAGCACGGCCATCATCAGGCCGGCGAGTCCGTGCACCGCGACCGGGGCCAGCGAGCGCGCCAGCAGCCCGCGCCAGGCCCGCCGCAGCGGCACCAGCCCGGCCGCCGCGCGCAGGCCGCCGTCGAGCGCGGTGAGCACCAGGCAGAACGCGAGGACGGCCGCGCCCGCCGGCAGCAGGGCGGTGGGGAAGTCGGAGCCGACGACGGCGTCCTCGCCGCCGAGGGCGCGGTGCGTCCGGGCGGCGGCCCACACGGCGAGCGCGGGCTGCGCGGCCCGCCACACGCGCCGGAGCAGGGCGGGCCCGTGCTCGACCGGGGTGAGCAGCGCGGCGGGCACCGGGACGAGCGCGGCGGCGGCCGGGGGCAGCAGGAACGCGCCGGCGAGCAGCACCGGGTAGAAGGTGCCGCCGAAGCGGCGGCGTACGGCGTGCTCGCAGGCCGCGTACAGCGCGGCGAGCAGGGCCAGCTCCCACCAGGGGGTGTGCGTCCGCGGCAGGGGAAGCAGGCAGAAGACGGCCGACAGGGCGACGGCGACGACATAGCCGCGTGCCCTTGCCGGTACCGCGTCCATCTCGCCCCTCCCCGACCGTGCCTCCTCCGGGCTCGGAGCCTAGGACGGGCATCGGGGGGTGCGGGGCTTATGACCTGAGGATTAGCACGTTCGGGTGATATGCCCCGGCGTGTCAGGACTCCTGCGGTGCCGCCGGGGCCTTGGTCACATCGTGCTCCGGCACGGTCTGCCCGGAGCGGATCAGGTCGATCCGTCCCATGACCTTGGCCCGCAGGTCGGCGGGCACGTCGTCATGCCCGCAGCACCGCTTCACCAGCTTCTTCACGGCCTGCTCCAGGCCGTACTTCTCCAGGCACGGCGAGCATTCCTCGAAGTGGTGCTGGAACTTGTCGCGGTCGACGTCCGGCATCTCGCTGTCGAGGAACTCGTACAGGTGGTCGAGGACCTCACTGCAGTCCGTCTCGTGCGGCTCTCCGCAGCTCATGAGCCCGAGCCTTTCGCTTCGTTCGACTCTCCGGCGCCGGCCGGGACCAGCCCGCGCTCACGGGCGTAGTCCTCCAGCATGCCGCGCAGCTGACGGCGGCCCCGGTGCAGCCGGGACATCACCGTACCGATGGGTGTCCCCATGATGTCCGCGATCTCCTTGTAGGCAAACCCCTCGACGTCCGCGAGATAGACGGCGATGCGGAACTCCTCGGGGATGGCCTGGAGCGCTTCCTTCACGTCCGAGTCGGGCAGGTGGTCGAGCGCCTGCGACTCGGCGGAGCGCAGACCCGTCGACATGTGCGACTCGGCACGGGCGAGCTGCCAGTCCTCGATCTCCTCCGCGGCGGAGCGCTGGGGCTCGCGCTGCTTCTTGCGGTAGGAGTTGATGAAGGTGTTCGTGAGGATGCGGTACAGCCACGCCTTGAGGTTGGTGCCCTCGCGGAACTGGTGGAAGGACGCGTACGCCTTGGCGTACGTCTCCTGCACCAGGTCCTCGGCGTCGGCCGGGTTGCGCGTCATGCGCAGCGCGGCCGAGTACATCTGGTCGAGGAATTCGAGCGCGTCCCGCTCGAAGCGCGCGCTGCGAGCCGTGGTCGACTCGTCGGACGCGTCCGCGCTGACGCCCTGGCCCTCGGGCCGCTCCGCCTGGCCGTTGTCGGTCCCTGCGTCGGTACCGGTGACCGGACCCACCTCCTCAAGATCCCGGGCGGGACCGAAACCGATCCCACTCGTTTCGGAGGATAGAACACGACCCGTCCCTGCCGCCGCTCGAATAGGAGCGGTCTTGGCCGCGTGCAGCACGGACCAGTCCAGGTCAGTGCGGCTGCTGCGGGCCGGGCAGATGGTCGAACCCATGCGGCGGACTTCCTCTCCTGCGACGTCGGTGCCGAAGCCGTCGGCACTTCCGTCCGGCTCAACAGCGGTCCCCCGCCCAACATTCCCGGGTCACCCGAGTGACGCGATCCACTCCCGTACCGCGCCGGTGATGATCTCCATCGCCCGCTCCTGGGTGATCTCCGCGCGCTTGGGGACGGCGAACCCGTGATCGCCGTGCGGCACCTCGATGAGCCGGAAGTCACCCTCCGGGAACTCCGCCGGCTTCCCGAAGGGGTCGTTGCCGCCCTGGACGACCAGCGTGGGCACCCCGGCCCCGAGCAGCTCGTCCGCCCGGGACTTCTCCGGCTTGCCCGGCGGGTGCAACGGGAAGCTCAGCGCGAGCACGGCGTGCGCGCCCAGCCCGGCCGCCGTGCGGCAGGCGACCCGGGCGCCGGCGCTGCGGCCCCCGGAGATCACCGGCAGGCCGGGTTCCGCGAGCGCGGGCCACACGCCCCGCCACCCGGTGTCCAGGGTCTTCGGCGCGGGAGCGACCTTCTTGCCGGCGACCCGCCAGGGCTGCTCGACGAGGGCGACGGTCACGCCGTCGGCGGGCAGCGCGGCCGCGAGCGCCCGGAGGTCGCGTGCCTCGATGCCGCCGCCGGCGCCGTGGCTCACGGCCAGCACCAGCCGGGCCCTCTTCGCCGGGTGCCAGGTGATCCGGGCGTCCCCGGCGTCCGTTCCGACCGTCTGCGTGGTCACCTCTGTCACGTGCGTCACGTCAGAAGAGTGTGCCCTCTTCCGGTCCCTCCAGCTCCTTCAGCAGCTCCGGGCTGTTGTTGCGGACGTTGCTGACGGCGGTGGACACCGGGTAGGCCCGCATCAGGCCGGCCGGAGGCGGGGCGAGCAGGTCGCGCAGGTCGTCGGGGTCGGTGCGGGAGGGGTCGAGCCAGGCGTCCCAGCGGTCCGGGGTGAGCATCAGCGGCATCCGGGGGTGGATCTCGGCGAGGGAGCGCGGGCCCTCGGCCGGGGCCACGGCCAGCGGGGTCTTCTCCGCCTCGGTGGTGATCACCGAGCAGGTGACCCACCAGGCCCGTGGGTGGTCGTCGGGCAGGGTCCGGTCGCGCCAGAACTCGTACAGCCCGGCCATCGCGAACACCGAGCCGTCGGCGGGCAGCACGAAGTACGGCTGCTTGCGCGGCCGCTTCTTCCTGCCCTCCACCTCCAGGTCGCGCTCCTGCTCGCCGGTGACCCACTCGTAGTAGCCGTCGGCCGGCAGGATGCAGCGGCGGGCGGCGAAGGCGCGCCGGTAGGCGGGCTTCTCGTGCACGGTCTCGGCGCGGGCGTTGATCATCCGGGCGCCGCCCTCCGGGGTCTTCGCCCAGGACGGGACCAGGCCCCACTTCAGCGTGCGCAGCTGGCGAACCGGACGCGGGGAGTCCGCGTCTTTCAGAGGGCGGTCCAGGACGGCGTGGACCTCCTTGGTCGGCGCCACGTTGTAGTCGGGCTCCAAGGTCTCCTCGGGCTCCCACTTCTCGACCTCGAAGATCCCCGCGAGATCCTCGGGCCTACGACTCGATGCATACCGTCCGCACATACGTGCCACACTGCCAGATTCCGTCCAGCGAAAGGGAGCCACCAGCAGATATGGACAGCCTCGCCGCCACCGCGCTGCCCGGCCTCTGGGACCGGCTCGCCGGAACCCAGCCCGATCCCGACCTGTGGGTGGTGCTGGCCACGCTGGCCGCCGCGCTCGCCGTGGTCGTCCCGCACCCGGTGTGGCGGATATCCCGCAACGCGATCACCATCGCGCACGAGGGTGGACACGGCCTGATCGCCCTGCTCACCGGCCGGCAGCTCACCGGGATCCGGCTGCACTCCGACACCAGCGGGCTCACCGTGAGCCGGGGCAAGCCGCACGGGCTGGGCATGATCCTGACGGCCGCCGCGGGCTACACGGCCCCCTCGCTGCTGGGCCTCGGCGGGGCCGCCCTGCTGGCCGCCGGGCGCATCACCCTCCTGCTGTGGGTGGCCACCGCCCTGCTGGTGGCGATGCTGGTGATGATCCGCAACGCGTACGGCGTGCTGACCGTGCTCCTCGCCGGCGGGGCGTTCCTGCTGGTGTCCTGGCTGGCGGGGTCGCAGGTGCAGGCGGCGTTCGCGTACGCGGTGGTGTGGTTCCTGCTGTTCGGCGGGGTACGGCCGCCGTTCGAGCTGCAGGCCAAGCGGTCCCGGGGCGGGGCCGGGGACTCGGACGCGGACCAGCTCTCGCGGCTGACGCACGTACCGGCGGGCCTGTGGCTGTTCCTGTTCCACGCGGTGTCGCTGTGCTCGCTGATCGGCGGGGGCCGCTGGCTGCTGGAAGGTTGAGACCGCACCCTCCTTATAAAGTGGCCCCATGGCCCCGAACACCTCCTCCACCGCCCTCTGGCCCGCCCCGCACGCGAGCGGAGCCGTCGACGCGACGGTCCACGTGCCGGGGTCCAAGTCGGTCACCAACCGCGCCCTGGTTCTCGCGGCCCTGGCCTCCGAGCCGGGCTGGCTGCGCCGCCCGCTGCGGTCCCGGGACACCCTGCTGATGGCCGGTGCCCTGCGGGCCATGGGCGTGGAGATCGAGGAGGGAGTGGGCCCGGACGGTACCGGCGAGGCCTGGCGGGTGCTGCCCACGGGCCTGTCCGGCCCGGCCACGGTCGACGTCGGCAACGCGGGCACGGTGATGCGGTTCCTGCCGCCGGTGGCCGCGCTGGCCGACGGCCCGGTCCGGTTCGACGGGGACCCGCGGTCGTACGAGCGTCCCCTGAACGGCGTGATCGACGCGCTGCGGGTGCTCGGCGCCCGGATCGACGACGACGGCCGGGGCACGCTGCCGCTGACCGTGCACGGCGGGGGCGCCCTGGACGGCGGCCCGGTGTCGATCGACGCCTCCTCGTCCTCGCAGTTCGTGTCGGCGCTGCTGCTGTCGGGCCCCCGTTTCAACCAGGGGGTGGAGGTCCGCCACACCGGCGCCAGCCTGCCCTCGATGCCGCACATCCGGATGACGGTGGACATGCTGCGCGCGGTCGGCGCCCAGGTGGACACCCCGGAGTCGGGCGGCGAGCCGAACGTGTGGCGGGTGACGCCGGGCGCGCTGCTCGGCCGGGACCTGACGATCGAGCCGGATCTGTCCAACGCGCAGCCGTTCCTGGCGGCGGCCCTGGTCACCGGTGGCAAGGTGGTGATCCCGGACTGGCCGGCCCGTACCACCCAGCCGGGTGACCGGCTGCGGGAGATCTTCACCGAGATGGGCGGTTCCTGCGAACTGACCGAGTACGGCCTCCAGTTCACCGGTTCGGGGACCATCCACGGCATCGACGTGGACCTCGGCGACGTGGGCGAGCTGACCCCGGGCATCGCGGCGGTGGCCGCGCTCGCCGACTCGCCGTCCACCCTGCGGGGCGTGGCCCATCTGCGGCTGCACGAGACGGACCGGCTGGCCGCGCTCACCAAGGAGATCAACGAGCTGGGCGGTGACGTCACGGAGACGGCCGACGGCCTGCACATCCGCCCGCGCGCGCTGCACGGCGGGACCTTCCACACCTACGAGGACCACCGCATGGCGACCGCCGGTGCGATCATCGGCCTGGCCGTGCCGGGCGTGCTGATCGAGAACGTGGCGACGACGGCGAAGACCCTGCCGGACTTCCCCGAGCTGTGGACCGGGATGCTCGGGCAGTAGGGACGTACGCCATGCGCCGCTACGGCAAGCACACCGACGAGGACGACATCCGCAGCCGTCCCAACCGCAAGGGCAACCGGCCGCGGACGAACATCCGACCCAAGCACGAGGACGCGGCAGAGGGCATGGTCCTCACCGTCGACCGGGGGCGGCTGACCTGCCTGGTCGACGACCGGGTCGTGATGGCGATGAAGGCGCGTGAGCTGGGCCGCAAGGCGGCCGTGGTGGGCGACCGGGTGGCCCTGGTCGGGGACCTGTCCGGCAAGAAGGACACGCTCGCGCGGATCGTCCGCATCGAGGAGCGGACGTCGGTGCTGCGCCGCACGGCCGACGACGACGATCCGTTCGAGCGGGTGGTCGTCGCCAACGCCGACCAGCTCGCGATCGTGACGGCCCTGGCCGATCCCGAACCCCGCCCCCGGCTGATCGACCGCTGCCTGGTCGCGGCCTTCGACGGCGGTCTGGAGCCGCTGCTGGTGATGACCAAGTCGGACCTGGCCCCGCCGGACAAGCTGCTGGAGCTGTACGGCGCCCTCGACATCCCGTACGTCGTCACCAGCCGCGAGGAACTGGAGACCGGGGACGCGGCGGACCGGGTCCGCGAGCACCTGGACGGCAAGATCACCGCGTTCGTGGGCCACTCGGGCGTCGGCAAGACGACCCTGGTCAACGCGCTGGTGCCCAAGGAGCGCCGGCGTATGACGGGACACGTCAACGCGGTGACCGGCCGGGGCCGGCACACCACCACCTCCGCCCTCGCCCTGCCGCTCACCGGTGGTGGGGGCACCTCCCGCTCGAGCGGAGCCGAGAGTGGGGGAGGCTGGGTCGTCGACACGCCGGGGGTCCGCTCCTTCGGGCTCGCGCACATCGACCCGTCCCGGGTCATCCACGCCTTCCCCGACCTCGAACCCGGCACGGCGGGCTGCCCGCGCGCGTGCAGCCACGACGAGCCGGACTGCGCGCTGGACGCGTGGGTGGAGGAGGGACACGCGGACCCGGCACGGCTGTACTCGCTGCGTCGGCTGCTGGCCACCAGGGAGCGCAAGGAGGGCGACTGAGCCTCGCGTTGTTTGCCGGGGTGCGAGGCCGGTAAGTGCATAATCGCACCGAGCCGGAGATCCGGATCAACGGGAGGACCACACATGGCGTGGCTGCTGGTCATAGTGGCCGGGATACTGGAGACCGGCTTCGCCGTGTGCCTGAAGCTCTCGCACGGGTTCACGCGCCTGTGGCCGACGATCGCCTTCGCGTCGTTCGCCCTGGGCAGCTTCGGCCTGCTCACCCTGTCCCTGAAGAAGCTGGACGTCGGCCCCGCCTATGCCGTGTGGACCGGCATCGGCGCGGCGGGCACCGCCATCTACGGCATGGTCTTCCTCGGCGACCTGGTCTCCACCCTGAAGATCGTGTCGATCAGCCTGGTCATCATCGGGGTGATCGGGCTGCAGTTGTCGGGGTCGGCGCACTAGGGATCGGCGCACTAGGGGGCGGGGCATGGAGGGCACGGATCCGTCCCGGCACCACGACTCGGGCCGCTGGCTGGTCCAGTACACCGGCCGGGTGCTGGTGGTCTGCCCGGGCTGCGGTGGCCGCGCGCTGGTCATCCCCCGGCCGGACCTGCCTGCGCCGCCGTACTTCAGCGAGCTGCTGGTCCTGCCTCGCCGGCTGACCTGCGCGGGCTGCGGCGCGATCGCCCGCTGGACGGCGGACCTGCGCGGCCGGGGACTGGTCGGGGCCCAGCCGGGCGGCACCGAGGACCCCTTCTTCCGGCGCCCCCTGTGGCTCCAGACCCGGTGCCTCGGCCGCGTGCTGTGGGCCTTCAACGAGGAGCATCTCGAAGCGCTGGCCGCCTACGTCGGTGCCGGGTTGCGCGAGCGGGGCCCCGCGCGTCCGACCATGGCGATGTTCGCGCGGCTGCCCCGGTGGATGAAGGAGTCCGGCCACCGTGCCGAGGTGCTGGCCGGCCTGGACCGGCTGCGGGACCTCGCCCGGCGCTCCGCACCCGCCGACCGCTCCGACGCCGCGCACGCACGCGGGGACCGGCCCCGCCACTACGGGGCCCTGTACTTCCGGGGCGGGCCCTACGAGGACGGTGTCTGAGGCCGCCCTCACACCAGGTGCCGTGGCAGCACCGCCCGGACCAGCTCCGCCATCCCGCCCTCCCCCGGCGGCGCCGCCACGCAGGACAGCGCGAGGCGTACGACCAGCTCACAGGAGCGGAGCAGGTCGGCGGTGTCGGCCGGGTCGGCGCCGGGACCGGCCAGCGCGGTCGCCGCGCGGTCCCGGACGATCCGCACGAAGTCGCGGGGCGCGGGCAGCGGCCCGTCCGCCCGGCGCTGTGCCGGTATCGCGGTGGCGGAGGGTACGGCGGTGAGCGGCGGGCTCGGCAGCCGCTCGGTCCAGCAACCGGTGAGCATGGCGCGGACCAGCGCGTTGTCCCGGGCCGCGGTGGCCGTCCACTCGGCGGTGGCGGTGAGCCGGTCCCGCGCCTCGGCGGAACCGGCGAGGGCCCGCTCGACGCCGGCGAGGTATCCGTCGGCCTCCCGCCGCACCAGCGCCCGGGCCAGGCCGTCCTTGCTGCCGAACTCGTTGTACAGGGTCTGCCGGGACACCCCGGCCGACGCGGCGACGTCGACCATCCGCACAGCGGACCACGGCCGGCGCGCGAGCGCCGTGTACGCGGCGTCCAACAGCGATTCCCGGGCAGCAGGCATCCTCGCCTCCCTGGGCCACAGCGACTCTGCGCCCAGATTTGACGCGCTTGTATGCACTGTCAAGGGTTTGCGCCGGCCGCGCGGAGGCAGCCTGCCGGCGCCGGGAAGCGATACCGTTCCTCACATGCCCGACTACCTCGACGACCTCCGCCTCGCCCACGTCCTCGCGGACGCGGCCGACGCCGCCACCACGGCCCGCTTCAAGGCCCTCGACCTCAAGGTGGAGACGAAGCCGGACATGACCCCGGTGAGCGAAGCGGACAAGGCGGCGGAAGAACTCATCCGCGGCCAGCTCCAGCGCGCCCGCCCGCGGGACGCCGTCCTCGGCGAGGAGTACGGCATCGAGGGCACGGGTCCCCGCCGCTGGGTGATCGACCCGATCGACGGCACGAAGAACTACGTCCGGGGCGTCCCGGTCTGGGCCACCCTGATCTCCCTGATGGAGGCGGGGCAGGGCGGGTACGAGCCCGTCGTCGGCGTCGTCTCCGCGCCCGCTCTCGGCCGCCGCTGGTGGGCCGCGAAGGGCCACGGCGCCTTCACGGGCCGCAACCTCACCTCGGCGACCCGTATCCACGTCTCGCGCGTCGGCAAGCTCGCGGACGCCTCGTTCGCGTACTCGTCGCTGTCGGGCTGGGAGGAGCAGAACCGCCTGGACGGCTTCCTGGACCTGTCCCGCCAGGTGTGGCGCACGCGCGCCTACGGCGACTTCTGGCCGTACATGATGGTCGCCGAGGGCTCCGTGGACATCTGCGCCGAGCCGGAGCTGTCCCTGTGGGACATGGCCGCCAACGCGGTCATCGTGACGGAGGCGGGCGGCACCTTCACCGGCCTCGACGGTCGCCCGGGCCCGCACAGCGGCAACGCCGGGGCGTCCAACGGCCTCCTCCACGACGAGCTGCTGGAGTATCTCAACCCGCGCCCGTGAGGAACCGGGAGAGGAACGGGAGTACCCCCGCTACGCCCTCAACTGGCGCCGCGCGCCCCCTTGTTGACCCTCCCTTTACCTGGCACTCTGAACCCACCCCCACTTGTGAATTTGTGAATCCCTGAACTGTTCCCAGGGGTTCCTAGGAGGTGGTCCGTCCATGCTCGTCCGTGACGCCATGAGCACGGTGATACTCACCCTCGGCCCCGCCCACACCCTCCGCCAGGCAGCCGCCCTGATGTCCGCCCGCCGCGTCGGCGCCGCCGTGGTCCTCGACCCGGATGCCGGCGGCATCGGCATCCTGACCGAACGCGACATCCTCAACTCCGTCGGCCTCGGGCAGAACCCGGACGCCGAGCGCGCCCACGCCCACACCACCACCGACGTCGTCTTCGCCACCCCCACCTGGACCCTCGAGGAGGCGGCCCGCGCCATGGCGCACGGCGGCTTCCGCCACCTCGTCGTCCTCGACCGCGGCGACGTGGCCGGGATCGTCTCGGTCCGCGACATCGTCCGCCGCTGGCTGCCGGCCCGCGAGCCCACGCCCGCGCTGTGACATGCGAAGCGGGCCGGACCCCGAGCACCGTGGGGTCCGGCCCGCCCAGCCGCGAGGGCGCTCGGCTCAGCCGCGCAGCTCCCGCACCGCCGCTTCCAGCCGCTTGCCGAAGTCGGCGTCGGCGCTCGCGAAGTTGCCGATCGCGCGCTCGGCGATGTCCTCGCGGGACACCTGGGAGATGGCGCCCGCCAGGTTGGCGATCAGTCGCTCCTTCTCCGCCTCCGACATCAGCCGGTAGAGGTTGCCCGCCTGCACGAAGTCGTCGTCCTCGGCGTGCAGGGGCGTCGGGTGGTTGCCGGTGCCGGCCGTGAAGCCGTCGAACGGCTGCCAGAGCGGACGGCCGGTCTGCTGCGGACCGCCGAAGCTGTTCGGCTCGTAGTTCTTGGCACCGCCGTGCCGGCCGTCGTAGAGGAAGCCGTCACGGGAGTTGGTCCGCGCCTCGGTGGCGTGCGGGCGGTTCACCGGCAGGTGGTCGGCGTTGATGCCGACGCGGTAGCGGTGGGCGTCGCCGTAGGCGAAGAGCCGGCCCTGGAGCATCTTGTCGGGCGACGGGCCGATGCCGGGCACGAAGTGCGCCGGGGAGAAGATCGACTGCTCGACCTCGGCGAAGATGTTCTGCGGGTTGCGGTTCAGCTCCAGCTTGCCGATCTCGATGACCGGGTAGTCCGCGTGCGGCCAGACCTTGGTCAGGTCGAACGGGTTGAAGCGGTACGTCGCCGCGTCCGCCGCCGGCATGATCTGCACGCCCACGGTCCAGCTCGGGAACTCGCCGCGCTCGATCGCCTCTCGCAGGTCGCGCTGGTGCGAGTCGGGGTCCTTGCCCGCGAGGACCTCGGCCTCCTCGGCGGTGAGGTTCTTGATCCCCTGGTCGGTCTTGAAGTGGTACTTGACCCAGAAGACCTCGCCGGCCGCGTTGTTCCACTGGTAGGTGTGCGAGCCGAAGCCGTCCATGTGGCGGTACGACGCCGGGATGCCGCGGTCACCGAAGAGCCAGGTCACCTGGTGGGTCGACTCGGGCGACAGCGACCAGAAGTCCCACACGTTGTCGGCCTCGGTGCTGCCCGTGTACGGGTCGCGCTTCTGGGTGTGGATGAAGTCCGGGAACTTGATCGCGTCCCGGATGAAGAAGACCGGGGTGTTGTTGCCGACGAGGTCGTAGTTGCCCTCCTCGGTGTAGAACTTCAGCGCGAAGCCGCGCGGGTCGCGGACGGCGTCCGCCGCGCCGAGGTTGCCGGCCACGGTCGAGAAGCGCAGGAAGACCTCGGTCTGCTTGCCGGCCTCGGAGAGGAACGCGGCGCGCGTGTACGGCGTGACATCGGCGGTCACCGTGAAGGTGCCGTACGCGCCGGCGCCACGGGCGTGCACCACACGCTCCGGGATGCGCTCGCGGTTGAAGTGCGCCAGCTTCTCCAGCAGGAGCTGGTCCTGGACGAGGACCGGCCCGCCGACGCCCGCCGTCTCGCTGTTCTGGTTGTCGGCGACCGGGGCACCGGCCTCCGTGGTGAGCGGTCCCTGCGTCACGTGCGCCTCCTGCGTCATCACTGACTAGTCCTGTCCTGTGGCCAAAGCCGGTTCCGATCCTACAATGGACATTGTCTAAGTCAAACGACGATCCAAAGTCACACCTGTTCCCGATCTGGGGACCCTTCCTGTTAGGCTGGTAGCCATGAGCGACCTTCTGGAACGGCTGCGTGGACGCGGATGGCGGATGACCGCGCAGCGGCGCGTGGTGGCCGAGGTCCTGAACGGCGAGCACGTCCATCTGACGGCCGACGAGGTCCACGCACGGGCTGTCGCGAAGCTGCCCGAGATCTCCCGGGCCACCGTCTACAACACGCTGGGCGAGCTGGTCACGCTCGGCGAGGTGCTGGAAGTCACCACGGACAAGCGCGCCAAGCGGTACGACCCGAACGCGCACCAGCCACACCATCACCTGGTCTGCGCCCGGTGCGGCGCGATCCGTGACGTGCACCCGACCGGCAACCCCCTCGCCGACCTCCCCGACACCGAGCGCTTCGGCTTCACGGTGTCGGACGTCGAGGTGACGTACCGGGGGCTGTGCCCGAACTGCGCGGGCGCGTAGCACACCCGCTTCCCTGGAGCCCCGGCATCCGCCGGGGCTCTTCGCGTACGTACGAGCGTCTGCGCGCACGGAGGCCCTTCGCGCACGAAAGCACCGAGGGCCGGAACCCATCTCTGGATTCCGGCCCTCGGCCTTCAGTAGCGGGGACAGGATTTGAACCTGCGACCTCTGGGTTATGAGCCCAGCGAGCTACCGAGCTGCTCCACCCCGCGTCGGTGAACACGACACTACGTGAGGGAAGCATCGAGAAGCAAATCAGTTGAGGCCGGGGTGTCCAGCGTCACGCCGAGAGCTCCTCCCGCAGCGCGTCCCGCAGTCGTCCCGCCCGCTCGGACACCTCCGCCGGCCCCAGCGCGACCGCTCTGTCGGCCCACCGCTGCCCCTCCGCCAGCTCGCCGCGACGCGCGTAGACGAGGGCCAGCCGCAGCGCCGCCCGCCCGTGCCCGGCGTCGGCGGCCCGGGTCCACCACACCGCCGCCTCGGGCTCGCTCCCCTCGCGGGCGAGCAGCAGCCCCAGGTTGAAGGCGCCGTTGCGCGAGCCGGCCTCGGCGGCCGCCCGGTACCACCGCGCCGCCTCCACGACGTCTCCCCGCGCCGCCGCGAGCATGCCGACCCGCACCTGCGCCCGCCGGTGCCCCTGCGAGGCGGCACGCTCGTACCACTCCTCGCACTCGGTCTTCTCCTGCACGGTCTCCCCCAGCTCGTGCGCGGGCTCCGGCGGCCGGCGCGCGTCGAGCAGGGCGGCCAGCCGGTATGCGCCCTCCGCGCTGCCGCTGCCCGCCGCACAGCGCAGATGCCGTTCGGCCTCCTGCTCGTCGCCCTGGCGCAGCCGGGCGATCCCGACCTGGAGCGCGGCCTCGGCGTGCCCGGCGGCCGCCGCCCGCTCGTACCAGCGCAGCGCCATCGCGTCCTCGCCGCGCCCGGCGTAGAGGATGCCGAGGTTGAACGCGGCGTCCACGCTTCCGGCCTCGGCGGCCTTGGAGAACCACGGCTCGGCCCCGGTCGGGTCGCCGTTCTGGAGCAGCAGGATGGCCAGCGCGTTCGCGGCCTCCCGGTGTCCGGCGTACGCGGCCCGGCGGTACCACTGCTCGGCCTGCGCGGTCCGGCCCTGCTCGGCGCAGAGCAGCCCGAGGTTGTAGGCGCCGTTGTCGTCGCCCGCGTCCAGCGCGGCCCGGTACCACCGCTCGGCGGTCTGGGTCTCGCCGCGCTCGGCGTGCAGCGCGCCCAGCGCGTTGGCCGCGTTGCCGTCGCCGTCCTGGGCGGCGCGCAGCCACCACACGGCCGCGCTCTCGGTGTCGCCGGCGTCGCGCAGCAGGAAGCCCAGTGCGCAGGCGGCCCGCGGCTCGCCGTCCTTGGCGGAGGTCAGGTACCAGCGCCCGGCCTCCTTCAGCTCGCCGCGCTTCTCCAGGATCGCCCCGAGCTGCAGCGCGGCCCGCCGGTGCCCGCGTGCGGCGGCCTGCCGGTACCACTGCTCGGCCTCCGCGACAGCGTTGTCACCCCCGGTCTCGTCCCCGGGTCCGGCCGTGCGGTCGAGCGCGCGCGCCAGCCGGTAGGCGGCCTCCCGGTGCCCGCGCTCGGCGGCGGCACGCATCCAGTGCTCCGCGCCGACGTCCCCGCGGTGCTCCAGCAGGTCGGCGAGCGCGTAGGCGCCGAGGGCATGGCCCTGCTCGGCGGACTGCCGCAGCCAGTACTCGGCGGCGGGTTCGTCCCCGCGCTCGCGGTGGTGGCGGCCCAGCGCGTGCGCGGCGGCGGCGGAACCGGCGACGGCGGCGATCCGCCACCAGCCGGCCGCCTCCTCGGGGTAGCCGCGCTGGTGCAGCAGGACGCCCAGGTTGTTGGCGGCGGCCCGGTCACCGGCCGCGGTGGCCGCGCGCAGGTGGGGTTCGGCTCCGTCGAGGTCGCCGCGGCGCAGCAGCATGGCTCCGAGGACGCTGGCCGCCTCGGCGTCACCGCTCTGCGCGGCGAGCGCGAGGCGTGTCTCCTCGGCGGCGTCCCCCATGTCCACCATCTCGTCGCGGGCCGGCTCCATGTCGGAAGGCTGCACAAATCGCCCTGACTCGAACAGAGTTGCCTTGTCCCCCATAACGTCCATCGTCGCACCACCTGCAACCTGGGTACACCCGGTATACCGCAGCCCGTGAGGTCACTTGAGCGTTTTGTCGACATGCCCACAGAGAGACAAGTCAAACACATACCGCCCAACTCCCCACGGCGGCGCGGCCGTCCCTCCCCTCAGTACATGAGTTCGCACACCACGAAGGCCCGGATCCGTATTGGATCCGGGCCTTCGACTTCAGTAGCGGGGACAGGATTTGAACCTGCGACCTCTGGGTTATGAGCCCAGCGAGCTACCGAGCTGCTCCACCCCGCGCCGTTGTGTGTCAACCGTACCACGGCGCGAGGCGGTCTTGATCAACTCTGCTTCTTGTCGCCGTTCTTGCCGCCGGTGCCGCCCGTCGTGGACTGGGCCTTCTCGGCCTGCTTCAGCGCGTCCTGGAGGTCCTTCTGCGCCTTGGCGTACGCGTCCCAGTCCGGCCCGTTCTTCAGCGCTTCCTGCCCGGCGTCGAACGCCTTCTGGGCGTCTTCCAACGCCTGCTTGACCGTCGGATTGCTGGTGTTGGGCGGGGGGGTGGTCTCCGGCGGTCTGGTCGAACTCTTCACCCCGAACACCTCGTTGAGGGCCTCGTCCAGGGTGTCCTTGAAGGCGGTCCTGCCCCCGTAGGTGACCAGGACCTTCCTCAGCAACGGGTACTTGAGCGAGCCACCGCGGACGTAGACGGGCTCCGCGTACAGCAGGCCCCCGTCCAGCGGCACGGTCAGCAGATTGCCGTACTCGACCTTCGAGTGCCCGCGGCTGAGCAGGCTGATGGTCTCCGCGATGTCCGATTCCGAGTTGAACTGGCTCTGCACCTGTTTGGGGCCGTCGACGGTCGTGTTCGTCGGCAGCTTCAGGACTCTGATCCTGCCGTAGTCGCTGGTGCGCGGGTCGGAGTCGACGGCCATGAAGGCGCTGAGGTTGTCCCGCCCGTTGGGTGTGAACGTCGTCGTCAGCGAGAACGCCTGCTCGCTCTGGCCCGGCATCTTCATGCTCAGGTAGTACGGCGGCACCGCGCTGCCCGAGTTGTTCGTCGGATCGTCCGGGACCTCCCACACCTCGCTGCCGGTGAGGAAGGTCTGCGCGTCCGTCACGTGGTAGCGGGTGAGCAGCTCGCGCTGCACCTTGAACAGGTCCTGCGGATAGCGCAGGTGGTCCATCAGCTCCGCGGAGATCGCGCTGCGTGGCTCCACCGTGTCGGGGAAGGCCTTCATCCAGGTCTTCAGCACCGGGTCCTGGGTGTCCCACTGGTACAGCTTGACCTCGCCGGTGTACGCGTCGACGGTCGCCTTCACCGAGTTGCGGATGTAGTTGACCTGGTTCTGCTGGGCCACCACCGCGCGCGAGTTGTTCGTCGCGGTCAGCGAGTCGGCCGTCGTGTCACCGAGGGTCGTACGGGAGGAGTACGGGTAGCCGTTCGACGTCGTGTACGCGTCGACGATCCACTGGATGCGGCCGTTCACGACCGCCGGGTACGCGTCGCCGTCGATGGTCAGCCAGGGGGCGACCGCCTCCACGCGCTCCTTGGGCGTGCGGTTGTACAGGATCCGTGAGCCCTTGCCGATCGCGCCCGAGTAGAGGATCTGCGGCTCGTTGAACGCCACCGCGTACGCGGCCCGGTTGACCGGGTTGTCGAGGTTGACCCCGCTCTTGCCCTGGTAGCTGGTGGTCATCTCACGGTCGTTGTCGGAGTAGTCGACCTCCTTCTGGGGGCCTCCGACGATCGAGTACGTGGTGGTCTTCTCGCCGTAGTAGATCCGCTGTTCGTACGTCCCGAGGTCGCCCTGGGACGGCAGGTTCTTCTCCGTGAAGACCGGCCGGCCCTCGGAGTCCGCCTCGGTGCCCTTGGCGGCCACCACGCCGAAGCCGTGCGTGTAGCGGAAGTGGTCGTTGATCCAGTTGTTCTTCGGGATGCCGTCCAGGTTCAGTTCGCGCAGACCGATGACGGTGTCCTGCTCCTTGCCGTCCTTGGTGTACCGGTCGACGTCGAGGTTGGTCGGGAATCCGTAGTAGGCCTTGATCTGCTGGAGCTGCTGGAACGTCGGCGAGACGACGTTCGGGTCCATGATGCGGATGCTGGCCGTGGCGTCGACCTGGTCGCGCAGCTTGGTCTTGTCCGGGGTCGTGGACTTGCCCGGGTACTCGGTGACCTTGGCCTGGTCGATGCCGTAGGCCTCGCGGGTCGCCTTCAGGTTCTTCTGGACGTACGGCGCCTCCTTGGCCTGCTCGTTCGGCTGGACCTGGAACTTCTGCACGATGGCCGGGTACAGGCCGCCGATCAGGATCGCCGACAGGACCATCAGGCCGAAGCCGATGACCGGAAGCTGCCAGGTGCGGCGCCAGAGGGTGGCGAAGAACAGCAGCGCGCAGATGACGGCGATGCAGAACAGGATCGTCTTGGCCGGCAGGTAGGCGTTGGCGTCGACGTAGCGCAGGCCGGTCCAGTTGCCCGTGGCCTTGAAGTCGCTGGACTTGACGGCGAGGCCGTACCGGTCCAGCCAGTAGGCGACCGCCTTGAGGGCGACGAAGATGCCGAGCAGCACCGACAGGTGTCCGGTCGCGGCGGCGGTGGCGCGCGCCCCCGGGCTGGTGACGCGCAGCCCGCCGTACAGGTAGTGCGTGAGCGCGGCGGCGATCAGGCACAGGATGGCGGCGGCGAAGCCGAAGCCCAGCAGGAAGCGGTACCAGGGCAGGTCGAAGGCGTAGAAGGAGACGTCGAGGTGGAACTGCGGGTCCTTCTGGTGGAAGGGCACGCCGTTCACCCACATCAGCCAGGTCCGCCACTGGCCGGCCGCCGAGGCGCCCGCGATCAGTCCGACCAGGGCGGTGACGGCGAGCAGCAGCCACTTCTTGTACGGCGCGATGGCCATGCGGTAGCGGTCGAGGCTCTGCTGCTCCATGGACATGGCGCTGAGCGGGGGCCGCAGCCGGTGCGCGAGCCAGATGTTGAGGCCGACCGCGGCCGCCATCAGCAGGCCGAAGACGAAGAAGAGCCCGATCTTGGTCGACAGGGTGGTGGTGAACACGGACGAGTAGTGCACCGACCGATACCACAGCCAGTCCGTCCAGAAGCCCGCGAACATGGTGAAGACCATGCCGAGCACGGCGAGGACGCCCAGTGTCACGAGCAGGGTCCTCACCCTCCGGGACGGGCGGCCCGCTCTGATCCGTGGCCCCGTCGGGCCTCCGCCGCGGTCCGGCATCTGGAAAGCCAAGGTGCGCACCTCGAAGTTCGCTGTCGATCCGTCAGACCCTCGGGTTCGCGGGCCCGCCGTGGCCCCCCGTGATCGCGGGCCCACACCTATGCAACTTACTCACGGTTTACTCGGTTCCCGATTCCGGCCGGGAACGAGGCAGGATTGTGACCATGTCCAACACTCCCATGGCAGCGAGCCCGCTCACCCGGGCCGTACTCGAGATCGACGAGTACGTCTCCGGCCTCGGCTGGGACCAGCCCGCTCGCCTCTTCGCCCTCGTAGACACCGCACGGCTGCGGGCTCAGGAACCTTCGCTCGCGGCCCAGCTGGGCCTGGAGGACGAGCCCGAGACCACCGGTCTCACCCCGATCGAGCAGGACGAGCTCCCGTCCGGCAAGCCGCTCGACGAGTTCCTCGGCACCATCGCCTGGCCCGACGCGGTGACCGGCTGCGCGCTCGCGGTGGAGCGCCTGATGCTGCCGCCGTCCGCCGAGGCCCAGGTTCCCTCCGGTCTCGACGAGGCCGGGCTGGCCAGGTGGGTGGCCGAGCACCCCGAACGCCAGGAGGTCCGGATGACGGTGGCCGTGCTGCGGGACGGCAGCCGCGAGTCGGCGCTGCGGCTGCGGGAGAAGGACTCCCCGACGGAGGTCCTGACCGGTCCCGACCTGGTGCCGGGCCTGGCGGACGCCCTGGCGGCGACGTTCGCCGACTGATCCCGTTTCGCGGACGGACCCCGTCCCGTCCGGGGTACGGCGCTGGGGGCGCCCCTGATCGTCAGGGGCGCCCCCAGCCGTGTCACGGCCCGCTCAGCCCTTGGTGGTGCACTTCGGCAGGGCGGCGGTGTCCCCGCTGCGGATGTCCTTCAGCGCGTCGAGCGCGTCGCCGATGGTCTTGACCCTGACCAGGGTGAGCCCGCCCGGGGTGTCCTTGGCGGCCGCCGCGCAGTTGTCGGCGGGGGTCAGGAAGTACTGGGCGCCGCGGTCGCGCGCGCCGACGGTCTTCATCTCGATGCCGCCGATCGGGCCGACCGCGCCCTTGTCGTCGATGGTGCCGGTGCCGGCGACGAACTTCCCGCCGGTGAGGCTGCCCGGGGTGAGCTTGTCGTAGATGCCGAGGGCGAACATCAGACCGGCGCTGGGCCCGCCGACGTCGGCGAGCTTGATGTCGATGGTGAACGGGAAGGTGTGGTCGGTCCCGGCGGAGATGCCGACGATGGCCCGCTTGGCCCCGGTGTCGTGGGAGGTCGTCGTCGTGATGGTGACGTCCTGCGTCCTGGTCGCCGTCCTGTTCGCCTTCTCGGCGGCGGCCTGCTCCTTGGCGGGGACGACGGTGAAGACGGCCTTCTGCCCCGCCTTGTGCTTGGTGACCAGCTTGGCGACGTCGGACGGCTGCTTGACCGCCGTACCGTCGACTGCCTTGATCACGTCGCCGGCGTGCAGCCTGCCCTCGGCCGGGGAGCCCTTGACGACCGTGGAGACGATCACCCAGGACTTCACCGGGACGCCCAGCTCCTTCAGGGCGGCGACCTTGGCGCTCTCCTGGGACTGGCTGAACTCCTCGGCGTTCTCCTGGGTGGACTGCTCCTCCGTCTTGCCGTCCGGGTACAGCGTGTCGTGCGGGACGATCTTGCTGTCGTGGGCGAGCCAGCCGTAGACGGCCTCGACGAGGTTCATCCGGTAGTCGGCGCTGGTGACCCGGACGGTGGTCATGTTCAGATGGCCGTCCGTCGGATAGGTCTTGTGCCCCGCGATCTGCAGCACCGGCTCGCCGTCGTGCTCTCCGAGCGTGTTCACGGTCGGGCCGGGAGACATCTCCGCGTACGGCACGGGGATGAGGACTCCCGCGCACAGGAGCGCGATCAGCATCAGGGTCGAGGCGAGCATCGTCGCGGTGCGGCGTGGCATGTCACGACAGTACGGGACGCGTCTGTCAGCGCACCGTCAGGGCACCCCCGTCAGGCGCCGCGCGCACCCGTGTGCGACTTCTCCATGGCCTCGCGGAACCGGGCGTATCCGTCCAGCTCAGGGCCGTCGCTCCGCGTCCTGCGGGTTCGGTTGGCCCACGTTCCCCACAGCCCACCGCCGATCGCAGCCACAAGCGGAATCAGCAGCCAGACAAGCACCCCCATGCCGACCTCCCATACGCCACGAGCGTCCGCAAATGACTGATCAGCAGATTAACCATTTGCATGAACAACGCTCACGCTAGGGTGCCGGTTACGCAACCGGAGGGAAGCGTGTGCCCGGTGTGACGCCTTCGGGGGACCGGCGAAGACCAGACGGATCAGCGGCACCGGGTGGGCTGCGGGCGCTGGGCGGGCGTCTGCGGGCGCCGGACGCCGGGCGGCGCGGGCGTTGGGCGGGGTCGGCGAGCCGGGCCGGGAGCCGCGGGCGTGAGGCGGGATCGGCGAGCGCCGGCCGGATCGGCAGGCGGCCGGCCGGGAGCTGAGGGGGGCTCCGGCCGAACGAACAGGTGTCCGGACCGGGCCTGCGGCCGGGCCGGGGTCAGCAGGCGCCGACCCACTCCTCCGTGCCGTCCGAGAACTTCTGGTGCTTCCAGATCGGCACCTCGTGCTTGAGGTCGTCGATCAGCTTGCGGCAGGCGTCGAAGGCCTCCGCGCGGTGCGGGCACGCCACGGCGACGACGACGGCCAGATCCCCGACCCGGAGGTCCCCCACCCGGTGGACGGCGGCCAGCGCCCGCACGGGGTGGTCGGCGGCGACCTTCTCCGCGATCCGCCGCATCTCGGCCTCGGCACTCGGGTGACAGGAGTACCCGAGCGTGTCCACGTCGGCGCCCCCGTCGTGGTTCCGCACGGTCCCCACGAACAGCGCGACACCCCCGGCCGCGTCGTCCCCGACGGCCTGGAACACCTCGTCCACGGAGAGCGGGGTCTCCCGGATGCCGATCAGCTTGATGGGGTTCGGAGCCGCCTGCTCACCGGGGTGATCGTTCGTAAGCGCCATGCCCCCCATCGTGCCCCACGGGGGTGACAACGGGGAATACGAGTTTCCGCAGGCACGCGCGCGGGACGTTTTGGAGGCTCCTACAGCGGAGCACCGGTTGCCCCACGCACCTCAGACGCGTCGCCGCGCCTTCCGGGCCCGCCGTACGACGGCCGCCGCGCCCAGCAGGGCGACCGTCGCCCCCGCCGCACCGGCGGCCGTCGCGTCCTTCCGCCCCAGTCGCCGCCCGGCCACGGTGTGCCGGCCGGACACCTCCTCCAGCAGTTCGGCGAGCACCTCCTCGTTCGTCCACTTCGGCCGCCATCCGGAATCGTGCAGCCGGCTCCCGCTGACCACCCAGGGGTACATCGTGTAGGCGAGGTCCCCGGCCGGGGACGGGGTGAGCCCGATCCGGTGCAGCCGGGCCGCCGCGCCGAGCGCGACCGCCGAGGGGAGCTCCATCCGCCGGATGCCGCTCAGCTCCTCGACCTCCTCCTGCTCCAGCCACCCGTCGCAGCCGACGGCCAGCTCCCCGTCGACCTTCTCCAGCACGGCGTACTCCAGGGCGCTGCACAGATCCTCGACGTGGCAGAACTGCCACGCGGGCCGCGACCCGGCCACGACCAGCAGCCGCGGCGACTCGAAGTACCTGGTCAGCGCGGTGTCCGTGCCGCCGACCAGGACGGCCGGCCGCACCACCGTGACGTTCAGGCCCGGGTGCGCGCGGGGGGCCCGCCGCGCCAGGCGTTCGATCTCCAGCAGGTCCCCGACGCCGGTCGCCTCGGCGGTGGCGCGCAGCTCGGCGTCCTCCGACAGCGGCAGCTCGTTGTCGGGCAGCGCGCCGTAGACCATCGCCGAGGTGCACAGCACCACCCGGTGCACACCGGCCGCCGCGGCGGCGGTCAGGACGGTCTGTGTCCCCCGGACGTTGTAAGCGGTGCGCGCCGCCGGATCGGTCTCCAGGTCGAGGTCGAGCGCGAGGTGGACGACGACGTCGGCGCCCCGCAGTTTGTCCGCGATGGCGGGGTCGCGGACGTCGAGGATGTGCCACTGCGCGTCGGCGCACTCGCCCCGCCGTTCGTCGATGGCGAGGACCCGTCTGATCTCCTGCGACGCGGCGAGCCGCTCGGTGAGCAGGGCGCCGACCCCGGTGGCGGCGCCGGTCACCGCGACGACGGGCCCGCGCACGGCGGGAGAGGTTGAGAGGTTTCGCGCTGCGCGAACCTGCGGATCTGGGGAACTCACCGGGCGTCTCCAGCGGTTGTCTTCAGTACGGGCGCGAGTGACGCGTACGTACCAGGTGCATCCATCCTGCCGCAGGCGTTCCGTGGGCGAAGCACCGAGGCCCGATCGGGTCGGGGTGTCTACGCTGGGTGGTGTTGTCGGGCAGCCGCGCCGCCGGAGCGAAACCGGTGGCCTTACCAGCCGAGGAATCCCGTGAGTGACACCCCATTCGGTTTCGGCCTTCCGCCGGAGGAGCCGGAAGACGGCGACGAGGGCAAGAAGAAGGACCAGCAGAGCGGTGGTGGGCAGGGACCGGCCAATCCGTTCGGTTTCGGCGGCCTGCCCGGAGCCGGCGGCTTTGGCGGCCCCGGCGCCGACAACCCGCTCGCAGCCATGTTCGGTTCCCTGAACCCCACCGACCTGGGCGCCGCGTTCCAGCAGCTGGGCCAGATGCTCTCGTACGAGGGCGGCCCGGTGAACTGGGACATGGCCAAGCAGATCGCCCGCCAGACGGTCGCCCAGGGCACGTCTGACGGCACCAAGGACGCGAGCGTCGGCCCGTCCGAGCGCAAGGCGGTGGAGGACGCCGTCCGCCTGGCCGACCTGTGGCTGGACGACGCGACGTCCCTGCCGTCGGGCTCCGGCTCGGCGGTGGCCTGGTCGCGCGCGGAGTGGGTCGAGGCCACCCTGCCCGCCTGGCAGGAGCTGGTCGACCCGGTCGCCGAGCGGGTCGGCGCGGCCATGGGCGACGTCCTGCCGGAGGAGATGCAGGCCATGGCGGGCCCGCTGATCGGCATGATGCGCTCGATGGGCGGCGCCATGTTCGGCACGCAGATCGGGCAGGCCGTGGGCGTGCTCGCGGGCGAGGTCGTCGGCTCGACCGACATCGGCCTGCCGCTGGGCCCGGCCGGCAAGGCCGCGCTGCTCCCGGCCAACGTGGAGGCGTTCGGCAAGGACCTGGGCGTTCCGCAGGAGGAGGTGCGGCTGTACCTGGCGCTGCGCGAGGCCGCGCACCAGCGGCTGTTCGCGCACGTGCCGTGGCTGCGCTCGCACCTGTTCGGCGCGGTCGACGGCTACGCGCGCGGCATCAAGGTCGACACGGCCAAGCTGGAGGACGTGGTCGGCCAGTTCGACCCGCAGAACCCCGAGCAGTTGCAGGACGCGCTCCAGCAGGGCATGTTCCAGCCGGAGGACACGCCCGAGCAGAAGGCCGCCCTGGCCCGTCTGGAGACCGCCCTGGCGCTCGTGGAGGGCTGGGTGGACGCGGTGGTCCACGCCGCCGCGAAGCCGCGTCTGTCGTCCGCCGACGCCCTGCGCGAGACGCTGCGCCGCCGCCGCGCGACCGGTGGCCCGGCGGAGCAGACGTTCGCCACGCTGATCGGCCTGGAGCTGCGTCCGCGCCGGCTGCGTGACGCCTCCCGTCTGTGGGCCTCGCTCACGGACGCGCGCGGGGTCGACGGCCGGGACGGCCTGTGGGCCCACCCGGACATGCTGCCGACCGCGACCGATCTGGACGACCCGGACGGCTTCGTGCACCGCGAGCAGCTCGACTTCTCCGAGCTGGACAAGATGCTCGGCGAGGCGGCGGGCGGCTCCGCGGGCAAGCCCGACCTGCGCAAGACGGAGGGCGGCAAGAAGGACGAGGCCGAGGCGGACGACAGCAAGGACGACGACGCCGAGTGAGCCTGTACGACGACGCGGTCCTCGTCCTGAAGGAGTACGAGGGCCAGGAAGAGCTGCGCCAGGCCTACCTGGACCATCTGGCGGCCCACCCGGACGGCCTGTGGAAGGCCTGCCACGCGGGTCATCTCACGGCGAGCGCCCTGGTGATCGACCCCGGGCGCGGCCGGGTGCTGCTCACGCTGCACCGGAAGCTGCGGATGTGGCTGCAGATGGGCGGCCACTGTGAGCCGGGCGATCCGACGCTCGAGGCGGCGGCCCTGCGGGAGGCGGCCGAGGAGTCCGGTATCACCGGGCTGTCGCTCCTTCCCGGCGGCCCGGTGAGGCTGGACCGGCATCCCATCCCGGCGCCGTGCCACTGGCACTTCGACGTCCAGTACGCGGTCCTCGCCCCGCCCGGCGCGGTGCACGAGATCAGCGACGAGTCGCTCGACCTGCGCTGGTACGCCTACGACGAGGTGGCCGACGTGGCGGACGAGTCGGTCGCACGGCTGCTGGAAGCGGCCCGCGCCCGCCTGTGAACACGGGCAAGGGGCGACCGCCGTGGGCGGTCGCCCCTTGCCTGGGCGGTCGATCGCGCCCCTCAGGGGGCGCGGGGAACTGCGCGACCAGCCGCACACGAGCCGCGGCCGAATACGGCCGGCAGCCCCCGGAACCCCTCGGCGGGACCAGCGGAGCGATCAGCTCCAGACGTTGCCCTGGTTCTGGCCGCGCGCGCCCTGCTGCCCCATGCCGAACTGGGCGGCGAGGCCCTGCCCGATCACCGCGTTCTGCGGCGGCAGCAGCTCGCTGGGCTGCACCAGCGCGAAGCCGGTGCCCATGAAGCTCAGCTCCCAGCCCTCACCGGTGCTGCCGCGCCGGCGCCACACACCGGAGGAGTGCGTCTGGGCCTGCATCTGCACGCGCAGTCCGGTGGACCAGGCCACGATCGCGTCGGCGTCGCAGTTGACGTACCTGTCGGGCGTGACCTGCATCAGCAGCGGCGCCCCGGAGGTCATGAGGGCGACCCGGCCCCGTCCGGTGATGTTGAGCTGGTACTTCCCGGACCCGGAGATGCCGTAGAGGCTGTCGACGGCGATGACCTCGTGGTGCAGCGAGGAGTCCATGGCGAGGACGTAGGAGCTGTCGACGGTCAGCCCGTCCTGCTCGACGTCCATGATGTGCACGTGCTGGGCGAGGTTCGCGAGGTAGACGGTGCCCTGTCCGTGACAGCGCATCAGGTCCAGGCCCTCGCCGGTGTGCGCACGCGCGCGTGCCTGGCTGTTGCTGCGGTACTCGGCGTCGAACTCGACCAGGCCCTGGTAGGCGACCATGGTGCCCTTGCGGGCGAGCAGGTCGTCGTGACCTTCCAGGGTGACCCGGAGCATCTGCGGGTTCTGCAGGCTCCAGCGCTCCTGCGTCTGGACGTCGTTGTGCGCGAAAAGCGGGCTCTGCATGGTGTTCTGGCTCCCCCTCAGCCCCGGATCCGGAGGCGGTCGGTGCTGTCCTCGCTGGGCTGGACGACGACGATGCCCTGGCCGGAGAAGGCCATCTGGTAGGCCTCGCCGCTGCCCCGGCCGATCAGCGACTGGGCCTTGAAGCTGCGCTTGCCCTTCACCTTCAGGTTGGGCGACCAGGCGACGAGCGCGTCCGGGTCGACGTACGTCTCGTCCTCGCCGCCGCCGCAGTCCACGACGATCGGCTTGCCCCGGGAGGTGAGGGCCACCCAGCCCTGCCCGGAGATCTTCGTGTTCCACAGGCCCTGGCCGGCGAACTTCGCGAGCCCCTTCACGCGCTCCACGCCCCAGGTGAGGTGGGCGTCGAAGGCGAGGAGGTTGGTGGCGTTGACGGAGATGCCGTCACCGTTGAGGTTGATCACGACGACGTTCGCCCCGTAGTCGGCGAGGTAGAGCAGACCGTCGCCGGAGCACTTCATCAGCGGCGCGCCCTCGCCGGTGACCCAGTCGCGGGCGATCTGGCGGACGGCCGGCGGGTTGGGCTCGTACTGGATGAAGCCTTCGTAGGCGACCATCGAGCCCACGCGCGCGAGGAGGTCGTTCCCGGTCTGCAGGGCGACCTTCAGCATGTGGTCGCCGTGGTTCTCCATGCGGGCGGTGACGGGTGCGGGGGCGAAGCCCGCGAGCGGCTGGTTCATGACGGGCTCCCTCTAGACCTCGTACGGCTGGACGACGATGAAGTTGCCGGGCGCGCCCCGGAACTGGAGGTTGACGCTCTCCCCGGTGTCGCCCGGGTAGGCGTTGCGTCGCATGCGGACCTGGCTGGAGACGATCACCTGGGACGCGGCCGACCAGGCGACGACGGCGTTGCAGTCGGCGAAGGTGGTCGGCGTGACCGGCAGCACCACGGGCGTGCCGTGCGTCTTGACGACGATCGTGCCGGTGCCCTGGAACTGCATGGTGAACAGCGCGCCGCCGGGGATGCCGTGGCCCTCGATGCGGCGGACCTCGTACTGGAGGCTCTCGTCGAAGGCGAGGACGTTCTCGGCGGACACGCAGATGGCGTCGCCCTGGAGCTCGACGGGGTGCAGATGGGTGGAGCTCTCGGCGAGGAACACCTGGCCCTGGCCGGTGCAGCGCATGAGCTGCATCTCCTGGCCGGTGGCGTTGCCGACGATCCGCCCGGCGAACCCGGCGCCCTTGTAGCTGAAGTCGACCTTGCCCTGGTAGAGCACCATGCTGCCCTGCTTGGCCAGCACGGGCTGGCCGCCGATGCCGAGGTCGACGCGGATGAGCTTCTTGTTCTGCTGCGTCCAGCGCTGGCCGGTCGGCGTCTCCTTGAACGCCTGGAGCGCGGCCGTCACCCCGGCACCGCCCTGGGGCGCGCCCTGCGGCACTCCGTAGGCGGCGGGCTGCTGGCCGGGGACCTGCCCGTAGCCCGGGGGCATGGGAGCGGTCGGCTGACCGCCGTAGGGGGCGGGCTGCTGGCCGTATCCCGGGGGCATCGGCGCGCCGGGCTGGCCGCCGTACGACGGCTGCTGCGGCGGCTGTCCGTAGGGCGCGGGTGCGGGGGCCTGCGGCGCGGCCGGCGGCGGGACGGTGCCGCCTCCGGGCGGGGTCAGGGGGGCGACGACCGTCGGCGCGACGTGCACGTTCGGGCCGGGCGCCGGGGCAGGGGGCGGGGTGTGGCCGGGGGGCGGGGCGAAGCCTTGCGGGGCGGGCGCCGGGGGGGGTGCGGGGGCCGGGGCGGTTCGGGGCGCCGAACGCGGGCGGGGGCGTGGTCTGGGCGGGCGGGGCGAAGCCCGGGGCCGCGCCGGACTGGGGCTGCTGCGGGGCGGCGGGTGCCTCCTCCTCCAGCACCTCGCCGCCGAAGTTCCTCAGCAGCGCCTCCAGACCGCCGTCGAAGCCCTGTCCGACTGCGGCGAACCGCCACCCGTCCTTGAAGTAGAAGTCACCGAGCATCACGGCCCGCTCGGTGGAGAACTCCGCGCCGCTGAACGAGTACCGCGCGACCTCCTCGCCGCCCGCCACGATGCGCAGGTATCCGGGAGCGATCTGGGACATCTGTCCGGCGCCGTCGAGGGTCGCCGTGAAGGACAGCTTGCGGATGTGCGAGGGGATCCGGTCGAGCGTGACCCGGAACGACTCCGTGTCACCCGCCTGGGCACCCAGCAGCTGGATGGATTCCTCCGGGGACTTCGGCTGGTTGAAGAAGACGAAGTACCGGTCGTCCGAGAGACGCTCGTCGGCGTCCAGACCGAAGCAGCTGATGTCGAAGGTCAGTCCGGGGCCGGAGATCTGCACGCCTACGTACAGATCCGTGCCCGCGGTGAGGTCACTGATCCTGGCCTTGTGGCCGCGTTGGAATTCCCTGGCCATGCGTTACGACCGTCCCCCATCCCGAATGTGAGTGCGTCGCGTCAGGCTAACGGCAAAGACCGACAGCGACCCCCGAGGGTGCTGGTCGGTACAGACCCGGTACACAACCGCACCCGGTCGCTCACACGGAGGTGGCTCGGCGCGCGGGACGGCTCTCGGCCACCCCGAAAGGACGCCGGACGCCCGGTAGGCGGCTCAGGTGTCCTGCTCGTCGCGCTCGCCCGGCAGATGCGGCAGCCGGGCGGCGGCGACCACCCCTTCGAGGTAGCCGCGGGCCCGCTCGGTGCGCGGGTAGGCCTCCAGCAGCCGCCAGAAGTCGGCGCCGTGGCCGGGGACGAGCAGATGCGCCAGCTCGTGGCAGAGCACGTAGTCGACGACGTACTCCGGCATCCCCTGCAACCGGTGCGACAGCCGGATGCTGCCCTCGGCCGGGGTGCACGAACCCCAGCGGGTGTTCTGGTTGGTGACCCAGCGTACGGAGGCGGGCCTGGCCCGGCCCTCGAAGTACTGGGCGGACAGCCGCTCGGCACGCTCGGCCAGCTCGGCGTCGCCCAGCACCCGCTTGCTCTCCTGGGCGGCGAGCTTGTCGAGCATGACGGTGACCCAGCGCTGCTCCTCCGCCTTCGACATCCGGGCGGGGATCAGCACGACGGTGCGGTCGCCCTCGCGGTACGCGGAGACCGTCCGGCGGCGCCGGGCGCTCCTGCGGACCTCGATCGCGCTCGTCCCCGAGCCGCGGGGCGGCTGGCTCGTCGTGCTGCGCTGTGGTTCACCGGCGCGGTGCAGTGGGTCGGCGGGCACGCCCCGACGTTACCCGCTGGACAGGGGCAAAGTCCCGGGCCGGGGACGGTTCACTCCGGATCCCCCACCATGTGTTTGATTCCTACGACCGATCCGTCCATCCTTTTTGCACCACTTCACCCCGTCTGATTGATATGAAGAACATCCCCAGCCTGTGGATAACTCCCGACGCCCGGACCCCGGCCCAGGCATGCTGGCGCAGACACGCATTCACGGACACGGGGGGCCAGTCATGCATCCGGTGATGAAGCCCGCGCTGCGGCGCGGCTGGCGCGATCGCAACACCGTGCAATTCGGGATGACCCCGGCGCACGCCCTGACACTGGGCCCGGTCGCCACGGCGACCGGCAGCTTCCTGGACCTGCTCGACGGCACCCGCGGGCTGCCGCTGCTGCGCGAGGAGGGCCGCCGGGCCGACGTGCCGGCCGGCCACGTCGACGCACTGGTGGAGCGGCTGGCCCGCGCGGGCCTCGTCGACGACGCGCGCGGCGGCGGACCGGCCGCGGACGCGCTGCGGGAGAAGACGGACGTCCTCGAACGACTGCGCCCCGACCTCGCCTCACTGTCCCTCCTCACACCCGAGCCGGGCGGCGCGCTGGCGCGGCTCGCGGCCCGGCGCGCACTGCGCGTCCGGGTGCGGGGCGCGGGCCGGGTGGGCGCCCTGCTCGCCTCCGCGCTGTCGGCCGCCGGCGTCGGCGAGGTCGACGTGTGCGACGTCGGCCGGGTGGAGCCCTGGGACGTGGCGCCGGGCGGACTGACCGCCGAGTCGCTCGGCGACCGCCGGGACGCGGCGGCCCGGACCGCCGTCCGCCGCGCCGCACCCGACCGCCCACCGCGCCACGCCCACTCCCCGGGCTCCGGCGCCGAGGAGCCCGGCTTCTCCCTGGTGATCTTCGCGCCCCGCGACGACGTCGCCGTGCACGCCCCGGACCCGTTCACCGCCGAACCGCTCATGACCACCGGCACCCCTCATCTCTACGCCGGGGTCGTGGAGGGCACCGGTGTCGTCGGCCCGCTCGTCCTGCCCGGCGAGTCGGGCTGCGCCGGCTGCCTGGACCGGGACCGCACGGACCGGGATCCGGCCTGGCCTCGCCTGGTCACCCAGTGGCGCTCCGGCAGGGCCCGCCGGGTCGGGGCCTGCGATGTGACCCTGGCCACGGCGGTGGCCGGGCTCGCCGCGGCGCACGCCCTGGCCTTCCTCGACGGGGGGTCACCGTCCGCCACTGGTACTCGCTGGGAGGCGTCCCTGCCCGGTCTGGACTGGCGCGCCCGGCCGGTCCGGCCGCATCCGGAATGCGCCTGCGGAGCGGCCAGGAGAGAGAAACGGGAGCACTCCGCAACCGATGGCGAAACGCGCGCGACAATGGCGGTGCAACGGCCGTCGACGAAGCGGCGACGCGAAGCAGGCGCGGCACGGCCGACTGGGACCTGGAGGGCGCATGTCTGATCTTCCCCGGAAGGCGGTCACCCGTACCGCCAAGCTCGCCGCGCTCCCGCTCGGCTTCGCCGGCCGGGCGACCTGGGGGCTGGGCAAGCGGATCGTGGGCGAGTCCGCGGAGATCGTCGGCCGTGAGCTGCAACAGCGCACGGCGGAGCAGCTCTTCAAGGTGCTCGGCGAGCTCAAGGGCGGCGCGATGAAGTTCGGGCAGGCACTGTCCGTCTTCGAGTCGGCGCTGCCGGAGGAGATCGCCGGCCCCTACCGCGCGGCCCTGACAAAGCTCCAGGAGGCCGCCCCGCCGATGCCCACCCGCACCGTGCACGGCGTGCTCCAGGAGCGGCTCGGGCCGGACTGGCGCGACCTCTTCGAGGAGTTCGAGGACAAACCGGCCGCCGCCGCCTCGATCGGCCAGGTGCACCGGGCGGTGTGGCACGACGGCCGTGAGGTGGCGGTCAAGGTGCAGTACCCGGGCGCGGGTGAGGCCCTGCTCTCCGACCTCGGCCAACTGAGCCGGTTCGCCCGGCTGTTGGGCCCGCTCATCCCGGGCATGGACATCAAGCCGCTGATCGCGGAGCTGAGGGACCGCGTCTCGGAGGAGCTGGACTACGGGCTGGAGGCCCAGGCGCAGAGCGCCCACGCGGAGGAGTTCGCGGACGACCCGGACGTGGTCGTCCCGGCGGTGGTGCACCAGTGCGAGCAGGTGCTGGTGACCGAGTGGATCGACGGCATCCCGCTGTCCGAGGTCATCGCGGACGGCACCCAGGAGCAGCGCGACCGGGCCGGCCAGCTCCTGGCCCGCTTCCTCTTCTCCGGCCCGGCCCGCACCGGCCTGCTGCACGCCGACCCCCACCCGGGCAACTTCCGTCTGCTGCCGGGCGGCCCGGACGGACCGGACGACTGGCGACTGGGTGTCCTGGACTTCGGCACCGTCGACCGGCTCCCCGGCGGCCTGCCGAACCCGATCGGCATCTCACTGCGGATGACGCTGGACGGTGAGGCGGAGACGGTCTACGAGCTGCTGTGCGCCGAGGGCTTCGTGAAGGACACCGTGGAGCTGGACCCGGACGCGGTCCTCGACTACCTGCTGCCGATCATCGAGCCGGCCCGCGTGGAGGCCTTCACCTTCACCCGCTCCTGGATGCGCAGCCAGGCCGCCCGCATCGCCGACCCCCGCTCCCCCGCCTACCAGCTCGGCAAGCGGCTCAACCTGCCGCCGGCCTACCTGCTGATACACCGGGTGACCCTCAGCACGATCGGGGTCCTGTGCCAACTGGGTGCCACGGTACGACTCCGCGACGAACTGCAGGAGTGGCTGCCGGGCTTCGATCCCGACCTGCCCGAGGACGACACCGACGAGGAGGAGTCGGCGGCGGGGGCGTGATCGGCGTGCCTTGAGATTCCGAGGGGTGGGGCGGGGGGAGGGGGAGGGGGCCCGGGAGAAAGGGTGCTCACCACCAGGCCGAGTCCAGCCGCCCCTCGATCGCCCGGAGGTTCTCCCGGGAGCAGGCGTCACAGAAGTACTGGCGGACGCCGTTCTCCACGGAGCAGGTCCAGGTGGCCGGCGGGGGGCCGTCGGCGGGGGTACCGCAGCGGGCGCACACGAGGCGGCGGCGCTCCGCGGTGGAGCCGCCCTGATCACTTCCGCCGGGAAGACTCGTCACCCGGTGACGATAACCCCGGCGTCGGCGGATCGCCTGCGCAACGCACCGCGGGGGCCGGTCCGTTCGGCCGGACCGGCCCCCGCGGGAAGGCTTCGCCTCCCTGTTCCGGGAAGCCACCGCTGCTCAGGTGTGTTCGTTACTGCATGACGGCCATGGCGAGCGCGCGGCGGGCGCGCAGCGAGGCACGCTCGGCTCGCCGCTGCATCCGCTGGGCGACCGCCAGGCGCACGGCCCGGCGTTCGCGCGCGGCGTCATGGAGTCGCTCGTGCATATGCGCACGAGCCAGGGCTTCTTGCATGAGTTGCATCTCACGGTTCCTGTTCTGGCGCGCTTCGGTCGCGCCGGTGGTGGTGAAGTCTGTGGTCGCGGAGCCGGCGGGCTCGCTGGTGGACGGCTTCATCGGGGCCTGCTTCTTGGGGTCGTGCGTGAGGGGTCGGTCGATCGTTCCTGCGGTGTTCATGCCGTGACCGGGTTCTTCCGCGGGCGGCCACGGGGCCGCTTCCGGGCAACGACGACGCCCTGGACGAACAGCTCGCCACCCCAGACGCCCCAGGGCTCACGCCGCTCCTTGGCGCCGGCGAGGCAGGCCTCGACCAGCGGGCAGGTACGGCAGAGGGACTTGGCGTACTCCACGTCCGCCGGCGACTCGGCGAAGAAGACCTCGGGGTCGTAGGAGCGGCAGGGGACCGGTACGCCGAGGTTCTCGATGGCGTCGTCGAGCGCGGTGAGCGCGGTGAGGGGGGTCAAGGTGGAGTCCTCCGTGAGGCCGGGCGGGGGGATCGTTTGCGAAGGCGGTACGGACGGGGCGTGCGCTTCGAGTTGCACGGGTGGTTTTCCTCGTCTGGTCGGTCCGGCCGGTTGACCGGGTGTCGGCTGGGTACCGGGTTCTCTTCCTGTCCCGAGGCCCCTTCGTTCCGTCGTCCCCGTTCGGGGAAAACAGAAGGGCCGCGGATCCCGGATGGGGTTCCGCGGCCCTGAAGGCGCCGGCCTGATCGGCGATCAGGCTGGATCACTCCAGGGTTCTGGCCCACGGAAGGCCCACATCAGGTGGTGCTGCGTCGTCTGCTTCCGGAATCCGGCACCGGCCGCCGCAAAGGCATAGGCGTGCGCCTGTGCCGCTACTGCTTCCAGTGCCTTGGTCGGTCGCTCATTGCGCTCGCGGACGGGAAGACCCGCGAGGGCAGGGGAGGACGCCGGACGCACGGCACGGATGCCGGACAGACCGGTGCCCTGGTTCGAGGCGCCGAGCATGCACGTGGAGACGGTCGAGCGATCGGTCAGTTTGGCCGTGCTGACGGTGGTGCTGGTGTTGATGCTGATCACTGGACTCGCCTCCTCTCGGCGTCTCAAGGGACCGGGGTGAACCGGTCCCGTTCGGATATGCAAGTACATCACGGAACCCGGGCCTTGGAGAAGGCCGCTGCTTCCGTGCCTAGAACCTATGGGGATTCGCGGGGCATGCGCAAACTATTTTTTCGACGAGTTGGGATCAGTCGCCCACGTCGTCTCCACCGGGTTCTTGACCTGCACAGATGGCCAGAACATCGGCTCCGTAGCTGCGCAGCTTGCGGTTGAGGACGCCGGGGATGCGGGCGAGTTCGGCGGGGTTCTCCGGGCACGCCTCCGCGATGGCCATCAGCGTCCGGTCGGTGAAGACGCAGAAGTCCGGCTGGCCGCTGCGCTCGGCCTGTACCGCGCGCCACTCCCGGAGCCGTTCGTAGAGGCCTTCGTCCATGTCGGAGGGGCAGTCCGCGCAGCGCATCAGCTTCATCTCGCCCGCGTCGGTGAGCGTGCGGCGGCAGACCCGGCAGCGGGCGGGGGTGCGCTGGGTGCGCCGGGGGGTGACGGCGGCGCTCGCGGCGGTCCCGCGCTCGACGCCCGCGCCCGTGCCGGCGCCGGTGTGGCCGACGGTGGGGGTGGTGCCGGGGCGCAGACCGTCGAGGAAGCGGCTCGGACGCCGGTTGGGGCGCCCGCCGGGTGAGCGGGACAGGGCCCAGGACAGGTGGAGGCGTTCGCGGGCGCGGGTCACGCCGACGTAGAGCAGTCGGCGTTCCTCCTCGATCTGCTCGTCGGTGCGGGCGTAGGTGATGGGCAGCATGCCCTCGGCGATGCCGACGAGGAAGACGACGTCCCACTCCAGGCCCTTGGCGGCGTGCAGGGAGGCCAGGGTGACGCCCTGGACGATGGGGGCGTGCTGGGCGTTCGCCCGTTCGTCCAGTTCCGCGACGAAGTCGGCGAGGGTGACTCCGGGTCGTGCCGCGGCGAGGTCGTGGGCGAGGTTGACCAGGGCGGCCAGGGATTCCCAGCGTTCTCTGACGGCGCCGGAGCCGGCCGGGGGTTCGCTGGTCCAGCCTTCGCCGGAGAGGACGGCGCGCACCTGGGAGGGCAGGTCCACGACGTCGTCGAGGAGGGAGTCGTTGCCGCCGAAGCGGGCCGCGCCGCGCAGGGCGATGCCGGCCTTGCGGACCTCGGGCCGGTCGAAGAAGCGCTCGGCGCCGCGCAGCTGGTAGGGCACTCCGGCGTCGGCGAGCGCCTGCTCGTAGGTCTCGGACTGGGAGTTGGTGCGGAACAGGACGGCGATCTCGGCGGCCGGGACGCCCGCGTCGATCAGCTCGCGGATGCGGCGGGCGGCGCCCTCGGCCTCGGCGGGCTCGTCGGTGTACTCGGTGTAGACGGGCTCGGGCCCCGGGGGGCGCTGGGAGACGAGTTCCAGCCGGTGGCCGGCGGCACGGCCCCGGGCCTGGGCGAGCAGGCCGTTGGCGAGGTGGACGATCTGGGGGCTGGAGCGGTAGTCACGGACCAGTTTGACGACGGTGGCGCCGGGGTGACGGGCGCGGAAGTCGAGCAGGTGGTCGGGGGTTGCTCCCGTGAACGAGTAGATGGTCTGGCTGGCGTCACCGACGACGCACAGGTTGTCGCGGTCGCCGAGCCACAGGTCCAGCAGCCGCTGCTGGAGGGGGCTGACGTCCTGGTACTCGTCCACGACGAAGTGCTGGTACTGCGCGCGGACCTGTTCGGCGATGTCGTGCCGGTCCTGGAGGATGGCGACGGTGAGCAGCAGGACGTCCTCGAAGTCGATGACCGCGCGGTCGCGCTTGAGGTCCTCGTAGGCGGCGTAGAGGTGGGCGATCTCGGCCGGGTCGCGGGGGGCCTCTCGGCCGGCCTTCGCAGCCGCGTACGGGTAGTCGGCGGGGACGGTCTGGGTGACCTTGGACCATTCGATCTCGGCGGTCACGTCCCGCAGCTCGTTGCGGTCGAGCCGGGTGCCGAGGGCGGCGGCCGCGTCGGCGACGAGCTGGATCTTGCGGTCGACGAGCCGGGGCATGGAGCCGCCGATCGCTTTCGGCCAGAAGTACTGGAGCTGGCGCAGGGCGGCGGAGTGGAAGGTGCGGGCCTGGACGCCCTGGGCTCCGAGCTGGCGCAGCCGGCCGCGCATCTCTCCGGCGGCGCGGTTGGTGAAGGTGACGGCGAGCACGGTGGACGGCTGGAGGATGCCGGCGCGCACCCCGTAGGCGATGCGGTGGGTGATCGCCCGGGTCTTGCCGGTGCCCGCTCCGGCCAGCACGCACACCGGACCGTGCAGGGAGGTGGCCACCTCGCGCTGCTCGGGGTCGAGCCCTTCGAGCACCGCGTCCGCCCCGCTCGGCTGAGCCGAGCAGGGAGAGCCACCGGTGCCCTGCGGGAAAAGGGTGGAATGCGTTGCTGCTGTCACACCGCCATGCTGCCAGGTCGTCCGGGACGGCTGTGCCGGTTGTCCACAGGCTGGGGCTCGCAGTCGTACTAATGCGGCAGGCGTCACAGCCGGGAGGGCACGCCGGGGCGGGCGGGCCGGGCGTCCGGGATCGGCGGACCAGTGGCCCGGTACTGCGGGTCCGGTCGCCGGGGACTGGCGGGCCGGGCGCCCTGGAATCGGGCTCGGTCGCCCGGGGCTGGCACGCTGGACGCTTTGGAAGGGTGGCCCGGTCACTCGGGAAGGGTGGCCCGGTCGCTCTGGGATGGCGGCCCAGCCGCTCTGGGATGGCGGCCCAGCCGCTCCGCAATGGCGGCCCAGCCGCTCGGGAACGGCGGCCCGGTCGCTCCCGAACGGCGGCCCGGTCGCTCCGAAATGGCGGCCCAGTCGCTCGGGAATGGCGGGCCGGTCCCTTACGTTCACACCCTGGACGACCTTTTCCGAGCTGCCTGAGGAGCGCGAGAGACATGCAGGGCACTGTGACGATGTACAGCACGACTTGGTGCGGTTACTGCCGGCGGCTGAAGAGCCAGCTGGACCGGGAGGGCATCGCCTACACCGAGATCAACATCGAGCAGGACCCCGAGTCCGCGGCCTTCGTCGAGAAGGCGAACGGCGGAAACCAGACTGTCCCGACCGTGCTCTTCGCGGACGGCTCCACCCTGACGAACCCGTCGCTGGCCCAGGTCAAGCAGAAGCTCGCCGCCTGAGCCCGAGCCGCACCGAACGGCGGCTCCCGAGTCCCAACCGGCTCGGGAGCCGCCGTTCGCCGTCTCAGACGAAGCTGCGGGTCGGCAGGGGCTTGCCGTACCACATTTCGATCAGGCGGGCCGCGATGGAGATGCCGTAGGGCGGCAGCACCTCGCCGGACTCGAAGGCCGCGTGCAGTTCCTCGCGGGAGAACCAGCGGGCCTCGTGGATCTCGTCCCCGTCCACGTCGATCTCGGTGGACGTGGCGCGGGCCATGAAGCCGAGCATCAGGCTGGACGGGAAGGGCCAGGGCTGGCTGGCGACGTACTCGACCGGGCCGACGGTGACGCCGACCTCCTCGGACACCTCGCGGCGCACCGCCTGCTCGATGGACTCGCCGGGCTCCACGAACCCGGCGAGCGTGGAGAAGCGGCCCTCGGGCCAGTGCACCTGACGGCCGAGCAGGATGCGGTCGTCCTCGTCGGTGACCGCCATGATCACGGCGGGGTCGGTACGCGGGTAGTGCTCGGCGCCGCAGGCCGGGCAGCGGCGGATGTGGCCGGCGGCCGCGATGACCGTGCGCTCGCCGCAGCGGGAGCAGAAGCGGTGGGTGCGCTGCCAGTTCTCCAGCCCGACCGCGTGCACCATGAGCCCGACGTCGCGCGGGGACAGCAGCAGGCCGGCTTCCCGCAGGCCCGCGGGGCGCGCGGACTGGTCGATGCGGCCGGGCAGCGCGTCCTTCTGGAGCGCGAAGTAGCTGACACCCTCCTCGTCGATGCCGAGGAAGTAGCGGTGCGCCTCGGTGAGCGGGGCCTCGAAGGACGGCGTCATGACGAGTTCGGTCCGGCCGTCCGGGGTCTCGTCGATGAGCACCTGACCGCCGGAGACCACGAAACAGCGGGTCGTGGGGTGGCTCCACGCCGCCGCGAGCCAGGCCTCGTCCAGCCGGTGGTGGGCGGCGCGGTCGATGCCGCTCGGGGCGGTCAGCGAGATGGGTCGGTCGGCTGTGTGGTCGGTCCAGGTGGTCACGGGTGCTTCCAACTCCCCCAGTGCAGCGGTTCTTTCGGCGGGCGGTTCGGCGGGACGTAGGGCGGGAGGGCACCGGGCCGGGTGCGGCCGGGGCGGCGGGACGGTCGGGGCGGTCCCTCCAGTGTGCCCCGCGCGCGGTGCCCGGCCGTACGGCGCCGGCCGGTCAGGGTGCGGTACGCCAGTTCCGGGCCAGGTCGTCCCACAGGTAGGCGCTGGTCTCGACGCCCTTGAGGAGGAGGTCCAGCTCGACCTTCTCGTTGGGTGCGTGCCAGCCGTCGGACGGGACGGAGATGCCCAGGAAGAGCACGGGGGCGCCGAGGACTTCCTGGAGGTCGGCGGCGGGTCCGGAGCCGCCCTCCCGGGTGAAGCGGACCGGCCCCTGGAAGGCGCGGCCCATGGCGCGGGCCACGGACTGCAGCGCGGGGTGGTCGAGCGGGGTCAGGCAGGGGCGCGTGGCCGAGCCGAAGTCGATCTCGTACCGGATCCCGGCGGGCACCTGCTCGGCGGCCCAGGCGCGGACGGCCTTCTCGATCTGGTCGGGGTCCTGGCCGGCGACCAGCCGGAAGGACAGCTTCACCATGGCGGTGGCGGGGATGATCGTCTTGCTGCCGGGGCCCTGGTAGCCGCCGCCGATGCCGTTGACCTCGGCGGTCGGGCGGGCCCAGATGCGCTCCAGGGTCGAGTAGCCGGCCTCGCCGTGGAGGGCGGAGGACTTGGCGGTGCGCAGCCAGCGCTCCTCGTCGAAGGGCAGCTCGGCGAACAGTTCGCGTTCGCGGTCGGTCAGCTCGACGATGCCGTCGTAGAAGCCGGGGACCGCCACGCGCGCGTGCTCGTCGTGGAGGGCGGCGACCAGGCGGGCGGCGGCGGTGGCCGGGTTGGGCACGGCGCCGCCGAAGGAGCCGGAGTGGATGTCCTGGCCGGGTCCGTACAGCCGGATCTCGCACTCGGCGAGGCCGCGCATGCCGGTGCACACGGTCGGGGTGTCCTCGGACCACATGCCGGTGTCGGAGACGATCACGGCGTCGGCGGCGACGCGCCCCGCGCGCTCTTCCACCAGGGTCCGGAAGTGCGGGGAGCCGGACTCCTCCTCGCCCTCGATCAGCAGCTTGAGGTTGACGGCCGGCGCGGTGCGGCCGGTCGCGGCGAGGTGGGCGCGGACGCCGAGTGTGTGGAAGAACACCTGGCCCTTGTCGTCGGCCGCCCCGCGCGCGTAGAGGCGGTTCTCGCGGACGACCGGTTCGAAGGGGTCGCTGTCCCAGCCGTCCTCGCGGGCGGCGGGCTGCACGTCGTGATGACCGTAGACCAGGACCGTGGGTGCCTCCGGGTCGCCGGACGGCCACTCGGCGAAGACGGCGGGGGCACCGGGGGTCTGCCAGACCTCGGCGGTCGGGAAGCCGCTCCGCTTCAGCTCGGCGGCGAGCCAGTCCGCGCTGCGCCGTACGTCGGGAGCGTGCTCGGGCTGGGCCGACACGGAGGGGATGCGCAGCCACGCGGTGAGGTCGTCGAGGAAGGCGGCGCGGTGCTGCTCGATGTACGTGCGGACGGCGCTGTCCGGGGTCTGGCTCATGCTCACGAGCCTATCCGCCCGCGCCGGCATCCTCGGCGGGCGGTTCGTCACACTCAGCCTGCCTCCGGTGTGCGTTCCGCCTCGCCCGTGAGCAGCCGCTCCAGCGCGGCCCGGTCCGGCAGGCCCTCGGGGCGTACGACCTCGCCGGTGCGCACGTACAGGAACGACGCGGTGACCGACTCGGGCGGTATGCCCTGCTGCTCGGCCCAGGCCAGCCGGTACACGGCGAGCTGGAGCGGGTCGGCGGTGCCGGTGCGGCCGGTCTTCCAGTCGACGATCTCGTACGTCGCCCCGTCGCCGTCGCCGTGCCGGTAGACGGCGTCGATGCGGCCCCGGACGACGCGGCCGGCGAGGGTGAGCTGGAAGGGGGTCTCGACCCGGTACGGGGTGCGCCGGGCGTACTCGGTGCGTTCGAAGGCCTCCTTGAGGGCTTCCAGGTCGCGTTCGTCGGCGATCTCGGCGTCGCCGCCGGGCAGCTCGTCCGGTTCCAGCAGGGGCAGGGTCAGCTCCTCGAAGCGGGTTTCCACCCAGGCGTGGAACCGGGTGCCCCGGCGCGCGGCCGGTTGCGGGGGGCGCGGCATGGGGCGCGCGAGTTCCTGTGCGAGCCCGTCCGGGTCCTCGGCGAGCCGCAGCAGCTGGGTCGCGGTGAGCGTGGTGGGCAGGGGGACCTCGGTGACGGTCTGCCGGGCGCGCAGCAGCTCTCCGGTGAGCGCGTCCAGGTCACGGTCCCAGGAGGCGATGGTGCGGGCCTCCTCCGGGGTGAGGGCGGTGGTGGGCTGCGGTTCGGCGACCCGGGGACGGTCCTGCGGGGCGGGCGCCTGGTGCGGGACCGTGGGTCGTTCGGCGTGCCAGGAGTCCCGGTCGAAGGGCTCGCCGCCGAAGGGGTCGTCGTGGAGGGGCTCGGCGTGGGAGGGGTCGCCGTCGAAGGGCTCGGCGTGGAAGGGGTCGTCGCCGAACGGATCGTCGTGCGGAAGATCCTCCTCGTGCGGGACGCCCGCGTACCGCTCCTCGCCGTACGGATCGTCGCCGTACGGGTCGTCGCCGTACGGGTCGTCGCCGTACGGGTCGTCGTCCGGTGGCGCGGGCCAGTCCGGGTGGTCGGCGCCGGCGGGGTCGTGCAGGGCCGGTCGGCGCCCGTCGGCGGGTCCGGCGGCGAGGGCGTCCAGGTGGGCGAGGACGGTCTCGGCGGCGGCGCGGCGGCGGGCCAGGGCGGCGGCGTCCAGCGGGAGCGGCCACACCTGGTCGGCGGTGGCCGCGCGCAGGGCCGGGTTCTCCGCGTCCTCGGCGGGCGGGTCCGCCCACACCTCGATCTCGCCGTACCCGGCGGCGCAGTGGTCGTACAGGGCCTGGAGGAAGTCGGAGGGGCCGCGCGGCTTCTTCTGGCTGGGCCCCCACCAGTGGCCGGAGCCGAGCAGGAGCGAGCGGGGGCGGGTGAAGGTGACGTAGCCGAGGCGGAGTTCCTCGGTGTGCTGGTGCTCCTTCATGGCCTCGTGGAAGGCCTTCATGCCGCGCGAGTCCCAGGAGTGCACGTCGGGCAGGGTGTCGGTGTCGCCGCGCAGGGCGTGCGGCAGCACCTTGGCCTGCGCGGTCCACTTCTCGCGGCCCTGGCCGCTGGGGAAGGTGCCGGTCACGAGTCCGGGGACGGCCACGACGTCCCACTCCAGGCCCTTGGACTTGTGCGCGGTGAGCACCTTGACGGTGTTCTCGCCGCCGGGCAGGGCGTTGTCGAGGCCCTTCTCGTACTGGGCGGCGGTGCGCAGGAAGCCGAGGAAGGCCAGCAGGGTGGCCTCGCTGTCGCTCGCGGCGAAGGAGGCGGCGATGTCCAGGAAGTTGGACAGGGTCTCGCGGCGGCGGGCGGCGAGCGCGTGCGGGGACGCCGACAGCTCCACCTCCAGGCCGGTGACGGCGAGGACGCGGTGCAGGACGTCCATCAGCGGGTCGGACAGCGAGCGGCGCAGGTCGCGCAGCTCGGCGGCGAGCCGGGCGAAGCGCACGCGCGCGTCCGGGGAGAACGGCAGCCCGTCGTCGTCGCCCTTCTCCATGGGCGCTTCCAGGAAGGTGTCCAGGGCGTCCGCGAGCGAGATCACCTCGGACGGGTCGACGCCCTCCACGGCCTCGGCGAGCCGGCGGTCCGGGTCGTCGGTGCCGTCCACGCGCGCGTGGGCGACCAGCAGCCGGGCGCGGCGGCCCAGCAGGGCGAGGTCGCGGGGCCCGATGCGCCAGCGCGGTCCGGTCAGCAGGCGCACCAGGGCGGCGTTGGCGCCGGGGTCCTGGAGGACCTCGCACACGGCGACGAGGTCGGCGATCTCGGGCAGGTGGAGCAGGCCGGAGAGGCCGACGACCTCCACGGGGATGTCACGGGCGACGAGGGCGCCCTGGATCTCGGCGAAGTCGGTCGCGGTTCGGCACAGTACGGCGATCTCACCGGGTGGCGTGCCGGTGTGCACGAGGTGGGCGAGGGAGTCGGCGATCCAGTCGATCTCCTCGGCGTGGGTGGGCAGCAGGGCGCAGCGGACCGTGCCGTCGTACTCGGCGCCGGGGGCCGGGCGGAGGGCCTCCACGCCCGCGTGCAGGGCGCGCAGGGGTGCGGCGAGGTCGTTGGCGAGGTCGAGCAGGCGCCCGCCGCTGCGGCGGTTCTCGCTGAGCGCGTGCCGGGTGGCGGGCCTGCCGTCGGCGTGGGCGAAGTGGTCGGGGAAGTCGTCCAGGTTGGCGACGGAGGCGCCGCGCCAGCCGTAGATGGCCTGGCAGGGGTCGCCGACGGCGGTCACCGGGTGGCCGGTGCCGGCGCCGAACAGGCCGGCGAGCAGGACGCGCTGGGCCACGGAGGTGTCCTGGTACTCGTCCAGGAGCACCACGCGGAACTCGTCGCGCAGCAGGCGGCCCACCTCGGGGATGCGGGCGAGGCGGGCCGACAGGGCGATCTGGTCGCCGAAGTCGAGCAGGTCCCGCGCGCGCTTGGCGGCCCGGTAGCGCTGGACGAGTTCGGCGAGTTCCCGGCGGGCCGCTGCGGCCTCCGGGATCTTGCGCAGGTCGGCGTTGGTGAGCTTGGCCCCGTCCAGGGTGCGCAGCAGGCCGCTGTCCCAGGTGCGCAGTTCCTCGGGGTCCACGAGGTGCTCGGCGAGTTCGGAGTCGAGTGCGAGCAGGTCGCTGACGAGGTCGGCGAAGGAGCGGGTCAGTGCCGGGTACGGGCCAGGGGCCTCGCGCAGCACGCGCGCGGCGAGCTGGTAGCGGGTGGCGTCGGCCAGCAGGCGTGAACTGGGCTCCAGGCCGAGCCGCAGGCCGTGGTCGGTGAGCAGGCGGCCGGCGAAGGAGTGGTACGTCGAAATGACCGGCTCGCCCGGGGGGTTGTCCGGGTCGATGACATCGGGGTCGGTGACGCCGGCCTTGATCAGCGCCTTGCGGACGCGTTCGGCCAGCTCGCCGGCGGCCTTGTTGGTGAAGGTCAGGCCGAGGACCTGTTCGGGGGCGACCTGTCCGGTGCCGACCAGCCAGACCACGCGGGCCGCCATCACGGTGGTCTTGCCCGACCCGGCACCGGCCACGATCACCTGCGGGGCGGGCGGCGCGGTGATGCAGGCCGTCTGCTCCGGGGTGAACGGGATGCCGAGGAGCTCTTTGAGCTGCTCGGGGTCGGTGATACGGGCGGGCATGTCGAAAGAGGCTAGCGGCGGGGACTGACAATCGAGACCGGATCGGCCGCCCGGGACGGAAGAAGCGCAGGTCAGCCCCTGTGGTGCCGTACATCACCCTCGCCAGGGTCACGTCACCCTGGGTGAGACCCACGTCACCCTGGTCGGGGCCACGTCGCTCGCGTCGCGGTCGGGTCACTCGACCACGTGCCGTCCCTCCGGGCGCGCGCTGCACGATGCCCGGAACGCGCAGTGCGTGCAGTGCTGGCCGGCACTCGGTGTGAACCGCTCGTCGAGGACCTTCCCCGCGGCGGTGGCCAGCAGCTCGCCGACCCACTCCCCCGTCGGCGGCTCCTGGGTCTGCACCTTGGGCAGGTCGTCGCCCCCGTCGCGCTTGGCGGCGCCCTGTCTGAGGTGGACGAGTTCGGCGCCGCCCGGCTCGGGGCGTACGCCGTCGAAGGCCGTGTCGACGGCGCCTTCGCGGACGGCGAGCTGGTAGACGGCGAGCTGGGGGTGCCGCTCCACCTCGCCGGCGGTGGGCGCCTGTTTGCCGGTCTTGAAGTCGACCACGTAGGCGCGGCCCTCGGCGTCCGTCTCCACGCGGTCCATCTGGCCGCGGATGCGGACCTGGTAGTCGCCCGCTTCGAGGGTGACGTCGAA
Source organism: Streptomyces flaveolus (assembly GCF_000716535.1). GTDB lineage: Bacteria > Actinomycetota > Actinomycetes > Streptomycetales > Streptomycetaceae > Streptomyces > Streptomyces flaveolus_A. Next base: position 175,534 of record NZ_JNWV01000037.1, on the reverse strand, counting down.
GTCGTGCTCGCTCACCACCGGGGTGCGGCCCGCCCGGTCCAGCACGTGCCAGTTCAGGAAGCGTTCCAGCGCCACGCGCGCGTTGTCCTTCTCCTGCCGCGACTTCCACGGCGCGTCGAAGGCGAGCGCGTTCCACACGGAGTCCAGGCGTTCCATGAGGACGTCGAGGTCGGCGGGGGTACGGCCGGAGGCGACCTCGTCGGCGAGGACGTGGACGACGTTGCCGAAGCCCTGCGCGGTGGTGGCGGGGGCGTCCGCCCTCACCTCGCGGCCCAGGAACCACTGCAGCGCGCAGGTGTTGGCGAGCTGGTCGAGGGCGCTGCCGGAGAGCACCACGGGCTGGTCCCGGTGGCGCAGCGGCACCTTGCTCTCGGTCGGCTCGAACATGCCCCACCAGCGGTAGGGGTGTGCGGACGGCACCAGCGGGCGGCCGTCCTCGTCGGCGAGCGCGGCGAGCCGGGCGAGCCGGCGGGCGGCGGCCTCCCGCAGCGCGGCCGACGCGCGCGGGTCGACCGTGGTCGCGCGCAGCTCGGCGACGAGCGCGGCGACGGACAGCGGCCGGCGGGGACGCCCCGTGACGTCCCTCGGCTCGACGCCCAGCTCGGTGAGGAACCGGGACGGCTGGTCGCCGTCGTCGGCCGGTGCCTTCACGGCGGTGACGACGAGGCGGTCACGCGCGCGCGTGGCGGCTACGTAGAACAGGCGGCGCTCCTCGGCGAGCAGCGCGCCCGGGGTGAGGGGCTCGGCGAGTCCGTCGCGGCCGATGCGGTCGGCCTCCAGCAGCGAGCCGCGGCGCCGCAGGTCGGGCCAGAGTCCCTCCTGGACGCCCGCCACGACGACCAGGCGCCACTCCAGACCCTTGGCGCGGTGCGCGGTCATCACGCGGACGGCGTCCGGGCGTACCGCGCGGCGGGCGAGCGTGTCGGCGGCTATGTCCTCGGCCTCGATCTGTTCCAGGAAGTTCAGGGCGCCGCGGCCGCCGATGCGCTCCTCCGCGCGCGCGGCGGTGGCGAACAGCGCGCACACGGCGTCCAGGTCCCGGTCGGCGTTGCGGCCGGCCGCGCCGCCGCGCCGGGCGGCCCGCTCCAGCCGTCCGGGCCACGGTGTGCCCTGCCACAGGTCCCACAGCGCCTCCTCGGCCGTACCGCCGCCGGCGAGGCGCTCGCGGACCTTGCGGAGCAGCGCGCCGAGGCGTTGCGCTCCGCGCGCGTACGCCGGGTCGTGCACGGCCAGGCGCTCGGGTTCGGCGAGCGCCCGCGCGAGCAGCTCGTCGGACGGGGGCGGCAGGGGGTTCCCGGCGGCCCGTTCCTCCTCGCGCAGGGCACGCCCGAGACGGCGCAGGTCGGCGGCGTCCATGCCGGCGAGCGGTGAGGTGAGCAGGGTGAGGGCGGTCTCGGTGTCGAGCCAGGAGGCGCCCGGAGCGGGTTCCGCGACGGCGGAGGTGCGTTCCCCGGCGGCACCGGTACGTCCGCCGACAATATCGACGTGTTCCCCGGACGCACCGGCCCGTTCCCCGGAGGCGTCGGTAGCCGCGCCTTCCCCGGCCCCGCCGGCGCGTTCCCCGGTCGTCTCCTCACCAGCCGGTTCGCCCCCCTCCGGAGCCCCGGCCGGTTCCTCGTCCCGGTGCCGTGCCTCCGCCGTTGCCACCGCGCGAAGGGCCGTGAGCAGTGGTGCGACCGCGGGCTCGTGCCGCAGGGGCAGCTCGTCGCCGTCGACGTCCAGGGGGACGCCGGCCGCGGTGAGGGCACGGCGGAGGGCCGGGAGGCGGGAGCCGGCGCGTACGAGGACGGCCATGTCGCTCCAGGGCACGCCGTCCTCCAGGTGCGCGCGGCGCAGGACGTCCGCGATGTTGTCCACTTCCGCGCCGGGCGTCGGGTACGTGTGGACCTCGACCCGGCCGCCGTCCCGTACGGCGGCCGGCTCCCGGTGGGCGCGGACCTTCTCGGCGGGCAGCCGGGACAGCGGCATGCGCTGGGTGATCAGGCGGGTCGCGGCCAGCAGGGCGGCGCCGGAGCGGCGTGAGGTGCGCAGCACCGCGACGGGGGCGGGACGGCCGTCCGCGCGCCGGAAGGCGGCCGGGAAGTCGAGGATGCCGTTCACGTCGGCACCCCGGAAGGCGTAGATCGACTGGTCGGGGTCGCCGAAGGCGACCAGGGTGCGCCCCCCGCCGGCCAGGGCGTGCAGCAGCCGGACCTGGGCGGCGTCGGTGTCCTGGTACTCGTCGACGTACACGGCGTCGTACTGGGCCGCGAGCCGTGCCGCCGTCTCCGGGCGGCGGGCGAGCAGGACCGCGCGGTGGACCAGTTCCGCGTAGTCGAGCACGCCCTGGAGGTCGAGGGTGTCGAGGTACTCGGCGAGGAACGCGGCCGCCGCCCGCCAGTCGGGGCGGCCGATGCGGCGGGCGAAGGCGTCCAGGGCGTCCGGGCCGAGCCCCAGCTCACGGCTGCGGGCGAGGACGGCACGGACCTCGTCGGCGAAGCCGCGCGTGGTCAGGCAGGCGCGCAGTTCGTCCGGCCAGCGCACATGGGTCAGACCGAGCCGCTCCAGCTCGGGCTGGCCGGCGAGCAGCTCGCGGACGGTGACGTCCTGCTCGGGGCCGGAGAGCAGGCGCAGCGGCTCGGTGAACCGGCCGCTGTCCTGGTGGGCGCGGACCAGCGCGTAGCAGTACGAATGGAACGTGGTCGCCCTGGGGGCGCGGGCGGCACCCATGCGCAGGGCCATGCGGTCGCGCAGGTCGACGGCGGCTTTGCGGCTGAACGTGAGCACCAGGATCCGCTCGGGGTCGCCGCCCCGGGCGATCCGGGCGGCGACGGACTCGACCAGCGTGGTGGTCTTGCCGGTGCCGGGACCGGCGAGGACGAGGAGCGGTCCGGTCCGGTGGTCAACCACGGCACGCTGCGCCGCGTCAAGACGAGGGGGATCCACGACGGCCGGAGGGGTACGGACCAGTCGGTAAGCGCCACGGCTCCCCTGCCGCACCGGTGGGTGCGGCGGGCGCCTGGTGGAGGAAGAGGAGCTCACGTGATGTGCCGGTCCTGGTGGTCGTACTGGCGGGCAGGCGGTCACGCGCGCGAGGCGGTGACCGCGGGATGACGTGGACACGTGCTGCCGACGCTACGCCGCCGCTCCGGACGGAAGCAGGGCTTCCGCTTCTTCCCTCGCGGCGCTCGCGTCACGCGCGTCCCACATCTCACGAACGTACGGCATGCCACGGACGTCCCCCATGTCCCCCGAACGGATCACAGGCCCTCCGCGGCGGCATCCGATGGCGGAAGCTGTCAGGTGTGACCCTCCGCACCCGCGCCGCCGTCCCATCGGGCCCGTCGCATGTCGAGCCGTGGCAGATGGCCCTCGGTGCTCCTGCCCGCCTGCTTCAGCGGGGTGCCCTCCGCGCGGTAGTGGGCGAGCGCGCGCAGTTCGTGTCCGGGCAGCAGCACGCCGTCGGCGCGTACGACACGCCACCACGGGACGGCGCCGCCGTAGAGGGCCATCACCCGGCCGACCTGGCGCGGCCCGCCCTCCTCCAGCCACTCCGCGACGTCGCCGTAGGTCATGACCCGGCCCGGCGGAATCCGCTCGGCGACGTCCAGGACCCGCTCGGCGTACTCGGGCAGCGCGTCCGAGTCCTCCGGCGGCGCGTCCGCGTACGCCGGCAGCGCGTCCGCGTACTCCGCGCGGGCGTCTTCGGGAGGGCTCTGCTCGCTCATCCACCCCATCCTGCCGCACCCCGCCGACGTTCCGGCGGGGGCCGTGAGGAACGGTCCTCTCGCCCCCGCGCGGTCCTTGGGGCAGACTGTGCGCCCGCGCATCCGCACCCTGATGCCCGTGAGTGTCGGTGGGGCATGCCACCATCGTGCGGGCGGTGACTGGTGATACGAGACCAAGAAGAGACCATGAAGGAGCAGGGCGTGCACCCCGAAGGAGCGGCGGGCACCCCTGACGCCTCCGCGCGTCCCGGTCCCGCCCGCGCGGACGACGGCGGCACCGGCGCGCAACAGGAAGACATCGGTCCGCAGACGCGGAAGGGCAACGGTCCGCGCGAACGGGACGACGCCGGTCCGCGCGAGCAGGACGACATCGGCCAGCGCGAGCAGGACGACACTCAGCCCAAGGACGACGACGGCACGCGCGCGCGGGAAGACGCCCCCGAGGCGGACGAGGGCGAGAGCGCGCTCGACACCGCCGGGGGACCGCCCGCCGAGGCGGCGCACGTCCCCGGGACCGCGCCCTCGGACCGCCGTCCGTGCGCCGACGACGACCCCCACGCCGAGCAGGTGGAGCGCGACGAACCGCTGCTCCCCGCGCGCGTGCACCGCCCCTCCGACCTGATGCGGCTCCTGGTGGGCCTGCTCGGCATCGTGGTGCTGCTCGCGATCGCCGCGTTCGCGCACGGCACCACCTCGGGCCTCGAACAGGACATCAACAAGGGCACCGGGCAGGCCCCGGACCTGCTGATCAAGATCGCGGGGCTCGCGTCCAGCATCGCGATCCTGCTGGTGCCGGTCGCGTTCGCGATCGAACGGCTGATCAAACGGGACGGGCTGCGCATCGCCGACGGCGTCCTCGCGGCGGTCCTGGCGCACGGGGTGACGCTCGCCACCGACCTGTGGGTCGCCCGGGCCGCCCCGGACTCGATCCAGGAGGCGCTCACCCAGCCCTCGCCGGGCGACATCCACGCCCTGACCGACCCGGTGCACGGCTATCTGGCGCCCGTGATCGCCTATATGACGGCCGTCGGCATGTCCCGCAGACCCAGATGGCGCGCGGTGCTGTGGATCGTGCTGCTGCTCGACGCGTTCTCGATGCTGGTCACCGGCTACACGACCCCCTTCTCGATCATCCTGACGGTGCTGATCGGCTGGACCATCGCCTACGGCACCCTGTACGCGGTCGGCTCCCCCAACGTCCGCCCGACCGGCCAGACCCTGATGGCGGGCCTGCGGCACGTCGGCTTCCACCCCGTCGGTGCGGCCCGCGAGGAAGTGGTGGAGACGGAGAACGGCGACCGGGGCCGGCGCTACTTCGTCTCCCTGGAGGACGGCCCGCCGCTGGACGTCACGGTCGTCGACCGGGAACAGCAGGCCCAGGGCTTCTTCTACCGGGCCTGGCGCAATCTCACCCTGCGCGGCTTCGCCACCCGCTCCAGCCTCCAGTCGCTGCGCCAGGCACTGGAGCAGGAGGCGCTGCTGGCGTACGCGGCGATCGCGGCCGGCGCCAACGCGCCCAAGCTCATCGCCACCTCGGAACTGGGCCCGGACGCGGTCATGCTCGTCTACGAGCACACCGGCGGGCGCACGCTGGACTCGCTGGCCGACGAGGACATCACCGACGACCTGCTGCGCAACACCTGGCACCAGGTGCGGGCGCTGCAGTCCCGGCGCATCGCGCACCGCAGGCTGGCCGGAGACGCGATTCTGGTGGATCGTTCCGGCAGGGTGATCCTCACCGAACTGCGCGGCGGCGAGATCGCGGCCGGTGATCTGCTGCTGCGCATGGACGTCGCCCAGCTGGTCACCACGCTCGGTCTGCGGGTCGGTGCCGAGCGGGCGGTGGCCTCGGCGGTGAAGGTGCTCGGCCCGGACGCGGTCGCCGACTGTCTGCCGATGCTCCAGCCGATCGCGCTGACGCGCTCCACGCGCGCGACGCTGCGCCGACTGGCCCGGGAGCGGGCCGAGCGCGAACGGGAAGCCGTGCTCGAAGCCTCCCGGCAGGCCAAGCTGGCCCGTCTGGAGGAGGCGCCCGAGACGGCCCCGCCCGGGCTCGAGAAGCCCGACAAGAAGGCGGTCCGCGCCGAGCAGCGCGCGGAGAAGCGGGCCATCGACGAAGCCCTCGAAGAGGCCCGCGAGGAGGATCTGCTCACCCAGATCCGGCACCAGGTGCTGCGGATCAGGCCCCAGGCGCCCGTGGAACCGGCCCGCCTGGAGCGGGTCCGGCCGCGCACCCTGATCAGCTTCATCGCCGGTGCGATCGGCGCGTACTACCTGCTGACGCAGCTCACCCACATCGAGTTCGGCACGCTGTTCGCGCAGGCCCAGTGGGGCTGGGTGGCCGCCGCGGTGCTGTTCTCCGCGCTCAGCTACGTCGCCGCCGCGATGGCCCTGCTGGGCTTCGTACCGGAACGGGTGCCGTTCCCGCGGACCGTGGCGGCACAGGTCGCCGGGTCGTTCGTGAAGATCGTGGCGCCGGCCGCGGTCGGCGGTGTTGCCCTCAACACGCGCTTCCTCCAGCGCGCCGGCGTACGCCCGGGGCTCGCGGTGGCGAGCGTCGGCGCCTCGCAGCTGTTCGGACTCGGCTGCCACATCCTGATGCTGCTGTCCTTCGGCTATCTCACCGGCACGGAGAAGACGCCGTCGCTGTCGCCGTCCCGCACGGTCATCGCGGGTCTGCTGACCGTGGCGGTCCTGGTCCTCGTGGTCACCTCGGTGCCGTTCCTGCGGAAATTCGTCGTCACGCGCGTGAGGTCGCTGTTCGCCGGTGTCGTGCCGCGGATGCTCGACGTGCTGCAGCGGCCCCAGAAGCTCATCACCGGCATCGGCGGCATGCTGCTGCTGACCGCGTGCTTCGTGATGTGCCTGGACGCCTCCATCCGGGCCTTCGGCGACGGATCGGTGTCGCTGAGCATCGCCAGCGTCGCCGTCGTCTTCCTCGCCGGCAACGCGCTCGGCTCCGCGGCGCCCACTCCCGGCGGCGTGGGCGCGGTCGAGGCGACCCTCACCGTCGGCCTGATCGCCGTGGGCCTGCCCAAGGAGGTCGCCGCGCCGGCCGTCCTGCTGTTCCGGCTGCTGACCCTGTGGCTGCCGGTGCTGCCGGGCTGGCTTGCCTTCAACCACCTCACCCGCAAGGGCGCCCTGTAAGCGGGCCCGTCCGGGCCCGCCGGTGAGGTACCTCGTACGGCCCGCGTCCCGCGCGCCCCGGCGTGCGCGCCCCCACGATGGGGGTATGGCGAACCCGTTCCGGCTGCGCGCCGCCGCGCTGACCACCACCGCTGTGCTGCTCTCCGCTGTGCTGGCCGGATGCGGCGGCAGTGGCGAGGACGGGGACCTCACGGCGCAGAAACTGGACTGGAAGGACTGCCCGGCCCCCTCCGAGGCGGAGGGCGGCGGCAGCCCTCCCTCCCCGCTGCCGAACGGCGCCAAGTGGCAGTGCGCGACCATGAAGGCCCCGCTGGACTGGAGCAGGCCGAAGGGCGACACCATCGGCATCGCCATGATCCGCGCCCAGGCCACCGGCCCCGCGAGCAGGCGGATCGGCTCGCTCGTGTTCAACTTCGGCGGCCCGGGCGGCAGCGGCGTGACCACACTGCCCGCGTTCGGCGCGGACTACGCGGCCCTCGGCACCCGCTACGACCTGGTCAGCTTCGACCCGCGCGGAGTCGGCCGCAGCGCACCGGTGGAGTGCGAGAGCGATGCCCAGCTCGACGAGTACTTCCAGCAGGACGCGACCCCGGACGACCACGCCGAACAGGTCCAGCTCCTGAACCGGACCAAGCAGTTCAACGGGGCCTGTGAGAAGAACTCCGAGAAGATCCTGCCGCACGTGCGCACCACGGACGCGGCCCGCGACATGGACCTGATGCGCCAGGTCCTCGGCGACGACAAACTGCACTACTTCGGCATCTCCTACGGCACCGAACTGGGCGGTGTCTACGCCCACCTGTTCCCGAAGCGGGTGGGCAGGGCCGTCCTGGACGCGGTGGTGGACCCCACGCAGGACCCCGAGCAGAGCGCGCTCGGGCAGGCCAGGGGCTTCCAGCTCGCGCTGGACAACTACGCGAAGGACTGCACCTCGAAGCCCGAGGAGTGCCCGATCGGCAGCACCGAGCAAAAGGTGAAGGACCGCATCGCGAAACTCCTCGCCGACCTGGAGAAGAAGCCGATCCCGGGCATCTTCCCGCGTCAGCTGACGCAGACCGCCGCCACCAACGGCATCGCGCAGTCCCTGTACTCGAAGGACTTCTGGGAGTACCTCACCGAGGGGCTGGAGCAGGCGTACGACGGCGACGGCAAGATCCTCATGCTGCTCTCCGACTCGATGAACGGCCGCAACGAGAACGGCGAGTACAGCAACCTCACCGCGGCGAACACCGCCATCAACTGCGCGGACGACAAGCCCCGGTACACCGCGGACGACGTCCGGCGGAGTCTGCCCGAGTTCCACGCCGCGTCCTCGCTTTTCGGGGACTACCTGGCCTGGGGCATGGTCAGCTGCACCGACTGGGCCGTGCCGGGCGCCGCCGACCATCCCGACGTCAGCGCACCCGGGGCGGCGCCCATCCTCGTCGTCGGCAACACCGGCGACCCGGCCACTCCGTACGAGGGCGCACGGAAGATGGTGGAGGCGCTCGGCAAGGGCGTCGGCGTGGAGCTGACGTACAAGGGCCAGGGGCACGGTGCGTACGACAGCAAGAACGAGTGCGTGCAGAGCGCGGTGAACGGCTACCTGCTGGACGGGAAGAAACCGAAGGCCGGCACGGTCTGCTCCTGAGGCGGGCCGGGCCCGGACGCCGCGTCGTCGGTGCCGGGCCGTCCGCGAGGGCCGGTTGGCGGAACCGGGGCGTCGGTCAGCCGGGCGGCAGACGCAGCGTGGCCATCGCGCCTCCGTCGGGCGCGTTGGCGAACTCCAGACGCGCCTCGATGACCTGGGCCTGGCCCAGCGCGACCGTCAGCCCGAGGCCGTGGCCCCGGCCGCGCTCGGCCGCTCCGGTGCGGAAACGTTGCGGCCCGTGGGCGAGCAGTTCCGCCGGGAAGCCCGGGCCGTGGTCGCGTACGACGACGGTGGCGCCGTCCACCGTCACGGTGACCGGTGCCCGCCCGTGCCGGTGGGCGTTGCCGACCAGGTTCGCGAGGATCCGGTCCAAGCGCCGCGGATCGGTGCGTACCGTCCCGGCGTCCGCCGCCGACATCCGCACCGTCAGGCCGGTGCGCCGTACCGAGTCCGCCACCACCTCGCCGAGCGGGACGGTCACCGTGTCAGCCTGTTCCGCGCCCGCGTCCAGCCTCGACACCTCCAGCAGCTCCTCGACCAGCGTGCTCAGCGCCCGGACCCGGTCCCGCACCAGGTCGGTCGCCTCGCTCCCGGGCAGCAGTTCCGCGGAGGTGACCAGCCCCATCAGCGGGGTCCGCAGTTCATGCGCCACGTCGGCGGTGAACCGCTGCTCGCTGCGCAGCCGCCGCTCAAGGCTCCCCGCCATCTGGTCGAAGGCCACCGAGATGTCCGCGATCTCGTCCCCGCCCCGCCCCGGGCCGCCGGTCCGCGCATCCAGTTCGCCGTCGGTGATGCGGCGAGCGGTGGCGGCGACCCGGCGCAGTCTGCGGACCAGGAGCCCCGTGGCCAGCGCCGACAGCGGCAGCACCACAGCCAGCGCCGCGATCGCCGCATACACCATGTGCCGGTCGAGGGCCTTACGGCTGAGCCAGTCGAGGTCCATGATGACGCGGACGCCCGTCCACCGGCCCTGGGACTCCTCGGCGGCCCACATCCACGGCACGTTGGCCACGTGTGTGTCGTACAGGGTCTGGGGCCTGCCGCCGGCCGCGCGTACCTCGTCGCGGAGGGCAGGGGGCAGTTCCCGGGGACTGGTGAGGACGTCGTACGCGCCCGGCTCGTGCCGCTCCGCGTCGGCGAGCTGGGCGAGGGCCTTGGCCCTGCCCTCCGCGATCGAGCGCTCGTACGTCGCGGAGTGCACGAGGACACCGATGACCAGGGCGACCACGCAGCAGGCGGTGGCCACCAGAGCGGTGATCTTCCAACGCAGTGAGGCGAACGGGTGGGTCATGTCAGCGCACCAGCTTGTAGCCGAAGCCGCGGACCGTCTCGATCCGCTCGGCGCCGATCTTCTTCCGCAGCCGTTGCACGCCCAGGTCCACGACCCTGCTGTCGCCGTCCCAGCCGTAGTCCCACACGTCGCGCAGCAGCCTCTGCCGCTCCAGCACCGTCCCCGGATACGCGGCGAACTCCAGCAACAGCCGCAGCTCGGTCGGTGTCAGGGCCACGGGCTCGCCGGCCACGCGCGCCTCCAGCCCCTCCGTGTCGAGCGTCAGGTCTCCGAAGGTGAGCACCTGGTGGCCGCCGACGGCCGGCTCGGGGGCCGGCTCGGCGCGGGTGAAGGTGGCCCTGCGCAGCAGCGCGCGTATCCGCGCCAGCAGGACCGAGGGCTCGACGGGCTTGACGACGTAGTCGTCCGCGCCTGCCTCCAGGCCCCCGACCACGTCGATCGCGTCACCGCGAGCGGACATCATCAGGATCGGCACCGAGCTCGTCTCCCGCACCCGCCGGCACAGTCCGATGCCGTCGAGGCCCGGCAGCATCACGTCCAGGAGCAGCAGGTCGTGGCCGCCCGCGCGGAACAGATCCAGGCCCGTCAGCCCGTCCTCCGCGGATGTCACGGTGTAGCCGTAGCGCTCCAGCACGAGCCCCACGGCCCTGCGGATCACGGTGTCGTCCTCGACGAGGAGCACGTTCACGGATTCGGACACGCCTGCCACACCTGCCCCACTCGCCACATACGCACGAATTGCTCACCAGCCATCGCCGGAGTCAGGAAGACTACGGCCGGAAGTCGACCGAAGCGGCGACCGGTCGGTGGTCGCTGCCGGTCCGCGGCAGCGTCCACGCCGCCACGGGCTCGACCCCCTGCGTGAACACCTGGTCGGGCCGCACCACCGGCAGGGCCGCCGGCCAGGTGAAACCGAAGCCCGCGCCGGCCGCCTGCTGCGCCGACCGCATCACCGAGGTCACCGGGGCCAGTCCGCGGTCGTCCGGGCTTCCGTTGAAATCGCCCATGAGGATACGCCGCCGCTCCGGGGCTTCGCGGACCGCGTCGACGAGCCGCACCACGGCGTGGTCACGCCAGTTCGTCGCGAACCCTTCGGCAGGCCGTACCCGCACCGACGGCAGGTGGGCCACGAACACGACGACAGGCCCCTCCGGTGTCTCGACCGTCGCGCGCATCGCCCGCGTCCACGCCATGATCGGCACCGGCCGCACGTCCCGCAACGGCCGTCTGCTCCACACGCCGACGGTGCCGTCCACCCGGTGGTACGGATAGACGCCGGCCAGCACCCGCTCGTACGCGGGGGCGTTCGCGTCGGTCAGCTCCTCCAGCCCGATCACATCGGCGCCGGAGGCGACCAGTACACGGCCGGCCCGTTCGGGGTCGGCGTCACCCACATTGTGGCTGACCACGGTCAGGTCACCACCCGTGCCGCGTTTGTCGGCGAGCGTGCCGCCGAAGAGGGACACCCAGGTCACGGCCGGCAACAACACGGCGACCAGCGCCGTCGCCGACCGTCGGACCAAGGCGATCGCCAGCAGCGGGAGCACGGCCGCGCCCACCCAGGGCAGAAAGGTCTCGACGAGGCTGGGCAGCCGGCCGGGGCCGTTGGGTATCCGGCGGTGCAGCAGGAGCACGGCCGTGCACAGCAGCGCGAGCCCCGCCGTCACCCGCCCGCGCCGCCACGACCACGGCGCCGCAAGGCCTCCGGCCCTGGCGACCCCGGTCCCCTGCGAGGGCCCGGTCTCCTGCTCGGCCCCGGTCCCCTGCTCGGGCTCGGTCCGCTGTCCGGCCCCGGCTCCCTGCTCAGGCCCTCCCTGCTCAGGCCCGGCTGATACCTGCGGCGCTGTGCCCGCACCCCCGCTCACGCCGACGCCCCCCGTCCCGAGGCCAGCGCCGCGCGGACTGCTGTGATCAGTCGCTCGCTGCGCTCGAGGGCCGCCTGGAGTCCCTGTTCCGGGGACGTGTTCGCCCGCTGGTGCAGGACCACCCCCAGCACCAGCCGCTCCCGGCCGTCGCTGTCCGCCGTCGCCGCCCACGCCAGGTTCCCGCCGGCCGGGGTGCTGGAGCCGGTCTTGAGGCCCACGACCCCGGGGATCCGCAGCAGAGTGTTCGTGTTCGTGACCGCCCCCGGGATCCCGGGCATGGTCGTGCTCCGGGTGGCGACGATCTTCCGGAACACACTGTTCTTCATCGCCTCCCGGGCCAGTCTCAGCTGATCCCACGAGGTGCTGACGGTCGTCGTCTCGATGCCGCTCGCGCCCGTGTAGGTCGTGCGGTCCATGCCGAGCCCGGACGCTGCCCGGTTCATCTTCTCGGTGAACGCCTCCTGGCTGCCCGCGTCCCAACGTGCCAGCATCCGCGCGATGTTGTTGGCCGACGGGAGCAACAGCAGTTCGAGCAGCCGGCGCTGCGAGAACCGCTGTCCCGCCTGCACCGGAGCCGTCGACTCCGTCCCGGACACCGACTCGTCGGCCGCCTGCCGGTCGACGGTGATCTCCGGGCCCTGCTGCGTGCCGTGCAGCGGGTGGTCGCGCAGGATCACGTACGCCGTCATCACCTTGGTGAGGCTGGCGATCGGTACCGGCGTCTGCTCACCCCGCGTCCCGAGGCTGCCCAGCCCCTCGACCTCCACGCTCGACTGACCGTCGGCCGGCCACGGCAGCTCTGCCGCCAAGGTGGCGACACGCCGGTCCGGCGCTGCGCTGTGGCCGTCGGTGGACCCGGGCCGGCCGACGCCGACGGCGGCGGCGACGGTGACGGTGACGGCGAGGGCGGTCAGGGCCGGCAGCGAGATGAGCGCGATCCACGGCGGCGCATGGCGCGGCCGCCGGCCGGGCGGGGAGTACAGCAGCATCGGACGACCTCCGAACCGGGGAAAGTGGGATGTCACCCACAGTCCCGGGCCCGTGTGTCCGGATCGCGATGACCGTGTATCCGCCGCCGCTGAGCCGTGTATCGGTTGTGCATCCGGCAAACGAAGAGGAGCCCACGCCAGCTGACCTGGTCAGGTTCCATGGGCTCCTACTGGCTCACCGCCCGGCGGGAGGTCCGGTCAGTAGACCGGCCCTCCAGGCGATGCACCCCGTGACCTGCTGGTAGCACCATGCCCAAGCCCGGAGATTGCTCATGCTAGGCATACTCAGCGACGAACTTCGGGCGGTACGTGGCTTGATAGTTGCCGAGCGCCTGCCGAAGCATGACGGCCCCGCTGGGAACGCCGGCCGCCAGGTGCTCCCACCCAAGGAAGCGCACATGGTCCGGGATCCTGACTAGGCCAGTGATTGCGTCCCAGAAGGCAGCCCAGTTCATGCCGTAGAAGTCCGGGAAGCGCAGCTCCCGCTTCAGAAGCAGGTGCAGGGCGCGCTCGTCGGTCACCTCGCTGACGTCAATGGTGATCACGGTGACATGCTTGCATGCGGTCGCAGCGTTCCGACATCCACGAATGACGTCAACGGCGGCGGACGGCGACGGCAATGAGCAGTCGTGTGCGGCAGCGGTGCACGAGGCGGGCCCGTATGGGGCATGGAAAGACTCACGACACCGACCAAGGGTTGTGCACGCCGGTCCAACTCGACGCGTGAGAAGCGACATGCGCGCAACCTGTGACGTCTGGGCATCCGCTGTGCGCTGAGTGCATGTGGGGAGGTGTCATCGAAGTTCGCCTCCACTCGCATTCCTCTGTCCACACGTCCCAGGGGGACCCTTGAACCTTCGCGTGTCCAACCGCGCCTTCACCAGAGTTGCCACCGCGCTCGCGCTCACTCTGGCCTTCGCCGGTGCGAGCACCGGCCTGCTGCACGGGCACGAAGCGCAGGCACTGACCGTATCGTCCGGCTCGATGAGCTTCAGCGGCGACGCGGGCGACTACATCAGCGGCGGCCAGTCGTACTCCTACTCGCCGGCCGCCGGCGATACCCTCAACGTCAACGGTTCGAGCGACGACAACCACATCTCCGTCAGCGTCGACGGCGCCAACGGTGACTGGTGGTACCTCGATCTCGCTGCCCCCGCCGGGCAACAGCTCGCGCCCGGTGACTACACCGGCGCCACCCGCTATCCGTTCAACGAGGCCGCGGAGCCCGGCCTTTCCATCGACGGCAACGGACGCGGGTGCAACACGCTGACCGGATCGTTTTCCGTCGCAGACGTGGTCTTCGGCCCGAACGGCTATGTGCAGAAACTCGACGCCACCTACGAGCAGCACTGTGAGGGCGGCACCGCCGCGCTGCGCGGCGAGATCCACATCGACAACCCGGTGCCGCCGGCTGCACTCGACCTGGGCGTCGCCATCGACCTCAAGGGCACGGCGAGCTACCTGAACGGCAAGGCCACCATCGGCGGCACCGTCAGCTGCAACGAGCCGACCCAGGTGGACGTCTCCGGCACTGTCACTCAGGTCGCCCACCGCATCCTCATCAAGGGCTCCTACGCCACCAAGGTGGCCTGCGAGCCCGGCGCCCCGGTCGCCTGGACCGCGACGGCCACGCCCACCGGAACCACCCCGTTCCAGAAGGGCGACGTCGAGGTGCAGGCCCAGGCTCAGGCCCAGGACCCGCACTACGGCCAGACCGTGACGGTGACGCAGACCGCCGTGGTCGCGCTGAGCAAGGACTGATCAGCCGCACACCGTGGCGATGAACTGGACCGGGTGAACCGTTCTTCAAGGTGAGGTTCCGCGCCGGCGTATCCGGTGCGGAACCTCACCTTGTTATGTCCTGGTTCGCAAAAGTTGCGTACGGTGATCGAGGACAGCCCCGGACCCCGGACCAGGCGACGGCTGACATGCGTCTGCGACCGGGGGTCGGCTCGACGCGGAACCCAAAGACGCGTGCCAGAGGCCCTGTCTTCATGCTCCGCCACGCCAGAATCACCCGCCCCGAGGGCCACTTTCGATCACACCGCACTCACGATCGATGGCTGCCGAGTCTGCATAGTCAGGAACAGGCCGTTCCAGCAGGGCAGCCCTGCCCCGTAAACGATCAAGCATCACCGCGACAGCGGCTATGGCGCCGGTGTGATGACCCCGACCGACAACGACAGAGGCCCACGGCATCTGAGCTGGTCAGAGCCGTGGGCTTCGTCAGCCTCGCTGGTGAGCGAGACCCGTGATCAGTAGACCGGCTTCTCCGGTTCGATCTGGTTGACCCAGCCGATGACGCCGCCGCCGACGTGGACCGCGTCGGAGAAGCCCGCGGACTTCAGGACCGCGAGGACTTCCGCACTGCGGACACCCGTCTTGCAGTGCAAGACGATCTTCTTGTCCTGCGGGAGGCCCTCCAGGGCGGTGCCCATGAGGAACTCGTTCTTCGGGATCAGCTTGGCGCCCGGGATGGAGACGATCTCGTACTCGTTCGGCTCGCGGACGTCGATGATCTCGATGTTCTCGCCGTCGTCGATCCACTCCTTGAGCTGCTTCGGAGTGATCGTGGAGTCGGCCGCCGCCGCCTGGGCCTCCTCCGAGACGACGCCGCAGAAGGCCTCGTAGTCGATGAGCTCGGTGACGGTCGGGTTCTCGCCGCAGACCGCGCAGTCGGGGTCCTTGCGGACCTTGACCTGGCGGTACTGCATCTCCAGGGCGTCGTAGATCATCAGACGGCCGACCAGCGGCTCACCGGTGCCGGTGAGGACCTTGATCGCCTCGGTGACCTGGATGGAGCCGATGGACGCGCACAGCACGCCCAGGACGCCGCCCTCGGCGCAGGAGGGGACCATGCCGGGGGGCGGGGGCTCCGGGTAGAGGCACCGGTAGCAAGGGCCGTGCTCGGACCAGAACACCGAGGCCTGGCCGTCGAAGCGGTAGATCGAACCCCACACGTACGGCTTGTTCAGCAGCACGCACGCGTCGTTGACCAGGTAGCGGGTCGCGAAGTTGTCGGTGCCGTCGACGATCAGGTCGTACTGGCTGAAGATGTCCATCACGTTGTCGGCTTCGAGCCGCTCCTCGTGAAGGATCACGTTCACGTACGGGTTGATGCCGAGGACGGAGTCGCGCGCGGACTCGGCCTTGGAACGGCCGATGTCGGCCTGGCTGTGGATGATCTGGCGCTGCAGGTTCGACTCGTCGACCTCGTCGAACTCCACGATGCCGAGGGTGCCCACGCCCGCGGCGGCCAGGTACATCAGCGCCGGCGAGCCCAGGCCGCCTGCGCCCACACAGAGCACCTTGGCGTTCTTCAGCCGCTTCTGCCCGTCCATGCCCACGTCGGGGATGATCAGGTGGCGGGAGTACCTGCGGACCTCGTCTACGGTGAGCTCAGGAGCTGGCTCGACCAGGGGTGGCAGCGACACGGGGACTCCGTTGGTCGGTCGATCACTACAGTTGTTCTACTCGTAACACTGCCACGGCCTTCTTCATTCCGAGACACCCATTCCGACTCGCGAGACGATGTCGTCCCAGTAGCCGGGCATGCTCTCCCAGGGGTCCACGCGACCGTCCCTGTCCGTACGGTCCGTGAAGTAGATCGTGGCCGCCCCCTGCCAGCGGGCGATCCGCAGCGCCTCGTCCAGGTGACCGCGGGGCACGCCGTGCACGAAGTGGCAGAAGCGGTCGGGCGGGTAGTCGGCGGTCCACTCGGCCGCCTGCGACCAGCGGTAGTCGGACCAGGGGCCGCTGAAGGTCACCAACTGATCGGCGTTCTCGGCGTAGCCGGGGTGCGGGTGGCGGCCGTGGCCGAGGACGATGTGGGCGGTGTCACTGATCGCCCGGAGCGTGGTGGTCGCGCGCCGTACCTCGGGGAGCGCGGTGCGCTCGGTGGGGCAGCGGTCCAGCAGGAAGCCGTCGACGCCGTACCAGTCGAGGTGGCGGTGGGCGTCGGAGAGCAGCTCTGCGAAGGCGCGGGCGCCGTAGGTGAGGTCCAGGTGGCCGAGGACGCGGACGCCCGCGGCGCGCAGCCGGCCCGCGGCTTCCAGGCAGTGCGGGTCGGGGCGGGTGCCGGGGCCCGCGGCGACGTCGAGGACCACCCAGTCCAGCGGGGTGCCGGGGCGGGTGAGTTCCGCCCACTGGGCCGGGGCGACGAGCGGGTGGGCGTAGCCGGGAATGCCGAGGGCGGTGCGGACGCCGGTGCCGGTGGCGCCCGCTGTGGTGCTGGTCAGATGCGGCATGCCGCCTCCATCCAGATGTCGGCCAGGGACTCTTCGAGGTTGATGCGCGGCCGCCAGCCGAGCCGGTCGCGCGCGGTGCGTACATCGGCCTGCTGCCAGCTGCCGCAGCCGTCCGGGTACGGGTACGCCACCGGGAGCCCGTGCTCGGACTCGGCGCGTGGGTGCCCGATGGCGCCGCGCAACGGCCCGGGCGGGGCGTCGAGTTCATGGAGGGCGCCGCCGTATCCGGCCACGCGCGCGAGGACGGCGGCGGCGTCTCTGAGCCGGACGGCACGGCCGGAGCCGATGTTGATCACGCCTTGCGCGGCGGAGAGCGAGGCGGCGTGCACGGCCCGGGCGACGTCGCGGACGTCGACGAAGTCGCGCTGGACGCCGAGGCCGCCGAGCTTGAGTTCGCCGTCGCCGGACTGCATGGCGCGGCGCATGGCCTCCGCGAGCCGGCCCAGCGGGGAGCCGGCCGGGGTGCCGGGGCCGGCCGGCGAGAAGACGCGCAGCACGACGGCGTCCAGGCCGGAGCCGAGGACCAGTTCGGTCGCGGCGAGCTTGCTGACGCCGTACGGGCCGCCGGGGCGCGGTACGGCGTCCTCGGCCGTGGAGGAACCGGGCTGGCTGGGGCCGTACTCGGAACCGCAGCCGATCTGCACCAGGCGGGCACCGCAGCCGCTGCGGCGCAGGGCCTCGCAGACGGTGGCCACGGCGACCGTGTTGTGCCGGGTGAGGTCGCGGGCGCCCCCGCGCGTGGCGCCGGCGCAGTTGACGACGACTCCGGGGTGGACCGCGTCGAGGAAGCGGGTGAGCGCGCCCGGGCTGCCGGTGGCGAGGTCGAAGCGGACGTCGGCGTCGTCGCCGCGGCCGAGCGCGGTGAGCTGGACGGCCGGGTCGGCGAGCAGGCGGTCGGCGACGAAGCGGCCGATGAATCCGTTGGCTCCGATCAGCAGGACCCTCATCGGGCGGCTCCCGGGGTGTGCGCGCCGGTGGTACCGGCCGTCTCGACGGCTCCTTCGGCTGCGCCGGGCGTTCCGGCGGTCGCGGACGCTCCGGGTCGGGAGGTGGTCATCTGGTGTTCTCCTTCAGGGGGGTCGTGCGGTTGCCTCCGGCGGTGCGTCGGGCCGGTGGCGGAAGGTTCAGTCGGGAGCTCCCGTCGGCGCGTGGGCCGAGGCCTGGGTGAGGGTGCGGCCCGCGTGCCAGAGCAGGGCCAGGGCCGCGGTGCCGCAGGCGAGAGCCGGTACGGCGGCCTCGCCCCAGGCGCCGGCGAGGGTCTCGACGGGGACCGCCAGGAAGGCGCAGCCGGGCAGCCGGCCGGCCAGTGGCAGCGCCAGGGCCGCCGCCTCCGTGGCCGCGGCGGCGCCGAGCGTGAGGGCGGGGGCGTGCCGGTGGCGGTGCACGGTGAGCAGGCGGGCGAGCAGGAGCAGGGCGCCCAGGGTGAGGGCCTGCGGGTAGGCCGCGGACGTGTGCAGGAGGGCGCCGCAGAGGGCGAGCAGTGCGGCGAGGGCGCCCAGGAACAGGGCGAGCACGCCGAGCAGCAGGGGTCTCGCGGCTGCCGTGAAGTCCTCCAGGCCCCGGCTGCGGGCGAGCCTGCGGCGGGCGCCGGCCGCGAGGAGGTGCGCCGACCAGGCCGCCGGGGCGCAGGCCACCAGGAGGGCCAGGACGGGTGCGGTGGCCGTGGGCCAGGGGCCGTCCGGGGCCGTGGTGGGCGGCGTGTCGGGGCCGCCCGTCAGGACGGCGTGGAGGAGGCCGTCGCCGGCGAGGGCGTACCCGAACAGCCAGAGCGTCCACGCGCGCGTGCCGACGGTGGTGCCCCAGGCGCGCCTGCCGGGCGGGCCGGCGAGCGGGCCGTGCCGCAGTGCCGCCCGCGTGGCGAGGGCGACGGCGAGGACGCCCCCGAGGGCCACCAGCCCGCGGGAGTGTCCCTGGGTGAGGCGCAGTCCGGTGACCGTGGCCGCGCCGAGCGCTCCGGGCAGGAGGACGAGCAGGACCCAGCCGACGCGGACCCGGGGCACCGGCAGGGGCTCGGCCTCCGGGCGTGACTCGGCGGTGCGCGGCACGCGCGCGTACAGCTCTTCGGCGAGCGAGAAGACGTCACGGTGGCGGAAGCGGGCCGCGGTGCGGTCGGTGACGCCGTGCGCCTCCAGCCCCGCGGCGATCTCCAACGGGTCCACGGCCCGCTCGCACAGTTCCCGGTGCCGGTGCAGCAGGGATTTCACCGGGTCGACGGACCCTCGGCGGGGTGCGGGGGCCCGCCGTGGGGTGCTCGCTCCGGCCCTGGCGTCCGGTACGGCATGGGGGGCGGGCGCGGTGCCGGGGGCTTGCGCGAGCTGCTCGGCGGAGGCGGCCGGTGATACGAACTCCCGCACGGAGCGCTGCCCAGCAGGGACGTCCGGCGAACCCGGGACCTGCTCAAGGGGCTGGCCCTGCCGGTCCGTCCGCCCGGTCGCGTCACCGGTGCCGTGCGCGATGTCCGACGGCACCCGCGCCGCAGGCCTCGTGGCGGCCTCCGCCGAAAGCACCCGCGCGGAGGTCGTGCTGGCGGCCCCTGTCGACGGCTCCCCTCCTACGACGTCGTCGGGCGCGCCCGCCAGCCACTCCCCCGACCGGGCGTCCCACGGATCGGCCCCGATCGGCATCCCCGGCCGGTCCGGGCCCGTACCCGGCCCACCCTCCAGGCCACCCAGTCCATCGGCGGCGACACCGTCCACGGCGTCCACCGCGACCGGCTCCCCCCGCTCGCCCACCAGCCCGGGACCGAACTCCGCGTCGGCGAGAGCCCTGCCGGGCGTGCGGGTGCTGTCCCACTCGTTCATCGGGCGCCCTCCGTCGCCAGCGGGGTCGCCCGGACCGGGGTGTTCGTGGCCCAGGTGGGGAGGCCGCGGGGAAGGACGCGGGGTGTGGGGCCGGTCCAGTGGCCGGGGACGTGGGACTCGGCGGGGGCGGCGAACGGCAGGGGTTCGCCGGACTCGTCCAGGACCACCCGGCGGACCGGGCAGTGCGAGACGATCTCCAGGTAAATGCCGTGAAATGCCGCGATGTTCTGCTCGACGGTGAACAGTTCGAGCGCCCGGGCGCGTGCGGCGGCACCGAGGCGCTCACGGCGCTCGGGGTCGCGCAGCAGCGCCACGCACGCCTCGGCGAGCGCCCTGGGGTTGCGCGGTGGCACGACCAGTCCCGTGCCGCCGATGACCTCCACCACCGCGCCCACGTCCGTGGACACCGTGGCCCGGCCGCAGAACATGGCCTCGACGAGGCTGATCGGGAAGCCTTCCACGACGCTGGAGAGGACGACGACCGCTCCGGCGGCGTACGCGTCGGGCAGCGTCGGGACGTCGGGGGCGCCGATCTCCTCGAAGGAGACGGGGTTGTCGCCCACGGCGTGCGCGCCCTCCGCCTCGTCCGGGAAGAGTTGCGCGGCGAGCGCCCGGCAGTGGCCCAGGTACGCCTCGCCCTCGGTGCCGTAGGGCGCGCCGACGATCCGCAGCCGCGCCTCGGGCTCCTCCTTGCGCACCTCCGCGAAGGCGTGCAGCAGCGACACCAGGTCCTTGGCGGGGTCCACGCGCCCCACCCAGACCAGGGTGTGCGGATCGGCGCGGTCCGGGGACTCGCCGACCTCCGTGAAGCGGTCGGCCGCCATGCCGGGGTACACCGTACGGATCCGGGCGCGGTCGGCGCCGCACCGTTCCTGCCAGCGGCGGGCGTGGGCGTTGCCCGGGGTGAGGATCTCGGCTCCGCGGTAGACCTCGGCGGCGAGCCGCCCGTGGAAGGCGCCGAGCAGGGCGCGCACGGCGGGGGCGGCGGTGTCGGGGCCGAGGGTCAGGTAGTGCGAGCGCAGCTGCACGCCGTACTCGGTGACGAGCAGCGGTACGCCGGAGAAGTGCCGGGCGAGGAGGCCGCAGAGGGCGGCGGGGCCGCCCGAGGTGGCGTGGCAGAGGTCGGCCGCGCCGAGGCCGTCGTCGCCGTACCAGTCGAGGGAGAGGGGGCGCAGGGCGCGTTCGAGGTGCGCGGCGACGGTGAGCAGATCGGGTACGCGCGCCTCGCGCGCCGTGCGCAGGGCGCGAGGGGCGCGACAGGCGCGTTCCAGTGTGCGCACGGCCGCGTCGGAGCGCAGGGCGCCGACGAGTCCGCCCTCCTCGCGGGCGAGTTCGGCGAGCGCGTACAGCGCGCTGCCGAAACGGTCCGCCAGATCGGTGGAAGCGTCCTGCGACCGGATGTCCGGCGCGCGCCCGGAGCCGGCCCCGTCACCTCCCGCGCCCTGGGCCCCGCTCCCGTCGGCCCCGGCGCACACCGCCGCCACCAGCTCCCCGTAGCACTCGGCGAAGCGCCGGCGTGCGCGTCGCCCGTACGCGGTCCCATGGTCCTCGGCCGTCCACAGCGGCGCTGTGCGGACCCGGCTGACCTGCGGTGGGAGCGGAACGCAGCCCTCGGCCTCCTGGTGCCGGCCGCGGCTGAGCGCGTAGACGTCGAACTCGTGCTGGTCGAGACCGCGCACGAGCCGGTCGCACCAGAGCATGGCGTCACCGCCCACATAGGGATAGCCACCCTCGGTAAGCAGTCCTATGCGCACGTGTGCACCCCCGATCTCCCGTCTGGGGAGCCGCCGTTGTCCTGGCGGCTCGCAGCGGGACGAACGTAAGGGGACAAGGCGGTGGTGCGACGGACGGTTGTCCGTCGCACCACCAAAAGGGGTGAACGGTCGTAACTTTCGCGTGCGGGTCGCGTTCCGTCGCGCTAGGGGATCAGCCGGTGATCGTGCGAGCGCGAAACGTTACGCCAACCCGGGACGCGGGGCCGCTGGGGCGCCCGCGTCCTACACCGCCGCCGGTTCGCGCCGGGCGGCGCGCCGCCGGGCCGCGAGTTCCGGGTCGAGCGCGGGTACGGCGGCCAGGAGCTGCTTGGTGTACGGCTCGCGCGGGCTGTCGTACACCTCGTCGGCGGGTCCGTACTCGACGAGCCGGCCGCGCCGCATCACCGCGACCCGGTCGCTGACCTGGCGGACGACGGCGAGGTCGTGCGCGATGAAGACCAGGGCGAGGCCGAGTTCCCGCTGGAGTTCGCCGAGCAGGGCGACCACCTGCGCCTGTGTGGTGACGTCGAGCGCGGAGACGGGCTCGTCGCAGACGATGGCGCGCGGCTCGGCGGCGAGCGCCCGCGCGATGCCGATCCGCTGGCGCTGTCCGCCGCTGAACTCGTGCGGGTAGCGGTCGTAGTGCGCCGCTTCGAGCCCCACGCGCTCCAGCAGTTCGGTCACCCGCCCCCGGATGTGCTCCTCCCCCCGTTCGCCGCGCGCGCGGAGCGGGTCGGCGATGGACTCGCCCACGCTGCGCCGCGGGTTGAGGGAGGAGACGGGGTCCTGGAAGACCATCTGGACGGACGGGTTCACGCCGGTGTGCGGGCGCCCTTCGTAGCGGATCTCCCCGGCGGTGGGCTCCAGCAGCCCGACGAGCATGCGGCCGAGCGTGGTCTTGCCGCTGCCGCTCTCGCCGACCACGCCGAGGGTCTCCCCCCGCCGGACGGTCACCGAGACGTCGTCCACGGCCGCGAACGCCCGCTTGCCGCGCCCGAACTCGCGCCGGACGCCGGTGGCCTCCAGCACGACCTCGTCGCCGGCCGGTGAGCCGGTGCGGCGGGCGTCCACGCGCGGGACGGCGTCGAGCAGTTCACGGGTGTACGGCTCCGCGGGTGCCGCGAGGATCGCGCCGACCGGGCCGCGCTCGACGGCCCGGCCGTTCCGCATGACGAGGACGTCGTCCACGCTCTCGGCGGCCACGCCCACGTCGTGGGTGACGAGCAGCAGGCCCATCCCGGTCTCCTCGCGCAGCCCGTGCAGCAGGTCGAGGATCTGCGCCTGGACGGTGACGTCGAGGGCGGTGGTCGGCTCGTCGGCGATCAGCAGGTCCGGCTCGCAGGCGAGGGCCATGGCGATGAGGGCGCGCTGGCGCATGCCGCCGCTGAACTCGTGCGGCCGGGACCGGGCCCGCCGTGCCGCGTCCGGGATCCCGACCCGTTCCAGCACCTCGACGGCACGCGCGCGTGCGGCGCGACGCGACACGCGCGCGTGGACGCGATGGACCTCGGCGATCTGGTCGCCGACGGCGTAGTACGGGTCGAGCGAGGACAGCGGGTCCTGGAAGACCATGGCCGCCTTGGCGCCGCGCAGCCGGCGCAGCTCCTCGTCGGAGGCCGCCTGTACGTCGGTGCCCGCGACCCGCACCGAGCCGCCGACCCGGGCTCCGGTGCCCCGGTGCAGGCCCAGCAGGGCGCCCGCGACCGTGGACTTGCCGGAGCCGGACTCGCCGACCAGGGCCAGGGCCGCGCCCTTCGCCAGGCGGAAGGAGAGCCCGTCGACGGCGCGCAGGGCGCCGAACTCGACGGTCAGGTCCCTCACCTCCACCAGGGCGCCGTCCGTCGCTGCCACGCTCGCGTCCGCCGCTTCCACCAGGTTCATGCGAGTACCACCCGTCGGTCGGCCACCGCGTACAGGACGTCCGCGACGGCGTTGGCGAGGACCACGAAGAAGCCGGTCACCAGGACCATGCCGACGACCACCGGCAGGTCGACGACCTTGACCGCGTGCACCAGCTCCTGGCCGATGCCGGGCAGGCCGAAGAGGGTCTCGGTGAGGACGGCGCCGCCGACGGCGGAGCCCACGTTGTTGGCGTTCAGCGCGATCACGGGCGCGAGGGCGCCGCGCAGGGCGTGCCGGCCGACGACGGAGCGCTCCGCGACGCCGTACGCGCGGAAGGTGCGGATGTGGTCCTCGGCGAGGGTCTCCAGCATGGCCGCGCGGGTGAGGCGGGCGAAGGCCGCCGCCTCGATCAGGGCGAGCGAGAGCCAGGGCAGCAGGAGGTTCCACGCCCACTGCTCGGGGTCGTCCGAGAAGTTCACGTACTGCGGGAAGGGCAGCAGCCGCAGTTCGCCGCAGACGACGATCATCAGCACGAGGCCGATGACGAAGACGGGTGTGGCCGTGCCCGCGAGGGTGACGGCGGTCAGCACGCGCTCGGAGACCCGGCCGCGGCGCCAGGCGGCCAGCACACCGGTGCCGATGCCGAGCAGGAGCCACAGCACCATGGCGCCGATGACCAGGGACACACTGACCGGCAGCTTCGCCAGGATGATGTCCAGCACCTGCTGGTCGGTCTGGTACGACTGCCCCAGGCAGGGCGCGGCACAGTGCTCGACCGAGGTGCCCGTGGAGAAGTCCTGGCCGGCGAACAGCCCCTGGAGGAAGTGCCAGTACCGCAGGTAGAGGGGGTCGCCGAGCTTGAGCTGTTCGGCGACCTGGTGCACCTGTTCCGGGGAGCAGCGCGGGCCGCAGGTGATCTGGGCGACGTTGCCGGGGGTGACGTAGAAGACGACGTAGACGATCACCGAGATGGCGAGCAGGGTGACGATCGCGCCGGCGGCCCGGCGCAGCAGGAATCCA
This sequence comes from Streptomyces flaveolus, assembly GCF_000716535.1. GTDB lineage: Bacteria > Actinomycetota > Actinomycetes > Streptomycetales > Streptomycetaceae > Streptomyces > Streptomyces flaveolus_A. The sequence continues at coordinate 151,241 of NZ_JNWV01000037.1, read as the reverse complement.
CCGAAGCCGCTCATGCGGAGGCCTCCTTCTCGGTCGCGTTCCCGGCCGCCCCGCGGGTCGCGCCGTCGGTCGCGTTCGCGGACACGTTCCCGGGCGCGTTGCCGGCCGCGGTGGAGCCCTTGCGTCCGGTGCCGACGCGCAGGCGGGAGGCGGCGCGCGGGTCGAGGGCGGTGCGCACGCCGTCGCCGAGGACGGTGAGGGCGAGGACGGTGACGAACAGGGCGCCGGCCGGCAGCAGCAGGTACTGGGGTGCCGCCTGGTACCAGACGTCCGCGGCGGTCAGCATCTGGCCCCAGGACGGCGTGGGCGGCTTCACGCCGACGCCGAGGAAGGACAGTGCCGCCTCGACGGAGATGTTCGCGGGCACGAGCAGCGCGGCGTACGTGATGACGGGCGCGGCGAGGCCGGGCAGGAGTTCGCGGCGCGCGACGCGCCAGGTGCCCCAGCCGCTCAGCCGGGCGGCGGAGACGTAGTCGAGGCCCTTCAGGGAGAGGGTCTGGGCCCGCACGATCTTCGCGATGGTGCCCCAGGCGATCAGGCCGATGACCAGGGTCACCAGGACCGGCCGGGGGAAGCTGGAGGGCACGATGGCCAGCAGCGCCAACGACATGATCATCAAGGGCATCGAAACGATGACGTCCGTGGCCCGGCTCAACAGTTGATCAACCCAGCGGTTGCCGAGCGCGGAGGCCACGCCGACCGCGACCCCGATGGCGACCTGGACCACCGTCGCCGCGAGCGCCACGCCCAGCGACACCCGGGCGCCGTAGACCAGCCGGGCGAACATGTCCCGTCCGGTCTGCGGTTCGACGCCCAGCCAGTGGTCGGCGCCGATGCCGCCGAAGGAGCCGATGGGCACGCCCCCGCGCGCGGAGTCGATCAGGGACGGGTGGTAGGTGGTGGGGTCCTGGCCCTCCAGCGCGGTGAGCAGCGGCGCAGCGAGCGCGACCAGGACGAGCAGCGCGACGACGGCCGCGGCGACCAGGGCGGCGCGCTGCGCCCGCAGCCGCCGCCAGAACTGACGTGCCCCCGAGACCGCCGGGACGGGGGTGCCCGTCCCGGCGGTCTCGACGACGGCAAGTGCCTCGCTCACGGCGCTACTTCACCGCGACCTGGGAGATGTCCAGGACGCCGGTCCAGTCGCTGATGACGACGTTCTTGACGTCCTTGCCGTACAGGCGCTTGTAGACCGGGTGGAAGAGCGGCACGACGAGGGCCTTCTCGCCGATCTTCTTGTCCAGTGCGCCCCAGCGCTGCGCGGCGGCGTCAAGGTCGGTCAACTTGTTGATCGCGTCAATCTCGTCATTGACCGACTTGTCGTTGAGCTGGCCCGTGTTGAAGTTCGCTCCGTCCTTGACGATCTGCCGGCCGTCGAAGATGGGGGCGAGGAAGGGGCCGCCGGAGGGCCAGTCGGCACCCCAGTGGGCGAGGAAGAGACCGGGCTCGGTCTTCACGTTGTGGATCTTGTCCCCGTAGTCGTTCTCCTCCAGGCCCTGAAGCTTGACCGTGATGCCGGCCTTCTTGAGGGCGTCCTGGACGGCGGTGGCGATCTCCGGGCTGGTCTCGAAGTCCTTGCTGTTGGAGTGGGTCAGCGTCAGGGTGAGGCCGTTCTTGTAACCGGCCTTGGCGAGCAGCTCCTTGGCCTTCGCCGGGTTGCCGGAGGCGCCCGCCGGGAACGGGTCGTACGGCGTGTAGCCGAAGGACTTCTGGTTCGGCAGGAAGGTGGTGGCGGGCTCGGCGAGGGCGCTGCCGCCGGCCGCGTTGACCACGGAGGACCGGTCGATGGCGTAGGCGATCGCCTGGCGCACCTCGGGCTTGTCGAACGGCTTCACCTTCGGGTTGAAGGCCAGGTAGTCGGTGTAGCCGAAGTGGCCGGTGCCCACGCGCGCGGCCAGCTCCTTGTCGCCGGTCACCTTGGCGAGTTCGGCCGGGCCGAGGTTGGTGTCCGTGGTGACGGCGGCAGCGTCCGCACCCTGGGACGCGGACAGCCGCTGGTTGATCACCGAGGAGTCCAGGCCGGAACGCACGTCGATCCGGTCCGGGAACGCCTTGCGCTCCTCGTCGGTCGCCGCCGACCAGTGCGTGTTGCGCTCCAGGACGAGGTGCTCGCCGTCGTTCTCGTTCTCGACGACCTTGTACGGGCCGGACGAGACCGGGTGCGACTCGTACTTGGTGCCCGTGTCCTTGCTCTTGGGCACCGGGGTGAACTGCGTCTGCGTGGCGAGGTACGGGAACTCGCCCTCGGGCTTGTTCAGGTGGAAGACGATCGTCCGGGAGTCCGGCGTCTCGATCGCGGACAGGCCCTTCTTGTCCTTGTACGGCCCCTGGTAGCCGGCGGCGCCGACCAGCCAGTCCCGCAGGTAGGGGGCGCCGCCGGAGAGCTCGGGGGCGAAGGAGCGCTCGATGCCGTACTTGATGTCGGCCGAGGTGATCGGCGTGCCGTCCTCGTACTTCAGGCCCTTCTTCAGGGTGTACGTCCACACGGTCGCGTCCTTGTTGGGGCGCCCGGTGTCGGTGGCGAGGTCGGGGACGACCTTGGCGCCGGCCGCGCCGTTCTCCCGGTTGCGCGTGGTGAGGGTGCGGAAAACCAGTGAGGGAACGTTTCCGCCGCCGGAGGTGTACAGCCGCGCGGGGTCGAAGTCGGACTGCGGCTGCGAGTTCAGGACCGTGAGCGTGCCGCCCTTGTGGGGCGTGGAGTCGCCACCGGCGCCCTTGGCATCGTTGTCCTCCGGGCCGCAGGCGGCGGCGCCCGCTGCCACGACCAGGCTGACGGATGCCGCTGCCACGCGGCGCGCTATGACGGACGGTTGACGCATCGGAATGACGACCTCTCGGGGTGACGTGGCGTGGTTGGTCGAGGGTTTCTCGACAGATGAGACATGTGGACGAGGAGTGAGACGTCTGCGGACAGACGTCGGCCCCGGCGTCGGGTCGTCGAAGAAGTCCGTGACACGGTCACGGACGAAAGGGAGAGAAGAGTCGCGACGCGAACGCCGGGGAGGCGGCGTCAGCGACAGTGAATGTCGGCCACGCAGAGCGCGGTCACGCCGATGAGCGCCAGCTCGATGGCGGCGCTGCTGCAGACGGCATGACTAGACCACATGGGCAGAAATATGAACGACCGTGCGGCTGATGTCAATGTGACACAAGCGGCGCCTGTCAACTCCCGGGATACGGCCAAGGGTTGGGCCGGCAGTGGATTCCGTCGTGGTCCAGGAACTTGGTCTGCTGCTGCATGACGGGCGCCAGCTCGCCGTCCTTCTGGCAGCTCACGTGTCCGTTGCCGAGCCGGTGGCCGACTTCATGGTTGATCAACATTTGCCGGTACGCATGGATCCGGTCACCGTATGTCTTGCTTCCTTGAGCCCACCGGTACGCATTGATCATGACGCGTTCGGTCGCGGCCGAGTCGCAGGAAACGTTGTCCTCCGTGGTGTCCAGGCCCGACTTGGCGCACCACTTCGCCGTGGTGCCGGGGCTGGCCAGCGTGATCACGAAGTCCGGCTTGCCGGAGGAGATCCGCTCGAAGGTACGGGCACCGCCGTGGGCCCAGCTCCGCTTGTCGTTCAGGGTCCGCTGCACGGCCTCGGCGAACAGCGCGCCGTCCAGGCCGAGCCCCTGCTCGACGTCGACGCGGTACCGGTACTTCTGCCCGGTGCCCGGTGCCTTGTCGACCCCGGGCACGGCGTCGAACTTCCCCGAGCCCTTCGACGCGGCGCCGAGCGGGTACTTCTTGCCCATCTTCTGGTCGTACGTCAGCGTCACCGCGCTCGGCGCGACGGAGGGCGTCGGTGCGCCCCGGACGTCGCCCGGGAGATCCGCCGCACCGGCCTGGTCGGCGGCGGACCGCGATCTCGCGCCGGCGTCGCCCTGCCCCTTGGTCACCTGTCCGGCGACGACCACCGCCAGCACGGTGGTGACGGCGGCCGCCGCGATGCCGGTGAAGGCCCACCCCTTGTTCCCGCCGCGCTGCGCGGGCACACCGCCGCCGGCCGCGGAGGCCCCGGCGTCCCCGGTGTCGCGTGGGCCGTCTCCGGAGCCGTCGAAGGCTTCCAGGTACTCCTGCCGGGGCCCGGGGCGGCGCCGCGCCCCACCCGGCCCCGGGGCACCCGGCTCCGCCTGCCGCTGCCGAGGCAGCACGACACCGGGCCCGCCGGTGCCGGCCGGCCGCCCGGCGAACTCCCCCCAGCCGCCGCCGGCTTCCCGCTGCTCGGGGTGCCCGCTCCGCGCACCCTGCGCCCGAGCACCACCGGGAAACCCCGGCACTCCACGGGCCGGAGTGCCACCGGGAAACCCCGGCACACCCTGCGCCGGAGTGCCGTCGGACGGACGAGGCGCACCCGTGGGGCCGGCTCCCGGCAGCCGGGCCGCGCCGCCCCTGTCCCCTCTGTCACCCTCGGAGCGCGCACCACGCCCGTCCTCGGAGCGCGCACCGCGCCGCTCCCCCCGCCGTGCGGAATCGCTCTTCGGGGCCGGTCCGCGGCGGCTGTGACGTCCCACCCCGGACCTCAGCTCCTCGCGCCCGCGACGGCCGCGTCGGCGCCGTCGCGGGAACCGGCCGTCTGCGCCAGCAGCTCCCGGAACGCGCCCGCCACCACGTCGGGGTACTCCATCATCGCCACGTGCCCGGCGTCCGGCAGGGAGAGCAGCCTGGAGTGACGGAAGGCGCGGGCGGCCTTGCGGGCCATGCGGAACCCGACGAGCTGGTCCCGGCCGCCGTAGATCAGCAGCGTCGGGGCGAGCACCCGCTCGGCCTGGCGCCACAGCCCGTGCTGCCCGCCGAGCGTGTAGGCATTGACGATCCCGCGCGCCGAGCGGGTCATCGCGTCCCAGAAGTACGGCAGCCGCAGCCGTCGTTCCAGCTCCTCCACGGCGTACTGGAACGCCTCCGGCGAGACCCGCCCCGGGTCGCCGTAGCAGAGCGCCATGATGCCGCGTACGCGCTGCTCCGCCGTCCACTCCTTGGTGAGCCGGATGAAGAGCGCGGCGATGCCCGGTACGCCGAGCAGTGCGGTCGGCACCGCGCTGCGCTGCACCCGCATCTCGGGCAGGGCGGGCGAGACGAGCGTGAGCGTGCGGACCAGGTCGGGGCGTACGGCGGCCACGCGCGTGGCGACCGCGCCACCGAGCGAGTTGCCGAAGAGGTGGACCGGGCCGCGGCCGGCCGCGTCGAGATAGCGGATCACCGCGCGCGCGTGCCCGGTGACGGAGTAGTCGCCGTCGTCCGGGGGCGGGGAGTCGCCGAAGCCCGGGAGGTCGACCGCCTCGCTGTCGACGACGCCGTCCAGCTCGGCCATGAGCGACGACCAGTTCTGCGAGGATCCGCCGAGCCCGTGGACGTACAGCGCGGGCGGCAGGTCCTCGCGCGCGGGGGGCCGGGAACGGACCGTCAGGGTGGCGCCGGGCAGGCCCACGGAGCGCAGCCGCTCGCCCTCGCCGGCCGGGACGGGCGCCACCCTGGGGAGCACACTGGCGGCCGGCACGGAGGGCGACTCGGTCGAAGACATGCGGCAATGTTACGAGGTGATCACGTCAAGGTCGGTGTGTTCGCCGTCACAGACTGAACCGCCCGGATCCGGAGAACCAGGCACCGAACGGGCCTGATGCATGGCGTCCGGATCAGCCGTCTCCTAGGCTCGTACAGAGGGCACCCGCGTGTGGCCCCTGCCGCTTACAGGGACGTTCGTAGGAAGGGAGCCCACCATGGCCTATGACCCCACCGAGCCCGACGCGATCGTGGACATCGAGGACCTGGAGGCCGACGCGGCAGTGGAGAGGGACGTCGAGGCGCCCGAGGTGGACGCCGCCGAGCAGCACGCGGACATCGCGCCCGACCGTGACGACCCCCTGACCGGCTTGGACCCCGCGCGCGGGAACGAGGCCGATCTCGTCGAACAGGCGCGCGTCGTCTCGCTCGACGAGGACGACTACCGCTAGCCGCACCGAGGACGGCCACCGCCGCGTCGACGAGGGGCGATCACGCATGCCGACGAGGGGCGATGCCGGCTGACCTCGCAGGACCGCACGGCCCCCGCCCGACCCCGTTCGACGGGCCGTACGGCTTTCGCCATCCGTCCGGTACGTGAAATTCTGCGCTCGCACCGCGCACACCACGGTTACCGAAAAGTACGATGGCCGCGCGGCCTACACCGCATGTGGACGACTTTGGGAGGCGGCGTGACAGCCATCGAGCAAACTGAGGCGGCACGCCCACGGGGCACCCGTCTGCCGCGCCGAGCCCGGCGGAACCAGTTGCTGGGTGCCGCTCAGGAGGTTTTCGTCGCGCAGGGCTACCACGCGGCGGCGATGGACGACATCGCCGAGCGGGCCGGCGTGAGCAAGCCGGTGCTCTACCAGCACTTCCCCGGCAAGCTCGACCTCTACCTCGCCCTGCTGGACCAGCACTGCGAGTCGCTGATCCAGGCGGTGCGCGGCGCGCTGGCGTCGACGACCGACAACAAGCAGCGCGTCCGGGCCACGATGGACGCCTACTTCGCCTACGTGGAGGACGACGGCGGTGCCTTCCGCCTGGTCTTCGAGTCGGACCTGACGAACGAGCCCGCGGTGCGCGAGCGCGTGGACAAGGTCACCAACGAGTGCGCCGAGGCGATCTGCGACGTCATCGCCGAGGACACCGGCCTCTCGCGCGCGGAGTCGATGCTGCTCGCCTCCGGTCTCGGCGGTCTCGCCCAGGTGGTCGCCCGCTCCTGGCTGCACAGCGACCGCAGTGTGCCGCGCGACCAGGCGGTGCAGTTGCTGACCTCGCTGGCCTGGCGCGGCATCGCCGGTTTTCCGCTGCACGGCAGCGAGCACCACTGACGGCCGTTTGTTCCCGCTCGGTGTTCGCTCCTGGCGTTCCGGCCCACAGCGTGTACGTCCCCTCACCGGGCTAATGTGTGCAGCGTAGGGCGCGGAAGATCGCGCACATCACTGACCGTCGGAGGGACATAGCCGTGGAGGTCAAGATCGGCGTGCAGCACGCGCCCCGCGAGATCGTTCTGGAGAGCGGTCAGAGCGTCGAGGAGGTCGAGCGCGTGGTGGCCGAGGCGCTGGCCGGAAAGACGGGGCTGCTCAGCCTCCAGGACGAGAAGGGCCGCAAGGTCCTCGTACCGACGGACCGTCTGGCGTACGTGGAGATCGGCGAGCCGACCGTGCGCAAGGTCGGTTTCGGCGCGCTCTAGGCCGCAGTCGTGAGAAGGGCCCGGCGGCCGTGTGCCGCCGGGCCCTTCCGCATGACGTGCGCACGGATGGAGCACAGGCCCTTCACAGCGCAGGATTGCAATCCGCAGGTCACGGGTATGACGGGCTACGACCGTCGAGCCAGACCGGCCGTGGGAGGGACCCCCGACATGATCCTCGAAGCACTCGGCTCCGCCGTGCTCGGTCTGATCCTCGCGTGGGCGGCGACCCAGCGCCTCGCCCACCGGCTGCCGGCCCGCCCGCTGGTGTACTGCACGGGCATCGCCGGAGCCCTCTTCGGGGACTTCGTCACCCACAGCGCCCTGGGCCCCGGCTCGGCCCTGCTCAGCCTCCTGGGCGCCGCGGTCATCTCGGTCGCGTCCCTGTCCCTGCTCCTCCGCCCCGCGGGCCGCCTCCGCCGCCGATCAGCCACGGCGTAAGGGCCGCGCCCCGGCAGGGGCGCGGGGAACCGCGCGAGCAGCCGCGACGGCCCGCGGCCGGGAGAGCGGCAGGCCCGCCCCCACGGAGCGCTACGCCGCCAGGCCCAGCGCGGCCATCCGCTTCGTGTGGGCCTCGGTGATCCGCGAGAACATCCTGCCGACCTCGGCGAGGTCGAACCCGTCGGCCACCCCGCCCACGAGCATCGTGGACAGCGCGTCCCGGTCGGCCACCACCCGCTGGGACTGCGACAGCGCCTCCCCCATCAGCCGCCGCGCCCACAGCGCCAGCCGGCCGCCCACGCGCGGGTCGGCGTCGATGGCGGCCCGCACCTTCTCCACCGCGAACCCGGCGTGCCCGGTGTCGTCCAGGACGGCGAGCACCAGCTCGCGCGTGTCGGAGTCGAGCCGGGCCGCGACCTCCCGGTAGAAGTCGCTCGCGATCGAGTCGCCGACGTACGCCTTGACCAGGCCCTCCAGCCAGTCCGATGGCGCGGTCTGCCGGTGGAAGCCGTCGAGCGCGGCGACGAACGGGTCCATCGCGGCCGTGGGCTCCTCGCCGATCTCGGTCAGCCGGTCCCGCAGCCGTTCGAAGTGGTGGAACTCGGCCGAGGCCATCTTCGCCAGCTCCGCCTTGTCCGCGAGGGTCGGCGCCAGCTTGGCGTCCTCCGCGAGCCGCTCGAACGCCGCCAGCTCCCCGTACGCGAGCGCGCCGAGCAGATCCACGACCGCGGCGCGGTACTGCGGGTCGGCGGACGCCTGCGCCCAGTCCTGGGCGGCGACACCGGTCGGTTCGGCGGGTTCGGCGGACGCGTTCTCAGGCTTGTCAGAGCTAGTCATGAGGCGCACAATAGTCCGCTCGACGCTCCGCTCAAGCCCTGGTCAACGAGTGTGACCACGACTACGTGACCAAATCGGCCATCGCATGTGCGCGATTCCGGGGTATGGTGGTAATGCGCCTGCCAGAGTGCGTCGACGATGCTCGACGTGTCACGACAGGCCGCACGCATGAGGATGCCCGGTCGGTGGCCCGATCGGCTCCGACCCGACAGCCCTCCAAGGCCGTACGGCAATGATCGTACGACGGCAGGAGGGACCCCTCAGCGGTACGAGCGCTAGAGCGTCGGCAGAGGTCCCGTGTCATACGGCTTGCCCGAGTGGTTCGTCCGTACGGCAGCCGACGTCCCCGGCACGGTCAGACATGACCCCCGCTCGCTCGCCTCGCACCGCGCACACAGAAGAGGCAGCACCCTGACTACGACGTTTCGAGAACTCGGAATCCTCCCCGAGACCGCCGAGGCCCTGGAGGCCGTCGGCATCACCACCCCCTTCCCCATCCAGGAGATGACACTCCCCGTCGCCCTCTCCGGCACGGATGTCATCGGCCAGGCCAAGACCGGCACCGGCAAGACGCTGGGCTTCGGTCTGCCGCTCCTCGAGCGCGTCACCGTCCCCGCCGACGTCGAGGCCGGACGCGCCGCCCCCGAGGCCCTCACGGACGCCCCGCAGGCGCTCGTCGTCGTCCCCACGCGCGAGCTGTGCACCCAGGTCACCAACGACCTGCTGACGGCCGGCAAGGTCCGTAACGTGCGCGTCCTGGCGATCTACGGCGGCCGGGCCTACGAGCCCCAGGTGGAAGCCCTGAAGAAGGGCGTCGACGTGGTCGTCGGCACCCCGGGCCGTCTGCTCGACCTCGCGGGCCAGAAGAAGCTGAACCTGAACCACATCAAGAGTCTGGTCCTCGACGAGGCCGACGAGATGCTCGACCTGGGCTTCCTGCCCGACGTCGAGAAGATCATCAACATGATTCCGGCCAAGCGCCAGACCATGCTGTTCTCGGCGACCATGCCGGGCGCGGTCATCGGCCTCGCGCGCCGCTACATGTCGCAGCCCGTCCACATCCGCGCCACGGCGCCGGACGACGAGGGCGTGACGGTCGCGAACATCAAGCAGTTCGTCTACCGCGCGCACAACATGGACAAGCCCGAGATGGTCGCCCGCATCCTGCAGGCCGAGGGCCGTGGGCTGGCGATGATCTTCTGCCGTACGAAGCGCACGGCCGCCGACATCGCCGAGCAGCTGCAGAACCGCGGCTTCGCCGCCGGCGCGGTCCACGGCGACCTCGGCCAGGGCGCCCGCGAGCAGGCCCTGCGGGCCTTCCGCAACGGCAAGGTCGACGTCCTCGTCTGCACCGACGTCGCCGCGCGCGGCATCGACGTCGAGGGCGTCACCCACGTCATCAACTACCAGTCCCCCGAGGACGAGAAGACGTACCTGCACCGGGTCGGCCGGACCGGCCGCGCGGGCGCCAAGGGTACGGCGATCACGTTCGTCGACTGGGACGACATCCCGCGCTGGCAGCTGATCAACAAGGCGCTGGAGCTGGACTTCAACGACCCCGTGGAGACGTACTCGAGCTCCCCGCACCTGTTCTCCGACCTCGGCATCCCCGAGGGCACGAAGGGCACCCTGCCGCGCTCGGAGCGGATCCGTGCCGGTCTGGACGCGGAGGAGCTGGAGGACCTGGGCGAGACCGGCGGACGGGGCGCGCGGGGCCGTGGTGGCCGCGGTGGCCGTGCCGAGTCGGCCCCTGCCGAGCGTGAGCGCCCGGCCCGTACGCCGCGTCGCCGTCGCCGCACGCGCGGTGGCACCCCGCTGGACGCCTCTCCGGCCGCGCCGGCCGCCGAGGCCACGCGGACCTCCGGTACGGAGGAGACGCAGGCCGAGACCCGCACCCCGCGCCGCCGTCGCCGTACGCGCGGCGGAGCGTCGGCGGAGCCGGTGACGGCCGCCGCCACGCCGACGACGGCCCCCGAGGCCGCCGTCGAGACGGTGACCACGGCCGAGGGCCCCGCTGCCCTCGACACCCCGGAGAAGCCGCGCCGCCGCCGCACCCGCAGGTCGGCCGCGACCGAGTCCCCGGTGACCGAGTCCGCTGCGGCCCCGGCTCAGGCCGAGTCCCCGGTGACCGAACCGACCGTGGACAAGGCCCCGGTGGCCGAGCCCGTGGCCGCGGACAGCCCGGTGTCGGAGCCCGTCTCCGAGGCGGCCCCGGCCGCGGAGACCAAGCCCCGTCGCCGCACCCGCAAGGCGGCCGAGCCCACCGGCCCGGCGGAGTCGGCCCTGGACACGGCCGAGGCCGCGGAGGCCAAGCCGCGCCGGACCCGGAAGACCGCGGCTGCCGCCGAGGCCGCCGTGGACACCGCCGAAGCCACCGAGGCCAAGCCGCGCCGCACCCGCAAGGCCACCACGGCCGCGCCGGAGACGGCCGAGGCCACGGAGGCGAAGCCCCGCCGCACCCGCAAGGCAGCGGAGCCGGCCACGCCCGACGCCCCTGAGGCCGAGGCCAAGCCGCGCCGGACCCGGAAGACCGCGGCTGCCGCCGAGGCCGCCGTGGACACCGCCGAAGGCACGGAGGCGAAGCCGCGCCGCACCCGCAAGACGGCCGCCACGGCACCCGAGAGGCCAAGCCGCGTCGCACGCGGAAGACCGCGGCTGCCGCCGAGGCCGCCGTGGACACCGCCGAGGACACCGAGGCCAAGCCGCGCCGCACCCACAAGGCTGCCGCAGCCGAGCCGGAGACGGCCGAGGCCGAGGCCAAGCCGCGCCGCACGCGCAAGACCGTCGCCACCGTGGACGCGGTCGACGGGGAAGCGGTCGCCGCTCCGAAGGCGCGACGGACCCGTAAGGCCGTTGCCGAGGCGGCTGCTCCGGAGATTCCGGCGCAGGCCACCGAGGAGCCGGAGGTCAAGCCGCGGCGCCGGACCCGCAAGACCGCGGCGTCCGCTGCCGAGGCGGCCGGTGAGGGCGCCGAGACGACGCCCAAGCCGCGCCGGACCCGTAAGGCCACGGCGGCCGTGGAGGCTCCGGAGGCCTGACCGTGCGCCGCGTAGGCGGCACAGCGGCAGCGTAAGTGCCGGTCCGGTGGCCGGGTTCACGACAGTGAACCCGGCCACCGGTGTTTTAGGAGGCACTTCGCGCCCGCCCCCGCACCTCGCGCCCGCCCCCGCGCCACCGCCCCGTCCAGCGCCACCACCCCACCTCCCGCGTCACCCCGCACCGCGTCACCCGCCCCTCCCGAACGGCCGCCCCCGCTCCCTCCCGATAACCTCTCCCCATGAGCAGGCCCCCCACCTTCGTCCCGCCCCCCGGCGCCCGCGCGTACTCCCTCCGGACGGCGCGCGGTGAATTCGCCGTGGTCGACGCACCCGTGGCCGTCGGTGCCGAACCGAAGGGCGTGGCACTGCTGCTGCCGGGGTTCACCGGCAGCAAGGAGGACTTCAATCCGCTGCACGCGCCGCTCGCCGAACGCGGGTACCGGACCGTCGCCGTGGACGGGCGGGGCCAGTTCGAGTCGGACGGCCCGGCGACGGACGAGTCCGCCTACGCGCAGGAGGAGTTGGCGCGGGACGTGCTCGCGCAGGTGGAGGCGATCGGCGGTCCGGTGCATCTGCTGGGCCACTCCCTCGGCGGCCAGATCGCGCGCGCGGCCGTACTGCTCGACCACACCCCCTTCCTGTCGTTCACCCTGATGGCCTCGGGTCCGGCGCAGATCTCGACGCCCCAGCAGGAGCGCGTGAAACTGCTGCGGGACGCGCTCATGGTGCTGAGCATGGCGGAGGTGTGGGAGACGATCCAGGCGATGGAGCCGCCGGAGGAGACGGAGACGCCGGCGCTCGACGCGGGCCTGGACGACCGGGACGACCTGCGGCGCCGCTGGCTGGGCACCAAGCCCGCCCAACTCCTCGCCACCGGACGCCAGTTGTGCACGGAACCGGACCGGGTCGCCGAACTGGCGGCCGTACCGCTGCCGTTCCACGTGCTGTCGGGTGCACGGGACGACACCTGGCCGCTGCCGCTGCTCGACGACATGGCGGTACGGCTGAGGGCGCGCCGGACGGTCGTCGAGGGCGCCGAGCACTCCCCCAACACCGACCGCCCGCTGGAGACGGCCCGCGCGCTCGCGGACTTCTGGGACGACGCCCCGGGCACCCGGCGGTAGGACGAACGCCTAGTACTGCGACTGAAGATGCTCCCAGAACCCGTCCCTGAGCGCCCGCCGCAGGTCCGCCTGGCCGCGCAGGGAGTACTGGAGCAGTTCCTCGGCCTCGACCAGCAGGTCCTGGTCGACGGAGCCGGGCAGGTAGGGATGGCCGGGGAACAGTTCGACCAGCGCTTCGCGGCCCCGGGAGGCGAGCCATCTCGCCGCGATCTGGGCGCCGACGAAACGCACGTCCTCACGGCTGGGGCGGGCACCGCCGACGGCCTCGAACGCGGCGGCCGTGCGCCGGGAGACGTACGGCTTGAAGAACTCCAGGTCGAAGGTGCGCTGGCTGTCGACCTCCCAGAGCAACGGCTCGGCCTGGTTGCGCCCTTCGGGCGCCTCGATGCCCCAGAGGTGGACGCGGGCGCCGTAGCCCTGTGCCGCCTCCACCGCCGAGACCAGGTCCTCGTCGCCGCCGAGGAGGGCCGCGTCGCTGATCGCGCGGTGCCGCGCCAGTGACTCCAGGTCGGTCCGGATCAGCGAGTCGACGCCCTTCTGCTGGTTGTTGGCGTTGAGGTTGCCGAGGCGCACCTTGACGTCGGGCAGTTCGGCGATGACCTGCTGCTCGGCGGTGTGGATGCGGCGCCGGGCGCCGTCGTACCAGTAGACGCGCAGCAGCCGGCTGTCCGCGAAGATGGTGCGCGCCCTGTCGATGAAGGCGTCGATCAGGCCCTCGGCGTCCAGGTCGAAGGCGCGGCGGTCCTCGGTCCCGGCGACCAGCCGACCGGCGGCCGCGTACAGGTAGCCCGCGTCGACGAAGATCGCATGGGTCGAGGGCGTCTTGGCCACCTCGGCGAGCATGCGTTCCAGCAGCTCGTTCGTGCGGTCGATACGGGCGCCGAGGGCGGCCAGGTCGTCGTTCATCAGCTCCATTGTCCCGGTGGTCACAGTGCGAACACAACCGGTCCCAGCGGGTCCCTCTCCCGTCGTGAGCATGTCGCTTACCGGTCGGTAATTAGTTGTTCGAAAAATTTCTTTAGCGTAGGGAATGTTCGTAACAACCGGCGCGTTGACTACGTACGACGCTGGATACACCAGAGGTCACACCAAGTAGTTCTCCGCAGGAGGATGACCAGACGAAGGGAGAAGCCCATGCGCTTCGAAATCATGCGACTCGACGAGGTCGACGGCACCGCCGTGGACAGCACCGTCGTGGACGCCGCCTCCGTCAACCGGATCGTGCAGCAGGCCGCCGCCATCGGACAGCGCCTGTGGATCCGCCCGGCCGACACCCCGGCCTCGTAGCCCGCGCGCGGGCCTCCGCCACTCAAGCTTTCCGGGGGAGCCGAGCCGCAGACGGCTCAGCTCCCCCGGATCACCTGAGTGACCCCGTTGATGATCTGCTGGACGGCGATCGCGGAGAGCATCATGCCCGCGAGCCGCGTCACCAGGACCACACCGCCGTCCTTGATGACCCGGATGATCAGCAGCGAGTAACGCATCACCAGCCACAGCACCACGTGGATCGCGAGGATCGCGGACCACACCGAGAGCTGCGTGGTCAGGCTGTCCGCCTTCTGGACGGCGAGGATCACGGACACGATCGCCCCGGGCCCCGCCAGCAGCGGCATGCCCAGCGGTACGAGCGCCACGTTCACGTCCTTGGTCTGCTTCGGCTCGTCGGTCTTGCCCGTCAGCAGGTCCAGCGCGATCAGCAGGAGCAGCAGCCCACCCGCGATCATCAGGGCGGGCACGGAGACGTGCAGGTAGTTCAGGATCTGGTGGCCCAGGACACCGAAGACGGCGATGACCCCGCCCGCCACGCAGACGGCCTGGAAGGCCATCCGCCGCTGCACCTTGGCCGGCCGCCCGGCGGTCAGGGCGAGGAAGATCGGGGTGATCCCGGGGGGATCCATGATGACGAAAAGGGTCAGGAACAGGGAGCCGAAGACGGCGATGTCGAACATGGGGGAAGTACAGGCCTTGCGGGAAGAGGAACTAAGGGCGTGAGGCGGTACGGACCGCGGGCATGAGGCAGTACGGACCGCGGGTGTGAAGCGGTACGGCGGGGAGGCCCTTCGGGGCCTCAGGCTCCGCCGGTCCCCGGCACCGGGAACGCGCCCGTCGCCCGCCGGGTGATCTCCCCGTACACCTCGGGGTCGGTCGTGTACGCGCCCAGCGCCACGGTCTTGCGGCTGCCGTGGTAGTCCGACGAGCCCGTGACGAGCAGCCCCAGCTCCTTCGCCAGGCCCCGCAGGCGGTCCCGGGCCTCGGCGTCGTGGTCCATGTGGTCGACCTCGATGCCGTCCAGGCCGGCCTCGGCCATCTCCGCGATCCGGGACTCCGGCACGGTACGGCCACGCTTGGCGGCGGCCGGATGCGCGAACACGCAGACCCCGCCCGCGGCCTTGACCAGCCGGATCGCCTCGAAGGGGTCGGTCTCGTGCTTCTCCACGAAGGCACGCCCGCCGTCGGCCAGCCACTCCTCGGTGAACGCGTCGCTCACCGTCGGTACGACACCCAGCTCGACCAGCGCCGAGGCGACGTGCGGGCGCCCCACCGAGCCACCGGCGGCGATCCGCTCGACCTGCTCCCAGGTGACCGGCACGCCCAGCGCGTTCAGCTTTGCGACCATGCCCTTGGCCCGCGGCACCCGGTCGTCCCGGACCAGCTCGCGCTCGGCGAGCAGAGCGGGCTCCTCGGGGTCGAACAGGTAGGCCAGCAGGTGCATCGAGACGCCGTCGACCCGGCAGGACAGCTCCGCCCCGGTGACCAGCGTCAGCCCCTCGGGCAACGCACCGATCGCCTCGGCGTACCCCCGCGTGGTGTCGTGATCGGTCAGCGCGACGACGTCCAGGCCTGCGGCGGCGGCGTTCCGCACCAGCTCAGCGGGCGTGTCCGTGCCGTCGGAAGCGGTGGAGTGACAGTGCAGATCAATACGCACGACAACTCCAGGACACGGACGGAAGCAAGGGGACACCTAAGGATAGCGGTGTTTCCGAGCCCCACTGTCACACCCGCAACCGGTGAGCGCCCCCTACCGCAACCCCCTAGGGGCGCGGGGAACTGCGCGACAAGCCACGACGCACCCGCAGCCGCGAACGGACAGAACCCGGCACCCCCATGGGCGCTACGGCCGGAGCAAGCGCGGCGACAACGCTCCGCAGGGCACCAGGTCCAGCTCCGCCCCCGCCTCCCGCAAGTCGGTCAGCACCAGCTCGTCGTACATCAGCAGACCGGACTGTTCGGGCCACATCACCGCCCACAGCCACATCCCGAGCGCCTCGCCGGCGAAGACGGCGCGGTCGTCGGGGGTGCGGTAGACGTGCCAGAGCGGGGTGGGCCGGCCCGCGGCCAGCACCTTGGCCTCCGGCGGCTTCTCCACGTTCATGTACGACCCCGGATCCGGGCCGTCGATGCCGGCGTAGTGCGCGCCGAGGCCGACGCCCAGCTCCTCGGCGATCAGGATCAGCTCGCCCGGCCCGCCGAGCGGTCCGGGGCCGGAGCAGGCCACCGCGGTCGCCCGGCCGCCGCTGCGGTCGTCACCGGCGTACCCCACACCCGTGAACAGCCAGCCGACCGGCAGCGGCCACGGCATCCACACCGGCACCTGAGTGCGGTGGACGACGACGTTGAGCGCCTCGACGCTGGGCGGGATCACGGGCTGCAGCGGATACACCGTGCCGTGCACATCGCACTGCCACGCATCGGCGAAGAGTCCGGGAGCCCTGACCCGGCCACCGCACCTCGGGCAACTGGGTTCGCCCCTCATAGGGCTCCACGGTCCTACCCCAGCACGCCCACGTCAAGGACGATCACCCGTCCGGACCGAAGTGCCGCCCCGATGCCCCACGCCCACGATAGATGCATCTTGCATTAATTAGCTGCGCTAACTTACTATGTGCATAACCCAACCATCTATGTGAGGACGGGAGAAGCACATGGACCCCTTCGACGCGGGAGCCGGCGGCATCCTGCGACAGCCCAAGGCGGTCTGGGCCACGGCCGGCGCCTCCGTCGTCGCCTTCATGGGCATCGGCCTAGTCGACCCGATCCTGCCGTCGATCGCGCAGGGCCTGCACGCCACCGCCAGCCAGGTGTCCCTGCTCTTCACCTCGTACTTCCTGATCACCGCCGTCGCCATGCTGCTGACCGGCTTCGTCTCCAGCCGCATCGGCGGCCGCAAGACCCTGCTGCTCGGTCTCGCCCTCGTGGTCGTCTTCGCGGGCCTGGCCGGCACCTCCGGCTCGGTCGGCCAGCTCGTCGGGTTCCGGGCCGGCTGGGGGCTCGGCAACGCGCTCTTCGTCTCCACCGCCCTCGCGGTCATCGTCGGCGCGGCGGCCGGGGGCAGCGCGGCGGCGATCCTGCTCTACGAGTCCGCGCTAGGCCTCGGCATGGCCTGCGGCCCGCTGCTCGGCGCCGTCCTCGGCAACGTGAGCTGGCGCTACCCCTTCTTCGGCACGGCCACGCTGATGGCGGTCGGCTTCCTGTGCATCACGGCGTTCCTGAAGGAGCAGCCGAAGCCGGCACGGAAGACCTCGGTCCTGGACCCGCTCAAGGCGCTCGGTCACGGCGGCCTGGCCTCGGCGGCGGTCTCGGCGTTCTTCTACAACTACACGTTCTTCACCGTGCTGGCCTTCACGCCGTTCGTGCTGAACATGACGCCGTACCGCTCGGGCGCGGTCTTCTTCGCCTGGGGTCTGCTGCTCGCCGTCTTCTCGGTGATCGTCGCCCCCCGCCTGCAAGCGCGGTTCGGCTCGCTGAAGGTGCTCGGCGGCTCGCTGATGCTGCTGGCGGCGGACGTGCTCGTGCTCGGCTACGGCGGTCACACCGCGGCCGTCGTCTGCACGATCCTGTCCGGTGCCTTCATCGGCGTGAACAACACCGTCTACACCGAGCTGGCCCTCGGGGTGTCGGACGCCCCGCGCCCGGTGGCGAGCGCGGGCTACAACTTCGTCCGCTGGTTCGCCGCCGCGGCGGCGCCCTACTTCGCGCCGAAGATCGAGGAGTGGACCGACATCCACGTCCCGTTCGTGGTCGCGGCCGTCACGGCCGTGCTGGGCGCGCTCGTGGTCGTCGTACGGCGTAAGGCCCTGGTCCACGACGCCGAGGAACTGGAACCCGGGCACGCGACCGAGGACGGGGTCGGCGTCTTCGCCAACTGACCGGATCCGGCCTTGTGTTGGTGAGATGGGTCACTCACGGCCGGTGCCGTGTCAGTCCAGCGGGGCGGATCGGCGGGCGGGGTCCCTCAGGTCCGTCCCGTGCCCGAGCCAGCGCTCCTGGAGGGCCTGGGCGCCGTGCACCCGCTTCCAGGCGGCCTCGTTCGGCGTCATCGGCAGCAGCGGCAGGAAGCGCACCGGGTCCATCGGCGCGTCCAGCTCCAGGTCCTCCACCAGCCCGCCGGGTTCGCCCACCAGCACCGAGGTGAAGGGGGCGCCGGGCCACAGCGGCTCCCCCACGTCGAGTGAGGCACCCGGGGTCACCACCAGGCCCTCCACCTGCGGAGTCGCGGCCAGCACGGCGAGCGGGCGGAGCACCTTGTCGGTGTCGGCGAGGCCCGCGCGGACCGACAGGACGAGCTCGGCACGGGGACCCTTGACCGGGTCGGCGAGCACCGCCGTGGGGTCCGCCATCGGGTGCTGGGACATGCCGAGGGTGGCGTACCGGACGACGTCCCCCTCCTGGAAGCGGAGCACCTCGATGCGGTCCGTGCCGAGGAAGGTGACCGCGGCGCGGGCGTCCGGCTCGCCCAGCGCGGTGGTCAACCGGGCCTCGACCAGAGGAAGAACATCAGCCATGCGCTGAGCATAGAACTCGTCAGCAGCGGGCAAAGCGGCGCCTTGACAGTACGGGCGGCTGGTACTCTGAGCCGGTGGTTCGGGGCCAGCACGCCGAAGCGTGCTATCGGGTCCCGACGCCGAGAGACTCCCTTACGAGGGACCGGCCGGAGGAGGTGGGGCTGTCATGGATCGAAGTCGACCGTGCAGTACCACTCGCTCTTCCGGCTGCTGATGTAGTTACCGGCTGGCCGCCGCCTTCCCTCGCGCTCCGTCGTTCGGAAGAGCACTTCGTTTCGCTTTGCCTGATCTGTCTGACCTGAATCAGTTCTGCGTCAGCAGCGAAGTCGCCACCGTGACGGTGCGGTGCTCCCCGCTTTGTGGACGTGCCAAACACACGCACACAGGACGTCCCCATTCCGGGTAGTTCCACCCGTCGCCGCGTGCCCTCGCTGCCCGCCCGCGAAGGAGCCTGCCCATGTCGATGATCCGCGACCTGCGCGCCGTGGTCCGCCCGTCGTCCCGTGTCTCGCTGCGCAAGGACACCAGCACGTCGTACGACGCCACGCGCGCCCCCGGCACGCCCTCGGCCGTCGTCGACTGCGCCGTCTACCGCGACGGCGCCCGCGTGCAGAGCCCGGGGCCGCTCAGCCCGCACGAGGCCATGCGGCTGGTGCGCCGCGACGGCGGGTTCGTCTGGATCGGGCTGCACGAGCCCACCGAGGCGGAATTCGCCGGTATCGCGGGCGAGTTCGGGCTGCACCCGCTGGCCGTCGAGGACGCCGTGCAGGCGCACCAGCGGCCGAAGCTGGAGCGGTACGACGACTCGCTGTTCACCGTCTTCAAGACCATCCACTACGTCGAGCACGACCGGCTCACCGCCAACAGCGAGGTCGTGGAGACCGGCGAGGTGATGTGCTTCACCGGCCGGGACTTCTTCATCACCGTCCGGCACGGCGGCCAGGGTTCGCTGCGCGCCCTGCGGCACCGCCTCCAGGACGACCCGGAGCTGCTCGCCAAGGGCCCCTCGGCCGTGCTGCACGCCATCGCCGACCACGTCGTGGACGGCTACATCGCGGTCGCCGACGCGGTCCAGGACGACATCGACGAGGTGGAGACCGAGGTCTTCTCACCCGGCCGCCGGGGCGGCGTCTCGCGCGGCGTGGACTCCGCACGGATCTACCAACTCAAGCGTGAGGTGCTGGAGTTCAAGCGGGCGGTGGCGCCGCTGCTGCGGCCGATGCAGCTGCTGAGCGAGCGGCCGATGCGGCTGATCGACCCGGACATCCAGAAGTACTTCCGGGACGTCGCCGACCACCTCGCCCGGGTCCAGGAGCAGGTGCTGGGCTTCGACGAACTGCTCAACTCCATCCTCCAGGCCAACCTCGCGCAGGCGTCCGTCGCGCAGAACGAGGACATGCGCAAGATCACGGCGTGGGCGGCCATCATCGCCGTACCGACGATGGTGTGCGGGGTGTACGGCATGAACTTCCAGTACATGCCCGAGCTGCACTGGAGGTACGGCTACCCGGTGATCATGGGCATCACCGCCGCGCTCTGCCTGGGCATCCACCGCACGCTGAAGCGCAACGGCTGGCTGTGAGCGGGCCGGTACGGCCTGGTTAGGCTGGGACGCATGACAAGCGAGCTGCTCGACCGGGCCCTCATCGAGGAGGCCGCGAAGAAGTCCGGCCTGATCTGGGTCAGGGGCGCCGGGACCCCCGCCGCGCGGGCGCTGTGGCACGTGTGGCACGAGGGTGCGGTGTGCGTGGTCGGTGACGGGCCCGGTGAGCAGCCGCTGGAGGGGCTCGCCGACGGGGGCTCCGCCGAGGTGAGCGTGCGCAGCAAGGACAAGGGCGGCCGGCTGGTGACGTTCACGGCGACCGTGTCCGAGCTGCCGTCCGGCTCGCCGGAGTGGGAGGCGGCCGTCGCCGAGCTGAAGGGCAAGCGGCTGAACGCCCCCGACGGGGAACGGATGCCGGCCCGCTGGGCCCGGGAGTGCCGGGTGCTCCGCCTGGTGCCGACGGGGCCGGTGGCGCCGCTGCCGGACGGCGACCTGGCGCAACGCCCGGTGCCGACTCCGGCGACCACTCGCAGACCGGTGCCGGCGGGCCTGCCGAAACTGTTGCTCAGACGCCGCAAGGGCAAGTGACCGGCCGCACCGCCGGCAACCGTCCCACGGCCCCGCCGCTCCCCTACGACGTCGGCAGTTGTCTGCCGTAGTCCACCGTGTCCGACTTGGCCGGTTCCTCGACGGTGAAGTTCTTGCCCCAGTCGGAGAAGCGGAGCGTCCCCGCGTCGCCGGCGCGGACCAGGCGCAGGGGATAGGGCGTGCCCTGGAGGGACACGTCCAGCGTGCCTCCGGACCCCTTGTCGCCGGTGATGCGGATCGTGCGGGTACCCGCCCCGTCGGTGTGGTGGCCGTCCGTCGCCAACGCGCCGTGCAGCGTCAGCAGACCGTCGAGGAGGACGTCCTTGTCCGTGAAACCGCTGAACTTCTTGTACGAGGGATCCCCCTGCGGCACCTTCACGTACTTGCCGTCCAGCTTGCCCGCGGCACCGTCGTTGCCGTCGGCGTGGTTCCAGAAGTCCGCGTCGGCCTTGAGGTACAGCTCCTCGCCGACCCGCAGGAGCTTGAAGGTCGCCCCCTGCGAGGTCACCGACCCGGTCCCGCCGTCGTCCTTGAGCCGCATGTCCAGCCGGTACGTACGGCCACTGGTGACCACGGTCCCGGCCAGCCGCACGGCCGACGCCGTCTCCGCCGCCGCCCGCGTCTTCGCCTGGATCGTGCCTGCGGGCAGCTTGCCCACCCCGTTGGTGCCCGCGTCCGGGTCGTCGTCGCCACCGCACCCCGACAACGCCATCGCTCCCGTCACGGCCAAGGCGCAGGTCGCGGTCAGCAGCGCGGTCCGGCGGGTACGGCCCCGGGGCATCGCAGTCACAGGTGAGGTCGCCTTTCTGACGGTTCCTGAGCGGCGTACCGCAGCGTACCGGTGCCCCGCCCGCCCGGCGGAGCCAGTCCGTCCGGACCCCCCACCAGGGCGTATCCGAGCGGTACGGGCTAGCCTGAAGCGCACCCGCGCGGGCAAATCCGAGCAAATTCCACCCAGAGCAGTCCTCAGCGACTCCCCCGCAGACTCCCAGCGATTCCCAGGCAAAGGAAGCAGAGCCATGGCAGCCGGCGCCCCCCGGATCTTCGTCTCGCACCTCGCCGGGGTTCCCGTCTTCGATCCGACCGGCGACCAGGTGGGTCGCGTCCGCGATCTGGTCGTCATGCTGCGCGTCGGGCGACGGCCCCCGCGCGTCCTCGGGCTCGTCGTCGAGCTGTCCACCCGGCGCCGTATCTTCCTGCCCATGACCCGGGTCACCGGCATCGAGTCCGGCCAGGTCATCACCACCGGCGTGGTCAACGTCCGCCGCTTCGAGCAGAGGCCCACCGAGCGGCTGGTCTTCGGCGAGCTGCTGGACCGACGCGTGACGCTGGTGGAGACCGGCGAGGAGGTCACCGTCCTCGACGTGTCCGTGCAGCAGCTGCCCGCCCGCCGGGACTGGGAGGTCGACCGCGTCTTCCTGCGCAAGGGGCGCAAGGGCGGCGCCTTCCGCCGGGCCAGGGGGGAGACGCTGACGGCCGAGTGGTCCGCCGTCACCGGGTTCTCCCTGGAGGAGCACGGACAGGGCGCCGAGAGCCTGCTCGCCACCTTCGAGCAGCTACGCCCGGCCGACCTCGCCAACGTCCTGCACCACCTCTCCCCGAAACGCCGGGCCGAGGTCGCCGCCGCCCTGGACGACGACCGGCTCGCCGACGTGCTGGAGGAGCTGCCGGAGGACGACCAGATCGAGATCCTCGGCAAGCTGAAGGAGGAACGAGCGGCGGACGTGCTGGAGGCCATGGACCCGGACGACGCGGCCGACCTGCTCGCCGAACTGCCCGAGGCGGACAAGGAGCGGCTGCTGAGCCTGATGCAGCCCGCCGACGCGGCCGACATGCGCCGCCTGATGTCGTACGAGGAGCACACGGCCGGCGGCCTGATGACGACGGAGCCGATCGTGCTGCGGCCCGACGCCACCGTCGCCGACGCGCTCGCCCGGGTCCGCAACCCGGACCTGTCCCCCGCCCTCGCCGCCCAGGTCTACGTCTGCCGCCCGCCGGACGAGACCCCCACCGGCAAGTACCTGGGCACCGTCCACTTCCAGCGGCTGCTGCGCGACCCGCCGTACACCCTGGTCAGCTCGCTCGTGGACGACGATCTGCAGGCGCTGTCCCCGGACGCCGGCCTGCACGTCATCGCCGGGTTCTTCGCGACGTACGACATGGTGGCGGCGCCCGTGGTGGACGAGTCCGGGTCGCTGCTCGGCGCGGTGACCGTGGACGACGTACTGGACCACATGCTGCCCGAGGACTGGCGGGAGACGGAGTTCCACCTCGAAGAGGGGCTCGATCAAGGAGAGGGGGCGGCCACGCATGGCTCCTGAGCGCGAGACCGCGACCCGCGAGCGTCATCCGGCGGGCGCCACCGCCGCCGGCCGGCCCCGGGCCCGGCTGGACCAGCCGCGCTCGCCGCGCCGGCGGATCCTGCCCGAGTGGGACCCGGAGGCCTTCGGCCGGCTGTCGGAGAAGATCGCCCGGTTCCTGGGCACCGGGCGCTTCATCGTCTGGATGACGGTCGTCATCATCGTGTGGGTGGTGTGGAACATCGCCGCGCCCCGCCATCTGCGCTTCGACGAGTACCCGTTCATCTTCCTCACCCTGATGCTGTCCCTTCAGGCGTCCTACGCGGCCCCGCTGATCCTGCTCGCGCAGAACAGGCAGGACGACCGCGACCGGGTCAACCTGGAGCAGGACCGCAAGCAGAACGAGCGGTCCATCGCCGACACCGAGTACCTGACCCGGGAGGTCGCCGCCCTGCGCACGGGGCTGGGCGAGGTGGCCACCCGCGACTGGATCCGCTCCGAGCTCCAGGACCTGGTCAAGGAGCTGGAGGAGCGTCGCCGCCACGACGGACACCCAGGTCACGTCGTATTCCCGGCGGAA
Organism: Streptomyces flaveolus; assembly: GCF_000716535.1. Lineage (GTDB taxonomy): Bacteria > Actinomycetota > Actinomycetes > Streptomycetales > Streptomycetaceae > Streptomyces > Streptomyces flaveolus_A. Next base: position 127,829 of record NZ_JNWV01000037.1, on the reverse strand, counting down.
CGGGCGGAACGACCGCCGGGACGTGACACAGAAGACCGCTGAGGGGCATCCCGGACGCCCCTCGGCGCGCCGTACCATCGTCCTTATGGCTACGGAAGACGCGGTGCGCGAGGCACTGGCGACGGTGAACGACCCCGAGATCAACCGCCCGATCACCGAACTCGGCATGGTCAAATCGGTGGAGATCGGCGCGGACGGAGCGGTCGCGGTCACCGTGTACCTGACGGTGTCCGGCTGCCCGATGCGCGACACCATCACGCAGCGCGTCACCGAGGCGGTCTCCCGGGTCGAGGGCGTCACCCGCGTCGACGTCACGCTGGACGTGATGAGCGACGAGCAGCGCAAGGAGCTGGCGGCGGCCCTGCGCGGCGGCCAGGCCGAGCGCGAGGTCCCCTTCGCCAAGCCGGGCAACCTCACCCGGGTCTACGCGGTCGCGTCCGGCAAGGGCGGCGTCGGCAAGTCCTCGGTGACGGTGAACCTGGCGGCGGCGATGGCCGCCGACGGGCTGAAGGTCGGTGTCGTGGACGCCGACATCTACGGCCACAGCGTGCCGCGCATGCTGGGCGCCGACGGCCGGCCCACCCAGGTCGAGAACATGATCATGCCGCCGTCCGCGAACGGCGTGAAGGTCATCTCCATCGGCATGTTCACCCCGGGCAACGCCCCGGTCGTGTGGCGCGGCCCGATGCTGCACCGCGCCCTCCAGCAGTTCCTGGCGGACGTCTACTGGGGCGACCTGGACGTCCTGCTGCTGGACCTCCCGCCCGGCACCGGTGACATCGCGATCTCCGTCGCGCAGCTCGTCCCGAACGCCGAGATCCTCGTCGTGACGACCCCGCAGCAGGCGGCGGCCGAGGTGGCCGAACGGGCCGGCTCCATCGCCGTACAGACCCACCAGAAGATCGTCGGCGTGGTCGAGAACATGTCCGGCCTGCCCTGCCCGCACTGCGGCGAGATGGTCGACGTCTTCGGCACCGGCGGCGGCCAGCTCGTCGCCGACGGCCTCACCCGCACCACGGGCACGTCCGTTCCCGTCCTCGGCAACATCCCGATCGACGTCCGCCTCCGCGAGGGCGGCGACGAGGGCAAGCCGGTCGTCCTGACCGACCCGGACTCCCCGGCGGGCTCCGCACTGCGCGCGATCGCCGGCAAGCTGGGCGGGCGGCAGCGGGGGCTGGCGGGGCTGTCGCTGGGGATCACTCCGAAGAACAAGTTCTAGGTCTGCCACGCCGAAGGGGCGTCGTCCTCACGGACGGCGCCCCTGCGTCGTACCCGGCGTGCTCAACGACCGTCGCGGTCGTCCGCGCGCCCCGGGCAGAGATCGAGCGTGGTGCACAGCATGATCTCCTGATAGGAGCCGCCCTCGGACCCCGCGCCCGGCTCGCGGCCGGCATGCGGCACGAACCGCCATTGCGATGCTTTGGCGTGCTGCGTCCTGTCCGCCTTCTCGACATGGGCGTGCAGCGTGCGGGCCGCGGGGTCGTTCGTCTCCACCAGCACTTCGCCGGCGCGGAGCGGGAAGTGGTCGTGCAACAGGCAGAGGCCGAAACGGTTCAGATTCCCGTGCTTGGCCAGCACCGCCACCAGATCCTCGACGAACTCGGCGTCCTGGGGCCCCAGTCCTTCGGCCTCCTCGAATCGGGGAAGCGGATTGCGCGGGACGCCCGTTTCGGTGTCGGTCATGGGTCCTCCGTCAATCGAGTGACGGTCACCGGGCTTCCATTGTCGGACGCCGAACCGGCCCCCGCAAATGCCAATGGCACGCCCAAGCAGGTGTGTGTCGGCGGCCCGCCGTGTGTCCGAGCATGACATGTACAACGCTTTGTCTACATTCGCCGGGGACATGGAGAGGTGTCGGCCCTATGGCGATGACTCGGTGGTGGCGGCTGTTGCTGCCGCTCCTGGTGCTGGTGGCATGGGCCGGTGGGTGCGGTCCGGCTCAGGCACGGCAGCGCGACGCCGGTACCGACTGCATGTCGGACGGCCTCAGGGGAAGCACCGTCAGCGCCACCCTGCGGCTGGAGCAGCACAAGCGCTCGACTCCCCGGCTCACTTCCGACATGACGGTACGGGTGCCCAGACAGTGGCCGCACGCCAGGCATCTGACGTTCGGTGAGAAGTCCCCGCAGTACCGCCAGGCGATGCGATGCCTGCTGCTCGGGGACGAGGCCCCCGGGGCACGGAACGAATGGCGCGCCCACCACCCGGTGGTGACCGCCACCGACGCCGCGGTCACGGTGCGCTACGTCGCCTACAACTGGATCACCTCGGAAAATCCCGTCCTCGTGGGTCCTTGGCAGGTCATCCCCACGGGGAGGACATGGATGATCTACCTGTGGCCGCCGACGCTCCAGACCGTCCGGTGGGAGCGGATCGAGGTCGATCTGGGCGGCCTCAATTTCAACGACCTCGTGGAACACGCGTCGCTCTCCACCGAGAACCACCTGGTGTGGAAGAACAAGCTGCCCGAAGAGGTACAGGTGGAGGTCGATCCACCCTGGCAGCGCCTGCTGCCGATGAGGCTCGGTCAGTCGCTCTGGGCCACCGCGGGCATCGCCTCGTGGTGGCTGTGCGCCTCGATCCTGATCGCTGTGGCCGCACTCCGTGCCGAGCCCGCCGAGGCGGCCACCGGGCCCGGAGCGGCACGGCGACCAGCGCCGGCGGAGGAGGCCCGGCGGCCCACCGCGGACGCCCCGGACAGCGGCTCCGGACAGGACGTCAGTTTCACGCGCACGCTGCTGGAGTGGGCCGGTCTGAGCGCGGGGGTCGCTCTGGCACTGCTCCTGTTCGTCCCGCAGGGCCGGTTCTCCCCCCGGTCGCACGCCCTTCTGTGCATCCCCGCGGGCGTGGCCCTGGTCTTCGCCGCCCGCCCGTGGAGCCTGGGCGCGTCACGGACCCCGGCCGGCACCGGCCCGGACGCGCCGGCCCGGCCGGCAGACAGCCGCCATCGTCAGGCGCTCGCCGTCACGGCGACCACATGTGCGGTGGCGGGCACCGGCCTGCTGGTGATCCTGGCCCACGATGTCTTCGGGCTTCCCGCGGGCCTGGGGGCGAAGACGACGACCGCCTTCGGCCGCTTCGGGCTCGCCCTGCTGGGGCTGGTGACCGTGTGGCTGTGGCTGGCCGCGATGGCCGCCTGGGCCTGGCGCTTCGTACGCGAGGGAGGACTGCTCCAGGGGCGACGCTGGACCAGGTGCTGGGACGACGACCCGGTCCGGTGCGTGGCCGTCGTGGGAAGCCTGCTGGCCGCCGTCGCCGTGGCACTCCTCGCGTGCGCCTGGTGGGTGAACGAACGACGGTGGAAACGCGTCAACTGGCTCGTCGAGCAACCTGACCCCGCTGCTCACAACGCGGCCCTGAGCCAGATGTTCGCGAACTTCTTCTACACCGACCTGAGATGGCTCTTCGCCTACAGCTGGGTGCTGACAGGTATCGCCCTGCTGGCTCTGCTGCGCTTCCGCAGCAGACCGCCCGGGGCAGCCGGCCGCCGGCGACACGAGCGGTTCCCGCTGGGGCCGAGCAAGCCGGATCTCCTGCTGACCGTCTCCCTGTTCGCCTTCTTCGTCGGCGTCCGGGCCGCGAGGTTCGCGGGCGCGGGCGCGCTGTACGGCATCTGGCTGGGCCTGAACATCCTCGCCCTGTACGCCCTTCTCGCCCTGGGGCGGCGGTGGTCCGTGCTGAGCCGGCTGGGGGAGAGCTTTCGCAGGACGCGGCTGGCCGGCGAGCAGGACAGGAGCGAACTGCTGGAGAGGGCCCGCCAGTACCGCAACGCGAACCACCAGATGCACCTGCTGGACCAGGGTCACGCCGACGGAGTGACCTGCGAGCAGCTGGAAGAGAAACTGAACGAGCAGCACCAGTGGGTGGTCACCGCGTACGAAGGAGACGACCCGCCGGAGCACATCTCGGTGCTGGACGTCGCGCTGGCCTGGGGACCGGAAGGACACTGGTGGTCCAACGCGGTTCGCGCGGCGCGTCTGGCCTTCTGGTTCGGGACGCCGGCCACCGCGCTGCTCGTCTACTACGAGGCACAGGACTCCTACGCGCGACAGCAGGCCCTGTACTCCCCCATCGGCCTTCCGGAGTTCATCGCGGACCTGGTCCTCTACCAGCTGGGGTGGGCGGTCGCCGGCTTCACGCTGGGGGCGCTGTGGCGTCTGCTGCCCGGACACCGCAGCCAGGCGCGGGCCTGGCTCCTCACGGCCGCCTACGGCTTTCCCGCGGTGCTGGCCGCCGCGCTCATCCACTTCATGGACACGGACCCCCGCCAGCTCCTCCTGTACGCCGCGCTCCTCCTCGCCATCCTGACGCTCACCAGCGTCTGGATGGACTTGGCGACGTTCCGGAGGGAGCGTAAGTACTGGCCCAGCGGTTTCGCCCTGCTGCTGTCCATCCACCAGCTACGCGGCTTGTCCGTAGGGATCACCTGGATCCTGGCCCAGCTCGGGGCCATCGTGACGATCTTCACGAGCCTGACCCACTGAACGGACGGGCGGGCCCGGGCGGCGGCACGCCCCGGCCCGAACCGTCAGGCGTAGGCGGCGATGTCCTTGATCACCGAGAAGCCGAGGCCGTACGCACTCATCCCCCGCCCGTACGCGCCCAGGTGGACCCCCGCCTCCGTGCTGCCGGCCAGCACCCAGCCGTACTCGGACTCGCGGTAGTGGAAGGAGGCCGCCACCCCGTCCACGGGAAGGGACAGCTTGGACCACTCCGGGCCCTCCAGGTCGTCGGCCAGGGCCCACGCCGTCTCCGTCTGCTGGTCCAGCCAGTCGTCCCGCAGGCTGTGGTCCATCTGCCCGGGCCAGGTGAACGACAGCAGCCCCACCCCGGCCAGCCATGCCGCCGAGGACACCGACGTGGCCTCCAGCAGCCCCGTACCGTCGGCGCTCCGCCGGGACGGCTGCGCGGCGACGGTGACCACGACCGCGAACTTCTCCCGGGGCTCGCCGGCGGAGCCGGTCTCCGCCCGCACCGAGGGCTCGTCGCCGTGCCCGATCGAACCGTGCTCGACGGCACCGTCGGCGGCCGTGCCGACCTGCATCAGCCAGCGCGGCCCCGTGAACGCCTCGTCGAGCCCGTACCACGGGAAGGGCGCCCGCAGGTAACCGTCGACCGTACGCCGGGCGGAGGGGAGTTGCTGTCCGCCCTCCGCGGCCGGCGCCTTCGCGCCCACCCGACTCGTCGTCTCCATCTGCCCGGACGCCTCCTCGCTCTCGTCGGACCGGGGAGACCCGCCCCCCATTCGGGCGTACGTGTCCGGTCCGCACAACAACTCGGCAGCATATCCACAACCGCCGGAGGCGGCAGGGCGGGCGCTGGATGCGTGGGTCGCGCGAACAGCCTGATCAGGTCGTGTGCGACGGGCGTGCGTCATGGAACGCGTCACGTGCACGGCGTACGCACGCGTGCGCGTGTCGGCAGGGAGGAGCGCCGGTGGACGCGCTTACGTGGCGTCCGCGTCGAAGGGCGGGCGCTCGTCGTCCCCGGGCGTCTCGGGCTTCTTGGTCATGTCGACGCGTCCACCGGACGACGACAAGGGCGACGAGGAGGAGGGCGAGGAGGGCGAACCGTCGCGGCTGTGGACCGCGTCCGTGACCTCCGCCATCTCCTTCTTCAGGTCGAACCCGTTGCGGATCTCCTTGAGCCCCAGCTCGTCGTTGTCGAGCTGCTTACGGATGAACGTCTTGGGGTTGAGATCCTCGAACTCGAAATCCTTGAACTCGGGACCCAGTTCGTTACGGATGTCCTGCTTCGCGCTCTCCGAGAACTCGCGGATCTTCCGGATCGTGCGCATCACGTCCTGGATGACCTTCGGGAGCTTGTCCGGACCGAAGACGAGCACGGCGAGCACGGCGATCGTCACCAGCTCCAGTGGTCCTATGTCATTGAACACCTGACGCTCCTTGCGATGTCCTCGGTCGCTCAACGGTACCCGGCGTTCCTGTCCGACCGGTACCGTCCCGAGGTGAGACTTGTGTCAGTTCTGCTCCGACGCGCCCAGCACGAGTGACACCTCCCGCTCGCCGCCGCCGCGCTCGACCGTGAGCCGCAGCCGGTCCCCCGGCCGGTGGGCGCGGATCTTGACGATCAGCTCCTCACCGCTGTGGACGCGCTCTCCGCCGACCTCGGTGATGACGTCGCCCGCCCTGAGCCCGGCCCGCTCGCCAGGGCCGCCCCGGAGGACGGCGGGGCCGCCGCCCGCGCTCTGGCTGTCGATGCGGGCGCCGTCGCCGGTGTAACCCATGTCGAGGGTGACGCCGATCACAGGGTGCGTGGCGTGGCCGTCGTTGATCAGTTCCTCGGCGACGCGCTTGGCCTGGTTGACGGGTATGGCGAAGCCGAGACCGATGGACCCGGCCTGGCCGCCGTCGGCTTCGGAGCCGCTGCCGGCGGAACGGATGGCGGAGTTGATGCCGATGACCTGCGCCCGGGAGTCGAGCAGCGGACCGCCGGAGTTGCCCGGGTTGATGGGCGCGTCGGTCTGGAGCGCGTCGACGTACGACACATCGCTGCCGTCGCTCTTCTCACCACCGGCGGTGATGGGCCGTTCCTTGGCGCTGATGATGCCGGAGGTGACCGTGTTGGCGAGGTCGAAGGGGGCGCCGATGGCGACGACCGGGTCGCCGACCTCGACGTCGTCGGAGTTGCCGAGCGGCAGCGGGGTGAGTCCGTGGACCCCGCGCACCTGGACCACGGCGAGGTCGTAGCCGCTGTCCCGGCCGACGACCTTGGCCTTGACGGTGTCGCCGGTGCTGAACGTCACGGATATCTCGCCGCCTGTCCCCGCGGGCTCGACCACGTGGTTGTTGGTGAGGATGTGCCCCACGGTGTCGAGCACGAAGCCGGTGCCGGTGCCCGCCTCGTCGGCCCCCCGGACGTGCAGCGTGACCACGCTGGGCAGGGCGCGGGCCGCGATCCCGGCCACGCTGTCCGGCGCCCGGCCGGCCGGCACGCTCCCGGCCTGCGGCAGCCGTACGTCGCCGCCGAGGCCCTCCCGCTGGACATAGGCGCCGGCGACCCCGCCGACGCCCGCGGAGAACAGGGCGACGACCAGGGTCCACGCGAAGAGGACGCGCCGCGCGCTCCTCTTGCGCTGCTTCTCCGTCGGCACGCCCTCACCGGTCTGCTGCAGCGGCCCGCGGGCCGACGCCTGCTCCTGGGCGGAACCGGCGGCCCAGGGGTCGTAGCGGCCCCAGGGGTCGGCGACCTGCGGGACGGGGTCGGCGGGGGCGGTGCCGTGAGGAACGGAGGCGCTGGGCGCCGGTGCGGGGGCGGCCGGTGCCGGGGCGGCGGTCGGTGCCGGTGCGGGGCCGGGTACGTGCGGCGCGGTCGCGGTCGGCACGGGTGCCGGTGCGTGCGCCGTGGCCGCGAGCATGGGCACGGGCGCCGGTGGTGCGGCCATCGGCGCGGCCGTCGGCGCGCATACGGCCGTCCCGTGCGCCGGGGTCGCCGCCGGATGCTGCACCGGCGGTGCGGGCGCCCAGGGGCCGGGTTCGCCGTACGGCGGGGTGCTGTACGGGTCGGGGTCGTGCAGCGGCCTGGGCCGCTCGGCGGGAGCCGCCCAGGAGGTCTCACCGGTCGCCGCCACGGCGTCTCCCGGGGTGCCTGCTCCTCCGGCGTCTCCCCGGACGCCTCCCCCGCCGTCGCCGCCCGCACCCGTCCCGGGGGTCTCCCCTGCGTCCGCGTCGGCCGGCGGCCGCGTCGGCTCGGCCAGCTCGAAGTCGCCGTCGGATGCGGTGGCCACCGGCACGGCGTCCTGGGCTCGGGTCCGGTCGGCCGGTGTCACCCTCGCCGCCCCCTCCGGTCCGTCCACCGACGCGACACGGTTCCCCTCGTTCATGCTCTCCCCACGGCTGGGCCGCGACCGCGCGCTGCCGCGGCCATGGAACGTCGTCCACCGCCCCCGGGTCGTCGCCGCGGGAGCGGTCTCACAGGATTCAACCAGGTTCGCGGGCCGGGACGCAGTGGCCGCTCAGGGCGACTGCTGGGGCACGGCGGGAGCGGCCGGGGAAGCCGGGGAGGCGGAGGGAGCGGGGGTGGTGTCGGGGACGGGGGCGGACAGCAGGCCGGCGCCGGCGACTCCGGGCGTGGTGGACCAGTCGGCGAGCGGCAGGGCCACGGTCTCGTCGAGCCGGCGTATGAGCGGGGAGACGGCGGCCACACCGGCCAGCATCGGCGCGGTCGCGGCGCGCACCGGCTCCGCCCGGTCCTGCTCGGTGGCCAGGGACGGCACCCCGGGCAGCAGCGGCGCGGACAGGGTGGTGGGTGCGGCCGGGGCCGGTCCGGGCAGCGCACCGCCCTGGGCGAGCAGCGGTCCCACCGGGCGGCGGCGCTGGCTGTCCGGCGTGGCCGCGCCTCCGCCCGCGCCGGTGCCGGCCGAGCGGGCCGGGGTCACGTTGCTGCCCGTGCCGGAGCCGCCGCGGGCGTCCGTGGTCAGGTCGCCGGGGAGCGTGGTGGTGACGCCGCCGAGGGCGACCGCCGCCAGCGACACCGCGCCGGCGGCGGCGAAGGCGAACCGCAGCCCGCGTGAGGCGGAGCGGCCGTCGTCCGGGCGGCCGACGGGATGGATGCGGAAGCCGCGGTCCTCGGGTGGGACGGCGCGGTCCGCGCGGGCCGGGAGGAAGCCGGGTGCGCGGGCGGGCACGTACCCGAAGGGGAGGCGCTCGCCGCGCCTCACTCCGAACGGCCCCGGGACGTCGGACTCGCCGGACGGTCCGGTGGCGGGTCCGCCGCCGAGGAATCCGCCCCCGGGTGACGGCGTGCCGCCGCCGTCCAGGTCACCTCCCCCGGGGAGGCCCTGGAGACGGGCCAGGAAGCTCGCCGAGGGCGGCGGCGGGGCCGCCTCCGCGAAGACGTTCTTCAGCGCGCGCTGGGCGTCCGCCTCCGCCTTGCAGCGGGCGCAGGTGGCCAGGTGCGCGAGGACGCGCTCACGCGTCTCATGACCCAGCTCTCCGTCCACGAGGGCGGAGAGCCGGTCTCCCAGGTGCTGCTCTGCGAGGCGCGCCTCCTCGACAGGTTTCGACCGAGATCCACTCACGCGGTCGCGCCCCCTCCCCCCAGAGCGGGGACACGGGGGGCCAGGAAGGAGCGCCGCTCGGCCGCGCGGGCCTCCGGGGAGCGGTGCGCGAGCGCCTTGCGGAGCTGGGACCGGCCGCGGTGGATGCGGGAGCGGACCGTGCCGAGTTTCACGCCGAGGGTCGCGGCGATCTCCTCGTACGACAGTCCCTCGATGTCGCACAGGACGACGGCGGCGCGGAACTCGGGCGCGAGGGTGTCGAGGGCCTGCTGGACGTCGGCGTCGAAGTGGGCGTCGTTGAAGAGCTGCTGCGGGGTGGGCTCCCGGCTGGCCAGGCGATCGGCCGCGTCCTCGCCGAGGGCGTCGAAGCGGATGCGCTGCTTGCGCCGGACCATGTCCAGGAAGAGGTTCGTGGTGATGCGGTGCAGCCAGCCCTCGAAGGTGCCCGGCGAGTACGTGGACAGGGAACGGAAGACACGGACGAAGACCTCCTGGGTGAGGTCCTCGGCGTCGTGCTGGTTGCCCGTCAGGCGGTAGGCGAGTCGGTAGACCCGGCCGCTGTGCGTGCTGACGATCTCCTCCCACGCGGGCGGAGTCCACGCCTGCCCGTCCGCGTCGGTGGCGAAGGTCGCGGTCTGGGTCTCGCCTGCGGCGGGACCGGCGGCGTGGCTGTCGGCAGCGGTGTCGGTCACGGATTTCGGCCTGCCCGCCGACCCGAGGAAGCGCCGCAGCACTCCACCCCGGTCCCCGGGCGCAGCCGCACCTCCCCTGTCGGCTCTGGTGGTGTCCAGTGGAGCCCCTACCATAGCCACCTCGCCCGTTAGCTCCGGATAAGCGGTTTTACGAGAATTTGATACACGCTGATACGGCTCATGCGCCTGCGTCAGCAGTTGCTCGGCGTCCTGATCCACCTGTCGCCCCCCGTCGCGTCCCCGGTCACCGGCTCATCCTCGTAAACGCCCGGTCCCATCTGCGGGTTCCCGCCGCCAACGGATACAGTCACGCCCAGGCAACCACGGGGACAGGAGAGGGTCATTACCGGCAACCGGCAGACGAGCTGGGCGTTCGCCGACGCCTTTGTCGCCGAGGACGAAGCGCTGCGCTGGGCCCGCGAACGGGCCCGCGAGGCAGGGCTGCGCTCGGTGTCGCCCAGCACGGGCGCCGCGCTGCGACTGCTCGCCGCCTCCGTGGACGCGAAGGCGGTCGCGGAGATCGGCACGGGCTGCGGGGTGTCCGGTATCCATCTGCTGCACGGGATGCGGCCGGACGGGGTGCTCACCACGGTGGACCCGGAGCCGGAGCACCAGCAGTTCGCCCGGCAGGCCTTCCGCGTCTGCGGCTTCGCCAGCAACCGGGCCCGGTTCATCCCCGGCCGCGCGCTGGACGTGCTCCCGCGTCTCGCGGACGCCGGCTACGACCTCGTCTTCTGCGACGGGGACCGCCTGGAGTACCCGGACTACCTCGCTGAATCGTTGCGTCTGCTGCGGCCGGGCGGCCTGGTGGTCTTCGAGGGCGTGTTCGCCAACGGCCGTACGGTCGACTCCGGGCCGCAGCCGACCGAGGTGCTGCGGCTGCGCGAGCTGCTGCGCACCGTGCGGGAGAGCCAGGAGCTGGTCCCGTCGCTGCTGCCGGTGGGCGACGGCCTGCTGTGCGCCGTCAAGCGCTGAAGCCGCAGGCGGGGGCGGAGGAACGCGGCTGCCCCGGCACCGCGTACGATGCCGGGGCAGCCGGAAGGACTGATCGCTGGGGCGTCAGACGACGACCTTCTTGAGGGCGTCGCCAAGCGCCTCGGCCTCGTCAGGGGTCAGCTCGACGACGAGTCGACCGCCGCCTTCGAGCGGAACGCGCATGACGATGCCCCGCCCCTCCTTGGTCACCTCGAGCGGGCCATCACCCGTCCGCGGCTTCATGGCCGCCATGCTCGTTCCCCTTCCTGAAACCAGCTCATCGTCTGCCGACGGCCCCACGGGGGCACCCGCCATCCGAAACGGACACGCGACACCGGCATCGAACACATTGCTTCCAAGCCATTATCCCGCATCGCAGGACCCGATGACCAACATCAGTCGGCATCGCTTGGGCAACGCGCGCGAGCAAAACCACCCAATTCGGCGATGTGGCTGCGATACTGCGCCCCCGCACGAAGATCCGCCGACCGTTTCCGCTCGGGTTTTCTTTGACGCAGGTCACACGTCCGGTCCGGTCCTTGGCCGGCGATCTCCGCCATGCTGTCCTCAGACATGGACGTACTGAGCGGTACGTCACCAGCCGCGAACCGGAGGGGATGCGCCATGGCCGACACCGTGCTCTACGAGGTGAGCGACGGACTCGCGACGATCACGCTGAATCGCCCCGAGGCGATGAACGCGCTGAACATCGCGACCAAGGTCGCCCTCCGGGAGGCGGCGGAATCGGCGGCCGGCGACACGGCCGTACGGGCGATCCTGCTGACCGCCGCCGGGGACCGGGCGTTCTGCGTGGGCCAGGACCTCAAGGAGCACATCGGGCTGCTGGCCAGTGACCGGGAGACCGGGGCCGGGCAGACGATGACCACGGTCAAGGAGCACTACAACCCGATCGTGCGGGCGCTCGCCGGGGCGCCGAAGCCGGTGGTCGCGGCGGTGAACGGTGTGGCGGCGGGCGCCGGGTTCGGCTTCGCGCTCGCCGCGGACTACCGGCTGGTGGCCGACAGCGCCTCCTTCAACACGTCGTTCGCCGGCGTGGCTCTCACCGCCGACTCCGGGATCTCCTGGACGCTGCCCCGGGTGATCGGCCCGAGCCGCGCCGCCGACCTGCTGCTCTTCCCGCGCAGCATCGGCGCGCAGGACGCGCTGGAGCTGGGCATCGCCAACCGGGTCGTCCTGTGCGCCGAGCTGCGCGCGGAGGCCGAGAAGGTGGCGCGGGCGCTGGCCTCGGGGCCGACGGTGGCGTATGCGGCGATCAAGGAGGCGGTGGCCTACGGGCTGACGCACTCCCTCGCCGAGACGCTGGAGAAGGAGGACGAGCTCCAGACCCGGGCGGGGCGGTCCGAGGACCACGCCATCGCCGTCCAGGCGTTCGTGAACAAGGAGAAGCCGAAGTACCTGGGGCGCTGAGTTCCCCGCGCCCCTACCCGGCGTCTCGCGCCACGCACGTTTCCAAGTGGTCGTTGACCAGGCCGCACGCCTGCATGAGCGCGTACGCCGTCGTCGGACCCACGAATCTGAGCCCTCGCTTCTTCAGGGCCTTGGAGAGGGCCGTCGACTCCTCGGTCACCGCCGGGACGTCCGCGAGGGTCTTCGGGGCCGGGCGGGACGCCGGATCGGGGGCGTGCGACCAGATCAGGTCCTCCAGCTCGCCCCCCGGCCAGTCGGCGAGTACGCGGGCATTGGCGAGGGTGGCGTCGATCTTGGCCCGGTTGCGGATGATGCCGGGGTCGGCGAGCAGGCGGTCGCGGTCGGCCTCGGTGAAGGCGGCGACCTTCTCGATGCGGAAGCCGGCGAAGGCCGCGCGGAAGCCCGGGCGGCGGCGCAGGATCGTGATCCAGGACAGGCCCGACTGGAAGGCCTCCAGGCTGAGCCGCTCGAAGAGGGCGTCGTCGCCGTGGACCGGGCGGCCCCACTCCTCGTCGTGGTACGACACGTAGTCGACGGTGGACAGGGCCCAGGGGCAGCGCAGGGCGCCGTCCGGCCCGGGGACGGCCGCTCCGGTGGTCATCGCCGCTCCTCCGGACCCTCGCTCTTGTGGGGCTGCGCGTGGTGCGTGTGCGCGGCGGCGGCTCTGGCGCCGGCCAGCGCGGACTCCAGGTCGGCGATACGGGCGTCCCGCTCCGCCAGTTCCGCGGCGAGCCGGCCGAGCGCGTCGTCGACGTCGGCCATGCGGTAGCCGCGCGGGGCGAGGGGGAAGCGCAGGCTCTCCACGTCCGCGCGGCCCACCGGGCGGTCCGCGGGGAGGGGGTCCTGGAGCCGCTCGGGCGCCACCTCGGGCAGCGGGGCGCTCTCCCCGCCGCCCACCACCGCCAGGGTCACCGCGGCGACCACGACGGCCAGCGCGACGACCAGGAACAAGAACATCATCATCGCCTCGGGAGTCCCCACGCTCGTTACCGGACGCTGTGCCGGAAGCCGGATCTGTCAGGCTCCGATCGTGCCATGCGAGTCTGACAGTTAGGGTCACAGGCGGCCGTACTGCGGAACGTACTAGGAGAGGTCACAGCGGATGCTCAGGCTGGGCAGGCGGGAATTCGGGCCGCACGAGCCGGTGATCATGGCGATCGTGAACCGGACGCCGGATTCCTTCTACGACCAAGGAGCCACCTTCCGCGACGAGCCGGCCCTGGCGCGTGTGGAGCAGGCCGTGGCGGAGGGCGCCGCGATCATCGACGTCGGCGGGGTCAAGGCCGGCCCGGGCGAAGAGGTCACTGCTCAGGAGGAGGCGCGCCGCACGGTCGGGTTCGTCGCGGAGGTACGGCGCCGGTTCCCCGACGTGATCATCAGCGTGGACACCTGGCGCGCCGAGGTCGGCGAGGCCGTGTGCGAGGCCGGCGCGGACCTGCTGAACGACGCGTGGGGCGGGGTCGACCCGGGGCTCGCGGAGGTCGCCGCGCGGTACGGGGTGGGGCTGGTGTGCACGCACGCCGGGGGCGTGGAGCCGCGGACGCGTCCGCACCGGGTGGCGTACGACGACGTCATGGCCGACATCCTGGACGTGACCGTGGGGCTGGCCGAGCGGGCGGTCGCGCTCGGTGTGCCGCGCGAGTCGGTGCTGATCGATCCCGGGCACGACTTCGGGAAGAACACGCGGCACAGCCTGGAGGCGACGCGGCGGCTGGACGAGATGGTGGCCACGGGGTGGCCGGTGCTGGTGTCGCTGTCCAACAAGGACTTCGTCGGGGAGACGCTGGACCGGCCGGTGAAGGAACGGCTGATCGGTACGTTGGCGACGACCGCCGTTTCCGCGTGGCTGGGGGCGCAGGTGTACCGCGTGCACGAGGTGGCCGAGACCCGTCAGGTGCTGGAGATGGTGGCGTCCATCGCCGGCCACCGGGTTCCCGCCGTGGCACGCCGGGGCCTGGCCTGACCGACCGGGGGGCTCCGCCCCGCGCGAGGGCGGCGGGGTTCCGGCGGCGGAACCCCCCGGTGCCGGGGACCTAGCGGGCCGCCTCCTTGGACACCAGGGCCACCGCCTCGTCCACCTCGTCCGTCACGTGGAACAGCAGGAGGTCCTTCTCCGATGCCTTGCCCTGGGCCACCAGGGTGTTCTTCAGCCAGTCCACCAGGCCGCCCCAGTACTCGCGGCCGAACAGGACGATCGGGAACCGGGTTACCTTCTGGGTCTGGACCAGGGTCAGGGCCTCGAAGAGTTCGTCGAGGGTGCCGAGGCCTCCGGGCAGGACCACGAAGCCCTGCGCGTACTTCACGAACATCATCTTCCGGACGAAGAAGTAGCGGAAGTTCAGGCCGATGTCGACGTAGGGGTTGAGTCCCTGCTCGAAGGGAAGTTCGATACCGAGGCCGACCGAGATGCCGCCCGCCTCGCACGCGCCCTTGTTGGCCGCCTCCATCGCTCCCGGGCCGCCGCCCGTGATGACCGCCCAGCCGGCCTCCACCAGCCCCCGGCCGAGTCGCACGCCCGCGTCGTACTCCGCCGAGTCCACCGGGGTCCGCGCCGAGCCGAACACGCTGATGGCGGGCGGGAGTTCGGCGAGCGTGCCGAAGCCCTCGATGAACTCCGACTGGATCCGCAGGACCCGCCAGGGGTCGGTGTGGACCCAGTCCGTGGGGGCGCGCTCGTCCAGCAGCCGCTGGTCGGTGGTGCTGGCCGTCACCTGGCCCCGCCGTCGGAGGACCGGTCCCAGCCGCTGCTCGTCCGGCGGCTGCTTCTTCCCCACGGGATTGCCGGTAGGCATGTGCGCTCCCTCCGCTTGCCGGTAGTTCGATCTCAGACTAGATCTACGCGGGTTACGGCGGGGGGACCTGAGCGTGTCCGGCGTGCAGCGGCGCGCCCCCGCACGTGCTACGCGGTGAGCCAGCTACGCAGCCGTTCCTCGCCCGCGAGGATCTTCGCGGTCTCCACGCGCTCGTCCCGCTTGTGCGCCAGGTGCGGGTTGCCGGGGCCGTAGTTGACCGCGGGGATGCCGAGCGCGGAGAAGCGGGACACGTCCGTCCACCCGTACTTGGGCCGCGGGGCGCCGCCCACCGCCTCGATGAAGGCGGCGGCGGCCGGCTGGGACAGGCCGGGCAGCGCGCCGGGGCTGTGGTCGTCCACCACGAACTCCTCCACCCCGCAGTCCGCGAACACCTCGCGGACGTGCGCGATCGCCTCCTCCTCGGTGCGGTCGGGGGCGTACCGGAAGTTGACCGTGACCACGCACTCGTCCGGGATGACGTTCCCGGCCACTCCCCCGCTGATGCCGACCGCGTTCAGGCCCTCGCGGTACTCCAGCCCGTCGATGACCGGCCGCCGCGCCTCGTAGGAGGCCAGGCGGGCCAGGACGGGCGCCGCCGCGTGGATGGCGTTGGCGCCCATCCAGCCGCGCGCCGAGTGGGCCCGCTCGCCCTTCGTCCTGAGCAGCACCCGCAGCGTGCCCTGGCAGCCGCCCTCCACCTCGCCGTCGGAGGGCTCCAGCAGGACCGCGAAGTCGCCCGCCAGCCACTCCGGGTGGGCCTCGGCGACGTGCTTCAGGCCGTTGAGGTCGGCGGCGACCTCCTCGTTGTCGTAGAAGACGAAGGTCAGGTCGCGGTTGGGGGCCGGGACGGTGGCCGCGATGCGCAGCTGCACCGCCACGCCCGACTTCATGTCACACGTGCCGCAGCCCCACAGCACCCCGTCCGCGTCGAGCCGCGAGGGCACGTTGTCCGCTATCGGCACGGTGTCGATGTGCCCGGCCAGGATGACGCGCTCGGCGCGGCCCAGGTCCGTCCGCGCGATCACGTTGTTGCCGTAGCGGTCCACCGTCAGGTGCGGCAGGGCGCGCAGGGCGGCCTCGATGGCGTCCGCGAGCGGCTTCTCGGTGCCGCTCTCGGAGGGGAAGTCCACGAGCTGCGCGGTGAGCGCGGCGGCGTCCAGCGTGAGGTCAAGCGAGGTGTCGGCCATGGTCACGACCCTAGCGCGCCGCCCGCCGGGGCCGGGGGCGTGAACGACGGCGCGGTCCTGCGGACCCCTCGCAGGGAGCCCGGGGGGCTCCAGTACCTTGTACGCGTGTCAGAGCCGTCCCCCACCCATCACAAGCGCCGCGGACGCCTCCTCCGTTACTCCGCGGCCCTGTTGGTCCTGTGCGGCGTCGCCGCGTACCTCGTGGTGCAGTACGTCACCGGAGGCGGCGGTGCGCGCGGCTGCAAGGTGGTCTCGTCGGACGACGGGGCCTCGTACGAGTTCACGCCCGAGCAGGCGGCGAACGCGGCGACGATCGCCGCCGTCGGCACCGGGCGCGGGATGCCCGAGCGGGCCGTGACGATCGCGCTGGCGACCGCCCTGCAGGAGTCGGGGCTGCGGAACATCGAGCACGGCGACCGGGACTCGCTGGGCCTGTTCCAGCAGCGGCCCTCCCAGGGCTGGGGTTCCGAACGGCAGATCATGGACCCGGCCTACGCGGCGGGCATCTTCTACGCGCACCTGGCGAGGGTGCCGGGCTACACGGACCTGCCGCTGACGGTGGCCGCGCAGCGGGTGCAGCGCAGCGGCTATCCGGAGGCGTACGCCAAGCACGAGCAGGACGCCACGCTGCTGGCGGCGGCCCTGACCGGGCGGGCGGAGGCCGCGCTGACCTGCGACGGACGCCCGCGGCGCACGACCTCGGCGACCGGCCCGCACGCGGTGCGGGACGCGCTGGTACGGGACTTCGGGCGGGACGCGCTCCAGGAGACCGGCGCGGTGGTGGGCGGGACGCCCGTGCCGTCGCCGTCCCCGTCGCCGAGCGTGACCGCGACCGCGCACGGGCGGACGGTGACGGTTCCCGTGCCGGAGGGTGCGAAGACGGACGCGACCGGGCGTGGCGAGCGGGAGCGGGGCTGGCAGCTCGCGCAGTGGGCGGTGGCCAACTCCTCGGCGCTGCACATCGAGCGGGTGTCGTACGCGGGCCGGGTGTGGACCGCGGGGAGCGACGGCGGCGAGTGGCGGACGGCCGGGCCGGACGGGGCCGGGGGCGCGGAGAGCTCCGGCGGGAAGTCCGTGGAGACGTCCGTGGGCTCGGTGCGGATCGTGGCCGGACAGTAGTACGGACGATCACTCCGACGGGTTGTGCGGCGCCGGGGCGTCCGATGGTTCGGGCGGGTGGCGTGACCGGCGCGGGAACCCTTGGAAATCAAAGGCGGGAAGGATTCTGCACGATTTCCGGCGAACGCTGTTTGCCCGTTTTTATCCACACCTGATAATGCGACGCGTTATCCATTCTTTACCTGAGGCGTCCGCAACCTTCGCGGGCTTCGAGCGGTAGTCACGGCGTCCGAGCCGGAGACGGGCTTGGACACAGACACCGTTCTCTCCCCGTCGAATGGAGCATCATGTCCCTCCCTCTGACCCGCCGGATCGCCCGTGCCGCGCTGCTCGTCGCAGCGGGAGCGGCCGCCGGGGTCGGTGCGGCCGGCTCCGCCGGAGCGGCCACGAATCTGCCGGTGGCCACCCCGAACCTGAGCGGACTGACCGCCCTGGACGGCGCGCAGGTCGGCAACACCGTCGACAGTGCCGCGCAGAGCGTCACCTCGGCCGCGGTCAAGACTGGCGGCGGTGCCGTGAAGAAGGCGGCCCCGGCGGCGCAGAAGGCCGCGGGCGACGCGGCCGGGACGGCGGGCGGTGTCCTGGGGGACGCGGCCTCCGGCGCGACGAAGGGCGGGCTGCCGACGGACTCCCTCACCAAGGGCGGGCTGCCGACGTCGTCCCTGCCGACGTCCTCCCTGCCGGCCAAGGGCCTGCCGCTGGGCGGCTGAGCGGCCGGCGCTGAACGCCGACGGGGTCCAGGTCTGCTTCCTGGGCCCCGTCGGCTTTCGTGTCCACGGCGGTGGCGGCAGCGGCCGGCGGAACGGGTGGGGGGGCCGGGCTACGCGGTCAGGCGCGCCACCGCCGCCCGTACGCGTTCGTCCGTCGCGGTGAACGCCACGCGTACGTGGTTCTCGCCCGCCTCGCCGTAGAAGTCGCCCGGGGCCACCAGGATGCCCCGGGCGGCCAGACGGGCGACCGTGGTCCAGCAGGACTCGTCGCGGGTGGCCCAGAGGTAGAGGCTCGCCTCGCTGTGTTCGATGCGGAAGCCGTTGGCGACGAGCGCCTCCCGGAGGGCCTCGCGGCGGGCGGCGTAGCGCTCGCGCTGCTCGTGGACGTGGACGTCGTCGCCGAGCGCGGCCACGACCGCCGCCTGCGTCGGTGCGGAGGTCATCATGCCGCCGTGCTTGCGGATCTCCAGGAGGGGACCCAGGACGGCCGGGTCGCCGGCGATGAAGGCCGCGCGGTAGCCCGCCAGGTTGGAGCGCTTGGACAGGGAGTGGACGGCGACGATGCCGTCGCAGGAGCCGCCGTTGACGTCCGGGTGCAGGACCGAGACCGGGTCGGCCTCCCAGCCCAGCTCCAGGTAGCACTCGTCGGAGAAGACGAGGACGTCGTGGGCGCGGGCCCAGGCGACGATGTCCGTCAGCTCCTGCCGGGAGAGGACCTTGCCCGTGGGGTTGGACGGCGAGTTCAGCCAGAGCAGCTTCAGGCCGGCCGGGTCCAGGTCGCGCGGGTCGTCGTAGACCTCGTACTCGGCGCGGGCCAGGCGGGCGCCGACCTCGTAGGTGGGGTAGGCGAGGCGCGGGTACGCGACCTTGTCGCCGGGGCCGAGGCCGAGCTGGGTCGGCAGCCAGGCCACCAGCTCCTTGGAGCCGACGACCGGCAGGACGTGCCGGTGGGTGACCCCGCGGGCGCCCAGGCGGCGCTCCAGCCAGCCGGTGATCGCGTCGCGCAGGGCGGGGGTGCCCCAGACGGTCGGGTAGCCCGGGGAGTCGGCCGCGTCGATCAGGGCCTTCTGGACCAGCTCGGGGACCGGGTCGACCGGGGTGCCGACGGAGAGGTCGACGATGCCGTCCGGGTGGGCCGCGGCCGTCTTCTTGTACGGCTCCAGCTTGTCCCAGGGGAAGGTGGGAAGCCGGTCGGAGACTGCGGACACGGGAATCAGGCTCACTTTCGTACGGTGCGGCAAACACCTCGGTCCCGTGCGGCGGTGATCAGGGTGATCCGGGCCGTACGGGACCGAGGCGGCGCGGTTGGCGGCCGCTTGACGCTCAGACGGTCACTCGCCCTGCGGCGGCAGCGCGGCGACGAAGGGGTGGTCGCGCTCGATCAGCCCCAGCTTGCTGGCGCCGCCGGGAGAGCCGAGCTCGTCGAAGAACTCGACGTTCGCCTTGTAGTAGTCCTTCCACTCCTCGGGGACGTCGTCCTCGTAGAAGATCGCCTCGACCGGGCAGACCGGCTCACAGGCACCACAGTCGACGCATTCGTCCGGGTGGATGTACAAGGACCGCTGGCCCTCGTAGATGCAGTCGACCGGGCACTCCTCGATGCACGCCTTGTCCTTGACGTCGACACAAGGCTGCGCGATGACGTAGGTCACGCTGTCGTTCCTCCTCGATAGGGCGCTGGCGGGCCTCCTCAGGCTCCGCCGCCTGGCGCGCGGGAGCGCGGCGTCGTCGATGCCCGCCCCTAGTATCTCCGTTCCGGAGCATGATCCGAACAGGAGGGGTGAACTGACCAGTGGAAATCTCGGCGAAAGGACGCCCAGAGGTCCGAATCACCCCTGCTGACGTGGGGAAACGGGTCTCTGTACGGCGGTTGGGCGAACCAGGTGCCGGACCGGAGAAGTTCACTGACACGGTGGGTGTTCTCACATCATGGGACGGTGGCGTGCTCATGATCACACGGCGGGACGGCGAACGCGTCCGGATCCCGCAATCCGCGCTGGTCGCCGGGAAGGTCGTGCCCGCCGCCCCGGCGCGGCGCAGGGGGCCCGCCGCCACGTACCCGGAGCTGGCGCGGGTCACCTCCCGGGCGTGGCGGCCGGTGGAGAGCGAGCGGCTCGGCGAGTGGGAGTTGCGGGCGGCGGGCGGGTTCACGCGGCGCGCCAACAGTGTGCTGCCCCTCGGGGACCCCGGGCTGCCGCTCGACGCGGCCCTGGCGGCCGTACGACGCTGGTACGGCGAGCGTGGCCTGCCCGCGTACGTGCAGACCGCGACGGGCGCCGAGGGCACGCAGGAGCTGCTGTGCGCGGAGCTGGAGCGGCGCGGCTGGGTGCGGGAGGTGACCGCCGAGCTGTGGATCGGGCCCCTGGCGCCGGTCGCGGACCGGGCCGCGGGCGCGGGCGTGGTCCTGTCCCGGACGGCGGACGAGGCGTGGCTCGGGCGGTACCAGCGCAAGGGGGTGAGCGAGGTGGCCCTGCGGGTGCTCGGGACCGGGCCGTCGGTGTGGTTCGCCTCCGTGCCCGGGGCCGGGGAGGGCGAGCCGCCGGCGGCGATCGGGCGGTGTGTCGTGGACGGGCGGTGGGCCGGGTTCGCCGCCGTCGAGGTGGACCCCGGCCGGCGCCGGCAGGGGCTGGCCACCGAGGTCATGGCCGCGCTGGCCCGGCGCGCGCTGGAGGAGGGCGCCTCGGCGGCCTGGCTCCAGGTGGAGACGGACAACGAGTCCGCCCGGGCCCTCTACGGCGCCCTGGGCTTCGCGCCCCACCACGCCTACCACCATTACCGGGCCCCCGAAGAGCGGGTCCGACCGGAACGGACCCCCGCCTCCGCGGACCGTCCCTCGCCGGAGGCTGCACACGAGACCGGCTCCCGGCCGCGGAGCGGCCCCGAGAGCCGGCCCCTGCCGGAGGACACCCCCGACGCCCCCTTCGAGGCGGCCGGCCAGTCCGACGACCGGAGCCGGACGGGAAGCGCTCCCGACGGCTTGACCCAGGCGGGTGACGCGCCCGGTGGCACTCCGGGCGGCTTGACCCAGGCGAATGACGCGCCCGATGGCACCCCCGACGACCTGACCCCGGCAAGTGACGCGCCCGGTGGCACTCCGGACGGCCTGACCCAGGCGAATGACGCGCCCGATGGCACTCCGGACGGCCTGACCCAGGCGAGTGACACGCCCGGCAGCACCCCCGACGGCCTCACCCAGGCAAGTGACGCGCCCGGTGGCACTCCGGACGGCCTGACCCAGGCGAGTGACACGCCCGGCAGCACCCCCGACAGCCTCACCCAGGCGAGTCACGCGCCCCGCGGCCGGTCCCGGATGGTGAGCGCGCCCCGTGGCCGGTTCCGGACGGTGAGCGCGCCCCGTGACCGGTCCCGGACGGCGAGCGCGCCCCGCACCAAGGCCAGGACCGGCGGCATGCCCGGCGCCGCACCAGGAGGCCACACCCAGCCGGGCGCCATAGCCGGCGGCCCGTCCCCGGCCGGCGAGGCAGCCGGCGTCCCAGCCCGGGCGCACGGCGCGCCGGCTCCCGTCCCCGGCCGGGCGAGCGGCCCAGCGGCCGGCGCCGGGCCCGGACAGGCACCGCGTCCGGCCGCCGAACCCGGCCCACCCCGCCGTGGAACTCGCCGTGGAAGGGCATGAGGCTGCCATGAGTCATCCGTATCTGCCGCCCCCGTATCCGCCCCCTCCGGACCGCTCCGCCGAGGTGCGGCGGCGGTTCGCCGAGGAGGCCCGGTCCGAGCGGCCGGACCTGTCGGCGCTGTGTCTGCTGATCGGCGCGGAGACGGACGGCTCGTTGGACGAGGCCGGCATCGACGCCGCGGAGGCGGAGCTGGACCGGCTGGCGGGCGAGCTGCCGTACCGGCCGGGCGGGCCGCAGGCGTGGGCGGAGGCCGTACGACGGCTGCTCGGCACCCGCTACGCGTTCCACGGGACGCCGGGCGACTACCAGCGGCTGGAGTCCTCCTTGCTGCACGAGGTGCTGCGGCGGCGGCGCGGGCTGCCGATCCTGCTGTCGGTGGTGTGGCTGGAGGTCGCGCGCCGGGCGGGCGCCCCGGTGTACGGGGTCGCGCTGCCGGGGCACTTCGTGGTCGGGTTCGGGGCGGCGGCGGAGCAGGTGCTGGCCGATCCGTTCGACGGCGGCCGGGTACTGACCGGGACGGACGCCGAGCTGCTGGTCGTGGGCGCCACGGGCACACCGCTGGACCCCTCGATGCTGGAGCCGGCGCCGCCGCTGGAGGTCGTCCAGCGCATCCTGAACAACATCCGGGCGTGGGCGGCGGCCCGGCCGGAGCGGTCGGACGTCGCGCTGCGGGCCGTGGAGCTGGCGCTGCTCATCCCCTCGCATCCGGCGCGGCTGCGCTATGAGCGCGGGCAACTGCTGGTACAGCGCGGGGAGTTCGTCGCGGGCGCCGAGGAGCTACAGCACTACGCCGACCTGATCGAGGTGGTGGACGAGTCGGCGGCCCGCAAGATCCGGCAGGAGGCGCGCACGGCGAGGTCCAAGCTCAACTGAGGTGGTCCCTCACAGCCACCCCTTGTCCCGGGCGATCCGTACCGCCTCCGCCCTGTTGCGCGCGGCCAGTTTCTGGATGGCGGTCGACAGGTAGTTGCGGACCGTGCCCTGGGACAGGTGCAGTGCCTGGGCGAGTTCGGCGTTGGTGGAGCCGTCGGCCGCCGCGCGGAGCACCTCGCGTTCGCGCTCGGTGAGCGGGTTGGCGCCCTCGGCGAGCGCGGCGGCGGCCAGCGTGGGGTCGATGACCCGCTCGCCGGCCAGCACCTTGCGGATCGCCTCGGCGAGCTGCGCGGCCGGGGCGTCCTTGACGAGGAAGGCGTCGGCGCCCGCCTCCATGGCGCTGCGCAGATAGCCGGGGCGGCCGAAGGTGGTCAGGACGACCAGCTTGACCCGCGGGTGCTCCCGGTGCACCCGGGCCGCGGCCTCGATGCCGGTGCAGCCGGGCATCTCGATGTCGAGCAGCGCGACGTCCACGCCGTGCGCGCCGACGGCCGCGAGCACCTCGTCGCCGCGCGCCACCTGGGCGACGACCTCGATGTCGTCCTCCAGGCCGAGCAATGCGGCCAGCGCCTCGCGGACCATCGACTGGTCCTCGGCCAGGAGGACCTTGATCATGCTCGTCATGCCCCGGATCCTACGTCCGCCCCGGCGGCCGTGGGCACGCGGGCGACGAGCCGGAAACCGTGCCTGACCCGGCCCGCCTCCAGGGTGCCGCCGGCCTTCTCCAGGCGCTCGGTCAGCCCGGTCAGTCCGTTGCCGGGCCCCTTCCCGGAGCCCCCGCTCCCGTCGTCCTCGACGGAGAGTTCGAGCACCGGCCCGTCCAGGGTCTGACGGCGCAGCAGCCGTACGGCGCAGCGGTCGGCGCCGCTGTGCCGGACCACGTTGGTGACCGCCTCGCGCAGCGCCCAGGCCAGCGCGGACTCGGCCTCCTCGGGCACGCCGGCGAGGTCGGGTTCGGCGGGCACCTCGGCGACGACCCCGGCGGCGGTCAGGGCCACCTGGGCACCGGCGAGTTCGGCGGCGAGCCGGGGCCGCCGGTAGCCGGTGACGGCCTCCCGGACGTCGACCAGGGCCTGCCGGCTGACCTGTTCGATGTCGGCGACCTGCTGGGCCGCCTTGTCGGGGTGGCCGGGCAGCATCCGGCCGGCCAGCTCGCTCTTCAGCGTGATCAGCGACAGCGAGTGGCCGAGCAGGTCGTGCAGGTCGCGGGCGAGTCGCAGCCGTTCCTCGTTGGCGGCGAGCTGGGCCACGGTGGCCCGCGCCTTGCGCAACTCGATGGTGGTGCGCACCAGTTGCCCGACGCCGACCATCGCGAACCCGATGAGCACGACGAGGAGCAGCAGCCCGCGGGCCTCCTTCTCGTTCGAGTGCAGCCCGATGAGGTACATCAGCGCGGCCGTCGCCGGGATCGCCCAGTACGACGCCCGGACCGGCAGGGTGGCCCCGCAGGCCACCGAGAGGTAGACGAAGAGGCCGAGCCAGGCGCTGCCGAGGGTGTAGGCGAGGACGGGTGCCAGGACGGCCAGGACCGCGATGAGGCCGACGACCGTACGGGGCGCGAAGGGCCGGCCCATGTTGCGGAAGACCAGCGCCAGGTAGACGCCGACGAACGCGGCCAGGCCGAGGGAGCCGACGAGGGTGGCGCGCGCGGTGTGGTGGCCGCCCACCAGGTCGTCGACCGGTGAGCTGAGGAAGACCAGCCACACGCCGATCCACAGCACCTTGGCCAGCACGTCCCGCCGGGTGCGGGGGCCCTGGCCCAGCCGCACCTGGTGTTGCGGCCGCTTCTCGCGGGTCAGGGGGTCTTCCGTCATCGCGCTCACGCCTTCAGCGTGTCCTTCCGGTACAGCCAGGCCGCGCCGCCCGCGAAGAGGACGAAGTAGACGGCGAGGACGGCGATGTCCGCCGCGTGCGGGGCCTGGCTCTGCTCGATCGCCCGTCCCAGGGCAGCGTACGCGTGCGTGGGGAGCCACTTGGCGATGTCCTGGAGGACCTGCGGGAAGGTCGTGGACGGCATCCACAGGCCGCCGAGGATCGACAGACCGAAGTAGACGATCATCGTGATCGGGCGGACCGCGTCCCCGGAGGCGAGGTAGCCGAGGGCGACGCCGAGCGCGGCGAAGACGAGGCTGCCGGCCCAGATCACCCCGGTGAGCGCGAGCCACTGCCAGGCGTCCAGGCGTACGTCCTTGACGCCGGCGGCGACGGCGAACACGACGACGATGGCCGGCAGGCTCACCACGGCGGCGCTCGCGGTCTTGGCGAGGACGTAGCCGCGCCCGGGCAACGGGGTCAGCCGGAGCTGCCGTACCCAGCCGCTCTCGCGTTCCTTGGCGATGCGCTCGCTGTTGCCCATGAGGACGGCGGTCAGGGCGCCGAAGGAGGCCATGGAGACCATCAGGTAGGTGGCGACGGTCAGGCCGCTGCCGTCGACCCGCGCGGCCGGGCCGGCGCTGCTGGAGAAGATCAGGTAGATGATCGAGGGGTAGAGCACGGAGAAGAACAGGAATTTCCTGTTCCGCAGGGCGCGGGCCAGTTCGAGCTTGATGAGGGCGTTCACGACTGCTTGGCCTCCTCGGCCTCCGTGATGGCGACGAAGGCCTGCTCCAGACCGAGCCCGGCGACTTCGAGGTTGCGGGGATAGACACCGAGGCCGTACAGGGCGTGCACGGTCGCGTCGGCGTCGGCGGACTGCATGCGGACGGTCTGGCCCGACACGTCGACCGAGGTGAGGAACGGCAGTCCGCGCAGGGCGCTCTCGTCGATCTCACCGGTCAGGTCGAACGAGATCCGCCGCGCGCCCGCCCTGGCCTTGATCTCGGCGGCCGTGCCGTCGGCGAGGAGCCGGCCCCGGTGCAGCACCAGGACCCGGTCCGCGACGGCGTCGGCCTCTTCCAGGTAGTGGGTGGCGAAGAGGACCGTACGGCCCTGGTCGGCCTGTTCGCGCATGGTGGCCCAGAACGCCTGGCGGGCGGAGACGTCCATGCCGGTGGTCGGCTCGTCCAGGAGGATCAGATCGCTGTCGCCGGCGGTGGCGAGGGCGAACCGGACCCGCTGCGCCTGGCCGCCGGAGAGCTTGTCGACCTTGCGGTCGGCGATCTGGGCGATGCCCGCGCGGGCCAGCACGTCGGAGACCGGGTACGGCCGCGGGTGCAGGGAGCAGGCCAGCTTCACCAGTTCGGCAACAGTGACCCCGTCCATCAGGCCGCCGCTCTGCAGCATCGCCCCGACCCGGCCGGCGACGATCGCCTCGCGCGGGCGGGTGCCGAACAGGCTCACCGTGCCGCTGTCGGCGTGCTTGAGCCCGAGGAGCAGGTCCAGGGTGGTGGACTTGCCGGCCCCGTTCGGGCCGAGGAGGGCGACGGTCTCGCCCGGGTACAGCCGGAGCGAGAGGCCGTCGACGGCCCGCACGCTCCCGTACGTCTTGGTCACCTGGTCGAACCCGACCACCGGGGTGGTGGTGGCCGGTGCCGCTGTCGTCGTCATGCCGTCCATGCTGGCGGAGACGGCCCGGGGCCCGGCAGTGTCGGGGGTCCCGGGTGCCGGATGACAGATGTCATGCCCGGTGCCCCGAAGGTGCGCGCGGGAGGAACGGCGCGACGGGCCCGCGGATGACCGCGGGCCCGTCGTGGTGGTGTTCCGGCTCGGCGTCTAGCTGGGGTTGGTCTCGATGACCCCGACCCGCTCCGCCGCCGTCTTGCCCCGCAGCGCCTTGCGCAGCGCGGAGACCACGTCCTGCGGCAGGACGCCACGCTTCCCGGTCGCGGTCTGGATCTGTACGCCGTCGAAGGTGCTGCCGTAGGCCTCCTTGAGCGCCTTGAGGTCGTACGTGTCCACGAGCTTGCCGTCCACGGCCTTGAAGCTGATGATCTTCGGCAGCGACACGGGGCCGAACGGGATGCTGTGCACCGCGTCGGTCTGCACCCGGACGAGGCCGGACATCGCGGGCTTCGCGAAGTCGTTCATCACCCGGTCGACCTCGGCGTTCGACACCGTCGGCTGCTTGATGGCGGTCGGCACGGTGACCGGGGGCGTGCTGCCCTTCTCCACCAGCGTGCGGTACGCCTGTTCGACCGCCGTGGTCGAGCGGCCCGCGTCGATGGCCTTGCCCGCCTTGCCGTAGACCGCCACGGCCTTGCCGGACTCGAACTTGATGGTGCCGTCCGTGGCCGAGCCCGCGCCGCCGCCGGCGTGCTGGAGCGCGGCCTGCAGCTTCTCCTCGTCCACCGGCATGACCGGCTGGACCACGCGCTTCTGCCCGAAGAGCGAGCCGACGACGTGGACCGGGTTGTAGTCGCTCTTCGCGGCCTCGCTCACCGTGGCCTGGTAGTCGAACTGGAGACCGGCGTTCTCCGGCGTGAGGGTGACGGTCTTGCCGCCCACGGCCAGCTCCAGCGGCTTGTTCACCCGGCTGCCGAAGGCGTCGTCCAGCTTCTTGACGGCGTCGTCGCGGGTGCCGCCACCGATGTCGACACCGAGCACGGTGGTGCCCTTGGGCACGTCGGTGTGGTTCATCAGCAGCCCGGCGCCGTAGGCACCGCCCGCCACGACGAACACGCCGACGACCAGCAGCATCAGCTTGCTGCGGCCCTTCTTCTTCGGCTTCGGCTTGCCCGCCGCCTTGGGCGCGGCGGCCGGTGCGGGCTTGGGCGCCGTGGGCGCCGCCTGGCCGTCGGGGTGGGTGCCGAACGGGGGCTTGCCGGCGTTCGGGACGACCGGGATGCCGCTGGTGACGGTGTGTCCGGAGACGTTGTCGGCGGACGGGGGGCGGTATCCGGGCGTGCCCGGCTCCGGGGCCGGCTTCTGCGGGGTGAGGATCGCGGTGTCGTCGCTGAGCCCGCCACCGGGGCCACGGCCCGCCGGGCCGCCGGGGTTGCCCCCCGGAGCACCCGGACCGCCGGGCCGCCCGGCGCCGCCGGGGCCGTTGAAGCCGCCGGGGCCGCCGGGGCCGCCCGCCGCGCCGGGCGCGTCCAGATCGGCGATGTCGGAGAGGGCGCTGCGCGCGGGCGAGCCGCCGAAGCCGGCGCCCGACGGGCCGTCGAAGGGCTCGCCCGGCCCCATGCCGACGCCGCCGCCGGTGGCCGGCGGGACGAGGGTGCCGTCGCCGGTGACCGGACCGCTGGTGGGGCCGGCCGGGCCGCCCTGGGGGCCGCCGGGGCCGCCGTGGCCGCCGGGTCCGTCGAAGCCGCTGGCGCCGCCGGGACCGCCGTTCCCACGGGCACCGCCCGCGGCACCGCCGTAGCCGTCGTGCCCGCCACCGAAACCGTCGAGGCCGCCGGCCCCGGCAGCACCCGCGCCGAAGCCGTCGTGCCCGCCGGTGCCCGCCATGCCCGTGCCGAAGTCGTCCTGGCCGCCGTTCTCCGAGAAGTACGGCAGGTCGTCACGGCGGGGCTCGTCGGAGCCGGGGCGGGAACCGCCGCCCCGGGGGCTCCCGGTCAGGGCCTCGGTCACGTCGAAGGAGCCGGTGCCGCCGCCGTGTCCCGGGGCGACCGGGCCGCCGGTGGCGCCGGGCAGGCCCTTGCCGTTCGTGCCGCCGGAGCGCGGACCGCCCGGCACGCTCATGGAGCCGACCACACCACCGGGACGGCCGCCACCGGATGCGCCGGTGGTACCGGCCGCACCCGAAGCTCCCGGACCACTCGAACGGGTGCCCGACACGCCGGAGGAGGCGTTGGCGGCCGCGGAACCGCCGGGCGTCCCGGCGCCGTTCGTGCCACCGCCGCCCGGACCGCCCTTGGGCGCGCCGGACTTGCGGGGCGCGAACCAGTCGCTGGTCTTGTCCTCCGCCTGGGCGGCGGGCTCGGCCGGGGCCTCGGCGGTGCCGGCGGACGGCCGGTCGGCCACGGGCCGCGGCTCGGCGGCCGGCGCCTCCTCCCCGGCGCCCTCGCCGTCCCCGACGGGCTTGCGCACGACGACCGGCGGGATCGGCCGGGACCCGGGGATGTTGATCCGGATCCGGGTCGTCAGCGTGGTCTCGGTCTTCTTCTCCTCCGGCCGCGTGCCCGAACGGCCCGCGCCCGTACCGTCGTCGGAAGCCATGGGGGTCCCGTACGGCGGCGTGCCGGAGGGGTATGCGGCTCCGCCGCGCCCGTCGGGCCCGGAGGACGGAGTGTCAGTTTCACGACTCAAGGCAGGTTCTCCCGGTTGGCTCCGCCGCCCGTTTCGACCTCAGCTGGGGGTACCCCCTGTTCGAGCGCAGTCGACAACTTGGGGGAGGCACGGCGGCGCGCACCACCATACTGGCCACTTCTGGCGCGTATCCCATGACCGCCGAGGAAACCCACACCGGACTCGCACGTGCGCCGCACGGCGAAGTGGTACGTCACTTGCCAAGTCGGGCGGAGCCGCCGCGCGGTTGCCGCCCTGCGCCGACGGTGGCGCAGATCACAGCGAGGGCCATGCCGCCGAGCAGGTACAGATAGGAACTGCCGCCCGCGCCGAAGAGGTAGTCGCCCTCCGGGCGCGTGGTGGTGAGCAGGATGACGGCGACGACCCAGCCCGCCGCCGGCGCGACCGCCCCGCCCCGGCCTCCGGTGGCGTACCCGCCGCCGAGGAAGAGCCCGGCGGCGCCCACGAGGGCGAGCAGCAGCCCGCCGGGGAACCAGGCGGCCTGCAGGAGGGCCCCGGCGATGCCCGTGACGGCGCCGAGCAGGAACAGGCCGACGAGGGCGGCGGCCCGTCCCGCGGAGGGCGGGCGCAGCGGCTGGGCGAGCGGGGAGCCGTTCCCGCCGTCGCTCATGACGCCTCCCCGAGGTCGAGACCGGCGAAGAGGTCGGTCTCCCCGCGCTGTCCCGGCCCGCGCACCAACTCGTAGTACTCGGTCGTGAACAGCGGCTGGGCGAGCTCGTTGGAGAGCGCGAAGTACGGCTCGGCGACCTCGATCTGGGTGGCGTGGGCGCGCATCGCGGCGGCCTTGGCGGCGGCGTGGGCGGTGCCGTCGATCGTGGTGGTGATCCGCTCGTCGGCCACCACGCCGGGCACGTCGTCCACGGTGGCGCCCTTGTCGAACGGCAGTGCGGACAGCTCGTCCTGGAGGCGGGCGAAGGCGGCCTCGGCGACGGAGCGCGGGACGCGGTTCCAGTACACCTTGGTGATCAGGTGGCCGCGTTCGGCCGCGAGGTCGACCGCGCGCATGGCGACGCGGTGGGCCTGGATGTGGTCCGGGTGGCCGTAGCCGCCGTCGTCGTCGTACGTCACGAGGACCTGGGGGCGGACCTCCAGGATCACCTCGGCGAGCCTCCCGGCCGCCTCGTCGACGTCGGCCTGCCAGAAGCATCCGGGGTCGTCGTTGTCGGCGAGGCCCATCATCCCGGAGTCGCCGTACCGCCCGGCGCCGCCGAGCAGCCGGGCGTCCGTGACGCCGAGCGCGGACACGGCCGCGGCCAGCTCGCCGCGCCGGTGCGCGCCCAGCGCGGCGCCCGTCAGATGCCGCAGCTCCGGCGGGATGACCTCGCCCCGCTCCCCCAGGGTGCAGGTGACCAGGGTCACGTGGGCGCCCTCGGCCGCGTACCTGGCCATGGTCGCGCCGTTGTTGATCGACTCGTCGTCCGGGTGCGCGTGCACCAGGAGAAGACGCCGGGAGGGCAGTTCCGTCATGGCCACCACCCTACGAGGTCCCCGCGCCCGCCCCCGCGACGCCGGCCGTCAGAACTTGATGCTGCCGATCATGCTGGCGACGTTGGTCGTCAGCTCGCTGATCGTGGGAGCGACGGTCGAGGAGGCGAGATAGAAGCCGAGCAGGATGCAGACGACGGCATGGCCGCCCTTCAGCCCTGACTTCTTGATCAGCAGGAAGACGATGATCGCCAGCAGCACCACCGCCGAAATCGAGAGTGCCACGGCGGCTCACCTCCAAAGATCCCAGGGACGCGGGTTCTAGATCAGTAGAGCAAATCCATGCAGACGCCAGCAGGTTCATACCCACTCTGCGGTAGTGATCATAACTATCCGTACTCGCGCATCGGTCGGCGCACAGCCGCACAAGGGGGCGCATGGCCAATATGGTCGGGGTATGACGACCGAGGCTGACTCCTTCCCCCGTCGGCACGCCCGGACCCAGCGGTTCACGCTCGGCGCGCCGCGTGCGTTCACCGTGGCACCCGACGGTTCGCGTGTCGCGTTTCTGCGTTCCGGCTCCGGCGACGACCGGGCCAACTCCCTGTGGGTACTGGATCTTCCGGGGGGTGCGGAACGCCCGGCGGCCGATCCGCGCGTGCTCCTCCAAGGCGCCGCCGAGGAGCTCTCGGCCGAGGAGCGGGCGCGCCGCGAGCGCAGCCGCGAGGGCGGCGCCGGCATCATCGGCTACGCCACCGACGGCGCCGTGGAGTTGGCGTCTTTCGCCTTGTCAGGGCGGCTTTTCACGGCGGAGCTGCGCGCCGGGACGGCGCGTGAACTCCCCGTTCCCGGGCCGGTGATCGACCCGCGTCCCTCCCCCGACGGCCGGCACATCGCGTACGTCGCCCGGGGCGCGCTGCGGGTGGTGGGCGCCGAGGGGGACGGCGACCGGGTGCTGGCCGAGCCGGAGTCGGCGGACGTCTCCTACGGCCTCGCGGAGTTCGTCGCGGCGGAGGAGATGGCGCGTTCGCGGGGCTTCTGGTGGGCGCCGGGGTCGGACCGGCTGCTCGTGGCACGCGTGGACGACACGCCGGTACGACGGTGGTGGATCTCGGATCCGGCCCATCCGGAACGTGAGCCGGCCGGCATCCGGTACCCGGCCGCGGGCACCCCCAACGCGGACGTCCGGCTGTTCGTGTGCGGGTTGGACGGGACGCGCACGGAGGTGGTCTGGGACCGCACGCGCTACCCGTATCTGGCGCGTGTGCACTGGTCAGAGGCGGGTGCGCCGCTGCTGCTGGTGCAGGCGCGGGATCAGCGCAGCCAGCTTTACCTGGCGGTCGACCCGGATTCCGGGGCCACGCGGATGGTGCACGCCGATGAAGATCCAACTTGGCTGGAACTGTTCGCCGGTGTGCCCTGCTGGAACCCCTCCGGGCAGCTTGTGCGTATCGCGGACGAGGGGGGCGCACGGGTTCTGGCGGTCGGCGAACGCCCCTTGACCAGCGGTCAGTTGCATCTGCGCGCGGTCCTGGACGTGGGTGCGGACGACGTACTGGTTTCCGCCTCTTCCGGCCCGGAGGCCGAGTCGCCGGAAATTGGCGAGGTTCATGTGTACCGGGTGAACGAACTGGGCCTGGAGCGCCTGTCCCAGGAGCCCGGTGTGCACTCGGCGGTGCGCTCGGGGAACGTGACCGTCCTCGTGTCCGCCGCACTGGACCGCCCTGGCGCCCGGGTCCAGGTGCTGTGTGACGGAAAACCGACGGCGACTGTCCGGTCGTACGCCGAAGATCCCGGTCTGTCCCCCCGAGTGACCCTGACACAAGGGGGCGCACGCCGAATTCCGTGCGCCGTGCTTATGCCACGGGACTACCCCGGTGACACTCCCCTGCCGGTACTCCTGGACCCCTACGGCGGTCCGCACGGCCAGCGGGTGGTCGCCGCGCACAATGCCCACCTCACCTCCCAGTGGTTCGCCGACCAGGGCTTCGCGGTGGTCGTCGCCGACGGCCGGGGCACCCCGGGCCGCGCGCCCGCCTGGGAGAAGTCGATCCGGGACGACGTGGCGGCGGTCGTCCTCCAGGACCAGGTCGACGCCCTGCACGCGCTCGCCGAGCGCTACCCGCTGGACCTCACCCGGGTGGCGATCCGCGGCTGGTCCTTCGGCGGCTACCTGTCGGCGCTGGCGGTGCTGCGCCGCCCGGACGTCTTCCACGCGGCGGTGGTCGGCGCGCCGGTCACCGACCTCAGGCTGTACGACACCCACTACCAGGAGCGCTACCTCGGCGACCCGAACGAGCAGCCGGAGGTCTACCGCCGCAACTCGGTGATCGACGACGCGGGCCTGGTCGACCCCGCCGAGCCGCACCGTCCGATGCTGGTCATCCACGGACTGGCGGACGACAACGTGGTCGTCGCCCACTCCCTGCGCCTCTCCTCCGCGCTGCTGGCCGCCGGCCGCCCGCACGAGGTGCTGCCCCTGTCCGGGGTGACTCACATGACCCCGCAGGAGACGGTCGCGGAGAACCTGCTCCTGCTCCAGCTCGACTTCCTCCGGCGCTCCCTCCCCGAGCCCGGCGGACAGGCGTGAACTGCGTTAACACGCAGGCAACTTCACCGAAGCGGGACCGATATACGGACACGGGAGGCTGATCAGCGTACGGCCGTGCGGGTGCCGTGAACGGGCCGGGGTGCGCCATGTCACCCCGGCCCGTTGCCGTTCAGCCGGGACTCCTCCGGCGGCACCACTTGTTTCTCCTCCGCGAAGTGACAGGCCGAGGGGTGCGCGGCGGGACCGGCCGCGTCACGGAAGGCGGCCGGCACGGCGAGCGCGGGGACCTCCACGGCGCAGCGTTCCTGCGCCTTCCAGCAGCGGGTGCGGAACCGGCAGCCGGAGGGGATGTTCGTCGGGGACGGCACGTCACCGGTGAGGATGATCCGCTCGCGGCGTTCACGGGCGTCGGGGTCGGGTACGGGGACGGCGGAGAGCAGGGCCTGGGTGTAGGGGTGGGTGGGGTGGTCGTAGATCTCGGCGTCCCGGCCGGTCTCGACGATGCGGCCCAGGTACATGACGGCGACGCGGTCCGAGATGTGCCGGACGATGGACAGGTCGTGGGCGATGAAGACGTAGGAGAGGTCGAAGTCCGTCTGGAGCCGGGCGAGGAGGTTGATGACCTGCGCCTGCACGGAGACGTCGAGGGCGGAGACGGGTTCGTCGGCGACGATGATCTCGGGGCGCAGCGCCAGCCCCCGGGCGATGCCGATGCGCTGGCGTTGACCGCCGGAGAACTGGTGGGGGTAGCGGTTGATGTACTCGGGGTTGAGACCGACGACGTCGAGGAGTTCCTGGACCCTGCGGCGGCGGTCGCCCTTGGGGGCCACCTCGGGGTGGATCTCGTAGGGCTCGCCGATGATGTCGCCGACCGTCATGCGGGGGTTGAGGGAGGTGTAGGGGTCCTGGAAGACCATCTGGATGTTGCGGCGCACGGCTTTGAGGGCCTTGCCGGACAGCCGGGTGATGTCCTCGCCCTTGAACGTGATGGTGCCGGCGGTGGGTCGTTCGAGGCCGCACAGGAGTTTGGCGACGGTGGACTTGCCGCAGCCCGATTCGCCGACGATGCCGAGGGTTTCGCCCTGGGCGAGGGTGAAGTCGACGCCGTCGACGGCCTTGACCGCGCCGATCCGCTTCTTGAACAGGACGCCCCGGGTGAGCGGGTAGTGCTTGACCAGGCCGCTCACTTCGAGAATCGGTTCAGCCATCGAGGCACTCCCTCCAGAAGTGGCAGGCGCTGCCCCGCTCGTCGGAGACCTCGTACAGCGGGGGTTCGTCGGTGCGGCAGACGTCCCTGGCCATGGGGCAGCGGGGGTGGAAGGAGCAGCCCGGGGGGATGTGCGTCAGGTTCGGTGGCAGGCCCTTGATGGCGTAGAGCTCGTGGCCTTTGTGGTCCAGGCGGGGGATGGAGTCGAGCAGGCCCCGGGTGTAGGGGTGGGCGGGGGCTTTGTAGAGGTCGTGGACGGGCGCGGATTCCACGATCCGGCCCGCGTACATCACCGCGATCCTGTCGGCGACGTCCGCGACGACGCCCAGGTCGTGGGTGATGAGGATCAGTCCCATGCGGTACTCGCGCTGGAGGTCCGCGAGGAGGTCCATGACCTGGGCCTGGACGGTGACGTCGAGGGCGGTGGTGGGTTCGTCGGCGATGATGAGGGCCGGTTCCAGCGCCAGCGCCATGGCGATCATGATGCGCTGGCGCATCCCGCCGGAGAACTGGTGGGGGTAGTCCCGCACACGCTGGGCGGCGGCCGGGATCCGCACCCGCTCCATCAGCTCCACGGCCCTCGCCCGCGCGTCCTTGCGCGACGTGCCCCGGTGGACCACGAACATCTCCCCCAGCTGATCCCCCACCGTCATCACCGGGTTCAGGGCCGACAGCGCGTCCTGGAAGATCATCGCCATTCCGGCGCCCCGGATCCTCCTCCGCTCCTCGCCCTTCAGCGTCAGCAGGTCCCGTCCCTGGAACAGGATCCGCCCCTGGGTGATCCGCCCGGGCGGCATGTCGAGGATGCCCATCACGGCCTGCGCGGTGACGGACTTCCCCGATCCCGACTCCCCCAGCACCGCCAGCGTCTCCCCCGCGTCCACCGCGTAGCTGACTCCGTTGACGGCGTGGGCGACGCCGTCGCGGGTGTGGAACTCCACGTGGAGGTCCCGGACGTCGAGCAGCACGGTGAACGTCACCTCAGCTTCGGGTCGAGGGCGTCGCGGACCGCGTCGCCCAGCATGATGAACGCCAGCACCGTGACCGCGAGGGCGCCCGAGGGCCACAGCAGGGCATGGGGGGCGTTGCGGATGTAGGGGGAGGCGGCGGAGATGTCGATGCCCCAGGAGACGCTGGGGGGTTTGAGGCCGACGCCGAGGTAGGACAGGGTCGCTTCCAGGGCGATGTAGGTGCCCAGCGCGATGGTGGCCACCACGATCACCGGCGCGACGGCGTTCGGGGCGATGTGCCGCAGCAGGATCCGGGAGTCCGAGGCGCCCAGCGCGCGAGCGGCCTGGACGTAGTCGTTCTGCTTGGCGGTGATGACCGAGCCGCGCGCGATCCGGGAGATCTGCGGCCAGCCGAGCAGCACCATGAACCCGATGACCGGCCAGACCGTATTGGAGGTCACGACCGAGAGGAGGACGAGTCCGCCGAGGACGACCGGGATGGCGAAGAAGATGTCCGTGACCCGGGACAGCACCGCGTCCCACAGGCCCCCGAAGTAGCCCGCCAGCCCGCCCAGCACCGAGCCGAACACCGACACCCCGAGCGTGGCCAGCACCCCGACCGTGACCGACGTACGGGCGCCGTACACCGTGCGCGTGTAGACGTCGCAGCCCTGGCCGTCGTAGCCGAAGGGGTGCCCGGGAGCCGAGCCGTCCTGCGCCTTGGCCAGGTCGCACGTGAGCGGGTTCCCGGAAGCGATCGCCGACGGCCAGACCGAGACGAAGACCAGGAAGAGGATGACCAGGGCGGAGACGAGGAAGACCGGATTGCGGCGCAGGTCCCGCCAGGCGTCCGACCACAGGGAGCGCGGTTTGCCCGCCGGCCCCGTGCCCTCCGGTCCGCCCGGTGTCCTCTCCAGCGTGGTCGCCTCGCTCGCCGCGAGATCCATCGCGCCGCCCATCCCGGTACCGGCGATGGCCCGCCCGGCCTCGTACGGCTGCTGCTCAGGCATAGCGGATCCTCGGGTCGAGTACGGCGTACAGGAGGTCGACGAGGAGGTTGGCGACCAGGAAGACCAGCACGAGCACGGTCACGAAGCCGACGACCGTCTGGGTGTTCTGGCGCAGGATGCCCTGGTAGAGCTGGTAGCCGACGCCATGGATGTTGAAGATCCGCTCGGTGACGATCGCCCCGCCCATCAGCGCCCCGATATCGGTCCCGATGAACGTGACCACGGGGATGAGCGAGTTGCGCAGCAGGTGCCGGGTGATGACCCGGCGCCGGGGCAGGCCCTTGGCGATGGCCGTACGGACGTAGTCCGCGCGCTTGTTCTCCGCGATCGAGGTCCGCGTCAGCCGCGTGACGTAGGCCAGCGACACGGAGGCCAGGACCAGGCCCGGCACGAGCAGCTCGCCGAAGGCCGCGTCCGGGGAGACGGAGGGTTTGATCCAGGCCCACTTCACGCCGAGGAGCAGCTGGAGCAGCAGACCGGTGACGAAGGTGGGGACGGAGATCACCACCAGGGTCAGCAGCAGCACGGTGGTGTCGATGGGCCGGCCGCGCCTGAGGCCCGTGACGACGCCCAGCGTGATGCCGATGACGACCTCGAAGAGGATCGCCACGATGGTCAGCCGGATGGTGACGGGGAACGCCGTGCCCATCAGCTCGGTGACCTTCTGCCCGTTGAACGCCGTGCCGAAGTCGCCGGTGAAGACGTTGCCCATGTAGGTGAGGTACTGCTGCCAGACCGGCTTGTCCAAGCCGAACTCCCGCTTGAGCTGCGCCGCCGTCGCCGGGTCGCAGGCCCGCTCCCCGCACAGGCCCGCGACGGGATCGCCCATCACGTTGACCATGAGGAAGATCAGCAGGGTGGACCCGACGAAGACCGGGATCATCTGGAGCAGTCGCCGGACGACATAGCGTCCCATGGCGGCTCAGCTGACCTTGATCTCGTTGTAGACGGGCACGCTGAACGGGTTGAGCGCCACGTCGGACAGCCGCTCCGAGTAACCGGCGCTGCCGTTCTGGTACCAGAGCGGGATGGCGGCCATGTTGTCCCGGACGACTCCCTCGGCCTGCTGGAACAGCTTCACGGCCTTGGTCTGGTCGCTCTCGGCGTTCGCCCGGTCGACCAGCTTGTCGAAGTCCTTGTTCGACCACTTGCCGTCGTTGGAGGAGGCGTTCGTGTAGTACAGCGGCTGGAGGAAGTTCTGGATGAGCGGGTAGTCCATCTGCCAGCCCGCGCGGAACGGCCCGGTCATCTTGTGCTGCCCGATGCGGTTGCGGAAGTCGGCGAAGGTGCCGACCGGGTTGCCGACGCACGCCTTGTCGTTGCCGAGGGCGTTGTTGATCGAGTTGCACACGGCGTCCACCCACTCCTTGTGCGAGCCCGTGTCCGCGTTGTAGGTGATCTTCACCTGGCCGCCGGGGATCCCGCCGCCTTCCTTGATCAGCTTCTTGGCCTCGTCCGGGTGGTACTCGCAGGCCTTGCCGCACAGGCCCTCCTTGAAGCCGCCGGCCACGCCGAGGACGGGCGAGGTCCAGTCGGTGGCCGGGGTGCGAGTCCCGTGGAAGATCCTCTCGGTGATCTGCTCGCGGTTGATCGCCATGGACAGGCCCGTGCGCACCTTCTCCGTGCCCGGTTTGTCCCACGCCTTGTCGTAGTAGGGGAAGGCGAAGGTCTGGAGGATGCCGGCCGGGGTGTTGATGTAGCGGTCGCCCAGGTCGGTCTTGACGTTCTTCAACTGGGCGGCGGGCACGTCGTCCACGAGGTCGAGGTTGCCGGACAGCAGGTCGGTGTAGGCGGTGTTGCTGTCGGTGTAGACCTTCAGGTCGACCCCGCCGTTGCGCGCCTTGTCCGGGCCCGGGTAGCCGTCCCACTTCCGCAGGGACATCTGGGAGCCCTTCATATAGGAAGCGACCGTGTACGGACCGTTGCCGACCGGCTTCTTCAGCCAGGCCGCGTGGTCCGTGAAGAAGGCGCGCGGCAGCGGGGCGAAGGCCGCGTAGCCGAGGGTGTCCGGGAAGGTGGAGAACTTCTGGTTGAGCCGGACGGTGAAGGTGTGGTCGTCCACCACCTTCAGCCCGGACAGCGTGTCGGCGGTCTGCCTGCCGGAGCTGGGGTGGACCTTGTCGTAGCCGTCGATGTAGCCGAAGAAGAGGGCGTTCTTCTGGTTGTTCCTCAGGCTTGCGCCGTAGTTCCAGGCGTCCACGAAGGAGCGGGCGGTGACCTTCTCGCCGTTGGAGAAGGTCCAGCCGCTCCGCACCCTGATGGTGAAGTTCCGCGAGTCCTTGGTGTCGATGGACCGGGCGAGCATGTCGGTGGCCTTGCCGGTCCTCGGGTCGTACTTCTTCAGGCCCCGGAAGATCATGTCGAGGACCTTGCCGCCCTGCACCTCGTTGGTGTTGGCCGGCTCCAGCGGGTTCTGCGGGTCGCCCCAGGAGGAGCTGAGCACCGCGCCGCCGCTGCCGCCGCCGCTTGAGCCGCCGCCCCCGCAGCCGGTGGCGGCGAGAGCCAGCGCCACCGCGCACACGGCCCCCCGGGCATGCGTGACTCCCCGCATGGCGTGCCTCCTCCGCGACGCTGATCCACTACCGGCCAATATCGTCATATAAGGCATGTATCGCATGTCCGCCGCCCGATTGAGCGGCCTTTGGGGGGACACGTCATCCGAATGCAGGCATCACCCCTCGGCCGCCTTGATGATCTTGGGTGAAGAGCGCAATAGATCTTCGTGTAACGATGCCGAAACGTTGGATTGAGACGTGCCGATGTACGCATGTCGACACTCCACCGTCCGCATATCGAACTCCTTGCCCGTTTAGTCCAGTTCGCCCGATGTGAAGCACGGATTGATTACGGCGCGCTACCCGCGTAGCTACGGAATGATCAAGGGAGAGCAAAGAAGGTAAAGAGACAACCAAGGCGACCGAGAATTTATTGACCTTGAATGAATTGCGTTGAAAAAGTCCGGCGTAGCCCGTAGGGGAGCGCCCTGCGGAGTCATCAGACCCTCCCTTGGGCCAGGAGCACCATGACCCCCCCAACTCCATCCGCGGCTGCCCCGCTTGAGGTGACCGACGAGACCGTCGAGAAGTCGATCACTTCGGACGGCTCGAAGGGCAGCGAGAGCAGGTCCCCCGGACAGCTCGCTTGGCGTCGCTTCAAGCGGGACCGCGTGGGCGTCGCCTCGGCGATCATCGTGATCCTCTTCTTCGTGATCGGCCTCGCGGCGCCGCTCATAGCCAAGCTCTACGGCAAGGACCCGTACACGACGTACGGGATCAACACGCCCGGGCTGCTGGGCGACAACGGCCTCCCGGCGAAGCCGAACGGCGGCATCGACAGCGAGTTCTGGTTCGGCATCGACCCGCAGCTCGGCCGCGACGTCTTCACCTTCCTGCTGTACGCGGTCCGCAACTCGCTGCTGCTCGCCACCGCGATCACGGTGCTCATCATGATCGTCGGTGTGGTGATCGGCATCACCGCCGGCTACATCGGCGGCAAGACGGACTGGATCCTGGGCCGGGTCATCGACATCCTGCTCGCCTTCCCGCAGCAGTTGTTCTTCGTGGCGTTCACGCCCGTGGTCCTCAGCCTCTTCGTGGCCAGCAACGAGGACACGCCCACCTCGATCGTCGTGATCTCCCTGATCACCCTCCTGGTCGTCTTCGGCTGGGCCTCCATCGCCCGACTGCTGCGCGGTCAGGTGCTGGCCCTGCGCGAGCGGGAGTTCGTCGAGGCCGCGAAGGTCACGGGCGCGTCTCCGGCCCGCATCATCTTCAAGGAACTGCTGCCCAACCTGTGGACGCCCATCCTGATCCAGGGCACGCTCCTGCTGCCCGCAATGGTCACCACGGAGGCGGGCCTCGCCTACCTCGGCGTCGGCATGCAGGACCCGACCCCCGACTGGGGCGTCATGATCGGGTACGCCGCCGGCTTCTACCAGGACGACTTCACCTTCCTGCTCTTCCCCGGCATCTCGATGGTGATCTTCGTACTGGCGTTCAACCTCCTCGGCGACTCGGTGCGCGACGCGCTCGACCCGAAGACCAAGCGCTGACTCCGGCCCTCCTCAGGACCACGGCAAGGACGCCGGGGTGCCGGGCTTCTCTCATCAACCCACTTCAAGGCAGGATGCGATGTCCTTCTCGCGCAGAAACTTCCTGATAGCCACCGGTGTTGCCGCCGCCTCCAGCACCGTGCTGAGCGCGTGCAGCAGCGGCAACTCCAGCAGCGCCGGCACCGGCAAGCAGGAAGCGGCCAAGGCCCACACCACCACCGTCAAGATCGGCACGGCGGCGGACTCGCAGGGCCCGGCTCCGGAGGTCCCCGGTGCCAAGAAGGGCGGCAAGGTCTACCTGCTGAACGACGACGACTTCTCGCACCTCGACCCGCAGCGCGTCTACTACGCGTGGAACTCGCTGGCCGTGGTCGTCCTCGCCCGCACCCTTACCGGTTACAAGGTCGGCGACGACGGCTCCATGACCCTGGTCGGCGACCTCGCCACCGACACGGGCACCATGAAGGACGGCGGCAAGACCTGGTCCTTCACCCTGAAGGACGGCGTGAAGTGGGAGGACGGCTCCGACATCACCGTCGACGACGTCCGCCACGGCTTCGAGCGCGCCTTCGCCAACTTCATCACCGAGGGCGCCGTGTACGCCCAGACCTGGCTGACGGGCACGCAGGAGTACCGCAAGTCCTACCCGGGTCCCTTCAAGGGCAACAAGCACCTCAAGTCGATCACGACGAGCGGGAAGACCATCACCTTCCACCTCTCCGAGGCGCGTCCGGACTTCAACTACGTCGTCGCGATGCACTCGTACGCGCCGCCCCCGGTGAAGCACGACACCAAGCAGGACTACGACAAGAAGCCGTTCTCCAGCGGCCCGTACAGGATCAAGTCGCACCAGACCGACAAGTCGATGGTCCTGGTCCGCAACGAGCACTGGGACCCGAAGACGGACCCGATCCGCAACGCCTACCCGGACGAGTTCGACTTCACCTTCGGCATCGAGGCGGAGACCGCCGCCGACCGCCTGATCGCCGACTCGGGCAACGACCAGTACGCCGTGTCCTGGCGCACCGTCCCGCAGTCGAAGGTCCAGCAGGCCACCGCCAAGGCCAAGGACCGCCTCTTCGAGGACCTGAGCAGCGGCACCAGCGTCTACTGGATCAACCAGACCCGCGTCACCGACATCAAGGTCCGCGAGGCCATCATCAAGGCCTGGCCGACCGCCGGCATCCGCTCCATCCAGGGCGGCACGCACCGCGGTGACTACGCGACCGGCATCATGAGCCCGCTCGTCGCCGGCTACAAGTCGCAGGACGTCTGGGGCAAGCTGAAGAACCCGGCCGGCGACCCGG
Organism: Streptomyces flaveolus; assembly: GCF_000716535.1. Classification (GTDB taxonomy): domain Bacteria; phylum Actinomycetota; class Actinomycetes; order Streptomycetales; family Streptomycetaceae; genus Streptomyces; species Streptomyces flaveolus_A. The sequence goes on along the minus strand of NZ_JNWV01000037.1, from coordinate 86,769 downwards.
CCGCCGCCAAGGCTGTCCTGAAGAAGGCCGGCAAGCTCGGCACCAAGGTCGTCTACGCCTACCAGCAGGACCCGATCAACGCCAAGGTGAAGGTCGTCGTCGAGAACGCCCTCAAGGCGGCCGGCTTCGATGTCGTCACCAAGGGCATCGACTCCACCACCTGGTACGACCAGATCGGCAAGCTCGACAACGAGTTCGACATCTACTGGGGCGGTTGGTCCGCCGACTGGCCGACCGGTTACTCGGTCTTCCAGCCGCTGTTCGACAGCCACAACGTGGTGGACCAGGGCACCAACTACTGCCACCTGAAGAACCCCGACGTCGACGCGGCCATCAAGGCGGCCACGGCGGAGACGGACCAGGACAAGGCCAACGCCATGTGGGCCGCCCTGGACAAGCAGGTCACGGAGCTGGGTGCCTTCATCCCCGACGTCTACATGAAGCGCCTGTACCTCCACGGCTCGAAGCTCGGCAACGTCAAGATGGACCCGAACTTCGACGGCTGCATGCTCTACAAGATGTACGTCAAGGCCTGATCCACACCTGAGAGGTGGGGCGGCTCCGGCCGCCCCACCCTCGGCTCGTCCACCGGGCCTCCGGTCATCCCGTCCCGGCCCGTTCCGCACGACGGCCCTCCCAGGAAAGCCAACCCCCATGCTTCGCTTCCTCGTCCGCCGGCTCCTCGGCGCCGTGGTCACGCTGCTGATCATCAGCGCGGTCACGTACATGCTCTTCTACGCGGTGCCGCGCGACCCGTCCCGGATCGCCTGCGGCAAGGTCTGCACCCCGGAGACGCTCGACGTGATCCGGCACAACATGGGGATCTCGGACCCGCTGCCGGTCCAGTACTGGCACTGGCTCGAGGCCATTTTCGTGGGCCGCGACTACCCGGGCTTCGGCCACTGCGACGCCCCCTGCCTGGGCTACTCGTTCATCAACCGTGAGCCCGTCCTCGCGACGGTGTGGGACCGCTTCCCGACCACGGCCTCCCTCGCCATCGGCTCCGCGGTCGTCTTCCTGATCTTCGGTATCGGCACCGGCATGCTCGCCGCCGTCAAGCAGGGCAAGCCGCTGGACAAGATCGCCAGCTCCGCCTCGCTGGTCGCGTCGTCGATGCAGATCTACTTCGTCGGCCCGGTCGCCCTGTACCTCCTCGTCTACCAGTCGCACCTGCTCAACCAGCCCTCCTACACCCCGTTCAGTGAGAACCCGGGTGCCTGGTTCACCGGGCTGCTCGTGCCCTGGCTGGTGCTGGCGCTGATCTGGACCGCCAACTACACCCGTATGACCCGCTCGCAGCTGGTCGAGACGCTCACCGAGGACTACGTCCGCACCGCCCGCGCCAAGGGCATGTCCCGGCGCAACGTCTTCTTCCGCTTCGCCTGGCGCGGTGCCATGGGCCCGATCGTCACCATCTTCGGCATCGACATGGGCGTGCTGCTCGGTGGCGCGATGATCACCGAGAAGACCTTCAGCCTCCAGGGCATCGGCCTGCTCGCCGTGAAGTCGGTGATCAACAACGACCTGCCGATGCTGCTCGGCGTCATGATCATCACGGCCTCCTTCGTAGTGATCGCCAACATCGTCGTCGACGCCTGCTACGCCCTGATCGACCCGCGGATCCGGCTCGCCTGACCCCGCCCTCCTCCGCCAGCTACCCCGCATCACCCCCCTCTGGAGCGTCCCCGTGACGAGCACCGATTCGCAGCCCTTCCTGTCCGTCAAGGACCTGAAGGTGCACTTCTCGACCGAGGACGGCGTCGTCAAGGCCGTCGACGGCCTCTCCTTCGACCTCGTACGCGGCAAGACGCTGGGCATCGTGGGTGAGTCGGGGTCCGGCAAGTCGGTCACCAACCTGGCCATCCTGGGCCTGCACAATCCGGACAGCACGAAGATCGACGGCTCCATCGAGCTGGACGGCGTGGAGCTGAACGGCGCCTCGGAGAAGACCCTGGAGCAGCTCCGCGGCAACAAGATGGCGATGATCTTCCAGGACGCCCTGGCCTCGCTGTCGCCGTACCACACCATCGGCACGCAGATCGGCGAGGTGTACCGCAAGCACACCGGCGCCTCCAAGGCCGAGTCGCGGGCGCGGGCCATCGAGATGCTGAGGCGTGTCGGCATCCCCCAGCCCGACCGGCGGGTGGACAACTACCCGCACGAGTTCTCCGGCGGTATGCGCCAGCGCGCGATGATCGCGATGGCGCTCGTGTGCGACCCGGAGCTGCTGATCGCCGACGAGCCGACGACCGCGCTCGACGTGACGGTGCAGGCCCAGATCATGGATCTGCTCAAGGATCTCCAGCAGGAGTTCGGCACCGCGATCATCTTCATCACGCACGACCTCGGCGTGATCGCGGACATCGCCGACGACGTCCTGGTGATGTACGGCGGCCGGTGCGTGGAGCGCGGTTCGAAGACGGAGGTGCTGCGCACCCCGCAGCACCCGTACACCTACGGTCTGCTCGGCTCCATGCCGAGCCTGGACGGCCCGGTCGACGTACCGTTGAACCCGATCCCGGGCTCGCCGCCGTCGCTGCTGAACCCGCCGTCCGGCTGCCGCTTCCACCCGCGCTGTGCCTTCGCGGACAAGGTGGCGGACGGCAGGTGCTCGAAGGAGCAGCCGCTGCTGGAGATCGTGGACGGTCGCGGCAGCGCCTGCCACCTGACGGACGAGCAGCGCCGCGAGTACCTCGCCGACACGGCCGCCAAGGCCCACTGACGTACAAGAGACGGAATTCACCAATGAGCGACACCACTCCCCTCCTGGACGTCTCCGGGCTGACCAAGCACTTCCCGATCAAGGGCGGCTTCCCGATCCGCCGTACGGTCGGCGCGGTGCAGGCCGTCGACGGGCTCGACTTCCAGGTCGCCGAGGGCGAGAGCCTGGGCCTGGTCGGCGAGTCCGGCTGCGGCAAGTCCACCACCGGCCGGCTCATCACCCGCCTGCTGGAACCCACGGCCGGCAGGATCAGCTACCGCGGTCAGGACATCACGCACGCCAACCGCAAGCAGCTCGGAGATCGTCGGACTGAACCCCGAGCACTACAACCGCTTCCCGCACGAGTTCTCCGGCGGCCAGCGCCAGCGCATCGGCGTCGCCCGCGCCCTCGCCCTGAACCCGAAGCTCATCGTCGCCGACGAGCCGGTCTCCGCGCTCGACGTCTCCATCCAGGCCCAGGTCGTCAACCTGCTCCAGAAGGTGCAGCGGGAACTGGGCATCGCGTTCGTCTTCATCGCCCACGACCTCGCGATCGTGCGGCACTTCTCCCACCGCGTCGCGGTCATGTACCTAGGCAAGATCGTCGAGATCGGCGACCGCGAGGACCTGTACGACAACCCGCGCCACCCTTACACGCGGGCTCTGCTCTCCGCCGTGCCCGAGGCGACGGTGGACGAGGAGCCGCGTGAGCGCATCCGTCTGACCGGTGATGTGCCGTCGCCGATCAACCCGCCCTCCGGCTGCCGCTTCCGCACCCGGTGCTGGAAGGCGACCGAGAAGTGCGCCACGGAGGCGCCGCCGCTGGTGCAGGTCGAGGGCAACAAGCCGGGCCACCTGACGGCGTGCCACTACCCGGAGACGGAGCCCACGATCCCGGCCCCCCGTCTCTCCAAGGACCCCGAGGCGGCGGCCTGACACACCCCTTTCCGTCGGCCGCCCCCTTGCGGATCGGACTTTCACGGCCCATTGACCCGAGCCTTTGAACGTCCGCTCCGGGGGACGAGGGCCCGCGCCTCCCCAGGCACGGGCCCTCTTCCGTGTCCCGGACTCCCGCTTTCCGCAGGTCCGCCTTCGGAGCCCGTCCGTGTCAACGGCCCCTTGAACCCGCGGACTTCGGGAAGCACCGTTCCTGACGCACCGTTCAGCAACCTGTGTCAGACTGCCGCGGTGGTCGATCACGTCTTTGCCGATCTCTCGCTCGCCGCGCTGTACGACAGCCTCAATCCCTGGGGACCGGGTGACGACTTCTACCTCGGGCTGCTGCGGGAGGCCGGCTCCGTGCTGGACATCGGGTGCGGCACCGGTCGGTTGCTGCGGAGGGCCCGGGACGAGGGGCACCGGGGGCGGCTGATGGGCCTCGATCCGGCCGCCGCCATGCTCGTTCAGGCGCGGCGCGCCCGGCCGGACGTCGAGTGGGTGCTCGGCGATGCGCGGGTGCGGCGGTGGCAAGGGGAGTTCGACCTCGTCGTCATGACCGGGCACGCCTTCCAGGAACTGGTGACGGACGAGGAGATCCGGATCTGCCTGCGCGCCGCCCGCGCGGCCCTGCGGGACGGGGGGCGGTTCGTGTTCGAGACCCGCAATCCGGGTGCCCGCGCCTGGGAGCGGTGGACCCCGGACCGGGTGCACGAGATCACCGCCGCCGACAGCACTCCGGTGCGGGTCTGGCACGAAGTGCGGGGCGGAGGCCCGGACCGGGGCCGGATCCGCTTCACCGAGACCTACGCCGGCCCCCACTGGCCCGCCCCCCGGGTCAACCACAGCGTCCTGCGCTTCCTGGACGCCGGGACGCTGGACACCTTCCTCGCGGAGGCGGGCCTGACCGTCACCGATCAGTACGGCGACTGGAACCGGGGGCCCCTGACGGACACGTCCCCGGAGATCATCACGGTGGCCCGCCCGGCCGAAGCCCCCTGACCCGCCCGGCCGAGGCCCCTGGGCCCTGTCGGACGGATCATTCCGGCGTCGCGGGGCCGGCTCGGCTCGAAGGCACCGACAGCCGACCTGATCCGCACGACAGCCCCTAGTCCGCCTGGTCCTCCTCCAGTGCCGCCAGTGCCGGGTCCAGGACGATGTCCTCCTCGCGGGCCTCGATGGTCGGCTCCTCCGGGAAGTGGCAGGCCGTCAGGTGGCCGTCCCGGTTGCCGGAGAGCTGGAGCAGCGGGGGCTCCTCGGCCGCGCACTTGTCCTGCGCCTTCCAGCAACGGGTGCGGAAGCGGCAGCCGGAGGGCGGGGAGATGGGGGACGGCACGTCGCCGGCGAGGCGGATGCGCTCGCGCTGCGGTGCCTCCCCTTCCGTCAGGGTCACCTCGGGGACGGCGGACAGCAGGGCGTGGGTGTAGGGGTGCCGCGGGCGGGCGTAGATGGAGTCCCGGTCACCCACCTCGATGATCTTGCCGAGGTACATGACCGCGACGCGCTGGGAGAAGTGGCGTACGACGGCCAGGTCGTGGGCGAGCGGGCGACGCCGATGCGCTGGCGCTGGCCGCCGGAGAACTCGTGCGGGAAGCGGTTGTAGTGCTCGGGGTTCAGTCCGACGATCTCCAGGAGTTCGCGCACGCGTTTCTCCCGGCCGCCCTCCGGATCGATGCCGTTGATCTCCATCGGACCGGAGATGATCTTGCCGACCGTCTGCCGCGGGTTCAGCGACGAGTACGGGTCCTGGAAGATCATCTGGATCTCGGAGCGGACCGGCGCGAGCTGCTTGCGGGTCGCGTGGCTGATGTCCTGGCCGCGGTAGGTGATCGTGCCGCTGGTCGGTTCCAGCAGGCGGGTGATGAGCCGGCCGGTGGTCGACTTGCCGCAGCCGGACTCGCCGACCAGGCCGAAGCTCTCGCCCTCGCCGACCTGGAAGTCCAGGCCGTCGACGGCCTGCACCGCGCCGACCGTCCGCCGGATCGGGAAGCCGCCCTTGACCGGGAAGTGCTTGACCAGCCCCGAGACCTTCAGCAGCGGCTGCGGCACCGCGTCGTCACCGGCCTCGCGGGGGGTGGGGAGGACCAGGTCCTCTTTCATGACGGTTGTCCTCCTAGCCCAGACGGGGCCTGATCTCTTCGATGAAGATGGTGCGCTTCTGATCCGCGCCGAGGTGGCACGCCGAGGAACGGTCCGGGCCCAGCAGCGGGCGCTCGGTGACGCACCGGTCACCCTCGACCCGGTCCCGGAAGGTGCACCGGGGGTGGAAACGGCAGCCGGTCGGCGGGGTGAGCAGGCTCGGCGGGGTGCCGGGGATCGGCGAGAGCGGGGTGCCGAGGTCGGAGTCCAGCCGGGGCATGGAGTTCAGCAGGCCCCAGGTGTACGGGTGCTGCGGCGCCCTGAGCACCTCGTCGACGGTGCCGCGCTCCACCGCGCGCCCGGCGTACATGACCATGATGTCGTCGGCCATGTCGGCGATGACCCCGAGGTCGTGGGTGATGAAGACGATCGCCGTGCCGAACTCCCGCTGGAGGTCCTTGAGCAGGTCCAGGATCTGGGCCTGCACGGTCACGTCCAGCGCCGTGGTCGGCTCGTCGGCGATCAGCAGGTCCGGGTCGCAGACCAGGGCCATGGCGATCATCGCGCGCTGGCGCATACCGCCGGAGAACTGGTGCGGGTAGTCCCGCGCGCGCTCCTTGGGGTTGGGGATGCCGACCTTGGCGAGCATCTCCACGGCCCGCTCCCAGGCGGCCCTCTTCGAGGCGCCCGTGTGCTTCATGTACGGCTCGGCGATCTGCCGGCCGATGGTGTAGAAGGGCGACAGCGCGGTGAGCGGGTCCTGGAAGATCATCGCCATCCGGTTGCCGCGGAGCTTCTCCATCTCCTTCTCGGTGGCGGTGATCAGTTCCTTGCCGTCGAGGAGGATCTCCCCGTCGATCGTCGTGAACATCGGGTCGTGCAGCCCGAGGATCGTCAGGTTGGTGACCGACTTGCCCGAGCCCGACTCGCCCACGATGCCGAGGGTCTTCCCGCGGTACAGGTCGAAGGAGAGACCGTCGACGGCTTTGACCGGGCCGTCCTCGGTGGAGAACGTCACCTGGAGATCGCGCACCGAGAGGAATCCGTCCGGCCCGGTCGGGGCCGGTGCCCCTTCGGCCTTGGTCAGTGTGGTCACGATGGCTGGTTCTTCCTAGGAGAGCCGGATGCGGGGGTCGATCCACGCGTAGGTGATGTCGGTCAGGATGTTGATGATCAGGATGAAGAAGGCGCCGAACAGCATGACCCCCATGGTCAGCGGCAGGTCCTTGTTGACCGCGCCGTCCACGGCGAGCCGGCCGATTCCCTGGAGGGAGAAGGTCAGTTCGGTGACGACGGCACCGCCCAGCATGGAGCTGACGTCGATGCCGAGCACGGTGACGATCGGGATGAGCGAGCCGCGCCAGGCGTAGCGCAGGAAGACGTACTTGCGCGACATGCCCTTGGCCCGGGCGGTGCGCACATGGTCCTCGGCGAGCTGCTCGATCATCGAGGAGCGCGCCATACGGGTGTACTGCGCGGTGAAGATCGTGGCCATCACACAGACCGGGATCGACATCCCGACGAACCAGCCGACCGGGTCCTCGGTGAGGGGCACGTACTTGGGGTCCTCCATCCAGCCGGTGCTGTAGACGAGGACCGTCAGCACGATCGGGCCGAGGAAGTAGATCTGGAACGAGCTCAGCACCATGGACGCGCCGGTGGCGACCTTGTCGACCAGCGTCCCGCGCCGGTAGGCGGCGATCATGCCCGCGCCGACGCCGATGACGAGGAAGACGATCGCGCCGCCGGCGGTCAGGGTGAGGGTCAGCGGGAACCGGTCCATGATGGTGCTCCAGACCATGTCCCCCGAGTAGAACGACACGCCCAGGCAGGGGGCCGAGCAGTGTCCGGTCGGGAAGTCGCGGCCCGTCACGATGCCGGACATGAAGTCCCAGAACTGCTGGGCCAGGGGCAGGTTGAGCCCGAGGGCCTCCCGGATGTCCGCCAGCCGCTGGGGCGAACAGTCCTTGCCGCAGGCCAGGGAGGCGTAGTCGGAGGGTGCGGCCACGAAGAGGAAGAACGTCGCCGCCCCGATGAGGAAGAGCGTGACGAAGGCGCCGACCGTGCGCCGGAGGATGAACTGAAGCATGGCGGGCTGGCTCTCTGCGGAGACGGTGGGTAGGGGGCGCTCGGACAGGGGGCGCGCTCGCTGCGGAGCGCGCCCCCTGGGTCAGCCGCGGGTCACGACTTCAGGTACAGCCGGTTGATGTCGAGGAGGCTGGACACCGAGCCGTAGCGGGCACCGCCCACGTTGGAGCCGGAGATCTGGAACTGCTTCGTGTACCACAGCGGGGCCGCCGGGATGACGTTCTCCAGCAGGTAGTGGTGCGCTTCCTTCCAGGTCTTGGCGGCGTCGGTCGGGTTCTGCGTCAGCGCCTTCTTGATGAGGGCGTCGACCTTCGGGTCCTTGACGTGCGAGTAGTTCGCGGAGCCGTCGAAGACCTGGGAGCCGTCGTAGATCGGGGTGACGACCGTGCCCGGGGACGGCCAGTCCTGGCCCCAGCCGGTGATGTAGGCGTCGTACGGGTTCTTGAGCTTGCCGATCTGCTCGTAGTAGCTCGCCGCGTCGACCTCCTTGGCGACGACGTCGAACCCGACCTTGGTCAGGGCGTCCTCGATGGCGACCTTGCGCTTCTGGCCGGCCTCGCTGTTGGCGTAGGCGAAGACGATCTTCTTCTCGGCGGCCGGGACGCCCTTGAGGATCTCCTTGGCCTTGGCGATGTTGCCCTGCGGGGTCTTCAGCCGGCCGTAGGGGTCGTAGCTCGGCTCGTAGCCGGGCAGGGTCGGCGCGAAGTAGTTCGGCGCGACGTCACCGCCGTAGGCGCCGCCCTCGCCGGCGATGAGGGACTTGGAGTTGACCGCGTAGGTGGCGGCCTCGCGCACCTTCTTGTTCTTGACCCGGTCGAGGTTGAAGGTCAGCGTCATCACGTAGGGCTGGTAGCCCTTGACCGTGCGCTTGCTGGCCTCGGGGTTGTTGATGACGTCCTGGATCTGCGTGGCCTCGACGCCGTTGGTGAGCTGGATGGCGTTCTTGTTGTCGCCCTCGTCCGCGATCAGACGCTTGGTCTGGGTGGACTCGGTGACGCCGAACTGGATGGTGAAGCCGTCGACGTACTGGTGGCGCACGGAGTCGGTCTTCGGGTCCCAGTTGGTGTTCTTGACCAGCTTCAGGGTCTTGCCGGCCTTGTTCTCGGCGATCTTGTACGGGCCGGTGGAGACCGGCTTCTTCTCGTACCTCTCCTTGGTGTCGCCCTTCGCCGGGACGACCGCGTAGCCGGCCATGGCGAGCGTCTGCGGCAGGTCCGGGCGCGGCTGGTCGAAGTGGAAGACCACCGTCTTGTCGTCCGGGGTGTCCAGCACGGAGGCCGGCAGGTGCTTGCCGTCGAAGCCGCCGCCCGGCAGGGCCTTGCGGTAGTCGGCGCCGCTCAGCCAGGTCTGGAGGTAGGTCGGGCCGTCGAAGATGAACTTCGCGTACAGGCGCTCGACGCTGTGCCGGACGTCGGCCGAGGTGATCGGGTTGCCGTTCTCGTCCTTGATGCCGTCCTTCAGCGTGAAGGTCCAGGTCTTGCCGCCGTCGGAGGACTTGCCGGAGTCGGTGGCGAGGTCACCGGCGACGGACACGTTGCCCTTGTCGTCCTCCTGGAACTGGGTCAGGCGGCGGAAGAGCAGGTTGGCGACCTGGCCGGCGTCGGAGACGTAGATCTGGCCGGGGTCCAGGTGGGACAGGCCGGCCTCCTGGTACACCGTGATCGTGCCGCCGGGCTTCGCGCCGGGCACGTCCTTCGCGGGTCCGGTCGAACCCGCGGCGTCGACATAGGTGACCGCCTTCGACTGGACCGCCGCTTCCTTCTGGTCCTTCTTGGAGTCCTTGCCGGACTTGCCGCCCTCGTTCTTGGAGCAGCCCGTGAGAGCCAGGGAGCCGGCCGCGATGGCGATCACTACGGCACGCGCTCCGCGGGCGCGATGAGACATCATGTGGCGAATCCACCTACCTGTCGGTTGTTATCCGTGAGATCTGCCGGGCGCCGGCCGGGTGCGGGCCGGCGGGGGCGGCAGCCACCCCCACCCAACGGACGACCTACCGCCCGGACTTGGGGTCGAACGCGTCCCGTACGGAGTCCCCGAGGAGGTTGAAGCACAGGACGAAGATCACCAGCGCCACCCCGGGGAAGAACATGAACGCCGGGTCCTGCTCGGCGTATCGGGCGCCGGCGGCGAAGAGGCGTCCCCAGTCGGGTGTCGGCTCGACGAACCCGACGCCCGCGAAGGACAGGAAGGCGATGCTGAGGATGGTGCTGGGCAGTTGGTACGTGAACTGCACCAGGATCGGGGTCACGACGTTGGGCAGGATCTCCTTGCGCACGATCCGCCACGGCGAGGCGCCCGAGACCTTGGCCGCCTCCACGAACTCCCGTTCGCGCAGGGACAGTACCGTCGACCGGACCAGTCGGGCCATGCCCATCCAGCCCAGCAGCCACAGCACGATCAGCATGGCCAGGGCGCGGAAGTAGGTCGGCGTCTCCTCGCGGGGGTCCACGAAGAAGGACGTGACGACGGGCATGAAGGCGATGAAGAAGAGCTGTTGCGGGAAGGAGAGGAAGAAGTCGGTGCCGCGGCCGATCCAGTAGTCCGTGCGGCCGCCGAAGTACCCGCCGATCAGGCCGATCACGACACCGGTGACCATGATGAGGACGGTGATGCCGAGCGCCATGTACAGCGAGGTGCGCATGCCGTACAGCAGCATGGCGTAGAGGTCGCGGCCGTACTGCGGTTCGACGCCGAACCAGTGGTCGCCGGAGACGCCCCCCAAATACCCCAGCGGAAGCCCGAATTCGTCGAGGACGGGCTTGTCGGCGTAGGTGGGGTCCTGGCCGTACAGGGTGTACGGATCAGTGCCCGACAGCTTCACCAGCAGCGGTGCGAGCAGAGCGACGACGAAGTAGCCGATCACCACCACGGCGCAGATGACGCCCGTGCGGTCGCGCTTGAAGCGCAGCCACATCAGCTGGCCGGGGGACCGGCCCGCGAGCTTGACGGGTTCGTTCTTCGTCTCCGGCCCTGGTGCGCCGTCGACGACGACCGAAGCCCCGCCGCCCTCTATATCGATAGGACTTGTCACGGTTCGTCCGTTTCACAGGTATAAGCGTGAGAGGTGTCCGCGTACTCCGAGAACGCGCGTGACCGCAGTCGGACGCGCGTAGTTACCGGGGTTCCCTCCTCATGACTTCACGTGTTCACCAACTGGCGAGGGTTTCCGTCTTCCCTCCGACACCCCTGACGGAGGGTCAGAAACCCTGTGGTGCTCGTGAGTCGGCGCTGTCCCCACAGCGCGAGACCCATTGACCCGAGCGCTACGCGGCTAACTATCTGCCATGGGTCGACCACCGACCACTGCCCGTAGATCTCAATTCAGTCACAGCTCACGCCTACACCTTCCAAAATCTGGACAAACTGTTCGCCAGAAGAAGGCGCGAAACGGACTTGTTACATGGCTATCGGGCAGTGATCTCCGCATGTCGGACATGGGGCGCCCGAAAATCGGTTGCAAAAAGCCCGGGTTCCCCCACCATGGGGGAACCCGGGCTCAGGTGGCCGGAATCAGCTGTGCTTGGCGCGGCTCGCGGCGCGCGCCCGCTCCCGCTGGTCGAGCACGACCTTGCGGATGCGAACGGCCTCCGGGGTCACCTCGACGCACTCGTCGTCGCGGCAGAACTCCAGCGACTGCTCCAGCGACAGCTTGCGCGGCGGCACGATCGACTCGGTCACATCGGCCGTCGACGACCGCATGTTGGTGAGCTTCTTCTCCTTGGTGATGTTGACGTCCATGTCGTCGGAGCGGGAGTTCTCGCCGACGATCATGCCCTCGTACACCTCGGTGCCCGGCTCCACGAAGAGCACGCCGCGCTCCTGAAGGTTCGTCATCGCGAACGCGGTGACGGCACCGGAGCGGTCGGCGACCAGGGAGCCGTTGTTACGGGTCTGCAGCGGGCCGGCCCACGGCTCGAAGCCCTCGTGGATGGAGTGGGCGATGCCCGTGCCACGGGTCTGCGTCAGGAACTCGGTGCGGAAGCCGATCAGGCCGCGGGAGGGGACGACCCACTCCATGCGGACCCAGCCGGAGCCGTGGTTGGACATGTTGTCCATGCGGCCCTTGCGCACGCCCATGAGCTGGGTGACGGCGCCCATGTGCTCCTCGGGCACGTCGATCGTCATGCGCTCCATCGGCTCGTACGTCTTGCCGTCGACCTCCTTGGTGACGACCTGCGGCTTGCCGACGGTCAGTTCGTAGCCCTCCCGGCGCATGGTCTCGACCAGGATGGCGAGCGCCAGCTCACCACGGCCCTGCACCTCCCAGGCGTCCGGGCGCTCGGTCTCCAGGACACGGAGGCTGACGTTACCGATCAGCTCGCGGTCCAGGCGGTCCTTGACCTGGCGGGCGGTGACCTTGCGGTCCTTGACGGCCGCCTTCTTGTCGGCGCCCTTGCCGGTGGCGCCACGGCCGACCAGCGGGGAGGTGTTGGTGCCGATCACCATGGAGATCGCCGGCTCGTCGACCTTGATCAGCGGCAGCGCGACCGGGTTCTCCGGGTCGGCCAGCGTCTCGCCGATCATGATGTCCGGGATGCCGGCGACCGCGCAGATGTCACCCGGGCCCGCTTTCTCGGCCGGCTTGCGGGTGAGCGCCTCCGTCATCATCAGCTCGGAGATGCGGACGTTGGCGATGGAGCCGTCGCGCTTGATCCAGGCGACCGTCTGGCCCTTGCGCAGCTCGCCCTGCTCGACCCGGAGCAGCGCGATACGGCCGAGGAAGTTGTCGGCGTCCAGGTTGGTGACGTGCGCCTGGAGCGGGGCGTCCTTGTCGTAGGTCGGGGCCGGGATGTGCTCCAGGATGGTGGAGAAGAAGGGCTCCAGGCTGGTGGAGTCGGCCGGGACCGTGCCGTTGTCCGGCTTGGTCAGCGAGGCGATGCCGTCACGGCCGCAGGCGTAGACGATCGGGAACTCGATCTGCTCCTCGTCCGCGTCCAGGTCGAGGAAGAGGTCGTAGGTCTCGTTGACGACCTCGTCGATGCGGGCGTCGGGACGGTCCGTCTTGTTGATGCACAGGATGACGGGGAGCCGGGCCTGGAGCGCCTTGCGCAGCACGAAGCGGGTCTGCGGCAGCGGGCCCTCGGAGGCGTCCACCAGCAGCACGACGCCGTCGACCATCGACAGACCGCGCTCGACCTCGCCGCCGAAGTCGGCGTGGCCGGGGGTGTCGATGATGTTGATGGTGATGGGCTCCCCGCCGTCCTTCGGGTGGTACTTGACCGCCGTGTTCTTGGCGAGGATCGTGATGCCCTTCTCACGCTCCAGGTCGTTCGAGTCCATGACGCGGTCGTCGACCTGCTCGAGCTGGTGGGCGGCGAAGGCACCGGCCTGCTTCAGCATCGCGTCGACGATGGTGGTCTTGCCGTGGTCGACGTGGGCGACGATGGCGACGTTGCGGATGTCGTGACGCGTAGAAAACGCAGTCATATTGTGGCGTACTCCCGGAGTGTGCGGACTGCCCTGCGCGTACGTCCTGTCGCGCGGGCCCTGCCGGGCTGGACACGCCACGGCCTCACCCCATGGTACGTGGCCCCTGCCGCCGGAGCTCGCCGGGATACGTCGGTGCAGCTCAGGCCGGATCCGACGCACCCGGCAGCGGCTACTTGGCCGGGCTCGGCGAGATCTTCGCACCCTTCTTCAGGAAGCCCATGTCCTCGTACACCGGCGTCCGGAAACCGAAGGCCCCGGCGTTGACCACGTTCTTCCGGACTCCCACCAGCTGAGGCCGCTGGTAGAGCGGGATGGAGCCGGCGGCGGCCCAGATGCGGGCGTCGGCCTTGCGGATCAGGGAACGCGCCTCGTCCTCGTCCAGCGTGGTCGCGGCCTGGTCGAAGAGCTGGTCGACCTGGTCCGTGCCGACCCGCGTGAAGTTCTGCTCGACGTTCACCGAGCCGTCGGCCGCCGCGACCGGCTTGGCGTAGATGGGCCGGGCGTCCGTCGCCGGGAACGCGGAGGACGGCCAGGAGTACAGGGCGAGGTCGTAGTCGCCGGCGGCGATGTGGTCCTTGAAGTAGCTCTCGTCCGAGACCTTCGTGATCGTCGTGCGGATGCCGACCTGCTCCAGCATCGCGGAGATCCGCTCGGCGACCGAGTTCAGGGTGTCCGAGCCGGAGCCGGAGGGCAGGACGAAGCGCAGGGCGAGCGGCTTGCCGTCCTTGGCGAGCGGTCCGGCGGGCGCGGCGGCCGGGGCGGCCGTGCCCTGGGGGGCGTACGCGCCGGGCGCGCCGCCGTGCTTGCCCTCCCGCGCGAGGTGCTGGTCGGGGTGCTCGTGCTGGTCGCCGGCGGACTCGTGGTGCTTGCCCTTGCCGTCGCCGTCCGGGCCGCCGTGGCTGCCGCCGCCGGACCCGTCGTCGTGGCCCTTCTCGTCGTCGTCCTCCCCGACGATGTACTCGCCGTCCTTGCCGCCGTTCGACACGTCCTCGGACGGGCGCGCGGGGCCGGCCGCCTTCTCGGCCTTCTTCGGCTCCTTGAGCGGGCCGCCGCGCACCCAGCCGGCGTCGGCGAGCAGCGCCTGCGCCTCCTTGGCGTCCTGGCCGCCGATCGCGCCGCTGCCGTCGGCGTAGGCGGCCTGCCCGGACAGGGCGAGGTGGCTGCCGACCGGGACGGCGGGCAGCCCCAGCGGGGTGAGCACCAGCCGGGCCAGCTCCACGCGGTCCAGGGCGCGGGCGACGGCCCGGCGGACCCGGTCGTCGGCGAGGGGACCGGTCGAGCCGTTGAGGGCGAGCTGCGTGTAGGCGGGCTCCAGGGACTTGCGGACCTCGACGTCCCGCAGCGCCTGCTGCTGCTCCAGGTACCGGGTGATGGCCTTGCGCAGCTTCTGCTTGCCCGCGTGCACCTGGTCGGAGTCGAAGCCGTGCGCGAGCGCCCAGTCGCGCAGCTTCTTCACGGACGTCTTGCCGCCGGCGCCCTGGAGCGGGGTGCCGGTGCCCTTCGCCCGGCCCGCGAGGCCGATCCGCTGGGCGTCGGCGGAGTCGATCTCGGCCAGGTCCACGCTGCCGTCGGCGAGGGCGGCGGCCCGCTTGTCGCGCGTCACGGCGTGCAGCACGATCTCGTTCAGCTTGGCGGGCTTTCCCCACCAGCGCGGGTTGCGGGTGAGGACGACGTCCTTCTTCGCGGTGTCGACCTTCTTGACCTTGAAGGGTCCGGCGGTGACCGTCAGCTTGCGCCGGGCGCCGTCGTTGAAGGCGTCCGGGGTGCCCATGACGTCCTTCGGGTACAGCGGGGAGAACAGCGACTTCCAGTCGGCGTAGGGGCGGGAGAAGGTGACCCGGACCTGGAGGTCGCTGGCGCCGCGCTCGATCTTGGCGATGCGGTCGTAGCCGGCGTTGCGGGCGGTCCAGTAGGCGCTGTTCCTGCCGGACAGGGCGCGCCACTGGGCGACGAAGTCGGCGGCGCCGATCTCCCGGCCGTCGGTCCAGACGGCCTGCTGGTTCAGCTTGTACAGCACGACCTGGCGCGGCTCGGTCTCGATGACCTCGGCCGACTCCAGGTAGGCCGGGTTGGCCACCGGCCGGCCGGCGGCGTCGAGCCGGAACATGGACGGCAGTACGGCCTGGGCGACCCGGCCGGTGCCGGCGTCGGCGTCGGCCTGGAAGGTGTTCAGGGTCTCCGGCACGGCGTCCACGGCCCACTTCAGGGTGCCGCCGTCGGCGACCTTGTCGCGGGCGACGAGAGCGATGTCCTGCGGGGCGAGCGGGGTGCCGGCCTCGTCGTCCTCGCCGCAGCCGGCGAGGAGGGGGACGGCGAGGGCGCTCGCGCTCAGGAAGACGAGGGCTCGCTTCAGCTGCCGGGACCGGTCGCCGGTTGGCCGCGGGTGCGTCGTGGCCGGTCGCGCCCCGCGGCAGAGCCGCCCGTCGATGGAGTCTCGCACCCCTGTGGGGCGCTGCCCAACGCCGTCGTAGGACATCTCTGCTACCTCCAGGAAGCCACGGGCCTTATGCTCGCATTTGTCGGTATATGGAGCTGATCACGTTTGGCGGTATATGGAGCTGATCAGATCTATGCGGCCACTGAAGAGGAAAGGATCCGGCCACGGTGGGCGACACGGCGACGACGGCCGGTAAGCCCACCCGTGCGGCGCAACACACCGGGCGGTGCATCCGTACGCCCCGGCCAATCGCTGCACATCCCTTCACACCGGCGGGCGTGAGGCGCAACACTCCAAGGCGCATGAACGTTGCCGCCCATGACCGCCGGACCCGCGGAAGCGAGGGCAAGTCATGTCCGTGCACGACGACATCAACGCCGTCCAGCGCTGTCTCGACGACCTCAACCGGTCGGTGAGCCGCCTGGAACACCAGCTCGGCAGCGCTCTGGAGATACGCCGGGTCCGCCTGGACGCCGACCATCTGCGTGAGAGCGTGGCACTGCTGCGGGAGGCCGCCGCGGCCCCGGCCACGCCGCGCCGGCCCGACCTCGTCACCATCTCCGACGCGCCCTACGACATCAGCCTGTGGACGGACTCGGACGACGAGGGCCTGGGCGCCCGCGACCGCCGCGCCCCCTGACACTCCCCCCTCGAACCGACCGGAGTCCCCCTTGGCTACTGGTACGGAACCCCAACAGAACAGCGGTGGCGTACGCACCCGTACGCGCGCCGCGATCGCCGCCCCGCACCTGCGGACCGACCGCTGGTGGCTGGCGCCCGCCGCCACCGCGGCCGGCCTGCTGGCCTTCGTCGTGTACTCGACCTGGCGGGCCTTCGCGAACGCCCACTACTACGCGGCGCCGTACGTCTCGCCGTTCTACTCGCCGTGCCTGGCGGAGAACTGCCGGACCATGCGCGCCGGGCCCAACGCCGACCTGTTCGGGGGCTGGTGGGGCATCTCCCCCGCCATCATCATCCTGATCTTCCCGCTCGGCTTCCGGCTGACCTGCTACTACTACCGCAAGGCGTACTACCGCGCCTTCTGGGCGTCGCCGCCCGCCTGCGCGGTGGCCGAGCCGCACCGGACGTACACCGGCGAGACCCGCTTCCCGCTGGTCCTGCAGAACATCCACCGGTACTTCTTCTACGCCGCCCTGCTGGTGGCCGGCGTGCTGACGTACGACACCGTGCTGGCCTTCCGGGACGAGCACTACCGGTGGGGGCACATGGGCCTCGGCACCCTGGTCTTCCTCGCCAACATCGCGCTGATCTGGGCGTACACCCTCTCGTGCCACTCCTGCCGGCACATCGTCGGCGGCAAGCTCAAGCACTTCTCCCGGCACCCCGTGCGCTACCGCGCGTGGCAGTTCGTCGGCCGGCTCAACGCCCGCCACATGCAGCTGGCCTGGGCCTCGCTGCTGAGCGTGGCGCTCGCCGACTTCTACGTCTACCTGGTCGCGTCCGGGGTCTTCGACGATCCGCGCTTCTTCTAGAGATCCAGTGAGGGACTGACTGATGTCCGTGGTCGACCGGCAGGAGTGGGACGTCGTCGTGGTCGGCGCCGGGGGCGCGGGCCTCCGCGCGGCGATCGAGGCGCGCGAACGGGGCGCCCGTACGGCGGTGATCTGCAAGTCGCTGTTCGGCAAGGCGCACACGGTGATGGCCGAGGGCGGCATCGCGGCGGCGATGGCCAACGCCAACGAGCACGACACCTGGCAGGTCCACTTCCGCGACACCATGCGCGGCGGCAAGTTCCTCAACCAGTGGCGGATGGCCGAACTGCACGCGCAGGAGGCCCCGGAGCGGGTGTGGGAACTGGAGACCTGGGGCGCGCTGTTCGACCGTACGAAGGACGGCCGCATCTCGCAGCGGAACTTCGGCGGGCACGAGTACCCGCGCCTGGCCCACGTGGGCGACCGTACGGGCCTGGAGCTGATCCGCACGCTCCAGCAGAAGATCGTCGCGCTCCAGCAGGAGGACTTCAAGGAGACCGGGGACTACGAGTCCCGGCTGAAGGTCTTCCAGGAGTGCACGGTCACCCGGATCCTGAAGACCGTGCCCGGCAGCGGCGACGCCGCGGACTCGCGCGTGAGCGGCGTCTTCGCCTACGACCGTGAGACCGGCCGCTTCTTCGTCCTCCAGGCCCCGGCCGTGGTCCTCGCGACCGGCGGCATCGGCAAGTCCTTCAAGGTCACGTCCAACTCGTGGGAGTACACGGGCGACGGCCACGCGCTGGCGCTGCTGGCCGGCGCCCCGCTGCTCAACATGGAGTTCGTCCAGTTCCACCCGACCGGCATGGTCTGGCCGCCGTCGGTGAAGGGCATCCTCGTCACCGAGTCGGTGCGCGGGGACGGCGGGGTGCTGCGGAACTCCGAGGGCAAGCGGTTCATGTTCGACTACATCCCGGACGTCTTCAAGGAGAAGTACGCCGAGTCGGAGGACGAGGCCGACCGGTGGTACGAGGACCCCGACCACAACCGCCGGCCGCCCGAACTCCTCCCCCGCGACGAGGTGGCCCGCGCGATCAACGCCGAGGTGAAGGCGGGCCGGGGCTCCCCGCACGGCGGGGTCTTCCTGGACGTGTCGACCCGGATGCCCGCCGAGGTGATCCGGCGCCGGCTGCCGTCCATGTACCACCAGTTCAAGGAGCTGGCGGACGTCGACATCACGGCCGAGGCCATGGAGGTCGGGCCGACCTGCCACTACGTGATGGGCGGCATCGCGGTCGACTCCGACACGGCGGCGGCGCGCGGGGTGCCGGGGCTGTACGCGGCCGGTGAGGTGGCCGGCGGCATGCACGGTTCCAACCGGCTCGGCGGCAACTCCCTGTCCGACCTGCTGGTGTTCGGACGCCGGGCGGGCTGGCACGCGGCGCAGTACGCGCAGGGGACGGCCGACCGGCGCCCGCCGGTGGACGACGCCCAGATCGGCGCGGCTTCGGCGGAGGCGCTGCGGCCGTTCTCCGCCGGGGCGGAGGGCGAGGCGGGGCCGCCGGAGAACCCGTACACCCTGCACCAGGAACTCCAGCAGGCGATGAACGACCTGGTCGGCATCATCCGCCGCGAGGGCGAGATGGAGCAGGCCCTGCACAAGCTCGCCGAGCTGCGGGTGCGGGCCCGGCGGGCCGGTGTCGAGGGCCACCGCCAGTTCAACCCCGGCTGGCACCTCGCCCTGGACCTCAGGAACATGCTGCTGGTCAGCGAGTGCGTGGCCCGGGCCGCGCTGGAGCGCACCGAGTCGCGCGGCGGGCACACCCGCGAGGACCATCCCCGGATGGACCGGGCCTGGCGCAACGTGAACCTGCTGTGCGCCCTCGCCGACCCCACGGGCGGCCTCGCGGCGTCCGACCCCGCCCGCGGCCAGATCCGCCTCACCCGCGAGACCACCGACCCCATCCGCCCGGACCTGCTCGCCCTCTTCGAGAAGGAGGAGCTGGTCAAGTACCTCGCCGAAGAGGAGCTGTACGAGTGAGCAGCTACGAAGCCCGCTTCCAGGTGTGGCGGGGCGACGAACAGGGCGGCAACCTGGAGGACTTCACGGTCGAGGTGAACGACGGCGAGGTGGTCCTGGACATCGTCCACCGCCTCCAGGCCACCCAGGCGCCCGACCTCGCCGTGCGCTGGAACTGCAAGGCGGGCAAGTGCGGTTCGTGCTCGGCGGAGGTCAACGGCCGCCCCCGGCTGCTGTGCATGACCCGCATGTCCGTCTTCGACCGCGCGGAGACGATCACGATCACCCCGCTGCGTGCCTTCCCGGTGATCCGGGACCTGGTGACGGACGTCGGCTTCAACTACCAGAAGGCGCGCGAGGTCCCGTCCTTCGTGCCGCCCGCTGGACTCGGCCCCGGCGAGTACCGCATGTTCCAGGAGGACGTGGACCGCCCGCAGGAGTTCCGCAAGTGCATCGAGTGCTTCCTGTGCCAGAACACCTGCCACGTGGTGCGCGACCACGAGGAGAACAAGCAGGCGTTCGCCGGCCCGCGCTACCTGATGCGCGTCGCCGAGCTCGACATGCACCCGCTGGACGCGGCGGCCGAGACCGGCCTGGACCGCGGTCGCGCCGCCCAGGACGACCACGGCCTCGGCTACTGCAACATCACCAAGTGCTGCACGGAGGTCTGCCCCGAGGGCATCAAGATCACCGACAACGCCCTGATCCCGCTGAAGGAACGCGCGGTGGACCGCAAGTACGACCCGCTGGTCTGGCTGGGTTCGAAGATCAGGAGGCGCTCGGGGGCGTAGCCACCCAGCCCTCCCGGTACGCCCGCCAGTCCGCCTCGGTGGCCGCGAAGTCCACGTAGAGGGCGACGCCGAAGCGGGCGCGGTCGGCGTCCGTGCGGCTCAGACCGAGGCGGACCCCGCGCACGGCGGCCGGGACGGTCTCGGCGTGCGCCCAGTGGCCGAACCGGTTCTCGTGGTAGAAGGGCAGGCCCATCAGCAGGTCGGTGCTCTCGGGGGTGACCTCCAGGGCGAGGCTGGTCTGCTGGGCCACATAGCCGCCGTACAGGCTCTGCATCGGCTGCATGGTGTCGTACGACATGACGGCGATCTGGTCCACACGGCGGGCCACCTGCCCGAAGTACGCCTGCGACCACCACTTGGGGTGGCCGGTGGTCGTGCCCCAGAAGGAGTGGAAGGCGGGCAGCGGGTCGATCTGGTGGGCGGCGACGGAGAGGACGGCGCCCCGGGCGTGGGTGAGGGCGCGCAGGTCGTCGAGGAGGGACAGGTAGTCGCGGTCGCCGGAGTGCAGCGGTTCCAGGTCGAAGTGGGTGCCCTCGAAGCCGGCGGCGAGGATCTGCCGGGCCGAGGTGACGATCGCCGCCCGGGTCGCGGCGCGCTCCAGGCGCAGGCCGTCCGGGCCCTCCGTGGCCAGTTTGTCGCCGAGCCAGGCCTGGACGCGGACGCCGGGGAGTTCCCGGTGTACGGCCGCGATCAGCCGGCGGGCCTTCGGGTACGCCGACGCCGGCAGGGTCCCGTCGTGTTCGAGCGGCCCCGCGTGGACGTACAGATCGCGGATCCCGGTGCCCCTCAGGCGGCGGGCGAGGGCCTCGACGTCCCGGTCGGTCTTCCGCCCGTCCACCCAGGCGTGCCCGAGCCAGAGGGCGTCCCGGTGCCGGGTGCGGGTGCCGGGGGCGGGATCGCCGGTGTAGTTGAGGCGCAGGGCCGTCTCGGCGGTGAGGAGGGGGAGCAGGAGGAGGGCGAGGAGAGCGGCGGCGATCCGCAGGAGGCGGCGTTTGCGGGGGCGGGGACCGGGGGCCGGCTGGGCAGCGGGGTCACCCGGGTGAGGGGGTTGCCGCTCGGCGCGGTCCTCTTTCTCACGTATGTGCACCGCACCGCGTTCCTCGTCCCGTGCGTCGTCGGTCCGGTCTTCGTCGGTCCCCTCTTCCTCGGTCCGGATGTCGTCGGTCCGGTTCTCGTCCATCGCGCCCCCCTGTCCGCCTGGTCCCCCACCCGTATCCATCCCGCTCGCGGAGCCGTCTACCTGCCCATACGCTCCGAAATGTGACGTCCTCCCTGATCCGGGGCCGGCCCCGGCGGGCCACCGCACACATACGGGTGCGGGTGGCGCATGCCGTGCTGGGCGCCCTGGTGGGAGCCGGGTGGCTGATGTTGCCGGTGATGACGGTCCATGCCGGTGATCCGGTTCCCGTGGCCCCCGTCGGCACGGTGGC
The DNA here is from genome assembly GCF_000716535.1 of Streptomyces flaveolus. Lineage (GTDB taxonomy): Bacteria > Actinomycetota > Actinomycetes > Streptomycetales > Streptomycetaceae > Streptomyces > Streptomyces flaveolus_A. The sequence continues at coordinate 65,427 of NZ_JNWV01000037.1, read as the reverse complement.
GAGCGCCGCCGCCCCGCAGCAGGGCGGCACGTCGACCGCCGACCTCGTGCTGCCGCTCGTCGCCGGGGTCGCGGCCGTCGCCCTGGCCGGATACGGCTATCTGCGGCGCACCCGCCGGGCCCGGACCCGGACGACCCCGGGGATCGTCTCGACGCACCCGCCCCTGCCCGCCCCGGCCGACTCCGAACGCCAGGCCCGGGCGGCACTGCGGCTGGCCGACGACTGCGTACGGACCAGCCGGGAGGAACTGTCCTTCGTCCGGGAACGGTTCGGGGAGCAGCGGACCGAGCCGTTCACGCACGCGCTGCGAGCCGCCGAGACCGAGCTGTCGGCGGCGTTCGCGATCTGGCGGCGGTACGAGGAGGGCGTCCCGGAGGAGGCGGGCGCCCGGCGCCAGGCGCTGGTCGGGGTGATCGGACGCTGCGCGGAGGCCGGGCGGCGGCTGGACGCGGAGGCGGAGGCGCTGGACCGGTTGCGGGGACTCACGGGGGACGAGGAGGGGGTGCGCGCGGCGCTGGGCGTGGCCGAGGAGCGGTTCCGGGAGCTGGCGGCGCGGACGACGGCCGCGCAGCGGACACTGGCGGCGCTGCGGGAGCGGTACGCGCACTCGGCCACCGGGTCCGTCACCGGGTACGTCGAACTGGCCAAGGACCGCCTGGTGTTCGCCGGAGCACGGCTGAACGAGGCCCGGCAGGCCGCCGATGTGGGCGAGACACGGCGGGCCGCGTGGCAGTTGCGCGCGGGCGAGGGCGCGGTGGCCCAGGCGGGGCTGCTGGTGGACGGGGTGGAGCGGCTCGCGGACCAGCTGCGGGAGGCGGCCGGACTGGTACCGGCGGCGCTGACCGGCGCGGAGTCGAAATTGGCGACGGCCCGGCGCGCCTCGCCGACGCTGGATGGGCCGGAAGCCCGGCCGACGACGGCCCAGCACGCGACCGACCAGACCTCACCGACCTCAGGTGAACCGCCTGCCCAGTCGGCCCAGACCGAAGGGGGCCCGGCGACGGCCCGGCGCGCCTCGCCTACGACGGGAGAGCCGGAGACCCCGCCGACGACGGCCCAGCGCGCGACCGACCAGGCCTCACCGACCTCAGGTGAACCGCCTGCCCGGCCGGCCCAGGCCGAAGGGGGCGCGGCGGCGGGTGAGCCGGGGGGTCGGCCCGCCCACGCCGATGGAGTGCTGGCGGCGGTCCGCGAGGAGCTGACCGGTGGGGCGTACGACCCGCTGGACGCGCTGCGCCGGATCACCCGGGCCGTGGAGCGGCAGACGGGGGCGCGGTCGGGGGTGCTGGACACGGCGGCGCTGCTCGTGGCGCGGAGTTCGGTCGCCGGGGCGGAGGAGTTCGTCGGGGTGCACCGGGGGGCGGTGGGCGCGGAGGCCCGGGCCCGGCTGGCGGAGGCGGTGCGCGAGCTGGGCGCGGGCAACGTGGGGTGGGCCGACGTCGTGGCCGGGGAGGCGCGGAGACTGGCCGACCGGGATGTCCGGGCCCACGGCACCGAGGGGGACGCGGCCGGCCTCGCCGGTGCGGTCCTGGGCGGCGTCCTCCTCGGCGAGGACCCCGACGGCGGTCCCCCGCCCTCGTTCGGCGGCCCGCGGACCCGCTCCCGGCTGCACACGTAGGTGCGGCCCGACGCGCCCTCCGGAAATCGGGGGCAGGGGCGGACTGCCTCCCGAGTGGGGTCAGAACAGGCTCAGCAGGGCCTCTGCCGGGTCTGTGAGGCTGCCCTCTCCTCCCGGCAACGGCAGCTCGAACCAGACCGTCTTGCCGCGAGGCGTCCGCCGGGAGCCCCAGGCCGCGCTGAGCAGGCCGACCAGTTGCAGGCCCCGTCCGCCCTCGTCGGTGTCCCGGGCCCGTCGGCGCCGGGGCTGGACCAGGCCGGAGTCCCAGACCTCGCAGACCAGCGTGCGGTCGAGCAGCAGCCGTAGCCTGATGTCCCCCTCGCCGTACCGCAGCGCGTTCGTCACCAGCTCGCTGACCAGCAGCTCCGTCGTGTCGACCAGCGGCTCCAGATCCCAGGAGAGCAGCTGTCCGCGGGCGTACTCCCGGGCCCGGCCCACACTGCGCGGCTCGCGCGGCAGCGTCCAGTCGCCGACGGACTCGGCGGGCAGCCCCTGCACCCGGGCCATCAGCAGGGCGATGTCGTCCTCGCCGTGGTGGGTGTCGAGGGTGTTGAGGACGTGGTCGCAGACGTCCTCCAGCGGCTGGGTGGGATCGGTGAGCGCGCCGACGAAGGCCTGGAGCCCCTCGTCCAGCGGGTGGTCGCGCGATTCGACCAGGCCGTCCGTGTAGAGCGCGAGCAGCGCCCCCTCGGGGAGTTCGACCTCGACCTCCTCGAACGGCTCGCCGCCCACGCCCAGCGGCATGCCGGGCGGCACGTCGAGCATCAGCGCCGCCTCACCGGGCTCGACCAGCACCGGCGGCAGATGCCCGGCGTTGGCGAACGTACAGCGTCTGGTGACGGAGTCGTACACGGCGTACACGCAGGTCGCGAGGTACACCTCGGAGAGGTCCGCGTCCCGGGGCTGACGGGCCGCACGGGTCGCCTGCTGGACGCCGCCCGGCGTGCCGAGGCCCCGCGCGATCTCGTCCAACGCCGAGAGCACTTCCGCCGGTTCCAGGTCCAGCAGGGCCAGCGTGCGTACGGCCGTGCGGAGTTCGCCCATCGCCACCGCCGCCCTGAGGCCCCGGCCCATGACGTCCCCGACCACCAGGGCGGTGCGGTGGCCGGGGAGTTCGATGACGTCGAACCAGTCGCCGCCGACCTCCGTCGCCGCGTTGCCGGGCAGGTAGCGGCAGGCGATGTCCAGGCCCGACGCCTCGGGGTCGCCGGGCGGGAGCAGGGAGCGTTGCAGTATCAACGCCCGTTCGTGCTCCCGGCGGTACAGGCGCGCGTTGTCGATGCAGACGGCGGCCCGCGCGGCCAGTTCGACCGCGAGGTCCCGGTCGCGGTCGCCGAACGGCTCGCTGCCCTTCGTCCGGGCGAACTGCGCGAGTCCCACGACGGTGTCGTGGGCGACCATCGGCACGGCCAGCGTGGACTGCACGAGTCCGCCCTCCTCGGGGGGCACGTGCCGCGGGCGGGCGGTGCGCAGGGCGTCCGCGCAGGGCGAGCTGAACGGGAAGTGGTGGACCGCGCCGACCTCGACGGCCTTCCCGGAGCTGCCGAAGGGCGCGCCGGAGACGGCGCTGGCGAAGGCGACGCGACGCAGTTCGGCGCTGCCGTCGGCGAGTCCGGGCGGGGCCTCGTCGCCGGCCAGCAGGCCCTGGTAGAGGTCGACGGTGGCGAGGTCGCAGAAGCCGGGGACGACGACGTCGAGGAGTTCGCGGGCCGTGGTCTCCAGGTCGAGGGAGTTCCCTATGCGGGCGCCGGCCTCGTTGAGCAGGGCGAGGTTGCGCCGGGCGGCGGCGGCCTCGCGGGCGGCGGCGCGGCGGGAGGTGATGTCGGTGCCGAGCCAGGCGATGCCGATGGGCCGGCCGCTGCCGCTGTGCACGCGGTAGAGGTTGACCGACCAGTGCCGGCGTTCCTCGGAGCCCGGGACGAAGCCGGTGACGTGCATGTCGGTGATGGACTCGCCGCTCTCCAGCACCCGTCGCAGCGTGGCCGAGACGCGCTCGGCCTCGCCGCGCGGCAGATAGTCGTGAACTCCCTTGCCCCGGTGGTCGTCCGGGGTGCCGCCGAAGATGGAGGCGAACCGCATGTTGGCCCGGCGCACCCGCAGGTCCGGGTCGATGAGCAGGAATCCGAAAGGGGATTGACCGAAAATCGACTGCGAGGCGGCGAGGTCGGTCTCGATGCTGCGCAGTGTGCGGACGTCCACGACGATGCACACGGCGGCCTTGTCGCCCTCGGCGGTGCGCGTCGGCATGACGTACACCTCGGCCAGGCCCTCCTCGCCGCGCGTGCCGTCCGGCCGGTCCGGCATCCGGAACGGTACGACTCCAGTCCATTCGCGGCCGTCGAGGATTTCGGCCATCTTCCGCTGGCCGCGCTCGCGCAGGTCGGGATCGATGAAGGCCTCTATGGGGTCCATGCCGACGGCGCGTGCGGCGGGGATGCCGAAGAGCTGCTCGGCGCGCAGGCTCCACTGGTCGACCAGCCCGCCGGGACTGATGGAGAAGGACGCGACCTTGATGTAGTCGTAGATGGAACCAGGCGGACTGCTCTGCCACATGGCGTCACCGGGTGCCGCACCAGCCTCCGCGGCCTGCCTCCTCGCGCCGTCCGACGGGTCCTCGGACTCCGTGGCCTTCGCTGGTATCTCGCTCACGCGAACCGTCCCCTCCAGCTCACCGCGTCCGGCACCGGTCACCGGGGGCGGCTGCCCGCAGTATCCAGCACTACGGCGCCGCACGACACGGTGTTCACGATCACAGCTCGGTCCAGGTGCTTTTCAGACCGGTCCGTGACAACACTTCCACTCTTCTAACCAGGGAACACAGCGCCGAATCACGTATCGCGGGACCACGTACGCCCCCGGCGCGCACGATGGACGGCACGCCGTCGGCTGTACGCCCCTGTGCCCCTGCGCGTGCTGTGCCGTCACCCGGGCACCGCCAGTTCGAACCAGACCGTCTTTCCGCCCGCGCCGGGCCGGGTGCCCCAGTTGAGCGAGGAGCCGGCGACCAGCTGAAGGCCGCGTCCGCTCTCGTCCTCGGGGTGGGCGACGCGTTCGCGCGGCAGGTCGGGGAGCGGGTCGGAGACTTCCACGCGCAGCGTGCCGTCGAGCCCGGTGGGCCGGACGAGCCGTACGCCGATGGGGCCGGTGGCATGCCGCAGCGAGTTGGTGACCAGCTCGCTGACCAGCAGCGCGGCGAGGTCGGCGACGCAGTCCAGGTGCCAGCCGTGCAACTGGGAGCGGACCGCCGCGCGGGCCCTGCGCACGGCGCCCGGTTCCGCGGGAAACGTCCACTCGGCGCAGTCGCCATCGGTGTCGATCACGCCGATCACTTCCCAGGCCAGCGAGCCCACCCATGTCCGGTTTCATGGGGTTAATGGGCACATACCCGATATCCGGGTGGCAGTACCGCGCGAGACGGCGCACGGTGGCACGAGCGGGCGCGCTCCGCTCCGGGGCCGTGCGCCTACACTCCTCGCCCGATCGTGGGCGCCACCTCCCGGACCGCCGGGACGTCCTGGTCGAGCCAGTCGACCTCCCAGATGCGGTCAGGCGTCAGCCAGCGCAGCTCGTCGTGGTCCTGGAGGGGCCGGGGCAGGGGCGAGCCGGGGCGCAGGCGGACGGTCCACACGTGGAGGACGTACGGCGCCCGCAGCGGCCACTCGCCGGGCACGCGGTCGACCGGCTCGGCGTCGACGCCCAGTTCCTCGCGCAGTTCACGCACCAGCGCGTCCTCGGGCCGCTCCCCCGCCTCGACCTTGCCGCCGGGCAGCTCCCAGCGCCCGGCCAGGTCGGCGGGCGCGCTGCGGCGCGCGGCCAGCAGCCTGCCGCCGTCGAGCAGGGCGGCCCCCACCACCACGATCCGTTCCGCCTCGGGCGTCGTACGCGTCATGGAGCGGAGCCTACAAAAGCACGCGACCGGTCAGTTCTGCGTGCCGTCCCCGTTCTGGCCGATGCGCTCGACCCAGTAGAGCTGTTTGTGCCCCCGGTCATCGAGGCTGTCGGCGATCTTCTGGGCCTCCGCGCGGGTCGCGTACCGGCCGACGCGGTAGCGATTGCCGTTGTCGTCCTGCCGTATCACGATCCAGGGCAGGGACACCGTGCCCTCACTCATGGCCCCCACCGCCCGCGTTCCTTCTCGCACCGCCCCGCCTTCCCCCGGGCCCGGTCCCCCGCCGGGCCCCGTATAAGGAAACCGCAATCCGCATATGCCCGAGCGTACGCCCAACCTTCACGCTGCGAATACGGCTTTTCACAAAGAGGTACGCATCGAGCCAGAACGCCGGGGGCGCACGGGAGCGAATGCGCCGCCGGAAGTGCTGCTGCCCCGGGTCGGAGGCACTCCGAAGGCACCCCCGGCCACCTGCCAAAACGGCCGGATCGCTGCCGCTCGCGCGGCGCCGGCGGGGGCGGGACGACGCCGGTGACCGCCCGGGCGGCGCGTCGGGGTGTGCGCTACCTCACGCCGAGGGACGCGCGGACCGACCGCCCGGGCGGGGTGGTCATTTGACGGGCAGGTGGTAGGCGACCCGGTAGCGGTCGGCCGGGATGACCACGTCGGCCGTCTCGACCGGGCGGCCGGAGGCGAAGTAGGTGCGCTGGACGACGAGGACCACGTGCCCGGGGACACCGCCGAGCAGATGCAGTTCCTCGGCGAGGCCGGGGCGGGCGCCGACCTCCTCGGTGACGTTGTCCACGATGACGTCGATGGCCCGCATCCGCTCGACCACGCCCATCCCGCCGAGCGGCCCCTCCTCGGGCAGCATCACCGGGGTGCGGCCGGTGACGGCGAGGGGTTCCCAGGAGGTGGAGAGCATCATCGGCTCGCCGCCGTCCCGGAAGAGGTACTTGGTGCGCATGACCCGGTCGCCGGCTTGGATCGCGAGCCGCTCGGCGATGGCCGCGCCGGCCTCGGTCTGCTCGCTGCTGGACTCCCAGGTACCGCGCACCGAGGCGTCGGCCTGCTCCTGCCGGAACGGGGTGGCGCCGCCGGCCGGGCGGTATCCGGAGCGGGCGACCCGCCGGGGCACGGGCCGCTCGCGCACGTACGTCCCCGAGCCGGAGCGGCCCTCCACCAGCCCCTCGGCCATCAGCACCTTGCGGGCCTCCAGCGCGACCGTGTCCGAGACGCCGTACTCCTCGCGGATACGGGCCTGGGAGGGCAGACGGGTGTGGGGCGGCAGTGAACCGTCGACGATCTTCTTGCGGAGATCACCCGCGACACGCAGGTACGCCGGCTGCTCACCGAAAGTCACTGGCCGCTCCCATCAGGTTGTACAGACAGCAACAGCCTGGCAACCCTGGGTTGAGCCGTGCAAGCAAAGGCCAGAGAATCACTCGATGTGATGACAAAAGCCCGGGGAGGGCTTTACCCAGGCGCTTTCTGCCCCGTATAGGCGCGCCCTCACACCTGGATGCTCGCCTCGGATCCGTCCTCCCCCGTCGGCACGGTCGTGGTGAGCCCCAGGGCACCCCGCGCGGCGACCCCCCGGGACGGGTCGATGAGGTCGAAGCCGGCGTCGTAGTGCTCGTAGAAGGCGTCCGCGTCCCCGGCCTTCGCGGCCTTCGCCCACTCCGCGCGCGCCTTGTCCAGGTCGGCGGCGAGCGCGGCCACGGGCCCGCGGGCGCCGGCGGGCCAGTCGCGGGCGCGCAGCATCCGGGCCTGTTCGCCCAGCGCGGCCGACACCCGGCCCGCCCACGCCTTGTGCCCCGGCAGGTCGTCCTCGACGTACTCCTCGTCAGGAGCGGTGTCCAGGGCGGCGTTGAGGACGTGAGCGGCCTTCAGGTAGGCGACCTGGTCGGCGTCGAGGACGGTCTCGTCGTTGCGCAGCGACCCGGTCAGGTCCTTGCCCTCGGTGGTGTTGCCGAACACGCAGGTGATCTCGCGGTCCCCGGCGGCCCAGCTCTCCTCGGTCGGCGTCAGGTAGTACACGTCGACGTCCTGCGGGACCGCCCAGCCGTCCATCGCGTAGCCGTCCCGGAGGCTCCAGCAGCGCTCGTCGGCGGTGTCGCCGACCGCGTCGTCCCCGGGGTAGGAGCCGCCGGGGAGCGTGGCGGTCGCGAACACCTCGCCGTCGTGCGCGCCGGCGCACGAAACCTTGTCCACGTCGTACGTGTCACCGCTCAGCGCGCCCCCCGGCGTGTCGAAGCACTCGCCCTCGGCCAGCGAGAGGGTCCTGCCCCCGCGTACGCCGTCCGAGAACCCGTGCCACAGCGCCGACGCGCCGCCCGTCGCGAGCAGCAGCGCCCACAGCACGAGCCCGACCCCGGACAGCACCGCGCCGCCCACGGCCAGCCCCGTGCCGCGTTCGCCGCGCCGGCGGATCTGGCGCAGCCCGACCAGCCCCAGCACCAGCCCCACGCCGGGCAGGCAGCACAGCACCCCGAGCACCAGGGAGGCGATGGCGAGGCCGTTGACCGGCGCCGGGTGGTTGTAGGGGTGGTAGCCCTGCGACCACGGCTGGTAGGCGGGCAACCCCGGTGAGCCGCCCAGCTGTTGGGGGTACGGCGGCGGGCCGTACGGCTCCTGCGGCCGCGGCCGGGGTGGCTGGAACGGCTCTCGCGGCTGATGGGGGCCGGAAGGCGGGGGCAAGGACACCGGTACCGTGCTCCTGGATCGGGCGGCGGCGGCACAGGGGACCGGCGGCCGGCCGGCGGCTGGACATACGTACGACTGGCCGCATGGTAAGCGTGCGGGGAACGGGGGCGGAATGCGGGTGGGGACGAGCACGGTGACCGGGGAGACCGTCCGGCGTGTGAACGGGCTGACGGCCCGGTGGGCGCAGGTCCTGAGCGGCGAGGGCACGGTGTTCTCGGCGCCGGGTGTGTGGCCGCTGCTGGCCTTCCTGGCCGACGGCGCCGCGGGCCCGGCGCGTGCGGAACTGGCCGGCGCGCTGGGCGTGCCCGCCGAGCAGGCGGCCGGAGCCGCACGGGAGTTGCTGGCCGGGCTGGCGGGGGTCGCCGGTCTGGACGCGGCGCTCGGCCTGTGGACGCACCAGGGGCTGGCCCTGCGGGAGGAGTGGCGGGCGGGGCTGCCCGCCGGGACCCACGGGGTCTTCGGGGACGACCTCGTCACCGCGCAGGAGCGGCTGGACGCCTGGGCTTCCGAGCGGACCGGCGGGCTGGTCGAGCGCATGCCGGTGACGCTGACCCGGGAGGCGCGGATGGTGCTGGCCACCGCCCTCGCGCTGCGCACGGACTGGCGGCAGCCGTTCACGGAGCTGCCGCTGCGGCCCGGCTCCGGCCCCTGGCAGGGCCGTACCCTGCGCGGCCTGCACCGGCGCAGCGTGCGGCCGGACCGGGTGGGGGTGACGGGTACGCCGGACGGTTTCGTCACCGCGCTGACGGTGCCCGGGGACAACGGCGTCGACGTCCATCTGGTGCTGGGCGAGGAGAGGATGACGCCGGGTCAGGTGCTGGCGGCCGGGGTGGGGGTCGTGGAGCGCGGCCTGTCGCTGACCGGGGGTGGCGCGCTGCCGCACGGGCATGTCGGCCCCGGCCTGCACGTGGAGCAGCAGCCCGCCACCGCGCCGCAGCCGACGACGCTGGACGTGACGACGGTGGCGTACGAGGTACGGGCCGACCACGATCTGCTCGCCGCACCGGGCCTGTTCGGCCTCACCGCGGCGACAGACACCGAGGCCGGTCACTTCCCGGGCGTGAGCCCCTACCCGTTGGCCGTCGGAGAGGCCCGCCAGTCGGCCGTGGCCCAGTTCGGGGCGCTCGGCTTCCGGGCGGCGGCGGTGACGGCGGTCATGCCGGCGCCGGCCGGCGGGGTCCCGCAGTACCGCTACGAGACGACGGTCGTCCGCGTCACCTTCGACCGTCCCTTCGCCTTCCTCGCCACCGACCGCGAGTCCCGCCTGGTGCTGGCGGCGGGCTGGGTGACGGAACCGGCGCCGTACCCGGTCCCGTCCCCTGCTCGGTGAGGCGGCTCGGCCGAGGTACCACGCGGGTCGCCCCGGTTCCGGGAGGGAACGGGACCCGGACGGGAACGCGGCGGGAGGTGAACAGGGCCGGGTGCCGGAATCGTGACCGGGACACACGTCTGCAGAAGGAGGATGCCGTGAAGCGTCCGGAGCACAGCCCGGCCGACGAGTCGGTCCTGCACCGCATCAACCAGGAACTCGCCCGCGTCGGCAGCCTGGGGCCCCGGGGAACGAGGGCACTTCCGGAGGACACCGAGTTCCTGATCACCACGGTCACCGAGAGCGGCATGCACCAGGTCGTCGCGGTGGATGCCCGGCGGCGCGGCAGTTCGGAGCCGTCGCGGGCCACCCCGGACGAACAGGTGGAACTCCGGTCGGTGGTGCGGGCCCTGCTGGACATGGCCGGACACAGCTCGGGGACGGTCCGCACATCGGTGGTCCTGCGCGCGGAGGGCCCGCGGGTCGTGGCGTGCACCGGGCTGGTCCCCGCCCCGCCGAAACCGTAGCCGGGCGGGCGGGCGGACGAGCCGTTCCCGTGGAGTCACGGGTCCCGGTATCGCGGGGGGAACGCTCCGGGAACGGCCCCCAGCAGCATCGGTGATGTCGAGAACGGGACATCACGAGGGGGAAGAAGACGATGCGCAACAAGCTGGCGGGTCTGTTCGGGACGGTCGCGATGGCGCTGGCGTTCGGGCTGGGGGCGGTGGCCCAGCAGAACGCCGCGGCCGACCGGCCCGCCGGGCACCATGTGACGGCCGAGAACCAGGGCCCGACCGTCATCACCGCGTCCTCCGCCGGCTGACCACCGCCTGCCGTCCGGGACGGCCCGGTGCGGGAGCCGCGCCACGGCTCCTCAGCGGCTCCGGCCGATCTCGGGTACGCCCATCGTGTCGAAGAGCCCGGCGGCGGCCCCGGCGTGCTGCCGGGCCGTCGCGTGGTCGCCGAGCGCCTCGCAGGCCCGGGCCAGACCGGCCAGGGCGTGGGCCTCCTCGATCCGGTAGCCGATGCTCGAAGCGGTCTTCAGAGCGCTCGTGTGCAGCTGGAGCGCCCCGGCGGGATCGCCCTGCCGGGTGCACAGCCGGCCGAGTATGTTCTCGGTCTTCACCTGCCGGATCGGCACCACGCTCGACCGGACGAGTTCCAGGGCGTGGTCCGCGAGGCGCGCGGCGTCGGCCGTGTCGCCCAGGCGGTGCTGGACGTCGGCCGACAGGGCGAGCAGCACGCCGACGTTGCCGGGGTCGTGGGTCTGGTCGCTGATGCGGCGGGCTCGTTCCAGGCACTGCTGGGCGTCGGTGTACTCCTTGAGGCCCAGCAGTGCGAGGGCGAGGTCGGTGACGGACACGATCTCGTTCTCGCGGTTGCCGAGTCGCCGGTCGAGTTCGACGGCCCGCCGTGCCGCCTGCACCGCCTCCGGGTACCGGCCCCACTGCTCGTACAGGGTGCTGAGAATGGTCAGGCTCTCGGACTCCGAGCGGGCGTTCCCCAGCTCCCGGCCGAGGTCGACGGCCCGGACCAGGTGCGGCAGGGCCTGGTCGAAGCGGCCGAGCACGCTGTTGAGCAGGCCGAGGGTGGACTCGGAGTGGGCTTCGGTGTCCCGGTCGCCCAGCTCGGTGGCCACCTCCAGGGCTTCCCGGGCCACTTCGACGCCCTCCTCGAAGCGGCCCAGCTTCCAGCAGGCGACGCCCAGGTTCGACAGGCTCACGGCGAGCAGTACCAGATCGCCGAGCCGGCGGGCGACATCGACCGCGCTGCGGCTCAGGTCGCGGAACTCGCTGATGTGACCGCGGGCGTTGAGGTAGAAGACCACGTCGCGGGTCAGCCACACCGCGTGGCGGTCGTGGCCGAGCGTCCGGGCCAGTGCGACGGCGCCGCTGAGCGCGGTGTGTTCCCGCGTGAACCAGGTCAGGGCCCGGTGGGCGTCGCCCAGGTCCGGCAGCTCCGCCCCGGTGGCCGGCAGACCGGTCGTACGGCGGCGCCGCCCGGGGAAGAGGACGTCGCAGGCCTGCTCGGTGGCCGTGAGGTAGTAGTCGAGCAGCCGCCCGACCGCGGCGTGGTCCTCCTGTTCCGTGGCCTGCCCGCGCAGGCTGAGCGCGAAGCTGCGTACGAGGTCGTGGAAGGCGTACAGGCCCACGTCCGGCTGCTGGAGCAGGTGGACGTCGAGCATGTGCTCGAGGATGTCCTCGGCGTCACGGGTGTCCGTGCCCAGGAGGGTCGCGGCCGAGTGGACGTCGATGTCGGAGCCGGGGTGCAGCGCCAGCAGCCGGAAGGCGACGCGGGATTCCGCCGTCATCGTCTGGTACGACAGGCGCAGGGTGGCCGCCACGCTCCGCTCGCCCAGGCTCAGTTCGTCGAGCCGGCGCGTCTCGTCGCACAGGCGGTCCACCAGGTAACCGACCGTCCAGCGCGGTCGGTTGCGCAGCCGGGCGGTGGCGATCCTGAGAGCGAGCGGCAGGTGGCCGCAGAGCCGGGCCAGCTCGGCCGACGCCTCGGGTTCCGCCGCGACCCGCTCGGCGCCGAGGGTCTTCGACACCAGCAGCACGCTGTCGTCGCTGGACATGACGTCGAGTGAGGTCCAGTGCGCCCCGTCGAGGTCCAGCAGCCGGCTGCGGCTCGTCACCAGTACCAGGCAGCCCGGGGACGGGGGCATGAGGAGGCGGACCTCGGCCGCGTCGACCGCGTTGTCGAGCAGCAGGAGCAGCCGCCGGCCCATCAGCGCGGCCCGCCAGGCGGCGGTTCGGCCCTCCAGGTCGTCGGGGATCTGGTCGCCGGGGATGCCGAGCGCGCGCAGCAGGGTGGCGAGCGCTGCCGCCGAGGTCACCGGCTGCTCACCCGGGGTGTAGCCGCGCAGGTTGATGTACAGCTGGCCATCGGGGTACGCGTCGGCCAGTCGGTGCGCGACGCGGACGGCCAGAGCCGTCTTGCCGCAGCCGCCCATGCCGTCGACGGCGACGATCCCGGGAGCGCAGGTGACGGACCGCTGTGCGCAGTCGAGCAGCTCGCGCTGTTCACGGTCGCGGCCGGAGAAGTCGGCCAGGTCGTAGGGCAGGGTGCACGGTGCCTGGGCCGGCACCGGTGCCGCCGGTGCGGGGGACGGGAGTGGCACCGGGGCGGCCAGCTCGGGGCTCTCCCGCAGGATCCCCTCGTAGACGTGGGTGAGTTGCTGGCTCGGATCGATGCCCAGCTCCTCCACCAGCAGGTCCCGGACCCGGCCGTACTCCTCCAGTGCCTCCGCCTGCCGGCTGGAGCGGTACAGGGCGAGCATGAGCTGGCGGCGCAGGTTCTCCCGCAGCGGGTACCGCGCTGTCAGGTCGCGCAGGTCGGCGACGAGTTCGGCGGCCTGGCCGAGGCCCAAGCACAGCTCGAAGAGCTGCTCCGCGGCGGCGAGGCGGCGCTCGTCCAGCGCGGCGGCGGCCGCGGCGATCACCGGGCCGGCGACGTCGGAGAGGACGGGTCCGCGCCACAGCTCCAGGGCCGTCCGCAGTGCCTCGGCCGCTCGGGCCGGGTCGGCCTGTTCGGCCGCGGCCCTGGCCCGGCGGACCTGGGCGGTGAACTCGGTCAGGTCGAGCTGGTCCTCAAGGACGGTGACGCGGTAGCCGGGGCCGTCGGTGAGGACGACCTGGCTTCCGCCGGGTATGCGGCGGCGCAGGTCGGCCACCGCCTTGCGGACCTGGTGGGACGCGGTGGCCGGGGGTTCCTCCTCCCACGCCGCCTCCACGAGCCGGGAGACGGGAACGAGTCTGCCCGGCTCGAGCAGCAGGGTGGCGAGCACCCGCTCCTGGACCAGTCCGCCGAGTCGCAGCCGGGTCTCCCCCGCCCAGACCTCCAGCGGCCCCAGAACGTTGAAACGCAGCCTGTCTTCGGCATGTTGTCCCAGCAAGCCACTCCCCCTTGACTTCGTCCTCCCGGGCCGGCTCGGCCGGCCGGGGAACCGCAACCGGGCGCGCGGCCTCCGGCAGCGCCGGAACGCGCTCGCGGAGGGCACCGCCGGGGCACTGGCGGACTCCGCCCGACCGGTCCTCCGGCGGACCGGTCGGCACAGAGGACGGGCCGTGCGCCGTCCTCGCTCGATGCCGGCGGGTACCGGCCCGGCTCCGCGCCCGACAGGCGCCGCGCACCGGCAGGACTCGTCGGGACCCGGCAACCGCACCGCCCACGGCGTTCGTCACGCCGTTTCGCACACGCTCGGCCGCCATCGGCTCCCCACCCCCCGTGCCCCCGGTTCACCCGGCGGCCCCCAAACCCACGGAAGCATAGCGCCTGGCGGCGCGAAGACCCCGTGTCGTGCGGCGGCCGTCCGGCCGGGCCGTCGCGGCGGCCGGACCCGCCCCGGCCCGGGGGTGGAGCGTGACCGCGGACCCGGCGGCCGGCCCGCCCGATCGGCTTCGGGACCGGCAGGTACCGCTCGGGGAAGGGATCGGGAACGGCCGGCCGGACCCTGCCTGGGCAGGCAGGAAGGGCGTAGGCCCGCGGCGAACCCGTGGCACACCGCCCCCGACCATCGCAAGGAGCATGAGCGTGGGCAGACCGGAGAAACCGCTGGCGCAGGACGCCGGACCGGCCACCGCCTTCGCCCTGGAGCTGCGCCGGCTCCGGGCCGCGGCGGGCTCCCCCAGTTACCGGGAGCTGGCGAGGCGCGCGCTGTTCTCGGCCTCGGTGCTCTCGGACGCCGCGGCCGGTCACCGGTTGCCCACCCTCCAGGTGGCCCTCGCTTTCGCCGAGGCGTGCGGCGGGGACCGGGCGGTCTGGGAGCAGCGCTGGCGTGCGGCGGCGGGCCGCGCGGGCGACGGGTCCGGGCCGGCCGTCAAGCCGGCGCAGCAGGCGCCGGAGCCGCGGCTGCGGGCCGCCGCGGTACGGGCACTGCTGCCCGTACCGGCCCAGCTCCCGATGGAAGCGCGTCCGCTGGCCGGCCGGGCCCGGGAGCTGGGTGAGGCACGTGTGCTGACGGCGCCGGGTACCGGGCCCGTCCCGCCGCTGGTCATCCATGGACAGACCGGGGTGGGCAAGTCCGCGCTGGCGCTGCGGCTGGCGCACGAGCTGGCCGCGGACCTGCCGGACGGGCAGGTGTACGTCGGCCTCGGCGCGGCCGCCGACGGGCGCAAGGACGCGCCGGGCATCGCGGGCGGGATGCTGCGGTCCCTCGGCATCGCGCCCGAACTCATCCCGGACGATCCCGCGCAGCGCATCGGGCTGTACCGCTCGGTGCTGTACGAGCGGCGCCTGCTGGTCGTGCTCGACGGCGCGCTCCAGGAACGCCAGGTGCGCGACCTGCTCGTGGCCACGCCCCACAGCAGGGTCGTGGTCACCGCGCGGTCCCGGCTGCTCGGCCTGGACGGGGTACGGCGGCTGGCGCTGCCCGTCCTCGGCCGGGACGAGTCGATGGCACTGCTCGCGGGGATCCTCGGCGCGCAACGGCTGGCCGGCGCCCCGCGGGCCGGTCTGCTGCTCGCTGAGGCGTGCGGCGACCTGCCGCTCGCCCTCACCCTCGCCGGCCGGCGGCTGGCCGCGCGCCCGGAGGCCTTCCTCGCCGAGGCGGTCGCCGAACTCCTCGGCGCCGACGGGCTGTCCTGCCGACTGCGGGCGGGTGACGAGAGCCTCACCGAACGCTACGAGGACGCCTACCGCCGCCTCACGCCCCGGGCCCGGCTCCTGCTGCGCGCGTTCGCGGCGACGAGGGCGACTCCTTCCGTGGACGGGGTGACCCGGATGTCGGCCCACGCCCTCGCACGCTCACCGGAGCCGTCGCAGGCGTCAAAGGAGCCGGTGGAGCACAGGGAGCCGGTGGAGCCGGTGGAGGACGTCCTCGAAGCCGTGGTCGACAGCGGACTGCTGGAGCGCACCGACGTACCCGGGCAGTACGGACTGCCGCCGTTGGTGCGGCAGTTCGCGCTGACCCGGGCGGCTCCGGCGGCGGACGGCCCGGAGCCCGCGTGGCACCGGCCGCGCGGCGATCACCCCGCGCCGGAAACGGCAGGACCCTTCCCAGCCAGGAAACAGGAGACCTCAGCATGACCACAGCCACGCCCGTCGCCGGCCTCGCCGAGGAGGCCGTCGGCCTGATCGCCGCCGAGGACCCGCTGGACGACGCGCTCGAAGGGTGCCCGGAGACGCTCGGACGGCTCGCCGACCCGTCGCGGCAGGCGCAGGAGGACCTGGCCGGTCAGGCGGCGCGGCTCGCCGCGCGGGCCGCCCGCGCACCGGTCGCGGACGCCGCCGAGGAGGTGACCCGGGCCGTGGTGGTGCAGCAGGCGCGGGCGGTCGCCGACCGGCTGGGGGCACGGCTGATCGAGCACACCGTCGCCGACTACCAGAACTCCCCCCTCGGCCGTCTGCTCGGCTCCCTGCCCGCGGTGCGTCCGGCGGACGAGGAACAGGAACGCGGTCATCTGGAACGGCTCGCGGCGGTGCCCGAGTACCTGGCGGAGGCGGCCGAGCGGCACCGCGAGGGCGTGCGGGCGGGACGGCTGCCCGTCGCCGAACGGGTCCGCACGGCGATGGCCCGGCTCGACGCCTACCTCGCCGACCCCGCCGGGGATCCGCTGCGCGCGGTGCCCCTGCGCACACGTCACCACGCCGAACGGGACCGGCTGGTCGACGAGCGGGTGCGCCCGGCCTTCGCCGCCTACCGCGAAGCGCTGCGCACGGATCTCGCCGCGCGGGGGCGGTCCCCGGAGCGCCCGGGACTGTGCCACCTGCCCGACGGGGAGGAGCACTACGCCACCCTGGCCCGCGTCCACACCACCACCGGCCGCTCGCCCAAGGAGCTGCACGACACCGGGGTGGAGCTGCTCGCCCACATCGAGCGGGAGTACGTGCCCGCCGGAGCACAGGCCTTCGGCGGTACGCCGACCTCCGGCGAGGTGCGGGAGCGGCTGCGCACGGACACCCGGCTGCGGTGGAGCGGCGCGCGGGAGATGCTCGCGGCCGCCCGTACGGCGATCGCCCGGGCCGAGCTGGCCGCTCCCCGGCGCTTCGGGCGGCTGCCCGCCCTGCCCTGCGCGCTGGAGGGCACCCAGGCGCCGGGCGCGCCCCTGGCCTGGTACATGCCGGCCGCGCTGGACGGTTCGCGGCCGGGAACGTACCACGCCAACACCGAGCGGGCGACGGAGCGTTCGCGGGTGCTCGCCGAGGCCACCGCCTTCCACGAGGCCGTGCCCGGCCACCACGTCCAGCTCTCCCTCGCCCAGGAGCTGACCGGGCTGCCACGGCTGCGCCGGATCGCCTGGATCAACGCCTACATCGAGGGCTGGGGGCTGTACGCGGAGCGGCTCGCCGACGAGATGGGGCTGTACTCGGGCCCGTTGGCCCGGCTGGGGATGCTGGCGATGGACTCGCTGCGGGCCGCCCGGCTGGTCGTCGACACCGGGCTGCACCACTTCGGCTGGACCCGCGACCAGGCGGTGGCGTACTTGCGGGAGCACACGGTCCTGTCCGAGGTGGAGATCCAGAACGAGACCGACCGCTACATCGAGTGGCCGGGTCAGGCTCTGTCGTACATGACCGGCCGGCTGGAGATCCAGCGGTTGCGCACGCGTGCGGCCCGGGAGCTGGGGCCGGCCTTCGACATCCGCGCCTTCCACGACCTGGTGCTCGGCGGCGGCGCGCTGCCGCTCGACGTGCTGGACCAGGTCGTCGCGCGCTGGACACGCAGGGGCTGAGCGGCCGCGCGCGGGAGGGGGCCGGTGCGGCCGGCACCGGCCCCCTCGCCGTGCTCAGCCGCTGAAGAGGCCGTTCATCTGGAAGAAGTCCAGCGAGTCGGCCAGTTCCTCGTAGCTGCCGGAGCCGAGGAGTTCCAGGGTGGCGCGGCGGGCCGCCGTGTACGCGGCCTGGGCGACCGCGGTGCCGACGCTGACCCGGCGCACCCCGGCCTTGGCCAGCTCGGCCACGCCGGGTCCGCCGGGACCGGCCATGGCGTTCACCGGCAGCGGGGAGCGGCCGGTCAGCTCGCCGAGGACGGCCAGGTCCAGCAGGCCGGGTACGAAGATGCCGTCCGCCCCCGCCCGCTCGTAGGCGGCGGCCCGGGTCAGCACGTCCTCCAGGCGGCCGGACTCCTCGCCGACACCGAACAGGTACACGTCCGTACGGGCGTTGATCACCAGCTCGGGCAGCCCGGCCGCGGTCGCGGCGGCGCGCGCCGCCGCGATGCGCTCCGCCTGCTCCTCGGGCGTGAACAACGGGCCGCCGGGGGCCTTGGAGTCCTCCAGGTTGATGCCCACCGCTCCGGCGGCGACCACCGCCGTGACCGTCTTCGCGACCTCGTCCGGGGCCGCGCCGTAGCCGCCCTCGATGTCCACGGTCACCGGGACGTCGACCACGGCGGCGATACGCGCGGCGGCCGCGAGCATCTCGTCCCGGTCGGCCTGCTCGCCGTCACCCTTGCCGAGGGACCAGGCGGCACCACCGCTGGTCGTGGCGATCGCCTGGGCGCCGGCGGCGGCCATCACGGCGGCGCTGCCCGCGTCCCAGGCGTTGGGCAGCACGAGGACGGACTCGGAGCCGAGCGCGCGCAGCCGCTGTGCCTTGTCCTTGGTGCTCTGGTCAACTGTCATGGCTTTTGGTGCCTTTCGTGGTCGGCACGGCTCTGTGCCGCGGTTCGGTGACGATCGCGACGGATCGTTGCACGGGGGTTCGTAACAGGGGCGGTATTCGGACGACTCGGGCGTGCGGTCAGCCGGCCGTGCGGCGGGTGATGGTCACGTACAGGTGTTCGTCGAGGACCTTGGGAAGGGTGACGGCGGGCCGGCCGAGGTCGGCGACGAGCGCGTCGGCGCTCAGTCCGCTCTCGGCGAGGACGGCCCGGGCCCAGGCCCTGCCGGTGCGCAGGTGGCGGGCGAAGGCGGCGCCGTCCCGGGCCCCGTACAGCTCGCCGGCGATGGCCGCGTCCCACGGCATGACGGTGTGCGGGCGCAGCGCGTAGAGCGCCTTCGCGGCGGCCGTCGGGCCGAGGGACCGGGGCCGCGGAGGGAACCTGACCGGAAGCCGCGCGAGTTCCCCGTACGCGGTGGCCACGGTGTCGATCTCGGGGTCGGTCAGTCCGGCGAGCGGTGTGTCGGGGAGGGGGTGCCTGTCCGTCCAGGCGGCCAGGCCCTCCCCGAGCGGGTACGGTTCGTCCTCCCTCGGGTAAGGGAGCCTGCACCCCCAGGAGTTGAGCCAGCGGTGCAGGGCCGTGCGACGGTCCGGGTCGCCGAGGTCGAGGGCGGGAGCGGCCGGCCCGCGCAGCTCCAGCCAGCTACGGTCGACGCCCGGATAGGCGGCGAACACCTGTGCCGACAGGCGCAGTTCGGCCATCGTCGGGGCCGGGCGCGGGGGTGGCCCGGGGTCGGGTCCGAGGTGGGCGCGGGCCACCTTCGCGGGGACGCACATGCGCCACGCGTCGGTGACCAGTTCGGTCAGCTCGGGGAGGTCCAGCGCGGCGAGCGCCGCCTGGGCCCAGTTGTAGCGCAGGTCGGAGGTCCGGGGCAGCGAGAACTTCTCCGGTTCCGAGGCCACCAGGGCCGCGCGCTCCTCCTTGGGGAACGCGAAGCCCAGCGTGGTCTCGTCACGGGACAGCGCGAGGTAGACGATCCGGCCGACGCGGAACTTCACCCGGTCCCGGATCAGGTGCTCCTCCGTGCGCGGCAACGCGACCGCCAGGCGCCGCACGTCCTCGACGGTGGCCATGTCCCTTCCTCCTGTCGTGGAGCCTACGCCGGCCGGTCCTGCGCGGCTCGGTCCTGCGCGGGCAGGTCCTGGGCCGGGCGGACCTTGATCTGGATCGTGTCCAGGGCCCGCCGGGCGGCGGCGACCGCCTCGGCCCCGGTCCGCGCCTCGGTGACGACCGAGCCGACACGGTCCCAGGAACTGCGCAGCTCCCGCACCTCGGCACCCGGCTCCACGGTCACCGAGCACGCCTGGACGCCGGGCAGCGCGCGCGCCTCGTCGACGCCCGAGACGTCCTCCACCACGCCGGCCCCGGTGTGCAGGAAGCGGATGGCGGCGGCACCGGGGGCCTTCTCCGGCAGCGGAGCGGTCAGCGGTTCGCCCTTCATGAGGGTCCAGAAGGCGCGGACGAGGTCGACGCGGTACGCGCGGTCCATCAGGTCGACGATGCCGTCGCCGGGGAAGCGGCCGGCGCACTCCACCAGGTAGGGGCGGCCGTTCTCGACGATCCACTCGCAGTGCGCGATCCCCGTGCCGAACCCGACGGCCCTCAGCAGGCGCTCGGTCTCCGCGCGCAGCAGCGCGTCCAGTTCGCCGGGGATGTCGGCGGGCACCAGATGGCCCAGCTCCACCGGCCGGCCGCCGGGGTAGAGCTCCTTGCCGGTGACGTTGCCGAACACCACACGCCCGCGCTCCACGAGCAGTTCCACGCTGTACTCGCGGCCCTGGACGCACCGCTCGACGAGCATGCGGAGCTCGAACCCGCGGTCGGGGACCATCACCCCCTCGTCCATGGCGGTGGTCTCCGCCCAGGCCTCGTCGATCTCGTCGGGGGAGGCGAGGATGCGGGTGCCGAGGGCGGCCTGGCGGTTGGCCGGCTTCAGGACGGCCGGCCCGGGGTGCTCCGCCATGAACGCGCGGACCCCGTCGGGACCGGTGACCTCCACGGACTCCGGATTGAGGATGCCGGCGGCCCGGCTGACCCTGCGCAGCACGGCCTTGTCCCGCAGGATCCGCAGCGCCCCGTAGCCGCCGGTGGGCACCCCGTACCGCTCGGCGAGGCGGGCCGCGAAGGGGGTGGCGTACTCCTGGAGCGGGGCGATCGCGACCGGGTCGAGGTCGGGGTGGGCGTTGTAGAAGGCGTCGGCCGCGCCTTCGAGCTGGTACTCCCAGGCGATCAGCTCCCGTACCACCGGCGCCTCTTCGGCCTTCGGTCCGAGCTCGCGCTTGCGGATCACGTCGGGTTCGTCGACGACGATCACGGAGCCCTCGGGCTGGAACTGCGCGAGCGAGGTCACCGCCACGGGCACGAAGCCCACCATGACGACAGGGCGTTCGGTCATGTCTGTACTCCTTGGTGGGTGGATCAGGCGTCCGGGTCGGTCAGGTCGGCGCGGACCTGGGCGGCGAGTTCCTCGGCCGTGCACATGGCGTCCTCGAACGACGTGCCCGTCACACCGAGGAAGCCGAGGATGCTGTTGCCCGCGGGCGGGCGGCGCACCAGGTCGCCGGGCTTCGCGGTGAGTTTGAGGAAGAACACGTCGTCCCGGTCGGCCAGGCCGTCGGGGACGTGCACGTGCGCCACGCGGCCGGAGGCCGGGGGCAGCAGGCACATGGCCGCCGTGTGGACCCCGGTCGGCCGGTAGTGGCCGGCCTGCGGGCGGACACCGCGGGCCACGTCGGCGACGGCGGCGATCGGATCGTGGCCGGCGGAGATGCGGGCCATGTGGTCCAGGCCGCCGCCGCCCGGGCGTACGGCGATCTCCACCAGGTGCGGGCGGCCCTCGTGGAAGCGGACCTCGGCGTGCATGACGCTGCGCCGCAGCCCCTGGGCGCGGGCGCCCGCGGTGACGACCTCGTGCACGGCCTCGACCTGGGCCGGGGTGAGCGCGGTCGGGGCGTGGTGGACGTCGTCGTCGAAGGTGTCGCCCTCGGCGGTGACCCGGTCGACGATGGAGCCGAGGTACACCTCGTCGTCCCAGGCGAGGGCCTCGACGAGGAACTCGTCGCCGTCGAGGAAGGACTCCACCAGCAGCCCGTGCGGACCCAGGTCCAGCCCGTCGGCCTCCATCGCGTACCAGGACAGCTCGGTCAGGCCCTGGGCGGCCTGGGCGTAGCGCTCCCGCAGTTCGGCGGCGTCGTCGGCCCGGAAGACGTAGTGGGAGGCGGCCCCCAGGGTCGGCTTGACGATCACGGGGTAGCCGAATGCCTCCCCGGCGGCGAGCGCCTCGGCCTCGGTGGTGACGAAGCGGAAGTGCGGGTGGGCGGCGCCTCCCCGCTCGTGGGCCTGGCGCATCAGCAGCTTGTTCCGGCTGGCACGCGCGGCCTCCACGCCGATGCCGGGCAGGCCGAGGGCCTCGGCCACGGCCGCGACCGCGAGCACCCCCGACTCCGAGAAGGTGAACACGCCCTCGAAGCGTTCCTCGGCGTGCCACTCCTTGGCCGCCGCGATCAGGGCCTCGATGGACCGTGAGCCGGCGACGCGGTAGCGGTCGGCGGGCCAGAAGTCCTCGGTGCCCTCGCCGTTGAGGACGTACAGGTCCGCGCCGAGGCCGACGACCTGCTCGTAGCGGGAGACGTAGTAGGTGGCGTTCTGCCGGGCTTCGAGCGCCAGGAGTCTCATGGCGGTTCCTCTCGGGTGGAAGGGATCAGGGCCTGGCGTCGAGGGGGTCGGCGTCCAGGGCCGCCAGGCCCGTTCGGTCGGGGACGCGGCCGAGGACCCGGTCGGCGAGGGTGCGGGCGACCAGCGGCGCGAACTTGAAGGACGAGCCGCCGCACGCCGCGTACCCGTGGGCCGAGCCGCCGAGGGAGACCACGAGGGGGCCACCGGTCTCGGCGTGCGACAGGTAGTAGCAGTCCTTGCTGCCGAGCACCCAGGCCGGTCCGAAGCCCGGCAGCAGGTCGCCGAACTCGGCCGTCAGCTCCTGTAGCCACCGCTCGGGCGTGACGTTGTCGGTGAGGTCGTCCACCTGGCGGCAGACGGCGGCCGAGCTGAGCTTGAGCGCCGTACCGGCCACCGGTGGGATCAGCCAGGCACCGCGCCGGGTGCCCAGGGCGGGCACGGCCGGGGTGGCGGCCCAGGCCTCGGCCGCCGCGCTGGGCACCCGGCAGTACAGCAACGACTGCCGGTACAGGACGAGCGACTTCGCCACCCGCTCGGGCAGCAGACGGCGCGCCCACGGGCCCACGGCGACCACCACACCGTCGCCGTCCAGCACCTGCCCGTCGGCGAGTGCGACCTGTCCGCGCTCCCCGTCCACCGCGACCGCCGGCCGGTGTTCGAGCAGGCTGACGCCCGGCTGCCACTTCAGCCAGCCGACACAGGCGGAGAGCACCCGTTCGGCGAGCAGCACTCCCGCGTCGTCCTCCAGGACCGCGCCGGCGGCACCGCCGAGGGAGAGCTGCGGGTAGCGGTCGGCGAGCGCGCCCGCCGTGAGCGTCCGCGCGCGCCCGCCGGCGTCGGCCAGCAGCACCGTGCCCGCGTCCGCCGCCGCGGGCGGGAGCACGGTGAGCGCGCCGACCCGCTCGTAGAAGCGGCTGGCGAACAGCTCCTCCAGTTCCAGCCAGCGGCGGTGGGCGCGCAGCGCGGCCGCGGTGGCGGGCGGATCGTCCGGGTGCAGGGCCCGGATGATCCGGTGCTGGTCGAAAGAGGTGGCCCGGCTGTACGGGATGGGCCCCTGGTCGACGACCGTGACCCGGTGTCCGTCCAGGGCGCATTCCACGGCGGTCAGCAGGGCGATCACCCCGCCGCCGACGACGGTGACACGCATCGGGCACCTCCCTTCTTCGGCTCGGTCGTGCGGCGGTTGCTCAGCTCTCGGCGGTGGTGCGGCCGAGCGCCGGGACGGTGAACGGCGTGGTCGTCCGCTCCTCGGGCGCGACGGCGAACGTGCCGTCGAAGCCGCCCTCCGCCCGCGCCCGTTCGGCGAGGTCGATGAGGATCGGCGAGGCCGCGGCGATCAGGGTGCGCACCTCCGCGAAGAGATCCCCCAGTTCGGCGGCGGACGCGGTGCGGTCGGCCAGGGCCGGCCCCGCCGACAGGGCCTCGGCCCGGTCCAGGAGCCGCTCGGTGTGCAGCGGGATCAGGTCGGCGGTGCGGCTGAGGCTGTAGCCGGTGAGCCGGTAGCCGGACTCGAACCGCTCGGCCATCGCCGCCCGGCGCGCGTTCGCCTCCGGCGACACCGGCAGTTCCTGGCCCTCCAGGCCGAGTTCGGCGACGGCCTTGCCGAGCAGGGCGCCCAGCCGGTTCCACGGGCCGACCAGCCGCTCACCGGTGATCTTCTCCAGGGCGGCCCGGGAGAAGTTGGTGCGGGCGTGCTCCGGGGCGGTGAGCGCCAGGTGGAAGCGGACGAGGTCGCGGGGGACCTCGCGCACCAGGTCACGCGTCCACACCACGTGGCCCTTGCTGGTGGAGAACTTCTCGTTCTCCAGCTCGTAGAACTCGTTGCTGACGATCGCGTCCGGGACGACGTAGCGGCCCTCGTGGGCGAGCAGCAGCGACAGGTGGGTCAGGCCCCAGAAGTAGGCGTTGTCGAAGCCGAGGAAGTAGACCAGCCGGACGCCGTTCCCGGCCAGCCACAGCTCGTCGTCGGTCGCGGGCCGCTCGCCGTGCGCGCGCTGGGCCACGGCCGTGCAGTACATCGAGGCCGGCATGCCCTCGGCCCAGGCGTTGACGACCTGGCCCGGCGTCTGCGGGAACGGGGCCGGGATCCCCCACCCCGTGGGATAGGTGATGGGGAAGTCCGGCAGCGGGCGGGCCAGCAGTTCGCGCATCAGCTGCACGATGTGCGGGCGCCAGGTGGACTCCTTGGCCCGGTGGTAGGCGGTGAGCTGCTCCCGGTACTCCTCCAGGGGCAGGACCAGGATCTCGGTCTCCCGGTAGGTCACCTCGGCCGTGGGGTCGACGGTGGAGCGCGGGTCGGTCAGCTCGGTGAAGTTGTTGGGGTGCCCGCAGCTCTCGCACAGGCCGCCCCGGCTGACCGCCAGGCACACCGGGCAGCCGCCGCTGACCAGGCCCTCCATCAGGAACTCGCCGGTCGCCTCGACGTACGGCAGCTTCACCGTGCGCAGCCGGAACCTGCCGGCGTCGTGCAGCCGGGTGAGGAAGTCCACCACCATCGCGCGGTAGCCGTCGTCGAAGGGGGCGAACCCGTCGACGGAGATGCCCATCAGGCCGAGCGTCTCCCTGATCTCCCGCCAGCTCTTCGCGGCCAGGGCGTCGGGGGTGGTGCCCAGCTTGGCGGCGCTGGAGACGACGTACGTCTGGCTGTCGTCCGTGCCCGTCGTGTAGAGCACCGGCTGCCCGGTGGCCCGCAGGTAGCGGGCGTGCACGTCGGCGGCCATGTACGGGCCCGCGATGTGACCGACGTGCAGGTCGCCGTTGGGGGTGGGGGGCGGGCCGATGACGACCGTGCGCCGCTGTCCCGTCTGCTGGTCCATGACTCAGGCCTCCCGGGCGTGGCGGTGGGTGAAGCGGTCGGCCATCTCGGCGTCCCACCAGACGCTGTACATCTCGAAGTCGGCGCCGGAGTCGTTGACGACGCGGTGCTCGCGGTGCGGCGGGAAGTGGACGATGTCGCCGGCGGTGAACGGCACGCGCTCGCCGCCGGCCTCCAGGAACGCCTCGCCGCGCAGGGCGATGAAGATCTCGTGCTCGTGGTGGGAGTGGGCGGTGGACGCGGTGCCGGGGCGGATGACGCACCAGGAGCCCTCGAAGGGGGCGTTCAGCTCGGGCCAGGGCAGCAGACGCTGGGCGTCGAGGCCGTTCTCGTGGGTGAGACCGGCGCGGTCGAGGTGCTTGATGAGCATGTCGTCTCTCTGCTGGGTGGGAAGCGGCGGCGGTCAGGCCGCGGCGAGGGCGGGCTCACGGTCGTCGGCCGACCGGCCGGCGCGGTGCGCGAGGATGTCCTCGGTGATCTCCGCGGAGCGTGCGGCGAGGACGCTGAGCAGGGAATCGGCGATGCCGTGGGTGGCCTCGTTGACGCCTTGGAGGTAGCAGGCCGCGGCGCCCTGACGGCCCGTTTCCAGGCGGTAGTTGCGCGTGACGGCGATCCGGTCGAGGCCGAGCGCGCCACCGAGCGCGCGCACCATCCGGGGCATCTCGCGGACGAACCCGGTGCCGAGGAGCACCAGGTCGCAGCGCAGCTCGCGGGTGGCGGATGTGCGGCGGTCGGTGAGCGTCAGGACGATGTCGTCGCCGTCGGTCGTGGCGCCGGTGATGTCGGTCATGGTGATCATGCCCAGGCGGTCGGAGCCGGTGCGCCGGTCCTGGTAGAACTGCCGGTAGAGCGAGTCGAGGGTGGCCGGGGCCAGACCGCCGTAGTTGGAGCGGTGCATCTCGGCCAGCAGCTGGCGGCGGGCCTCGGGCTCGGCGCCGTAGAACTCGTCGACGAACGACGAGTAGAACAGCTCGTTGGTGAACTTGCTGCTCTCATAGCCGTTGAGACCGATCGAGCGCATGATCATCGTCGGCCGGCAGCCGGGCAGGTCCCGCAGGGCCGCGCCGAACAGCTCGGCCGCGCTCTGCGCCCCGCCCACCACCGCGACCCGCGGCGGCCGGTCCGCCGGCACGCCGGCGATGCGCCGGGTGTACTCGGTGGAGTGGACGACCCGCTCGGCCGGAAGCCCCTCGAACACGGCGGGCACGTGCGCGTCCCGTCCGGCGCCGATCACCAGGTAGCGGCAGCCGATGGTCTCGCCGTCCGTGAACCCGACGGTCCAGCCGTCGACTTCGCCGTCCGCGCCGTGCACGGGCGTGACCGAGGTGACGGCACGGCCGTACTCCACCCGCGTCCGCTCCAGCGAGTCCGCCACCCACTGGAGGTACTCGGATATCTCGCTGCGGTACGGCACGAAGCTGCCGAGGTTGACGAACGCGTCGAGCCGGCCGCGGGCGTGCAGGAAGCTGAGGAACGAGAACTCGCTGCGCGGGTTGCGCATCGTGACCAGGTCCTTGAGGAAGGAGACCTGGCTCAGGGCGTCGGGGAGCAGCATGCCCCGCTGCCATACGACGTTCTCCTCGCGCTCGACGACGAGGGCCTGGTCCGCGAGGTCGGGGGCCAGTTCCTCCAGCGCGACCGCGAGGGCGAGGTTCGCCGGACCCGCGCCGACGGCGAGCAGTTCGACTGTGCGGTGTGCCATGTGGTTCTCCTCAGAGGGGTCGGCGGTGTGGTTCCGGGGGTGGGGTGGGCCCGGTTCACGCCGGGCGGTCCCGGGCCGGTGGGCCCGGTTCACGCCGGGACGGGCACGGTCAGCGGCTGCCCTTCGAGGACGACCAGGGCCGCTGCCGCGTCCAGGCGGCCGGTGGTCTGCCCGGGGTCCGCGCCGGCGACGATGACGTAGGAGTGGCGGGAGAGGTAGCCGTTCGGGGGCAGCCTGAGTTCGGTGCCGGGGCCGGCCATCGTCTCGGCGGCGAGCAGGCCCTCGGCGTCGGCGGGCGGGGTGACCGAGCGGACCACGCAGTCCTCGGGCGGGTAGCCGAAGCGGATGCCGACCGTGCGGCGCTCGGTGTCGGTGAAGTCGGGGCGCTGTCCCAGCGCGGCGCGCACGGCGGCGCGGGCCGGGTCGATGCCGGTGGCGAGCTGCCCCAGGCGCGGGATGAGGTCGCCGCCGAGCCGCCCGTTGATCTCGACGATGACCGGACCGCGGGCCGTCAGCTTGACCTCGGCGTGGGTGATGCCGAAGCCGTAGCCGATGGCGCGGTGCGCGGCCCGCAGCATCGCCAGCAGTTCCGGATCGGTGCGCAGCGGGTCGTCCGCGGCGACGTGGTGGCCGATCTCCTCGAAGTAGGGGAAGAGGCCGACCTGTTTGCGGGCCACGAACATCGGGTGGTACTCGCCGTCCACGACGGCCGCGTCGACGCTGATCTCGGGGCCTTCGAGATACTCCTCGACCAGCGCCCCGCCGCGGTAGGAGACCGCTCCGATCCGGCTGGACTCGTCGGCGGTCCGGAACGCCCCGGCGACCTCGCCGGCGTCCGCGGCGAGCACGACGCCGATGCTGGCGCCCATGCCGCGCGGCTTGACGACGACCGGGTAGCCGATCTCCTCCGCCGTCGCGAGGGCCTCCTCGGCGGTCTCCACCCAGGCGTACCCGGGCTGGTCGACGCCCGCCTCGGTGAGCAGCCGGCGGCTGCGGTACTTGTCCCGGCAGCCCTCCACACCGTCCACGCCCGCGCCGGGCAGGCCCAGTGCGTCCGCCACGTGCGCGGTCGTCACGATCAGGGTCTCGTCCCAGCTCAGCACGCCGCGCACCGTGACGCGCCCCGCCAGCTCCCGGGCGGCCGCGAGCACCGCGTCCCGGTCGGTGAGGTCCACGACCGTGTGCCCGCTGAGCCAGGGTGTCTGCCAGTCGGGCGCGTCGTCCGTGAACAGCCAGACCGGGTGCGTCGCCGCGGCACCGGCCAGCAGGTACTCGCGGTACTTGCGCAGCCCGCACCCGATGAGCAGGATCACGCCCTTCGCGCCCTCGCCGGCGCTGTTGTCGTCCACGCGCTGATCGCCTCCTGAATCCGAGTGACAGTGCGATTCCACGGGGCGCGCGGGTTGCCCGAAAGCCATGTCCGAGCTGGACAATCAACCCGGACGCGACCCGGGTTCACGTCCGGTTGATTGGCCGTCCGGCGCGGCCCTTCCGGGCAATCCCGCCCGCCTGTTCCATGGCTGACGTGATCAACTACGACGGCAAGCGATTCCGGAAGGTCCTGGCCGACCCGGCCGACGACGCGCCCATCGCGCTGTACCGGCAGCGGGGCGATCTGGTCTGGGCCGAGTTCACCGGCGGCGACGTGCGGCGCGGTTCCCTGGCGGGGACCCGCGACACGGACGGTGTGATCAGCTTCTCGTACAGCATGGTCCTCGACGACGGCCGGGTGATCTCCGGCCACAGCGTCAACACCCCCGAGGTCCTGGCCGACGGCCGGATACGGCTGCACGAGCGCTGGGAACGCTACGGCGCCCACGCCGCGAGCGGCGTCTCCTCCATCGAGGAGGTGCGCTGACCGTGGCCGGCGTCGACTACTCCCGGCTGGCCGGCGAGGTGGAGGGGCGCGTCTTCCTGCCGGGCACCCCCGGCTTCCGCGTCGGCTCGCACCTGTTCAACACGCGCTACAGGCACCGCGCCCCGGCCGCCGTGCTCACCGCGGCAAACACCGCGGACGTCCAGCGGGCCCTCGTCTGGGCGCGCGAGCAGGGCGTCCCGGTCGTCGCCCGCAACGGCGGCCACAGCTTCGCCGGTTACTCCGTGGGCGACGGCCTGGTCATCGACCTCAGCCGGCTCACCCAGACCCGTGCCGACGGCTCCACCGGCCTGGTCGTCGCGGGCGGCGGGGCCAAGATCAGCCATGTCTACGACGCGGTGCAGCCGTACGAGATGGTCTTCTCCACCGGCACCAGCCCGACCGTCGGCGTCGCGGGCCTGGCGCTCGGCGGTGGCGCCGCCTTCGCCGCCCGCCGCTACGGCCTGACCGCCGACGCCCTGGTGGAGACCACCGTGGTCCTCGCCGACGGCTCCCTCGCGGTGGCCAACGAGCGGGAGAACCCCGACCTGTTCTGGGCCTGCAAGGGC
Source organism: Streptomyces flaveolus (assembly GCF_000716535.1). Classification (GTDB taxonomy): domain Bacteria; phylum Actinomycetota; class Actinomycetes; order Streptomycetales; family Streptomycetaceae; genus Streptomyces; species Streptomyces flaveolus_A. Next base: position 36,684 of record NZ_JNWV01000037.1, on the reverse strand, counting down.
GGCGGCGGGGGCAACTTCGGCATCAACGTCTCTCTCACCTTCCAGGCGCACCCCGTCCCGGACGTCACCACCTTCCACGTCACCTGGAAGTGGCCGGACGCCGCCGCCGTCCTGGAGGCCGGCCAGCGGATGGTGCAGGGGGCGCCGGACGACTTCGCGGCCCGGCTCGGGGTGTGGACGCACGGCACCGGGCTCGGCGCGATCCGGGACAACGCCGAAGTCACCCTCCAGGGCCAGTACTTCGGCCCCGCGAGCGAGTGCCTGCAGATCCTGGACCCGGTCCTGACCGCGGCCACCCCGGTGTCCCGGCAGGTCACCGAGCGCACCTTCTGGGAGGCCAACAAGTACATGGTCCACGCCACCTCCGGGGACCAGTTCGCGCTCCGCTCCAACTACATCCGCGAGCCGCTGTCCGCCGACGGCGTCGAGACCATGCTGTCCTGGGTCGAGCGCTGGCCCGGCAGCCACAACGCCGACGGCGGCGGGGTCGGCCTGTTCTCCTGGGGCGGCGCGATCAACCGGGTGGCACCGGACGCCACCGCCTTCGTCCACCGGGACACCCTGTTCCTGGTCTCCATAGACACCTCCTGGACGGACGACGACGGCCCCGACCGGGTCGCCGCCAACCTCGACTGGCTGGACGGCCTGCACGCCGCCATGGCCCCGCACGTCACCGGGTCCGCCTACCAGAACTTCGTCGACCCGGAACTCACCAACTGGCGCGAGGCCTACTACGGCGCCAACTACGGGCGCCTGGTTCAGGTGAAGCAGAAGTACGACCCCGACGGGTTCTTCTCCTTCGACCAGGCCGTCGGTTCCTGACACCCCGGCCCGCTCCGGGCTGCCGAACGCCCGGCAGGGTCCCCCTCCCCCCTACGAAGGTGACGCGATGAGTGTGTCCAAGTCCAAGGAGAACGCCGGGCCCGGCGTCCTCGACGCCCTGCGGGCCACGCCCCGCTCGGTCCGCTACCTCCTCGGCGGTGTGCTGCTCAACCAGCTCGGCGCCTTCGTGCAGACCTTCCTGGTGCTGTACCTGACGCACCGCGGGTACGGCGTCGACAAGGCGGGCTTCCTGCTCGGCGCCTACGGCGTGGGCGCGGTCGTGGGCACGGTCCTCGGCGGCGAACTGACCTCCCGGCTCGGCAGCCGCAACACCATCACCACGGCGATGAGCTGCTCGGCCGTGCTGGTCTTCCTCATCCCCTGGCTGGCCGACCCCGGCGACTACCCGTTGCTGCTCGGCGTGGTCGTCGTCCTCGGCCTGATGACACAGTCGTACCGGCCGGCCGCCTCCGCGCTGCTGAGCGACCTGATGCCGGCCGAGTTCCGCGTCATGGGCTTCTCCATGCTGCGCATCGCCATGAACATCGGCGCCGCCGCCGGGCCGCTGCTCGCCGCGGCCCTCATCCAGGTCGACTGGAACCTGCTGTTCTGGGTGGACGGCTCGACGGCACTGGCCTACGCCCTGCTCGCCGCGGTCCTGCTGCCCCGGCCGGCCTCGGCCCCCGGCGGGGGGGACCCCGGCGCCGCGCGGGAGGCCCACCGCTCGGCGTACGGGACCATGGTGCGCGACCACCGCTTCCTGCTCTACCTGACCTCCATGCTGCTCAGCGCCCTGGTGTACGCCCAGTTCTTCGCGGTGCTGCCGGTCGACCTCGACGAGGCGGGCCACTCCACCTCCCTGTACAGCGGTGTGCTGACCCTGTCCTCGGCCCTGCTGATCAGCTTCGAACTGGCGGTGACGGCACGGATCAGCCGCTGGCGTGCGAGCACGGCGGCGACGGTGGGCACGTTCGTCTACTGCCTCGGCATCGCCGGGTACGGCCTGCCCGGCAGCGTGCCCGCGCTGGTGCTGCTGACCACCGCCGTCAGCGTGGGCGGTCTCATGATCAGCGGGCCGACCCTGTGGGCGCACCCGGCGAAGGCCGACGAGAAGGTGCGCGGCCGGTACATCGCCGCGTCCCAGACCGTGTTCGGCCTCGGCTCGGCGGTCGGCCCGGCACTCGGCATGCTGATGTGGACCCACTACGGCGACGGCGTCTGGGCGACCTGCGCGGTCCTCGGCACGGTGGCGGCGGCCCTGGCCTTCGCCGGCCTGCGGTCGTCGGACGAACCGCCGGACGCGGCCGAGCTGACGGACCTGGCAGAGGCGGACCTTGCCGAGACGGACCTGGGCGAGCGGACGGGCCCCGCTGAGGAAACCCTCGCGGCGGAGGACGCCGACGGGGCGCGCGTGAGCGTCGCAGCCGAGGGAGCCCCCGGCGAGTCCGCGGTCCCCAGCGGACGCTGACCGACCGCCGCCTCCGCCCCCGGCCCGCCCCACCACCTCGCGCGGGCCGGGCACCCACGGCACCCCCGCACCCGCTGTCCGCCTCCCTCCCCCGAACCAGGCCTCCCTCCCACCCCGAACCAGGCCTCTCCGGCTCACCACCCGTGAGCCCCCTCCCCTCACCACCCGTGAGACCCGTCCGTACCTCATCACCCATGAGCCAAGCCGAAGGAGCAACCGTGCCGGTCACCGACACCATCGCGCCCAGCGTCTCGACACACCCGGCGGAGCGGCGTACCCGGACCGCCACCCGCCGCAGGCTGCTGATGTGCCGGCCCCGGCACTACGACGTCACGTACTCGATCAACCCCTGGATGAACCCCGGCCGCGGCACCGACACCATGCTCGCGGTGCGCCAGTGGGAGCAGCTCCGCGACCTCTACCTCGAACTGGGCCACAGCGTCGAGGAGATCAAGCCGGTCGAGGGGCTGCCCGACATGGTGTTCGCGGCCAACGGCGCCACCGTCGTCGACGGCAAGGTCTTCGGCGCCCGCTTCCGGCACGCCGAACGGACCGCCGAGGGCCCCGCCTACCTGCGCTGGTTCGAGGAGCGCGGCTACCAGGACGTGCTCTGGCCCGAGCACATCAACGAGGGCGAGGGTGATCTCCTCACCGTCGGCCGGCGGATACTGGCCGGGACCGGCTTCCGCACCGACATCCGCGCGCACGCCGAGGCGCAGGAGTTCTTCGGGCTGCCGGTCACCTCGCTGACGCTGGTCAACCCGAGGCACTACCACCTGGACACCGCCCTCGCGGTCCTGTCCGACGACGAGATCATGTACTACCCCGACGCCTTCACTCCGGGCAGCCAGGCCGTGCTGCGGGCGCTGTTCCCCCACGCGGTGATCGCCACGGCCGAGGACGCCGCCGTCTTCGGGCTCAACGCCTTCTCCGACGGACGTCATGTGCTGCTGCCGACCGCGGCGGAGGGACTGCGGGCCCAGTTGCGTGCCCGTGGCTTCGAACCGATCGGGGTCGAGCTCACCGAACTGCTCAAGGCGGGCGGCAGCGTCAAGTGCTGCACGTTGGAGCTGCGCGACCGCTGAGCCGCCGCCACCTCCTCGAGAAAAGGATCGCCATGTCCTCCGCTCTCGCGACCGCGGACAGCCGTACCCGACTGCTCGACCTGCTCACCAGGGGCGACGCCCGCTACCGCCTGCTGCACCACGCGCCGCAGGGACGCACCGACCTGGCCAGCGCGCTGCGCGGCCACCGCTTGGACCAGGCCGCGAAGAGCCTGGTCATCAGGGTGGCGCTGAGCAGCAAGCGGCGTCGGTACGTGATCGCGGTGGTACCCGGGGACCGCAGGGTCGACCTGCCCGCGCTCACCGCGCTGTACGCCGGCCGGGAGGCGTCCTTCGCGGCGCGGGAGGTCGCCGAACGGCTGACGGGCTGTGTCAGCGGCTGCATCATGCCGTTGAGCTTCGACCCGGAGCTGGAGGTGGTCGCCGACCCGGCCCTCTTCGCGCACGAGGAGATCTTCTTCAACACCGGACGCCTCGACGAGTCGGTGGCACTGCGCACGGAGTGCTACCGGGCGCTGGTGGCACCCCGCGTGGCCGCCGTCACCAGCGGCACCTGACGAAGGGCCCGGCTCCGAAGACCTTCAAGGGGCCGCGGAGCAGGTCGACGCGGGTGACGGTGCGTGCGGTCCAGGTCGAGCGTGCGGTGCGCGGCGCGCTCGGCCTGAGTTCCGTCTCCGCCGTTCCTGAGTTCCGTCTCCGCCGTTACGGCCGTCGCGTCGGGCCGCGTCAGAACCCGTGACCTGTTTCCGGCGGCTACTCCCGCCCGAGGCGCACGGGCACCTCCTGGTGTCCGTTGGAGATGAACGACTCCAGTGGGCGCAGTTCGTCGGCGGGGACGGCGAGTTGGAGGGTGGGGAAGCGTTCGAAGAGGGCGGAGAGGGCGATGGTCGCCTCCAGGCGGGCGAGCTGGGCTCCCAGGCAGTAGTGCACGCCGTGGCCGAAGGAGAGGTGCTCGCTGCGGGTGGCCCGGGTGACGTCGAAGCGGTCGGCGTCGGAGCCGTGGATGTCGGGGTCCCGGCCGGCGGCGGCGTAAGAGATCATGATCGCGTCGCCGCGGGGGATGGCGACCCCGCCGATCTCCAGGTCGTCCACCGCGTACCGGAGCACGGAGTGTGCGCCGGGGGCGTCCAGACGCAGGGATTCGTCGACCACGTCGTCCCAGGTCGCCCGTCCGGAGCGGACGAGGCCGAGTTGGCCGGGGTGGGTGAGGAGCCGGGTGACGGCGTTGTCGAGGAGGTTGACCGTGGTCTCGTATCCGGCGGTCAGCAACAGGATGAGGTTGTCGGCGAGTTCCTTCTCGCTCATCGGGCCGTCCTGGTCGTCGCGGGATGCGACCAGGTCGGTGGTCAGGTCGTCGCCGGGGGACCGTCGCTTGAGGGCCACGAGGTCGTTCATGGCCGTGTAGAGGCGGGTGATGTTGCGCAGCGCCTCCTCCTTGGACGAGGTGGTGGCGAAGAAGCCTTTGATGATGTGGAGCAGTTCCCCCCGGGCGGTTTCGGGCACGCCGAAGAGTTCCGAGACGACGCTGCTGGGCAGGGGGTGGGCGAAGTGTTCCCGGAGGTCCACGAAGTCACCGGGCGGGCCGGCGGCGAGGTGGTCGGCCAGGCGGTCCAGGAGTTCGCCGACGATCTTCTCGACGCGGGGGCGGAGCGCGTGCACACGGCGGACGCCGAACGCGCCGGCCACGGGGCGGCGCAGGCGGGTGTGCTCGGGGCCGTAGGCGGTGACCATGTTCTGTACGGAGACCCAGATCGACAGCGGCCAGTCGGCGGTGACCTCGCCGTTGATCCAGGCCGGCCAGTGCCGGTAGGCGTCCTTGGAGACGCGCGGGTCGAGCAGGACCTGCCGGATCAGGGCGGCGCCGGTGACGGACCAGGCGTGTACGCCGCCGGGGAGTTCCACCCGGGTCACGGGACCGCGGGTGCGCAGGTGACGGATCTCGCCCTGGATGTCGCTGCCGGTGGGGTCGATCGCGAACGGGCAGCCGGCGGGCTGCTGTCGGGTGGTGGGAGCGTGCGTGGGCTGCATGTATGTGTCCGCTTTCTCAAGGGAGAGGCGTCATGAAGGCGAAGGACGCGAAGGCGAAGGACGCGAAGGCGAAGGACGCGAAGGCCTAGGACGTGAGGGCGGAGGGGCGTGAGGGCGTGAGCGAAGCCGGGGACGACCCGACCACGACCGTCACGCCCCGACCACGACCGGCCGACCCGGCCTCGGGCCGGAGCAGACCAGGGCTGGAAAGACGGCCCCTGGACTACTCCGGCCAGGACCTCATGCCGTAGCCGTCGCCGGGATCACGTCGGTGTCGGTCAGGTGCCGGCGGTACCACGGTGCGCAGGCTGCGAAGTGCTCCGTCACCGCAGGGCCCGGTGTGACGCCGGCGAGCTTCCAGAGCGAGGCGCTGTCGAACCAGTGGTCCACACCCAGCTGGGCGAGCCTGCGTGCCAGCGGTGCCTCGCCGGCGGCGGCGAGTCGCTCCAGGGCGGCGGACGGAGTCATGTCCCCCCGCGGCAGGGGCAGGTCCAGGTGCCGGCACAGCACGGTGACGAGATCGCGCATGCTGACCGGGGCGGGGTGGGCCGGGTGCAGTACGGCGGAGGCGGGAAGCCGGTCCGGCCGGGTGGCCAGGGCCGCCGTGACGCGCGCCAGGTCGTCGACGGAGATCAGTGACAGCCTGGCCCTGCCGCCGTTGATCCAGTGCGGCAGCCGCGTGATCATGCGGACCAGGGCGGGGACGAACCAGCGGTCGCCGGCGCCGTACACGAGGTGGGGGCGCAGGACGATGCCGCCGGCGGTGAGCACGCTTCGGTCGCCCGCCTGGCGGGAGGCGCTGAGGACGGAGAGCGGGCGCACCGGTGGCCGCGCCTCGCCGCGGTGCGGGCCCAGGCCGTAGACGGCCGCGGTACCGAGCCGGACGATGCGCCGGACGCCGCTGTGCCGGGCCGCGGTGACCAGGGACGCGGTGCCCGTGGCGTTGACGGCCTGCGCGGTCACCGCGTCCTCCGTGATCGCCGACGCCAGGTGCAGAACCGTTCTCACACCGGTACAGGCGGCACGCAGGACGACCGGGTCGGTGACACTGCCGCGGACGGTCTCGGACTGAGCGGCGCAGCACTCCGGAACGTCGGTGCGGTGCGCCAGCAGGCGCAGCCGCGGGCGCGCCGGGTGGTCGCGCAGATGGTGGACGACCCGGTGCCCGACGAAGCCGGTCGCGCCGGTGACCAGGATGGTGGTGCCGGTGTCGGTCATCGACGCCTCGCGGGGAGGAATCGATCGCGCCGGTTTGCGAAAGAGACAAGACAGTCTGTGGCCCGACGGCCGGGCATTGCTTGGTTGTTGCATAGACTGTCGTCACCTGCTCGGCGTGAAGGGGAGGGGCGCGAACAGGGATCAGGCGGATGCTGTGCCGTTCGGCCGATGCCGTCGGCCGTGAGGGAGTACGTCACGGAATCGGTTCCTTTGCGGAAGGGGAATCGTGATCGTGGACGTCGCGGTGCGCCGCGCCGCGTCGGCGGGCTTCGGCGGTGCGTGCCGGAAGCCGACGCACCCGGACGGATGACGTCAGTGCACGGGCGTGCGTACGGACCGCGGGACGGGAACAGGGAGCGGTCGACGAGGTCGGGAACGCGCTCGGCTGCCCGTGAGGAAAGGGCGGAGTACGGTGCGGACGGTCAGGCTGGTACGGCGGTGCCGTCGAGCAGCGCCGCGAACACCAGACGGCCGTTCTGGTGGGCCGTGATCTCGATCGCCGGCGGCTGGGCCGCGTCGGCGGGCCTGGTGCGGGACTCGATCCAGCACGGGGCGTCGTACTCGACGTAGCCGAGGAAGCACACCTTTGCCGAGGTGTGGTGGTAGACGGCCGGGGCCACGGTGGCGTTGGCGGCCTGGAGCGCCGCCTCCAGCAGCACCATGCCCGGGAAGTGGTCGTTGCGGTGGTCGAACAGGGTCGGATGGCCGAAGTCGGCCCGCAGTTGCCACCGTCCCGCGATGCCGCCCGCCTCGGACGCCGGTTGCGGGGCCGGCGCGAGGAGCACGTCCATCGGTCTGGCGCGGCCGACCCGGCCGGGCGGTACGGGATCCGGTTGGACCGGCGGCGCCTCTGTCTGGAGGCGGTCGCCGCGCAGTCTTCGGTATGCGGCAGGGCTGATGATGTCGAACCGGCCGCCGCCCTCGCCCACGACGACGCCGTCGCGGCGCAGGGTCATCCGGCAGGTCATGCCGCCGAGCAGCCGGCCCCGGTGGCGGAGGTCCGAGCAGACGGCCTCGACCTCCATGCGGCGCGGTTCCCCGGCCTGCGCCGCGGGACACGGTCCGCTGTACTCCATGTCCCACATGATGAAGTGATGGCCGAGCGGTACCTCGTAGGCCGCGTGGGCGAGGAGCAGACCGCACTGCCGGATGGTCTCGGCCAGCAGTGTCGCCGCTCCCTTACCGGCCTCCCCTGTGTAGAAAGGGTGGTCTTGAGGCCAGTCCACGGTGATCAGATACCGGTTTTCGGTCAGAGTCCGCCAGGCGACAGGCAGAACGTCCGGCAGTTTCGAGCGGTGTACGAGCTCTTTCGCGACCGGATAACCAGCCGCATCTGGCGATATGTCCGGTCTTGCGGTTGCAGGTCTCAGCCCTTTTCGGGCAGCCGTGAGTGTCACCTGCATGCCTTCCCCCTAGGTATGCGGAATTCGTGCTCTAGTTCTGCACCGAGCGGACGTAACATACGTGTAAGCCAGTATGTTGCTCAACCGATTGTCTCACATGGTGAGATAAACAGGCTGTTACGACTGGCTCACTGCACGGAACGACAGGTCAGTGCCCGGAGGTACCAACCATGGCTACGCACGAACGCGGTCTCGCGACCCGACGAATGATCCTGGAGGCGGCCGGGTCCGTCTTCGCTGAACGCGGGTACAGCGCCGCGACGGTCGCGGACGTCCTCAACCGGCTGAACCTCACACGCGGAGCCGTCTACTTCCACTTCTCCTCCAAGGAGGAGCTGGCCAGGACCGTCCTCGCCAGTCAGGCGGACATCCGCACCGTGGACCGGCACATCAAACTCCAGGAGCTCATCGACCTGGGCGTCGTTTTCGCGTGTCAATTGACACGTGACCCCGTCCTCCAGGGCAGCGTCCGGCTGTCGCTGGAACTGGACTCCGTGGGCCTCGACCGCCGGCTGCCGTTCCAGAGCTGGGTCGACCGCAACCTGCTGCTCCTGCGGGAGGCTCAGGAGCGCGGCGAGCTGCGGCCACACGTGGACGTGCAGGAGACGGCGGAACTGCTGTGCGCGGGATTCACCGGCGTACAGATGTTCTCGCAGGTCATGAGCGGTTGGAAGGACCTGGAGGAGCGGGTACGGGCGCTGCTGCGCAACGTCCTGCCCAACATCGCGGAGCCCTCGATCCTGGTGCAGCTCGACCTGAGCGAGGACCGCGGGACCAAGGTCGGCGCGGAACTGGCCGCCATGGCGGCGGCCGAGGAGGCCCGCGCGGACGAATCGAAGGGCGTCGACTGAGCCCCCTCCCCGACCGGACAACCGGAGCCCGCCCCTCGGAGCGGGCTTCTCTTGTTGCCCACCGGATGCGTACCCCAGCCTTCCGGATGCCCATCGGCCAGGCCGGCAACCGGAGCCACGCCGTCCGGACACCGGTCACGCCCGACCGATCCGGACCTACCCCATCCGGATATCGACCAGCCGATCCGATCCGGACCCGCATCATCCGAATGCCGGCCCCCACACCGGATCCGGAGCCACACCATCCGAACGCCGGCCGGCCCGACTGATCCGGATCAGCACCATCCGGATACCGGCCGGCCCGACCGTATCCGGACCCATACGCTCCGAATTCCGGCTAGCCCATCCGGCCGATGGCCGCCGGGAGCAGGTTCCATACATCCCTGACGGTCGTTTCGGTGAGCCACTGGTCGTTCCACCGGTACAGAAACGCCAGGCCCACCGTCACCGCGACGATCGCGCGGGCCGCCGACCTGGCCGAGCCGGCCCGGGCGAAGGGGTTGCCCTTCTCCGTGGCGAGGACCGCGTCACGGACGTACAACTCCCATTGCTGGATCAGGTTCACGGTGGACTTGCGGTCCCGGTCGCACCCCAGGAGCACTCCGGCCCGGAAGGTGACGTCCGTGCGGTACAGCTCCGCGAGGCTCTGCACCGAATCGGTCAGCTGCTGCCCCCCGGCCGCTGCGCTACCGGCCGTGACCTGGGCGAACCTCTCGGCCGCCGCGTCCTCCACCGCCTCCGCAAGCGCTTCCTTGCTGGGGAAGTGGAAGTAGAGGGCGCCACGGCTGACACCCACGTCCGCGGCGATGGTGGCCAACTTCGCTCTCTCGTAGCCCTCTTGATCGAAGACCGCCGCGGCCGAGCTGATCAGCAGGGAACGGGTCCTGGCCGCCTTCTCTCTCATGGCGACTCCTCACATGCGTGCGAGTGATCTGCGACGTCGGCGTCCCATGCAGGCGTCGGGAGGCGAATCTAACAAACGTGTCGGTATTTGTGGCTCCTCTTTGCCCCTCCGGGAACCCGAAACCGGCCCATCTGCCAGCGGTTACCCACAGGTACGCCCCATTTGCACCCATCTTCCGCAAGCGATTTCGCCAACTTGGCGCATCGAGAGGGCGCACGGAAGCGCGTTGACATGCATGCGTGTCGGTTTGTAGGCTCGCAAGCGTTCGATCGGCTTTCGGCGTGGCGTTCCACGCGGGAACGGGGGGTGTCGAATGAGACAGCCGAGCGTGCTACGGCACACCACACACGATGTACATCACCGACATAGGGCTTCCGGTACCCAGCGGAACCTGTCGGCGGAGATCCCGGGCCGCACGCCATGGCGTGTGCTCGTGGTGGAGAGCGACGCCCACGCCGCACGCGGCATCGCCCAGCGCCTGCGGCGCCAGGGCTGCGACGTGGTCAGCGTGGACAGCGGCAGCAAGGCGCTGTCCATGTACGAATGCGCCGATCTGGTCCTGCTCGACCTGGAGTTGGCGGACCTGGACGGACTCGACGTGTGCGCCGCGATCCGCGCGGCGGGGGACACACCGATCATCGCGTTCACCCGCCGGCGCAGCAACATGGACCAGGTGCTGGTCCTGGAGGCGGGGGCCGACGACTGCCTGATGAAGCCGTACGACCTGCGGGAACTGACCGCCCGGATCGGCGCGGTGATGCGCCGCAGTCTGCGGCAGGCCGGGGTGCTGGACGTCATGGAGTGGGGGCCGCTGCGCATCGACGCGAAACTGCGGGAGGTGACCCTGCGCGATGAGCGCGTGGAGTGCACGCGCAAGGAGTTCGACCTGCTGGTGCTGCTCGCCTCCCAGCCCGGACAGGTGGTGTCGCGGCGCCGGGTGATGAGCCAGGTGTGGGGAGACCACTGGTCGCCGCCCAGCCGCACGATCGACACCCATGTGGCGAGCCTGCGCCGCAAACTCGGCCCCGACGAGTGGATCACCACGGTCCGGGGGGTCGGCTTCTGCTTCGAGCCGGACGACGTCCGCTGATTCTCTGTTCCTACTTCGTTGCTGCTCCTGCCGGGGTGACGTGCTCACCCGGTGTCTTTCATCTGCTCATCGTCGGCGAGTTCTCCGCGCTCCGCGGAGGGGTTTCCGTCTGCCTTCTGGGAGGATTTTCGTGGGGATTCTCGCGAACAAGAGTGCGCTTGTCACGGGTGCGAGCCGTGGCATCGGGCGGGCGATCGCCGAACGGCTGGGCCGGGAAGGCGCGTTGGTGGCCGTGCATTACGGGCACAGCTCCGCAGCCGCCCGTGAGGTCGTGGAATCGATCCAGTCGGCGGGCGGCCGGGCCTTCGCCGTACAGGCCGAACTCGGCTGGCCCACGGCGGCGGACGAGCTGTACCGGAACCTCACGCCGCAATTGACGACACTGCACGGCAAGGTGGAGCTCGACATTCTGGTGAACAACGCCGGAGTGATGGACACCGCCCCGCTGGGCCGGATCAGCAACCAGGACTTCAAGGACGTCTACGCCGTCAACGCCAAGGCGCCGGTGTTCATCACACAGCGGCTCCTCCCGCACATTCCCGACGGCGGCCGCATCCTCAACATCTCCTCACCCCTCACCCGGATCGCCCAGCCCAACCAGCTGGTGCACGCCATGAGCAAGGGGGCGTTGGAGCAGCTCACGCTGCATCTGGCGCAGTTGCTGGGCCCGCGCGGCATCACCGTGAACAGTGTGCGGCCCGGATTCACCGACAACGGCGGGCCGGTCTTCAAGAACCCGGAGACCGTCAAGGTCCTCGAAGCGCTGAACGCTTTCGGCCGGGTCGGCCGGCCGGCGGACGTGGCCGATGTCGTGACGTTTCTCGCGTCGGAAGAGGCCCGCTGGGTGACGGGCTCGATTCTCGACGCAACGGGCGGCACTTTGCTCGGCTGAGCGAAGCGGCCTGAACCGCCCTTCAGACGGCGGTATTTCACCCATTCATGAGGAAGGAAGTCTCGTGGGGAGTCTCGCGAACAAGAACGCACTTGTGACGGGTGCGAGCCGGGGTATCGGGCGGGCGATCGCCGAACGGCTCGGCCGTGAAGGTGCGCTGGTGGCCGTGCATTACGGCCACGATGCGGCGGCGGCCCGCGGTGTCGTCACGTCGATCCGGGAATCCGGCGGGCAGGCCTTTGCGGTACGGGCCGAACTGGCCATGCCGAGTGCCTCCGACGAACTGAGCGCGGGACTCCTCCCGGCGCTCAAGGAACATTCGGGCCGGGAAGAGATCGACATTCTGGTGAACAACGCGGGTATCACCGGCGGCACGGCCTTCGACCGGACCTCGCAGGACGTCTTCCACCGGGTGACGGCGGTGAACGCCAAGGCTCCCCTGTTCATTCTGCAGCGGCTGCTGCCGCACATCCCCGACGGTGCCCGCATCGTCAACGTCACGTCGGCGCTGACCCGTTCGGCCAACCCCGACGAGATCGTCTACGCCATGAGCAAGGGCGCGCTGGAGCAGCTCACCCTGCACCTGGCCCAGCTGCTCGGCCCGCGCGGCATCACCGTCAACAGCGTCGTCCCGGGCAGCGGCGGGCAGGCCTCCGCGGTCTTCTCCCGTGCCTCCGCCCTCGGCCGGGCCGGCCGGCCGCAGGACGTCGCCGACGTGGTCGCCTTCCTCGCCTCCGAAGACGCCCGCTGGATCACCGGCACCTCGGTCGACGCGACCGGTGGCGCGCTCCTCGGCCGCTGACGGCCGCTTCCCTTCCACAGCCTGCGAAAGGAACCACCGCCATGTCCGATCTCACCGCCGAGCGCGTCGGCGCCGCCTGGGCCTCCCTCGGCACCGGGGACCGCGCGCGGATCGCCGAGTACTGGGACGAGAACCTGCGCTTCGAGGTGCCCGGCCTGCACGCCTACTCCGGCTGGTACGAGGGCCTGGACGCCTTCCTCGGGTTCTTCGCAGACATGGGCCGGCTCGCCGGCGGCACCATGCGCGGCCAGAACGTCACCGTCCTGGTCAACGCCGAGGCCGGCTTCTCCGTCGACGTCAACCGGGTCTCGGCGGTGCGCGCCGGGGCCGCCGAGGACAGCACCTCCCCCTACGACCGCTTCGACATCGACGCCCTGCACCTGCTGCGCTGGGAGAACGGCCGCATCGTGGAGGGCCGCTGGAGCGTGCTGGGCGCCGGTGCCGAGACCACCGCGCTGTGGTGGTCGCCCCGCGACGCCGACGGCTCCCGGCGCGAGGTCGTCTGACCCGCCCGGACCCGACCCCGGTACGCCCGTGGCGCCAGCGGAGGCCACGGCCGCACCGGAACCGGGTGCGGTGCGGTGCGGCGGACGTGGGGACGGCCCGCCGTACCGCACCGCACCCCGCTGACACCCCGCCGGCCCACTCGGCCGGGTGCGCCCCCTTCCCCGGACCACTTCCCCCTTCGGAGGAACCCTCATGTCTGATGCACCTCTCCGGGTCGCCCTGGTGATCGGCAGCACCCGCGCCACCCGCTTCGGCCCCACCGTCGCCCGCTGGTTCGCCGAGCAGGCCGGGCAGAACGAGGACGTCGCGCTCGACGTCGTCGACCTCGCCGACTTCCCGCTGCCGGTGGCCATCACCGACTCCCCGGAGCCCGCGGACGCGGCCATCGCCGCGGCCCTGAGCAGCCGGCTGGACGCGGCCGAGGCCTTCGTCGTCCTCACGCCCGAGTACAACCACAGCTTCCCGGCACCGCTGAAGGTCGCGATCGACTGGAACTACACCCAGTGGCAGGCCAAGCCCATCGGCTTCGTCTCCTACGGCGGCCTGTCCGGCGGTCTGCGGGCCGTGGAGCAGCTGCGCCAGGTCTACGCCGAGATGCACGCCGTCACGCTGCGCGACACGGTCAGCTTCCACGGTGCCGCCGCCACGTTCGACGCCGACGGCAACCCCAAGGACCCGACCGGCTGCTCCGCCGCCGCCAAGACCATGCTCGACCAGCTCGTGTGGTGGGGCACCGCCCTGCGCGAGGCCCGCGCCAAGCGGCCGTACCGGGCCTGAGCCGCCCGGGGCCGGGCGCGGTCCGGCCGCGCCCGGCCCCCGCCGGCCCCCCGTTCCGTTCACGAAATGAGACAGCCATGACCGGGATGCTTCTCGCTCCCCGCACCACCCCGGACACCTTCGTGTCCGCCGCACGGGCCGCCCGTGCGCTCGCGGGCCGTGACGCGGCCCGGGCCGACCGTGACCGACGGCTCTCCGCAGAGGTGGTGGACGCGCTCGTCGAGGCGGGCTTCGCCCGGGCGCTCGTCCCGGCCCGCCACGGTGGCGAGACCACGGACTTCGCCACGCTCACCGAGGCGGTCGCCACGGTCGGCGAGGGCTGCGCCTCCGCCGCCTGGACCGGATCGCTGCTGGCCTACACCGCGCGGTTCGCCGCCCACCTGCCCGCCGAGGGCCAGGCCGAGATCTGGGCGGACGGGCCCGACACCCGGCTGGTCAGCTCCCTGGTCTCACCGTCCGCCACGGCCACGCCCGCCGACGGCGGCTGGCGGCTGGCGGGCGCCTGGACCTACGCCAGCGGGGTGGAGTTCTCCGACTGGGCGCTGGTGATGGCCCCGGCGGCGGACGTGGACGGACGGCGGACGGCGCGTTTCTTCGCCGTACCGCGGTCCGCGTACCGGATCGAGGAGACGTGGGACAGCGTCGGGATGCGGGCGACCGGGAGCCACACCCTGGTCGTCGAGGAGACGTTCGTACCCGCGCGCCGGACCTTCCTCATGGACGACATGTTCGCCGGCCGGAACGCCGGCTCGGACGAACCGCGCCACGCCCAGCCGCTGTTCGCGGTCAACGGCCTCACCTTCGCCGGGCCGGTCCTCGGCGCCGCCCGCGGCGCGCTGGAGCTGTCGGCCCGCGCGGCGGCCGGCCGGACGGCCCGCGGCACCGAGCCGAGCGAGACGCAGCTGATCGGGCACGCCCGGGCGGCCGGTGAGATCGACGCGGCCGGTCTGCTGCTGGCCCGGGCCGCGGCGGCCGTGGACGCGGCGGTGGCCGACGAGGCCGTCGTCGTCCGCAACCGCCGGGACTGCGCCCTGGCCACACGGCTGCTGACCGGTGCCGTGGACGCCCTGTTCCGGGCCGGCGGCACCCGCAGCCAGTCGGCCGGCGACCCTCTCCAGCGCATCTGGCGGGACGCCAACTCCGCCGCCAGCCACATGGTCCTGCAGTTCGAGCCCGCAGCGCTGGCCTACGCGCGCGGCACGCTGACCACCGACTGAGCCCGGACGGAATCCCATGACGACCACGCCACCCGCCGTCGAGGACGGGCTGCTGTTCCACGACGCCTTCCAGGACGGCTTCACCACCACCGGGCCTGCCGCCAACTGGCACACCCAGGACGTCGCCGGTGTACCGGGCGGTGACGGCATCGCCCGGACCAGCGCCTTCGGCCTCTCGGTCATACCCACCGGCGTCAACCCCCGCACCGGCGCGCCCGCGTTCGTGTCCACGACCGGCCAGCAGGCCGACGGCGGCGAGGGCACCCGGGACCACGTCAAGTGGACGGCGCTCGCCAACCGCACCGCGCGCACCGGCTTCCCCGGCTTCGACGTGCCCGAGGACGGCGCGCTCGAGTGCACCGCGACCCTCGCGGTGAGCACCTACGGCACCGCGGACCACCCCTTCGGCCCCGCGGTCACCGACCCCCGGGCCGACCCCCGGCTGGGCTGCGGCGCGATGATCGCCGCCGACGTGGAGACCGCCTCGATATTCGGCTTCTTCGTCACCGCCACCCGGGTGTACGCCAACTACGAACGGCTGCGGCTGCCCGGCACCGGCTACGCGGCCTACACGTACGCCGTCCCGGTGGCTGGCCGCTCCCCCGGGGACCTCGTCACGCTGGGCGTCACGCTCGACCGGTCCCGCGGCACGGTCCGCTGGACGGTCGGCGGACGCGAGGTGCTCGTCGTGGACCGCATCGGGCACCCGGCCTTGGACCGCCGGCACCTGCTGCTGGACCACGCCGGCGAGCCGGAGGACCTCTCGCCGCGCCAACTCGTCGCCGGCGTCGGCATGTTCACGCTGCTGGACGGCGCCCTGGACGCCGACGGCACCGCACTCGTGCGCATCGACTCGGCACCCGCCCACTACGTCCACCCCCGCTCCGGTGCGCCCTGGCCGCAGACGTTCCTCGACGAACGGAGCACCGCGGCCCACCGGCTGTGGGGCCAGGGCGTCGGGCTGACCGTGCGGGACGTCCGGGTCACCGCCACCGGCACCGGGCGCTGACCGCCCGGCACCACGCTCCGCCATCCCCCTCCTGTAGACAAGGAACCCGTTGTGAACGCAGTAACGCCCGCCAAGGCGGGCCGGCGTGAGTGGTTCGGTCTGGCCGTCCTGTGCCTGCCCGCGCTGCTCACCACCATGGACCTCACCCTGCTGTTCATGGCCGTCCCCAAGCTGACGGCCGACCTCCACCCCAGCAGCACCCAGCTGCTGTGGAGCAGCGACATCTACGGCTTCCTCATCGCCGGCTTCCTGATCACCATGGGCACCCTCGGCGAGCGCATCGGCCGGCGCCGGCTGCTGCTGACCGGCGCGGTGTTCTTCGGTGTCGCCTCGGTGCTCACGGCCGAGGCCAACAGCGCGGAGATGCTGATCGCCGCCCGCGCGCTGCTCGGCATCTCGGCGGCCACGCTGGCCCCGTCCACGCTGTCGCTGCTGCGCAGCATGTTCCGGGACCCGAAGGAGAGCACGACCGCCGTCACCATCTGGACGACGTCCTTCATGGTCGGCGGGGTCGTCGGCCCGATCGCCGGTGGTCTGCTGCTGGACCACTTCTGGTGGGGCGCGCCCTTCCTGATGGCCGTCCCGGTGATGGTGCTGCTGCTGGTGACCGGCCCGATCCTGCTGCCCGAGTACAAGGACCCCTCCGGTGCCAAGCTGGACCTGCTGAGCGTGGGGCTGTCGCTGGCGGCGATCCTGCCGGCCATGTACGGCGTCAAGGAGCTGGCCCGCAACGGTTTCGAGGCGCTGCCCGCGGTGAGCCTCGCGGCCGGTGTGGTCTTCGGTGTGGTCTTCGTGCTGCGCCAGCGCGGCCTGGCCGCTCCGCTGATGGACCTCTCCCTGTTCCGGCGGGCCGCGTTCTCGGTGTCCGTCGGCACCCTGCTGCTGACCACCGGCATGATGATGGGCATCCAGTACCTGCTGGCCACCTACATGCAGATCGTGCTGGGCATGTCGCCGGCCGAGGCGGGTCTGTGGCAGCTTCCGGTCATCATCCCGGGCATGGTCGCCGCCGTCGTGGCCACCGGCCTCGCCGGCAAGCACGGGGCGCCGCCGGTGCTGATCGGCGGCCTGGTCGTCGGCTCCGTCGGCTTCGGAATCCTCACCCAGCTCGACGGCGACTCCGGCACGGCCATGGTCGTCGCCTCGTCCGCGGTCATGTTCATCGGCCTGGCGCCGGTGATGGCCCTCGGCATCGGCACGATCGTCTCGGCCGCCCCCGTGGAGCGGGCCGGTGCCGCGTCGGCGCTGGCGTCCACCACCAACGAGCTCGGCGGCGCGGTCGGCATCGCCCTGGTCGGCAGCCTCGCCACCGCCGTCTACGGCTCCACCCTCGACGACAAGCTGCCCTCCGGGGTGCCCGGCCCGGTGCACGAGGCCGCCCGCAACGGCCTCGCCGAGGCCGCCGCGGTCACCGGCGGGCTGCCGGCCCGGGTCGGCGCGCAGCTCGACGCCGTCGCCCACGACGCCTTCGCCCACGGCATGGCGATCGCCTCGTACGTCTCCATCGGCGTGCTGCTCACCATGGCCGCCCTGGTCGCCGTGCTGCTGCGCAAGAGCCTGCCGGCTCCGGCCGCCGGTCAGCCGGAGCCGGAGCACGCCGGCGCCGCCGACGGCGAGACGGTCCCGGCCGGCTGACGGCGCGCCCAGCCCGCACCCGACGGTTCCGGCAACGACGACAGGGGGTCACCCGTGACCAGGATCAGTGTCAAGGACCAGTACTACACGCTGGTCAACATCTTCGAGACCACGCCCGAGCACCAGCACCGGCTGATCGACATCTGGCAGAGCCTCGGCCCCGCCGACGAGCGCACCGGGCTCGTGTCGGTCAACGCCCACCTCAGCCATGACGGCCACTCCGTCATCAGCTACATCCAGTGGCGGGACAAGGCCTCCTGGGAGGGCATCCTCGGGGACCCGGGCCGCCAGGAGCGGTTCAAGGAGGTCCTGACCTTCGCGACGTTCGACAGCATCCACTGCGAGGTGGTGTACACCCAGCGCAACCCCGCGCTCGGTGAGCCCACCGTCGAACTCTCCGAGGACCAGGACGTCTTCACCGTCATCGAGGTCGCCCGCACCCGCTCCCGCGCGCAGCAGCAGGCGCTGCTCGACGCGGTGACCGGACCCGACGCGGTGCTCGACGCGACACCGGGCTACATATCGCACAGCGTGCACCGGGACTTCGAGGGCGAGGCCGTCGTCAGCTACTCGCAGTGGCAGAGCGAGGAGGCCTACCGGGCCTTCCGCGCCGATGGCGAGGCGCGGGGCGGGCAGCCCGCGCTGCCGGACGGCGTCGACGTACGCGAGTACACGCTGAAGATCGCCTACGTCACGGAGACGACGCAGATCTGACGCTGCTCCGACGGCGCAGGGCCGTCGGACGCGCGCCCACAGACCCTTCCGCGGGTGTCCCGCACCGCTCCCCGGGCGGTGTGCCGGACGCACACGGGAGTGAACCGCCCGCACCGCACCCAGTTGGGAGGTGACATCCATGACCGACGCCGCGCTGAACGCCGCCCTGGAGGAGGTTCTCGCCTCGTTCTCGGCCGAGAACGAGCTGACGGAGAGCGAGTTCGAGCTCGCCCTGGGCAACGAGACCTGGTAACCACCCGGTTCCCTCTTCCCCCCGGCCCTCGCTGCCCCGCAGCGGGGGCCGGTCTCTTGACCCGACCGGAACGTGAGGAGCGCGCCGTGACCTCTGGTGCCCTGGCACCCCGCCCCGCCTGGCTGCAGGAACCGACCCTCGCCTGGCGACCCGCCGCCCGCGGAGTCGTGCTCTGCGCCCGGCCCCACGACCACACCGACTGCCTGGGACCCGAAGCCGTGTCCGGGGCCGTCGACATCAGCCCGCCCGCACCCGGCTACGACCACCTGTGCGGGCTGCGGCCACTGCTCGACGTCCTGCTGCCCGCCGTACGCGCCGCCCGGCCCGAGGCGCTGGAGCGGCACGCCGAGGTCCTCGCGCTGCTCACCCGGCGGGAGGAGGCGGACGAGGGCGGGTACGGGCGGTTCGTGCCCGTCTCCGAGACCGCCGCGCTCGGCACGACCCGGCGGATCAGCCGGGAGTCGCACACGACGGCCGGGTGGATCGACCGGGCGGCCCGCTTCCTCGCCGACGCCCTGCCCGCCCTCGGCGAGGACCGACGGCTCCTCGTCGCCCACGCCGTCGACCGCTGGGACCGGCTCTCGCTGCGGATCCTCTACCGGGCCGTGCTGATCGCGGACCAGCAGGGCCGGCCCGTGACCGTACGCGGCCTGCTGCGAGGCGGCAGCACCCTGTTCCTCGAGCGCCTCGCCGAGCAGCGGGCCGTCCGGGTGTGTGGGCAGCTCCCGCCGGCCGCGGAGGCCGCGCCCGAGGCACCCGGGCCGGCGGTCGGGGTCTGGCGGCCGGGCGGTGCGCGCAGTCCCCTGCGGGCCATCGGCGACGCCATCGCGCTGCAGAACTTCGAGCGGGCCGATCTGCTGATCGCCGCCCATCTGCGGGCCGTACGGGCGGCGGGGGACCGGCCCGACGACGAGGCCGACCTGGTCCGCCTCCAGGCCATCTCGGCCGCGCAGACCGGGCGGATCGACACGGCGATCGCCAGGCTGGAACAGTCCCTGACGCTGGCCGGACGGCCGGAGCTCAGGGCGCACCTGAACTACCTCCTCGCCCTGCTGGTCACCAAGCGCAAGGACGACACCGAGGCGGCGCGTACCTACTACCGACGCGGCCTGGAGTGTCTGGACGCCCCCGGCGCCGACGCCCCGGCCGAACGGGCCTGGATCCTCAACGGGCTGGCGCTGGCGGCGGCCATCGACGCCAGGGAGACCGAGGATGCCGAGCGGCGCGAGGCACTGTTCAAAGAGGCGTTCGACCTGGAGTTCGCCGCGTTCCGGCTGGTCCGCGACCTGCCCGGGGACAGCGCCTTCTACCTGCGCTACAACCTCAGCCACAACCTGGCCTTCCTGCTCCAGATCACCGGCCGGCACCAGCAGGCCGAGGAGTTCCTGCGCTCGGTGTCGTCGACGATGCTCAGCACCGGCCGGCAGGACTTCTTCGTCCTGCACCACTACGCGATCGCCGTGCTCCAGCTGCGCCGCGGCAGCCACGAGCAGGCCGCGGCCACCTTCGCCGCGGCGGTCCGCGTCGCCGGGGCGCTGCGCGACTCCTTCCACGTGGAGAAGCTGCTCGCCGCGGCGGCGTACACGGATCTGCGCCGCGGTGACCACTCCGGAGCCGTCCGCCACTACCGCGACGCCGCCCGCACCGCGCGCCGCCTGTGCGACGAGGAGGCCTTCGCACAGGACCTGGCCGGGCTGCTGTGGGCGCTCACCCTCGGCGACGCCCGCTGGGACGGGCACACCCTGGCGGCGGCCCGCATCTGGTACCCGGAGGCGGCCGGCGCGTACGACCGGGGCGCGGACCGCGCCGAGCTGACCGAGGCCCTCACCCGGGCCGGCGCGCAGGTCGCCCCGCCGTCCTCCAAGCTCCCCTCCTATCTGCCCGCCGTGGACCTGGAGGGGCGGCCGGGCCGGGACCTGAACCGGTTCCTGGCCGGCATCACGGCCCACGAGAACCCGGGCACCCTGGTGGTGTCCCGATGACCGCACTCCCCCGGCTGACGCCCCGTCAGTCCGACGCGATGGCCGACCGCTTCCTCGACCACTGCCGGACCACGGGCGTGCTGGCACCCGACGCTCCCGCCGCCTCCTGGACCGGCTTCCACGCGCTGCGTGACCGCCTGAGGGCCGGCTTCCACGTCCCCACCACCACCCTGACCCCCCTCGCGGCCCGGGTGCTGTACGGACTGGCGGCGGCCCACCGCCCGGCCGCCGTCGCGACCCTGGGCTGCTTCGCGGGCAACCTCATGGCCTGGGTCAGCGGGCCGGGCTTCGGCCCCGGCCCCCGCTACCCGGGGGAGCGCGCCCTGGGCGTCGACGTAGACGCCGACGCGGTGCACCTCGCCTCCGGCAACCTGCGGCGCGCGGGGTTCGCAGCGGGTGCCCGGGCGGTCGTGGCGGACGCCTTCGACGCCGCCGGACTGAGCGCGGGTGCCACCTGGGACCTGCTGCTCATCGACATCGACGTACCCGGCGCCCGCAAGTCCGGCTACGCCCGGCTGCTGGAGCGCTGGCTGCCGCATCTCGCACCGGGCGCGCTGGTGATCGCCCACGACGTCTGCCACCCGGCCTTCACCTGGGACCTGCGCGACTACGCCGCGTTCGCCACGGACCGGGGTGCCGTCGCCACCACCACCCTCCCGGTCGACGACTGCGGCCTGGAGGTCACCCGCTGGCCGGGCTGAGCCCCGCGGCACGTTCACGACGCCTCGACGCCTTCCCCACCACCGGCCGCGCCCATGGCGCGGCCGGTGGCGTCCTGCGCCCGCGCCCGCCCGGCGTCTCCCGCGCCACCGGGCGGCCGGGCCGGTCCGCATGTCTACACGGAATTCATCAGAGGAAACCATTCCGCAGTTCTGGCGGCTCTTCACGGAATCATCTCACGTGAATCTGACACAACTTCGCACAGACCTCACGCTGTCACCCCTGGACGCCCTTGTACCGGGATGCCCGCACAGCGAAGTATGAAGTTGGCTTCCGGAGGCAGAGAACAGCGCGCTGCCGAATCCGATGGCCATTCGTTTCCGCATACAGATTCACGCACATGGCTTTTCCTGAATTCCCTGAAGACGGCCGAGGAGAGTGGCATGGACGCCGAAGTCATAGTCGTCGGAGCCGGTCCGGCGGGACTCATGCTGGCCGGCGAACTGCGGCTCGCCGGGGTCGACGTGGTCCTGCTCGAAAAGCTCGCCGAACGCACCGGCGAGTCCCGCGGACTGGGCTTCACCGCCCGGACGATGGAGGTCTTCGCCCAGCGCGGCCTGCTCTCCCGGTTCGGGGAGATCGAGGTCAGCGACCAGGGGCACTTCGGCGGACTGCCCGTCGACTTCAGCATCCTCGACGGCGCCCACCAGGCCGCGAAGACCGTCCCGCAGTCCCACACCGAGACCGTGCTGGAGCAGTGGGTCACCGACCTCGGCACGGACGTCCGCCGCCGTCACGAGGTGCTCTCCGTCAAGGACGACGGGGACAGCGTGCTGGTGGAGGTGCGCGGCCCCGAGGGCGTCGCCCGGCTGCGCACGCGGTACCTGGTCGGCTGCGACGGCGGCCGCAGCAAGGTCCGCAAGGCGGCCGGCTTCGACTTCCCCGGCACCGCCGCCACGCTGGAGATGTACCTCGCGGACGTGCGCGGCCTCGATCTGGAGCCGCGCATGATCGGCGAGACGGTGCCCGGCGGCATGGTCATGGTCGGCCCGCTGCCCGGCGGCATCACCCGCCTGATCGTCTGCGAGCGCGGCACGCCCCCCAAGCGCCGTACCGAGCCGCCGACGTACCAGGAGGTGGCGGCGGCCTGGAAGCGGCTGACCGGCGTCGACATCAGCCACGGCGAGCCGGTGTGGGTCAGCGCCTTCGGCGACGCCACCCGCCAGGTCACCGAGTACCGCCGCGGCCGGATCCTGCTCGCCGGGGACTCAGCGCACATCCATCTGCCGGCCGGCGGCCAGGGCATGAACACCAGCATCCAGGACGCCGTCAACCTCGGCTGGAAGCTGGCGGCCGTGGTCCAGGGCCGCGCCCCGGAACCGCTGCTGGACACCTACCACGACGAGCGCCACCCGGTGGGCCGGCGCCTGCTGATGAACACCCGGGCCCAGGGGCTGCTCTTCCTCAGCGGCGAGGAGGTCCAGCCGGTCCGGGACGTGCTCACCGAGCTGATCCGCTACCCGGAGGTCTCCCGCCACCTGGCCGGCATGGTCAGCGGGCTGGAGATCCACTACGACGTCGGCACCGGCACGCACCCGCTGCTGGGCCGGCGGCTGCCCCGGCTGGAGCTGGCGCTGCCCGCCACCAGCCGGCCCACCACCAGCTTCGACCTGCTCGCCCCGGGCCGTGGGGTGCTGCTCGACCTGGAGGACACCGCCGTGCTGCGGCGGCGCGCCGAGCCGTGGGCCGACCGCGTCGACGTCGTCACGGCCCGCGCCACCGGTGTCGGCGCGGACAGCCCGCCGGCGGGCACGGCCGCGCTGCTGGTCCGGCCCGACGGCTATGTCGCCTGGGCCGCCCCGGGCAGTCACCACGACCTTCCCATGGCGCTGGAGCGCTGGTTCGGCCCGTCCCGCGCGGACCGGCTGTCCTGACGCGGCGGACCGGCTGTCCTGACGAAAAGGAGAAGTAAGAAAACCATGCACAGCACCCTGATCGTCGCCCGGATGGAACCCGGCGCGCGCTATGACGTCGCCCGGCTTTTCCAGCAGTTCGACGAGACCGAAATGCCGCACATCATGGGCACTCGGCGGCGCGAGCTGTTCCTCTACAAGGGCCTTTACTTCCACCTCCAGGAATTCGACACGGACAATGGTGGCGAGCTCATCGAGGAGGCGAAGACCGACCCGCGTTTCGTGAAGATCAGCGAGGACCTCAAGCCGTACATAGAGGCCTACGACCCGGCCACCTGGCGCTCGCCCGCGGACGCGATGGCCAAGTCCTTCTACCGCTGGGAAGCCGCCAAGTGACCGGCCGTCGAGTCGCCATCACCGGCATCGGAGTGCTCGCGCCGGGCGGGATCGGCGCCAAGAACTTCTGGAGCCTGCTCAGCGACGGGCGGACGTCGACGCGGCGCATCACCTTCTTCGACCCGTCGCCGTTCCGCTCAAGGGTCGCCGCGGAGATCGACTTCGATCCCGAGGAGCACGGGCTGAGCCCGCAGGAGATCCGCCGGATGGACCGGGCCGCGCAGCTCGCGGTCGTGGCGACCCGCGAGGCCGTCGCCGACAGCGGCATCGACCTCACGCGGCTCGACCCGTACCGCACCGGTGTGACCATCGGCAGCGCGGTCGGCGCCACGACCGGTCTCGACCAGGAGTACCGCGTGGTCAGCGACGGCGGCCGGCTCGGCCTGGTCGACCACGAGTACGCGGTGCCGCACCTGTACAACTACTTCGTCCCCAGCTCGTTCGCCGCCGAGGTCGCCTGGGCGGTGGGCGCCGAGGGGCCCTCCACGGTCGTGTCCACCGGCTGCACGTCCGGCATCGACTCGGTCGGCCACGCCGTGGACGTCATCCGCGAGGGCAGCGCCGACGTGATGATCGCCGGCAGCTCGGACGCGCCGATCTCCCCGATCACGGTCGCCTGCTTCGACGCGATCAAGGCGACCACGCCCCGCAACGACGACCCCGAGCACGCCTCCCGGCCCTTCGACGGCACCCGCAACGGTTTCGTCCTGGGCGAGGGCGCTGCGGTGTTCGTCCTGGAGGAGCTGGAGCGCGCCCGCAGCCGCGGAGCGCACGTCTACGCGGAGATCGCCGGCTACGCCTCCCGCTGCAACGCCTTCCACATGACGGGCCTGCGCCCCGACGGCGCCGAGATGGCCGAGGCGATCGGAGTCGCCATGAACGAGGCCCGGATCAACCCGGAGTCGGTCGACTACATCAACGCGCACGGCTCCGGCACCAAGCAGAACGACCGGCACGAGACCGCCGCGTTCAAGCGCAGCCTCGGCGAGCACGCCTACCGGACCCCCGTCAGCTCCATCAAGTCGATGGTGGGCCACTCCCTGGGTGCGATCGGCTCCATCGAGATCGCCGCCTCGGCCCTCGCCATGGAGCACGGCGTCGTCCCGCCCACCGCCAACCTGCACACCCCGGACCCGGAATGCGACCTCGACTACGTGCCGCTCACGGCCCGCGAGTGGCGCACCGACACGGTCCTGACCGTCGGAAGCGGCTTCGGCGGTTTCCAGAGCGCCATGGTGCTGGCCCGACCCGACAGGAGCATCGCATGACGACCCCGGTGGTGGTCACGGGCCTGGGCGTCGCCGCTCCCAACGGCCTGGGCACGAAGGACTTCTGGGCGGCGGCCGTCCAGGGCGAGAGCGGCATCGGCCCGGTGACCCGCTTCGTCCCGGACCAGTACCCCGCGCGTCTGGCGGGGGAGGTGCCCGGCTTCGTCGCCGAGGACCACCTGCCCGGCCGGCTGCTGCCGCAGACCGACCACATGACCCGGCTGGCGCTGGTCGCGACGGACTGGGCGCTCGAGGACGCCGGGGTCGACCCGAAGGAACTGCCCGCCTACGACATGGGCGTGGTCACCGCCAGCTCCTCCGGCGGCTTCGAGTTCGGCCAGAACGAGCTGCAGAAGCTGTGGAGCAAGGGCGGCCAGTACGTCAGCGCGTACCAGTCGTTCGCCTGGTTCTACGCCGTCAACACCGGCCAGATCTCCATCCGCAACGGCATGAAGGGCCCGAGCGGAGTCGTCGTGAGCGACCAGGCGGGCGGCCTGGACGCCCTCGCACAGGCCCGCCGGCAGATCCGCAAGGGCACGCGGCTCATCGTCTCCGGTGCCGTCGACGCCTCGGTCTGCCCGTGGGGCTGGGTGGCCCAGCTGGCCGGCGGCCGGCTGAGCACACGGGACGACGCGGAGTCGGCGTACCTGCCCTTCGATCCGCGCGCGGCCGGGCACGTGCCCGGCGAGGGCGGCGCGATCCTGATCCTGGAGGACCTGGCCGCGGCCCGCGCCCGGGACGCCCGGGTCTACGGTGAGATCGCGGGCTACGGCGCCACCTTCGACCCGCGGCCGGGCAGCGGCCGGGAGCCCGGCCTGCGCCAGGCGATCCGCGCCGCCCTCGCCGACGCCGGCCTCGAACCCGGCGACATCGACGTGGTGTTCGCCGACGCGGCGGCCGTGCCGGAGCTGGACCGGGTGGAGGCCGACGCGCTCACCGAGGTGTTCGGGCCGCGCGGGGTGCCGGTGACGGCGCCGAAGACGATGACCGGGCGCCTCTACTCGGGCGCCGCTCCCCTGGACGTGGCCGCCGCCCTGCTGGCGATCCAGGACGGGGTCATCCCGCCCACGACCCACGTCGAAGCCGCCGCCGAGTACCAGCTGGACCTCGTGACCGGCATCGCGCGCCCGGCCCCGGTACGGGCCGCGCTGGTCGTCGCCCGCGGCCACGGCGGCTTCAACTCGGCCGCCGTCGTCCGCGCCGTCGGCTGACACGCACCGGCTCGCCGGCCTCACCGGCCTCACCGGCCTCGACCTCACCCGACACACCCTCAGCAACGGAGAACCCCATGTCCCACAAGCCGTTCACCCTGGACGACCTGCGCCGCATCCTGCTGGAGAGCGCCGGCGCCGAGGAGGGCATCGACCTCTACGGCGACATCGACGACACCGAGTTCGAGGCGCTGGGTTACGAGTCGCTGGCGCTGCTGGAGGCCGGCGGGCGCATCGAGCGCGAGTTCGGCGTCAGCCTCGACGACGTCGACCTCACCGACATCAGCACCCCGCGCGCCCTCGTCGCCGCCGTCAACGAGCTGCTCGCGGTCGACGCCGCCGCCTGACCCGGCTGCCCCGGACCGGCCCGACCCCCGACGGGCCGACGCCGGGCGGGCCCGGGCCGGCCCCCCCCGGCCCGGCCCGCCCCGGCGCCTCTTCCCGGGCCCGCACCCCCTTCCCGCCCGCACCCCTGTTTTCCCGCAAGGAGACGCACATGACCGAGCAGAACCACCGGGTCGCCGTGATCACCGGCGCCACCAGCGGCATCGGCCTCGCCGTCGCCCGCCTCCTCGGCGCACAGCAGCACCGGGTGTTCATCGGCGCGCGCAGCGCCGACAACGTCGCGGAGACGGTCAAGCAGCTTCAGGCCGAGGGCATCGAGGCCGACGGCACCACCCTGGACGTGCGCTCCACGGACTCCGCCCGCGCCTTCGTGCAGGCCGCCGTCGACCGGTTCGGCGGCGTGGACATCCTGGTGAACAACGCCGGCCGCAGCGGCGGCGGGGTCACCGCCGACCTCACCGACGAGCTGTGGGACGACGTCATCGACACCAACCTCAACAGCGTCTTCCGCCTCACCCGCGAGGTCCTCACCACCGGCGGCCTGCGCGACAAGGCGTGGGGCCGCATCATCAACGTCGCGTCGACCGCGGGCAAGCAGGGTGTCGTGCTGGGCGCCCCGTACTCCGCCTCCAAGCACGGCGTGGTCGGCTTCACCAAGGCCCTCGGCAACGAGCTGGCCCCGACCGGGATCACCGTCAACGCGGTCTGCCCCGGCTATGTGGCGACGCCGATGGCACAGCGGGTGCGGGCCGGATACGCCGCGGCGTACGACACCTCCGAGGAGGCGATCCTCGAGAAGTTCCAGGCGAAGATCCCGCTCGGCCGCTACTCCACGCCCGAGGAGGTCGCCGGCCTGGTCGGCTACCTGGCCTCCGACACGGCCGCCTCCATCACCTCGCAGGCGCTCAACGTCTGCGGTGGCCTGGGCAACTTCTGACGCCCGCCCCGTACACCGACCCGACACATCCCAAGGAGGCCCTTGAATGACGCAGCCCGGCCTGCGCGAGGTGGAGCACGAGATCACGGTCTCGGCCCCGGCCGCCGCCGTGTACCGGCTGATCGCCGAGGTGGAGAACTGGCCGCGGATCTTCCCGCCGACCATCTACGTCGACCACGTCGAACGCGACGCGAACAGTGAGCGGATCCGTATCTGGGCCACCGCCAACGACGAGGCGAAGAACTGGGCCTCGCGGCGCGTGCTGGACCCCGACGCCCTGCGGATCGAGTTCCGCCAGGAGGTGTCCGTACCGCCCGTGGCCGCCATGGGCGGCACCTGGATCATCGAGCCGCTCGACGAGGGCACGTCCCGCGTCCGGCTGCTGCACGACTACCGGGCCGTCGACGACGACCCGGCGGGCCTCGCCTGGATCGACGAGGCCGTCGACCGCAACTCGCGCTCGGAGCTCGCGGCGCTGAAGACCAATGTGGCACTGGCCCACGCCACCGAGGAGGTGACGTTCTCCTTCGAGGACACCGTCCACGTCGACGGCTCGGCCAAGGACCTGTACGACTTCGTCAACGACGCCCACCTGTGGCAGGAGCGCCTCCCGCACGTCGCCTCGGTACGGCTGGAGGAGGACGTGCCGGGCCTGCAGACCCTGGAGATGGAGACCCGCGCCAAGGACGGCTCCACCCACCTCACCAAGTCGTACCGGGTCTGCTTCGAGGGCCGGAAGATCGCCTACAAGCAGGTGACCCTGCCCGCGCTGATGACCCTGCACACCGGCTACTGGACCTTCGCCGAGGGCCCGGCCGGCACCACGGCGTCGTCGCAGCACACGGTGGTGCTCAACACGGAGAACATCGCCGAGATCCTCGGCCCCGAGGCGACCGTCGCGGACGCCCGCGCGTACGTGCGGAGCGCGCTGAGCACCAACAGCCGGGCCACCCTCGGACACGCCAAGGCCTACGCCGAGGCGCGGCGCTGACCATGTCCGGCGACCTCCTGCGCACCCAGGTCCTGGTGGTCGGCGCCGGTCCGGCGGGCCTGCTGCTCGCCGGCGAACTGCGGCTCGGCGGTGCCGAGGTGCTGGTCGCGGAGCGGCTGACCGAGCCGACCACCGAGTCCCGGGCCTCCACCCTGCACGCCCGGACCATGGAGGCACTCGACGCCCGCGGTCTGCTGGAGCACTTCGGCACCCCGCCGAACGAGCCGCTGGGCCACTTCGGCGGCATCCCGCTCGACCTGACCCTGCCCAGCACGCACCCGGGCCAGTGGAAGATCCTGCAAGCCGAGGTGGAGCGCGTCCTTTACGGCTGGAGCACCGGTCTCGGCGCGACCGTGCTGCGCGGCCACGAGCTGCGCGCGCTCACCCCGGCGGCGGACCACGTCACGGCCGAACTCGCCGGCCCACGAGGGCCGGTGCGGGTCCGGGCCGCCTACGTGGTCGGCTGCGACGGCGAGCAGAGCGCCGTACGGCGGCTGGGCGGCTTCCGGTTCACCGGCGCGGACGCCGAACGGGAGCTGCTGCGGGCCGATGTCGCCGGCCTCGACATCGTCAACCGGCGCTTCCAGCGGCTGCCGAAGGGCCTGGCCATCGCCGCCCGGCGCCCCGACGGCGTCACCCGGGTCATGGTGCACGCGTTCGGGACGCCCGCCCGCAGGCGCACCGGCGCACCGGACTTCGCGGAGATCGTGGCCGCCTGGCGCGGCGTCACCGGGGAGGACATCGGCCACGGCACCCCGCTGTGGGTCAACTCCTTCGACGACGCCTCCCGACAGGCGACCGAGTACCGCCGGGGCCGCGTGCTGCTGGCCGGCGACGCCGCGCACCGGCAGATGCCGATCGGCGGCCAGGCCCTCAACCTGGCCCTCCAGGACGTGCTCAACCTCGGCTGGAAGCTGGCCGCCCACCTCGCCGGCGGGGCCGGCGAGGACCTGCTGGACACCTACCACGGCGAACGCCACCCCGTCGGCCGGCGCGTCCTGGGCAACATCCGCGCCCAGGCCCGGCTGCTGCTCGGCGGCGAGGAGGTGGAGGCCGTCCGCGAGGTGGTCGGCGAACTGGCCGCCCTGCCGCCCGCCCGCGCCCACCTGGCGGCGATGATCGCCGGGCTGGACATCGCGTACCCCACGGCCGACGACACCGGCACCGACGCCGACACCGGAGCGTCCGCGCTGCTCGGCAGACGCCTGCCGCCACTGCGCCTCGCGACACCGGACGGCACGGTCACCACGGCCGGCCTGCTGCGGACCGGACGCGCCGTCCTGCTCGACCTGTCCGCGGACGCCACGCGACGCGAGCGCCGGTCGGCCGCCGTACGGCCCTGGCGGGAGCGGGTGTCGTACGTGGCGGCCCGGCCGCCCGCCGGCACCGCCCTCACCGGCACCGACGCGGTCCTCGTGCGACCGGACGGCTATGTCGCCTGGGTGGCCGCGCCCGGCACCCCGGATCCCGGGGAGGCGCTGCGCCGCTGGTTCGCCGCCCCCGACACCCGCACCGCCCCCGGCGTCACCCGAACCGCCCCCGCCCCCCACTCGCCCCCCACCGTCACCGCACCCGGCGCGCGCGCCGGCCACCACACCGACCGAAGGAACACCATGGGAACGCTCACGGGTAAGACCGCGCTGGTCACGGGTTCCAGCCGAGGCATAGGCCGGGCGACGGCCCTGCGCCTGGCCCGCGAGGGCGCACTCGTCGTCGTGCACTACACCGGCAACGAGGAGGCGGCCGCCGACGTCGTCCGGACGATCGAGAAGGAGGGCGGCCGGGCCTTCGCCGTCCAGGCCGAACTCGGCGTTCCCGGAGACGTCCACGAACTCTTCCTCGCCGTGGAGCAGGGCCTGAAGGAGCGCACCGGCGGGACCGACCTGAACATCCTCGTCAACAACGCCGGCGTCATGGGCGGAGTGGCCCCCGAGGACACCACGCCCGAGCTGTTCGACCGGATCATGGCGGTGAACGCCAAGGCCCCGTTCTTCATCATCCAGCGGGCGCTCACGCTCATGCCGGACGGCGGTCGCATCATCAACATCTCCACCGGCCTGACGAAGACCGCCAACCCCCAGGAGATCGCCTACGCGATGAGCAAGGCGGCGGTGGAGATGCTCGCGCTGCACTTCGCCAAGCACCTCGGTCCGCGCGGCATCACGATCAACAGCGTCGCTCCGGGCATCACCCGCAACGGCAACCCGGTCTTCGACATCCCGGAGGCCGTCGAGCAGATGGCGCAGCTGTCGGTCTTCCAGCGCGTCGGCGAACCGCACGACGTCGGCGACATCGTCGCGCTGCTCGCGTCCGACGACGCCCGCTGGATCACCGGCTCCTTCGTCGACGCCAGCGGCGGCACCCTCGTCGGCTGAGCGGACGAGGCCGGGACGAGGGGAGGGGACGATGACACCGACGACGCGTGCGACGGTCGCCGAGGCGGAAGCGGCGGGCACCGGTCCGCTCGGCGCCCGCCTGTGGGGGCTGCTGATCGTGCTGGCCGGCAACATGCTCATCGACGCCCTGGAGGTGTCGGTGGCCGTGGTCGCCCTCCCGTCGGTCGGCACCGACCTGGGGCCGGCGCCGACCTCGCTGCACTGGGTGATGAGCGGCTTCGCCATCGGCTTCGGTGCCGTCATCCTGTTCGGCACCCGGCTCGTGGAGCGGCTGGGGCGGCGCCGGGTCTACCTGGCCGCCGTCACCGTCTTCGCCGCCGCCTCGCTGGCCGGCGCGCTGGCCACCACCCTGTGGTTCCTGATCCTCACCCGCGTGATCAAGGGCGTGTGTGCGGCGCTCACCGCCCCCACCGGGCTGTCGATCATCACCACGACGTTCCCGGCGGGTCCCGCCCGCGACCGGGCCGTCTCCGTGTACAGCCTGTTCGGCGCGAGCGGCTTCTCCCTGGGACTGCTGCTGTCGGGCCTGCTGACCGAGGCGAGCTGGCGGTGGACGTTCGCCTTCCCGGCCCCCGTCGCCGCCGCCCTGCTCCTGCTCGGGCTGCGGCTGATCCCCGGGGAACCGCCCGCCACCGGGGCGCGCGCGGGCCGGCCGTACGAGCTGCCGACCGCGCTGGCCCTGCCCGCCGCGCTGCTGGCACTGGTGTACGGCATCGGCGGTGTGCCCCGGCACGGCTGGTCCGCGCCGGGCACGCTCGGCGCGTTCGCCGCCGCCGTGGCGCTGGGCGCGCTCGTCGTGGTCAGGGAACGGCGCGCCGCGCATCCCCTGCTGCCGGTGCGCGTGCTGGCCCGGGCGGGCCTGGTCCGCTCGGCGTTCGGCGCGGCGGCGCTCAACGGCTCGTACCTGGGGCTGCTGTTCCTCGTCACCCTCCATCTGCAGACCCTGCTGGGCTGGTCCCCGGCCCGGACCGGCCTGGCCCTGCTGCCCGCCGCGCTGCCGCTGGCGCTGTCGGCCGGCTTCTCGGGACGGATGGTGCGCCGGTTCGGGGCGGCCCGGCTGATCGCGGCCGGGTACCTGGCACCGCCGCTCGGCTACGCGCTGTACCTGCGCGCTTCCGTGCCCACCCGGTACGCGACCGACGTCCTGCCCACCCTGCTGCTGCTCGGCGCCGCCTTCGTGCTGTGCTTCGCCGCCCTGCACTTCCAGGCCATGGCGGCGGCGCCGGACGCCGAGCCGGGAGTCGCGAGCGGCGCCTACCAGACGGCCGTGCAGTTCGGGGCCGCGCTGATGCTCGCCCTGGTGGCCGCGCTGCTGACGGCGCACCGGCCCGGACCCGGCGCGTCCCCGGCCCAGGTCCTGGCCGGCCACCGTCCCGCCCTGCTCCTGGTCACCGCCGTCGGTCTCGCGGGCCTCGCCGTCTCCGCCCTCGGCCTGCGGTCCGGGCGGACCAGCGGATCGGGCACGTCATGACGCACGCGACGGACGGCGCGCCCCCGCCGGCGGCGCCCGGCGCAGCCGCGGTGGATCTCTGGCTGCTGCGCTTCCCGGGCCCGCACAGCGTGGGCCGCCGGCTCGCGGTCGATGAGCTCGACGCGCGGGAACGGGCCCGGGCCGCGTCGTTCCGGCGGCCGTGGGACGCCCTGCTCTACACCGCCGCCCACATCGCGCTGCGCCGGCTGCTCGCGGCCCGGCTCGGCCTGCCCCCGCGGGAGGTGACCTACATCCGCGAGCCGTGCCCCGGCTGCGGCGACCCGCACGGACGCCCCGCGCTCCGGCCCCGGCCGGGCTCGGGCCCGCCCGGCCTGCACTTCTCCCTGTCGCACAGCAGCGGACGCGCCCTGCTGGGGCTGGCCACGGTCCCCGTCGGCGTGGACATCCAGCGCATCCCCGCCGCCACCACGACGGAGGTCTGCACCCGTCTGCTGCACCCTGGCGAGCGGGCCGAGCTCGCCGAGCTGCCGCCGGAGCGGCTCGCCGCGTCCTTCGCCCAGCTATGGGCCCGCAAGGAGGCCTACCTCAAGGGGCTCGGCACCGGTCTCGGCCGCCCCCCACACCTCGACTACCTGGGCACCCCCGGCCCCGGCCGGCCCGGGCCCGCCGGCTGGACGGTGAGGGACCTCCCGTGCGGGCCCACCCACCGGGCCGCCGTCGCCGTCAAGGGCGCCCCGGACGGCCCGTGGACGGTACGCCCACTGCCCGAGGAGTGGCTCGACGAGCAGACGCCCGGCCGACCCCCCGAACAGCACACCAGGCCATCCGGCCCCACCCCGGCACCCCACGGGAAGCCGCACGGCTCCACCCCGGCACCTCACGGAACAACGCACGCCTCCACCCCAACTCCCCACGGAACGACGCACGGCCCCACCCCGGCACCTCACGGGAAGCCGCACGGCCCCACCCCGACACCTCACGGAACAACGCCCGCCTCCACCCCGGCACCTCACGGAACAACGCCCGCCTCCACCCCGGCACCTCACGGAACAACGCCCGCCTCCACCCCAACTCCCCACGGAACGACGCACGGCCCCACCCCGACACCCCACGGAAAGCCGCACGCCTCCACCCCAACTCCCCACGGAACGACGCACGCCCGAGCACCGCACGGGGGCGCGCACGCCCACGCTCCAACACCCCACGAGAACACGGCCGGCAACACACCCGCCTGGCCCGAGAACGGGAGCCTCGACGGCTCCGCGCCGCCGGCCCCGGCCCATAGACCGCCGCCCGCCGCCCGCCGCCCCACGAGCGACCACAAGGAGACACCGCTATGACCGCCACCGCCTTCGTCTTCCCCGGCCAGGGCTCCCAGCGGGTGGGCATGGGCCGGGAGCTGGCCGAGCGCTGGCCGCACCTGCTGGACACCTACTACCGGCCCGCCGACGACCTGCTCGGCCTGCCGCTGACCGAGCTGTGCCACCAGGGTCCGGCCGACACCCTCGCCGACACCGCGATCACCCAGCCGGCCATCCTGCTGACCAGCGTGGTCACGCTGGACGTCCTGCGCCGCCAGGGAGTCCGCCCCGCGCTGGTCGCCGGTCACAGCCTGGGGGAGTACGCGGCCCTCGTCGCCGCCGACGCCCTGGACTGGCAGGACGCGCTGCGGCTGGTCCGGCTGCGCGGTCGGCTGATGGCCGCCGTCAACGAGCGGATGCCGGGCCGGATGGCCGCCGTCGTCGGCCTGGACCTGCGCACGGTGGAGGAACTGTGCGCGACCGTCCGGGACGGCGGCGCCGGGGTCGTCGAGGTCGCCAACGACAACGAGTTCACGCAGACCGTGGTGTCGGGACAGACGGAGGCCGTGGACGCGCTGATGGCGGCGGCCCGCACGGCCGGCGCCCGCCGTGTGCTGGCCCTCAACGTCGGCGCGCCCTTCCACAGCAGCCTGATGGCACCCGTGGAGGAGGAGTTCACCGAGGCCCTGCTGGCCACGCCGTTCCGGGACCCGGCCGTGCCGGTGATCTCGACGGTGACGGCCGCGCGGGTCACCAGCGCACGCGAGATCGTGGACACCCTGCGCCGCCAGCTGACGGGCCGGGTCCGCTGGACCGAGTCGGTCACCCGCTTGGCCGCCGCGGGAGCGGACCTGTTCCTGGAGGTCGGCCCCGGCAAGGTCCTGTCGGGACTGTGCCGGCGCATCGCGCCGGAAGTGCCGGCCCGTCCCACGCACGACGCCGCCCACCTCGCCGCGGCCGTCGGCCTGCTCGCCCCCGCCGCCTCCGCCCCCGTCACCGCCGTCTGACCGATCACCGAGAGACCACGGAGGGGAACCATGCCCGCCACCGAGAACAGCACCATCCACACGCGCCTGGACGAACTGGCGGCGATCCGCGAGTCCGTCCTGACCGGCCCCGACCCGGCGGCCACCCGGCGCCAGCACGACAAGGGCAAGCTCACCGCCCGCGAGCGCGTCGAGCTGCTGCTCGACAAGGGCTCGTTCCACGAGGTCGAGCCGTTGCGCCGGCACCGCGCGGCCGGCTTCGGGCTGGAGGCGAAGAAGCCGTACACGGACGGTGTCGTCACCGGCTGGGGCACGGTGGACGGCCGCACCGTCTTCGTCTACGCCCACGACTTCCGCATCTTCGGCGGCGCGCTCGGCGAGGCGCACGCCCAGAAGATCCACAAGATCCTGGACATGGCGGAGGCCGCCGGCGCCCCGGTCGTCAGCCTCAACGACGGTGCCGGCGCCCGCATCCAGGAGGGTGTCACCGCGCTCGCCGGGTACGGCGGCATCTTCCAGCGCAACACCCGCGCCTCCGGGGTGATCCCGCAGATCAGCGTCATGCTCGGGCCCTGCGCGGGCGGCGCGGCCTACTCGCCGGCCCTGACCGACTTCGTGTTCATGGTCCGCGACACCTCGCAGATGTTCATCACCGGCCCGGACGTGGTCAAGGCCGTCACCGGCGAGGAGATCAGCCAGAACGGGCTGGGCGGTGCCGATGTGCACGCCGCCACCAGCGGCGTCGCGCACTTCGCGTACGACGACGAGGAGAGCTGCCTGGAGGACGTGCGCTTCCTGCTCGGGCTGCTGCCGTCGAACAACCGGGAGACGGCGCCCGTCGTCCCCACCGAGGACCCCGCCGACCGCCCGAACGACGCCCTGCTGGACCTGGTCCCGGCGGACCCCAACCGGTCCTACGACGTCCGGGCGGTCATCGAGGAGATCGTGGACGACGGCGAGTACGTCGAGGTGCACGCCCTGTGGGCCACCAACATCGTCGTCGCGTTCGCCCGGCTCGACGGACACGTGGTCGGCGTCGTCGCCAACCAGCCCGCGTCGACGGCCGGCGTGCTGGACATCGAGGCGTCGGAGAAGGCCGCCCGCTTCGTCCAGCTGTGCGACGCCTTCAACATCCCCCTGGTCACCCTCGTCGACGTCCCGGGCTTCCTGCCGGGTGTCGACCAGGAGCACAACGGCATCATCCGCCGCGGCGCGAAGCTGCTGTACGCGTACTGCAACGCCACCGTGCCCCGCATCTCCCTCATCCTGCGCAAGGCCTACGGCGGCGCATACATCGTCATGGACTCCCGCTCGATCGGCGCCGACCTCACCTACGCCTGGCCGACGAACGAGATCGCGGTCATGGGCGCGGAGGGCGCCGCGAACGTCATCTTCCGCCGGGAGATCGCCGCGTCCGACGACCCGGAGGCCACCCGGCGGCAGAAGATCGCGGAGTACCAGTCCGAGCTGATGCACCCGTACTACGCGGCCGAGCGTGGCCTGATCGACGACGTCATCGATCCCCGGCAGACCCGGGAGGTCCTCATCAGGTCCCTGGCCATGCTGCGCACCAAGCACGCCGAACTCCCCGCCCGCAAGCACGGGAACCCGCCGCAGTGAACCCCACGGCGTGCCCCGCGGCACCAGCCCCGCACCGGCGTCACCCCCACCTCGCGCCGACTCCGCAAGGCCCCCCGCAGTCCCCGGAACCGACCCCGCGGCGACCCCGCGGCAAAGGAGTGCCCCGATGACCACCGCCCCGCTGATCCGGATCGAGCGAGGCTCGGCCGACCCGGCCGAACTCGCCGCGCTCACCGCCGTCCTGCTCCAGCGCGTCGCCCCCGGCTCCCCCGTCGCGCCGGCTCCGGCCCCGGCCCCGCGCTGGAGCCGCGCGGGCACCCGGCCCGCCCCCGGCGCCCCGCTCGGCTGGCGCTCGGCCGCCGCCCACTGGTCCTGGCGGTAACGACCGCTCCGGACCAGCCCCGTTGGACCTACGACCACCCCACCACCCAGCCAGGAAAGGAACATCGTGCGCAAGGTGCTCATCGCCAACCGTGGCGAAATCGCTGTCCGCGTGGCCCGGGCCTGCCGGGACGCCGGGATCGCGAGCGTTGCCGTCTACGCCGACCCGGA
The DNA here is from genome assembly GCF_000716535.1 of Streptomyces flaveolus. GTDB lineage: Bacteria > Actinomycetota > Actinomycetes > Streptomycetales > Streptomycetaceae > Streptomyces > Streptomyces flaveolus_A. The sequence continues at coordinate 79 of NZ_JNWV01000037.1, read as the reverse complement.
CCGGGACGCTCTGCATGTCCGCGCCGCGGATGAGGCGTTCGCCCTGGGCGGTGACACCCCGGCCACCAGCTACCTGGTC
>NZ_JNWV01000036.1 GCF_000716535.1 Streptomyces flaveolus | reverse complement strand
AATTTCATGGAGAGTTGGGTACGGGCCTCGACCGAGATGCGCATACCACACCAACGAGCCCCGAAGCCGGAAGCAACACATTGATGATCTGCAAGCCCTAAGCGATGTCCCGTAATGATCTACGACATGCCAGTTGACCAGCGTTCTTTCCCGGTCATCCGGCGAGGACGAGGTTGTGCACAGCCGCTTCACGCCGTAACGGCGCTGATGGTCGGCGACGAACTGGAAGCGGTTCACAGCGCGTCTCCCCGGCGAAATACTTCGCCGTCTTCCGCAGGATCTCGCGCTCTTCCTTCAGCTCACGGACCTTCTTGCGCAGGCGGTGTTCTCCGCCTCCAACGGCGCCGGCGGCTCGGTCGGCACCTCCGCCCGGCGTCCCCGGGGCCGACTCGCTCCGGCCGCCCGGACCCAGTTCCGCAGGGTCTCGGGGTTGATTCCCAGATCGGCGGCGACCTGCCGGATCGTCGCCTCGGGCCGCGACTGGTACAGCGCGACAGCGTCCGCTTTGAACTGCGACGGATAGTTCCCCCCTTTCAGGGCCCGGACGTGCGAGCCATCGATCGTGGAGTCGTCCATGTCCAGCAGGCCCGCCGCGCGGAGTTCCGCGAGGAGGATCTCGTGCAGACGGGGCCAGACGCCGGCCTCGGTCCAGTCCCGCAGGCGCCGCCAGCACGTCACCCCGCTGCAGCCGATCGTCTCGCTCGGCACGTCCGCCCAGGTCACACCCGTGCGCAGGACATGAACGATCCCGCGCAGCGCCGCACGGTCATCCGCCGGCAGCCGGCCCGGATACCGCCGGCGCCGCGGCGGGCGAGACGGGAGCAGCGGAGCGACACGATCCCACAGATCATCAGGCACAAGATCATCCGATACCCGCAGCACTCTGCCGCCCACCAGCCCAATTGCCGAGGCCCTGAACCAAACTCATTCTGAAATGATCAGTGAATGCGTTGTGCCGGCCCTATGAGGCAGCAGTCGTCCGCGGACCCCGCCAGTGGTCGGCGGTCAGTGACGGTGATGACCGCAGACGGATGAAGGGAAACGACTCGCAGTGGGCCCGGCGGATGAAGATGCCGGGCCCACTGCGGGTGTCGGATACCAAGCGGCGGATGAGTCGGAATCGTCGCAGCGGCGCTGTGTTCGGTGGTGCAGCTCGATCCTCCTATGGAGTGGCGACGACTCTCAAGTGCCAGAGGGCGGTGTGTTGCGTCGACTGGCGCCGACCAATCGGTAGAAGTCGATCAGCTCGGGCCGGTCGAGCGTGTCGTCCGCGATGACTCCGTCGGTCAGTCCGGCGAGGATCTTCTTGATCGGGACCTCGACCTTCTTGCCGGTCCGGGTGTGCGGCACACCTGGAGCGGCGATGACTTCATCAGGAACATGACGCGGGGACACCTCGTCACGGACGACGGCGAGGATCCGCTGACGCAGTTCCTCAGTCAGCGGCGCGTTATCCTGCAGCACGACGAACAATGGCATCCAGTATCCGCCGTCAGGCTCTTCGACTCCGACGACCAGGGCTTCCTCGACCTCGCCGAGCGATTCGACCGCTCGATAGATGTCGCTGCTGCCCATACGGATGCCGTGACGATTCAGCGTCGCGTCGGAGCGGCCGTGCACGATCACCGAGCCGCGGCTCGTGAGCGTGATCCAGTCACCATGCCGCCAGACCCCTTCGAATGCGTTGAAGTAGGCCGCGCGGTAGCGCTCTCCGTCCGGGTCGTTCCAGAATCGCACGGGCATCGACGGCATCGGCTTGACGACCACCAGGTCGCCGACACCGTCGACCACGGGTTCGCCGGCGTCCGTCCACGCCTGCAGGTCGACGCCGAGACAACGGACGGACAACTCACCCGCGTGGATCGGCACGGTCGGAACCGAGCCGACGAAGGCACTGACGACGTCGGTCCCGCCGGAGGTCGATCCGACCATGACGTCAGGTCCCAGCTCGTCGGCGATCCAGCGGTGGGTGTGCGGGCTCAGCACCGACCCGGTGCTGCCAAGGAACCGCAGGGCCGACAGGTCGAAGTCCTGGGCCGGGCGCACGCCGGCGTTGCGGGTGAGTTCCAGATAGCTGGGGCTGACGCCGAGTGCTGTGACACGCTCCGCGGCAGCGACGTTCCACAGCGAGGTGGCCGTCGGGGTGCCGTCGAAGCAGACGATCGCGGCGCCCGTCAGCAGACCCGCGTTCCGAGCGTTCCACATCATCCAGTTGAGCGTGGTGTACCAGAAGAAGCGGTCCGTGTGGCGGAGGTCGGTGTGCAGGGCCGCGCTTTTCAGCTGCTCGAGCAGGACGCCGCCGTGTCCATGGACGATGCCTTTGGGCACGCCGGTGGTACCCGAGGAGAACAGTACCCAGAGGGGGTGATCGAACGGGACTGGCGTCACCTCCAGTTCGGCCTCGTCGGCCACCGCCTCCGACCAGGTGATCTGCCGGACGCCGTCCGGGCCTGCCGGCACTGGGTCCTGGAACGGACCTCGCGGCACGACTACTTGCAGCCGCAGCGCCGGCATCCGAGCGGCGAGAGCACGTGCCGCGTCGGTTCGGTCCACGAATCGGCCGCGGTGGTGGTGTCCGGTGGCGAACACCAGAACAGCCGGGTCGAGTTGGGCGAGCCGCTCGGCTGCCGAGGGCACCGCCAAGTCCTGGGCGCAGCCGGCCCAGATGGCGCCGATGCTGGCCGTGGCCAGGAACGCGATGACGGCTTCCGCGATGTCGGGCATGTACCCAACAACACGATCACCGGCGATGACACCGTTGGCTCGCAGTGTCGCTGCGAAGGACGCCACTGCTGTACGCAGTTGCGGCCACGTCAGCGAAGTCGACTCACCGAGCTCATTGCGAGCGATCACGGCTGTGCCGGTGGAGTGGCGGAAGACCTGCGAGACGTAGTTGGTGGTTCCGCCGGGGAACCACTGGGTGCCTGGCATCCGGCCCGGGACAAGTGTGCGGGACGGACGGTCGGTCCATGGCACGTCGAAGAAGTCCGCCACTGCGGTCCAGAAGGCGTCGAGGTCGGTGACTGACCACCGCCACAGTTCCTCGTAGCTCTCGGGCTGCACGTCGTAGTGCTCGGCAACGTACCGGGCGAAGTGAGTGATCCTGGCCTGGTCGATGGATCGCTGTGTGGGAACCCACACCGGTCGTTCGATCGCGGTCCGCTCCGTCGCCGTGGGGGACGGCGGCGCCGTCACCTCGGTTTCAGGGTCGTGCGGCGGCCGGAGTTCCCGCTGCCCCGTCATGGCTCGACCGTTTCGCGGTCCGGCTCCACCAGGGCGCCCTTGGCGACAAGATTCGCGATCGTGTCCTCGTCGTAGCCGAGTTCACTCAGGACGGCGTGGTTGTGTTCACCCTGGAACGCCGGGATCTGCTCGACCGCCGCGGGCTCTTCGTTGTTGCTTCCGAAGTGCCAGGGCGAGCCGGGGATGGTGATTCGGCCTCCTGCCCGGTCGGGCACCTCCCGGACGGCGGGCCAGGTCTGGGCCCACTCACCGGCCGCGAAGTCCTCCGGCGTGCGCACGTATCCGCTCGCCATCTTCGCCTCGTCCAGTTGCGCGTCGAGCGATGCCATGTCGTCAAAGGTGTAGATCCAGGTCTGCACGATGGCTCGCAGCTTGTGGATGTGACGGGCCCTCAGCTCCGGTGTACGGAACAGCGGATCGTCGGCCAAGTCGTGTCGCCGCATCGCGTTGAGGTAGAACGGGAAGGTCAGGCTGCTGACCAGGCTGGCGGAGATGACGAACTCGCGCCCTTCCGGACTGATGAAGAAATTAACGTCCGCCGCGCCAAGGATCGGGGGCTCAGCGCCGAGGTCGATGCCGGACAGATCGTAGTGCGTGCGCTCGTTGATGGACGTCATGACCGCCGCCATGGCCACGTCGACGTACTGGCCCTCTCCGGTGGCGTGACGGTGGTTCAGCGCCGCAAGCACCGCGACCAGCCCGTGCAGCCCGGTATAGACGTCGGCGTGGGACAGCGGGTCCGTCTGGCGGTCGTCACCGTCGGCAAGGTCGAAATGGCGCAGCGTGTTCGAGGTGAAGCCTGTCTCGGCCTGCACCGTCGGTGCGTACGCCATTCGGCTGCGCCATGGTCCACGCTGTCCGTAGCCACTCATCGATACGTAGACCACGCGGGGGTTCCGCCTCGCGACCGATTCGTAGTCCAAGCCGAAGAACCCCAAAGCCCCAGGGCGGAAGTTCTCGATGACGACGTCGGCCGTGTCGCACAACTCGAGCGCGATCTTCCGCGCTTCGGGGATGTTCAGGTCGATGCTGATGTTGCGCTTGCCGGCGTTCTGCTGTGCGTAGTACCCGCTGATCGCTCCCTGCTTCGGGAAGGAGAGACGGGACACGTCTCCCGTCGGGGGCTCAATCTTGATCACATCGGCGCCCAGATCCAGCAGGTGCTTCCCGCAGTGCGGGCCGGCCAGGACCCGGGTGAAGTCGACGACGCGCAGGCCGTGCAGAGGGAGAGCCATGACCTACCTGCCTTCGAATCGAGCCGAGCCCAGGCCCTTGGTGCGGGCCGACTCCAGTCCCTCTTGCAGATCGCGCGAGGACCAGATACCGCGCTGCAGCTCGGCCATGTTCTCGTCCGCGGCCCGCACACCGTTCTCGAGCGTGTATGACACGACCGCCTTGGTGGCGGCGTGCGCGACCGTGGCTCCGTGGCCCAGCTCCTGGGCCAGCGACATCGCGACATCGTCGAGCATGTCGTCCGCGACGACCCGGTTGACGATGTTCCACCGCTCGAGGGTCCGCGCATCGTATCGGCGGGCCAGCATGGCCATCTCCTTGGCCCGGGCGGCACCGGCGCGCTGCGTGAGCCGCTGAACGGCGCCCGAGAGCGGGGTCAGTCCCACTGTCGCCTCGACCGATCCGAGCTTCGCCGACTCGCCGGCCACGATCAGGTCGCATGCCAGGGCCAGCTCGAATCCACCGCCTACACAGACACCGCGCACCTCGGCCACGATGGGAATCGGAAGCTCGTCGAACTCGCGCAGGAACCCGATCCGGTCGATGTCCGGTTCTTGTCCGTCGAGGTCGTCGAACAGGGTCAGGTCGGCTCCGGAGGAAAAGTTCCGCAGTCCGCTACGGAGCAGGATGGCCCGCGCGCCCTGGTCCTGGGCCCACCGAAGACTTTCCAGAAGCGCGTCCAGCAGGACGTGCCCCATGAAGTTGTGCGGCCGGTACCGCATCGCCAGCACCGCTACCGGGCCGTCCATACTCCGCACGATCACCGTGTCGTCACCCACGGGCTGCCCGTCCGGTGACTGGCCGCCATTGCCGTTCGCCAGTTCTTCAGCCATCCCCAGCTCACCTTCTCCAACGCCAATGCTCAGCGAGAAGCTATATGTAGGCAGGCATACATGTCAACGTGCGACGAATCCGGTCTCCCCGGTGACTCCGAGGGTCTCCCCGGTGGCCCCGAGCTGGTGGACGACCTCGATCGGAGCGGTGCGGGTGAGGTCCACCGTGGAGTGGACGCCACCGCACTCGACGGTGCGCGCGGTGCGGCCCACTCCCACTCGGTGGCCGCACCGCTGGAGCCGAATGCATCGCACGCAGTGCGCCCCAGGGCTGCTGGTTGAGTGCTGTTTCGAGTTCGGCTTGGCGGACCTGGTCCCGGGCGGCGTAGGCGTCGTAGTCCTTGGGGTTGGCGAGAGCGTCGGTGAGGCCATGCACGACTGGCTCACCACCGTCCGCCTCCCGCCCTGAACCCCGTACAGACCGTCTAGGACTTGCCCGGGCGATCATGTGAGGCAAGAGGGTTGTCGGACCTGCGCCGCCCCCCTGTCCGCCGGGACTGACCTGCAAAAACGTCCGGCCCGTGATGACGGGGCGCGGAGGGGGTGATGGAGGGGTCCACGGAGGGGGCTGCTCCCCCCGGTCAAGGGGCCGCTCCGGCTCATCTGCGGTGCTCGCCACGGGGCTCTCCTGAAAGGTGGGGCGGGCCTATCCCGCCGGTCACCTTCTACAGGTTCGGTTTTCAGCTCTCGTGTGACGCCGGCCTTGAAGAACCTCTCCGCCGTGACCGCATCGTGATCAACCGGAGGGAGGAGAGTTCTCCCCCGTCGGCGCCGGACTCTGTCCACAGGGCCGCGATCCGAGCATCGGTTCTGAGCCGCCGCGATCAGCGGGGCGGCCCGTACGTGAGGAGCCGACATGCCCGACACCACGCCGCTCACCCCGATGACTCCGCACGAGGCCATCAGCGCCTTCAGCTACCTCCGGGCCGCCCAGGCCGACGACATCGACGCCGCCCACGAGTTCGCCGGTGTTGCACCGCGGATGCCCGAGCTGCTCGTCGACGTCGCCGAAAGCATCGTCGTACCGGTCACCGCGCTGCCCGGCCCGGAGGCCGGCGAGCCGTGCGCGGACACCTTCGCCCTGGAGGCCCTCGGGCGGGTCTTCGTGACCTCGCTGCGAACCTGGGCGCAGGCCGGACCGGACACGGCGGAGGGCATCGCCCGCGCCGTCATCGACTTCGCGCAGCAGTTCCTCACCGAGGACCACGAAGACGTCACCGACACCTTGCGCCAGCTGGAGGCCGTCGGCGTGGGCCAGGCCCTCGATGCGCACCCCGCACCGACCGGTGCGCACCCGGTCCGCCTCACGTGGTCTCCACTCTCCGAGTGGACTTCACTCCCCACCCAGCCGCCGACGATCCGCGCCCGGGTGCGCGGTGGAGTTCACCGTGCTCACTCATCCTCAGGGGCGGTCCCGCATGCTGTCTCCGTCGCCTGCGGGGAGCTCGCGCGGCCGCCGTCCCGACAGGCGCTCCGGGGCCCTCGAGGGTGCGAAAGCGCCGACGGCCCGGGAGTTGTCGACCTGCGACCTCAGTGGGAGACGAAGTCTTGCAGTTGGTGGGCCAGGTCCGGGCTTGGCTGTGGGATGGCCAGGCCGTCGAGCGTGTCGACGGCGAGGTCGTCGACGGCGTCTCTGACCGCTTCCTCTGGTACGGCGGCGACGTCGTCGGGCAGGTCGAGGTGGACGGTCACGCCTCCGGGGCCGAAGGTGGTATCGAGGACTTTGTGAGCGACGGGCGCGTACTGGTAGGGCTCCGCCTCGAGGACGGTGATCTGTTCCGCCCAGAATTTCGCGTCACGCCACTCCCCGCGGTGCAGGTGGAGGAGGAGCAGGCATACGGCGCCGGTGGCCTGGCCGCCGCCGGCGGCGTACTGGAGCCAGAACTGCGCGCCTTCCTCGTAGTCGGCCAGGAGCAGGAGGCAGGCAAAGGCGAGGGCGCCGCCGGGGTCGCGGGCAGGCGTCGAAGCGGGCGGCCAGCCGGAGCGGGCCGATACGGTGCTCGCGTCGCAGCCGCAGGACCTGCTGCTCGATCGTGGCAGGGGTCTGGTGAGGGACGCGGCGGGGGCGGCTGGAGCGGTCGTGCATGCCTTCGGTGCCGTGTCGGCGGTAGCGGTTGGCCCAGCGGGCGGCGGTGGTGTGGCTGACCTGGAAGCGTTCCGCGGCCCGGCGCAGCGGCCAGCCGTCGTCAACGACACACCGGGCCAGACGCAGCCTGCCGGTCGGCGTCAGCGGGGCATTACGGTGGGACAACGAGGGCCTCCTGGATACCGGTTGTCGATGTCGCAATCCACACCGAACCCAGGGGCCCTCGCCCCATTCAAGGACCGCTCAAGGCGTGTTGCCTGTCACCAACGTCCCGGGACAGCACAACTAGCCAGGCAGGGTGCTAACCGGCCTAGTTACACCGGCCGAAGCCACGAGCCGCCGATTCCCTCGAACGGGCGAACCGCATCATCGACCACCTCGGTCCGCTCCTGGCGCTGCAACCCCGGCGCCGCTTCAAACCCCGACGGCCGTGGCCTCGCCGGTGGCCTTCCCCAGGTACGCCGCGACCAGCTCCCTGCGCCGACCGGCAGCGTCGCCGAGCGCCTGCCGGGCGATCGCGAGCCGAAACCGGTCTGGCTGTGGTGCTCGGCCACCGCCGCGCCATACCGGCGGACGTGGACCGCTGGTGGCAGTCCTTCCTCCGCAGATTTGACCTCAGGCACAGAGTCCGGCTCATGAAACAGACCCTCGGCTGGGCCGCCCCAGAAGGTCCGTCACACCGACACCGCCGACCTGTAGACCTGGCTCACCATCGCCGCCCACACCCAGCGCCGCCTGGCCCGACCCCTCACCGAGGACCTTCGCCGTCCTTGGGAACGACCGACCGAGCCCCGTCGACTCACCCCCGCCCGAGTGCGGCGGGGCCTTCGCAACGTCCGCGCGACCACGGCCCGTCCGGCGGCCGCACCGAAACCGTCCCGGCCAGGGCCGGAACGGCCTGTCGGCTCGAAGAACGAACACCGGGCCAGGCACCACGACGTCGGCAAGACCGTCCAACACACCGAGTCGATCAAGGAACATCAAGCCAGCAACATTAAACGCCAAGCTTACGAACCGCTGTCTCAGAACATGCAGGGCTGGCCGTTGGAAGCGCTGAGTCCGCCGTCGACCGGAATGTGGGCACCGTTGACAAAGCGGGCGTCAGGGCTGGCCAGGAACGCGATGACATCGGCGACCTCGTCCGGCTCGGCCGCGCGCTGCATCGGGATTCGCTGGCGGAAGAGTGCGAGGACGTCCTCGTTCTCCAGATTGAACCTCGCCATGTCCGTGACGGTGAGGCTCGGGTGCACGGCGTTGACCCGTACGCCCTCACTGCCGTGGTCGAGCGCCATGGCATTGGTCAGGTTGACCACAGCGCCCTTGGCAGCGTTGTAGGCGGCCAGGCCCCAGTCCGCGCCAAGTCCCGAGACCGAGCCCACATTGACGATGCTGCCGCCGACGGCACGCAGGTGGGGCAGCGCGGCCCTCGCGAAGAGCGCGACGTTCATCCAGCCCTGGGTCGTGCCGAACGGTTCCAGCAGTTCCCTGCTCACCGTGCATTTCACCACGCCCGTACCCGATGGCCTCATCCAGAACGTCAGGAACACCGTGGCCGTCGTCGTCGCCGCCCAGGTCCCGTACGTCCACGGCCGGTCGGAACGGCCGCGGAGTGCGAACGCGACGATCCCCAGCACCGCCACGGAGACGAGGGCGACGAGGAGGAGGTACAGCATGTGACCTCCGAAAACGAGAGCGAACAATGCTGTTCCTTTCGAGCGTGCGGAGAAGAGCCGACGGCGCGCGGACGGCGACACGTCGGCGATGAGCCTGGCTCCCGCGCGTCATGGGCCTACGCCCAACACATGACCAAGCTGTAACAGGCCGCCCCCGCCGGTCCGAAGACCCCCGTGACCTACTCGTCTCGGAGACCAGACCCGCCGGTCGGGCGTCTGCCCCAGCTCTGCGGTGCGGGCGGCGTCGCCGCCGCCGGTCAGAGCCCAGCACGTCCGACAGATCGCAGAGGACGTCCTCCACGCAGGCCTCCTGCGAGCACAGCAACGCCTCGATCCGGGACGATGGTCGCCCCCGGCCCGACGCCCGGCGCCGGCTGGGTGGGGAAGCCTCTCGACCTGGAAGGAGCCTGAGAGCGGGCGTCTCGCGGAAGGCGGCCGCGTCGCAGGAGACGGCGGGCGGGCGGGGCGGGGAGCCTCAGCGGGACGGTGGGCGCGGGCCGGGGCAGGTGGGCGTGGTGTCGCGCGGCGCGGGCGCGGCGCCGGTCGCCGCTCCCCCGGTGACGGCTCCGGCTGTTCCCCCGGTGGCTGCGGCCCGGCCGGTTCCTCCGGCTGCTCCTCCAGGGGTTGCCTCGCCCGGTGCGCCGGCGGGGGCGTCGGGTGGTGGGGGCGGGGCGCGGTCGGGGTGGCCGGCACAGGTCCGGCCGAACGTCACTTGGCGAGCACATCGCCCACCCCGAGACCGGAACCAGTGGCGAGGCCGAGGGCCATCCGCAGACCGAGCGATTCGGCACGGATGCGCTGGTGGGCCGCTCCGCCCGTGTCGTGTCGGAAGTGACGGGCCTGGGCGGCAGGGTCCGCATCGGTGGCGAGGAGTGGACGGCCCGCTCCTACGACGAGACCCTGGTGATACCGCAGGGAGCGACCGTCGACGTCATGCAGATCGATGGCGCCACCGCCGTCGTCTACCCCCGGGAGTGAGTCATGGACGTGACGGGACTGGTGATAGCCGGTCTGATCCTCGCGGCGCTCGCGGTGTTCACCGTGGTGCGGGCGGTACGCATTGTGCCGCAGGCGCGGGCCCGCAACGTCGAACGCCTCGGTCGCTACCGGCGCACCCTGAGGCCGGGCCTCAACCTTGTCATCCCCTATGTCGACCGCGTCTATCCGGTGATCGACCTGAGGGAACAGGTGGTCTCGTTCCGGCCGCAGCCGGTCATCACCGAGGACAACCTGGTTGTCGAGATCGACACCGTGCTGTACTTCCAGGTCACCGATCCACGGGCGGCCGCCTACGAGATCGCCGACTTCCTGCAGGGCGTCGAACAGCTCACCGTAACCACCCTGCGCAACGTCGTGGGCTCGATGGACCTGGAGAAGACCCTTACCTCCCGTGACACCATCAACAACCAGCTCCGTGGTGTGCTCGACGAGGCCACCGGCAAGTGGGGGCTGAGGGTCAACCGTGTGGAGATCAAGGCCATCGACCCTCCGCAGTCCATCAAGGACGCCATGGAGAAGCAGATGCGCGCCGAGCGCGACAAGCGGGCGGCGATCCTGGGGGCGGAAGGGCAGCGCCAGTCGCAGATCCTTACCGCCGAAGGGGACAAGCAGGCGGCAGTGCTCAGGGCGGAAGGCAACCGCACCGCCGAGATCCTCAAGGCCGAGGGGCAGTCCCGAGCCGTCGACGAGGTGTTGCAGGCCGTGCACCGCAACGACCCCGACCCCAAGCTCCTCGCCTACCAGTACATGCAGATGCTGCCCCAGCTCGCCCAGGGCGCGGGCAGCACCTTCTGGGTGATCCCCAGCGAGGTCACCTCCGCGCTCCAAGGGGTATCCCGCGCCTTCAACAAGGTGCTGCCCCGGTCGCCGGCCATCCGGGAGACGTCCGCGGAGGACAGGGCGGCCACCCAGGCGGCCGACGATGCGGCGAAGGCGGCGGAGGCCGCTGCCGAGGCACTTGCCGACGCGGCCGAAGCCGACGCCGACACATATCCCTTCACCTCCGGCCGTCAGACGCCGCAAGCACCAGGGGGCAGGGAGGGGACGGCCGGTCAAGCCCCTGCCGCCGACGCGTCCCGCCGGGCGAGGTGACCGGATAGGCCCTTCCGGATAACGGTCGCGTCACGAGGGACGTCTGGGTGTCCGATGAAGGCTTGGGCGCACTGGGCTAGGGTCCAGCCCGGTGGTGGCCTGCAGGCCGCGTGAGCCGGTCGCGCGCCGGGACGTGAGCTGGTCCAGGACGTCGACGATGGCGCGGACGGGCTGGTGCGGGAGGGTGTGGAAGAGGAGGCGGGCGAGGAAGTCCGCTACCGCCGTGCGCTCCCGTGCGGGCAGGGCGTTGAGGAGGTCTACAAGCGCTTGGGGTGGCGAAGGCGGTAGGCGTGAGTGGGTCGAGCAGGGGCCGTGTCGGCGGTCATCAGCCCTTCTGTTTGTTCTGCCGTTCCGCCGTAGTGGTGGTGTGGGTGGTGCGTTGGTAGGTGTCCGGGATGCCGTCGGCCTCAGCGTCGAGGTTCTCCTCCTCGGACAGGTGGCGGTAGATCACGTTACGGCGGCGCAGCAGTACAGCGGCGAGTGCCGCCGAGATGAGGGAGCCGACGAGGACAGCGGCTTTGACATGCTCGCCGGTGGCGCTGCCGGAAAAGGCGAGCTCCCCGATGAGCAGGGCGACCGTGAAGCCGATGCCTGCCAGGGTCGACAGGCCGAAGACGTCGGCCCAAGCGAGCTCCGGGTTGAGCTGGGCCCGGGTGAAACGGGCCGCCAGGTAAGTGCCTAGGAAGATGCCGAGAGCCTTGCCGGCGGCCAGGCCGATGACCACCCCGAGCGGCTCTGGTGAGGTGAAGACCTGGCTCAGCGCGTCGCCGGAGACGCTGACGCCGGCGGCGAAGAGGGCGAACAGCAGTACGGCGACTCCGGCGGAAAGCGGGCGCAGCAGGTGCTCGGTCCGCAGGGCGGGCGAGTGCTCTTCCCCTTCGTCGGGTGTGGTGCGTAGCAGCAGCGCCATGACCACGCCGGTGACCGTGGCGTGCACCCCGCCGTTGTACGTCAGCGCCCAGACAGCGACACCCAGCGGCACGTACCACCACCAGCCGGTTACCCGGAACCTCTGCAGCAGGTAGAAGAAAACCAGTCCGGCCGCAGCCCCCAGCAGCGCCCAGACGTTGATGTGGGAGGTGAAGAAGACGGCGATGACGAGAATGGCGCCGAGGTCGTCGACCACGGCCAAGGTCAGCAGGAAGGCCCGCAGGGCCGACGGCAGGTGGGTGGAGATCACGGCCAGGACCGCGAGGGCGAAGGCGATGTCCGTCGCCATCGGAACCGCCCAGCCTTCCATGCTGCCGCCCCCGGTGCCGACGGTCAGGGCGTACAGCGCTGCGGGGATGGCCATGCCGCAGACGGCCGCCACCATCGGCAGCGCTGCGGTGGCGGTGGTGCGCAACTGGCCCACGACGAGCTCGCGTTTCAGCTCGATGCCCGCGACCAGGAAGAAGATGGTCAGCAGACCGTCGGCGGTCCAGTGCCCGACGCTCAGGTCGAGCCCCAGGGCCGCTGTCCCGAAGTGGAACTCCCGCACGGTTTCATAGGCGTCGCTCCAGGGGCTGTTCGCCCACACCAGGGCCACCACGGCCGCGGCCAGCAGCGCCAGGCCGCCGACCGTCTCCGTCCGCAACGCGTCGGCCACAGCCTGCCGCTCGGGCCAGGGAAGAAAACCGAGAAAGGGCGCACGCGAACGCGGGGTGGCAGCCATGTCGGTGTGCACCTCCGGTTGTCGGCAACGGGCGGTACAGCCCCTGACAGACGCCGACCAGACTTCCCGGCACACCCCGCGTCATTTCTGACGCCTTCCCCTCACCCTAACGGCCGATCCACCGCGGGCCCACCGCAGGCAGGGCAGCCATGGCGGATCGCGCGGACGTAACACCGATCGCCGCTTTTCGCCGGTCCGCCGTCTGCACGCTCCCTGCTGTGTCCCTGGCCGCCTCAGGCCGTGGCCTCAACCTTGTGGTATCACCGCGACAGGGCAGTCGGCGTGTTGGAGTGCTGCCTGTGCCACGCGCCCGAGGGGCAGCGCGAGAGGCCCACGCCGTCGAGGGGCGCCAAGGACGAGGAGATCGGCCGTGGCCGAGTGGGTGAGCAGTACCTGGTGGGCGGGGCCCTCGGTGATGACACGACGCACCGGCACGTCGGGATGCTCGCGTTCTGCATCGCGCAGAGCGCCGTCGAGCGAGGCCGCAGCCTGATCCTCGTGTTCATGCGCGGGGCTCCCGACGAGGAGCGGATGTGTCTGGGCCCTGTGCACGGGGCGGCGCCAGGCGCGTACGGCTTCCAGCGCCGAGCGTCGCGCCTGGGCCTCGTGGAAGGCGAAGCGGATCGCAGCAGTGCTGCTTGCGGGGTCGTCCACGCCGACCACGATGGAGCCGTTGGCTGCTTGCCGGTTCTTTTGGCAGCCGCGTACGACGACAACCGTGCAGGAAGCGTGCGTCGCCAGGGAACGGCTGACCGAGCCCAGCAGTGCACCCGTGATCGGTCCTCTTCCCCGGCAACCTGTTACGACGGCGGTGGCGCGTCGGGCCTCCCGCAACAAGGCTGCTTCGGCGTCCTCGGGCGCGGGTGTCGTGCTGCTGGTGCTCGCGCTCGTCTTCGACGGTCTCCTTGAAGGGCTCTTCGACGGCGTCGGTGCACTGGAGGGGCTGTTCGACGGGCTGCTGTCGCTTCCGGTGATCGCCGGGTTCGTCTCGATGCTCGGCTTCGGCGGGGCGATCGTGCTCGGCACTACGGGCCTCGGAACCGGTGTGGCGGCCGTGGTGGGGGCGAGCGCGGGAGTCGGGGCTGGCTGGCTGACATGGCGCCTGAGCCGGGCTCTGATGCGGGAGGAGCCCGGCACCAGTCCGCGCGGTACGGATCTGGTGGGCACTTCCGGCTCCGTGGTCACGGAACAGATGCACGCAGGCCCAAGCCCGCGGTACGGGGCCCAACAGACCGGCACAGCCTGGCGGCCCGTGCACGAGCGGACCGGGAACACGACACACCGCCGCGGGCGGAAATACACGAACACGGCGGGACCGGGGCGGGCTCGCCAGGCGACCGCGGAGCGGCGCGGAGGGTCCGGCGGCGGGCGCGGACGGGAAGGCGACGCGGCGGCGGGCGCGGCGGGAGAGGCCTGGCTGCGGCATGCAAGGGGCCCACCTGGGGGTACGCGCCGATGAGCTGCAGGAGGCGTTCGGCACCTCTTTGCAGGAGGCCGTGGAGGCCCTCTCCCGGCCCGCCGCCGCACCCCCCTCAAGCAGCCCCAGAGACACCCCCGATCAGGCTGAGACAAGCAGCCCCCACACGCCCTCACCGCACCTCCCGCGGAGGGACCACCGGGGCCTCGTCACCGGCCGGGCACGCCACCCCGGCTGAGCCCCGCCTTCAGGCCGTGCCCGCCCCCTCCCCCGAAGCCGCCGCCTGATATCGCCACGCAGGGGTGCAGATCCCATCTACACCCCCATCTACCTGCGCATCTACCGCTCATCTCGCTGCTGTCGACGGGACATCGACGCGCCTGTCTACAGCCCGTCGACAGCAGCACCGAAGAACCTCACGGCTGGCGAGGAGAAGGACAAGTGTCACGCGCACATCCATCGAGAGGACCCGCCCGTGGATGACATTGAAAGCCGTATGGCCGACGCCCATCGTTGTGAGGAGGAGGGCGATTACCGACAGGCAGCCCGGCTTCACAACCAGCTCGGCCTCGACATCCAGCGCCTACACGGGCGCTTCGATTCCCGCGCACTCGACGCCTTCGAGGGAGTGGCCCGCTCAATCCGCAAGAGCACCGCCTAGGCTAGTGGCGGCCCCGTGGATCGCCGCCAGGATGTCGTCCAGTGCCCGTTGCCTTCGGCGAAGAGAGACGCGCTGTTGGCGAGCAGGATTCAGGCGTTGGTCCAGGTCCGCCCCTTCGCCCCGAGGGTGATGCGTTGGAAGTGCAGGTCAGGGAAGTGATCCATACCTATGACCGAGTCGCTGTCGGTGAGCCGGGCGAGGAGCTCTTCACGGGTCTTCAGAGCGCCTTCGGCATCGGCGTCTGAGAGGAAGGAGATGTTGGGGTCATTCAACTGGAGCGGGTGATGGACGGCGTCACCGAGGAGGTATGCCTCCTGACCCCCGTCGCTGATCCGGACGATGTAATGGCCGGGGGTGTGACCGGGGGTGTGGTGGCCGGTGATGCCGGGACCGATTTCCACCACGGGGGCGTCGACAGACCGCAGGACACCGGCGGCTCTGGCGCCCTCCATTACGATCTTGGCGGGGTCCTCGGTCGGCGCCGATGCGATGAGAGCGTCCCAGTCGGCGGCGCCGTAGACGACCTCGGCGTTCGGGAAGAACGGCTTCCCAGCGGGGGCCACCCAGCCGACGTGGTCGGCGTGCAGGTGGGTGAGGAAGACCGTGGATACGTCCTCGGGTGTCACGCCGGCCGCTGCCAGTGCCTCGGGCAGCGTTCCGCCGGTCGCGATGGACGGCGGCGCGGCGTTCAGACCGGCGGCGGCCGCCAGTGTTTCGGGGAAGGCAATGGCGTTCGGTCCGGTGCCGGCGTCGACCAGCACGGTGAGGCCCTTGCCCTGGATCAGGAAGCAGCCCGTGGGGATGTGGTGAGTGCCGTCCGGGTGCAGCATGCCGGGATGGGCGTCGAAGTCCAGGCCCGGGTAGAACAGCGGGGGGAGATAGCTTTCTCCGTCGCTGAGCGCGGTGACGGTGAAGCTGCCGATCTGGAAGGAGGTCGCCATGGTGGGGCCTTTCGATGAGTGGGCGGGGTGAGGGGCCGGAGGTCCGCCGAGGCTCTGTCCGGTACTCGGACCCGCGGGATGAACGGCAGAAGCGAGGAGGGGGAGACCGCACGCCGGTGTCCCGGAGGGCGAGTTGTGGGTCACCACCCGAATATAAGACCGTCGGTCCGATATTCTCGCTGCCAGGCTAAGAGACCGATGGTGCGTTGTCAACGGACCGCCGGTCCGTAACATGGAGGCATGACCAACTTCCAGCGGGCGCGCAACGAGGAGCAACGCGAGGCCCGCCGACGGGCGATCCTCGACACCGCGGCGGCGATGTGCAGTGAGATGCCGGTGAACTCGGTCAGCCTCAACGAGCTGAGCCGGCGGGTAGGCCTGGCAAAGTCCAACGTGCTGCGCTACTTCGAATCACGCGAAGCGATCCTGCTGGAACTACTGGACCGCGACTGGCGGCAGTGGACAGCCGAGCTGCCCGAACTGCTCGACGCCGCCGTCGCGCCGGACACAGGAGTGCTCCAGCGCGGCCGGGCCTTCGCCGCCACCCTGAGCCATTCCCTGGCACGGAAACCGGTGCTGTGCGACCTGCTCAGCGCCCAGGCAGGCGTCCTGGAACACAATGTCTCGGCAGACGTGGCCGCCCGCTACAAGCGCGCCGCCCTGGCCAATGTCGCCGCCCTCGCCGCTCTCGCCGACCATCACCTGCCCGAACTGCAAGGACATACCGAACAAATCTGCGCGCAAGCCATCCTGGTGATCGGCGCGATATGGACACACGCACGCCCCTCCAAAGCCATGCTCAGCGCCTACGAGGCCGACCCCTCCCTCGCGGTCCTGCGTATGGATTTCGAACCAACCCTGCAGGACATGCTCACCACCCTCATCGCGGGCACCCTCACCACGACCGCGCAATGACCGCACACATGACCACGAGATGTCCGTTCTCAGATCCTCAGGATCCAGTGTCTCGTGTGTCCAAGATCAAGGGTCAAGGTCCCAGCTACCAGGCGTTCAGATTGCCCGCGAGCAGCGCCGGGAGTGCGAGCATGCGCGAACGCGTACCAGCTCCGCCATCCGCGCATGATCTCTTTCGATGCACGGTCAAGCGGGTGTTCCGGGCGGTGCGTAGTGGCGCAAGTAGTCACGCATCTGAGGCTCGAGTGCCGACAGGTCATCGCCGTTGAGGGCATGCCGAAGACGATTCTCGATCCAGAACCGATGCGCGAACTCCTCGAACGAAGGTGCACACCAGAGGATCGCGGCCCTTTGCTCCTCCGGATCGTCGAGATCGGTCTCCGTCTCTTCCCCACCGCGCCGTGCCTCGTACTCGTATTCGTAGTCGAGATAGGAGTGCACCACGAACCCCTCACCCGAAGGACGGAGGTAGAGGTACCAGATGACGCAGTCCTGCTGATCCCGCAGGAATCGCACGAGGAAGGCACCAGGCTCTACCGGACTGGGCAGGGGCTCTGAGATATCGGTCCAACAGGAGGTCACCGAGACCTCATCCAGCGAGCAGTGCAGCTTCGAGTCGGTCTGGAAGGTGACGAAGTCCCAAGGCAACGTCAAGCCCTTGGCTGCAAGGTTCTCTGCCAAGCTGGCGTGAGTTGCTCGGTGGGTTCCCAGCCGGAGCAGGGGGCTGGAGGCCCACCGAGCAGCTCGATCAGGTCAGGCCTGCGATTCCAGCAGCCAGCTGACTGGGGTGTCCTCGTTACGGTCACCGGCGGAGGTCTTCATCCGGCCCACGCTCACCTTCTGGGTGCCGACATCGAGCGTGAAGCCGACCCTGCCGCCGCCGGCGGTCACGTTCAGCGTCTGGGTGGTCCGGGCGCCGGTCTTGAACGTGGCGACGCGGACCGTGACGTCACCGAAGTCCGAGGCGAAGGACAGGTGGAACTTCTTCCAGCCGTACGTCGGGCCGTCCGTGGGAGGCGGCAGGATCATGCGGACGTACCTGGGATGGATGATCTTGCCGCCCTCGTCGAAGGCGAAGCCGTGGGGGGTGTCCTCTGTCTGGAACGAAGGCACGCCGGTTTCCTCTCGTCAGCGCCGGTCGCCCGCCGATCGCGGAGCAAGCCCAACCACCGCAACGATCGGCCACCCTGAGCGGCCAGCACCACCCTTGGCCTGAGCCCAGCAACAGTCTCAGGCCATTGGTCACACCCGTGTTTACCGCAGGCGGCCCAGACGCCAGGCACCGGAAGACCTTTGCTCTGTTGGCCCGTCACCCTCATAGCCACTACTCGGGCGCACGTCGTCTATGAAACTGACGCGAAGCAGTCGACCTGCCCTCACCCACACAGGTGATCTCCGCAACGCGGCACACGGAGGCCGCCAGCATGTCGCCTGGGCTCAGGAGGCCGCGGACTGCGGCGAGGCAGAAGGAACGAGATCAGTTGCGGCGAACTCCGCGGCCGGCCGACGGCCACCTTGTTCGACCCCACCAGGCCGCCGCAGTGCGCCTGATGCGAACCGGTCCCGCAGCAATGGCGTCAGTGGCTCTCAGGCGAGGACGACTGGCTTGCCGCTCAGCGCCACACCGGCTTGGCGTAGCTCACTGATCGCGGTGCTGGTGGTATCGGGGGCAACGCCGGCGGTGTAGTCGAGCAGAACCCGGACGGGGAAGCCCGCTCGTACGCCGTCGAGCGCGGTGGCCTTCACACAGTGGTCGGTAGCGATGCCGACGACGTCGAGCTTGCTGATGTGGCGGGCGCGCAGCCAGTCGGCCAGTGATGTGCCGTCCTGGGCCGAGCCAATCGAAACCGCTCTTCGAGGCGGAGTACGCCCCCTTGTAGAAGACCTCGTGCACGTCACCGGAGGCGACGACGGGCGCGAAGTCCGGATGGAACTCGCCTCCCTCGCTGCCGACGACGCAGTGCTCGGGGAAGGAGCTCTGGAAGTCCGGGTGCTCGGAGAAGTGGTCCCCCGGGTCGATGTGGTGGTCGCGAGTGGCGACGATGTGCGCGTACCTGCCATCGGCGCGCCGCACCAGGTCGGCGATGGCCACGGCTCTGCCCGCGCCGCCCTTCACCGGAATGCTGCCGCCTTCGCAGAAGTCCTTCTGCATATCAACAACGATCAGTGCACGGTGCACGGAGACCCTTTCCCGCGGAGGAACCCATTGCCGGTATGGTCGCTCCCTCCGTCGGTGGGCCGACGCAGCACTCGCCCGTACTCACCCGATAGGGACGCAGTTGGCGAATGGGTCCAGCTGCGGGTCGAGCACCTGGCCGAGACTCAAGCACCTGGCACACCCCCGGGTTGTCCGCCGTCTGGCGCACCGGATCGATCGGCCGGGTTCGGGACCGTACGGCCAAGGAAGTCGAACTCGACGGGGCCCCCGCAGCCACAGACCTCACTCTCTGTGGGAGCCCGCGCCCTTACGGGTGTGCTGGCCGGCACGTAGTAGCCGGGCGCGTGCGGCGCAGTGCGTCGTGCACGGGAGTGGAGTGGGCCGGGGGTGTGCGTCGCGCGCTGGTCGTCACTCCCTGTCCGGGTTCTCATTCCTGGCGCTGGCTCCGCCACGGCCCCGCGGCCGGCTACCAGCTGGTCGCGGGCTTCGGCGCGGAGCTTGCGGCTACACCCGCCACCGAGGCGGGGGCAGAGAGCCACCCCGGCCATAACACCACGACGGGCTCCGAGTTGCTCGGTTCGCCCCGAAGGATGATCGTTCCGGAAGACCAGCTCTCGGCGTGGTCCGTAAGGGAAGCCCGGCACGTCTGCACCTGCCAGCCTGCGGAGCGATCAAGTGCGGGCCCCGTTCAACGCCGGACCATAAACGACAAGGTCAGAGACTGTTTCATATCCTCTGCGCGCAGGACTAGGCCATGAAGTCCGGGAGCGCATCGGGGCAGATGATGCCGGAGTTCCTTGGTTGTGATCTTAGGTCGCGCTTCCAGTGCCCCCTTCACGGGTGGTTTGGCATTCACACAGGTCAAGGGCTGCAGAAGGACAGTGACACTTGGACGGCTGCGGGGGGAATGACCTGACCATCGGGGCGGGAGCCGTCCGCATGCCTTTCCGTCGACCGAGAAGGCGAAGCATGGCGAACGAGTTGAAGTATGGCGACCAGGTGCACCTGCAGAACGGCTACAACAGCTGGGCGGGCGGTTACCTGGACACCAACGGCAACAGCAGCGACGGCGGGGCAAAGTACGACGTGTCGACGGCGGACTCGCCCACGCGGGGGGAGGGCACCGGAACCTGGCAGATCCTCTCCGCCGAGGGCAAAGCCATTGGTGCCAACGTGGTCAGCGGAGACCTGGTCTACCTGCGGAACCTGTACGGCGGTGACGGCGGCTACCTCGACACCAACGGGCACGCGACCGCCGACCAGAAGAACAGCGGCGGCAAGTTCAACGTCCTGACGTCCAAGGACAAGGACCGCGCACCCGGCACCGGCCGCTGGCGCCTCTTCGCCCAGGCATCCAGCCCCGGTGACCAGCATGTGCGGCCCGGCGACGTGATCCACCTGTGGAACACCTACGGCGACAACGGCGGCTTCCTGGAGACGAACGGAGACGGACCCGCCGGCGGCAAGTACGACGTGTGCACCAACGCCTACTACAACCGGGCACAGAACGTCGGCGACTGGAAACTCCACCGCGCGTAGGCCGGCGCCGGCAAACGTCGTTCACCGCCGTGGCCCAACTGCGGCAACGCCGGAAGTCCCGGTGCCTTCGGTCCCGGCGGCGCCCCTGCCGTAGCGGACGGTATGTCCTACGGTGTCGGCGGGAACGGCGGATCAGCAGCGCATGGCAACAGCGGAGGCGACGGCGGCCAGGGCAGCGAATGGGACGCGAACGTCGGCAACGCCAAGGCGAGAAGTAGGTCCGCCTGGACGGACGGGCCGGCATCTCCAGACACCACGGAGCCCGAGGCGCCGACGGTGGCTTTGTTCACGAGAACGTTCTCGTGAACAAAGCCAGTTCTTTGACGGCTTCCGCGCCACAGGCTTCCGCTCAGCTTCGCGGGCCTCGTGCCTACTGCGGTACGACGTAGGGGAACTGGTCGTTACGCTGGGCTTTGGTGGTGGCCGGTGAGAGGCCGCTGGGCACTGGCATGTTGGTGACCAGGGACATCATCACCTCGGGTGCGTTGTCCGCGCGGGTCCGGCCGTTGCGGGCGGCGAAGCCGAATGAGGCGGGGGTGCCGATCACATAAGGGAGGACGTCCGGAAGAAGCTGTGCGGCGACACTCTCCCCGTAACCTGCGGGGTCGGCCGAGGTGCCGGTGGCCGCGACCACCTTGGCGATCTGGTCGGCGATCGCCCGGCCGTCGGCGGCGATGTCCTCCGACGGGTGGCGGGTGTTGGCGGGGTTCGAAAAGTCTGTGTCGTCGGGCCAGAAAATCGGCCACATCATCGGATAGCCGCCCCGGTTGATCTGCCTCCAGCCCCCGGCGTCGGTGGCCAGCTTGGTGGCACACCACACTCCGGTACGGGTCCCGGGCCGCAACCGGTCATGTGTGTGCGGGACTTCGAGGACGATCGCTTCCACCGTGGTACCTGCGAAGGTGTTCTGCGCCTCCTGGGGGTTCCAGGACGACAGGTCCACCGCGGTGCCCTTGCCAACGGCGCCATTGACGGCGGCAAGCAGGGAAAGGTCAACATAGAAGGCTTCCTGGACGCGTCCGGCCCAGGCGCGGATACCACCCGCTTCGGCAGGCTCTCCGGTACGGCCTTCCAGCACCAACTCGCCTTCGGTGTCGTCGCCTTGGGCGTTTGTGTCGGTCAGGGAGTGCAGGTGCAGCGGCTGCGCTCCGTTCGGGTCGGGCTCGCCGAAGGAAAACCGGAAGGTCAGGGTCTCCTGGTCGGCGCCGTCGAAATGTACCTTGATTTCGTAGCGCGCCTCGTGGTGGAAGCCCGGCTCGGCGTAAACCCCGGTGATGTTGGAGTTCACGTCCATGACGAACACCGTGCTGTCCTCGCCGGGGAAGACATAGAGGTCGTCGATGAACAGCTGACCGTTCTGCGCCGCCAGCGGGGTGTCGAGGTGATGAGACATGGCTGGTCCGTTCTCGTCGCGATCTGTGTTGTTCGGATTGCGGTTGCGCCGGATGATGGCGAGGCGCGGCGCGCCTGCCGGACTGGCGGGCGATTCTGGTCAGCAGACGCCGACGGGATTTCGGGCGGCCCGCAGCATGGGCTGTGACCCACAAGCAGTATTCGTCGGTACGACCCCGATCGCTACCTGTGGGCGACTTGCAGCGCCATGACCAGCGCGGGCAGCGAGCTGTGACCAGTTGGCTACGGAATTGCCCCGAGGTCCGTGGTCACGGCATCTGCAACGGCCGGCTTCCCGGTGTCAGCGATACCGGGCCTGGGTGAGGCCGACCAGCTCGGCAAAGGCGCCAGGGCCCTGGCGGAGGGTGAGCGGGCCTCGACGGTGTGCGTCCCCAACGTCATCACGGGTCGGCCCCCGACAGCGTGCGCCCTGTGCCCGGCTTGCGGCCCCTACCCGCCCTCGCCGCCCTCGCCGCCCTCGCCGCCCGGCAGCATGCGCCCGGGGCGGCCCGGCCGCTCAGGGCCCGGGGTGGGAGGTGGCGGCCTTCAGCTTCCAGCCACTGCCGCTGCAGGCCTCGTGCAGTGGCGGGAACCGGTGCCCCTTCACGTCAGTGCTGTACCCATGCCCCTGGCCGCAGTCGCATTCGTAGATCCCTGACTGCGGGACGATCTCACCGGGGTGGTGAGCCTTCTCGCTGCTCTCGCTCATGACGTCAGTGTCCGCAGCGGCTCTCCCGGCAAGTCCCTTCGCCCCTCGAACCCCGCCCGAAGGCACCCAAACGGCGGCCAGCCGCGGTGGAAGACATCGACGGTGACCTGGAACCTGCCCGAACCCATGCTGACCGTTGCCGTGGACAGACCTGACGTGCCTGCCGGGTGGGCCGCAGAGCCCAAGTGGGACGGATTCCGGGCACTCCTCTCCGTCGAGACGGGAGGGGTGGTGCTGCGCTCCAGGCGCGGCACCGAGATGGCGGCCTCGTTTCCGGAGATCGTGGCCGGGGCCGCGCAGCTGCCGGACGCGACCGCCCTGGACGGCGAACTCGTCGTCTGGGACGCCACGGGCCGGCTGGCCTTCGAGCAGCTGCAAAACCGGCTTGCCCGGCGCGGTGCCGGTGCGGCCCGGGCGGCCGGCGAGTGGCCGGCGCACTTCGTGGCATTCGATCTGCTCAGGTTGTCGGGGACGGACACGACCGGGTGGCCGTACCGGCGGCGCAGGGCCACGCTGGAATCGGTGTTCGCCGCCCGCCGGCTCGTCGCGCCGTGGACGCTGTGCCCGTCGGCCACCGACCCGCAGACCGTGGGCGAGTGGCTGGCGTGGGCGTCGGTCGGGATGGAGGGCGTGGTCTTCAAGCGGCTGGACGACGTCTACCGGCCGTCGGTGCGGGGCTGGCGGAAGTACAAGGTCCACGAGACGAGCGAGGCGATCGTCGGCGCGGTCACCGGCTCCCCGACCGCTCCGGGGACGCTGTTGCTCGCACGGTACGACGACGAAGGCCGTTTCCAGTACGTCGGCCGCACCACCACCCTCGCCCGCCAGGCAGGCGCGGCGCTCGCCGGTCTGCTCGTCGCGGGGCGGCACGAGCATCCATGGATGGGCTGGTCGTTCTCCGCCGGGTGGGGCAGCCGAGAGCAGCGGGACGTCGCGCTGGTGGAACCGCAGCTGGTGGTGGAGGTCGGCGTCGACGTCGCCCGTGACGCCTCCGGCCGGTGGCGCCATCCCGCGCGCTGGCATCGCGCCTGGCCCGACCTGTCCCCCGCCGACGTCCCCCGCCTGACGGCGCCGCCGTACTGAGTGATTGGGTGATCGCCCAGACGGCCCTGGCCGCGTAGCTGGTGGCCGGGCTGGACGACGGCGCCGACTCGCTCGTCTGAATGAACATCGACGCGAAGCGGAATGGCGAACCTTCCGCGGCGGCTCCGCTGAGGGCCATTGCCACCTTGCGGGAGTGCGGCATGGGTGTGAGGGCCACCAGGTCGTCATCGACGCCGACACCCGGCTCGTCGTCGCCATCTACTGCTTGGACAGGGGCGTTGAGCTTCTCTTCGGCTGACCGCCGCAGGCAGTCTCCTGCCAGAGGTCACCCGCAGTTACGGGACAGCCTTTCGACGTCATGCCGTCACGAAAGGCATTCGTGTACGTCCAGCATCTGCAGATATTTTCTGAGCTTGACGACCTGCTCGTTTCGCAGCTTGACATATTGATCGTGCAACTCGACATATTGATTGAAGATCCGGCCGTTCCCCGATTCGTCGGTAGCTTGATGTGTATCCGCCGCGAAGTCGGCATCCGTCTGACTCACTTCTTGCAGAGCCTGAATGAGACTGTCCACCTCCTTCTTATGTTCCTCGGGGCGTTTGATCTTCCCAAAGTCCCGTTCGATCGCACGTTCGCGCCCGGTTAGAACGTCCAGGTCATTCGCGGGCGGTCGTGCACAGGTCGGGGGCCTTCTCCCGGGCCATCACCGCAGCCGAGCCGAGTCCCATGGACGTTCCGGCGCAGCCCGCACCGGCCGAGCCCGGCGGCAGCGCGCTGCGCCGATTTGGGCGTCGGCGAGGTGTGCTGCCTCGGCGGCCGTCCAGCAGCGGGCCGGGTCGGCCCTCGCGGTGAACGGCTGCCCGGCCAGGTCGGACCCCAGCGGGTCGAGGTTCCATCCGGCGTCGGCCCACTGGGCGGGTGAGCGGCCGGTCAGGGCGGCGGCGTCGGCAGCGTCGCGGACCGCGAGGATGCGCAGCATCTGGTACAGGCGGTGCGCGGGGTGAAGACGGTGCCGGCGAGCGCGGCGGCCGCCTCCTGGTTCGCGCCGACGACTGCGTAGGCGGCCACCGACCGGCCATAAGCCTGCGTGTATGCCTGAAGTGCCGCCCGCCGTTCCCCGGTCAGCGGCAGGACGTACTCGGTGATGCGGGCCGGTTCCCGGCGGGCGACGTAGATCCTGCCGGCCTCCTCGTCCACGTGCACAAAGTCGGCGAGGTGCTCGCCGGGATAGTCCGTGGGCACCTCGTACAAACCCTGCGGCCGGTTGCCGGGGATGGGGCCCAGACCGCAGCAGCCGCCAGCCCTGACGGCGCACCGCATCGGTGGGATCGTCCGTGCTGACGGCCACCACCTTGCAGGCATCGGCAGGTTCGCGAGGGCTGTGCGGGGAACACCTTCCGCCCGCAGCACGAAACCGTTGACGACGGCGGTGAACGCCGCTCCGATCACGATGCCGACCGCCAAGTCGACAGCATTTCCGCGCAGGATGAAGCTGCGGAAGCCCTTCACCTTTTCACCCCTTCAAGGCCCATGACGTCGACGGGCGGCACCCCGGCTCCCCACCCCGGATGCCCTGCCAAGTCTCCCCCATACCTGCCGGGCGGCGGTACGGCCGCCGCCGGCTCGCCGAGGTCCGCACGACTCCGCGAAGTTCGCGTCATGTCTTTGTAGTCAGATCGCCACGCTGGCTACCGCTTTGTCTCGCTCAGGGTCACTCGGGCGGGTCGACGCGTGATTGGAGCTGCTGCCAGCAGTGGCGAACGTGCTGCTCAGCCTCTCGTACGGCGGAGGAGGTATCGTCGGAAAGCGCGGCTGGAGATGATGGGGCCTTGTCCTTGTCGGCGTGGGGTGTGCTGCGGCGACGCGGCGGGTGAGCAGCGCGGGCGCGTTGTGTTCGGCCGCCCTGCTGGAGGACCGCTGCCCGGGCGACCAGGATCGCAGCCATGACTGCTGAGGCGGTCAGCGTGGCAGCCGCGTGCTGATCGGGCGCGACCGCTGTGAGCACCACATGGACGTCGGAGCTGCCCAGTGGCGCTACCGGTCAGGGCACGGATGGCGACGGCTGCAGCGTGGACGGGATGGGCGATACGGGTGTGGATGCGCTGAGCCACGGCCTCATGGTGCGGGCTGGGGGCGGCAAGGTCGGTGAGGCCGTCAGCGCGATGGGGGACGGCGCCGTGCTGGGGCCGGGCAACTGGCAGGCCGTGCCGCGCCGGAGGTGGGAGTGGTGGCAGCGGGTCTCCTGGCGGGGCGCCGGGGGCGTGAGGGCAGCGCGTACCAGGGTTCGTTGTCAGGGGCGGGAACGGGGGCGCGGTGCCACCAGGGGTAGTTGGAGGCGTGTGAACGGGGCGGTGCGCCGGTGTTGAGGTGCCGGCGGGCGGCTTCGAGGGTGTCGATCACATGGTGGCAGACGGCGCTGAGGATGGTGGTCAGGGCGGCCGGTGGTGGGCCACTGACGACGAGGGTCAGGCGGGTGCGGGTGCGTTCGCGCAGGGCCATGAGGTGCTCGAGGTGGCGTTCGGTGATGCGGTGGGCGCGGCAGATGACGTAGTGGTCGATGTGGAGGGCCTGGGTCCATGCGACCGTCGCACGCCGGGACGACGAGACGATCCTCCGTCACGATGGCCGGCCGGACGCTTGGGGAACAGCCTCCCGAGGGAAAGGCCCGCGCTGTCCAGGCCTGGCGCTCCGGCCTGGCGCAGTTGGTGCGATCCGTCCGTCGTAGTCGTGTCCTTCAGGACTGGCATGGGCGCGCAGGGAGATGGGGTCGTCCTTGCCGGCGGGCCGAGGGTCCGCACGCGTCCGGTCAACTGCTCCCTTCTGTATGCGGGTTTCCCCGGCCGCAGGTCAGGGCAGTACTGTCGGCGCCGGGCGGGGGGGGAGGTGTCTGTGCGGGAGACCATCGGGCGACACGGCAGCGCGGCGTACGCCGTCCTGGCTGTCGCCCTGCTCGTCGCGTGGCTTCCCCTCACCAGCCTGACCGCGATGGCCCTGTTCGTCCTCGGCCACGACAAGGGCTACCGGGACGACGGCGACTACGGGTTCTCCGATGTGCTGGACCTGGTCGGCGTCCTGCTGATCGCGCTGCTCATCGCCTACGCCCGCGCCCGCTCTCGTGCTCCGCAACCCACCGAACCGGTCCGGCCCGGGACCACGAGGCCCGCGCCGGTACGAGCGGGGAAGGGCAGCTCGGTGCGCATCCAGGCATGCCTGGTGGTGGCCGAGTGCCTGGGCGGTGCTCTCCTCGCGGCGGCGACCGGCGCCGACCTCATCTCCAGCGCACTGGCCGGTGCCGGCGTGTCGCTGCTGGTCACGGGATTGCTCCTCGGCGCCTGGATCCGCGACCTGCCCCGCCCCGCTGCGACGCCGCCGCGCCGGGGCACCGGATGGGGTCCGGTGCGCCCGCCACGAACGGGCGCGGGTTACGGATCCGTACGTCAGCCAAGTGGGCCCGCGTCCACGCCGCGCCAAGGTCCGGAGTCGGTACCACCGGATCCCGGGATGTTCCGCGGACGTCCTCCCGCGCCGGGCGACGTCTGGTTCGCCGAGCTTCCTTTCGACGACGGCACCGGCTCGAAGGACAGGCCATGTCTGGTGGTGCGCACCTTCCGCCATCACGCCCAGGTGCTCAAGGTCACCAGTGCGGACAAGAGCGGCCACCCCGACTATGTCCGGATGCCGGTGGCCTCCTGGGACCCGACCGCCGTACGGGACAGCTGGCTCGAGCCGGCCCCGCTGCGCGAACTGCCCTACGAGGCGTTCCGGCGGCTCGCCGGGCCGTGCGACACAGGCGTCTGGGAGCAGGTGAAACGCCGCCACGGCGTTCGCTGAGCGCTTCCCGCTCGGCTAACAACGGCCGACACAATGAGTTCAGTTGTCGGTGGGTGATCAGGCAGCAGGCGAGTCCGAGGAACCGCTTCTTGGATGCCTGCTCGTCGTTCCCAGCGCACACGCAGCCGCCGAAAGCCGTGGAGCCAGGCAAAGGTCCGCTCGGCCACCCACCGGTAGACGCCGAGCCCGGAGCCGTGCTCGGTGTCGCATCGTGCGATGGCCGGCACGATGCCGCGGGTGCGGACCTGCTTGCGGTAGCGATCGTGGTCATAGCCGCGGTCCGCGTAGAGCGTCACCGCTCTGCGGCGGGGCCGGCCAACCCGGCCGCGAACGGGCGGGACGGCATCCAGCACAGGCAGGAGCTGGGTAACGTCGTTGCGGTTCCCACCAGTCAGGATGGCCGCCAACAAGGTTCCATGCCCGTCGGTGATGAGCTGCTGCCAGACCCCGGCCTCGTTCCAGTCCCGCAACCGCGCCAACACGTCATGCCGGAACCGAACCCCAGCTCCCGGGGCAAGTACTCCCATTAGATGTCCGTGTGCAGCACATACACGATCCCGTACAACACCTGCCGGTTCAGCGACGGCTTCCGGCCCAGATACCGGAACCCGCGCTCCCGCCTCGCCAGCAGCGGCTCGCTCCACTGCCACAACTCATCTGACACGATCCACGGCGATGCCATGCCCCCCATCCACCGCACCGACTCGACCGGCCGCACAGACACGGTCCACGGCATCACCACACCTCACTGTGTCAGCCGCTGTTAGCGGACGAGTAGTGGGCGTTGATCGAACCGGTGATCACGGCCTGGAAACAGGAGAGGGTGGCGCGGTCAGCGACCGGAGATCCCGGGTCCTGTGATCTGCGGGAGGTCGTGAACGCGATCCTCTGTCGGAACCGG
The DNA here is from genome assembly GCF_000716535.1 of Streptomyces flaveolus. Classification (GTDB taxonomy): domain Bacteria; phylum Actinomycetota; class Actinomycetes; order Streptomycetales; family Streptomycetaceae; genus Streptomyces; species Streptomyces flaveolus_A. Next base: position 225,310 of record NZ_JNWV01000036.1, on the reverse strand, counting down.
ACGGACCGTCAGGCGCCGCCCCATGGCTTCCGGTCTGCTCGACGACTCGCTGGCCGGGCTCGGACTGGGATGTAGCACAGCCGTCTGACCGCCGGTGAGATCGTCGACACGCAACAGGGCAGGGTGTCGGGTTCCTCAGCGTCGCGAGGGTCGATGTCGAAGAAAGACCGCGCGAGAACACCGTCAGGAACGGTTTCATCCACAGGGCTCTCGCGAGGGTTGAAGACGCTGACCTGCTCATCGACCCCAATGGCGATCAGGCTTCATCCCGACTCATCGTGCCATCAGCCCCGTTGCTCTCACAGCCGGTCGGGGGTGCCTTCGGTCCTGCGCGTCGATGTCTCTTCGGCTCTGCGCCCACAGAAACCTGCAGGATACATGAATGCGTCGTACGCCGTAACGGTCCATTGGCACGCTTCCCCCGTCGTTCAAGATCGGAAGGGGAGCCCCTCCATGGCAGAGCCTCAAATCGGAACGGGAACAAGCCGACGCGCGTTCCTGCGCAGTGTGGGTGTGACCGGCGGTGCCGGCGCCATGTTCGCCACGATGGGGGCGCTCGGCCTCGCCCCCACCGCCTCCTACGCAGCGGAGAAGGAAGCACCGTTCCGCGCCCCTAAGCGCAGCGACTTCACCCTCCAGGGCCGTAAGGGCAGGCCCGCCAAGGTCGTCGTCATCGGCGGCGGCATCGCCGGTCTCACCTCGGCCTACGAACTCGGCAAGGCCGGCTACGACTGTACGGTCCTCGAAGCACGCGATCGCGTCGGAGGCCGCAACCTCACCGTCCGCGGCGGCGACCGGCTGACCGACATCAACGGTGTCAGCCAGACCGCGGGATTCAGCAAGGGCCAGTACATGAACGCCGGCCCCGCACGCCTCGCCCAGTGGATGGTCACCCTCGACTACTGCCGCGAGCTCGGCGTGCCCATCGAGGTCTTCACCAACACCAATGCCGGCGCGCTCATCTACAACGAGACCACCGGCATGAAGGCTCCGGTTCAGTACCGCACCGCCAAGGCCGACGTCTACGGCTACATCTCCGAATTGCTGTCCAAGGCCACCAACTCCGGTGCCCTGGACGCTGAGTTGACGGCGGACGACAAGGAACGGCTACTCACCTTCCTCAAGAGCTACGGCTCGCTCGGCTCCGACTACACGTACACAGGGACCGAACACCGCGGCTTCAGCGTCGTCCCGGGCGCTGCCGGCACCCCCGGCGAGAAACTCGGTGACGTACCTTCCCTCTCCGATGTGTTCGCCTCCAACGTGGGCCGCTACTTCTCCTTCGAGTTCGGCTACGACCAGGCGATGCTGATGTTCCAGCCCGTCGGCGGCATGGACCGGATACCGATGGCGTTCGCCCGCGCCATAGGCGAAGAGAAGATCCGCACCGGCGCACCCGTCACCGACATCAAGAACACCTCCGACGGCGTGTTGATCACCTACACCCAGAACGGCCGTACCCGCACCATCACGGCCGACTACTGCATCGCCACCCTCGCCCCGCACATCCTGGCCAGGACCTCGCACAACCTCGGCACCGCCGTGCAGACCGCCCTGCGGGCGGTGAAACCGTCCTATGCCTCCAAGATCGGCCTCGAGTACAAGAGCCGCTGGTGGGAGAGGGATTTCAGAATCTTCGGCGGCATCACCGAGACCGACCTGGACCTCGATCACATCTGGTACCCGTCCTACGGGCACCTTGGCGAGCGCGGCCTGATCATCGGCTACTACAACACGGGTGCCCACTCCGACGTGTACTCGGCCCTCACCCCGGCCCAGCGCCTGGAACGCGCCCTTGACCAGGGCGTCAAGATCCACGGCGGCAAGTACCGCAGCGAACTCGCCGCGTCCTACTCCCACCAGTGGAAGTTCGTCCCCTACCTCGAAGGCGCCTGGCACTCCATGCCCGGCGGCCCCGACGCACCGGCGTACGCGCCGCTCAACACGGCCCAGGGGCACGTGTACTTCGCCGGTGACTACCTCAGCTATCTGGACGCCTGGCAGCACGGCGCGATCTCCTCTGCCCGCAAGGTCGTCACCGAGTTGCACCAGCGCGTGCTCGCCTCCTGACGCGCCCTCGCGGCCCGGTCGCCCGCAGGGCAGCGTCTTGCTGCACGGTTCGCCGCCCCCCACGGGGCACAGGTCGCGCCGTGGGGAGCGAGCGTGCATGACGGTGGTCTCACCGTCGCTCCCCACGCGCGGGGGTCGGGCGGAGTGGGTCAGCGCTCCCGCTGAGTTCTCCGCGGTCGCTCTCCACACGTACGGGCCGGACACGGCCTGACCTGCGGCTCTATGACCGCCTTGCCGTTTCGTGTCCGATGTCGTTGAAGGTGAAGAGCGTCAGCGGATCGCTCCGCTGAGGTGGCAACCGCGCCGCTGCCATGGGCCCGGATTTCGCACAAGACAAGTCTCACAGGGGTTCGACCCACTTTTAAGTGAGAACGGCTTCTGAGAGGCTGACGCGAGCGTCGGGCATGCTCCCGTACTCGCCGACCCAGCGGCGGAACTTGTCCCGCGTCACCTCCTCCCGGCCCAACAGCCGTGCTGCACCAGCCGGCCGCCGAAGAGCAGCAAGTGGTAGCGGCTGGCGCCGGTCATGCGAGACGGATTCCTCGCGACCGGCCCGGCTCGCGGACGATCGCGCGTTTCGCCTCCAGCTCGCGCAGCTGGTAGTACACGGAGGCCCGGCTGCGCATGCCGACAGCCGCGCCGATCTGCTGCATCGTCGGCGCTTCGCCGTGGTCGGCGATGTGCCGGCGGATGCAGCGCAGGATGCGCTCCTGGGTGTCGGTGAGGTAGTCGACGCGGTGCATACTTCGATTAGAGCGCTAGTTCGAATTTGAGAGCAAACGAAGACACGGCAGGCCAGGAGGCGCAGGTGGGTGGTGAGCAGCCGATCTCGCGTCTGGACGCGCTGCGCTTCGCCCGGCGCGTCGTCGAGCAGCAGGCCGTCCGGCAGCTGGGGCTCATCGACCGCTGGATCGCCGAGGCGGAGCGGCGCCAGGGAACTGAAGCGAGAACGCCCCGGCGAGCGTGCTGGCCGGGGCGAACCCGCGAGGGGCGTGATCGTGAAGGGCGGTCGCCTACGCGGCGAAAGGCAATGCGAGGCTTCAGCCGAACGATCGTCCTCACATGCAATAGATGAGGCCCGGGGACACTGGCCCCTCACCATCACGGCGTGTTCAACCACACCTGCCCGGCGAACATTCCCGCGTTCGTCCTGCCCGTCCTGCCGTCCGCAGTCCAGCGTGAATGCCGTCCGCGCTCGCTCGGCCCCTGCCTGGACCCCCACGGCGATCACTCGCTCTCACTCGTAAGGCACCACGCGCCCGTATCGAAGCCTTCTCGGAGCTCACCCGAGCACGGCTGGCACCGCCGACGTCGTCGCCATGAGCTGACCTACTCGGTCGGGTGAACACCGCCAGAAGCGGAGAACTACGGGCGGCTCCGGCGCGTGGTGCCGGGCATGAAGCCGATCAGCGTAGTACACGTGGCGGAGCCGGGTCTGGCCGTCGTCTAGGTCGCAGCCTGTGACGACCAGACCGCCTTCGCCGTTCAGGAACTGCTCGCCGGGCGGTGGGCAACCGCGACCGCGGACACCACGCCCGGGGCGCCTGGCGAGCCCGGCGTCCGGCTGCGCTTCTACCTGGACGTGCGCCAAGAGCTCGGTTACTGGGTTCGGCGCTTCAGGGTGACGAGATGGGCCGAGGAGACGCCCGTGGCGCGGCGTTCACTCCGCCATGGCCTGGCCGAGGGCTGTGAGGTGCGCCTTGCGACGGGTACTGGACCAGCCTGGTCGCGTGCGGTGGGCAACGTCGCCGCCGCCGGGCTGCTCACTCCCTGCTGGAGGGCTCGGCAGGGCGCAGGAGGACCACCGTCAGGCCTGACACCCGAGATAGCGGCCCTCACACCCGCGGGGTTCGGGTGCTCAGCCGGTCGATCTCAGCGAGCACGCGGTCCACATGCGGACGCACCTGTGCCTGCAATGCATCGCTCCAGCTCTCCTCGGCGTACGGGCAGTTGAGATAGAGCTGCCTGGCGTGTTCGAGGGCGGGCCGATGCTCGGGCGGGAGCTGCGCGAGGGCCCAGTCGGCAGCGGCGTCCTTCGACTTGATCTGGCCAGTGGCGAGCGTGGTCCAGATTCGGGCGAAGGTCAGCAGAACGTTGCGGGTGTCACTGTCCAGGCCGTCGAGCAGGCCGGGGATACCTGCCACGCTCGCCCGGATCAGGTCGGCCCGCGGAACCGGGTCGAGGACCTGCGCGGGGCGGGGGCCAGTGCGGGGGCGGTCGCCGTTCAGCGCCATGGTGATCAGCAGGGCCAGATCGGGCATCGGCTCAGCCTGGGGGACCTCCCCGGCCTCGTACTCGGCACGCAGCCACTCGCCGTAGAGGAAGTCGCAGGTCGGCGGGTACCGCCACGGCCGGACCTCGGACTGGACGATCACGGTGACCTCGACCGGGCGGACCTTGTTTTGGGAGCCGGAGATCCGGAGCAGCCCACCGAGGAGTGCCCGTCGATCCTGTTCGTCCATTGGCCGCCGGGAGACGACCAACACGTCCACGTCGCTGGCCGGCCTGAGCCCACCGAGCACGGCGGAGCCGTGGAGGTAGGTGCCGATGACATCCTGGCCCAGCACACCGCCGACCAGCCCCACGATCTCCTGAACCTGATTCACTGCACCAGCGTCTCCTGCCATCCGGCGGACTGCACAGCATTATCTGACTTCGGCTGGTCAGGACGATGTAGGGATGTCTAGGGCGAGGCCGATGCCGGCGATGAAGCCGTCGAGGGTGGCCAACCGCATCCAAGCCCAGTTGACACAAGTGAGCCGTGCTCCTTCCCGTCCCGCAGCCCACGTCAGCGACCAGTCCCCCGCCCCCGTCGCGCACCCTCTCCGCGAACAACGCCAGGACAGCGCGCTCCTCGGGTGTTCTTCCAAGAGTGCCGCGTCATATCTGCATAACTGGCGTCCTCGGTGTCGTAAGACGTCCGCGTGTCTTCCAGCCAGCCGTCGGCGCTCAGTCTCGTTCCCACAGCCGCAGGCTTACCCAACAGCCCCAGTTGGAGATCGTCTTACAGTAGTTCAGAGAAGTGACCAGGCCGAAGGAGATCGCGCCGGACCAGATCGCTCGGGGCATGGCACACCTTTCCTACTCGCCCCGAGCACCCCCAGCCTATGGACGTCACCCACGGCCCGCACCGTGTCAGCACACCAGCGCCCCGCCCACGTGGCGTACGCAAAAGGCCGTGATCAGAGCACCCATTCGGCTCCGTGTACGTGCACTGGCAAGGGGCACCCCGCTGTATGCGTTGTGAATGCCCTCCAGAGTGAGGGTGTCGCGGCCGGCCCCCGAGTCCGATCGCGACACCCTCACCGGACACCGGCCCGGAACGTCGGCAAGCAACCGAGTGGGATGGGACGGCTCCCCCACCCTGCTGACCCCGCCACACGCGTACGCAAGGTGGGCCGCCCCCGCACGAGGCGACCCACCGTCGACGGCGTCCGGCCCATGGGCCGGCGTCATCTACCGCCGCGTGAGGTCAGTGGCGGTGGTCACCGCCGTGACGCCAGCCGTCACCGCGGTGGTCACCACGGTAGCGCCGGTCGTCGCCGCGGTGGTCGCGGTCGTAGCCCCAGGACACCTCGTCGACAAACCGGTCACGGTGATTGCGCAGGGTCGCGGTGTCGGAGTGGTTGTCCCACACGTACGCCCGCCGGTCCTGGTACAGGTCCGTCCTGTTGTCGCGGCCGATGCCGGTGTGGACACGGACGGTCGCGCGGCCGCTCAGCCGGTAGTGGTCAAACGTGTAGGTGTGGCCGTCCTCGTCCGCGAGGGTCCAGCCGTCCAGGTTCACCGCCCGCCGCGAGTCGTTGGTGAGCTCCACCCACTCGGCGTTCAGCGAGCGGTTGGAACGGTCGTCCCGCCCCGGCGGCCGCCGCGTCGGCGAGGATTCGATCGAGCAGAGGGTGCCGGCCATGCCCGCCTCATCGACCACGACGACGTCGCCTCAGCGTAGTTGGAAGTCCTTGCCGGCCGCTTCGCCTTGGCCGGCCCGGCCGAGCCGGCCGTGCTGGTGCAGCCAGGAGTGCAGGGTGTGGGCGCGCCGCTGGAGGTCGTCGCCGAGGACTTTCGCCGCGCGGGAGGACGGTGCGAGCGGGATCAGCCGTCCGCCGGCCGCATCCACCGCCTTGGCCACCAGCTTCATCGCCGTGGTCTTTCCGGCGCCCGCAAGTCCCAGGCCGCCGGAACACCCTGCTGAGGCTGATCGCCTCGCGGCCGGACCCGCCACCTCCGCATCAGCTGCCCTCACGCGGGTGCGTTGTCGTCTGTTGCCAGGTGCCGGGGAACGTGTGACCGCCTTCCCGCCCCGTGCCGGAGCGCTCCAGTCACAGTGGCGGTGGACGGGCCGGGGCGGTGCGCCACAGCGGATGGAAGCCGGTCACAGCACAGCACAGCATGATCCGCGAGCGAATCCCGTGGCCACACCGGAGGCCCAGGAGGCCGGGTACGGTCGGCAGCACTCAGCCGCTGCACCCGCGAGGGCCCACGCCGCTTCCCCGAGACGGCCCTGCGGCCTCAAGCGACCTCTGCCTTCGCTGCCCGTGCCACTCGGCGGAGTGAGGCGTGGACTCACAAGGGGGACGTCGGCCCCGAGGACGAGGCCGGTCGGAAGGCCGTAGCCCCTACCGGTGGCAAGGTCACGCGGCCGTGGTCATGACCTGCCTCAGCCGGCGAGCGGTACGCGCAGTGGCATGTGCGCCGGGTTCGCGGCGACTGACCGGGTCACGCCGCACGCGGCACCGGATACAGGAAGTTAACGCCCGGGACTCGGGCGCGAGACCGGTGCGGTCGAGCATCGCCATACCTGTCAAACGACAGGTAACCGCAACCGATCGGAGGTGCGGCGATGAGCCGGCCCGAATTCGTCGCTCGGCAGCGCCCTGACGGTGACGTCACGACCAGTCCCGCCGACGTCGGCTACCAGCAGGAACTTCGCCGCGGAGTCGGCGGCTTCGCGTCCTTCGCCGCGGGCTTCTCCTTCGTGTCCATCCTCACTACCGTCTTCCAGCTCTTCGGCCTCGGCTACGGCCTCGGCGGCGCGGCCTTCTTCTGGACCTGGCCGCTGGTCTTCGCGGGCCAGTTGCTGGTCGCGCTCTGCTTCGCCGAGCTGGCGGCGCGCTGGCCCATATCCGGGGCGATCTACCAGTGGTCGAGCCGGCTCGCCGGCACCACGGCGGGCTGGTTCACCGGCTGGATCATGATCATCGGACAGATTTTGACGGTCGCGGCGGCAGCGATCGCGGCGCAGGCGGTGCTGCCGGGCATCTGGTCCGGCTTCCAGCTCGTCGGCGGGCCGGGCGCAGATCCCTCGCTCGGCTCCCCGACCGGCGCGCGGAACGCGGTCCTGCTGGGCTGCCTGCTGCTGGTGGTCACCACCGTGGTGAACATCCTTGGCATACGCCAGATGGCCGCCGCCACCAGCTTCGGCGTCACCGTCGAGATCATCGGCGTGGTCGTGCTGGTGCTGGTGCTCTTCTTCCTGCCCGAGCGGGGCCCGCAGGCCGTGCTCCACGACACCGGCTGGTCCGGCCACGGCGGCTACGCCGGTGCCTTCCTCGCCTCCTCGCTGATGGCCGCGTACGTCATGGTCGGCTTCGACTCGGCGGGAGAACTGGCGGAGGAGACCCACAGCCCGCGCCGGACCACCCCCCGGACCATCCTGCGGGCGCTGATCACCTCCGGTGTCGGCGGGGCGCTGCTGATCCTCGCGGGGCTGCTGGCGGCGCCCAGCCTGACCGACGGCAAGCTCGCCGCCGGCGGCCTGGCCTGGGTGCTCACCGACCGGCTCGGCGGCGTCCTGGGCCGACTGCTGCTGTGCTGCGTCGCGGTAGCCGTGTTCGCCTGCACCCTGGCCGTGCAGAGCTCCGGCGCCCGGATGATGTACTCCATGGCGCGCGAGGGCGCCTTGCCGTTCCACCGGCACCTCGGCAAGGTCTCCGCCCGTACCGGCACACCGGTCGTCGCGTCGGTCGTCGTGGGCGTGGGCGCCGCGATCGCCCTGCTGGTCAACGTCCGCCAGTCGGCGATCTTCACCGCCCTCTCCAGCCTCTGCATCGCCATGCTGTACCTGGCCTATCTGGGCGTGACGCTGCCGCTGCTGATCACCCGGATCCGGCACCGGCGCACCGGCGGCCTCCCCGGCGGCGTCGACGAGACCGGCCGGCCGCTGTTCTCGCTGGGCCGTCGGGGGATCGCGGTCAACACGCTCGCCGTGCTGTACCAGACGGGCATGACGGTCAACCTGGCCTGGCCCCGCCCGGAGATCTACGACCTCACCGGCGGGACATGGTGGCTGCGGTGGAGCGCCCCGCTGTTCATCGGGCTGAGCCTGGCCGCCGGCGCCGGCTACTTCCTCGTCCGCCGGCTGCACCGCCGTATCGAGCTGAGGCACGTACCCCACACGCACGTCGAGCCGCCGGCCGCGGCCCGGACCGTCACCGAGCCGGCGTGACCCCGACTGCCCACCGCCGACCGCCTGATCGCCCGACCACCTGATCGCCCGACGTACAGATGACTCACCGACGAGAGGATGACGGGACATCCATGAACACGGCCGAAGGGTCGACGGCCGGCGCGCCGCCGTGCGACCAGCACCCCACCGCACCGCTCATCGCCCCGCTCTCCGGACAACCGACCGAGGGGCGGGCCGCCGCCCGGGTCCGGGATCTGCACCTGACCGACAGCGTCCGCAGTGCCCGCGTCGACGCCCGCGCGCAGGGCGGGCAGGCCGGCACGTGGATGCCGTACCTGCCCGCGTCCGGCAGCCCGTGCTGCCCGCCGGGGGTGGACCCGGCCGCCCTCGTGTGGGCGGAGACGGTGGCACCCGGCGGCTACACCCACAAGGTCCTCGCCCGCGGCACCCGGCTGCGCTTCGACGACCCGACCGGTGACGCCTGTGCCCACCTGCTGCTCTTCAACGCGCTGGAGCCCGTCGAGCGGCTCAACGTCGCCGACACCCAGAAGATCCCGTGGCAGGCGTACCTGGGCGAGAACCACCCGTTGCTGTCCGGCGACGGCCGGATCCTGGCCGTGGTCAGCGGTGACTCCTCCGGCCGGCACGACGCCTTCTGCGGTACGAGCACCGACGCGTGGAACGCACGCAAGTACGGTGACGCCCGCCCCGAGGGGCCGTCGCCGTCCGGCCGCGGACTCTTCCTCAAGGCCGCCGCCAAGCACGGTCTGAGCCGCCGCGATCTGCCGCCCGGCGTCTCCTTCTTCCAGGGCGTACGCGTCGAGGCGGACGGCACCCTCGCCTGGCAGGGCAGCGCCGGTCCGGGCACGTATGTCGAACTCGTCGCGGAACTGCCCCTGTTGGTGCTGGTCGCCAATGTCGCCCACCCGCTGGACCCGCGGCCCGGCTATGTCGTCGGGCCGCTGCGGGTGCACGCCTGGCGCGGCGAGCCGACCGGCCCGGACGAACCGCGGTTCACCGCCACGCCGGAACTGCACCGGGCGTACCTCAACACCGCCGACTACTGCGAAGCCAGGGGGCTGTGACATGGCGACCACGACTCGGACCGAGAACACACCGATCACCCGTCCGACCGCCGCGGGCGGCACCCTCGCCTCCACCGTGCCGGTGGGCACCGTGTACGCGGAAGGCTCTGCCCTGGACTGGGGAACGAGCCTGGTCGAGGGCGCCGTCGTCCTGGACGAGGTGGTGGCCCCCAACGCGCCGTGGTCGGCGGTGGTGGCGAAGGGACACGTCCTGACCATCGTCGACGTCGGCGGGAACCAGTCGGCCGACTGTCTGCTCTACAACGCCGCCGATCCCGGGGAGCGCTACAGCGTCCCTGACACCCTGGCCTGGCAGGGCAACGCCTACGTGCGCACGGGGACCGTGCTGCGCAGCGACGAGGGGCGCCCGCTGATGACCGTCGTGGCCAACGAGATCGACCGCCAGGACACCATCGGCGGCGCCTGCGGCAAGGAGTCCAACACCCTGCGCTACGGCCACCACGTGATGTTCCAGCACGGCTGCCGCGAGAACTTCCTCGCCGAGGCCGGCCGACGCGGCCTGGGGGTGCGCGACCTCGTCTCCAACCTCAACTGGTTCATGAACGTGCCCGTCGAGGCGGACGGCGCGCTGGGCATCGTGGACGGCATGTCCGCACCGGGCCGCCGGGTCGCGGTGCGCGCCGACATGGACGTCCTGGTGATCGTCTCCAACTGCCCCCAGATGAACAACCCGTGCAACGACTTCAACCCGACCCCGCTGCGCATGATCGTCACGGACCCGACGGGGGGCGACCAGCCGGGCGGCCGGGACGGGGGTGGGCTGGTGGGGGGTGGTCCGGGTGAGGCCGGCCCGGATGGGGGTGGCCCGGTTGTCGGTGGCCCAGGTGGAACTGGCCCCGGTGGGGATGGCCCAGGTCGGGCCGGCCCAGCTGCGGGTGGTCCGGGCAGGGAAGGGCCGGTGGCCGGGGGCCCGGACCCGGCGGCCCCCGTTGGCCTCGGCGTGTTCGCCCCACCGTGCCCGCACACCGCCCGCACCACCTCGGAGGACGCCGCGTGACCCGCCCCACCGTCGTTCTCGTCGCCAACCGCGGTGAGATCGCCCGACGTGTCATCCGTACCGCCCGGAAGATGGGCCTGGGCACCGTCGCCGTGTTCTCCGACGCCGACCGGGCCGCCCCGCACGTGCGCGAGGCCGACCAAGCGGTCCGTCTGGGGCCGGCGCCGGCCCGGGAGTCGTATCTGCGCGGCGACGCGATCATCGAGGCCGCGCTCGCGCACGGCGCCGGCATCATCCACCCCGGCTACGGCTTCCTCTCCGAGAACACCGCCTTCGCCCGTGCCGTGGAGGAGACCGGACTGCGTTTCGCGGGACCGACCGCCGACCAGATCACCGCCTTCGGCGAGAAGCACACCGCCCGCGCCCTGGCCAAGGCGGCCGGAGTCCCGCTGCTGACCGGTACCGAGCTGCTCGCGACCGCGGAGGAGGCCGTCACCGCGGCCGGGTCGATCGGGCTGCCCGTGATGGTCAAGGCCACCGGCGGTGGCGGCGGCATCGGCATGCAGGCCTGCGCCACCGCGGACGAGGTGCGCGACGCCTTCGCCCGCGTCGCCGCCCTCGCCGAGTCCAACTTCGGGTCGGCCGGGGTCTTCCTGGAGCGCCTGGTACGCCCCGCCCGCCACGTCGAGGTGCAGGTCTTCGGCGACGGCACCGGCCGGATCGCCGTCATCGGCGACCGCGACTGCTCGCTGCAGCGCCGTAACCAGAAGGTGATCGAGGAGGCCCCGGCCCCGGCCCTGCCCGCCCATGTCCGGGCGCTGCTGCACGACTCCTCGCGGCGGCTGCTCGCCTCGGTCGGCTACCGCGGCGCGGGCACCGTGGAGTTCGTCTACGACCCGCTGCGCGAGGAGGCCGCGTTCCTGGAGGTCAACACCCGGCTCCAGGTCGAACACCCGGTAACCGAGCAGGCGTACGGCGTCGACCTCGTCGAACTCATGCTCACCCTGGCCCGGGACGGCGCGGTCGATGACGCGGTGTTCACGAGGGAGTGGACGCCCACCGGGCACGCCGTGGAAGCGCGTGTCTATGCGGAGGACCCCGGCCGGGACTCACAGCCCTCCTCGGGCCTGATCACCCGGGCGGCCTTCCCCGGCCAGGGCGCCGACGGCATGCCCGGCGTCCGTGTCGACGGCTTCGCGGAGACCGGCCTGGAGGTCTCTCCGTACTACGACCCCATGCTCGCCAAGGTCATCGCCCAAGGCCACACCCGCGACGCCGCGTTCGACGTCCTGGGCTCGGCCCTTGCCGCCAGCCGGGTCGACGGCGTCGTCACCAACCTGGGCCTGCTGCGCGCGCTGACCGTACGGGAGGAGGTGCGCGAGGCCGTGCACAGCACCAGCACCCTCGCCACCACCGGCGATCCCGATCCGCGCATCGACGTCCTGGTGCCGGGAGCGATGACCACCGTCCAGGACCTTCCCGGCCGGCTCGGCTACTGGCACGTGGGCGTACCGCCGAGCGGCCCCTTCGACCCCGTCTCCTTCGCCGAGGCCAACCTGGCCGTCGGCAACCCGTCCGAGGCGCCCGCACTGGAAGTCACCGCGGGCGGGCTGACCCTGCGCTTCTCGGACGCCACCGTGGTCGCCGTCACCGGGGCGCCCGTCCCGGTCACCGTGGACGGCACCGCGGCGGCCCTGTGGGAGCCGGTGCCGGTCCCGGCCGGCGCCACCCTCGTCCTCGGCCCCTGCCACGGTCCCGGCCTGCGCAGCTATGTGGCCGTCCGGGGCGGCATCGACGTACCCGAATACCTGGGCAGCGCCTCGACCTTCACCCTCGGCGGCTTCGGCGGCCACGGCGGCCGGGCCCTGCTCGCCGGAGACGTTCTGCGGCCCGGAGCCGCCACGACCGCAGCCGGCGGCCCTACCCCGATCGAGCGCCGCCCCGCGATCACCCAGCACTGGCGGATCGGTGTCACCGAAGGGCCGCACGCGGCACCGGAGTTCTTCACCCGCGAGGACATCGACGCCCTCTACGCCACCGACTACCAGGTGCACCACAACTCGGCCCGCACCGGCATCCGCCTGATCGGGCCCAAGCCGCGGTGGGCCCGCCAGGACGGCGGCGAGGCCGGGCTGCACCCCTCCAACATCCACGACACGCCGTACGCGGTCGGCGCGCTGGACTTCACCGGCGACACGCCGATCGTCCTGGGACCCGACGGGCCGTCCCTCGGCGGATTCGTCTGCCCCGCGGTGGTCGCCAGCGGCGAGCTGTGGAAGCTCGGCCAGCTCCGCCCCGGCGACACCGTCCGCTTCGTGCCCGTCAGGGAAGCCGAGGCGGCCGCCCTCGACGCCCGTCGCGCCTCACCAGCGCTGATCAGCAGTGGCGGAGACGGCGACGACGGTGTCCTGGGCCGCCTGCAGGCCACGCACGACCGGCCCGATGTCACCTACCGCCGCGACGGCGACGACAATGTCCTCGTCGAGTACGGCCCCATGGTGCTGGACCTCGGCCTGCGGATGCGGGTGCACGCCCTGCAGGAGACCCTCGCCACACACGCACCCGACGGCATCATCGACATCACCCCGGGCATCCGCTCGCTGCAGATCCACACCGATGCCCGCCGGCTGAAGGCCCGCGACCTGACCGCCCTCCTGCGTGAACTCGAGGACGAGGTACCGCCGACCAGCGAGTTGGTGGTGCCCTCCCGCACGGTGCGGTTGCCGCTCAGCTGGGACGACCCGGCGACCCGGCTGGCCATCGAGCGGTACATGGCCGGGGTGCGCGACGACGCCCCGTGGTGCCCGTGGAACATCGAGTTCATCCGCCGCGTCAACGGCCTGGAAAGCGCAGACGACGTCTACCGCACCGTCTTCGACGCCTCCTACCTGGTGCTCGGCCTCGGCGACGTCTATCTCGGCGCCCCCGTCGCCACTCCGCTCGACCCACGGCACCGCCTGGTGACCACCAAGTACAACCCGGCCCGCACCTGGACCGCGGAGAACTCCGTCGGTATCGGCGGCGCCTACCTGTGCATCTACGGCATGGAGGGCCCCGGCGGCTACCAGTTCGTCGGCCGCACCGTGCAGATCTGGAACCGTTTCCGCAAAGGCGGCCTGTTCCAGGACTCACCGTGGGCGCTGCGCTTCTTCGACCGCATCGAGTGGTACCCCGTCACCGCGGAGGAACTGCTCGAGCTGCGTGCCGAGACCGACGCCGGCCGCGGTGCCTTCGACACCGAGGAGGGGGCCTTCTCGATCGCCGAGTACAACGCTTTCCTGGCCGCCAACTCCGGCTCGATCGCTGCCTTCCGGGAACGGCAGAGCGCCGCCTTCGAGGAGGAGAAGGAACGCTGGCGGGCCTCCGGCGAGTTCGACCGCGACGACGATCCCCGGCCTCCGGCCGCCGACTCCGCCGCCCTCACCGTCCCGGACGGCACGGTCGCCGTCACCGCGCCGTTCACCGCGACCGTCTGGCAGACCGTCGCCGAACCGGGCGCCGCCGTCGCTGAAGGCGACCCGATCCTCTGGCTGGAGGCGATGAAGATGGAGTCGAAGGTGGGCGCGCCCGCCGCTGGGACGCTGATGGAGATCTACGTGAAACCCGGCGAACAGGTAGCCCCCGGCCAGATCCTCGCGGCGGTGAGGATATGAGCGCCATGACACCCGCGGAACGCGTCGAGGCTGCCTACGACCGCATCCAGTCGGCCGACCGGCCCGAGATCTGGATCCACCTCAGGCCCCGCGGCGAAGTGCTCGCCGAAGCAGCTCGGATCGACCCGGCGCTGCCGCTGGCCGGCCTGGTGGCAGCCGTCAAGGACAACATCGACGTCGCCGGCCTGCCCACGACCGCGGGCGCGCCGACGTACGCCTACCGGCCCGAGACCGACGCGCCCGCGGTGGCACGGCTGCGCGCGGCCGGCGCCGTGGTGCTCGGCAAGACGAATCTGGACCAGTTCGCCACCGGCCTGGTCGGCACCCGCAGTCCCTACGGCGCGGTCCGCAACGCCTGGGACCCGGCCCGTATCTCCGGCGGCTCCTCCTCAGGCTCCGCCGTCGCGGTGGCGCTGGGCATGGTCGATATCGCCCTCGGTACGGACACGGCCGGCTCCGGGCGCGTGCCCGCCGCCCTCAACGGCATCGTCGGGGTCAAGCCCACCAAGGGCCTGGTGCCCGTGACCGGGGTGGTCCCCGCCTGCTACACCCTCGACTGCGTCACCGTCTTCGCCCGCGACCTGCGCCTTGCCCGCACCGCCGCGGAGATCGTCGAAGGCCCCGACCCCGCCGACCCGCTCTCCCGCGCCGGCACCCAGCTCCCACCGCCACCCGCACGCCCCAAGGTCGCCGTCCCGGCTGGACGGCACCTGCACGGCATGGCGGACGGCTGGCGCACGGCTTTCGACGCCGCGGTCGCCCGCCTGGCGAGCACAGGCGTGGAGATCACCGAAACCGACATCACCCCGCTGCTCCAGGCCGCGGAACTTCTCTACGGCGGCGCGTTCGTCGCCGAGCGGTACGCGGCCGTGGGCGCGCACCTGGAGAAACACCGCCACCTGATCGGCACGGACCTCGACCCCACCGTCGCCTCCATCGTGCTGGCGGGCCGGGACAGAACCGCCGCCGACTGGGCCGCCGACACTGCCCGGCTCGCCGCCCTCGGCGCCGCCGGACGCGCGTTGCTCGACGGTTGCTCCGCACTCCTCACCCCGACGACCACCTGGCATCCCCGCCTGGCGGAGGTGGCGGCCGACCCGGTCGGCGCCAACGCCCGGATGGGACGCTTCACCAACTTCGCCAACCTGCTGGACTGCGCCTCGCTCGCCGTGCCCGCCGGGTTCGTGGACGGCCTGCCGTTCGGCGTAATGTTCACCGGCCCCGCGTTCTCCGACCGCGCCCTGGGAGCCCTGGCCGAGCGCCTCGCCGGCCCCGGTATCGACCTGTTCGTGGTCGGTGCCCACCTCACCGGCCAACCACTCAACGCCCAACTGGTGCAGGCGGGCGGCACTCTGGTGAGCACGGCACGCACCAGCAGCGGTTATCGGCTGCACGCCCTGGCCACCGAGCCGCCCAAGCCGGGTCTGGTCCGGACCGCCGCCCATGCCGTGCCGGGCACCGGCGCGGAAACGGGCAGCGGGGCAACAGGCATCGAGGGTGAGATCTGGCGGCTGCCTGCCGCGGGATTCGGGACCTTCACCGCGGCCGTTCCCGCACCGATGACCATCGGCACCGTGGAACTGACCGACGGGCGACAGATCAAGGGCTTCCTGGTGGAGCCGTACGCCGTCGAGGGCACGCCCGACATCACCCACTTCGGCGGCTGGCGGGCCTATCTGGCATCCGTGTGACCGCAGACGGCGGATCGGGCGCCTGCTACGGTCGGGTACGCCGCCGTCCGGGTGACAGGATGGGGTGATGACGACAACGCATCCCCGCCAAGGCCGACCGCGGCACACGCCGCCGTCCAAGCCCGGCACCTCGGCGCGGGAACAGATCCTCGACGCCGCAGGGGCGCTCTTCGTCGAACGCGGGATCGCCGCGACCAGCACCCGGATGATCGCCGAGCGGGTGGGCATCAGACAGGCCTCGCTCTACTACCACTTCGCCACCAAGGACGACATCCTCGCCGAGCTGCTGGCCACGTCCGTACGGCCCAGCCTGGAGATGGTGAAGCGGATTCAGGCGCTGTCGCCTGAGCAGACAAACGCGGCCGCGGCTCTCTACGCGCTGGCGGTGATGGACGTGCGTACCCTGTCCAGCACCCCGTACAACATCGGCACGCTGTACCTGCTGCCCGAAGTTCAGGCCGAACAGTTCGACACCTTCCGTCAGGAGCGCGGCCGGCTGCTGCAGAGCTACGGAACGCTCGGCACCCTGGCGGCGACCGAGGACGTGGCCCGCGGCCTGCCCTCCCAACGGATCGGCGAGCTGCTGATCCAGCTGGTGGAGGTCGTCATCCAGATACGGCGTTCCCGCGCACCCGAAGAGGCCGACACGGACACCATCGCGTCCTCGTGCCTGAGACTGTGTGGCCTCGGCGAGCCGGCGGTGACCGCCGCCCGGGAGGAGGCACGCATCCTCCTCAACCGCCTGACGGACACCGCCCCCCACGACTGACTCGGAACCAGCTCACCGGCCGTGCCCGGACAGAGGCGGCGGCCGCGTCAGGGCCCTCGCCGCAGACCTCGACGCCTTGGTCAGGCTGCCGGCCCTGCACGATGTCGAACAGATCGGCTGCCGGACACCATGCGCTTGCGCACCCACCATCCGCCCGCCTCGCCGGCCTCGCCCGCCGCCGGTGGCGGTTCCTGGCCCCGAGTGGTGGACACCTCTGAGCCCGGCCCGGCAGAAGCCGGGTAGGAGGCATCTTTTATGGTGGGGAAGGTCTGCTCGTCCGAGTTCAAGGCGGACGCTGTCGCGCTGGACCAGCCGGGAGACGCTGCGCAACCGGGTGCGAGTTGAGCGGGCCTGCCGCGGTCAGAGCAGCGCCAAGCACGAAGGACGTCCCGGCGGGTGGCCTCGGAGCAGGTAGCCGAGCCGTCGCGGCACATGACCTCGACGCCGGGATGCTCGCGCAGCCACGCTTCCAGGTGTCGGTGGTGCGGTCGGGCAGCACGTCGATCCGCTCATAGCTCTCGGCGTCGGTCACCACGGTGGCATAGCGGTGCCGTCGGCGCAGAGCGAAGTCGTCGACGCCGATCACGCGAGGAACCCGCCCGGTGGGCAACGGGACGCGCAACAGGGCGCGCAGGGCTGTGTGACGGGACAGGCCCATGGCGAGTATCGCCGGCAAATGCGCCCCCGCCCGGCCCGCCAACTCCTTGACCACTGCATTGACCTGCCTGTTCAGACGGGCCGTGCGGCGCTGATACCGCTCCAGCACCCCGGGCACCTGTTCGCGGAAGGTGTGGCGGCAGCCGCGCGTAGGGCACACGAGACGCCGCACCCGCAAACGGACCACCAGCCGGCGCCCGCCGACCGGAACGTCCCGACGAGGCCCCGCACATCTGGCAGACCGCGGTGTCCTGCGGCGTCCGGGCCCGCATGGGAGGCAACGTCGCCCCACCACCCTGCGTCACCACCGAATGTGAGACAGGGCCGTTCACTGGACAGCCCCGTGGCCAGTCGGTCGGCACTGGTGCGGATGTGACGCACCGCCGGCGCGAAAGGGTCCCGCACGGGCGAAGGTCTCCTTCACGCGAAGGTCCCGAACGGGGCGACAGGTCGAAGGTCTTCAGCGAGTACCCGGTGGCGGGAGCTGGAACGGGCGAGGCGGGCCACCGTGACCTCCTCACACATCGGTTGTACTTCCGGCCCGACGGCGCGCGGCACATAGCCGGAGCACGATCCGCGGCGACAGATACGCCGACCACCGCGCTCGCAGGGCCGTCGGTGAGCTGGAGCTGTTCCAGTGGCAGGCGAAGGGCTGTAAGGGCCTTCCGCCGCTCGTCCACCGCCACACCGACGCGTGGCCACTGCTCCGCGCCGGCGCGTTCGGCGGCGAGCTGTCCCGCGCCTGGATTCCGATCAGGAGCCTGGCCAGCACGTTGGAGTCCGGTGGCGGGCCGGAGTAGAGGAAGTACAGGGGTACTTCGATGACGAAGGCGGCTGCGGTGGCGATACGGCCAGGCCCGTCAGACACCTGGCTACGGTTTCGTTCATGGCTTTCCCCCTGGAGTTCGTGTGGTGGGTTCCCCGTCGGTTCGTGGGCCCCGGCGTACGCGCGACGGGCTCGTGCGACCGTCGTTTCCGGGATCACCCGAGGCCGTTCCAGAACGCGCAGTGGTGGCGGAGCGGTGTCGTGCGGGTGGCGACGATGCGGTCCGGCGCCAGGGAGAGCACCGCCCGCCGGGGCCAGTGCGGTGAGGACGGGCCGTTCGGGTCGGCGCCGCGCGCGAAGCGTGTCCAGTAGTCGATCATGGTGTCGGCCAGCCGGTGCTGCGCCGCGGTCAGGTCGCGGGGGCGGCCGCCCAGGTCGAAGAGGTACGGCAGCTCGCTCGCGTGCGGTGCGCCGAGCGGGAAGGGCGGCGTGCCGGGGGTGAGCGGCGGGGCGTGTTCGTCAGCGAACTCGTAGCGCCACACGGGCACCCGGGCGGCGAGCAGACGGCCGGTGCGTGCCGTCGGGCAGGCGAAATCCGCGTCGCCGATGACCGCGCCGAACACCGGGCCGCCGTCGGTACGGTGCACCGGGTACTCGCGGACGATCGTCCTCGCCTGTCCCGGTGGGAAGAAGGAGGACACGACGTCGGGCCAGGTCTCCGGGGTGACGGGATGGCCGGCCTGGATGATCCCGGCGGCCCACCCGTTGCCCTCGTCACGGGTGTGGCCGATCAGCACGGGGACGCGGTGGAAGTGGCCGTCGGCGATGGCCGCCGCGGGGTCGCGGGGCAGCAACGGGGTTCCGTTCGCGGGCTGCTGGTCCGCGCTCTGGGCAGCGAGCAGACGGGAGACCTTCACGTGCCGCAGGCAGGTCAGCACGTCGTGTGCGGAACCGCAGCCGGCTTTCGCCGCGAAGTCCGCGCCCGCCGCGCGCGCCGCGGGCGAGGGGACGGAGGAAGGGGCGAACGGTCGCTCGGGACGCCCTGTGCAGGGGCCGCTCTGGACGATCGCCCGGTCGAAGAGTCCCGCCGCGGCGGGTGAGGTCAGCTGGGCACAGACGCTGTAGCCGCCCGCCGACTCGCCGGCCAGGGTCACGTTGTGCGCGTCGCCGCCGAAAGCGCCGATCTCGGCGCGCACCCAGCGCAGCGCCGCCTGCTGGTCGGCCAGGCCGAAGGTGCCGGAGCCGGCAAGCCCGCTGTGCGCGAGGAAACCGAGGGCACCGAGGCGGTAGTTGACGGTGACGACGACCACGTCGCCGCGGACGGCCATGCGATGCGCGTCGTATGAGCTGCCCGCTCCGGTGGTGAACCCGCCGCCGTGCAGCCACACGACGACCGGCCGGGGGTGTGCCGTTCCGCCGCCGTCGGGCGTCGTGACGTTCAGGTGGAGGCAGTCCTCGTCGGTGCTGCCGGCGGGCACCTCGCCGGCCGCTTGCGGGCAGGAGCTCGCGGGGCGGGTCGCGTCCCGTGTCCCGGACCAGGCCGCCGCGGGCGCGGGTGGCGCCCAGCGCAGGATGCCGACGGGAGGCGCCGCGTAGGGGATGCCCGCGAAGGTGCGGTAGCCGTCGCGGTGGACACCCCGCACCAGGCCGTGGTGGGTGCGGACCACTGTGGCGGCGTCCGGGGCGGGCGGCGCCGGTGGCGCCGGGGACCAGGCCGTCGTGAGGACGGCGGTCAGGGCGCAGCCCAGGGCGATCAGGACTCGGTGCATGGTCATCGTCTCTCCTCGGTCAGCTGCCGCCCATGCCGCCCTGCGCGGCGATCATGGTCGTCGCAAGTGCGCGTACCGCCTTCTCCAGTCCCGGCGCGAGGGTGGCGAGAGACCCCGTGCAGGTGTCGATGCGGGCCCGGAAGGCGTTCTGGTCCTGCCGGGACACCACGGAACGAACCCGACCCGCGGCGGCCAGCGCCAGCAGCGCGGCGTCCGCGGCGGGAACGTCTCGCACCGGGCCGTCCCCGTACAGGACCGCGGACACGCGGGCGCGGAGCACGGCGGGCACGGCACGGTCCGTCACGCTCAGACGGCGTGTGCCCAGGCGGGTGTGGGGCACCTTCGCGGTGAGGAGGCCCGCCGCGATGAGCCGGTCCTCCGCGTCCGTCAGGGTGTGTGCACGGTGCCGGCGCACGAGGCGCTTCCAGCTGTGGCCGTCGCCGGCGTCGCGCAGGACCCGGTCCAGGACGGGGTCGCCGGTCGGTTCCGTGCCGCAGACGGTGACCCTGCCGCCTTGCTCCTGCAGTCGGCCGCGCAGCGCGAGGTCGATCAGGGCGGCGGCACGGACCAGTAGAGCCGCGCGGGAACGGTCGTAGGGACCTTCGGCTGCTTCGTCGTGGACCAGCAGATACAGGGTGCAGGGCAGGTCGTCGATCACAGCTCGACGGTAGGGCCGGCCCCTCCGGACACACATCGGCCGCGGGAGGGGACCGGCACTGGGAGTGCGGGAGGAGCGCGGCCCGGTTCTCCTCCCTGAGGAGGAGGCGGCTGTCAGGGGCGTCGTGGCCGTACGAGGCCGTGGTCGTAGGCGGCGACGACGGCCTGGACGCGGTCCCGCAGGTTCAGTTTGCGCAGCACCGCGGTGACGTGGTTCTTGACGGTGGCCTCCGACAGGCCCAGCCGCTCGGCGATCTCCGCGTTCGACAGGGCCTGCCCGATCAGGGTGAGCACCTCCCGTTCGCGGACGGAGAGGTCCTTCAGGGACGGCGGCGGCGCCGGGTCGGGGGTCGTGCGCAGGAACCGGTCGAGTACCCGGCTGAGGACGCTGGGGGCCAGCAGCGCGTCGCCCCGCGCGGTGACGCGGATGGCGTCGACGAGTTCTCCCGGGCGGATGTCCTTCAGCAGGAAGCCGCTCGCCCCTGCCCGCAGAGCGGCAACGACATGCGCGTCCACGTCCCAGGTGGTCAGCACGAGGACCCGGGCCCGGCTTCCGCTCGCCACGATCTGCCGGGTCGCCTGGATGCCGTCCAGGACGGGCATGCGTACGTCCATCAGGACCACGTCGGGCGCCAGTTCGCGTGTCAGCCGCACCGCCTCCCGGCCATCCGCCGCCTCACCGACCACCTCCAGGTCCTCACGGGCGTCGATGATCAGGCGGAATCCGGTACGAACCAGGGCCTGGTCGTCGGCCACCACCACCCGCAGTGTCATCAGGCGCGCTCCACCGGCAGCCGCGCCGCCACTTCGAACCCGCCGCCGGGCCGTGGGCCGGCGCGCAGGCTGCCGCCCACGAGCCGTGCACGCTCCTCCATCCCCACCAGCCCGCGCCCCGCCCCGGCCCCGGCTGAAAACCCCTGAGCTGCACGCCCGTTGTCAATCACCGTCACCTTCACGCAATGCCCTTCGCCGGTCACGCGCACGCTGACCTCATCGGCACCGGCCGCGTGGCGCAGCGTGTTGGTGAGGGCCTCCTGAATGATCCGGTACGCCACCAGGTCCACCGCGGCCGGCAGCCCGTCAGTGGCCCCCTCGCGGTGCACGTGTACGGTCATCCCCGTCGCGCGCACCGTGTCGGCGAGTTCGCCCAGGCGCGCGAGCGAGGGCCCCGGCCTTCGCGGCTCCCCTGCCGAGCCCTCGTCCGCTTCGGGCCGGAACGCCCGCAAGGTCAGGCGCAGTTCACCCAACGCCGAGCGGGCGGCCGTCTCGACGGCCCGCAGCGCCTGTCGGGCCTGGTCCGGCCGTTCGGTGAACACGTCGTCCGCGGCGCCGGCCTGAATGACGATCACCGACAAGGTATGAGCCACCACGTCGTGCACATCACGCGCGATCCGCGCACGCTCCTCCGCCACGGCCCGGTGCGTCTCCGCCCTCATCCGCTCCTGCTGCGCCCTGCGCCACTGCCCCAGGGTCCACGCCAGGACCACCGTCAGCACATAGACCGCCGGGCCCGCACCGCCGCCCGCCCCGAACTCCAGCGCGACCGGCAGGCACATCGCCGCGAGCGCCCACAACGACACCCGCCGTGGCCTGGTGGCCGACAGCACGCACAACGTGACCTGCGCCGCGAGCAGCGCCCCCGTCAACGTCACCGCGGGCAGCAGCGCCCACACCGCGATCCCCGCCACCGTGGTGACGGCCAGAACGGGGATCGGGACGCGCACCTGCCACCTCAGGGCACAGACTTGTACGAGGACCAGGGCCGCGGCCGCGAGCAACCGTCGGCCGTCCTCCGCACCGGCGACGGACACCGGGATGCCCAGGGCGGCGATCACCAGGCCCGCCGACCCGCACCACAGCGCCCGGGCCGTCCGGGGCGACAGCTCACCCCGCGCTTCCCCGGCGAACACGTCACTCTGCCGTCCTGTGCTCGCGTCCACATGCCGACCATATCCAGCGGCACGGCGATCCCAGCGCTTCTCCCCCAGCGCGGGCGTCTCGCGGACGCCGGGGGGGCTGCCCTGGTGCCCGGGCGCCTCTTGCAGCAACTAACACTCATCTGGTCGGCCAGGTGATCCCAAAGAAACGGCGTCCCCGGGCAGGAAACAGCCCCGGCCGGCGTGGCCGCCGGCCGGGGCTGAATCCGTGATGCGTGTGGTCGTGAAAGGGTGGTCGCCTACGCGGCGAAAGGCTCTGTGGGGCTTCAGCCGAACGATCGTCCCCGCAGGCAATAAGTGAGGCCCGGGGACGCAGTCCCCTCCACCACCACACTCTCGACAACCACGTCCGCCTGCTGGACATTCCCGGACGGTCCGCGAACCGCACCGGGTCAGTGCACAGGTACCGAACCTAGGCGCTGCGGGGCCGGCGGCCGGCCACCTTCTTCGCGGCAGCCTTCTTCGCTACGGTCTTCTTGGGCGGCTGCTTCTTCGCGGCGGTCAACGCGAGGATGCGTTGCATGACGCGGCGGGAGCCGGTACGGCTTCCACTCGCACGTGAGCGCCGTCGTCGCGGGCGGATGCGAGGCAGCTCTCCAGCGCCTTCAGGACGGCCGGTTCAATGGCCCCGAGGACGGTGCTCCAGGTACAGGAGGCACGGTCGAAGGACATCAGCGTATGGAGTTGTCGCCATTGGTTCTCCCAGTGCCCGACGGCGGGTGGGGAAACGGTGATCTTCAGGAGCCATCTGCCGTGGGTGGTGGTCGGGCTGTCTTCGTCGGGCTCCACAGCGGAGTCATGGTGTCCTGGCCCGTACGGGACGCGGGGGCGGTCGTCGGCGTAGGCGTCAGCTGTCGGCTGTCTGGACATCACTGCTCCGATTCTGCCGCCTGCGGCGAGAAGCGGACGACCTGTTGGGGGGCCGGGCCGTTGGGGGACGGGCCGCGCTGTCGCTCCGGACCATTCTCGTTCGACTCCGCTCAGGGCCATCATGGCGTGTCCAATCGGTCTGTGGGCTGCGTCTGCCCGGTCTCCTCACGGGGCGGACGGGCGGGGCGTGAGAGGCCGTCCGACGGCACCGCCCGGCTCGTCAGGGGCGGATTGACCCGTCGTCGGACCAAGTGGTGAGTAGCCGCCAGGCGCGGTGTGGCACGGTGGGACTGCTCGGTCGGCGACCGTCCGGCGGTACGTCTTCTGCGGCAGGACAGGGCGTACCGCCGGACGGAGCTGGAGGGTTGTCCGGCTGCCGACGGGGCTGGTTCGGTCCACACGGCGGGCGTGGTGCGCGCCGTGATCAGGACCTGGTGGGGTGCAGGTCGGCGCTGTCACCGGCCTGCCCAGAAAGGCCAGGGTGTGCGGGTGGCCGTCCAGCACGGTGACGAGGGGCGTGGCCCGGTCGGCGGGGAAGACCTGGTCGAGGATCCAGGTCGGGTCGTCCGACAGGCCGCGGCGGGCCTGAAGGGCACGGAAGAGCAGATTCGGGCTGGTCACGCAGACGACGTCGGCGCCGTGCCCGAGTGCGGCAAGCCGGTCGGCGGCGGCCAGGGCCTCCGGCATGACGGCGCCCATCGCGGCGATGGTCACCACAGGCTTCTCGTGCTGCCGCAGCCGGTAGGCTCCGGCGGTCACCCGTCGGCGGCGGCGTTCGCGGGCGGCCGGGTCGCCGGGCACGGCGGCCGCGGACTGGTCGACGGGCCGGGTCGACAGGCGCAGATAGGCCGAACTGCCGTCCGGGCGACCGAGGTTGCCGAGCGCGGCCAGCAGGCACCACTCGGTGTCGATCGCGAAGGCGGGCTCGTAGGTGATACAGCCGGGCTGTTCGATGCCCAGTGAGGGTGTGGTGATCGACTGGTGCGCTCCGCCCTCCGGGGCGAGTGTGACGCCGGAGGGCGTGCCGACCAGGATCGACTGGCCGCCGGCGTAGATGCCGAACGACCACGGTTCCAGCGCCCGGTTGACGAAGGGGTCGTAGACCACGCCGATCGGCAGCAGCGGCTGGCCCCAGCGGCTCCAGGTGGCGCCCAGCTCACCCAGCAGGCCGACCAGGTTGGTCTCCGCGATACCCAGCTCCACGTGCTGACCGGTCGGCCGCTCCCGCCAGTGCAGGATCGTCTCGGCGTCATCGGCGAACCAGTCGGTGCGCTCGGCGGGCGACCACACGCCGACCTTGTTGAGCCATCCACCGAGGTTGGTGGAGGAACTGACGTCCGGGCTGACCGTGACGATGCGCCGCGCCGCCTCAGGTGCCCGGCGGGTGAGGTCCAGCAGAACCCGCCCCAGGGCCTGCTGGGTGTTGCCGGTACCCGTCGGCGCCGGACGGGCGAGGTCGACAGGGATCGCGGGAGGCTGCTGCGACGCGTTTCCGGGGCGGCGCAGCCGACTGGCGGCCGCCGCGCACAGGGCCGCTTCCGGCGAACCGTCGGCGAAGGCCTCCCAGGGGTGGTCGAGGCTCGTCCCGAGGCGCTCGGCCAGTGCCTTCATCTGGTCGGCCGTCAGCAGCGAGGAGTGGTTCTGCGGGTGTCCCTCGGTGGGCAGTCCGTACCCCTTGACCGTGTACGCGAAGATCACAGTCGGGCGGGTGTCGTCGACGGCGTCGAACGCGTCTGTCAGCGCGCCGATGTCATGGCCCCCCAGGTTGCGCAGCGCCGCCAGCAGCGAGGCGTCGTCCAGGGAGCCGAGGAGGTCGGTGATCGGCCCGGCGGTGGAACCGGCGCCGGGCAGGCGCTCGCGCAACTCGTCAGCGGAGCAGCGCAGCAGGCGCTGGTACTCGGGGTTGCCCATGGCGTCGATACGGGCGCGCAGGGCCTCGCCGCCCGGCCGGACGAACAATTCGTGCAGCAGGTGTCCGTACTTGAGGGTGAGAACCTGCCAGCCGGCCGCGGCGAACATGGCTTGCAGCCTGTCCGCGGCGATACCGGGCACTACTCGGTCCAGCGACTGCCGGTTCAGGTCGACGACCCACACCACCTCGCCCAGGCCCGGCACCATCGGGTCCTGGATGGCCTCCCAGACCGCGCCCTCGTCCAACTCCGCGTCGCCGAGCAGCGAGTACTGCCGGCCGGTGCCGGCCCCGCCGAAGTGGCCCTCCACGTAGCGCCGGGCGAGCGCGCCCCACACCGGTGCGGTGGCGCCGATGCCGACCGAGCCCGTGGAGTAGTCGACGGGGTCGGGATCCTTGGACCGGCTGGGGTAGCTCTGCAGGCCGCCGAAGTCACGCAGGGTGGTCAGGTAGGACTCGTCCAGCTCGCCCAGCAGGTGGTTGATCGCGTGCAGCACCGGGGAGGCGTGGGGCTTGACCGACACCCGGTCCTCAGCGGTCAGCGCGTGGAACCACAGCGCTGTCATGATCGAGGTCATCGAGGCGCTGGACGCCTGGTGGCCACCCACTTTCAGCCCCGAGGGGTTGGGCCGCACCCGGTTGGCGTGGTCGACGATCGCGGTGGACAGCCACAGCACCCGCCGTTCGACCGACTCCAGCACGGCGAGCCGCTCCTCCCAACCGCGGCCCGAGCCGTCGACATCGGCCGACCTCAGCTGCGCGACCATCACAGACCACCTTCACAATCGGCACAATGGCCTTGGAGATTGAACGTTGTGCTCCGCCAGTAGACAGATGGCTCATCGACTGCACAAGATGCGCTCACGCAATTGAGCATTCTGTTGAAATCCCGGGCTGGATGAGAGGTGCCGACCAAGCATCATGAACAATGAACGAACCCTTGACGCCACGGACGCCCGGATCCTGCTCGCCCTGGCCACCGACCCACGGGCCACGATCGTCGCCCTGGCCGAGCAGCTGGGGCTGTCCCGCAACACCGTCCAGGCGCGGGTGGCCAGGATGGAGCAGAACGGCGCCCTGGGCTCCTTCGAGCGACGGATCACCCCGGAAGCGCTGGGCCACCGGTTGACCGCGTTCGTACTGGCGCAGGTCGACCAGCGCCACCTGGCGCAGGTGTCCCAGGCACTCGCGGGCATCGCCGAGGTGGTGGAGGTCTTCGGACTCAGCGGGGAGACCGACCTGCTCGTACGAGTGGTCGCCACGGACGCGGAGGACCTGTACCGGATCGCAGGACAGATCCTCGCCGTCCCAGGCATCGAACGCACCACCACGGCCCTGGCCATGCGGGAACTGGTGACGCACCGCCTCACTCCGTTGCTGCACCGTCTGGCGGACGACCGGTGACACGCCACGCTCCGCACCTGACGCAGGAGGAAACCTCGGGGACGCTCAGGCCTGTGGCGGTGCCATGGCACCGGTCGGCGCCGTGTGAGCGGCCCTGCCGAGGCCGTCAGCCCTTTGGCGTTGCCTATCCGGGGTAATTTTGTCGTGGACCTCTTGCTCTGTGGGCCGTTTCACTTCGGTATTCCGCTGGAGACGGTCGGAAAGGCCGGGGAGCCGATCATCGCGTCCGTCGACCGCCTCACGCAGGTGGTGTTCGAGGTCCTGTCGTTCGCGCGCTCAATGTGAAGCGGGCCCAGCAGGTCCTGGCCGGCCTCGTGACGTCGAGTCCTGCCCACATCGACCGTGCGGAGCCCGCCCGAGGCGGGGCCGGTTGGCGGCCGACCGGGCCCGGCTCGGGCAGGGGCCGGCGACCTGCCAGGTGATGGTCGCCGGCTTCGGCATGGACGTGGTGCCGGCGCGGGTGGAGGTGGCGCCGGGTCATGATCATGGTCCTCGACCAGTAGATCATCGCCTCGGCGGTGGCCGTGCGCCGTTCGACGTCGCGGACCAGGCGGCGGCTGCGCATCAGGTGGGCGAAGAGCTGCTCGATGATCCACCGCTTGGGCAGCACCCTGCGTGTGACGATCGCAGGACCAGCGCGAAAGTGGCCAGTCAGTGCTCGACGAGGCTGCCGGTGTAGCCACCGTCGGCCCTCACCAGCTCCAGCCCGTGGTGGCGCGGCGGTGCGCGCGGACATCGGCGCTGGTGACCATCCCGCCCAGCAGCAGGTCCAGGGAGTCGACCACGACGTGCCGCTTGCGCCCGTTGATCTGCTTGCCCCTGTCGTAACCGTTGCTGTCCGTGCCGACAACCGCGTCCGCCTTGACCGACGGCGAGTCGATCACCCCGGCCGTGGGCTCGGCATCCCGGCCCAGCCTCTCCCACATCCGCGCGCGCAGCCGGTCGTGGAACTCCCTGACCAGCGCGTTCTCGCGCCAGCGGCCGAAGAACGCGTACACCCGGTCGCACAGCAGGAAGTCGGCGGGCATCGCCCGCCACTTGCTTTCGTTGTCCACGAGATAGTCGATCGCATCCACTATCGCCCGGTGGCAGTACGCCTCGTTCAAGGCGACGGACGTGGACTGCCAGGCACGGAAGACTGCGACCCCAGGGGCCTCCTGTTGCTGTTCGGTGATTGGACAACAACGAGCTGTTCAGGAAGCCCCACTCGTATGCGTCCTGCGCTTCGCGACCACCCGATCGAGACTTCCGTTCGAAGCACATCTCACAAGATCGGAAAGACAACAGCTTTTCACGCCTTGTTGACGATCGAGTCGTCCAGCAGCCGCACCTGCATCGGCGCCGCCGCCCTCCCATGCGGCCCAGGCCCCCAGTGGCAGGACCGAGGCCTGGGCCGCACGCGCAGGCAGATCAGCTGTCGGTCCGGAGGGACAGCAGGTCGGTGAGGCCGATCCGGTCGTAGAAATCGGCGCGGACGCGGTCGGCGACGTCGCTGACCTCCTGGGAGCCGTCGTTGGCGGGGTCGATCGTGGTGCGGAAGGGGCGTCGGCCCTTCGGCGTGTCCACGATGGTGACGATGGCGCGGGCGACCTCGTTGACGTCGGCGTTCGCGGGCGCCAACGCGGCCAGCCGCTTGCCGACCTCGTCCATCAGGCCACCGTACAGCGGCTCGTAGGCGGCGGCTGTGTCGGTGTCCTGGGGGTGCATGGCGTGGGCGAAGTGGTTGGTGCCGGAGGTGAAGGAGCCGGGGACGACGATGGCGGTGTCGATGCCGAAACGGGACAGTTCGACCGCGTAGCTCTTGGCCAGTTGGTCCATCGCGGCCTTGGCCCCGAAGTAGGGGGCCAGGTAAGGGGGCGTACCGCCGTATGTGCTGGAGGAGCCCACCCACACCAGCAGGCCGTCGCGCCGGTCGCGCATCTGTGGCAGGACGGCGCGGTTGAGCCGCTGCGTGGCGACCACGTTGGTGTCGTAGATCTGGGCGATCTGCTCCGGGGTGAATGCCTCGGCCGGGCCGAGCACCATGTGGCCGGCGTTGTGGACGACGACGTCGATGCGGCCTTCCTCTGCGCTGACGGCGGCCACGGCGTCGTCGACGGACGACTGGTTGGAGACATCGAGCTCCACCGTGTGCAGTCGCACCGAGTGTGCCTCGCTGTAGGCGCGCGCCTCGGCGACGGCCGGCGCGTTGCGCCCGGTGGTCTGCCGTATCCCGGCGTAGACAATGTGCCCGGCATCGGCGAGGGCCCGCACGGTCAGCGCGCCGAAGCCACTGGACGCGCCGCTGACGAGGATGACGTAGGACATCATGTGTTCCTTCACTAGGAGAAGGCCGACAGGTGGGTCAGGAGAACGTGATGACGCGGCGGCCGTGGGCGGTGCCGGCGGCCATCGCGTCGAGGGTGGCGGGGGCGTCGTCCAGCGTGATCGGTGTGATGTCGGGCAGGATGTCGTGGGCGGCGGAGAAGGCGAGGGTGTCGCGCAGGTCGTGCGGGGAGCCGGACGGGTTGGCCGCGACGTGCAGGCGGTTGAGGACCATGGGCTGGGTCGGCAGCACGAGGGGTTCCGGACCGTAGCCGCACAGCAGCAGGGTGCCGTCGGGAGCGAGCCCGCCCAGGGCGGCCGCGGCCGCGTCGGTCGAGGGAGCCGCGTTGAGGATCAGATCGGCGCCCCCGTCCCAGGCCTTGAGGGCTGCCGCCGGATCGGTTTCGGAGGTGGCGACGTACAGCTCGGCGCCCATGTTCTTGGCCTGCTCCGCACCGTGCGCCGAGCGGCCGATGACGGCGACGTGGTCGCCGCGCACGCAGTAGTCGCAGTGGCCGCAGGAGTCGTACAGGAACTGGGCACCCACCGCGGTGCCGACCTCGGGCCAGGTGACGCCCTCACCCACGGCGGTGACCACTCCGGTGATCTCATGGCCGGGGACGACGGGGAACCGGGCGAACGGGTAGTGACCCTGCAGCAGGTTCAG
Source organism: Streptomyces flaveolus (assembly GCF_000716535.1). Lineage (GTDB taxonomy): Bacteria > Actinomycetota > Actinomycetes > Streptomycetales > Streptomycetaceae > Streptomyces > Streptomyces flaveolus_A. Next base: position 195,738 of record NZ_JNWV01000036.1, on the reverse strand, counting down.
GTCCGAGAAGCAGACACCGCACGCCGTGACCTTGACGAGTACCTCACCGGCGCCGGGCTCGGGCACGTCCCGGTCGTCGAGGGCCAGGGGGGCGTTGGGCCCTGTGGCTACTGCAGCACGCATGTTGGCTCCAAGAAGGACGACGAAAGGGGAGGTCACCAGTTAGTTCGCGGGCTACAGGCCGTGCCGAAGCCGAGCGAGCTGAAGCGGCCCTCGTACGGTGCCTCGAGCTGCCGCTCCAGGGCATCAGTCGTATGACAGGGATTGCCAGGGCGGTCGCATCCTCAGCCATTGGCTCGGACCCGTAAGTCTTACCGATTGGCCTGTCAGCGGTAGGACTGCCAGGGGGCCCGGCGTCACGCTGCCCCAGCTCCAACTGTGCGCCGCGCAGGCCGTTTTCCCCGGTTGAGGCGGTGAGCTGTGAGGCTGTGAGGTCGGGCTCGCGGCCGTACTTCCGCATGCCCTGGTCCGGCCCGCCGGCGCGCAGGACGGTGGAGTCATGGGCGAACAGACCAGGACGGCGCTCATTGTGCGCCTGTACGCTCCGTCGCTCCCCCGCACCTCGGAGAAGGCGGTGATGTACGCCGGCGAGCTGGTGGAGTCCGGGCCCTCCCGGAAGCTCCTGGACGACCCCGGGTACCCGTACACCCGAGCGCTCTCACGCGCCTTCCCCACCATCGGCGACCCTGCCTCCCGCATGGCGCCGGCCGGGCTGCCCGGCGACCCTCCCGACCCGGCCGCGCTCGGCCGTGGCCGCCCCTTCGCGGCCCGCTGCCCCGACGTGCACGACGTCTGCGGCAGCACCCCTGTCCAGCTGTGGCCGGCCGGCCCCGGGGCGACAGTCGGCGTGCCTGGGGGTGCTGCCCGGCTTCCCGAACGTCTCCCCGGCCCCGGACGTGCCCGAACCGTCCGCGGAAGGAGCCCGCTCATGACCGTCCCCACCACCGGCACGGTCGCCGGACCCACCGCGGCCACGCCGCGCGCTCTGGAGGTTGGCGTCCCGTACGCTGAAGACACCGACGCGGGGTGGAGCAGCTCGGTAGCTCGCCGGGCTCATAACCCAGAGGTCGCGTGGTTCACATCCCGCCCCCGCCACCCACCTCGGCTCGGGGTTCCTGACGCTGGCCAGCCCACCGGAGTCAGAGCCGTGACGGTCGCGTCCTCAGCCTTGGTGGCTCGCGGGTTGCCAGCCGCGCAGGACGGTGTCGAACTGCTTCTGCGTCTGAGACCAGTCATCCGCGGGGCCCTCCATGAGGATCCCGTACTCGATGCCGCCGTCGTCCGAGTCATAGACCTGGTCGATGATTCGGCGTGGTCCCGCAGGGCCCTCCTCCGGCTTCTGGATCCAGGTGAACTCCCATAGCACGGCGTTCGCCTCGTCACGGAAGTTGTTGGTGCCGAACCGGATCTGCTGGTAGCCGTCGAGGGTCCGATACAGCTTTTCCAGATGCAGCAGGTGCGCGCGGGGGGTGGGGTAGTCGGGCGTGGAGTCGACGCTGATGCGGAGGAGGTGGTTGCCGCCGTCCGGGCTGTACTCGATCTGGTCGCTGTCCGTCTGACGAGTCCAGCCCTTGGGGACCCAGAGGCTGCCCTCCGGGGCGTTGATGCGTTCCCAACCGGCGGGGACCGACCTGGCGTCCGAGGCACGGTCGGTCGGCGCCCGCCGAACCGTCGATCTGTCGTTCTGTGTGCCGGGACTCTGCGGCGTGAGGCCGGTCGTCCTGACTCCACTCGCCCCCTCGTCGCTCCCGTTGGCGTACTGCAGTCCGGCGAAGACCGCCGTGGCCCCGACACCCACCGCGACAAGCAGCGCGACCAGCATGGTGCGTCGACCGCCACGGACGCGGCCCCGCGGCGCCACGGACCCGGCGGCGTGCGTGGACTCGGTGGCTCGCGTGGGACCAGTGGCGTTCCGGGGCCCCTTCGTGTGCGCAGGCCCGGTGGCGTACGCCGGCGCGTACGTCCGCCCAGTCGACCCTGACGAGTCGACAGGAGGCAACTGCCCCGTGCCGGACAGCCCGTAGCCGTTCGCCGCGCCCTGTGTCGGTACGCCTGCCTGGGTCGCGTCGACCTCCCGGCCCTCAAGTACGTCGCGCAGCAGCCGTTCCGCCTCCGCTGCGCCCGGCCGCGACGCCGGGTCCTTGGAAAGCAGTGCCGCGATCACCGGTGCGAGCGGGCCCGCCCGGTCGGGATGGGGCGGCTCCTCGGTGACGACAGCCTGCATGGTGGCGATCGGCGAGTTGCGGCGGAAGGGTGAGTACCCCTGCACCGCCGTGTAGAGCGTCGCGCCCAGGGACCAGAGGTCGGCCGCGGGATCCGGCTCGCTGCCTCGTAGCCGTTCGGGCGCCATGTAGTCCAGGGACCCGACGATTTCACCGGTCCTGGTGATCGTGGAGTCTCCTTCGATGGCGGCAATGCCGAAGTCGCTGAGGAGGATGTTGCCGTCGCGCGCGAGGAGGACGTTTCCGGGCTTGACGTCGCGGTGGAGCACCCCGGCGGCATGCGCGGCCCGCAGCGCGGCCAATACCCGCAGCCCGATCCTGGCCGCCTCCCGACCGTCGATCAGGCCGGTTTCCCTGGCCGCGTCGGCGAGGGACGGACCGTCGACGTACTGCATGACGATCCAAGGGCGGTCGTCGTGGTAGAGGACGTCGTGGACGGTGACGACCCCGGGATGCGTGATCCGGGCCGCGGCCCTGGCCTCTGTCTGGGTCCGCTGGTGCAGCATGGTCCGGTCGGCCTCGGAGACGTAACCGCCCAGGGTCAGCTCTTTCACCGCGACGGTCCGGTGCAGCACTTCGTCGTGCGCGCGCCACACCCTGCCCATCCCGCCGCTGCCGATGGGCTCAATCAGCCGGTAGCGCCCGGCAAGTACCAGACCAACGCCCGCACTCTGTGAATAGTCCACGTCTCCCGCCCAGTTGCTCGCCTGACAGATTACGGATGGGACGTAGGAACGGGAAAGCCGAGCGTTGTGATGCAGCCCACACCACGAGTCACGCTTGTGGTCTCGGCAGCGACAACGGAAGTGTTTCGAGTGTTCCTGGGCCGCCGATCGCGTGTGTGCCGGACTCGTGTCCCCTTCCGAAAAGACAACGTGCTGACTCCTCCCGGGCCGCTGTGCCGCAGCAGCGGGTTACGCCGGACCCCGTTCGACGAAAGGCCGTGGCGGGGCGTTCCCGGCTGACGTGACTGTCGTGGACGGGCGCGCCCCCCTGGAGCTGTTTCCGCGCCGTGACGTCCTGTACGGGCCCGGCCTGGGCGATTTCCTCGCCGAGGCCCGGATCACCCACGTCACCCTGCCCCGAGCGTTCTCGCGATGGTGCCGGAGCGGAACTGCCGTACCTGGAGACGATCGTGTGCGCCGGGGAGGCCCTTCCCCAGCGGCTGGTCGCCGGCGGCGCCGGGCCGGGCCATGTTCAACGCGTACGGACAGCCCTGCCGGACGACTGATCCGGGCCTGGGCGGGCCGGCCGGCGAGGGAGGTGTGCCGGCCCGCCCGGGAGTCCTGGAGTACTCCCTCGTCTCTTCCGCCGCCTGCGCCGCGCATCTCAGCGTTCCCCTCGACGACCGGGTGGGCACGGTGGCGCGGTCCGGTCGGGTGGCGCACTCGGGGCCGAGTGCTCAGGTGGTGCTGCTCGGCCGTTGATCAGGGGCCAGTATCGGAGGCATCAACACCCCACGGAGGCCGACCGCGGTCGGCCGCTTGGTCAGCTTCCCTTGGCGTGATCGGCCCGCACCGGACATCCAACTGGCCTGTGGTTTGTAGCCGACGGGCGGTGCGGGACCCGGCCCGCGGCTGACTGCTCCACGGAGGCGGACCCGCGCGATGTGGCCGCCCTGTGCCGGCCGACGCGCGGACCTGCCCAGGCGGGTACGGATGAACGTGCCGGATGCCGGCTCCCTCAGCTGGTTACCGACCAGGCAGCCCGGCCTTGCCACGGATGCTGAACCGGGTCGAGTGGGACGCCGATGAGGTGCTCGGCGATCCCGGCGATCCCGACGCCGTCCTGGTCGTGGACGACACACGTTTCGAAGCAGGGGACGCGGTCGGCCGGGGTGCAGCGGCAGTACTTCGGCACCGACGCACGGAGAACTGTCAGGTCGCCGTCTTCCTCCTCCGTGCAACCGACCGCTGGCGGGCGCTGAACGACCGGCGTCTGTATCTGATGCCCACCCTCCTCATTTGCGGCGACGGGCTTTGGGGCAAGCGCATCGGCGTGCGCAGACATCTGCTGTTTACGAGCGTCTCGTCCGCCTCACCATATAGGACACGGTCTAAGCAATATGACTGATGCTCATCGCAACGGCGTCTGAGACCTTCGTCGCTGTTGCGCACAGTCATCTGAAAGAAGAGGCCAAGTCCCTCGTTAGCCGCACGTCGGCGCGATCGGTCGTGCCGCCCTGGCCGACCTCTTGACCAAGGGGCAACACCGGCGGCTGAAGCCATGCGTCCGCAAGCGCAACAGCGAGTACGCCTTCACCGTTGGCAAGCACCCAAGGACAGCACAGCCGTACACCCGGGCTGTGAGATGACCACGCAAGACAGAACATCCACATCCAGACCTGTAACCATCGCAGGTCGACTTGAACCGAGAGGGAGACGGTGCGCAGAATCGCACTTCCTGTCGTGGCCGCATTGGGGCTGACATTGCTGGCACCACTGCAGCCCGCCTCAGCCACCGAGGTGCCCGACCAGCCCCTTGCCGAAGGCACGGTCCAGCCAATAGGACCCGGCACATATCAGTCCGCGAGCGACAGCTTCCAGATCAACGAGACCGACACATCGGCGGGCCTGGTGGGCCGCTCCCACTCGGTCGTCGGTCAGCTCCAGGGCGTCTCGCAGGCGCAGGACGCCCCCACCAACCGGTCGGACCTCGGTGTGTTCGGCCCGAGCTGGGATGCCGAGTTCCTCGGCGGCCAGCTGAACCGCAAGCTGACTTTCGGCTCGGGCTGGATCACGACGACGGATCTGGACGTCGACGAGTCCTTCCGCTACAACCTGACCGACTCCGTCGACGGCGTCAACGGCGGCAGCGTCAACACCTACACGTCCGCCGACGGTTCCAAGCTGGTCGAGACCAGCAAGTGGGACGATCTCGCCGGTGATCTGAAGACGACCGTCGTGGAGACGCTGAACATCGACCTGACCACGCCCGTCGTGGACGACGACGTCCCCGTGGACTCGCTGGGCAACCCGATCGCTGCGGCCGACCTCAAGCCCACCTACACGTACAAGCAGGTCGGCGGCGGCGGCGACAACTGGCGTGTGACGGGCGTGGGTAACAAGACGTACGGGCAGTCCACGGTCTCCTATGACAGCGTCGGCCGCGTGTCAACCATCAAGGACCCCGCGTCGGTCGAGACACCGCAGTCCGTCAAGGTCAACTACGCCACCGCAACCACCGCTTCCGGTGAAACCCTCGGCGACGTGACCGGCCAGGTGAAGAACATCACCGTCACCTCCGGGCAGACCGTGCAGACCGTGGCCAGCTACTCCTACGACGGCTCCGGACTGCTCCGCAAGGTCACCAACCCGGCCGCGGGCACCGACCTGAACACCTACACCTACGACACCAACGACCGGCTGGCCACCGTAGCCACCCCCGCTGATCAATGGGACCTGAACTACGTCGGTGACGCCGCCGCTCCAGATGCGGTACAGACCGTCGGCACGCCACCGCCCAGCTCGAGCGAGCCCATCACCCTGCCCACCGATGAGCCTGATGCGCCTGCTCTTTTTTCGGACGCTGCCAGCCCGAAGCACTGCGACCTGGCCCAGAGGTGGATTTGGCACCAGTACTACGACTGCACCACGCAGGTCGCTCACTACGGCTGGCATAATCCCCAGAGCAAGCAGCTTCCCAACCACCGCTGGATCATAGGCATCACCCACGACCACTGCACCAACGCGCCGGACAAGCCGTTTGGCTACGATTTCCGCACCGCGTGCGACGGGCATGACTACGCCTACGGTGTCATAGGTAACTGGTACAAGAAGTTCTGGTACTGGATGAACCCGAACAGGAAGCTCGACGCCGACCGCGCGTTCTACGACCTGCTCGCGAACCAAACCTGCGCGGCCTATTGGGCAAGGAGCTTCTGCCGTGCCGAGGCCTGGATCTACTACAGTGCCGTCTCCAGTCGGTTCGGCGGGAATCCGAAGAACGGCGCAGACGCGACCCACTGATCAATCAGCTGTCTCAGCCTGCTGAGCGCCAGGGCCTTCCTGTAGAGAGGCCCCGGGGCCGGGCGGTGCGAGAACTCCTCGCCGCCCGGCCCCTTTTCGCGGCCTGCGCACCCGCACCACCCCTCCTTCCCCCTCCTGCACTTTTGTTCGGTGGAGTAGCACGTGACCAGACCCATACGAGGCATCATCGCCGCCGCGGCGGCAGCCCTGGTGTTCACCGCGATACCGGCGGGCGCCAGCCCCATGCCCGACACCAGCCCGACATCGGCCTCGGCCGCGCAGCACGACCCGGTCGACGCGTCGCTGCGCGCGAAGACGCGAGGCGACGGCACCGTCCGCGTCAACGTCGTCACCAAGAACCGCGCGGACCTGCCCGACGCGGCGACCGTCGGCAAGAAGATGCAGTCTTTCGACAAGCTGCCGTTGGTCACGCTCAGGGTCGACAAGGGCGGCCTGGACAAGCTGGCCGCCAACCCGCGCGTGGTCAGCATCACCGAGGACACACCGGTGCCACCGACCCTGGACCAGAGCGTCCCCCTGATCGGCGGTGACAAGGCCTATGCGGCGGGCAAGACCGGCGCGGGCACCTCGATAGCCATCCTCGATACCGGAGTCGCCACCAAGCACCCCTTCCTCGGCAACCGTGTCAAGACCGAGGCGTGTTTCTCCGTCGACGACGCCACCTCGGGGGCCACCAGCCTCTGCCCCGACGGCACCACTGAACAAGAGGGCGCCGGCAGCGCGGACTCCGAGTCGGGGCCGTGCGCCACGATGGGCGACGCCTGTTCCCACGGCACCCACGTCGCCGGGATCGCCGCCGGTGACGGCACCGGCATCAGCGGCGCACCCGCACACGGTGTCGCCCCCGGCGCTGACATCATCGCCATCCAGGTGTTCTCCCGATTCGACGACGACACGGTCTGCGGAGATGGCGCCAGCCCGTGCGCGCTCAGCTTCACCAGCTCCCAGATCAAGGGACTGGAGAAGGTCTCCGAGCTGAAGGCGGCCGGAACCAACGTCGCCGCCGTGAACCTGTCCCTGGGTGCCGGACACTGGACCTCCGAATGCACCTCCGACCCCCGCAAGCTGATCATCGACAACCTGCTCACGCAGGGCGTCGCGACCGTCGTCGCGGCCGGCAACAACGGTTACGCCGACGCCGTCACCGCCCCCGGCTGTGTCTCCTCCGCCGTCACCGTCGGCGCCACCACCGATGAGGACGAGCTGGCCTCCTTCACCAATCGGGGCCTGCTGTTGGACTACTTCGCCCCCGGCACCGCCATCGTCTCCTCCGTTCCCGGCGGCACTTACGCCTCCATGAACGGCACCTCCATGGCCACCCCCCACGTCGCCGGCGCCCTGGCGATCCTCCGCCAGGCGTTCCCCCACGAGAGCATGGCGGACCTTGAGGCACGGCTGACCAACACCGGCAAGCCCATCACCTACACCGGCGCCACCACCCCCCGTATCGACATCGGCCAGGCGCTCGGCGGATCCGCACCGGAACCCGCACCGGACCCCAAGCCCCGCCCCACCAAGGTCATCAACGAGAAGCACTACTCCATCCCCGACGTGGGAACCATCGAGGCGCCGATCACGGTCGACGGCGTTCCCGGCACCGCCTCCAGATCGATGAAGGTGGCCGTGACCGGCACACACAACTCGCGCGGTCAGGTCAGGATCGATCTGGTCGCCCCGGACGGCCAGACGTACCCCCTCAAGCCGCTGTCCACAGACGGCAGCGGCGCCCTCGACGCCAGCTACTTCGTCGACGCGAGCACCGCCGCGGCGAGCGGCACCTGGAAGCTGGTCGTCCAGGACACCGCGGCAGGCGCCACCGGCACCCTCACCTCCTGGTCCCTCCTCTTCGCCAACTCCTTCGAGAAGACCGGGTCCTACCTCATCCCCGACCCGGGCACTCTCACCTCGCAGATCACCGTAGACGGGTTCACCGGCAAGGCCCCGGGGGCCATGCGCGTGCACATCGGTGCCACGCACGAATGGCTCGGCGACCTGAAGATCGACCTGGTGGGCCCTGACGGACACACGTACCCCCTCAGGGCGGCGTCCCCGACCGAGGCCGGCGGCACCCTCGACACCACCTACACGGTCGACTCCAGCGCCTCCCCTGCCGACGGGACCTGGAAACTCCTCGTCCAGGACATCGACGGGGGCTCCAGAGGATTCCTCACCGCCTGGTCGCTGGCATTCCCGTCGAACGAGAACCAGACCAGCCACGCCATCCCCGACTCCGGCTCCGTGGACTCACCGATCTCCATCAGCGGCTTCTCCGGCAACGCGTCCAAGGAACTCAAGATCCATGTGGAAGCGCGGCACGAGCGGCGCGGCGACCTGAAGATCCAACTCCTGGACCCGAACGGCAAGGCGTACCTGGTGAAGGCGGACTCCGCGGAGGACACCGGCCAGACCATCAGGAAGAACTACACCGTCGACGCCGGCACCTCCCCGGCTTCCGGCACCTGGAAACTCCACGTCGAGGACGTCTCCGCGGGTTCCACAGGCACCATCGACAGCTGGACGCTCACCTTCTGACATCCCCCGCCCCACAATGAACCGGCCGCCGCCCGATGAGGGCGGCGGCCGGTCACTCGTGCCAGGGCCCGCACGATCGTGGACTCCACCGTCACCAGCCAGTCGACCTCCGCCGGCCCCTGCGCCGCGGCCGCGGAGCACGTCGGCCGGCCTCCGCCCGCGCTCGATCTGCAGGGGCACCGCTCCGGTCCACGCGCGTGCCGGCCTCAGGGGCTCGCTGTCGTAGCCACATACCTGAAGTTATACTTCGTACACAGATGTACACATTTCACTTCCTGGCCTCGGACGCTGACGTCTGGCATCACCACAAGAGGGGTGGTGTGTACGGGTAGGGCGGAGGCAGTCGAGGAAGGCCGAGGCGCCACGGGGGCCTGGTACCAGAACCGCCGCCTTCGGATCGGTCGACGACGTGGCACGGCACGCCGCCGAGAGGACGCCCTCGTTCATACCCAGTGACCCTCGACTGCAAGGCGGACTGCCATGACAGCGGGTATCGGAACCAGTGTCTCGGCCACACGGCGGCGCATCGTCTTCCTGGTGTACGACAAGGTGACCCTGCAGGATGTCGCGACATCCCTGGAGGTACTTGCGCGTGCCAACGATTTCGGTGCGGGCTACGACGTACTGCTTGCCTCGCCAACCGGCCGGTCGGTCGATACCACGTCGTTCCTACGCCTCGGCGTCGACGTCGAGGCGGGCGCGCTGGTGGGCGATCTGGACACCGTCATCATCCCGGGAGGCGTCCCTCCTGACTCCGATCCGCAAACCTATGCAAAGCCCGAGGAGCCGACGCCCGACACGATTCCGGCACTGGTGGACGCCGCCGGCCACTTGGTCCAGCGGTCGAAGCGGATCGCCTCGATGTGCACCGGCGCGTTCGTGCTCGCGCGTCTGGGAATGCTCGACCGTCGTCGGGCGACGACGCACTGGGCACACTGCGAGCAGCTCGCCGAACGCTACCCGCGCGTCCAGGTGGACCCCGATGCGCTCTTCGTCCGGGACGGGCCAGTGGTCACCGGTGCTGGAGTCTGCGCCAGTATCGACCTGACGCTGGCGCTCGTGGAGGACGACTACGGTGCCGACCTGGCCCGCCGGGTCGCGCGTTGGCTCGTGATCTTTCTCCGGCGTCCGGGGGGCCAGAACCAATTCAGCGTCTGGTCGCCGGCCTATTCGGGTGACAGTGATCAGGTGCGCGTGGCCATGGACGAGGTGATGCACGACCCAGCCGGCGATCACTCCACAGCTGCGCTGGCCCGTCGTGCGGCCGTGTCCGAAGATCATCTCACCGAGTCGTTCACGCAGGCGGTCGGAATGTCCCCTGCTCGGTATGTGGAGCGGGTCCGGATCGAGGCGGCGAAGCTCATGCTCAGCTCCAGCGATGCCAGCCTCGATGCAGTCGCCGCAAGTTGCGGTTTCGACACGGCTGCGCTTCTGAGCGACAGCTTCCTGAAGAGCCTCGGCATCTCGCCCCGGGACTACCGGCAGCGGTTCCGCAGCACAGGCGCCCGCCCCGCCAGGCCCGGGATCGTCGGAACGGTACCTGCCTGCCCGATGACCCGGCCGGACGTGCAGCGGGCGGCCGACGCACCGGGGCTTTCAGGAACCCGTTCCGCGGAAGTCCCGCCCACCGTCGAATAGTTCGTTCTGACCTCCGAGTCGGCAGGAGGCGCTATGGCAGTCGCCAGGCCAGGGAGCCACCTCGAACAGCCGGAAGCAATGCGATTCGAATGTCTGACGAGCCCGGACCAACAGCCGTGGGACGCAGAGACCCTTGAATTGACCTTGCAGCAGGCCACGACGTGCTTGGGTGGCCTGGGCGCGGCGGTGCACTGGCGCGATCCCGCTGTGGGCCGGCTGCGCCTCGTGACCGTCGGCAAACTCTTCCCGGACGGGACCGAGGCGTGGGCGGACCTGACAGATGCGGCGAACGCGGCGGCGCGCGCCGTGCAGAGTGGTGCCTACGCCTGGGTGCCGGGTGACCGCTCGGGACACCGGGAGTCCGGCGCGGTGGCGGTACCGCTGCTGGCCGGCGACAAGCCGATCGGTGCGCTCTCCGTACTCACGGCCGGGCCGGCCGAGCCGGACGAGCTGCGGCGGTCCTTCCTCCATGCGATAGCTGCTTGGGGTGCGGAGCGCCTGGAGAGGGTGCCCGGCCGGCCCAGTGCTGGTGAGGCGGCGTTCGACAGGACCGTGCGGATAGTCGAACTCACCGCAGCACTGGCTGATGCCGTCACCTCTCAGGATGTCCTGCGAGCCGTCGCAGAACATGTTCTGCCACCATTCGGAGCCGACGGGCTGGGGATCTACGCGTTCGAGAAAGACCGACTGCATCTGGTCGGCCACATCGGATACCCGAAGGCATACCGGGGATTGTGGAGCCAGATCCGCGGGCTTCCGCTCACGTCCCACCCCATCATCGCCGACGTCATCCGCACGCGCACTCCCCTCTTCATCGAATCGAAGGCCGAGATCCTCCGGCGCTACCCGGAAATGGCCGGCTTCACGGCCACGTCACCGAAGAACACATGGGCTTTTCTGCCCCTCATCGCCTCTGGACGTGCCATCGGATGCTGCGATGTCTCATTCAGCCGAGAGCGTCCGATCGGCGAGGAGGAGCGAACTCTGTTGACAGCGCTCAGCGGTCTGGTCGCCCAGGCGTTCGAGCGAGCACGCCTGTACGACGCCGAGCATGCCCGTGCCGAAGGCTTGCAGTGCGGCCTCCTGCCCCGAAAGCTGCCCTGCCTCCCGGCCGTCCGCGCGGCCGCCCGCTACCTGCCGGCGGGCCGGGGAGACGCGGTGGGTGGCGACTGGTACGACCTGATCCAGTTGTCCGCCGACCGAGTCGCCATGGTCATCGGCGACGTCATGGGACATGGCATTTCCGAAGCAGCCACCATGGGCCGGCTGCGCACGGCTGTACGGACGCTCGCCGACTTGGAGATGCCACCCGACGAACTGCTCGGTCGCCTCAACGACTTGGTCAGCGACCTTGGTGAGGACTTCTACGCCACTTGCCTGTACGCCGTCTTCGACCCTGTCAGCCGGAGTTGCACGCTCTCGTCGGCCGGTCACCCCCCACCTGTCATCGTCCACCCCGACGGCACTGTGCACATCCCCGACCTGGTCCCCGACCCGCCCCTGGGCGCCGCTGAACCGCCGTTCGCCACGCATGACCTGCAGATGCCGGCGCAAGGCCTCGTCGTTCTGTTCACCGACGGGCTCGTCGAGTCTGCTACCAGGGACATCGACGATGGCGTGGCGATGCTTCGCCATGTCTTGGCTCACTCTGCGACCGTGCCGCACCTCGTGGCTGAAGAAATGGACGCCGATACCGACCGCCTTGAGCGTCTGTGCGACTCAGTGACGTCGGCGCTGCTGCCCGACCGTGAGCAGGCGGAGGACGATGCGGCCCTGCTCATGGTCCACACGCACAACGCAGCCGCCCGAGACGTCGCCGTGCACGACCTCCCGTTTGATCCCCGTGCTGCCGGCCAGGCCCGCGCATACGTGCGCGAACAACTGACCGTCTGGGGACTGGGCGACCTGGTCATGCCCACCGAACTTGTGGTCAGTGAACTGGTCGGCAATGCCATCCGCCACGCCAAGGGTCCCGTGCGTCTTCGCCTTCTGCGCAGCCGGTCGATGATCTGCGAGGTGTACGACGGCAGCCTGACAACCCCTCGCATACGCCACGCCACCCACACGGATGAGGGCGGTCGAGGCCTGCAGTTGGTGGCCGCCTGCTCGCAGCACTGGGGTGCCCGCTACCTTCATGACGGTAAGTGCATCTGGGTCGAGCAGGACATCCCGCGCTGACCAGCGCCCCAGCCGGCGCTGCTCGCACCGACCGCAACGTGGTCGAACGATTGCCGTGTCTCCAGTCTCAGAATCGGCACAGCTCCGCCAGGGCGGTCATCACTGTCCGCCCGCCGAGCGTTTGATCAAGACGGCTGCTTCGGCCGAGCAGGGATGTGTCGACGCAACCGTGCGCAGCAGCGGGGGGTGCGGCTTATCGCGGTGCCCTCCGTCGGACACGATGCCCGCCTGGGCGCCGCTCTTGCCAGGGTGGGACCAGGTGCCCGTCGCGAGGTGGGCCACCCCGGTCGCGTAGCAGGCGATGGTGCCCAACCCGGCAGGGGCGTCGACGGCAGCCTGCGCGGCGGCGAGGGCTTCGGTCGGCTCGCCATCGAGCAGGGTCGGGTACGGCTTCGGGGCGCAGCGGTGCGAACAGGACATCGTTGCATCCGGCCCCCGAACCCGGTCCCGGTGCTCTCCTCCTCCACGGACATCCCGGAGAAGTGCAGGAGGAGAGGGTGGGTCCCGGTCAGCGCGTAGCCGGTCGCCACCGCAGCGATCACAGCTGTCTGGACCGGGCCGGGAGTCATGCGGGTGGGCAGGAAGGCGGTACCGAACAGGAGCGGGGCAGGATCGGGGCCTCGCCCAGCTCCTCGGGCGCCACGGCTGTGATGGCGAATCCGGTGGCAATCGTCACGGACCCCGTGATGCAGGCGGCGCCGGATCCGGCTTCTCGCCGACCGGCGCGTCCCCGTGGCCGCGTTACGGATGGACCATGCGGCGCGGGATGACCGAACCGCATGGCCTGGCCGCGTATCACCGGCGGTGCATCTGAGCCGGAGGCTCAGACTGGGCGAGCGCCACCCCGTCGGGCGACACGGCAGACCACGGCGGCACGGGTGTGACAGACGAGCTGCCACCGGCCACGTCGGGAGCCCACTGACTGAAACGCTCGTACCACACCGTCCAGGCGCGCAGCGGGCACCGCCACTCCCCGCCCGGGAATCCAATGGGCTCGACCCAGCGAGAATCAGTTTTCTTTACATCTATTGACTGTAATCAAATCGCCCTCTAACGTCGCATGCAGACGGAACGTGACCAGAAGGCGCGGAGCACGCGAAGGTCGGCTGCCCAGGAGTGGCCGGCCGCAGCGGCCCGTTCCTCGATGAGGTCGGGAACCGCACTGCCCGGGGCGAGGCCGAGACATCGACGAGACCTGGTCCCGGGGCATCTGCGTTCGACGATTCGGCGAGGAAGATCGCCGAGAGCGTGCGCGACACGGTCGGGTCGCCAACGTGGAAGTCGACGAACCGGATCACCTCACAACCGTCGACGGCCCGAACCGGCTTCTCGCCACCCGGCGGCGGAGAGCACAGCACACCCCGCACCGCTACGCGAGCGGGCGGAAAGGAACACCCTCATGCCGAAGATCTTCAAGTGGACAACCGCAACAGGCGTGGCCGCCGTCGTGGCCCTGACCGTGAGCGCATGCAGCGCCACCCCGCCGGGCGGGGGGCCCTCCGGGGGCGAGGGGCACGGTGGCGGCGAGCAGGTCCGGGTGGCTTTCGTCCCCAAACTCGTCGGCATCCCCTACTTCACCGCCATGCAGAAGGGCGGCGAGCAGGCCGCCAAGGACCTGGGGGTGAAGTTCATCTACCAGGGCCCCTCCACCGGCGACTCCGCCGCCCAGATCCAGGTCATGGACGGCCTGATCTCCCAGCACGTCGACGCGATCGCGGTCGCCCCCAACGATCCGGCCGCCATCGCGCCTGTGATCAAGCGCGCCGAGGCCGCCGGCATCAAGGTGTTCACCACGGACACCGACGCGCCCACCAGCGAGCGACAGGTCTTCGTCCAGCAGGCCACCGACACGGCCATCGGGGACGCCTTGGTGGATTCCCTGGCCGAGCAGACCGGCGGCAAGGGCAAGTGGGCCATCGTCTCCTGCGGGCCCACGGCGCAGAATCTCAACGCCTGGATCAAGGAACAGAAGGCCTACACCAAGAAGAAGTACCCGGACATGGAGCTGGTCGGCGTCAAGTACGCGGGCGAGGACCAGGACAAGGCCGCGAGTATCGCAAAAGACCTGATGACGGCCAACCCGGACCTGAAGGGCCTGGTCGGCGAGTGCACCACCTCCGCTCCGGGCGTCGCCCAGGCGATCGCCGACGCCGGCAAGACCGGCGAGGTCTTCTCGACCGGTATCGCCACCCCCACGGCAATGGAGAAGTACGTCAAGAGCGGGGCCATGGCCAAGGTCGTCCTGTGGAACCCCGCCGACCTCGGTTACCTGACCGTGTGGGCAGGCAAGCAGTTGGCCGACGGAAAGAGCCTGAACGCCACGGACGCCGGTGACATCAAGGGCATCCGCTACCAGGAGGCGCTCAGGACGCTGCTTCTGGGCGAGCCGCTTGTCTTCGACAAGTCCAACATCAGCCAGTACGCCGGAAAGTTCTGACATGACACCCGCTCCCCTCACGGTGGGTGACGCCGGGGACGACAGCGGCCCCGAGCCACTGCTGTCCCTGCGCGGGATCGAGAAGCGCTACCACGGCGTCCAGGCCCTGCGCGGCGTGGACTTCGAGATACGTCCAGGCGAAGTCCACGCCCTGCTGGGCTCCAACGGTGCCGGCAAGTCCACCCTCATCAAGGTCATCGCCGGAGCGATCCAGCCCGACGGCGGCGACATCCGGCGGAAGGGCCGGCCGGTCCGCATCACCGGGACCCAGTCGGCCTTCGCCCTCGGCATCGCGACGGTCTACCAGGAACCTCAGACTTTCGCTGAGCTGTCGGTGCTGGAGAACGTCTTCGCGGGCCGTGAACTGCGCACTCGCGCCGGCGGTGTCGACTGGGCCGCACAACGGCGGCGGGTGCGTGAGCTGCTCACCGGCCTGCGCCTGGACCCCGAACTGGCCGACACCCGCATGGGGGTCCTGACGGTGGGCCAGCAGCAGTTGGTCTCCATCGCCAAGGCGCTCGCGCACCACGCGGAGATCCTGATCTTCGACGAGCCGTCGGCGATCCTGTCCGACCAGGAGACCCAGGACCTGTTCGAGGTCATCAGGCGGCTGCGGGCGGACGGCGTCGGCATCGTCTACATCAGCCACCGGCTCGGCGAGATCTTCGCGATCGCCGACCGTGCCACAGTGATGCGCGACGGGCAGGTCGTTTCCGCCTCTCCGGTCAGTGATCTGACCGAGAGAGCCATCGTGCGCCTGATGGCCGGCCGGGTGCTGTCCGCAGTGAGCGACGCGCCGCGGCCCGCACCCGGCGAGCCGGTCCTCGAAGTGAAACGGCTCCGGCGCACCGGCGCCTTCCACGACGTGGACCTCACTCTCCGCGCGGGTGAGGTCGTCGGTCTGTACGGCCTCATCGGGTCCGGCACCCATGAGGTCGCCGAGTCCCTGTACGGCATCGCCCCCGCTGACAGCGGTGAGGTGCGGCTGCACGGAAAGCCCGTCACCGTACGCTCTCCGGGCGAGGCCGGGAAGCTCGGCATCGCCCTGCTGCCCCGAGACCGCAAGGTCCAGGGCATCTTCGGCCCGCAGAGCATCGCCTACAACATCTCCATCGCGCACCTCGGCCTGCTGCGTCGGTTCGGCATCGTGGTGGACCGGCGACGCGAGAGGTCCATGGCCGAGGGCTTCCTGAAGCAGTTGGCCATCAAGGCACCCACCGTGGACACACCTGCCAACGCCCTGTCCGGGGGCAACGCCCAAAAGGTAGTGCTGTCCCGCCAGCTCGTGCGACGCCCCGACCTGCTCCTGCTCGAGGAGCCCACTCAGGGCGTGGACGTGGCGGCCAAGGCCGAGATACACCGCATCATCCTCGAGTTGGCAGCCGAGGGAACCGCGGTGGTCGTCGTCAGCACCGACCTTCCCGAGGTGGCGGCGCTGGCCGACCGCATCGTGGTGATGCAGGACGGCGCCGTGCGCCGTACCTTCCTCAGGGGCGCGGACTCCGCCGACGTCCTGCGAGCCGCCATCGGCACCGCGGAGCAGGAGAACGAAACAGCATGACCTTCATCCAGACCCCTCCCGCCGCCATCGCCGGCAAGGGGAGGCCCAGCGCACTGAGGCGCTTCCTGCGCGGCAACGAGGTCGGCCTGATCGCCGTGCTCGTCATCCTGTGGCTGACTCTCGGACTGACGTACGATCCCTTTCTCACCGGCGGCAACGTCGCGAACATCCTGCGCGAGATCGCTCAGATCGGAATCGTCGGCGTCGGCATGACCATGGTGATCATCACCGGCGGCATCGACGTGTCCGCAGGTTCGGCCCTGGCCGTCTGCGCCGTCCTCGTCGGCCAGTCCATGGCATCCGGTCATCCCGCCGTGGTCTCCGTGCTGATCGGCCTGGTGGCCGGCGCGCTTGCCGGACTCGTCAACGGCCTGCTCGTCGCCTACGGCCGGATCCATCCCATCATCGTCACCTTCGGCACCCTCAACCTGTTCCGGTTCATCTCCTTCCAACTCGCCGGCGGAGACTGGGTCACCGGACTGCCCCCGACCCTGCATGGGCTCGGGATGGGCACCCTGTTCGGCGTCCCCGTCGCCTGGTGGCTCACCATGGCCCTCGCGCTCGCGGGAGGCTACTACCTGCGCTATCGGCCCACCGGCCGGCACCTGTACGCACTGGGCAACAACGCCGAGACTGCCCGGCTTTCCGGCGTGCGGACCACTCGCCGCCAAGTCGCGGTCTACACCGTGACGGGCCTCCTCGTAGGCATCGCCGCCCTGGTGTTCGTCGGCCGCAACGGCGGGGTCCAGACGAACGTCGGGACCGGCTTCGAACTTCAGGTCATCGCCGCCGTGGTGCTCGGCGGCACCAGCGTCCTCGGCGGTAAAGGCACGGTCCTGGGAACCCTGCTGGGCGCCCTGCTGGTCGGCACCGTCCGCAACGCGCTGATCATCACCGGCGTACCGGCCCTGCTGGAAGGACTCTTCCTGGGCCTGCTCATCGTCGTCGCCGTGAGCGTCGACGTCCTGCGCCAGCGAAGGAGGGCGGCAGTATGAGCACCCCGACCACGACGACACCCTCGCCGGCCACGCCGTCCGCGACCGTCCGCACCAACATGGTGGCCGCGGCGCTGCGCCGAATCCTGATCGACCGAAGCCTGCTGCTGGCAGTTCTGCTCATCGCGGTTCTGCTGGTCTTCGGCGCCACGGTTCCGTACTTCTTCACCTTCGCCAACCTCTCGGGCAGCACGGCCTATGCCGTGGAGGTCGGACTCCTGGCCCTGGCCGAGTCCATCGTCATCCTCACCGGCCGGGGAGCCATCGACCTGTCCGTGGGTTCGATGGTCAGCCTCGCCGGCATGCTCTTCGGTCTGGCCGCGACCCGCTGGCACCTCGGACTCGCGGGCGGCGTGGCGGTAGCGCTGCTGTCGGGGCTGGCGATGGGCGCGGTGAACGGATTCCTCATCGCGCGGATGCGGTTCCCTGCACTCATCGTCACACTCGCCACCCTCTATGCGTTCGGCGCCGTCCCACTGGTGCTCACCGACACCGTCCCGATCTCCGAACTGCCCTCCGGGCTGTACGGACTCACCCAGTACCTCGCCGGCATCCCCATGCAGGTGTTCGTCATCTACCTGCCCGTCATCGTCATCGTCTGGTTCGCCCTGAACCGGACCGGCTTCGGCCGACGGCTCTACGCGGTGGGCACGAACGACATCGCCGCTCAGTTCGCAGGCCTGGACGTCGCACGGACCCGCTTCTGGGCGTACACCCTCTCAGGCCTGCTGTCGGGCCTGACCGCCATCGTCGCAACGGCCCGTTTCGCCAGCGCCCGTCCGGACGCCGGCGTGGGCATGGAACTCATGGCGATCACCATCGCGGTGCTCGGCGGCGTAGCCATCAACGGCGGCGAGGGCAAAGTCTCGGGCGTCGTGCTGGCCACCTTCACGGTCACCGTCATCAACAACGCCATGAGCGTGGCCAACTTCCCGGCCATCTGGCAGGTCGGCGCGCTCGGCGTCATCCTGCTGCTCGCCGCGCTGCTCAACTCCACCGCCCGTCGGGTCTTCGGAGGCGGCAGATGAGCCGGCCCGCCGGAGACCACCCGTCTTCGTCCGAAAGGGGGACGCGATGAGCGCGCTGCTCCTCGGCATCGACATCGGCACCTCCAGTTCCAAAGGCGTCCTGACGCGGCCGGACGGCACCGTGGTAGCCCAGGCGCACGTGCCGCACGCGGTCTCCTCGCCGCACCCGGGGTGGGCGGAGCAGGACGCCGAACGGGTGTGGTGGGCCGATGTGGTGGAACTGTGCCGGCGATTGCTGCCCGGCGCCGAGGCATCCGTGGCCGCAGTGTGCGTCAGCGGCATCGGCCCCTGCCTGCTCCCGGTCGACACCACCGGCCGTCCCCTGCGCCCGGCGATCCTGTACGGCGTCGACACCCGCGCCACCCGCGAGATCGGTGAACTCACCCGGCGCTACGGCGAGGAGTCGCTGCTGTGCCGTGGCGGCTCGATCCTCACGTCCCAGGCGGTCGGCCCGAAGCTCGCCTGGCTGCGCCGCAACGAGCCGGAGGTCTACGCCCGCACGGACCGCTTCCTGATGGCCTCCTCCTACGCGGTGGAGCGGCTGACCGGCGAGTACGTTCTGGACCACCACTCGGCCAGCCAGTGCGACCCGTTGTACGACCTGCACACCGCGAGCTGGATCGAGGAGATCGCGGCCGAGGTGGCCCCTGGGGTCCGGCTGCCCCGGCTGCTGTGGAGCGGCGAGGTCGCGGGACGTGTCACCGCGGAGGCGGCGTGGGAGACCGGCATCCCGGTCGGCACACCCGTCGCCGCGGGCACGATCGACGCCTGGGCGGAGGCGCTCAGCGTGGGGGTCACGGAGCCCGGCGACTGCATGCTGATGTATGGGACGACCATGTTCCTGCTGGAGGTTCTGGACCGGCCGGTCGTCGACCGGCGGCTGTGGGCGACCCGCGGTGTCACTCCCGGCACCGCCAACCTGGCCGGCGGCATGGCCACCTCAGGAGCGGTCACCGACTGGCTGCGGAGGCTGACGGGCGGTCGCTTCGAGGAGCTCACCGCCGAGGCCACGGAAGTCCCAGCCGGATCGGAAGCGCTGGTCATGCTGCCGTACTTCGCCGGCGAGCGGACCCCGCTGTTCGACCCGGACGCCCGCGGGGCAGTGCTGGGGCTCACTCTTCAGCACGGCCGCGCCCACCTGTACCGCGCGGCCCTGGAAGCGACCGCGTACGCCGTACTGCACCACCTGGAGGTGATGGGCGAGGCGGGCGCGGCACCCTCCCGGCTGATCGCCGTCGGCGGCGGCACCACCGGAGACCTGTGGACGCAGATCGTCTCCGACGTCACCGGACGCGCCCAGGACCTGCCGGAACAGCGCATCGGCGCCAGCTACGGCGACGCCCTCCTGGCCGCCCGCGCCGTCGGACTCGCCGACGAGGGGACAACCTGGGCCACCATCGGCCGCACGGTCCGGCCGCGCGCCGAAAACCGGGCTGTGTACCAAGAGTTGTACACGATCTACCGGGAGCTCTACCCGGCCACCCGTCAGCAGGCCCACCGGCTGGCGGCGCACCAGCGCGGTATCGCACCGGCACCGGGTACGAACTCCTCCACTCCCGGATAGAGGCCTTCACCGAGCTGACCCCGCGCTGTCGGCAGCGAGACGAGCAACTGGCCTGCTGATGCCGGTGTGCTGGTGCAGCGAAAGCAAGGCTTCCCCTCCGGTCCGACAGGCTGCGATCCCGGAAGGCCGACGGGCCGGGCGGTGGCCCACCGCCCGGCCCGTCGGGAAGTTCACTCGGCGGGAGGCGCCCACAAGGGTTCCGGGACGGTCGCGCCGAAGTCGCCGCCCCAGGTGTTGCGGCTGGCCACCTCGTGGACCGGCCGCCGGTTCGCCGCCACGCCCCAGCGGCCAAGCGGGTAGCCGAGCGCGAGCATGACATTCATCCGCCAGCCGTCCTCGGTCGGCACACCGAGCAGCTTGTGCACGGTCTCCTCCTCGTACCGCAGCACTGTCGTGATGACGCCGCCGACGCCTTCCGCCCGGGCGGCGAGCAGAGTGCTCCAGATGGCGGGGTAGATGTTCGCGCCGCCGTGGTCGTCGATCGAGAAGACGAAGAGCAACAGGGGGATGTCGGCGAAGTGCTCGGTGAAGTGGTCACCCGATGCCCTGATCCGCCGCAGCGTGGCGGCGTGCTCCTCAGGGTCGTGGATCGTCTGGGCGAGTGCTCCCCGGGCGATGTCGGCGTACTCCTTCTCCCGGCACCTGCGGTACAGCTCGGCGAACTCGCGCTTGCGGCCGGGGTCGTCCACGACGAGGAAGTGCCAGCGCTGGGCGTTGCCGCCGTTCGGCGCGCGGATGGCTGCGTCGAGGATGCGGCATTGCGTCTCCATCGGGATGGGGTCCTTGCGCATGCGCCGCATCATTCTGGTGGTGTACAGAGCCTCGTACACGTCCATGCGGTCCTCCTGAGGGAGCCGGGCGGAGATCGCGCAACGCCGACGGGCGGCCGACACTCCGAGAACAGTCCGGTCTGATCGATTGACGCGCTTCGGTCACCGGCCGTGGTGACCGGGCCACCGCGGGGGCCGAACAGAGAAGCAATGGCTGCGGCGGTACCGGCCTGTGCTGCTGTGGGCCGCCGTTCAACCGCTCGTGCTGCCGGCTACCTGCCCGAGTACCTCGTCCGCGAGGCGTTCGAACTCCGACACTGGCCGGAGGCCGGAGACCAGGCGTCCAGCGATGAGCCAACTGGGAGTCGCATGGACGCCGGCCCCTCTGCCCAGCGCCTCCGCCCGCGCGAGGGCCGATCGGGCGCTGCCGTCCGCGAGGGCTGCACGCAGGGCTTGCACGTCGACGCCCGATGCCTCGGCGTGGCGGTCGACCACCCGGGGGTCACCGATGTCCTCCCCCAGAGCGAAGTGCGCGGCGAACAGTTGCTTGATGAAGCCGGTCGCCGCGTCCGGCTGGTGCAGCCGTACCCACTCCACAGCGGACAGTGCCGTCCGGGTGCCGGGAAGCCGGGAGGGCCAGACCAGCGGCAGCCCGGCCCGGGCGGCCTCCTCTTCGAGCATCTCGTACATCGGCCCGTTGCGCGGGCCCGCCTCGATCCCGCCGGGCGGGATCTCGGGATGGATCTGGAACGGGAGGTGCACGACTTCCAGACCGCGTCGTTCGAGGACCTCGTTCCTCGGCTGGGCGACGTAGCAGAACGGACAGAGGAGGTCGAACCAGTGCGGAACCGCGTTCCGTGCCGCCGTGGGTTCGTGGTCGTAGTCCCGCATGACAGCGCGCCTCTCAGAGCATTCCGGCCGGACTTCCGCACCTCGCGGGGTTAATTGTGTTACAGCCCTTAACTGTAACTCGACGAGGAAGGCCAGGCAACCGTCAACCCTCGCGCACTTCCACGGGGAGCGAAACCGGAAGCCGAGGTGGCTGCCGGTGTCGTTCCGGCGGCCCACCGGGGCTGGTGCGGCGGGGAGTCACCGCGTTGGAGTGCCGTACGACGGACCTGCCGTGCGCAGCCGTGTGAGAAACGCTCATGTGCGGGAAGGGGTAGGCGGCTGAGGGGGGGGTCCTGCCCGGTGCGACAGGCCTCTTGTCACGCGCTCGGTGGGCCGCCACGACCTACCTAGGAATCGGATCTAGGTCATTGCGCGGATGCGTGCCCGGGCCGGTCGCACGAACCTTGGACAGGCGAACGGCCCTGACGCCGGCGCCGGTTCCACGAACTTCCGTGTTGCCATCGAGAAGAGGTAACTACATGCCGTACATCGCCGTGGGGGAAGAGAACTCCACCTCCATCGATCTCTACTACGAGGACCACGGTGAGGGGCAGCCCGTCGTCCTCATCCATGGTTTCCCGCTGGACGGGCACTCGTGGGAGAAGCAGACGGCCGCGCTGCTGGAGGCCGGATACCGCGTCATCACCTACGACCGGCGCGGTTTCGGCCAGTCCAGCCAGCCCACCACCGGCTACGACTACGACACCTTCGCCGCCGACCTCGACACCGTCCTGGAAACCCTGGACCTCAACGACGTCGTGCTGGTCGGGTTCTCCATGGGCACCGGCGAAGTCGCCCGCTACATCAGCCGCTACGGCTCCGCCCGCGTCGCCAAGGCCGCCTTCCTCGCCTCCCTCGAGCCCTGCCTGCTGAAGACGGACGACAACCCCACCGGCGCGGCGCCACGCGAGTTCTTCGAGGACATCGTCGCCTCGGTCAAAGCGGACCGGTACGCCTACTACACCGAGTTCTACCGGGACTTCTACAACCTGGACGAGAACCTCGGCACCCGCATCAGCGAGGAGGCGCTGCGCAACAGCTGGAACGTGGCCGCCGGCGGCGGTTTCCACGCGGCCGCGGCCGCGCCGCTGACGTGGTTCACCGACTTCCGCGAGGACATCGCCGCCGTCGACGTGCCCGCGCTCATCGTGCACGGCACCGCCGACAACATCCTGCCCATCGACGCCACCGGCCGGCCCTTCCACCAGGCCCTGCCCAGCGCTGAGTACGTCGAGATCGAGGGCGCCCCCCACGGACTGCTGTGGACGCACGCCGACGAGGTCAACCAGGCCCTTCTCACCTTCCTCGCCAAGTAGGAGGGCCGCCGGCCCGCGCCGCGCCGCACCGGCTCGATGCGGCGCGGCGACGAGACGTGGAGCCCGGCCGGAACGGGAGCAGAGAGGCAGACATGGAGGCACGGACGCGCCTGCGGCCCATGGCCGAGGTGTGGGACTGGCAGCGGCACGCGGCCTGCCGCGGCCTGGACAGCGAGGTGTTCTACGCGCCACTGGGGGTCCGTGGGGAGGCCAGGCGACGCCGCGACCAGCTGGCCCGGGCGGTGTGTGACGGCTGCCCCGTTCGAGCCGTGTGCGCGGACTTCGCCCTGCGTCACGGAGAACGGCACGGGGTGTGGGGCGGGATGAGCGAGCAGGAACGACGCGCCCTGCTGGACGCCGCGCCCCGGCTGCATCGCACGGACCGCACCGCCTGAGGCAGCGGCCTGGCGAGCCCGGGGGCGAGGCCCGCGCCCCGACCGCGCATGCCGCGTACGGGGGCGGGCGCGGCGGGGTGGCGTTGCCCCGCCGCCGGCCCGGACGAGAACCGTGTTCCAGTCGCACCGCCCGCTCGTCGTCGAGGTACCCGGCGAGATCGATCTCCTGCCGGCCCCACCGCTCGAAGGGAGTCTGCGACGGCACATCGCACGGGGGTGGCCACTGGACGTCGGCCTGGACGGCGTGACGTTCATGGAAGCGCGCGTCATCAGCGTCCTGTTGCGCCTCGACACCGGTGTGAGCGGACGGCACGGACGCTTGCGGGTTCGCCGCGCGGATCCGGCGCGGGGGAGGCTTTTCTCCCTTACGCGCACGGACCGCCGGCTCGACCTCCTCCCCCGCCCGGCGGGCCACCGGCGAGAGCCCGGAAGCGGGTCCGGGGCCGGCACCGCGTGGTCGACTGACGGAACATCGAGGGCCGATGAGTCCCAGTACCGGGGCCGGCCGGTCCCGGACCCGGCGCAAGGGGGGGTGCGTAGGGTCGTCGTCGTGTCGTGAGGAGCGGGACGCCACCGTCGGTCGGCCGGCCCGCACGAACAGGAGCAGTCATGAACGAGATCGCCGGACCGGGCACGACACCTGCCAGGCCCCCTGCCGGAGTGGAGATGTCCGTCGAGGACTACACCGCGTCGACCGAGGAGGCGCTGACGGTGCTGGCCGCCCACGGGCAGCACGGACAGCGCCCCGCCGATGTGCGGCAGGCGCGGGCCGACACCGCGCTGGCGGCCCTGTTCGGGCCCGCCCCGCCCACCGCCTCGGTGACGTCCGCCGTCGTCCCCGGTCCTGCCGGACCGTTGACGCTGACGGTGTACCGGCCCGTCGAGGACCGGCCCACCGGAACCCATGGGCCGCGCCCGGGGCTGGTGTACTTCCACGGCGGAGGCTTCGTGCAGGGCGGACCGGACAGCCACAGCGGGTTCCTCCGTGCGCTGGCCGGGGCGACCCGGCACGTGATCGTCAGTGTCGACTACCGGCTGGCGCCCGAGAACCCGTTCCCCGCCGCGGTGCTCGACGCGGGGGCCACTACCCGTCATGTCGCCGCGCACGCCGGGGACCTCGGCATCCATCCGGCACGGTTGGCGGTGGGCGGGGACAGCGCCGGTGCCACGCTGGCCGCGGCGGTCGCGCAGCAGTGCCGCGCGTGGGGCGGTCCGGAGCTGGTCCACCAAGTCCTGATCACGCCGCTGACGCTGTACCCGCCGCAGGCCGACACCGTCAGCCGGCGGGAGCTGGGCCAGGGGTACTTCCTCACCACCGAGCTGCTCGACTGGTACGCCGAGTGCTATGTGCCGGACGCCGCCGACCGCACCGACCCGCGCGCGGCACCGGCGCTGGCGTCGGATCTCAGCGGCCTTCCGGCCGCCACCGTGATCACAGCGGGCCTCGACCGCTGCGGGACGAGGGCGAACAGTACGCCCAGGCGCTGCACGCCGCCGGAGTCGATGTCCGGGTGCGCCGCCAGCGGGGCGCGTTCCATCTGCTCTGGCTGGCCACCAAGGTCGCTCCGGCCGTCCAGGCCGAGGTCATCGATGTGATCAGGGAGCGCCTCGGCGCGGCCTGAGGCACTCCCCGGCCGCATCCGGGATCCGCAGGGTGGTTGCAGGCCGCTCGGCCTTCGGTCGGCTTCGATCGGCGCCGCCTCTCATTCAGCGAGAAGTTTCTTTTAACGCTCAACTAAAGGTGTTAGTGTCTCGCCGACCGATCGGGCGGCGGACGTTCCCGGCCCGATCGCATGACGCGCGCCTCGGCCGAATGGAGCGATGCCTGGTGAGCTTGGCCGACCCACTGCGAGACGGCGCCGACGCACTGGTGGGGCGCGATCAGGACCTCGCCCGCATCGCGGCCTTCCTCACCAGCCCGCACACCGGGCGGGCCCTGCTGCTGTCCGGTGATCCCGGTGTGGGCAAGACCATGGTCCTGCACGCCGCGGCGCAGGCAGCCTCGGACAACGGAACACGCGTGCTGCGCGCCGCCGGCGTCCAGTTCGAGGCGGACGTGAGCTACTCCGGCCTGAACCAGGCCCTGCTTCCCCTGCGTGAGGGACTGGACCGACTCAGCTCCACCCACCGCGACGCCATCCAGGTCGCACTGGGTTTCGGAGCGGGCTCACCCCCGGAGCGGCTGCTCGTCTCCAACGCCGCACTGACCCTGCTGCAGGAGGCGGCCACGGAGAGCCCGGTGCTGCTCGTCGTCGACGACCTGCCCTGGATCGACCGGGCGAGCGCCGCCGTCTTCGGCTTCATCGCCCGGCGCCTGTCCGGCAGCCGCGTCAGCTTCTTGTCCGCCTCGCGTACCGGGGCCGACGGCTTCTTCGAGAGCGGCGGCCTGCCGACCTACGAGCTGCCGCCCCTCGACCCCGAAGCGGCCACCCGCCTGGTGGACCTGCGCTTCCCCCGGCTCGCCCGTCAGGTACGCCGGCGCCTCCTGGACACCGCGCAGGGCAATCCGCTGGCCCTGCTGGAGCTGCCCGGCACGCTGCGGACCAGCCAGCGCACGGCACTCGAGGCCCTGCCCGCGGTCCTGCCGCTCAGCGGACGCCTGCAATCCCTGTTCGTCTCCCGCATCCGGGACCTGCCGACCGCGACCCGCCACCTGCTGCTCCTGGCCACCCTCGACGGCAGCGGCGACCTGGGCGTCCTGCACGCGGCGGGGCGGGAGATGGACGGCGACACCGGTCTGGAGGACCTCGCCCCCGCCGAGCAGGACCAGCTCGTACGCCTGGACGAGCGCACCCGCCGGCTGGTGTTCCGCCACCCGTTGATCAGCTCGGCCGTGGTCGAGGCGTGCGCCAGCAACCTGCGCCGCGCCGCCCACCGCGCGCTCGCCCAGGTACTGACCAACGATCCGGAACGCCAGGCCTGGCATCTCGGGGAGGCGACCCTCGAACCCGACGAGCAGGTCGCTCTCCAGCTGGAAGAGGCCGCCCACCGCATCCTGAGCCGCGGGGACGCCGTGGCCGCCATCGCGCGGCTCACCCGAGCGGCGGACCTCAGCCCGGCCGGCCGGGACCGCGCCCGCCGTCTGGCGGAGGCCGCGTACATCGGCACCGACGCGACCGGCGCGTTGCACAGCGCCTCGGAGATGCTGGAGGACGCGCGCCGCGCCGACCCGCGGCACGCCAGATCGCTGCACTCGGTCGCCGCCGCGGTGCAGCTCCTGCTGAACCGGGACGGCGACGTGGCCACCGCCCACCGGCTGCTGGTCGGCGCTATCGAGGAGGGCACGCACCGTTACGACGCGAACGACGTCGCGCTCACCGACGCCCTCCACCTGTTGCTGCTGGTGTGCTTCTTCGGTGGCCGGGCGGAGCTGTGGCCGCCTTTCCGCACGGCGCTCTCGCGGATGCGCCCGGAGGCCCCGCCCCTGCTCTCCGTCGCCTACCAGACCTTCGCCGACCCGGCGCGCACCGGGGCGGGGGCGGTGGAGCAGCTCGGCCAGATCCTCGACACCGTCATGGAGGAGACGGACCCCGCACGCATCGTGCGGATCGGCACCGCGTCGATCTACCCGGACCGGCTCTCCGCCCTGCGCGAGCCGTCGTGGCACGTGGTGCGCCAGGGACGGGACGGCGGGCCGATGCGCAGGCATCTGGGTGGCCTGATGCACCTGTGCCTCGACGGCTACCACACGGGCCGCTGGGACGAGGTCGCCGAACTCACCGAGGAGGGCGTGGAGTTGTGCGAGACCTCCGGCTACGCCTTCTTCGCCTGGTACTTCCACTACAACAAGGCGATGGTGGCCGCGTCCCGCGGTGACTCCAGCACCGCGCAGGCACTCGCCGACCGGATAATGGACTGGGCGACCCCGCGGGGGGTGCGTTCGGCCGTCCACTACGCCCATCACGTCCACGCCGTGGCGAGCATTGCGGAGGGCGACTTCGAGGAGGCGTACCGGCATGCGACCGCGGTGTCCCCCGCGGGCAGCCTGGCGCCGTACGCGCCGCACGCACTGTGGCTCGCCTTCGACCTGGTGGAGTCCGCGGTGCGCACCAACCGCCGGGTGGAGGCCGCCCTTCATGTGCGTGCGCTGCGGGAGGCGCGCCTGGACGTGTTCTCGCCCCGGCTCGCCCTGCTGACCGGTGGCTGTGCCGCCCTCGCCACGGAGGACGAGGAGGAGGCGGCAAGGCTGTTCGAGGAGACACTGGGCAGGCCGGACGTGGACCGCTGGCCGTTCGACCTTGCACGGGTGCGTCTGGCCCAGGGTGAGCGGCTGCGCCGTGCCCGCGCCGCGACGGACTCCAAGGGACCCCTCGTCGACGCGTTGCGGACCTTCCAGCAGCTGGGTTCCCGGACGTGGGCGGAGCGGGCCGCGAAGGAACTGCGTGCCGCGGGCTGGAGCGTGCCGAACACCAGCGACCGCACCGGGCAGGAACTCACACCGCAGGAACGGGAGATCGCTCAGCTCGCCGCGGCGGGCCTGACGAACAAGCAGATCGCCGAGCGGCTCTTCATCTCGCACCGCACCGTCGGCGCCCACCTCTACCAGATCTATCCCAAACTCGGCATCACCTCCCGTGCAGCGCTCAGGGACGCGCTGACGGCCCGGGACAGGGAGGCGTCGGCCACCTGACTCGGTGAGCGGTCCCCCGTCACCCGCCATCGGCCGCAGCACCT
This sequence comes from Streptomyces flaveolus, assembly GCF_000716535.1. Lineage (GTDB taxonomy): Bacteria > Actinomycetota > Actinomycetes > Streptomycetales > Streptomycetaceae > Streptomyces > Streptomyces flaveolus_A. Next base: position 167,548 of record NZ_JNWV01000036.1, on the reverse strand, counting down.
TCCGGTGCGCCGGGGTCCCCCACCGCGACGCGCACCGGCCGGGTGCCCCGTGGAGCCGCCACGAGGTGGGCCACGGCCGCCGCGAGTTCCTCCACGGCGGGTGCCGAAGAGGCGGGGTGCCCGCCGGCGCGCTCCGGCGTGCCGGCGGGCACCGGGTAGAACGCGGCGGTGTCGGCGTCCGCGGCACGGACAGGCTCCGCCGCGCCGCTGAACTCCGCCGGTGTCCCGCCGAGGGTGACGATGGTGACGTCGATGCCGAAGGGAGCCAGCTCGGCGGCGTAGGCCTCGGCGAGCTGCCCCAGTGCGGCACGCAGCGCGTGCCCGGGCGCCAGGAAGGGCGCCGGGCCCGGCCGCGTGGGCGGATCTGTCCAGATCAGCAGCCCGTCGCCGCGCTCGCGCATGCGGGGCAGTACGGCCCGGTTGATCCGCTGCGCGGACAGTACGCAGGCGTCGTAGAGCTGACCGAGTTGGTAGGGCGTGAAGGACTCTGTGGGGCCGAGCGTGATCGGCGCCCCCGAGTGGACGACCACGTCGACCGGCCCGGCCTCGGCCTCGATGCGGCGCACGGCGGCGGTGACCGAACGCTGGTCGATCGCCTCGTACGCCACGGTCCGCAGACCGCGGGTGTCCACGCCGATGACCGTGTCGGGGCCGCCCGGGACCCGGTCGTTCGCGTCCGCGACCTGCCGGTGGCCCACGTACACGGTGTGGTCCGCATCGGCCAGCGCGCGGGCGACGGCGGCGCCGAGGGGGTCGGTCGACGCGGTCACGAAGATGGTCTTGGTCATCGGTTTCCCATGTACGAATCGCGCGTGGTCGGCACGCTGTACCTGCCCGTCAAAGCGGCGCGCCGGGTGCAGTGTGCGGCTTTCCTGGCCCCATGGCAGCAGAGGGACGCGGGAGGGGCATCGGTGAAATGACTGTGCTCCGTAGCGGACGGCCCTCTAGGTACCGGTGCCGTCGGAGCCCACGGTCGGATGACGGATGGTGGGGCCGGCCGCCGGGGGCCACGATGACGTGAGGTCGTCGTTCCGGCGTGGCGGCGCTCGCACGGTCGTGCGGCGTGCCCTTCAGGCGGCCTCTCCTCCCGGCCGCGCCTGCTGCACAAGCGGCCTTCTCGTTCTACTGCGTGCGCGGCGACCAGATCCTGTGCCCGAGCAAGCGGATCACCGGTGTCGTCACCGACGGCGGCTACGCCGAGTACGCGGTGCTCAAGGCCGGCGCGACCACACAGCGGGACCAGTCGAGCTTCCTGGCCGCGTTCAATGCAGGAACTGCTGCGCCGAGCCGTTTCCCGCTCGGCCGAGCGGCTGGCGGGTGGGTGCGAGACCTTGGCGGACAACACCACGCGTGTCCGAATCTGTGGGCTAGCCGTCCGTAGAAGCGGTGGGCGCAAGGCCGGAACCACCCCAACACTTGAACAAGTCAAGTTGGCAAGACACGGATGGTCGTCGGCGTTCCACGAGCACCTCGGCAGGTCCGTCCTCGTCGAGACGATCGAGAGCACCGCCCGGTCGGCATGACCGCAGACCGTCGGCTCGCGAGCGCCCGAGCGCGCCGGAGCCACGGTTCGGCCCACCCTGGCGGACCGGCTACGGAAGCAGTGAGGTGGTGTTGGATGGCCGGCACAGACCCAGCGGCACGACTGCGGGACGCATCCCTTCGCGTCACCGCGCAGCGCACCGCCGTGCTCCAGGTACTGGAGCAGCACCCGCACTCCGACGCCGGGTTCGTCGCTCGATCGGTACGAAAGGGGATCGGGACGGTGTCGCTCCAGGCCGTCTATGACGTGCTGGCGGCACTGAGCGAGGTCGGCATCGTGCGCAAGTTCCAGCCGGCCGGTTCACCCGCTCTCTTCGAGCTGCGCACCGGTGACAACCACCACCATGTCGTGTGCCGCACGTGTGGTGCCGTCGCCGACACCGACTGCGCCGTTGGAGGACAGCCCTGCCTGACACCGACGGCCACTGACGGCTTCGTCGTACAGGAAGCCGAAGTGGTCTTCTGGGGCGTGTGCCTTTCCTGCGCCGACTCCGTCGAGCCACAACGCGACCCGAACACGCCGCCCACCACCGTCAAGGAGCCGAAATGGCCTTCGAGGAAAACACCGAACCGCTGACCACGGCGGCGGGAGCACCCGTCACGGACAACCAGAACAGCATGAGCGCCGGCGCCCGTGGCCCGCTGCTGCTACAGGACCTGTGGCTTATCGAGAAGCTCGCCCACTTCGACCGCGAGGTCATCCCCGAGCGGCGCATGCACGCGAAGGGGTCCGGAGCGTTCGGCACGTTCCGGGTCACGCACGACATCTCTCACTACACCAAGGCGGCCATCTTCAGCAAGGTCGGCAACGAATGCTCGATGTTCGCCCGGTTCTCCACCGTCGCCGGCGAGCGGGGTGCCGCCGACGCGGAGCGCGACATCCGCGGTTTCGCGGTGCGCTTCTACACGGAGGAAGGCAACTGGGACGTGGTCGGCAACAACACACCGGTCTTCTTCCACCGCGACCCCCTCAAGTTCCCCGACCTCAACCGCGCGGTCAAGCGGGACCCTCGCACCAACCTCCGCGACCCCGAGAACAACTGGGGATTCTGGACCAACCTCCCCGAGGCGCTGCACCAGGTCACCATCGTCATGAGTGACCGTGGGATCCCCAAGTCCTACCGCCACATGCACGGCTTCGGCTCGCACACCTTCAGCCTGATCAACGCCGCCGGTGAACGACACTGGGTCAAGTTCCACTTCCGTACCCAGCAGGGCATCGAGAACCTGACGGACGAGGAGGCGGCGCACGTCATCGCCCAGGACCGCGAATCGCACCAGCGCGACCTGTACGAGGCCATCGAACGCGGCGATTTCCCGAAGTGGACCCTCTTCGTACAGGTCATGCCCGAGGCCGACGCGGCGACCTACCGATTCCACCCCTTCGACCTCACCAAGGTCTGGAGCAAGAAGGACTACCCGCTCATCGAGGTCGGGGAGTTCGAGCTCAACCGCAACCCGGACAACTACTTCGCCGACGTCGAGCAGGCCGCCTTCACTCCGGCCAACCTCGTCCCCGGCATCTCCTACAGCCCGGACAAGATGCTGCAGGGCCGGCTGTTCTCCTACGGCGACGCCGCACGCTACCGGCTCGGCGTCAACCACCACCAGATCCCGGTCAACTATCCGCGCGGTGCCAGACTGGTCAACACGTACCACCGCGACGGAACGATGCGCGTCGACGGCAACCAAGGCAGCGTCCCGGGCGTCGAGCCCAACAACTTCGGCCGGTGGGCCGAGCAGCCGGGTTACGCCGACCCCGCCCTGGCCATCGGCTCGACAGCTGATCGCTTCGATTTCCGCGAGGACGACGACGACTACTTCACCCAGCCCGGTGACCTGTTCCGACTGATGACCGCGGAAGAGCAGCAGGCTCTGTTCGACAACACCGCACGCGCCATCAAGGGCGCGCGAAGGGCGACGGTGTTGCTGCACATCGAGAACTGCACCAAGGCGGATCCCGCCTACGGCGAAGGTGTACGGAAGGCCTGCGAGGCCTTCGGCGCGCTCTGAGTCGTCACCGGACCGACACCTGTCCCGGCCTGCCCCTTGGCGACCACGAGGGGCAGGCCGAAGGCGTCCGTGCGAGGCAGGTTTCGGTCGCGGAACCGGTCCCGGCAGACGTCGTGGGCGTGGCCGCGACCGGCGCGCCCAAGGGCACGGTACTCACCACCGAGTCGGTGGAAGGGATCGGGTCCACGACCTCCTACGGGTCACTGGCGCTTCCTCAGCACGAACAGACAGGATGGCTCCATGAAGATGATCTCCTTTCCCCAGGCCCGGATACAGGCATCGAACGTCGTCCTGGGGCTGATGCGTATCGCCAACCTCTCGGACGACGACATCCGCGCTCTCTACGGCAGCGCCCGGGACGCCGGGATCAACGCCTTCGACCACGCGGACATCTACGGCCCCACCCGCCACGCGTGCGAAGTGAGGTTCGGACAGGCTGTCAAACTCTCCGCCGCGGAGCGGGAGTCGATCGTCATCCAGAGCAAGGTCGGCATCAGGCCCGGCTTCTTCGACTTCTCCAAAGAGCACATCGTGCGTACCGTCAACGAGTCGCTGGCGGCCCTGCGCACCGAGTACCTCGACGTGCTCCTGCTCCACCGTCCCGACACCCTCGTGGAGCCGGAGGAAGTGGCAGCAGCCTTCGACGAACTCCACTCGGCAGGGAAAGTCGCGAACTTCGGCGTGTCCAACCACACGCCGGGACAGATCGAACTGCTCAAGACGGCGGTGCGCCAGCCGCTCGTGGCCAACCAGGTGCAGCTGAGCATCACCCACTGCCCGATGATCGCCTCCGGAATCGCCGCCAACATGGCGGGTCTCGGCCAGTCGGTCGACCGCGACAACGGCCTGCTCGACTACTCGCGCCTCCGGGGAATGACCCTCCAGGCGTGGTCGCCGTTCCAGAAGGGGTTCTTCGACGGGGTCTTCATCGGCGACCTCGAGAACTACGCGGAACTGAACGCCGTTCTCGACGAGTTGGCCGCGAAGTACGAGGTGACTCCGACCGGGATCGCCGTCGCGTGGATCACTCGCCATCCGGCGAACATGCAGGTGGTGCTCGGGACGACCAACCCGGGTCGGGTGGCCGAGTCAGCTGCGGGCTCGGAGCTCCCGTTGACCCGCGAGGAGTGGTATCGCCTCTTCCGCGCGGCCGGCCACATCGTGCCCTAGGGTGTGCGGCGAAGTGGATCCTGGGGTGTCAGGATCCACTGGCACGGCGACTCCGGCTGCCCGCTCCACGACGGAAACAAGGCCTCGGCCTCCGGCGGTAGCGGTGACTGCACCTCGGGCGGTACCACGTTCTTCCAGCCGGTCACCGAGGCGCTGAGCGTCTACGGGGTCAGCCTGCTCTGAGCCAGTGCACAGGAGCACCACGCCTGCCTGCTGTTCCGGGCGTGGTTGAGCTGGTGGACTCCTGACGCGGTTGCCGACCGGCGGCGGCACCCCCGTGCACCGCACTGGGCGCCGCCGCCTCGGACGCGCCCGTGCGCCGGTGACGCGCAGGCCGAGGCGAGGCTCGCCATGCCGCCAGAACCACGCGAGCACGATGACGAGGATGCCGGGCGGGGCGGTAAAGGGCACTGCCCGACTTCGACGAACGCCGCCCTGAGCGACGTCCACGGCGCCGGCCACGCCGGCCGTTCCGGGTGCGCGACGACCGGGCCGGCCGGGAGCCGACGGCTGAGTTCCACGGCTGGGACCGCCTGCTCCTCATCTCCGCCGAAGGTATCGGCGGGCCGCGCCGGCCCGCCCTGCCCGCCCTGCCCTCCCAGGGACATGCCCGGGTGGGCCGGGCCTCACGCCCCGGGCATCGGCAAGCGCTCACGCACGGCGCCGAGCCGGTCCAGTGTGTGTCCTCCAGGCGTGACCGTCAGCGATGCTTCGGGGGAACACCTGCCAGGACGGTCCTCCGATCGCTCGCGAGGCCGTGTCGGCTCAAGGGCGGCGTTCCGGCACATTGTCGTGGACCCGCTTGGGGTCGGTGACCGCCACCGGCTTCAGCACCTCCTCGACACGGGCCATGAGGTCGGCCTCCAGCACGACACCGGACGCCTTGGCGTTCTCCACGACCTGCTCCGGCCGTGAGGCACCGATGATGGCCGCCGAGACGTTGGGGTTCTGCAGCACCCACGCGACGGCCAGTTGGGCGAGGGACAGCCCGGCCTCGGCGGCCAGCGGCTTCAGCTGCTGCACGGCCTCGAGCACCTCGTCGCGCATCCACCGCGCGATCATGTCGGCCCCGCCCTTGTCATCCGTGGCCCGCGAGCCCACCGGGGGCCGAGCGCCGGGCTGGTACTTGCCCGTCAGCACTCCCTGCGAGATCGGCGAGTAGACCACCTGACCCATGCCGAGTTCCTCGCAAGCGGGCACGACCTCCGCCTCGATGACCCGCCACAAGGCGTTGTACATGGGCTGGTTGGACACCAGGGGGATGCGCAGCTCCCGCGCCAGCGCGTGAGCGCGCCGGATCTGCTCCGCGGGCCACTCGGAGACACCTATGTAGTGGGCCTTGCCGGAGTGCACGATGTCGGCGAACGCCTCCATCGTCTCCTCCAGCGGGGTGGCCACGTCGTACCGGTGCGCCTGGTACAGATCCACGTAGTCGGTCTGCAGCCGGCGCAGCGATCCCTCGATCGACTCCATGAGGTGCTTGCGTGACAGGCCCCGGTCGTTGCGCCCCGGACCGGTCGGCCAGTACGCCTTCGTGAAGATCTCAAGCCCTTCGCGGCGCTCGCCCTTCAGCGCCTCCCCCAGGACCGATTCGGCGCGTGTCGCCGCATAGACGTCGGCTGTGTCGAAGGTGGTGATGCCCACCTCCAGCGCCGCATGCACGCAAGCGGTGGCCGCGTCCGCCTCCACCTGCGAGCCGTGGGTGAGCCAGTTGCCGTAGGCGATCTCGCTGATGACCAGGCCACTGCGGCCGAGGTGACGGTACTCCATGAGAGCAATCCTTCGGTGGTACGTGTGCACCGTCGGCGCAGCCGGGTGCAGGAGGACTTGGCAGGTGTTCGTCGGGCCACTGCAGGCGCGTCAGAAGGAGGGGCCGCACTGTCAGGTGGTCGGGCGACGGTTCAGCTCCGACCTGCTCGACGACCTCGGCCTGGCGGCGGCCGGTGAACTGAACGACGCGTTGCACGGGTGGCTCCGGGAGGGTGCGGATGGGCGGTTGTGTCGACAATAACCCCAACTTATGTCTTGTCAACAAGCAAAACCTGGGTTGAGATGTAGCACACCAGCCGTAAATCGCAACGGGCACTCACGTATGTGCACCATGACCCGGCGGTCGGGGATGACCAGGTCCCGCGTCACGGGCATCCTGGAACTCGGGCTGCTCACGCGCTGTTTCAAGCACGGGCCCAGCAGGCAGGACACGTGTGCCCGTACTGCACGGCCGTGTTGGCCATTACCTCTCCGGACGGCGCTCACAGGTTCGCCGCGACTGCACTTGCCATCAGGCGTTGCAAATAATGCATCTCCACGTTGCGTTCACCACATCACGGCTCGAAGGTAACGGCCCAAGACCTGTAGCACCTCTCGGGACGCGTACAGGACTTGCCGCCAGCACGATCGGCGAAGGCGCCGGCCCCCGGAGGGCGCCGGGGCGTGGCCAGTCGGACGTACACAAGGAAGCATCGTGATCCAGAAGGAAACCGCGTTTTACAGCGAGGGCAGCCGTCTCAAGGCCACCGCCTACTACCCTGACGACCTCCCGGAAGGAGAGCAGCACCCGGCGCTCGTCATCAACTCGGGCTACCAGGGGTTCAACGAGTTCTACCCGAAGTTGTTCGCTCAGCGGCTGACCGAGCGCGGGTTCGTGTGCCTGGGCTTCGACTACCGGGGCATGGCGGACAGCGAGGGCGAAAAGGGGCGGGTCCTGATCGAGGAGCAGGCCCAGGACGTGCGCAACGCGGTCACGTTCATCCGCTCGTGGGACGACGTCGACTCCCGCCGTGTGGGCCTCATCGGGTGGGGCATGGGCGCTGCCAATGTCATCCTCGCCGCCGAGAAGGGCGGCGACGACGTCGCGGCCGTGGCGTCCCTCAACGGGTTCTACGACGGGGAACGCTGGCTGAAGTCCATCCACACCTACGACGAGTTCCTGAAGATCGTCGACGAGGTGGAGGAGGACCGGGTGCAGCGAGTGCTGCGGGGCGAGTCCAAGCTCGCTGACACCTTCGCCCACTACCCGCTCGACCCGGCCACCGACGACTACGTCCAGAAGGAACTGGCACAGGTCTACGGCTTCGGGCACCCCACCCGGCTGCAGTTCACGGAGTCCATCCTCGACCTGAAGGTGGAGAAAGTGGTGGCGAACCTCGCGCCGACACCCCTGTTCATCGCCCACGGTGAGCGGAACTCGCTGCATCCCTACGACGAGGCCCTGTCCCTGTACGCGTCGGCCGCTTCGCCCAGGACCCTCTACACGATCAACGGGCGGCACAACGACTTCATGTACGGCGACCACCCGGAGTTCCTGCTGCTGTGCGACCGCCTGAAGGAGTTCTTCGACGCCGCCTTCAGTGCCTCCGCCGCTCGGCCCCGGAGCATCTCGGCCTGACAGCGGCCCGGACCGCCCCGGCACGGAACCTGACGGGTCCCGTCCCGGCACCGGAGGCGGCTCGCGGAGGAGCGGTGCAAAAAATGCAACCGCGTGTTGCGTACCTCACGTGCGCACTCTAGTTACTGCATACCGCTACCTAGGATTCGGTATGGCTCTCGAGCAGAAACAGACTCCCCCCGCCTCGCGGAGCGGTGCTTCGCGAGTGATGGCGATCCTGGACGCGCTCGCGTCCGCGGATCCGGCCGCCTTCCCCGACGGCCTGAGCGTGGCCGATGTGGCCAGGGTGCTGGAGCGCGAGAAGTCCGTCGTGTCCCGGCAGCTCAGGAGCCTGCTCGAGACGGGCATGGTCGCCCGGCGTCGTTCGGGGCGGTACGAGCTGAGCTGGCGGCTGTTCGCGCTGGCGGTGCGAGCGGGAGACCAGCGGCTGACCAAACTCGCGGCCCCGTTGCTGCTCAGGCTGACCGAAACGGTCCGGGAACGCACCTACCTGAGCGTGCTCAGCGACGGTGAGGTCCTCACCGTTCTGTCGGAGGGCTCCCGGCGGTCGATCGAGGCCGTGAACTGGGTGGGCCGCACGATCCCCGTGCACCGCAGTTCCAGCGGGATGGCCTTGCTGATGGACTGCGAGGACGAGCACATCATCGAGATCGTCCGACGCGGTGAGAACCGGGTGTCGGAGCGTGAGGCGCGCGAGTTCCTCGTCCAGGTGCACGAGGCCCGGCGGCGGGGATACACGGTCGCGAACCGCGTCTTCGACCCGGAGCTCATGGGCATCGGGGCACCGGTCAGGAATTTCACCGGGCAGGTCAAAGCGGCGGTGAACATCTCCGGCCCCGCGTTCAGGATCGAGCCGCACCTCCAGGCATTCGGAGGGCACCTGCTGTCGACGGTGCGGGCCCTGCAGGCCTCCCTCGGCTCCGACGTGCGCTCCTGCGCCGATCCGAGCGATCCCTGAGGGCCGCCGAAGCGACCCGACAACCATCCGTCCGAGCCACGAAACCGGAGATCACCATGCGACATCTCGCTCCTCCCCGTCCCGAGTCCGGCCCCGCCGGCCCCCGCCAGGCGATCCTGAACACGCTCGCAGGCCGTCCGTCGAGAGGGGCGGCCACGCCGTGAAGCTCATCTCCTACATGGCCGACAACGCGAGCTACCTGGTGTTCCTGGCCGAGCAACACATCGAGCTCGTCCTCGTCAGTGTCGCGATCTCCGCGATCGTCGGAATCGGGCTCGCCCTTGTCACCCAGTCCTCCCCCGGCCTGCGCAGCGCCCTGCTGTCGCTGACGGGGTCCCTGCTCACCATCCCCTCCTTCGCCCTGTTCGCCCTCATGATCCCGCTCCTGGGGCTCGGTGTGGCCCCGACGATCGCCGCCCTTTCCGTGTACGGGGTCTTCCCGATCCTGCGCAATACGGTGACCGGCATCGAAGGGGTCGACCCGGCCGTCGTCGAGGCGGCCCGCGGCCTGGGCATGGGGCCGGGACTGCGGATGCGCGCCGTCGTCCTGCCCCTGGCCTGGCCAGTGATCCTCAACGGGATCCGAACGGCGACGATCATGCTGGTCGCGACGGCCGCCATCGGAGCCGTCGTGCGCGGCCCTGGTCTGGGACAGCTGATCTTCCGGGGGCTGGAGCGGATCGGGGGAGCGAACGCACTGGAGGAGGCTCTCTCCGGAGTGATCGGAGTGGTGCTCGTCGCTCTGGTCCTCGACCTGCTGTTCATCGTGATCGCCAAGATCACCGCTCTGCGAGGATTGAATGTCTGACAGGCCCATCCCGAACCCCGACACCATGATCTTTCTGGACGAGGTGTCCAAGCGATACCCCGGCCAGGAGAAGGCGGCCGTCTCCGAACTCTCCATGGAGATCAGGCGGGGAGAGTTCGTCGTCCTGGTCGGCCCGTCCGGATGCGGGAAGACCACCACCCTGCGGATGATCAACCGCCTCGTCGAGCCGACCCACGGGCGCATCTTCATCGACGGCAAGGACGTCACCCACGCCGACGTGGACGAGCTGCGGCGCGGCATCGGCTACGTCATCCAGCAGATCGGCCTGCTCCCCCATCTGACGATCGCGGACAACATCGCCCTTGTGCCCAGGATGCTCAAGGTGAAGAAGTCCGAGCGCCGTCAGCGAGCGAAGGAGCTGCTGGAGATGGTCGGACTGGATCCGGCCACCTACGCCGACCGGTACCCCCGGCAGCTCTCCGGCGGCCAGCAGCAGAGGGTCGGCGTCGCCCGCGCCCTCGCCGCGGATCCGCCGGTGATGCTGATGGACGAACCGTTCGGCGCCGTGGACCCCATCGCGCGGGAAAAGCTCCAGATGGAGTTCCTGCGGCTCCAGGAACGGATCCGCAAGACGATCGTGATGGTCACCCACGACATCGACGAGGCGCTCCGTCTGGGCGACCGCATCGCGATCTTCGGCCCCGGCTCCCGCCTGGCCCAGTTCGACACGCCCCTGGAGATCCTCAGCAACCCCGCCGACGACTTCGTCCGCGACTTCGTCGGGTCCGGCGCCCCGGTCCGTCGGCTGTCGCTCCTGAAGGTCTCGGATGTCATGGCCTCCGCGCCCTCCGACGCGCCCAGCGCGGCGAACGCCATCGCCATAGACGCCGGTGAAACCGTGCACAGGGCACTCGAGTTGGTTCTGGCCTCACGGGCGGAGGGCGTCGAGGTCAGTGTTCCGGGGGACGGCACCCGCTACCTCGACCTGCAGACCCTGCTCACCGCGGCAGCCCAGCCGGCGAAGGTGCTTTCATGAGCGCCGGGGCCGTCGGGGCAACTTCCGGTTCGGGGACACGCCGCTCCCGCACGTGGGTGCTGCCGCTGGTGGTTCTCGTCCTGCTGGGAGCCCTCTGGATCTACGTCAGTTCCCTCCAGCTGGACTCCATCGAGACTCGCAGCCTTGCTCCGGACGTCGTCCTGACCGCCCTGTGGGAGCACGTGCAGCTCGTCGTCGCCTCGACGCTGCTGACCGTCGCCATCGGTGTCCCCCTCGGCGTGCTGCTGACCAGGCCCGGCATCAGCAGGGCGGGGGTGATCGTGCTCGCGGCGGCCAACGCCAGCCAGGCGGTGCCGTCGATCGGGGTGCTGGTGGTGCTGGCCATGGTCTTCGGCGTCGGCTTCTGGATGGCCGTGGTCGCCCTGGTGCTGTACGCGCTGCTTCCCGTCCTGCGCAACACCATGGTCGGGATCCGTCAGGTCGACCCCGCGCTGATCGACGCCGGCCGGGGCATGGGGATGAACGCCCGGGAGGTGCTGTTCACCATCGAGCTGCCGCTTGCGGTCCCGGTGATGCTGGCAGGCATCCGCGTGGCACTGATCCTCAACGTCGGCGTGGCCACCCTCGCCGCGTTCACCAACGCCGGGGGCCTCGGCTCCGTCATCTCCTCAGGCATCTCCCTCGACAGGACGCCGGTGCTCGTCGTCGGCAGCGCCCTCACGATGGCCCTGGCCCTGACCGTCGACTGGCTGGCCGGCCTCGCTGAACGGGTCCTGCGCCCGCGCGGCATCTGAGACCGCTCCTGTTCCGTCCCACCCAGACCCTCAAGATCACGAAAGGGCTTCAGCATGCGCAGAACCATGATGGCCGCAGCGAGCCTGCTCAGCCTCGCGCTCACCAGCGGCTGTGCTCTCGGCAGCAGCGGCGCAGACGTGGGCAGCGGCCCGGCGCGGAGCGGCCCCCTCAAAGGGGTCACCGTGAACGTCGCGTCGAAGAACTTCACCGAGCAGCTGCTGCTGTGCGAGATCACCGCCCAGCGGCTCGAGTCACAGGGAGCGAGCGTCAAGCGCACCTGCGGCATGAGCGGGACCAACGCCGTGCGTGCGGCGCTGACCAGCGGCGACGTGGACATGTACTGGGAGTACACCGGCACCGGCTGGCTGACCTTGCAGCAGCGCGGGAACATCACCGATCCCCAGGCCCTGTACGAGAAGGTCAGTGCGCTGGACAGGTCCGAGAACGACGTGGTGTGGCTCCCGCCGGCCGCGGCGAACAACACCTACGCCGTCGCGGTGAAGACGTCGGCGGGGAAGAAGCTGGGCGTGGCCACGCTCTCCGACTACGCCGAACTCGCCTCGAAGGATCCGGGCAGCGCGGGCTTCTGCGGCGCCTCGGAGTTCTTCGGGCGCGACGACGGGTGGCCGGGGCTGCAGAAGGCGTACGGTTTCAACCTCCCCAAGAGCGACGCGGCGGAGCTGGCCGAAGGCCCGATCTACAACGCCGTCGTCAAGGGCGATCCGTGCAACTTCGGTGAGGTCTTCGCCACCGACGGCCGGATATCCGCCCTCGGGTTGACCGTCCTGAAGGACGACAAGAAGTTCTTCCCGCCGTACAACCTCTCCCTGAACGTCCGAGGCACGGTCCTGAAGAAGTACCCGAGTATCCAGACGGTGATGGATCCGGTGAGCAAGCTGCTGGTCACCGCCCAACTGCAGAAGCTGAACGCGGAGATCGACGTGGACGGCAAGAGGCCGGAGGAGGTCGCGAGCCAGTGGCTCAGCGCCAACAAGCTGAAGTGACGCAGAGCGTGGAGGAGCCGGCCACGCTTCGCGTAGGGCTCCTCCAGACCGCGCCCGTCTTCGGCGCGGTCGAAGAGAACCTCGCCCGCATCGCCGAACTGCGCGACAGAGTCGGCCCGGTCGACCTGGCCGTCACCCCGGAACTCTCGGTCACCGGCTACGGGTTCGCGTCCCCCACCGAGACGGACCTCTTCACCAGCGACGATCCGCGGCTGGCTGCCCTGGTGTCCGCGGGCGTCGCCGTGGGCTTCGCCGAGAAGAACCCTTCCGGGCTGCCCTGGAACAGCTACCTGCTGGCCGACCCGCGGACCGGGACCCGGCACCTGCAGCGCAAGCTCCAGCCCGTGTCCTACGCACCGTGGAACGAGCACCTCTCGTTCCAGCCGGGCGCGGAGCTACGGACCGCAGGCTTCGGCGCGGCCAGGATCGCCACGGCCATCTGCAACGACATGTGGCATCCGGTCATCCCGTGGCTGGCGGCCCAGGGCGGCGCCGAAGTCCTGATCGTGCCCGTGGCCAGCGTGGAAGGCTCCGACCCGGACAGGATCCGCCGCACATGGGAGGTGATCCTGGAGCACGCCGCGGTGCTGCTGCAGTGCTACGTCGTGTTCGCCAACCGCTGCGGCACCGACGGCGGGGCCCGGTTCTGGGGCGGCTCACGCGTTCTGGGCCCGGACGGCAGCGTCCTCGTCTCCCTCGGGGACGAGCCGGGTGCCGCTGTCGCCGAGCTGGACATGACAGCCCTGCGCCGGCTTCGGGCAGAGGTCCCCCTGCTCGCGGAGTCCCGCACCGAGTTCCTCGCCGGAGCTTTCGCGACCAACCTTGGCTCCGAGAGGGAGCAGCTCCGTGTTTGACGTTCATGTCCATGCCGCTCCCGACGTCCTCGACCGCATCGGGTTCGACGACCAGATCGGGGCCGGCTACGCGGCGGCCGGCTACAGCGGCTTCGTGCTGAAGGCCCACCACGAATCCACCGTGGGCCGGGCCAGCGCCCTCAGCCGCTCCTCCGGACTGGAGGTGGTGGGAGGGATCACCCTCAACCGTGCCGTCGGCGGGATCAACCCGGCGGCCGTCCTCTCGGCTCTGTCCACGGGCGGCCGGGTCGTGTGGTTCCCCACGGCGGACGCCCACACCCAGGAAGCCGCTCGACTGCCACGGCTGGGGGACCTGGACGAGCGTCTGGACCGCTCGGTGCTGTGCGTCCCGCCGGTCCTTCCCGCGGACGACTCCGCGGTCAAGGACATCTCCCTCGTGCTCGACCTGATCGCCGAGCACGACGCGGTGTTGTGCACGGGTCACGTCAGCGGCGAGGAATGCAGATGGCTGCTGGATCAGGCCCGGGCCCGGGGCATCGGAAGGTTCCTGCTCACCCACCCCTCCTACACCGTCCCCGGCATGCGGGTGCGGGAGATCGCCGAACTCGCCGAGCGCGGGGCCCACGTCGAGATCACCGCCTACCAGCTCTTCCACCAGCCCGGGATGACAGCTGCCCGGCTGGCTGCCGTCGCCCTGGCGGCAGGACCACGTCTGGTCCTTGCCTCCGACGCGGGACAGCCCGACAGCCCCGAACCTCCCGCCGCCCTCGAACAGCTCGTCTCCGCGCTCGCCGCCGAGGGACTGGACCCCGGATGGCTCCGCGACGCGGGCGGCGACACCCCTCGGCACCTCGTCCTCCCATGACGGCCATCAAGGGAAGCGGTCAACGCGCGGGACGCGGATCGCTTCCTTCGCCCGCGCGAGCCCTTGCGGACGCGACTGGGCCGCGCACGAATCCACGTCCACCCCGGCAGGCCCGACGGCCCCTCAGGAGCAGCACCCGATGGAAGCGACCATGGCAGACGATGCGAAGCCCCGCACCGAGGCGTTCCTCGACGCCCTGCGTGGACAACTCGGCGACCTCGTCGACGGCTCCTCCCTGACCAGGGCGCTGTACGCGACCGATGCCTCCAACTACCGGATCGTCCCGGAGGCTGTGCTCACGCCCAAGTCCAAGGACGATGTGATCACCGCGGTCGACCTCGCCCGTGCCCATGGAGTGCCGGTCACCGTCCGGGGAGGAGGCACCTCCTGCGCCGGCAACGCCGTGGGCCCCGGCCTCGTGATCGACTTCTCCCGCTTCATGAACCGTGTCCTGTCCGTCGACCCCGATTCCTCCACGGCGGTCGTGGAACCCGGGGTCGTCCTGAACACCCTCCAGACCGCCGCCCTGCCGTACGGGCTTCGCTTCGGTCCCGATCCCTCCACCGCCACCCGCTGCACCATCGGCGGGATGATCGGCAACAACGCGTGCGGTCCACACGGCCTGTCCTACGGGCGTACGGCCGACAACGTGGTGTCCCTGACCTGGCTGACCGGCCGCGGCGACGTCATCACGGCCGGTAGGGGGTCCGAGGGTCTCGCCGCGGTGCCCGGTCTGGACTCCTTCGTCAGGCAGAACCTGGCCGTCCTGCGCACCGAGTTCGGACGCTTCGGACGGCAGATCTCCGGCTACTCGTTGGAGCACCTGCTCCCGGAGAACGGACACAACCTGGCGGCCGCCCTGACCGGCACCGAAGGCAGCTGCGGAATCCTCCTCGAAGCCACGGTCACACTCGTGCCCCGGGCACCAGCGTCGGCGCTGGCCGTCCTCGGCTACCGCGACATGGCCACCGCCGCGGACGACGTGCCGAATCTGCTCCCCTTCCGCCCGCTCGCCCTGGAAGGCCTGGACGCGCAGCTCATCGAAGTCGTCCGCCGGGCACACGGTGCTGCCGGCGTCCCCACCCTGCCCGCCGGTGGCGGATGGCTGATCGCCGAGGTCGGCGGTGCCGGCCCGGAGGAGGCGGTGGGGGCCGCACGCGAACTGGTCGCCGCCGCCGGCTCGGCCGACACCCTGGTCCTGCCCGCGGGGCCCGAGGCGACCAGGCTCTGGCAGATCCGCGCCGACGGTGCCGGCCTGGCCGGACGCACCGCCGACGGCAAGCAGGCCTGGCCGGGCTGGGAGGACTCCGCCGTCCCCCCGGAACGCCTCGGCGACTACCTGCGCGGACTCCAAGCCCTGATGGCCGACGAGAACGTCTCCGGGCTGGCCTACGGCCACTTCGGCGACGGTTGCGTCCACGTCCGTCTCGACTTCCCCCTCGACGGCGACGGCGCCCTCATGCGCAGGTTCCTCGAACGCGCCGCGGCGCTGGCCGCCGAGCACGGTGGCTCCCTCTCCGGCGAGCACGGGGACGGACGCGCGCGCTCCGAGTTGCTGCCCGTCATGTACAGCCCCGAAGCCCTGCGCGCCATGGAGACCTTCAAGGCGCTCCTGGACCCCGAAGACGTCATGAACCCGGGGGTCGTCGTCCGCCCGGCACCGCTGGACGCCGACCTTCGCCGCCCCCAGGCCCGGCGCCTGCGCGCCACCGACGGCTTCGCCTTCGCGCACGACGGCGGAGACATCACCGATGCCGTCCACCGGTGCGTCGGGGTTGGCAAATGCCGGGCCGACAGCCGCGGACAGGGCGGCTTCATGTGCCCCTCGTACACCGCCACCCGCGACGAGAAGGACTCCACCCGGGGCCGCGCGCGGATCCTCCAGGAGATGCTCAACGGCGGCGTGGTCTCCGACGGCTGGAGTTCCCACGAGGTCCACGACGCTCTCGACCTGTGCCTGAGCTGCAAGGCCTGCGCGAACGACTGCCCCACCGGCATCGACATGGCGATGTTCAAGTCCGAAACGCTGCACCAGACGTACAAGGGGCGCCTGCGTCCGCTCAGCCACTACACGCTCGGCCGGCTCCCGCAGTGGCTCAGACTCGCCGCGCCGCTGGCCCCGCTCGTCAACCTCGCCGGCCGGGTCCCGCTGCTGCGCAGAGCCATGACGGCGGTGATGGGAGCCGACCCTCGGCGTTCGCTGCCGACGCTGCCCCGAAAGCCGTTCCGCCGGAGCAATCCGCCGACGAGGTCCGCGAAGGAGGCCGGGGCCAAGGTCGTGCTCTGGGTCGACTCCTTCTCGGACGCCATCGATCCGGACATCCCGCGGGACGCCCTCGACGTCCTCTTCGCCGCCGGCTGTGACGTCGAGATCGCCGGCCCAGGGGCCTGCTGCGGTCTGACCCTCGTCTCCACCGGCCAGCTCACCGCCGCCAAAGCCCGACTGCGCAAGACCCTCGACGTTCTGCTCCCGCACGTCAGGGACGGAAGGACGGTCGTCGGCATCGAACCCAGCTGCATCGCCACGCTCCGCTCGGACCTCGTGGAACTCCTCCCCGACGACCCCCGCGCCGTCGAACTCGCCCACTCGGTCAAGACCATGGCCGAGTTCGTCACCTCCATCGGCTGGACGCCGCCGCGAGCAGCCGAGAAACTCCTCGTCCAGCCCCACTGCCACCACTACTCGGTCATGGGTTACGACGCGGATCAGGCGCTCCTGGAGGCCATGGGCTGTGACGTCGAGATCTCCGCCGGATGCTGCGGCCTCGCCGGGAACTTCGGCATGGAGAAGGGCCACTACGAGATCTCCGAGAAGATCGCACGAGAGGGCATCCTCGCCAAGGCATCCGCCAGTCCCGACCGCCGGATCCTCGCCGACGGGTTCTCCTGCCGCACTCAGGTCAGCGACCTGGCCGGCCTCGACAGCCGCCACCTCGTGCAGATCATCGCCGAAGCCCTCCGGGGCTCATCGCCCACACGAAGGTGAGCGCGGTGAGTGGCGCCGGGGCGCTGACAGAGGCCGAAACCGTGGCAGCTGCCGCACGGCGGGCTTGATGCTGGAGCGGACGTGCCAGCTCCGCCCGTGGGCCGACTGGTGAATCGACACGGACCCGGGCGGGACCGCCGTAGTGGGTGGCGACCCCTTGGCGGTCATCGCCGTTCGTTGCGACGGGAGGTTGCCGCAGGCGCTGCCGGCCGCCACGGGGACGGCGACCGGCAGCGCCTGCGGGCCGGCGACGGTCACACGCCGGCCGCGGTCGTCAGGCCGTCAGGTCCCGGACGACCACGTTCATCGGCCCGATCGGGGCCCTTGGGTGCCATCGCGCCCGTCCCCGACGCTGCCACCCGCGCCCCGGCCGGACCTCGTGTCCAGGGCGGTCCGGCTCGTCCGGGACGGCTATGCCTTCACGTCGAGGCGGGCGACAGCGCCGATCTCGACCAGTTGGTCCGGCAGCGCGAGATCGGAGACACCCATCACCGTGCTGGTGGGGCGGTGCCGGCCGAAGTACTCCGCGTGGAGGCGCGCGGTGACATCGAAGTTGTCCCGCAGATTCCTGCCCAGCACCGTCGTCTCGACAATCTGGTCGCGCCGGGCCCCGAAGTGCCGCAGCACCACGTCGAGGTTGCCCAGTGCGGTCCTCACCTGGAGCTCGAAGTCGTCCACGCCGACGAAGTTGCCGTCCTGGTCGTGGGACAGCTGTCCGGAGACGTACAGCGTGTCACCGACCCGCATCGCCTGGCTGTAGCCGTACAGGGATTCCCACGGCATACCGAAGCCGAACGCCTCCGCCCGGGCAGTCCCGGCGGCACCCTCGCCGGCGGCCTGGGCCTCCTGGGCGCCCAGTACCCAGCCGACCGGTGCGGCGGCTCCTGCGGCAGCGGCCGCTTTGGCTACGGATCTACGGGAGACGAGGGACATGGCTTTTCCTTTCGTTGCCTGTGCGCCGGCTCCGTCGAACCTTTCAGGCCTCGTTCCGACGGGGCATCGGTCATCTTGCTTAGAGGTGTTTCCTATTCGGCTCTGCGCGCCCGCGTCGGTGACGTCCGTGACGCGGGCGAGGTGGTGTCAGTTGAAGCCGACGATCGTCTCCTAGCCGTTCGGGTAAGCGGCGTAGGCGGTCGACGGGCGGTCGGTGGCCATGCCGTTCCAGCGGGTGGGGACGCGGGTGGGGACGCGGGGCGCAGGGCGGGACGTCGTGGTCCCGCCCTGCGCCCCGCGTCCGCGAAGTGGCGCCGCTCGGTGCCGGGTTACGGACGGATGCCGAAGGGGCCGAGGAGCCCGCCGTCTATTCTCTGGGATTCCAGCAGCGCGTAGGCGTTGTCGACCGTGAAGACGTCGGCGGCGGCCAGGGTGCCCATGTACTTGGCGGTCACCTGGTCGGCGGCCCGGCGGGCGACGGCGTCGAGGTAGGTCTTGAAGATGGCCCACGCGTTGCCGCTCGGCCCGTACTTCTCGAAGTAGGGGGCGGGGTCCACCGTCGCCGAGGCGTCGCGGACGGCTTCGTCGAGGTCGGCCATGTACTGCATCTGGAGCCGGCCGTCGGCCCGGACGCCGAGGCGCCCGAGGTGACCGCCGACCAGGGTCTGCCAGGGGTAGTCCATCGCCACCTGGTGTGCCTTGACCCAGGCGGGGATGTCCTGGGAGACGGCGAGGTTCTTGAACGGCACCCAGCCCGGGTAGAGGACATCGACGACCATGAGGGTCTGCTGCGCGGGGGCGTGGATGAAGATGTTGTCGGGCGAGTGGTTGGGACCGTGGTAGGCGAGTTCCAGCCGCTCACCGCCCACCTTCAGGACGTAGCGGTCCTCGAACGTCTCCGTCGGGACCGGCCGGTTCGGGTCCTTGTCGAGGCGGAGCAGACGGCGGGTCTCGGTGTGCCCGATGCGCACCACGTCGTTGCCGAAGATGACCGAGGCGCCGATGTGGTCGGCGTGGGAGTGCGAGTAGACGAGGTGGGTGACCTTGCCGGGCATGCCGTTGGCCCTGGTCACTTCCTCGATGGCGCGCAGGAGGTTGTGCCCGATCGTGGGCGGCGCGTCGACGAGCACGACGCCTTCCACGGTGGTGAGGAACATGGCCTGGTAGTAGGTGTCGGTCACCCAGTAGAGATTGCCCTGGATCCGGCCGACGTAGTAGCCGTCCGCGTTCGGCACCGGGCCGGCCGAGGCGGCGGGCACGGGCGCGAAGTCCGGCAGCGTGTCCGACTCGGCCGCGCGGGCGGAGTCCGCCCACGGTCCGCCCAGCAGCGCCGTCGCCGCGGGCATGGCGGCGGCGACGGCCGCCGTCCGCAGGAGGGCCCGGCGCCTGGGAGCGTCGGCGTTCATGGGTTCGGTCGTCATGACTGTCCAGCCTTTCTGGGGTGGGATGCTGCGCCATCTGCCGCGTACGGGCCGCGCCCGGGTCGCGTCGACGGCCGGGGGGCGGGGTGCGGTGTGGTGGGCGATGCGGGTCGCGGCGGCCCCCGACCGCCGGAGAGCACCCCGGTGGTCGGAAGCCGGCTACCGCCTTCGGCTGACGGGCGGTCAGTCTGGTGAGGACGCGGCGGGAGAGCATCGGTCGCGCGACTGTGGCCTTCCCCGGGCATGCGACCGGGTACTCGCCGGCCGTCGGCGCCCGGTATCCGTCCGAGCACGATGTCCATACGGCATCCGACTGCGCGCCGTGGTGCGGGACGGCGGTCCCCGGGCGTGCCGCCGGGGTGTGCAAGGCTGACGTCCCGGTGACTGTTCAGCCTTCGTCTCCGCAGCCGGGCGGCGAAGTTCGGGCCTCACCGGCTCTGGCGAACGGCCGCTGGGCGCATGACTGCCGGCCCGTCCGCGGGGACGGTCACGGTCATGGACCGTGCCGGACGAACCGGGGTCGCCCATCGGGCCGTTGCCGCCCGCGCCGGGGCCGGAGGACGTCGAGAGGTGGCCGCGGGTGTCGCATCGGCCCGTGTCTCGCCAGGCTGCTCGGCGTGCCGCGCTCATGCCTCGCCTTGGCCGGTCCGCGTGGTGATCCCGCGCAGCACGTAGGGCAGGATGCCGCCGTGACGGTAGTGGGTCACCTCGCGGGGTGTGTCCAGGCGCACGGCGGCCCGGAAGGTCCGCCCGCCGGCCCGCACCCGCACGGTGCGGGTGGGCGCGGCACCGCCGGCACCGTCCTCGAGCGCCGCCGCGAGGCCGATGACGTCGTACACCTCCTCCCCGGTGAGTCCGAGCGCTGTGACGCTGTCGCCGGCAAGGAACTGGAGGGGCAGGATGCCCATCCCCACCAGGTTGGAGCGGTGGATGCGCTCGAAGGACTCGGCGAGGACGGCTCGCACCCCGAGCAGCGCAGGGCCCTTGGCAGCCCAGTCGCGGGACGATCCGGTCCCGTACTCCTTGCCGGCCAGCAGGATCTGCGGGATGCCGGCAGCGCGGTAGGCGGCGGCCGCGTCGTGGATCGTGGTGACCGCTCCGCCGGCGGTGAAGTCGCGGGTGAAGCCGCCCTCGGTACCTGGGACGAGCCGGTTGCGCAGCCGGACGTTGGCCAAAGCTCCGCGCATCATCACCTCGTGGTTGCCGCGCCGTGAGGCGTAGGTGTTGAGCCGGGTGGGCGGTGTGCCGCGCGCGACGAGGTGACGCCCGGCCGGGCTCTGCGGCGGTATGGCGCCGGCCGGCGAAAGGTGGTCCGTGGTCACGGAGTCGCCGAGGCTGGCCAGTACCCGCGCGCCACGGATGTCCGCGACCGGGTCGGGTTCGTCGCCCACCGCGTCCAGGAACGGCGGTCGGCGCAAGTAGGTGGAGTCGTCCGGCCAGTCGAAGAGCTCGCCCGGCGGCGCGTCGAGGGCTTCCCAGCGCGCATCGCCGGTGAACACGTCCGCGTAGGCGCGGGTGAACATGTCCGGCCTGACGGTGGAGGTGATGACCTGCCGTATCTCGTCGGCGCTCGGCCAGATGTCCCTCAGCAGGACCGGGCGTCCGTCCTGTCCGGTGCCGAGAGGGTCGCTGGTCAGGTCCGTGTCGACCGTTCCGGTGAGGGCGTAGGCCACGACGAGGGGAGGTGACGCGAGGAAGTTCATGCGCGCCTCGGGATGGATGCGGCCCTCGAAGTTGCGGTTCCCGGAGAGCACCGCGGCGACGGTGAGGTCCTGCTCGCGCACCGTCTCCCCCACGCCGTCGGCCAGGGGGCCGGAGGCACCGATGCACGTCATGCAGCCGTAGCCGGTCAGGTGGAAGCCCAGCTGCTCCAGGTACGGCGTCAGCCCCGCGGCGTCCAGGTAGTCCATGACGACGCGGGACCCGAGCGACAGGCTGGTCTTCACCCACGGCTTGCTGCGCAGTCCGCGGGCGACGGCGTTGCGGGCGAGCAGTCCCGCGCCGACCATCACCGAGGGGTTGGCGGTGTTGGTGCAGGACGTGATCGCGGCGATCACGACGGCGGCGTCCGTGACCTGCTCGGGCGTGCCGTGGGACGCCGGGGTGGCGCTTCCCGGTTGACGGGCGCCGGTCCGCTCGCGCAGTGTGTCGCGCACCGCGGCGCGCACCTGGTTCAGCGGCACACGGTCCTGCGGGCGGCTCGGGCCCGCGAGTGACGGCACGACGGTGGCGAGGTCGAGCCGAAGGGTCTCCGTGTACCGCGGCGGCGCGTCCGGCAGGTGCCACAGGCCCTGTTCCTTCGCGTAGGCCTCGACGAGGGCCACGTGCCCGGAGGTCCGGCCGGTGAACCGCAGATAGCGCAGGGTCTCGTCGTCGATCGGGAAGTAGCCGCAGGTCGCGCCGTACTCCGGGGCCATGTTGGCGAGGGTGGCCCGGTCGGCGAGGGAGAGACGGGCCACGCCGTGGCCGTGGAACTCCACGAACTTGCCCACCACGCCGTGCCGACGCAGGAGTTCGGTGAGGGTCAGGACCAGGTCCGTGGCGGTGGCGCCCCCGGGCAGTTCGCCGTCGAGCCGTACGCCCACGACGGGCGGTATCAGCATGGACAGGGGCTGGCCGAGCATGGCGGCCTCGGCCTCGATGCCGCCGATGCCCCAGCCCAGCGTGCCCAGGCCGCCGACCATGGTGGTGTGCGAGTCGGTGCCGAGGCAGAGGTCGGGGAAGGCCCAGCCGTCGCGGGCCATGACCACGCGCGCCAGGTGTTCGAGGTTGATCTGGTGCATGATGCCGGTGCCCGGCGGTACCACCACCACGTCACGCAGCGCGCCGCGGCCCCACTTCAGGAACCGGAACCGCTCCGCGTTGCGCTCGTACTCCAGTGCCACGTTCCGCTCGGCCGCGTCCGCCCGCGCCGTCACGTCGGCGACGACCGAGTGGTCGACCGTCAGCTCGACGGGTACGACCGGGTTGACGCGTGCGGGATCGCCGCCGCGCTCGGCGACGGCGGTACGCAGCGCGGCGAGGTCGGCGAGGGCCGGCACGCCGTTGGTGTCGTGCAGGAAGGCGCGCGCCGGATGGATGTCGACGGCCTGCGCGAAGGAGTCCGGGGAGCCCCAGGCGAGCAGTGACCGGACCTGATCAGGCGTCACCGCCCCGCGGTCCTCGTGGCGCAGCAGGTTCTCCAACAGGATTTTGATCGTGTACGGCCAGTCGGGCGGCGCGATGCCGGAGATCCGGTGCATCGCGTGTTCCTCGCCACCGACGGTGAGCACGTCCGCGGTGCCGAAGCGGTTCCGTCCGCCCTCGAGGTGGTCCATTCGCGCAACTTCCTTCCGTTCTTGACGGGGCGTCAGCCCGTTCGGGGACCCTCCCCACAATGATTGACAACATCTGCTTCACGAAACTAGCGTAGCGATGCAACATATGTTTCGCACACCCGAGAGAGGAGCCGCCGTGGATGCGGCAACCTGGGGACTCATCGCCGCGACCTTCGTCGCCTGCTTCGTGGAAATGGTCGAAGCGACGACGATCGTCATGGCGATGGGCTACACCCGCAGCTGGCGTTCGGCACTCACCGGAGTGGCCGCCGCCCTGGCCCTGCTCGCCGTGGTCACCTCGATCGCCGGTTACGCGCTCGAGCGCTGGTTCCCCGAAGCGGCACTGCAGTTGGTCATCGGCGGCCTGCTGCTGATATTCGGCCTGCAGTGGCTGAGGAAGGCGATCCTGCGCTCGTCGGGCCGCAAGGCCATCCACGACGAGGACGCCATCTACCGCGAGGAGGTGGAAGCGGCCGAGGCCGCCGGGCAGCGCACCGGCCGGCTCGACATGTTCTCCTTCATGGTGTCCTTCAAGGGCGTGTTCCTGGAGGGCATGGAGGTCGTCTTCATCGTCATCACCTTCGGACTGAACGCGGACAACGTGCCCGCGGCGAGTGTGGGTGCCCTGGCCGCCGTGGTCGTCGTGCTCGGCATCGCGTTCGCCGTGCGCCGCCCGCTGTCGATGATCGACGAGAACCTGCTCAAGTACGGCGTCGGACTGCTGCTCGCCTCGTTCGGCACCTACTGGGTCGTGGAGGGGACCGGCATCTTCCGGGCCGGCCGGGAGAGTCTGGAGTGGCCGGGCGGCGACCTGGCCCTCCTCGTCCTGCTGGCCGCGTGGTTCCTGCTGAGCCGAGGCCTCGTGGCGGCCCTGCGCACGTCCAGCACCAGCACGCCGGCCGCCGCCGGACCGATCGAGGAGAACGCGTGATGAGCCTGCTGAAATCCTTCGGACGGTTCTGGTACGACTTCATCGTCGGCGACGACTGGAAGATCGCGGTCGCCGTGGTGCTGGCCCTGGCGCTGCTGCTGGTGGCCCTGTCCATCGGCCTTTTCGCAGACGCCGGACTGGCCGTGCTCGGGGGCGTCCTGCTGATGGCCGCCTTCACCGTCAGCCTGATCATCGACGTACGGCCCGGATCGTCGTGACCCCTGCGACGCGGGTCGGCGGCCGGGCCGGGAGCGGACTCCCGGCCCGGCCGCCGACTCTTTGTCGTGAACCGTTCCCGGCGCGTAGTATCCGCTACACACCACTCGCCGGCGAGCCGAGGAGAGCCGTGACCGCCGCTGCCCGCAAACTCTCGACCCTCCAGGAGCGGGTGACCGCACGTTACGACTCGCTCACCCCCACCGAGCGCAAGGTCGCCACCTACCTGTGCGAACATCCCCAGCAGGCGGCGTTCTCCTCCGCCGAGGAGATCGCCACGGCCACCGGCACCAGTGACGCGAGCGTCGTCCGCACCGCCAAGTCCCTTGGTTTCGAAGGCCTTCCAGGGCTCAAGCGCACCCTGCAGGAGCATCTCGGCACGCTCCTGACGCCCACCCACCTGCTGCACAACACGATCAGCAACTTCAGCGAGGGCCCCGAGGGCGTCGTGGGCAGCCTGCTCGCCGAACGGGCGGAGCTGCTCAACGAACTGGGGCGCACTCTCGACCCGGCGGCCTTCCGCACCGCGGTGGAACTCGTCGCCGGCGCCCACGAGACCCTGGTGTGGGGCCTGGGCGGGGACGCGAGCCTGGTCGAGTACACGGTGACCCGTCTCAACCGGCTCGGCTACCGGGCGCGGCCCGCTTCGGAGACCGGGTTCCAGCTGGTGGACCGGCTGCTGCCGCTCGGCCCCGACGACGTGGTCCTCGTCATCGCGCAGAACCGCATCCGGCCCGAGCTGGAGGTGACCCTCCAGCACGCCGCGGACACGGGGGCGGGGGTCGTCCTGCTGACCGACACGCTGCGCGAAGCGCTGCAGGAGCGGACCGACGCCGTGCTGTCCGCCCCCACGGGGCGCCCGGAGATGTACGGCGGGCAGAGCATGTTCCTCATCGTGCTGGAGGCGCTCACGCTGGCCGTGGCGGCGCGCGACGAGCAGCGCGCGATGGAGACCTTCGACAAGCGCAACCAGCTCAGGGAGCTGCTCGACGCACACGTCGCGGCCAGGGCCCACGCGGGCGGGCGCAGAGGCGGACGGCGCCGCGCGTGAGCCGCCGCCCTCACCGGACGGCGGATCATCCCACGTCGCTGACGGTCCTCTCATAGACGTCCGCCTCGAACTCCTCCAGCATGCGTTCGCACTCGGCGACCTTCTGCCGGGCCAGCTCCTTGCCGTCGGCGTCCATCCAGTCCCGGGACTCGACCTTGCCCAGCCAGCGCTTGAGCTTCTCGAGGTCCTGACGGATCTCCTCCGCCTCCTCGAAGGTGTAGTTGCCGCGGAAGCGCTCGAACTCGATCTCCTTGAAGAACTTCGTCTCGCACTCCTCGACGATCTCCGCGTACTCCTTCGCCGACTGGCCACGCAGTCCCTCGACGAACTGGACGCGGGCGTCCTCCTCCACATCGGTGAGGGTCAGGAAGACGCTGGAGCCCCCCAGCTCGTCGATGCGGTCGCGCACCCGGGTCAGCTTCTCCCTCAGGTCCCCGCGGTCGGGCAGGACGCACACCGCCTGCTGCACATAGAAACCGCCCAGCCGCTTCAGCTGCCGCCACACCGCCACGCGCGCCCCCGACGACTCGTTGGGGACGCGGTAGATCAACAGCAGCCAGGGGCCCCGCGTCGGATCGGTGGCGGTCGGCTCGGTGCGGATGTCGGTTGCCATGCCGCAAGGCTAGTCTCCCGGCTCGGCGGGTCGCTCGCCGGTCGCCGCCCCGCGCTTGGCCAGGGCCGCGCACAGGGCGCGTACGGCGGCCGCCCAGTCGGCGACGATGCCGATGTCGCACTGCGCGAAGACCGGCGCGGTGGGGTCGTGATTCACTGCCAGCACGGTCGTCGCGCGCTCCACGCCGCTCATGTGCCGGGTGCTGCCGGAGACGCCCAGCGCCAGGTACAGCTCGGGGGCGATGGCGCGCGCCGTGATCCCCAGCTGCCTCGAGTGGGGCAGCCGGCCGGTGTCGGTCACCTTGCGCGTGGCGGCCAGCTCCGCACCCAGCAGCAGCCGCAACGGTTCCAGCTCCGCGTACCGCTGCGGATCCACCCCCTGGCCCACGCCGATGACTGTCCGGGCCCGTTCCAGGGCGTCGTAGTCACCGTCCGGTTTGAGCGGGCCCGCCTGCAGGGCGGGGTCCGGCGGCACGTCGACCTGCCGCGTGGGCAGCGCTCCGGCGACGGCCCGCGGGGTCCGCAGGGGCAGGCTGCCGGTGCGCAGTGTCGCGATCTGTACGGGTCCGAGACTGTCGATCTCCGCGAGGGTGGCCTGGCCGGACGGCTTGGTGCCGGCCAAGCGGGGAGCACCGGTGCCGTCGGTTCGGGGTTCCACGGCGACGAGGTCGGACATCAGGCCGCTGTCCAGGCGTGCGGCGAGCCGTCCGAGCACCTCCCGTTCCCACGAGCGTGCGGCGCCCAGCAGGGCCAGTGGCCGGCCGTGGGCGGTGATCCAGTCGTGCAGCACGGCCACCGCCGGCCGTGCCGCGTCCCCGTCGAGCACCAGCAGTTCGTCGGCACCCCACGACGCGAACGCGCCGGTGTCGGTGCCCGGCTGGACGACGGCGGTCACCTGGGCGCCGAAGTGCGCGGCGATGGCGGCGGCCTCGCCGAGCAGGGCCCGTGGTTCGGCGGTCTCCGCGGGCCCGGTCAGGGCCAGGACCCGGCCGGACGGACCGACGCGGCGCGGTGGCACGGCCGGGGAGGCAGGGGCGGTCGCGGCGGACGGCCCCGTCCGGGACCGCCACAGGTCGAGCGCGCGCTCCACCTGCTCCTCGGGGGTGCCGGACAACAGCACCGGTGTGCGCGACCGCGCCTGCCGCCGCGACCCGGTCACCCGGGTGGGGCTGCGCAGGGGGCCGGCGTGTCCGAGGCCGGCTCGGGTCAGCGTGCGGACCCGGTCGGTGCCGGGCCAGGTGTCGGCGGCTGCCTTGGCCGGCTGGCACGAGCGCTCGGCGACGGCGACCACGGCGGGCAGGGCCACCTGCACGCTGCGCAGCCCTTCGTCGGACTGCAATGTGGTGCGCAGCACGCGGACGCCGTCCTCCTCGGCCACGTCGATCTCCAGGGCCGCCCCGACGAAGGGCAGTCCGAGCAGCTCGGCCACCATGGGTCCGACGGCGGCGGTGTTGCCGTCGACGGAACTGCGCCCGACGAGGATCACATCGGCGCCGGTGTGGGCGTCGACGGCGGCGGCCAGTACCCGGGCCGTCACCAGGCAGTCGGCGCCGGCCCAGGCGGGATCCGTCAGGTGCAGCGCCTCGTCGGCGCCGCAGGCGAGGGCCTCGCGCAGGACGTCCACGGCGCGGGAGGGCCCCATGGTGACGACGGAGCTGCGGCCGCCCGGCCCGGCGGCGAGCCGGACGGCCTGGGCCACGGCACGCCGGCACCAGGGGTTCATCTCCGCCTCCCCGGCGGTGCGCCGGAGCCGGCCGTCGGGGCCGAGGTCTCCCGAACCGCCCTCCCGCGGTACCTGCTTGACCAGGGCGACGGTACGCAGGGCAGGCGCCGCACCGGTCACACCGCCGCTGCGGTGAGCGATCGGCCCGGTCATGAGACGCTCGCCCCGACGAGCAGACCGACACCGTAGGTCACCGCGGCGGACAGGCCGCCGAGCAGCAGCTGCCGGCGCCCGCCGAACCACATCGGACGTGCCGTCAGCCGGGCTATGCCGCCGCCGGTCACGACGAGCGCCAGGGCACTGACGACGAGCGCCGGGAGAATGCCCACCGCACCGAGGAAGAACGGCAGCAGCGGCACGAGGGCGCCGACCGCGAAGGCCGCGAACGACGAGGCGGCCGCCGTCCAGGGCGAGGGCAGGTCGTCGGGGTCGATGCCGAGTTCCTCGCGCACGTGCACGCGCCAGGCCACCTCGGGCTGGGCGGTGATCTCGCGCGCGACCTCGGCGGCCAGTTCCGGGCGCAGCCCCTTGTCCTCGTAGATCAGGGTCAGTTCGCGCAGCTCCTCGTCGGGATTGGTCTCGAGTTCGCGTCGTTCGATCGCTATCTCGTCGTGGGCCAGGTCACGCTGGGAGGAGACGGAGGTGTACTCGCCGGTGGCCATGGAGCAGGCGCCCGCGGCCAGTCCGGCCAGGCCCGTGAGGATCACGGTGTGGGCGGGGGCGCCGCCACCGACGACACCGGCGACGAGGGAGAAGTTGGAGACGAGGCCGTCCATCACGCCGAAGGTGGCGGGGCGCAGCCAGCCGCCCGTCACATCCCGGTGGGCGTGGTGCAGTTCGGGCAGGCGGCTGTCGACGGTCGATGACATACGCGGTGATCCGTTCTCGTGGTGCGCGGGGCACGCGAAAGGAGGGGCGGAGGCCGAAGAGGGCAGAGGGTGATCCGCGGGAGCGGCGGTGTACGCCCCCGGGGAGGAGGCGCCACCGGCCGGCGTTGCGCGCGGGTACCGGTGTGCGGCGGACGCTCAGGTGGCGCCGGCCGCCATCGCGCGGGCGCCGCGCCGGCCAGGCGCCGGGCGGGTGGTCCGTTCCTGGCGCACGGGGATGCACAGCGGCTTGCCGCTGACGGGGTGGTCGACGACCCGTGACTCCACGCCGAAGACCCGCTGGATGAGTTCGGGGGTGAGGACGTCCACGGGGGTCCCCTCGGCGACGAGCGCGCCGGAGTGCATCACGAAGATGTGGTCGGCGTACTCCGCGGCCATGTTGAAGTCGTGCAGGACCATCGCGATCGTCGTGCCGTGGTCCCGGTTGAGGTCCGCGAGCAGGTCCAGCACCTCGAGCTGGTAGGCGACGTCGAGGTAGGTGGTGGGCTCGTCCAGCAGGATGATGCCGGTCTCCTGGGCCAGGCACAGGGCGATCCACACCCGCTGCCGCTGGCCGCCGGAGAGCTGGTCCACATGGGCGTGCCGCATGTCGGCGACCCCGGTGACCTCCATGGCCCACTCGACGGCCTCACGGTCGGCCTCCGAGGGGACCTTCAGCGACGAGCGGTGCGGATGACGCCCGAACGCCACCAGGTCCTCGATGGTGATGCCCTCGGGCGCGGTGAGCACCTGGGGCAGGATCGCCAGCAGCCGGGCCACCTCACGGGTCGGTGTCTTCTGGATGGACTTGCCGTCCAGCACCACCTGGCCGGCGCGCGGCGGCAGCAGCCGGGCGAGTGCCCGCAGCGCCGTGCTCTTGCCGCAGCCGTTGGGCCCGATCAGGACGCTCACCTTGCCGTCCGGAACGGCCAGGCAGAGATCCTCGGCGATCACGCGGGTGTCGTAGGCGAGTTGGACGTTGTGCGCCTGCAGTCTCATCGGTCGCTCCTACTTGCCCAGCTTGACCAGCAGATAGAGGAAGTACGGTCCGCCGATGACGGCGGTGACCACGCCCGCGGGTATCTCCAGGGGCGGGGCGATGCCGCGGCCCACGGTGTCCGCGAGCAGCATCAGGAGCACGCCGGTCATGGCCGCTGCCGACAGCAGCACCAGGTGCCGGCCTCCGACCAGGCGGCGGGCGATGTGAGGTGCGATCAGACCGACGAACGCGATGGTCCCGGCGACGGCGACGCATACGCTGGCGAGGGCCACGGCGAGCAGCAGCAGGCGGCGGCGCGTGCGCTCGACGGGTTCGCCGAGCCCGGTCGCCAGGTCGTCGCCGAGTCCCAGCACGTCCAGCCGCCGCGCCAGCATCAGCACCACCGGGACGAGCACGGCGATCCACGGCAGCGCCATCCACACGGTCTCCATCGACCGTCCGAAGAGGCTGCCGGTGAGCCAGATCAGGGACGCGTTGACGTCCAGGGGGTACTTGACCAGCAGGTACCGGATGCCCGCCTCGAAGGTGGCGCTGACGGCGATGCCCACCAGCGCGAGCCGGACCGGGGAGACCCCGCGCCGGTAGGCGAAGACGTACACCATTCCGGCTCCGATCAGGCCCCCGGCGAAGGCCGCGGGCGGGACCAGGGCGACGGACGCGGACGGCAGGGTCAGCACGAGCAGCATGCCCGCGAAGCCGGCGCCCTTGGTGACGCCCACGATGTCGGGCGCGGCCAAGGGGTTGCGGATCACTCCCTGCATCACCCCGCCGGACACGGCGAGGCCGATGCCGACCACCCAGCACAGCAGCACCCGCGGCAGCTGGAAGTCGAGGACGACCTCGGCGGCGTCGCTGCTGCGCCGCCCGGCCAGTGCGGTGAGGACATCGGCGAACGGGATGGGCGTGGCCCCGATCGTGAGGCTGACGAAGCTGCCGATCAGGGCCAGCACGAGGAGCGAGCCGACCAGGATCCAGGGTCTGCGGGCCGCGACGACGGTGCGGCGCACGGGTCGTCCCACGGCTACGTTGACGGTCATCGCGTGACTTTCTGCCGTCGGGCGAGATAGATGAAGATCGGTGCCCCGACGAGAGCCGTCACCACGCCGGTGGGTACCTCGAAGGGTGGGTTCACATAGCGGGAGCCGATGTCGGCGTAGACGGTGAGGACGGCCCCGACCAGCATCGCCACGGGCAGGACCCGCAGGTGGTTGGAGCCGACGAGTCTGCGCGTGATGTGCGGCGCGATCAGCCCGATGAAGGCGATGGGTCCGGCCACCGCGACCGAGGCGCCGCACAGCACGATGACCACGGCGGCGCCCAGCGCCCGGGTGCGTTCCACGTGCTGGCCCAGGCCGCGGGCCATGTCCTCGCCCAGGGCGAGGATGTTGAGCGACTTGGCCAGCGCCATGGCGACCAGCAGCCCGGCGGCCGTCCAGGGCAGGGCGGTGGTGAGGTCGTGCCACTGGGCGAAGTTGACGCCGCCGACGAGCCAGAACAGCACCGACTGCGTGTCGTTCTCGTGGAAGATGACCAGTACCTGGGTGAGGGAGACCAGCAGACTGCTGGCGGTCACTCCGGCCAGCGCGAGCCGGACCGGGCTGACCTTGCCCGTCCCCATGCCGGCCAGGACCATCACCGTGATGCCCGCCGCCGCCGCGCCGCCGAAGGCGAGGAGGATGGAGGGGGCGCCGGCCATCGACGGCACGACGGTGATGGCCGCGACGACGACCACGGCGGCGCCGGCGTTGACGCCCATGATGTCGGGTGAGGCGATCGGGTTGGCCGTGATCGCCTGCATCACCGCGCCGGAAACGGCGAGGTTGGCGCCGACCAGGGCCGCGAGCAGCACCCTCGGCATCCGGATGGTCCGTACGATCTGCTCGGCCGGGGAGTCCGCCGAGAACCACGCGTGCGCGACCGAGGACCAGCCGATCCGTTCGCTGCCGAGGGAGAGGGCCCACAGCATGCCGACGGCCAGCAGGCCCAGGCCGGCGACCGCGACGGCCACGAGGACGAGCCGCGGGTCCCGTCCCCGGCCGGCCGGGCCGGCCAGGGACGACTTCACTGCGGCTGCCGGGGCGCTCATGAGGCGGGGAACAGCTTCTCGATCGCCTCGCGGGCGATCGTCTCGGCGGCGAGGGTCCCCCGGCCCTTGGACCAGACGCTGCCGTCGACCACGTAGGTGGCCTTGTTCTTCACGGCCGGGATGCGCTTCCACAACTCGCTGGACTGCCACTGGTCGCTGAGGGTCCTGGGGGTGTTGCGTGCCATGAACAGGACGTCGGGAGCGGTGGTGACCATGGACTCCAGGGTCATGCTCAGGGTGGCGTCCTGTCCGTCGGTGGAGGGCACGGTCGTCAGTCCCAGACCGCGCAGGACGGTGGGCGCGAAGGCTCGCTGGGTCTGGGCGCTGACACCCTTGTCGTAGGTGATGGCGAAGACGATCCTGCGCTTGTCACCGCTGGGGACCCGGGCCTTGAGGGCGGCCATGGTCTTGCGGTGCTCGGCGAGGGCCGCCGTCATCCGATCGCACGCGTCCACCGCCTCGCCGACCACCACCTCGCTGTTCATCACCCGGTCGTAGTCGGCGGCGTTGCTGGCCAGGGCGACCGTGGGCGCGATCTTCCTCAGCTGTGCGTAGACCGCGGCGTCGCGCTGGCTGTCGGCGATGATGAGGTCGGGTTTGAGGGACTTGATGACCTGGAGGTTGGGGGACTGCCGCAGACCTACCGAGGTGTAGTGGCCGACGGCGTCGCGCAGCGGCTTGAGGATGCGCTCGGGCTTGCCGTCGTCGGCTATGCCCACGGGTTTGACGCCGGCGTTCACCAGGGCGTCCACGAAGGAGAATTCGAGGGCGACGACGCGCTTGGGTTTGCCGGTCACCGTGGTGGTGCCCAGGTCGTGCTTGATGGTGCGGGAGTCCTTGCCGCAGCTGGCGCTGTTCGGCCGGGCCTCGGGACGGGCGGCCTGCTTGCCGCCACCGGCACCGCCGTCGTCCTTGGCGACGGAACCGGCGGTGCCGCCGCAGCCTGCGGTGAACACGGCGAGGGTGAGGAGGGCGCCGAGGAGGCCGGTGGACCGTCTCGGCGGACGCGGACTGAGGGCGCGGGGCATCGAGGCTCCAGGGGTGAGGGACGGGGACGAGGGGATGCGGTGCCGTCGCCGGGCGGTCAGCCCGTGTGGGCGGCTGTGTGCGGAGCGGGGGACGACGACTGGCCCCATGCCGGGCGGGTGGGTGCCGCGGGGCCGTCGTACAGGTTCCAGGGCGCCTGCACGTACGCCTTCTCGCACGGCAGACCCGCGGTCAGCAGGTACTCGCCGGTGCTGAGGTCCACCAGGCTGGAGACCACCGTCTGGTAGCGGTCGGCCTCGTGGCGCCGTGGATCGGCATGCTGACACACCCCGTTGGGATGTGCGAAGTGGTCGCTCATCACTTCGCGCACGTGAGCCCGCAGCGCGGAGCTGGAGGTGATGGTCCGGGCGGCGCGCAGGCCGTCGGTGACGCGGGGGACGCGGAAGAGGGAGTCGACGGAGAAGGGCCGGTACGTCCCCTCGATCTGTGGCGGGACGAAGGCCTGGAAATGGTTGCCGTGGACCAGGAGTCCGTCGGTGGGGTACATCCAGCCGTGCCGGCCCGGCGTGGTCTCCAGGTCGATCGCGAAGCCGTCGCGGTGGGTGATGAGGAGGTTGCTGGGGGCGGACTGGGTGACCTGGAACGCGGCCCGCAGCGCGTCGTACACGTCCCATGACTCCAGGATCTTGCGGCGGACGAAGGTACCGGGCACGCTGAGCCCGGTCTCGAAGCCACCGCCGAGGCCGTTGGCGTTGAGGGCGAGGCCGGCGGAGTTGGCGCCGTGCCGGCCGACCTGGCCGGCCTCGGTCTGGCAGATGAACGTCGGCCGGCCGGGTTGCTGGACGCGCAGGACGACGACGGTGTCGGCGACCCGCTCGCGCCAGTCCCAGTTCTGACCGCACAGCACATGGCCGACACCGTTGGCCTGGGCCAGCAGTGCGAAGGACGTGCAGCCCTCGTCGGCCTTGTCGTCGAAGGGGTTGGACTGGCTGAGCTCGAACCGGGCGTTGAGGGCGAGGATCTCCTCGAAGTCCCGTTCGGCGCCCTCGGCGATGCCGCGGATCTCGTCGAGGATGCCGGGCAGATAGTCGTCGACGAGGGGTACCCAGGCGCGGGCCCGGGCGGTGGCCTCCTCCCACCGCAGGCCCGCGGTGCGCTGGAACAGTTCCGCGTAGAAGTCGACGGAGCGTGCTATCAGTTCGCGTGCGGCAGAGCCGTACTGCCGGCCGCGCTCTCGGGGATCGGCACTCGTCAGGTCGATGAAGAGGAGTTGCTCGGGCATGAGAACTTCCTGGGGCGGGTGAGGGCGCTGTCTGCCGGCTCGGTGGGGGACGGGCGGGCTCCACCGGGAACCGGCCCCGCCGGGTGGTGGAAACGTAGTAACCACTACAAGGACAGTCAATAGATGTAGTGAAATCCATCAGAACTCTCTGAAGCGTCCACAACACTCATTGTCAATGTCTGTAGCGAACGCTACCTTCGAGGGCGCGCCTGGCCGTTGGAAGCCTCCGCGCACGCCCTACCCGGTGCCCGCCCGGCCCTGGCCGGCGCCGCACCCCGATCGAAGGGGAAGACACGCTGTGAAAGACACTGCGGAGACGGTCCTGGGCCTGTTGCCCAGGGACGTCGCCTACGCGGACGTCCGCGTCGTCGACCGTACCCACGAGTTGGTCCTCGTCGAGCACAACGGCCCCGGTGACGTCATGCGGGAGACCTCGCTCGGCGTCGGTGTGCGGGTCGTCGTCGGCGGACACTGGGGCTTCGCGGCCACGCACCGCCTGGACCTCGAGGGCCTGAATGCCGCCGTCACCGAAGCCGTCGCGCAGGCCCGGGCGGCGGGCGGCGGGGGCGGGGGCGGGGCCAAGATCCCGCTCGGCCAGCCCGTCACCACCCGCGCACGCTGGTCCTCGCCGATGGTCGTCGACCCGTTCACGGTGTCGCTCTCCACCAAGCTCGACCTGCTGGACGCGGCGGTCGCCGAGGCCCGCACCGCCGGGCCGCTGGTCCGGCAGATCGAGGCGTCGATGGACTTCTTCCGCGACGACAAGGTCTTCGCCAACACCGAGGGCGCGCTGATCGAGCAGACCATCACCGAGAGCGGCGGCGGGCTGATGGTGGTCGCGTCCGACGGCGACGACGTCCAGCGCCGCTCGTTCCCCCAGGCGGTGCCCCGATCCATCCGCGGACAGCGCGGCCACTTCGCCACCGCCGGTTACGAGCACATCCCCGCCCTGCGCCTGGTCGAGGAGGCCGCGCGGGTCGGAGCGGAAGCCGTCGCCCTGCTGTCGGCGCCCCAGTGCCCCGACGAGACCACGACCCTGGTGGTCACCGGCGCCCAGCTCGCCATGGTGCTGCACGAGTGCGCGGGCCATCCCATGGAGGCCGACCGCGCGCTCGGCTCCGAGGTGAGCCTGGCCGGCGGCACCTACGCCTCACCCGACCGCCGCGGCACCTTCCGCTTCGGCTCCCCCCTCGTCTCCGTCCACGCCGACGCCACCATCCCCGGGGCGCTGGGCAGTTACGCGTTCGACGACGAGGGCGTCGCCGCCCAGCGCACCGAACTCGTCAAGGACGGCATCTTCACCGGCTACCTCTCCGGCCGCGAGTCGGCCGCCGCCCTCGGCCAGGAGTCCTCGGGGGCGGCCCGGGCCGACGGCTGGCAGCGCATCCCGCTGGTCCGGATGACCAACCTCTGCCTGGAACCGGGAGACTCCTCGCTCGCCGAGATGATCGCCACCACCAAGCGCGGCGTCCTGATGGACATGACCAAGAGCGTCTCCATCGACGACCAGCGCCTGTCCTTCCGGCTCGGCGCGGAGGCCGGGTGGGAGATCCGCGACGGGCGGCTCGGACGCCTGCTGAAGAACTGCACCTACTCCGGTGTCACGCCGCGGTTCTGGGCCGGCTGCGACTCCCTCGGCAACCAGGACGAGTTCCAGGTCCACGGCATCCCGTCGTGCAACAAGGGCGAGCCCCTCCAGGTCGCCCACATCGGGCACGGCACGGTCCCCGCCCGCTTCCGCGACGTCCAGATAGGCACCCGATGAGCATCGATCCCCGCGAGGTCCGCACCGCGCTCGACATCCTGGGCCGGGGCACCCACCTCGACCTCGCCCAGGAACGCACGGGCCTGCTCCGCTACGCCCGGTCCCGGATCACCGCCCAGCACAGCGAGGAACGCCTGCGGGTGCGCGTACGGCTCACCCGGCGGGGCAGGACCGCCCTGGGCACCCTGGAGACCCTCGACCCCGGTGCGGTCAGAGCCCTGTCCGCCCAGCTCGACGCGGCCCTCGCCCTGTTGCCGGCCGCGTCCGGCGCACGGCAGGCCACACCGGGTTCCGTCCCCGCGGCCCGGCCGGAAGTCGGCGTCTCCACGCTCGACGCCGGCCCCGCGGAGCGCCACGCCTGGTTCAGCACGGTCAAGGACGGTCTGGCCGGTGCCGCCCTGCTCGGCGGCTCCATCCGGCACGACGTCGTGCACCGGGTGGTCGCCGATCACGACGGCCTCTACCGCGAGGAGACCCTCACCAAGGCGTCCCTGCAGGCGATCGCCGAACGCGACGGCAGATCCTCGAGCATCCGCCTCGTCCACCGGGACGCCGCCCGCATCGACCCCGGCGACGTCGCCCACCGGCTTCTGGAAGACCTGGCGGACCTGCCCGAACGGGAGCCCGTGCAGGGCACCTTCCGGGTCCTGCTCAGGCCGCAGGCCGTGATCACCCTGCTCGCGACCTACGGCTACGTGGCTCTGGGGGCCGCCGGATACGCCGAGGGCCGTACCGCCGTGGCCGGCCGCATGGGCGGCAGGGTCACCAGCGAACTGCTCACCCTCACCGACGACGGCACCGACCCCGCGGGCCTCGCCAGCGGCTTCGACCCGGAGGGCACGCCGCGCCGGGCCACCCGGCTGATCGAGAACGGGGTGCTCACCGGGGTCGTGTCGGACCTCGGGCACGCGGCCGTGACCGGCGGCGTGTCCACCGGCCACGCGGTGCCGGCGGGCTGGCGCTTCGGCGCCGACCCCTCGCCCTCTCATCTCCTGCTGGACGGCGGCGACCACACCGAGAAGGAGCTGGCCGGCCTCTGCGACGAGGGTCTGGTGATCAGCCGGCTCGACTACCTGCGCATCCTGCACCCCAAGGACACCCTGGTCACGGGCACGACGCGGGACGCGACGTACTGGATCCGCGGCGGTGTGCCGGTCGCCTGGCAGCCGTCGGTGCGCCTCACCTTCCGTATGGACGAGGTCCTCGACGCCGTCCTGGCCGTGGGCAGCCGCCGCGAGCGCGGCGAAGCGGTGTTCATGGAGAGCGTCGTCGCGCCCGCCCTGCTCGTGGACGCCGGCCCGATCAGGCTCTGACCGGAAGGCGGCGGCCCCGACGACGAGGGCCGCCGTCCGCCCACCGCGCCCCCGCGGTACGGTGCGTCGCGCACCGGCACACAGCGCCCACCGCTCCCCCGCTGCCTGTCCGCTCGCATGCGGGTCGTGCCGCTGCCGAGCACCGCCACCGGTCCCCGGCCGGACCGGCGCCGCGCACGGTCGGACCGCGCCGCGCACGGTCGGACCGCGCCGCGCACGGTCGGATGGCGGCGCGCACGGTCGGATGGCGGCGCGCACGGTCGGATGGCGGCGGACACCCGAAGCCGTCGTCGCCCGGCGCCGGCAGAACCGGAGGCATGGCCCATGCATGAGATCGCCCTGGCCGACGGCCCGGTCCTCTTCCGTGGTGCGCTCGATCTGGAGCGGCGCCCCGGAGGCGGACTGCTGCCCCGGCGCCTGCCGGCGTGGACGCGCGAGCAGTATCCCGACGCGTTCATGGACTTCGTCGCGGCCATGCCGTCCGGCGTGCGGCTCGCCTTCCGCACCGCGGCCCGCACCCTGGAACTCGATCTGCTCACCACCGTGCGGCACTTCGACGGCACGGCCGCACCCACGTCCGCCGGGGTGCTCGACCTGGTGGTGGACGGCCGGCTCACGGCACGGGCGGTCGCGCCCGTGGGACAGGTGCTGCGGCTGGCCCATGCGCGCGCCCGTCCGCGGGAGGTGGCCGGCGAGCCGGGCACGGTCCGGTTCCGGGCCCTGCCCGCGGGCGTGAAGGAGGTCGAGCTGTGGCTGCCCCAGCAGGCCCCGTGCGAGTTGCTCGCCCTGCGTGCCGACGCGGAGGTGACGCCGCCCGCGCCGTCCGGTCGGCGCCGCTGGGTGCACCACGGCAGTTCGATCAGTCACTGCACCCAGGCCGACGGGCCCACCGGCACCTGGCCGGCGGTGGCGGCGGCGCTGGGCTCGCTGGACCCCGTGAACCTGGGCATGGCGGGCAACGGGATGCTGGATCCCTTCGTCGCCCGTACGATCCGGGACCTGCCGGCCGATCTGATCAGCCTGAAACTGGGGGTCAACCCGGTGCTCAAGTCGGCGCTGAAACCGCGCACCTTCGTGCCCGCCGTGCACGGCTTCCTCGACACCGTGCGGGAGGGCCATCCGGACATCCCGCTGCTGGTGGTGTCACCGGTGTTCTGCCCGCGCCTGGAGTCCGCCGACGCAGCCGGCGCCACGCCGCCGGGCACGGGCGCGGGCCCGTCCGGCACCGGCCACGGCCGTCGGGTGGCCGCGCCGGGTGGCCCCGGGGAGGGACCAGGTGATCCTGAGGAGGAAACCGGTGTCGCCGGACAGGAACCGGGCGACGCCGGGGAGACCGCGCTCGCCCCGCTGACCCTGCCCGTGGTCCGCGAGGCCCTGGAGCGGATCGTGCGCGGTCGCCGCCGCAGCGATCCCCGCCTGTACTACCTCGACGGGCGCGAGCTGCTGGGGCCGAGGGACGCCACAGACATCCCGGACGGCATCCATCCGAACGCCGCGGGCTACCGGACCATCGGCCGGCGCTTCGCCGAGCGTGTGCTGGGCGGCGGCGGGGCGTTCGCCTGACGACCGCTCAGGCCCCGCCACCCGTCAGAACGTCGGCGAAGAATCGCTGGACATGGGGAAGAGCCGCCGAACCGCTGTGGCCCATCCCGGGTATCAGCTCGAAGCGCACCGGAACGCCGTGGCGCTCCCAGTTGTCGCGCAGGGCCGTCATGCGCTCGACGCGCGTGTCTCCCCCGGCGTCCAGGCCGGGTTCGGCGATCTCCCAGGTGTCGGTGTCGGCGTCGCCGACGAGCATGTGCACGGGCACCGTGCGCAGGGTGACGAGGTCGATCTCCCGGCCGAAGCGCTCGGCCACGTCCGCGGTACCGAGCCACCACGGCACGTCCGGGTCGATGCGGGTGATCCGGCCCGGGGCGCCGACGGACAGGGCGGCGAGCCGCTCCGGGTGCAGATACGCGAACCGGTGCGCGAACTGCCCGCCGCCGGAGAAGCCGTGCAGCAGGAACCGCTCGGTGGCGACGGTGTAGCGCCGGCCGATCTGCTCGACGATGTCCAGCAGCACCGCGTCGTAGCGGATCCCCTGGTGCAGCAGCCGCTTGTAGCCGTGCAGGTCGCCCGGGTCGGCGACGCCCGCCGGGAAGAGCGGGGCGAGGACGACGCAGCCGTGCTCCTCGGCGAACTCCCGGAACATCGTGCGGTACCGCTCCGCCGTGCGGTTGGTGCCGTGCACCACCACGACGAGGGGCAGCGGCTCGGTCGCCCGCTGATGGGCGGTCGGCACGTACAGGCAGTACGAGAAGCGCTGATCACTCTGCGAGGCGAAGAACGCCGTCACGCCGGAGTGGAAGAACTCGGTCGGGTGCAGGATCCGGGCGCCCGCCGTGGCGGGTTGTGATGTCTTCAACGGTTTCCCTTTCACCGCGGGTTGCCACGACCCCTATCTGTAGCATATGTATCAACTAGTCGACCAGATCGTAGTGAGTACTACAGTCGGTGATGCGTACTCCACCGCGTCCGCCACTCCCCTGCCGACCTGACGGCACGTCATAACCATTCCGACGAAAGGCAGTCCGTGAAGATCCTGGTCCTGCCCGGTGACGGCATAGGCCCCGAGATCACCGGGGCGACACTCGACGTGCTCGACGGCGTCGACCGACGGCTCGGCCTCGGCCTGGACTACGAGACCCGCGACATCGGGCTCGCCGCCCTGACGGCCTGCGGCACCACGCTCCCCGACAGCGTGCTCGAGCGCGTTCCCGAGGTGGACGGCGTGCTGCTCGGGCCCGTCTCGCACTACGAGTACCCCGGGCGCGCCGAGGGCGGGATCAACCCGTCGGCCGAACTACGCACCACTTTCCAGCTGTACGCGAACGTCCGCCCCTGCCGCTCGCGCCCCGGACTGAGCGTCCTGCGGACCCCCATGGACCTCGTCATCGTGCGGGAGAACACCGAGGGCTTCTACTCCGACCGCAACATGCACGCGGGCAGCGGTGAGTTCATGCCGGACGCGGACCTCGCCCTGTCGGTGCGCAAGATCAGCGCCCGGGCCTGCGAGAGAGTCGCCCGGGCCGCCTTCGAACTGGCGCGGGGCCGCCGCAGGAAGGTCACGGCCGTCCACAAGGCCAACGTGCTCAAGCTTTCCGACGGGCTGTTCCTGCGCGAGGTGCGCAGGGTCGCGGCGGACTTCCCCGACGTCGAACTCGAGGAACTCATCGTGGACGCGACCGCCGCGCTGCTCATCCGCAGTCCCGAGCGGTTCGACGTCGTCGTCACGACCAACATGTTCGGCGACATCCTCTCGGACGAGGCCTCGGAGCTGTCCGGCAGCCTGGGCCTGGGCGGATCCGTCAACGCGGGCGACGCCATCTGCGTCGCCCAGGCCCAGCACGGCTCCGCCCCCGACATCGCCGGCCAGGGCATCGCCAACCCCACGTCCCTGATCCTCTCCGCCGCCCTGCTGCTGGACTGGCGCGGACACCGGGACGGCGACGACCGGCTCCGCCGCGCCGCCGCCCTGATCGGCGCCGCGGTCGACGCCGTCCTGGACGACCCCGCCACCCGCACCCGCGACATCGGCGGCAGCCTGGGCACCGCCGCCTTCGCGACCGCTGTGCGCAAAGCCGTCGAGAACACCGTGGAGGCCGCCGCGTGATCGCCTCGATAGACCCGGCCACGGGCGTCGAACTCGCCCGCTTCACCCCCGCGTCGGACAGGGAGGTGGACGCGGTGCTGACCGGGGCCGTCGCGGCCCAGGCCGCCTGGCGCCGCCGCACCGTCACGGAGCGCACGTTCCTGCTGCGGCGGCTGGCCGACGTGCTGCGCGAGGGCAGGGACGGTTTCGCCCGGCTGATCACCGCGGAGATGGGCAAACCGATCAGCGAGGCGGAGGCCGAGATCGACAAGTGCGCGGCCACCTGCGCCTACTACGCCGAACACGCCCCCGCCCAGCTCGCCGACCGGCCCGTGGACTCCGACGCGGCCGAGAGCGCCGTGGTGTACGAGCCGCTGGGCGTCGTCCTGGCCGTGATGCCGTGGAACTACCCGTTCTGGCAGTTCGTCCGGTGTGCCGCACCGGCTCTCGCCGCCGGCAACGCGGTGGTGCTCAAGCACGCCGACAACGTGCCGCAGTGCGCCTTGGCCGTCCTGCGGGCAGTCCGGGAGGCCGGGGCTCCCGAGGGGCTGTGCGGCACCCTGCTGATCGAGGTCGAGCGGGTGGCGGACGTGATCGCCGACCCGCGCATCGCCGCGGTCAGCCTGACCGGCTCACCGCGGGCCGGCGCCGCCGTCGCCTCCCGGGCGGCCGCCGCCCTCAAGAAGCAGGTTCTGGAACTCGGGGGTTCGGACCCGTTCGTGGTGCTCGCCGACGCGGACGTGGAACGGGCGGCAGCCACGGCCGTCGCCTCCCGGTTCGTCAACGCCGGGCAGAGCTGCGTCAACGCCAAGCGGTTCATCGTCGAGGAGTCCGTCGCCGAGGAGTTCGTCGCCGCGTTCACCAAGGGCGCTGCGGCGCTGGTCGTCGGGCATCCGGCGGAGCGCCGTACCACGATCGGACCGCTGGCCCGCTCCGACCTGCGCGACACCCTCCACGGCCAGGTCCTGCGCAGCGTCGCCGCGGGCGCGGAACTCAAACTGGGCGGCGAACCACCCTCCGGTCCCGGCTGGTTCTACCCACCGACCGTGCTCGACCACGTCACACCGGGCATGCCGGCCTTCGGCGAGGAGACCTTCGGCCCCCTCGCCGCCGTCACCCGGGTGCGGGACGCCGAGGAGGCGATCACCATGGCCAATCGCACGGAGTACGGGCTCGCCGCCACCTTGTGGACCGGTGACCTGGAGCGGGCCCGCACCGTCGTGGGCCGGCTGGACGCGGGCGCCGTCTTCGTCAACGGCATGGTCGCCTCCGATGCGCGACTGCCCTTCGGCGGCATCAAGAAGTCCGGCTACGGCCGCGAGCTGGGACTCGAGGGCATCCGCGAGTTCGTCAACGTCAAGACCGTGTGGATCGGCCCCGCCACGGCGGACCGGCCCGCGCCGAACGGAGCAAACCCCCGATGAACACCACGCCCCCGTCCGCCTCCCCCGCGGACCACGCGCCCGCCGCACCCTGCGGCTCCTTCCCGCCCGCCGTCCTGCGCCCCGCCGAACTGCCGGCGTTCCAGCGCGGTGGCGGGGTCAGCACCACTCCCCTGGTCACCCGGGCGGTCGGCGCGCAGGTCTTCCTGAACGGCATCACCCTGTTCGGACCCGGCACGGGGATCCCCCCGCACACCCACGACTGCGCGGAGAGCGTCGTCGTCCTCGAGGGTGACGCGGTGGTGGAGATCGACGGCACCGAGCACCGGCTGTCCCCGTACGACACCACGTACGTCGCCGCCGGTACACCGCACCGCTTCCGCAACGCCTCCACGACCGCCCCCCTGCGGATCCTGTGGACGTATGCCTCGGTGGACGCCACCCGGACCATCGTGGCGACGGGGGCCACCGCCCGCGTCGACGCCGAACACACGCGGCCCGCCGAACCGGAGACCGGGACGGGAGGTCAGCCGTGATCACGGAGGTCGCCCGGATCGATGTCCGGCCCGGCAGCGAGGAGGCGTTCGAGCAGGCGGTTGCCGAGGCCATCCCGGTGTTCCTCGACGCGGCCGGCTGCCGCGGGATCGCACTGCACCGCGTCGTGGAGCATCCGCGGCGCTACCGCCTCGTCGTGTGCTGGGAGAGCGTGGAGCACCACACCGTGACGTTCCGCGCCTCCGACGGTTTCCGCCAGTGGCGGGCCCTGGCAGGTCCCCACTTCGCGACGCCGCCCGAGGTGGAGCACACGTACACGGTCCTTTCCGGGTGACGGGGCCGGACGCCGGACCGAGGCGGCGCGCGTGCGGCAAGGACGGCACCGTGGTCGAGGCGGCCGACCGGCTGATCTCCCGCGCGGTGGCGCCCGTCGCCCCGACCCCGTGCCGGGCACCGTCGCCGGGTTCGACGACCGCTCCCCCGGCTCGGCGCGGTGCGCTCCCGCGCGGTGGCGCCCGTCGTCCCGACCCCGTGCCGGGCATCGTCGCCGGGTTCGACGGCCGCTCCCCCGGCTCGGCGCGGTGCCGCTCGCCGACGACACCACACACTGCCGGCCGATCACGGTCCGGCAGGTGACGGATCCCGTCCAGAGCCACAGGGCGGTGCGCGAGACGTTCAGCCACCGTGCCCCGGCCGACGGCACCGCGCCGTCGCCCCAGGTTCGCCGCTGAAGCCCTGCCGACCGGTTGCCCGGGCACCGTCGGCCCCCGGCCCGCCGGCGCAGGCCGACCGGAACCGCTCCGGCCGCACAGGACCGCCCGCCGGCCGGCCCTGCGCGGCCGGGGCACACCCAGGATCTTGAGGCCCTGCGCAGAGGCAGTGTGTCCCCGGAAGGCTCGTCGGCGCCCGGCAGGCACCGCCCACCCTTCCCCACCGGCCGATGGGCTCCTCGGGCTGCCGCTCCCACCGGGAGACCCCACTGGTGGCGGCTGCGCAGCGGTCTCCCGAGCGTGGCGCGGTCGTCCGCGGCGGGAAGGGGCCAGGACAGGCGCTTCAGCGAAGCAGCCGTGCGCACCGGCTGGAAGGTGGCTGCCGGAGGCGGTGCCCACCGCGGTCGCCGCAGCGCCGCCGACCTGGTGCACCGACTTCCACGGCGACGTCTGCGCCGTCGACGTGCCGGCTCGATCCTGCGCGGAACGGCCGACAACCGGCCCGCGGGCCGCTGGCCGTCCGACCTGGCGCGGGTGCGGCCGGCCCAGGGTGAGCGGCTGCTCTGTGCCTGCGCTGCGGACCTGCGCAGCGCGACTCTTCCCCGGCCTGTCGCGATCGGCCGGCCTCGTACCGCGACCGACCGGCCACCGCCGTGATCCACCGTCGGATGACTGATGGCCCGACCACCCGGCGGGCGCCACGATGGGAGCGGGCACGGGGCGCCGATCGCGGGCGAAAGGGGCTCGGGGGAAGCACCCTCCCCGAAGGGGGCACGCCGAGCACGCCGGACGAGGCCACCGGCACCCTCAACGCCCTGGCCTGCCGGCAGCGCCGACGGCCCTACGTCAGCAAACGCCCGACCGAAAGGAGACCACCATGACCGCAGTCGAGGTCCCGGCCGCCATCCGCACCTTCATCGACGCCACCAACCGCGGCGACAGCGAGGCCTTCGCCTCCGCCTTCACCGAGGACGCCCACCTCTACGACTACGGGCGCGAGTTCCGCGGACGCGACCACGTGCGCGACTGGGACCGAACCGACAACATCGGAGTCCAGGCCCACTTCGACCTGGTCGACGCGGTGGCGGGTCCCGACCGGGACACTTACGTCGTCACGCTCGCGGTCACCAGCAACCGGTACAACGGCACGGGACCGATGACCTTCCGTCTGCGCGACGGCCTGATCGCCGACCTCCGCATCGGCTGACCCCGCAGCGAGCGGTGCTACACCGCGGCCACCGAGCAGAGCCGACAGGGTCCACGGCCCCGTACGGGGCGCTCGGCGTAGAGCGTCACTCCCAGCAGCGTCGGGCTGCTCGGAGCGGGGAGGAACGGCCCTGCGGGCGACGGTCTGCCTGGCTCAGCCTCCGGGCGGCGGGTGGACCGCCGCCCGCATCTCCGCGCTCCGGCCGGAGCATTCCAGGTGCCGCGGTCGGTGCGATGTCCAGCCAGGCGTGGAGACGGCGCCGTGTCCGGGCGAGCGAGCGATCACCCCGGGGACGCGGGGGTGCTCAGCGCCCGTCCGATACCACGGGCCGCGGCCAGCAGCGCCGGCACCAGCTCCATGGGCCGGGCCTCATCAGCGGGGACGACGACACCGATCGCCGCGACGGGCCGGGCGTTCCTCCCCGGTACGGGGACGGCGATGCCCGTCGCACGAGCGTCGACGAAGCCGTCGCACACGGCGTAACCCCGCCGACGGGCATGCGCCCACAGGCTGCGCAGGTCGCTCGGCTCCGTCGGCGTTCGGTCGCTCAGCCTCGTCAGCGGTCCGGCGAGGACCTCCTCCTGGGCCCGGGCCTCGGCGTGCGCCAGCAGCACGGCGCCGGCCGCCGCCGCGTGGGCGGGTATCCGGCGCCCGGCGTGCAGGCGCAGTCCCGGGAGGGCCTCACGGGCCCTGAGCCACT
This sequence comes from Streptomyces flaveolus, assembly GCF_000716535.1. Classification (GTDB taxonomy): domain Bacteria; phylum Actinomycetota; class Actinomycetes; order Streptomycetales; family Streptomycetaceae; genus Streptomyces; species Streptomyces flaveolus_A. The sequence goes on along the minus strand of NZ_JNWV01000036.1, from coordinate 122,615 downwards.
CGAGCACGAGCACGTCGGTCCCGTCGAGCACGGTCAGCTGGGTGTGCTGCCGCGTCGCCGCGTGGATGTCCTCCAGGAAGGGCATGGCGGCCTCCCGGAGGTCCAGGGCCCGGGCGCCGAGAGAGGCGATCTCCCACAGGTGCAGGCCCACGCGCACCCCGTGCCCTTCGGTGCGCTCCAGGAAGCCGACGTCCAGGAGCTGGGCGACCAGGCGGTGTGCCGTCGGTACGGGCAGGGCCGCCCGGCGGGCGATCTCGGCGACGGTCAGCACCCGGCTGTCATGACCGAACGCCGCCAGGACGCGTGCGGCACGGGCGAGCACCGACTCACCGGCCTGGGAACGCGCCATGTCCCGTCTCCGTTCGCCCGGCCCGGTCCGCGGCCGCCGCCGGAGGCCCCGGCGGGGTGCCCCCGGGCCGCCGGGATCCGTTCACGGCGGCGGGGCGCCGTACCCTACTGGCCCCTCGTGGCGCCGTACTACGCGGCGGCATCGGCGGACCGGGAAGGACGGATGTCGTAGGAGATCCGTCCGGCGGGGAGGTAGAAGAGGGCGATGAGTGCGCCTCCTCGCACCTCGGGGTAGTGGTGGCTGCCCGGGGCGGGCGCGGTCCAGCCCGGTCCCTGCCAGCCGTTCGGTCCCACCAGTTCGGCTCCGGGGTCGATCGGGACGACCAGGTTCAGTTCACCGTAGGGGTGCGCGTGGTACTGGCCCCGGTAGCGCTCGACGCTGTCCATGTAGACCGCGGTGATGCTGAAGTAGTGCGTCTCCTCCGTCGGTTCGGCGATGCGGCTGCGGCGGTAGCGAGGACCGTCGACCTCGATGTTCGCCGCCCAGCCCTCCTCCAGCACACCGATCTTGATCAGGCGCGCCAGGTCCTGGTAGAGCTCGCTGTCCGGGCCGTAGGTGGTGTTCAGCCAGCTCTCCAGGTCCTTGCCGGCCGTGCGGTTCCTGACCTCGGCCAGGAACGGGATGCTGCGCTCGATCAGCGCCTTGCGGCTGTCCTCGCTCATGCGTGGGGTCCTCTCGTGTCGCCACTCGGTCTGATCCAGAACCATGCCTCGGCATTTCATTACAGTCAATACCTGTAACGAAAGCCGTTAGCAGGCGATCACCCCCGCACGCCCGGACCGCGGTCGCTCAGCAGCGCGACCCTGGAGGACCCCCTCGGGCGGAATGGCCCTCGCCGTCCACGGCGAGTGCCGGCCAGGCCGTGGCGACGACCCGTTCCGCGAAGTCGGCCGGGACCTCCCGGGCGGTCCGCAGGTAGTCGGCGAAGCAGCTGCCGAAACACAGGGTGACGACCATGTCGAGGTGCACGTCCTCACGCACGGCACCGCGCCGCGCCAGCGCGAGCGTCATGAGGGGCCAACCGCTCCATGTCCAGCGGAGGGCAGGCCTCGCGCTGCTTGCGCGACCCGTACGCCAACGCGTCGATGAGGAGGTTCGCGCTTGTTCCCCCAGCGCCGGTACAGGTCGGCCGCGTGACGTCGGCACCGACGACAATGTCACCGATCGTCTCGATCAAGGCGACCAGAGCAGCCGGGTTGCCCCTCTCCCCCTCCGCACCAGCACATCACGGGGCCCCGGTGCGCCGCCCGCAGCACGACTGCCGTCAGGCGCCGGAAGAAAAGTCCGACTTTCTTTACAGCTCTTGACCGTAATAGAACTCGCCTTTAGCGTGACGCGAACCACAGAGCGTGGTGACGCGACCGAAAGCGAGGAGTTCGCGATGGTGACTGCTCTGGAGCCGACCGACCACATCGTCCCGGTCCCCGACGCCGCCGGGGACCGGAACGCCCGAACCCGGACGATCCGCTTGGCCGGGGACCACCTCGCGGCCGCCAGGGGCGAAACGACGGGCCACACGGCCGTGACTCGTCACGCGACCGTCACGGACCACCCGGCCGTGACGGGCCACCCCGGCGTCCGGGGCGCGACGACGAGCGTGCCCTCCCCCGCACCTGCCGGTCACCTCGTTCCGTCCACGGCCTGACCATGGAAACGACCATGAACCACACCCCGGCCACGGCGCCGGTCCCGGCCCCGGCCCCGGCCCCGCCCCGGGTCACGGTGGAGGACGCCCTCCGCAGCCGGCGGAGCGTGCGCGCGTTCCTGCCGACGCCCGTCCCCCGGTCCACAGTCGAGCGGCTCCTGACTCTGGCCGCCCGGTCCGCCAGCAACTCCAACTGCCAGCCCTGGCAGGTCCACGTCGTCACCGGGGCGGCGAAACGTTCACTCACCGCAGACCTCCTCCGGGCCCATGCCAACGGCGACGGGCGGGGACGGGACTACGAATACCAGCCCGAACAGGACGCATGGCGCGAGCCGTTCCGTTCACGCCGCCGCCGGTTCGGTGAGGGCCTGTACCGTGACACGCTGGGGATCGGCGCGGACGACATCGGCGCCCGGCTCGACCATCACCGGCGCAACTACGACTTCTTCGGTGCACCCGTCGGCATCATCCTCACGACCAGCCGTCATCCGCTGCAAAGCGCCCTCGTGGACGCGGGCCTGTTCCTCCAGGCCCTGATGCTCGCCTCTCGCGCCGACGGCCTGGACACCTGTCCCCAGGCATCGCTCATCGACTTCTCCCCGGTGCTGCGACGGCGCCTGCTGATCCCCGACGACCAGCTGATCGTCTGCGGACTCGCCCTCGGGTACGCCGACCCCGCGCACCGCCTGAACCGGCTGCGCACCCCGCGCGAACCCGTCGGTTCCTTCGCGACCTTCCACGGCGACGAAGCCGAGTAGAGGCCCATCGAGCCCGTCGGACGGCTTCCGCCGCGTCCCCATCCCCCGTGGACGGCCACACACCGGCCTGCCCGCAAACCGGCCACGCGTCCCCGCGTCCCCGCGTCCGCGGCACGTTCCCCGCGTCCACGTGCTCTGGCAGGCGCTGCGGCTCCCGCCGTGCCCGCCCAGGAGTCTCGTACGCCTCCGGCCCTCATCCGCCTCCCCTCTTCCTTCCGCCTCCCCTCTTCGCGCAGTCCCCGCGCGAATGGCCGATTAGGCCCTCGCCACACCTGAAAGGTGGGATCTCCGTGTCCTCACAGGTTCCACGCGACGCCTCGGTGCGTCTCGACGTTCTGATCGACCAGCGGCCCGTCGGCAGGTTCCACTACCTGCTCCTGGCCATGACCGGTTCGGTGATGTTCCTCGACGGCCTGGACACCCAGGCGATGAGCTACGCCGCCCCGGTCGTCGCCCGGGACTGGCATCTGACCGCCTCCGCCCTCGGCCCGGTCTTCTCGGCCTCGGTCGCCGGGCTCATGGCCGGCTATCTCCTCCTCGCACCGCTGGCCGGCAGAACGGGCCACCGCCGGCTCATCATCTGGTCCGTCGCGTGGTTCGGAGTCCTGACGCTGCTGTGCGCCGTGGCGGAGAGTGCCCCGCAGCTGCTCGTCCTGCGCTTCCTGACCGGTACGGGCCTGGGGGCCGCGATCCCGAGCGCGGTGGCCCTGGCCAGTGAGTACGCTCCGGCGCGGCGGCGTTCGACGTTCGTCATGCACCTCTACTGCTGGCTGGCCGCCGGGTTCGTCGCAGCCGGCCTCATCTCCCAGGTGGTGATCCCCGCCTGGGGATGGCGGTCCGTGTTCGTCGTCGGCGGCGTCCTGCCCCTGCTGCTGCTCCTGGCGCTGCTGCGGGCCCTGCCCGACTCCCCGACCCACCTGCTCCTGCGCTCGGCGGACGGCTCCCGGCTGCACGCCACGCTCCGCCGTCTCGCACCGGACCTCGGCCCGGACACACGGGTCCTCGCGCCCGAGCGCCGCGAGGCCGACGCGGTCACCACCGAGCGTGCGCCGCTGCTGGAACTGTTCCGGCGGCACAGGCTGCCCGGCACCGCCCTGCTGTGGCTGGCGTTCATGCTGAACCTCGCCGTGTTCTACGCCCTGCAGAGTTGGCTTCCCAGCGTCCTCGCCCAGCTGGGCCACTCCCAGTCGACCGCCGTCGCCGCGACCGCGCTGACCACGGTCGGCGGGATCGTCGCGGCCACGTTCATCGGACCGTCGATGGACAAGCACGGCCCCTTCGGGACGCTGGGCGTCGTCTACCTGCTCGGGGCGGTGTTCGTGGTGCTGCTCGGCGCGGCCGTCGACGGTGGGGCGGGCGGCCTGCTCCTCACCGCGTTCCTCGCCGGGACCTGTGTCACGGGTGGCCAGATGAGCGTCATCGCGCTGGCGGCGGTGCTGTACCCGCCGAGAATGCGCACCACCGGCATCGGCTGGGCCCTCGGCATGGGGCGCATCGGTGGAATCGCCGGCCCCCTGCTCGTCGGCGTCGCGTTGGACTCGGGAGTCGCCGTACGCGTGGTCCTTCTCGCGATGGCCGGTGCCTTCCTGGTCGCCAGCCTGGTCGTCGTCGCCCTGAGCAAGGTCTCCCGCACCGTCCGGACCGCCGACGCCGCCTTGCCGGACAGTCTCGGTGGCGACCTGCCCACCAGCCGCGCGGCGGCCTAGAGGCCGGTTCGGTCGCAGCCGTTCACCCCTGCCGTCGCGGGTGAACGGCTGCGCCGTCCGCGCCGTGTCCGGCACGGGCCGGCGCGATGTCCGGCAGGGAGGGTGCGCGACGTCACCACGGCTGCTCGGGACCGGCGAGGTAGCGCGTGGCCCAGGCCGCCAGCACCGCGGACACGTAGGCGGCGTCGGACCGGTCGGTGAGCAGATGGTCCGCGCCCGGGATCGCGACGAAGGACTTGGGGTGGCGGGCGGCGTCGAAGATCTGCCGTGCGTTGTCCACCTCCACCGTCTCGTCGGTCGGGGAGTGCATGACCAGCAACGCCGTGTTCAGTCGGTGGATGCGTTCCCGCTGCGGCTGGGCGGCGAGATCCTCGAGGAAGCGCCGGCGGATGCGGAAGGTCCTGCCGCCCAGGTCGACTTCCGCCTCGCCGCGCCGCTCGATCGTCGCCCGGTCGTCCTCGAACCTGTGCACCACGTGCTGGGGCGACACCGGACTGCCGATGGTCGCCACCGCTCTGGTCTCAGGGATGCGGTGCGTCGCGGCGAGCACCGCCGCGCCGCCGAGCGAATGGCCGACCAACAGGGAGGGCGCCGCGAAGTGGTCACGCAGGTGGTCCGCCGCGTGCACCAGGTCGTCCACGTCGGAGCTGAACGTGCTGTCGGCGAAATCTCCACCGGACTCACCGAGTCCGGTGAAGTCGAAGCGCAGTGTCGCGATTCCGTACTCCGTCAGGGCCCGTGAGATCCTCGCTGCGGCGAACGTGTCCTTGCCGCAGGTGAAGCAGTGCGCGAACACGGCGTACGCCCGGGGCACCGCCTCGGGAAGCTCCAGTCGCGCCGCGAGCGGCGTGCCCTGGGATCCGGTGAACTGGACTCGCCTGCTGGTCGGGGGCATTGCGGTATTTCCTTCCTGGTTGCCGCATGTCAACGATGGCGGTGTCCGGTGACGACCGCACTGGTGCCGCGTGGCATCCCGCGGAGGGATGCCACGGCGCGCTCGCCGCCCTGACTGAGCGCCACACGTGTGTCCGGGGCGTTTGTGAGACGGAATGCCGCGGCCGGCTCCTGTACGACGTCACCGACCGCGGTGTGCCGGACATGTGATCCGCGTGGGCCGACGGCCCGCCGCCGGGCTGTCCGCGACCACCAGAGGCACAGCGCACCGATGTCGCCACGAGCGACGTCCGACCGCGCGGGCGCCCGCCACGCCGGCCCCGCGAGGCGGCGCGGCGGGCGCGTGTTCACCCCAGCGTTCCGTGCGCCAGCCAGAGGTTCACCTCTTGCGGGCGTCCCTTGCGGAACATCTCCGGGATCACCCGGCCCCGCGCTGTGATCTCGGCGGCCAGCGTGGTCACCTCCGGGCGCCAGCCGTGGGACGGCAGCCACCGGTCGGGCGGGGTGGGCGGGCCGTCCTGGAAGAAGCTCAGGATCCGGGCGATGACCGCTTCCTCTGCCGCGTCGACCGTCGACACGTCCTCCGGGCGCGGAATGGACTCGTAGTACTCCAGCGCGAGGCGGCTGCCGGGGGCGCTGAGTCGGGTCAGACCATCGAGAAGCCGCTCGGACTGCGGGCCGCTCAGGTACATGAACAGCCCCTCCACCAGCCACATGGTGGGAAGCGCGGGGTCGAACCCGACGCCGGTCAGCGCCGCCTCCCAGGGGCCGCGCAGGTCGGCGACGACCGTGCGGCGACGCGCGGTGGGCTCCAGGCGTGTGCGCGTCAGCACGCTCTCCTTGAAGCGCAGCACCGGTTCGGTGTCGACCTCGTAGACCGTGGTGTCCGCGGGCAGTTCCAGACGGTAGGCCCGCGCGTCCAACCCAGCCGCCAGGACGACGAGTTGGCGGATGCCGACGGCGCAGGCCGCGGTGACCCGGCTGTCGTAGTACCGGGTGCGCACGCCGAGGAACGTCGACAGCATGTACCAGGTCTCGGTCAACTCCCCCTGGTCGTCCTTGGGTCCCGTCGGCAGGGCGCCGTCCGGATCCGTGCGGATGGCGTGGCGGGCCAGGTCCACCACCGCCGTCGCCAGCGGGTCGTCGAACAGCCGGTCCTGCCGGGCCGACTCGATCGCCCGCATGTGGGCCGTCATCAGCCCGGTCCAGCCGACGTCCCCCGGCAGGATCACCTGCCCCTCGTCCGCCCGCCCTTGTGGCTGATGCGACGTCTCACGCTGCACGTGTACCTCTCCGTTCCGTTGACGGCCGGCCGCGACCGGCCCGGGGTGTCCTTCATTCGTCTCGACGGCCACAGGACTCGGGGACCGGCACCCAGGACGAGCGGCGAGACCGTCTCGCCCCACCTCGCGAACCTGGCGGTGGATCCCTCCTCCGCTCCGTCGGCTCCCCCACAGCCGTCGGCCATGCGCCGAGGTGGCGGGGGCGTTGTCGTGGCCGGGGGCCCGGCGGCTCGGGATCGCACGAGTGGAGCCGCTTGCCCGCCCCGACTCGGCGACGGCGTCGCCGAACTCCTCCCAGGCGGGCTCCACGTCGAGCTTCCCGGCCGTGCCGTACGGGAGGTCGACCGTGCCGGCGTCCGGCCGTCCAGTCGGTTGCCGATGCGAGGAAGAGCCAAGTCCGTCACCACGAGCGTCATGCCCCTTGGTCGAGTCGTTCACCGGGCGTGCCGAGGTGGCCCGGGGAAGGCGCGGTGAAGGTACGCAGCGCCACCATGAGGGCGGTGAGACCCACCAGGGAGACCGCTCCCGCGACGAGGGCACTCGCGGTGAGCAGGCTCGTCGTCCGGGAGAGGAGTCCGATGACGACCGAGGGCACGGCCATGCCCACATAGGCGGCGACGAAGTAGGTGGAGGTCACCGCGGCGCGGCGGCCCGGGTCGGCCAGGCGGTTCAGCTCGGCGAGGCCGCCGCGGAAGATCAGCCCGACCGCGGCGCCGGCGATCAGGGTGCCCAGGAGGAACAGCCACAGTGTCCTGACGTAGAGGGCGCCCTCCAGGCCTGCGAGGCCGCACAGGAGGAGCGCCAGCCCCGTGCCCACCGAGCGGCGGGCGGGCAGTCGCGCGAAGACGGCCTGGCTGATCGCACCGGTGACGAAGATGAGGAACGACACGGCGCCGATCACCGCGAGGTTGTGCAGACCGAGGGTTCCCCGCAGGAAGCCGGGGACCAGGCTGCTGAACAGCCCCAGGACGCTGAAGGCGGCGAAGACCGCCAGGGCCGCACCGGCCACGGCGCCCCGCATGGGGGCCGGGACGCCGATGTCCGGCCGGAGCGTGACCGGGCCGTCGCGCCGCGAGACCGTCTCCGGGACGGCCGAGAGGGCAAGGGCGGCGACAGCGATGATCCCCAGGTAGCCCCAGAAGACGGTGTCCAGCGGCGCCGGGGCGTACTCGGCGAGGACACCGGCGAGCAGGGGGCCCAGGCCGAGACCGGCCATGTTGACCCCGGAGGCGACGACGGCCGCGGCACGATGGTCACCACGGGGGTGCAGTTCGGCGATGGCCGCGGTGGCGGTGCCGCTGGCGAGTCCGACCGCCAGGCCGCTCAGCACCCGGGCGACGACGAGCGTCGCCACCTGGTCCGCGACGAGGAAGACGCCGGTCCCGACGGCCGCCAGCAGCAGGGCGGCCGCGAGCACCCGTCTGCGTCCGATGTGATCGCTGAGACCGCCGAAGAACAGCAGGGTGATCAGCGTGCCCACCACGTACACGGCGAACACGACGGTGACGGTCAGGGGACCGAAGCCGATGCGGGACGCCCACAGGACGTAGAGAGGGATGGGAAGGGTGCCGCCGAGCATCATCGCGGCCAGCACGCCGGCCATGAGGGTGTATCCGGTGCGGGCGCCGCTCGTCGGCGGGGCGGTGTCGGTGGGGTACCGCGCATGAACGCGCGTCATCATGAGTCTCCTTTACGGGGGTCGTGTCATGTCTGTCGCCGGTCCGTGAGAACCGTCCTGGCCAGCAGCCCGCTGCCCGCCCCCGCCACGACCGCGGCGGGCGCCGCCCACCAGGGCCATACGATGGACAGTGCGGCGTCGAGCGACCACGCGCCCGGGCCGGTCGCGGCCAGGACCGCGGCGGCGGCCACGAGCACCAACGGGAACTCGTAGCCGTCGTGCTGGACCCAGAAGCCGTTGCGCCACTTGACCGTGACCGCGACCGTCATGACGCCCATGGCGGCCATGGCGGCCAGCGGGGTGAGGGCGCCCAGCGCCAGCAGCAGTCCCGAACCGATCTGGGAACCGCCTGCCGCCAGCGCGGTCAGCACGCCCCCGCGGAAACCGTCCCGGCGGAACTCCTCGACGCCCCCCGCCAGTCCGTTGCCGCCGAGCCAGTACGTCACCTTCTGCACGCCGTGCCCGGCGACGAGGAGGCCGACGGTGAGCCGCAGGATCAGCAGCCCTGTGTTCATGTGTCACCTGGTTTCCGGCCCGGGGCGGGCGGGAGCGCCTGCCCCGGGCCACGGGATCAGGACCGGTTCAGCCGGCGGAGGCCGGCCCGAGGAAGCGCTGCGCGTAGACCACGCCCTGCCCATAGGCGCCGGCGTGCTCCTGGACGATGTCCATGACGGCGCCGTAGGTCTCCTGACGGCCCCAGTCACGCTGGAGTTCGAGCAGGACGGCCAGCCAGTTGACGGGGACGGCGCCGGCCGCTGTCATCCGCTGTACGGCGTTGTCGTGCGCGACCTGGGTGGCGCCGCCCGAGGCGTCGGTGACGACGTAGACCTCGTATCCCTGGTGGAGCGCCGAGAGGGCGGGCAGGGCGACGCACACCTCGGTCCACAGGCCGGCTATGACGATCTTCTTGCGGCCGGTGGCCACGACCGCCTCCACCACGGCCGGGTCCTCCCAGGGGTTCATCGTGGTGCGGTCGATGACCTTGTGGTCGGGGAACACCTGGGCCAGCTGGGGCAGGATCGGGCCCGAGAAGGTGTCGGCGGCCACCGTGGTCAGCACCGTCGGCACGTCGAAGGCCGCGGCGGCCTTGGCGAGCCCGACGGTGGCGTTGATGACGGCCCCTCGGTCGTCGCTGCCCACGGCGAAGAACATCTGCGGCTGGTGGTCGGCGAAGAGGAAGACGGTGTTCTCGGGCGTGAGCAGGTCGGGGCTGGGACCGGGCTGGACGGTGGTGAGTCCGGACATGGTGGGGCGCTCCTCGGATGTGTGGTGTGCACTGTTGTGATCGGACAGGGCTGCTCGGCGGCGTGCGTGCCGCCGCGGCCGCGGAGGGGGTCGAGTGGGGGCGCGGTGGCCCTCAGTGGGCGAAACAGCTGTCGAACGGACCGTCGTCGGCCGCCTGGTCGGGCAGCAGGCCCCGCCGGACGCGCCATTGACGGTGCTCGTCGGACTCCGCGATGGCCTCACCCAGGAGTTCGGCCTGACGGGCACCGGCGCCGCCCGCCCGGCCGGCCGCCTGGTAGCCGCCGTAGTGGGCCACCGGGCTCCATCCGGGGCTGACGGCGGGGAGGGCGTCGTCGAGACCCTCGTACTCGGACGCGGCGTAGACGATGCGGCCACCGACGACGGTCAGGAGGGACTCGATGTGCGGGATGTCTGGTTCCGGTACCGCGAAGAAGTCCCGGTCGAGGATGGTGAGGTCGCCCAAGTAGCCGGGCCTCAGCAGGCCCTTGGTCTCTTCCTCGCCGGTGAGCCGGGCTCCGCCCATGGTGTACAGGTCGAGTGCGGTGGCCCGATCGACCCGGTTGGCCCGGGGGTGGAGCGCCAGGCCGCCGACGCTCCGGCCGGAGACGAGCCAGTGCAGCGCCACCCAGGGGTTGTAGGAGGTGACACGCGTGGCGTCGGAGCCGGCCGCAACGGTCAGTCCGCGCTGCAGCATGGCCCGCAGCGGCGGCGCTTCGGCGGCTGCGGCTGGTCCGTAGCGGCGGACGAACGCCTCTCCCTGAAAAGACAGGCGGTTCTGCACCGAGAGGGCGCCGCCCAGGGCACCGACCCGGTCCAGGCTCTCGTCGGAGATGGTCTCCGCGTGGTCGAAGAGCCAGCGCTGTCCTGCGGGGAACAGCCCTTCGGCGGCCAGCTTCTCGAACACCTTCAGATCGCGGCGAATCGTCTCGTCGTAGGTGGCGTGCAGCCGGAAACCCCAGCCGTTCTCCATGAGCAGGCGCACCGCGGATTCGAACTCGCCCTCGTAGGAGCCGAGTTCAGGGCGGGGCTGGGCGAAGTTCTCGAAGTCCGCGGCCGCCCAGACGAGGTTCTCCCCCGCCCCGTTCAGGCGCAGCCACGCGTCGCCGGCGCCCGGCCGGACCATGCCCATCCACCGCTTCAGGTCGCTCAGCTCCTGCCCGGGTGTCTGCGGGAACAGGTGGTAGGCGATTCGGAGGGTCAGTTCGCCTCGGCGGGCGAGCTCGGTGACCGTCTCGTAGTTCTCCGGGAAGGACTGGAAGCCGCCAGCGGCGTCGATCGCCGAGGTCAGGCCGAACCGGTTGAGTTCGCGCAGGAAGTGGCGGGTGGAGAGCTCCTGGTCCGCGGCGTCGAGGACGGGCGCCTTCGCCAGAGTGGAGTAGAGGATCAGCGCGCTGGGCGCGGCGAGCAGCATGCCCGTGGGTTCGCCGTCCCGGCCCCGCACGATCCGGCCGCCGCGCGGGTCGGGCGTGTCGCGGGTCAGTCCGGCGGCCTTGACGGCGGCCCGGTTGAGGATCGCCGACTGGTACAGGTGCAGGACGAACACCGGAGTGTCGGGGGCGGCCTCGTTCAGCTCGGCGGGGGTGGGCAGGCGCCGTTCGGCGAACTGCTCGGCCGTCCAGCCTCCGACCACCCGCACCCACTGGCCCTTCGGTGTGCGGCCGGCCTGCTCCCTCAGCATCTCCAGTGCCCGGCGCAGGGTGGGCACGCCGTCCCAGCGCAGCTCCAGCACGTAGTTGAGCCCGCCGCGGATCACGTGCAGATGAGCGTCGTTCAGCCCGGGGATCACGCGGCGGCCGAGGGCGTCGACGACCTGGGTGGAGCCTCCGACGAACGGGGCGATGTCGCGGTCGTCCCCGAGGGCCGTGATCCGACCGTCGGTGATGGCCAGTGCCTCGGCCTGCGGACGGTGCGGATCGCCGGTGTGTATCTTCGCGTTGCGCACCACCAGATCGGCGGCGCCGTCCGCTGCGGCGAGTGGTTCGACGCCGCCGACGGGCATGCTTGTCACGCCTGTGCCTCCTTCGGATGGGTAAGGTCGATCGGTTCCGCGGTGCGGAGGAACCGCGCTGGCGCCACGCGGCGCTGTTCTTCCTTGACGAGCGGGACGCGTCGTGCGGGTCGGGCTCGGTGGTGAACTCGTATGCGAATGTGCCGTGTTCACCGGTGAACCGTCGCAGCCAGTGTGGGGAGGCGGGCGGCCGGGGGGCATCAGTCGCGTGACTGGGGAAGCGCGAGTCGGTAGTGGCGCCCCGGTCGTCGCACCCGCCACGCGGTCAGCCGTTGTGCGGGCGGGGCATATGGCGTTTGACTGCCGTGACTCCGAGACGCGCGGGTGAGTACTGCCCGGTGATCCGCGGTTCCGTGCTCAGCGCGGCTCGATCGCCCGCGGTCGCGCCGGACACCGCCCCGCCCGGGAAGCCGGCCTCGACGGGGCGCAGGTGGCTTCGCCGACCGTGCCCCGACGCCGCGGACGGAGCGTCTGCTGCTGCGGCCGGTTCGGCCTGGGTTGAGGGCCTTGTCCCACCATCGAGCAGGCGGGGATCATGACCGCATGCCAAACGCAGAGCAACTCCACGAGCTCCTCGCACGCGCCGGACTCATGGTCGTCGAGGACGTGCGTCCGGGCAGCCTGTTCCCGCCGGAGGCCGGCTGGCGGATCGCGCGGGGGATCGCGGCTCCGGACGGCGGAGCCCGGGAGGCGCTCGACGCCGCGTGGTGGCGCCGTCTTTGCGATGCCGACGGCGAGTTCTTGGTGGCCGTCCTCAGGCACCGGATCGGCGGCAACGACTCCTGGTGGACCCGGGTCCGGCACGCCGGGAGCGGCGTGCCGGAGTTGACCGGCGACCCCGGGTTCGTGGCGCTCTCCCTCGACGGGCAGGTGCTGCTGGCGGAGGTGCTCGGCGCGGACGGACCCCGGGTGACAGCCCTGGACCGACTGCCGGAGCGGCTGGAGGAGGCCGCTGCGGCCGCCGGGCGCGAGACGGAGGCCGAGCGCGCCGAGGCGTGGGCGGCGGTGCCGGGACGACGTGCGTTGCCTCGGCACTGGGCGGAGGGGATCGGGTTCAATCCGGCCGCGACGGACGAACTGCTCATCCGGCTGCTCGATGTGGCGGACGGCTTCCTGCACGGATGCGACCGGCCCGCCGTCCTCGACGCTGCCGTGGCGCACCCCGATCCGCGGGTGCGGTCGAGGGCCGCCGATACCTTCCGGCCCAAGCTCACGTCCGATCAGTGGGTGCGCCTGGTCCGCGCCGAGCCGTCGCCCGATCGACGCGTGCTCTGGGCGGAACACGCCTGCATCTGGGGCGCCGAACTCCCCGAGGACCTGTACGACGACCTCCTCGCCGGCCCGTCCCGCGCGCGAGCCGCCGAACTCCCGGGGCTCCCCGCACAGCACCTCCCCGGCCTCGCGGCCGACGCAGATCCCCGGGTGCGGGCGGCGGCCTGTGCCCGGTGGGAGGACCTTGCTGCGCCGCTGCGGGAGCGGCTGCTGGCCGACACCGACGACGCGGTGCGAACGGCTGCGCTGCTCGCCCACCACGCCGACGTGCCCATGCCTCGCGAGGTTTTCGCCGCCCTGCCCGACCCGCGGCGGGCGCTCGAACGGTGCCGCCTCGCGCCCGAGCTGGAGGCGGAGCTGGTCCGGGACGGGGAGGCGGAGGTACGCCGGGCGCTGGCCGCCAATCCGGGCCTGGGCGCGCACGGGGTCGCCGTACTGGCGGAGGACCCGCAGGGCGACATCCGCTCCGCGGTGGCGCTGCGCCCCGACCTCACCGAGGAGCAACGTGCCGCGGTCCGCCACGACTTCGACCCGACGACGATGTCGCGCACCCTGCCCTGGGTGGAGGACCTGCACGGGGACGCCGACGCGATGCGCCGCCTCGCCGCGTCGTCCCACCCGCTGGTCCGCCGCAGTGTGGCCCGAGCCCGGCGCCTCCCGCCGGATGTCGTGGCGCGCCTGGCGCGGGACGGGGACCGGGTGGTCCGCCTGTTCCTCGCCGAATCGTGCGAGGACGCACCGGCCGACATGCTGCTGGAGGTCTGGCGCTGGTGGGACGGCAGCTTCAGTCACCCCGACCGGCCCCGCGGCCACCCGAACTTCCCCCGTGCCGGCCTGCTGAGCTACATCGCAGACCCCAGCGGGCGAATGCGCCGTCTGGCCCTGGACGATCCGGAGTCGACACCGGCCCACGTCGCACGCCTGGCCCGGGATCCCGAAGACGAGGTGCGCCGCCGCGCGGCTGAGGACCCCCGCCTGTCACCGGCCGACGCGGTACGTCTGCTGAACGACCCCGAGGCCCATGTCCGCGACACCGCGGTGCGCAATCCGCGGCTGCCGGCTCGCATCCTGACCGGGCTGTTGCACGACCGCGACACGGCATGCGCGGCAGTCACCAGCCCGGCGATCCCGGTCTCCGTCCTGCACCGCATCCTTACCGCGGCTGCGGCAGCCCCGCGCTGAGCACCGACACCCCGCACGGCCGGCGTGGGCGGCCCGACGCTGCACTCCGGCACGCCTGACCGGCCACGGCCACCCGTGCTCCGACTTCCCGAGCACCCGCCGTACCCGGTCGTACGTGCGCCGCCGGCGCGCCGGCCCACCCGGGCGGCTGAACCGGCCCCCACCAGAGCATCGGCAGCTTGTCAGCCGCTGTTTCCTCCGCCAGGGCACCTGGCGGAGGAGGCCGAAGGGGCCTGCCGGGATGTTGACCGGCAGGCCCCTTCGGCTCGGTGGTGTCAGAAGAACAGCAGACTGATCGGCTGGAGCAGGACGATGGCGACCACGGAGGCCAGGGAGACACCGACCGTGCAGGTCTTGAGGGTGCCGCGGGTGGTCTGCCCCATCAGTGACTGCAGCAGCCAGAAGGTGTTGCTGGTGACGTGGACGGCGAAGAGCGAACCGGTCCCCGCCGCGAGGGCGATCAGCACGGGGTCGATGCCGAGACCGGGGGCGAGCGGGGCGAGGATGCCGGCGGCCGTGATGGCGGAGATGGTCACCGAGCCGACCGCGATGTGCAGGACCGCGGCGATCAGCCACACCAGCAGCAGCGGAGCGAAGGTATGGGCGCCGAAGTAGCCGCGCAGGATGTCGCCGAGGCCACCGGCGGCGACCACGGCGGCGAGCGAGCCGCCGACGGCCGTGAGGATGAGGATCTGGCCGCTGTCCTTGAACCCCCGGGCTATGGCGTCGTCGACCCGCTTCCGGCCCATGTGCATCCGGCCAACGACCACGGTGCCGATGAGTCCGACGAGCAGGGCGACGACGGGGTCGGCGAGGAAGGCGAGCACGCGGTTGTGCCAGCCCGCGGCCTCCGCGACGGCCCCCGCGGCGATCAGCAGCAGGGCCAGCAGGAGCGGGGCGAAGCTGAGCAGCAGGTGGGGCCGGCCGACGGCGGTCTCCGCCCCCTCCGCGTCCGCCCCGGCGCCGTCGGGGCCGTCGGGGCCGACGAGCGTGGCCGTGGTCGCCCCGGCAGATGACGAGTCCGTCCCGTGCCGGGTGATCTGCGACCGGGCCACGGTGGTCTGCTGTCCGGGCTCGGCCGTCTGCTCGGTGCGCGCCTCGTCACCGGCCGCGAGATCGGCCTCGTGGGTCACGGCCAGCTCGTCGCTGGCGGGGTTCCAGAAGCCCTTGTGGAACAGGAAGGTCATGATCGCGACGGAGATGATGATGGTCGGGACGATCAGGACCAGGCCCCACAGCAGCATGGTGCCGAGCGGTACGTGCAGCAGCGCGGCGAGGGCGAGTGCACCGACGCCGGGGACGACGAGGACGATGCCGCACTCCAGTGCGATGGCCATGGCGACGGCCATCCGCGGCGTCCCCAGGTGACCGATCCGGCGGGCGGCGGAGCGGGCGAGCGGAGCGGAGATGACCAGCAGCACGTCCAGGTAGATGGACTGCAGCAGGGTGCCGATGGTGAGGGCCAGCGAGTAGGGCAGCCGCTTGGGCCCGAACAGCCGGATCAGCCGGTGGACCAGTTCCTCGATGGTGCCCATCTCCTGCAGGATCGCGCCCATCAGGACACCGAAGGCGATCAGGAGACCCACCTCGGCCATGATGTCGCCGAAGCCCTTCGTGATCGTCTGGACGGTCTTGTCCAGGCCGAGTTCGGTCGTCAGCCCCAGGTAGAGGGAGCCCAGCACCAGGGAGATCACTGGGTTCACATGGAATCTGACGATCAGGACGACGGTGGCGATGATGGCCACGGCCGTGTTGACCAGGACCGGGACGTCTGACATACCGCTCGCTCCTTGACTGCGGCCCCGGGGGCCGTGCTGTGCGGGTGGGAGCAGTGGTCGGCGGACTGCTGATGCTGCGACGCCAGTGTCACCGCTCGCGTGAAGTTGCTCGGATAACCGAGATCCGTGGGATGGCAACTCATGATGAGGGGGAGGTCACTCAAGGTCAATGGTTGAGCCCGAAACAAAATCACCCCGTGGACTCTGCCTGACGTTCATCTACTGCCTCAGGACACCCCTGGTCAGCCGTCGGCCGCTCCATAAGACTGCTTGACGGAAGTCATCATCCGCCCGCATTCTGAGTTGCGAACCCACATTGTGAGCGACACTAGGAGGGTGCTCATGGCTGGAAGCAGCGAGAGTGAGGGGTACTCGCCGGGGCCCCTGGCGGGCCTGCGCGTGGTGGAACTGGGCAACTTCATCGCCGCCCCCTCCGCAGGCCGGCTGATGGCCGACTTCGGCGCGGACGTCGTCAAGGTGGAACGGCCGGTCGGCGGCGACGAACTGCGCCGCTGGCGGCTGCACGGCGGCGACACGTCGTTGCTGTTCCGGGCGATGAACCGGAACAAGCGCTCCCTCACCCTGGACCTGAAGCACCCGGAGGGTCGGGACGTAGCCCTGCGGCTGATCCGGCGCTGCGACATCGTGCTGGAGAACTTCCGGCCCGGCACGCTGGAGCGCTGGGGGCTGGGCATCGAGCAGATGCGCGAGGTCAACCCCGGCGTGATCCTCACCCGCATCTCGGGCTACGGGCAGACCGGCCCCTACCGTGACCGGCCCGGTTTCGGGGGTGTGGCGGAGGCGGTCGGCGGACTGCGGCACCTGACCGGCTACCCGGACCGGCCGCCGACCCGGGTCGGCGTCAGCCTGGCCGACTCCGTCGCCGGCCTCTACGCGGTCATCGGCGCGCTCGCCGCCCTGCACCGGCGCGCGGCCACCGGCCGGGGCGACACGGTCGACGTCGCCCTGTACGAGGCGGTCTACTCACTGATGGAGTCCCTGACCCCCGACTACGACGCCTTCGGGGTGGAGCGGGAACGCAGCGGAAGCTCCCTGCCGGGCATCGCACCGTCCAACACCTACCTGTGCTCCGACGGCCGGTACGTCGTGATCAGCGGCAACGGCGACTCGATCTTCAGGCGGCTGATGCAGGTGATCGGCAGGCCCGATCTGGCCTCCGACCCGGATCTCGCAGACAACGCCGGGCGGGTACGCCGCGCCGAGGCACTGGACGACGCCATCTCCGCATGGACCGGCGGCCTGCCGCACGACGAGGTGCTCAAGCTCCTGGACGACGGACAGATCCCGTCCGGACCCATCTTCACGGCCGCGGAGATCGCCACGGACCCGCACTTCGCGGCGCGCGGCATGCTCGAACGCCACCGGGTGGCCGTCGCCGCCGACGACGAGCGCGAGGTGGCGTTCCCGGGCGTCGTGCCCCGGTTCACCGAGCAGCCGGGCCGTACCCGCTGGCTCGGCCCGGAACTGGGCGAGCACACCGACGCCGTCCTGGCCGAGATCGGAATCGACGCGCAGCGCCGCGCGGCGCTGCGCGACATGGGAGTGGTGTGAATGAACGGCATGCCCGAACAGGTCCTGATCACGGAGGTTCTGCTCCGAGACGGACTGCAGATAGAACCGGTGATCGTGCCGACGGCGGACAAGCTCCGGCTCGCCTACGGCTTCCTCGAGGCCGGGCTGACCTCCCTGGAGATCGGCTCCTTCGTCCACCCCGCGAAAGTTCCGCAGATGGCGGACACCGACCGCCTGGCCGCACAACTGAGCGCCGGGGAATCGGTCTCCTTGCACACGCTGGTCTTCAACGAGCGCGGTGCCCGCCGCGCGCTGGACGCCGGAGTCCGCCACGTCCGCCTTACCGTCTCGGCGAGCGACGGCCACAGCCGGGCCAACGCCGGCGTGCCCACCGAGGAGGCTCTGGACCGGCTCAAGCCCGCCGCGGAGCTGCTGGCCGAGGCCGGGGTCCAGCTGGAGGCCACCATCGCCACGGCCTTCGTCTGCCCCTTCGACGGCGAGACACCACCCGAACAGGTGGTACGGATCGCCGACCGTCTGGCCGGCCTGGGCATCTCGGTGCTCCACCTCGCCGACACCATCGGCGCGGCCAGCCCCTGGCACATCCGGCGGACGGTGAAGGCCGTCCAGGCGCGGCTGCCGCACATGCCGATGGGCCTGCACCTGCACAACACCTACGGCATGGCCTCCGCCAACGCCTGGGAGGCCCTCCAACTCGGTGTCCGCCGGTTCGACGCCGCGCTCGGCGGGGCCGGGGGCTGCCCGTTCGCACCCGGCGCCGCGGGAAACATCGCCACCGACGACCTGGTCAACCTCTTCCACCAGGCCGGCATCGCCACCGGCATCGACGTGGAGCGACTGGCCGCGCTCCGCGAGGAACTTCGCGTCCTGCTCGGGCGCAAGCTGGACTCGGCACTGTCGGCCGTGCCCGCGGCGCCGGCACCTCTGCGTGCCGGGCCCACACCCGGCTGACATACGGTATGTCCTCGTAGACGACGAGTCCTGGCGGGGAGACACGGCGATGAGCGAGAACGAGAGAGGCGGCACCGCGCCGCTGCTTGTCCTGAACAAGATCCGGCAGATCCTGGAGTGCTTCACCGTCGAGCAGCCGGAACTGAGTCTCCAGCAGATCACCAAGGCCACCGGCCTCCCCGCCAGCACCTGCCAGCGCCTGGTGCACAACCTCACCCGCGAGGGCTTCCTCGACCGCGTCGACGACACCTATCGCATCGGCCTCGGGCTGGTCCGCTGGGCGGCGCCGGGCACCTTCGGCCTGGACATGGTCCAGTTGACCCGCCCGGCCCTCCAGCAGCTGCGCGACCGCACCGGTGAGACGGCCTGCCTGTACGTGCGCGACGGGGCGTTCCGCACCGTGGTGTCGCTCGCCGAGACCCGGCACGTGGTCATGCGGCTGTTCATGATCGGCATGGTGATGTCCCTGCACGCCGGGTCGGCCGGCAAGGTCTTCATGGCCTTCGACCCCTCGGCGCGCCGTGCCGCGGTCAGCCACGGTCTCACCCGCCACACCGCGCGCACCGTCGTCGACATCGACGTGCTGGACCGGCAGCTGGACGAGATCCGCCGCAGAGGTTTCTCGGCATCGTTCGAGGAACGAGACCTGGGCGCCGCCTCGATCAGCGCACCGGTCTTCGGCAGCAGCGGCGACCTGGTCGCCGCCATCGGGATCGGCGCGCCGACCCAGCGCCTCACACCGGCCGACGTGAGCCGCCTCGCCCCGGTGGTCATCGAGGCGGGCGAGGAGGCGTCACGTCGCCTCGGCTACCGCCCCGGCAGCCGTCCGTAGCCGACCGGCGCGGCCGCGGGTCGGCGGCGGTCGCCGCCGACGCCCCTCCGACGGTGCGGCTCGGCGCGGCCCGTCCGGGACCGGTCCGGGGCTGGGCCGGCTGTGTCAGTGCTCGGGAAGACGCGTCCCAGGGCCGTGGCGGAGCCGAGCTGGGTGTCGGTACTCGTTCGCTGAACGCGCTGAGCATCCCGAAGGGTCGCCGTGTCCAGGGCCTGGGGCCCAAGCTCTGCGGGGCCGGGGCGGCGGTGAGCGGTTCATCGCGGCGCTGGGCGTCCGGCTCGGGCGGGCGTGGCCGGGTGAGGTGGAAGGGGTCGGTCGTCCGGGGCCGTCGGCGTCCTGGGTTCGCGGTGGTCCGTGAGCGGCGCCGTTCGGCGGGAGCGACGCCTCGGGAGCGGCGGTACGGGCCGCGGTGGGTGCACCGTGCGCACCGGCCGGTGGAGGCTGGCCCCGGTCTGCGTCTCCTGGCCGGTCCTTCGCCCGCCGGTACGGGCGGGGACGGACTGCAGAGCGGCGAGGAGACGGCGGACGGGTGGCGTGAGGACCTGGCGGCACCGCGGCGGGCCGGACGGGGCCAGGGCCTGGAGTAACGGCGTGCGCGGTCGTTCGCTCCCGGGCTGGAGCAGGCGCGCCTTCATGTGGCGCGGTACAGGCATCCGGCCCTCCCCCCACACCGGCGGCCGGCAACGACCCGTGATGGGTCCGGCACGAGCACCAGCTCGCGACCATGGCCTCCCGACTGCGAGTGCAAGCCAAGGAACGCAGCTCACCCGGCTCCGGCACCACGTGGCGCGCCATGTGCCGGCCGAACGCAACCCCCAACACCCCAGCTCAAGCCACCACGCGGCCTCAATCACCGATCACGGATTCACACCACCGACCGGGACACGTGGGGCAGGGCCCCGGCGTCTGCCGACACCGGTGGACCACCCCGGGCACGGCTCACCGCCGTCGCCGCCCGCCGAGGTGTGTCCGGATCTGTGGGGCATACGTCCGTTCGGACAGTTCTCACCCTCGGCGTTGTTCAGGGAACGTGGAGGCAAGTCGGAAGCGACAGATGTTTCGACCTTTCCCTTTTGGAGGCACAGTGCCCGAAACGATCGCCGGGATCACGGTCCCGGACACCGCCCTGGTCCGCGAGGCCACCGAACTGGTGCGCCAGTCCGCCGACGACACGCTGTTCCACCACTCCCGCCGCGTGTTCCTCTGGGGGATGCTCAAGAGCGCCGCCCGGGGACTCCAGGTGGACCCCGAGCTCGCCTACGTCGGCGGCCTCTTCCACGACCTCGGGCTGACGGACGACTACCGCACGAAGGACCGCCGCTTCGAGCTCGACGGCGCCGAGGCGGCGTACACCTTCCTGCGCGACCACGGCCGGAGCGAGGAGGAGGCGCGCAACGTCTGGCTGGCGATCGCGCTGCACACCACACCGGAGGTTCCGCTCCACCTCGCTCCCGAGGTCTCCGTGGTGACGCTCGGCGTCGAGACCGACGTCCTGGGCCTGGAACTGGAGCAGATCACCCCGGAGCAGCGTGCGGAGGTCGTGGCCGCCCACCCGCGGCCGGATTTCAAGAACCGCATCCTCCAGGCCTTCTACCACGGCATGGCCGACCGGCCCGACACCACCTTCGGCACCATGAACGACGACGTCCTCGCGCACTTCGACGCCGGCTTCCAGCGCAAGGACTTCGTCCAGATCATCCAGTCGAACGCGTGGCCCGAGTGAACTGATCCCCGGCCCGGGCGAGTGACCTGGTCCGCCGCACCGCCGGCCGAGCCGGCCGACCGGGCCAGGGAACTCCGCCCTCCCGGACGTCCTGGTCTCGCCCAAGGAAAGGAGCCGTCACCCGCATGGCGGTCCACCGTGTTGCCTTCCTCGTGTTCGACGGCGTGAAGATGCTCGACGTCTCCGGCCCCGCGGAGGTGTTCGCCGAGGCCAACACCCTCGGTGCCCGCTACTCGCTGTGTTATGTGTCGCCGTCCGGGAAGCCGGTGCGCACCTCGATCGGCACGCGTCTGCCCGTGGACTCGGCCGCAGCGGACCTCGACGTCGACACACTCGTCGTCTCGGGCGGGGATCTCCTCGTCACCGAGCCGATCCCGCCCGATCTGACCGAGGCCCTGCGGCACCTGCGCGCTCGCGCCCGCAGGCTCGTGTCCATCTGCACCGGCTCGTTCGTCCTCGCTGCCGCGGGCCTGCTCTCGGGGCACCGCGCGACCACACACTGGCGCCACGCCCCATTGCTGGCCCGCGCCTACCCCGACGTGCACGTCGAGCCCGATTCCCTCTTCGTCGAGGATCGTGGCGTCTTCACCTCGGCCGGTGTCACCGCCGGTATCGACCTTGCGCTCTCCCTGGTCGAGCGTGACCACGGTGCGGATCTGGCCCGCGAGGTCGCACGCAGTCTGGTGGTGTTCATGCAGCGCCCGGGAGGGCAGTCCCAGTTCTCCGCCGCGCTGAAGGTGAGCGTGCCCCGCACGCCTGCGCTGAGAGCGGTCACCGACCTGGTCTCCGCGCAGCCCGCACTCGAACACAGTACGGATTCGCTGGCCGTCCTCGTCGGTGTCAGTCCCCGGCATCTGACCCGGCTGTTCAACGCCGAACTCGGCACGACACCGGCCAAATTCGTCGAACGCGTACGGCTCGACCACGCGAAGGCTCTGCTGGACGCCGGTCACAGCGTGGCCGCCAGCGCCCGAGCGGCCGGATTCGGCAGCGCCGAGACGCTGCGGCGCACCTTCGTGGCCCGGCTCGGTGTCTCACCGGGCCACTACCGGGCCCGGTTCGCCACGACGCACTCGGACCCCCGTCGAACTCGGACACCAGCCACCGGCCGGAACGGGACCGGCGGCACCCCGCCGGCTCCGAGGCCCCGGAACGAAGTGTCACAGCCCGCCGAGCGCGACCGCTGACCAGCGCTCGGAAGCCTGCCTCGACCCCGCCGGCGTCCAGCCGGCGCGGGCTGGCTGAAGGAGCTGAGAGGAGTACTGATGGCGACCGGCGTGACGGCGCCCGAGCGCTTGGGGCAGGTGCGGCTGACCGACGGACGCACGCTGGGATGGGCCGAGTGGGGCCCGGCATCGGGTGTGCCGGTGCTGTTCTGCGGTGGTTCAGCGACCGGCCGACGGCTGGGAATGAGCGGCGAGGCCGTGGCAAGGGCCGGCGTTCGTCTCGTGGCCGTCGACCGGCCAGGCCTGGGTGTGTCCGACGCGACGCCCGGGTGGACGCTGAGGGACTGGGCCCGCGACGTCCGCGAGTTCGCTCTGGCCCGCGGGCTGAACGGCCTGGTGGCCATCGGCTATTCGGTGGGCGCACCCTTCGCGCTCGCCTGCGCCGCGGCCGGGACGGTGGTCGGTGCGTCCCTGGTCTCGGGGACGGACGAACTGGCCCATCCCATGTTCACGGGCGCACTCGAACCAGAGGTCCACATGCTGGTGCGCCGTGCGGCGGACGACGTACGGGCCGCCGAGCGGATGCTGCGCGACGCTGCCGGGGCGGAGGCACTGTTCGAGGTGGTGACGGGT
Organism: Streptomyces flaveolus; assembly: GCF_000716535.1. Taxonomy (GTDB): domain Bacteria; phylum Actinomycetota; class Actinomycetes; order Streptomycetales; family Streptomycetaceae; genus Streptomyces; species Streptomyces flaveolus_A. The sequence goes on along the minus strand of NZ_JNWV01000036.1, from coordinate 99,958 downwards.
GCCGGCGGGGACGGCGACAGGAACGTGTACGGAGATCCCGCTTTCCGGCACGCCTACCGTCGTGCGCTGGCGGAGGGATTCGTACAAGGCGCCGCGGGGTACGCACGCGAGACCGTGCTGGCCATGACGCGTTGGCCCTTCGATCCCGCCGCCGTCTCGGTCCCGGTCGACCTGTGGTACAGCCGACGCGACACGAATCCGTTCCACTCGCCCGACCACGGGGCCTCCCTCGCCGCCCGTATCCCCACCGCCCGGCTCCACACCCTGGAGGACGCGGGAACGGCGCTCGTGTGCCCAGAAAGGCCAGGGTGTGCGGGTGGCCGTCCAGCACGGTGACGAGGGGCGTGGCCCGGTCGGCGGGGAAGACCTGGTCGAGGATCCAGGTCGGGTCCTGCGACAGTCCCCGTCGGGCCTGAAGTGCGCGGAAGAGCAGGTCCGGGCTGGTCACGCACACGACGTCCGCGTCGTGACCGAGGGCGGTGAGCCGGTCGGCGGCGGCCAGTGCCTCGGGGACCAGGGCGCCCATCGCCGCGAGGGTCACCACGGGCTTCTCGTGCTGCCGCAGCCGGTAGGCTCCCGCGGTCACGTGCCGGCGGCGTCGCTCGCGCGCGGCCGGGTCGCCCGGAAGTGCGCCCAGCGCCGCCAGCAGGCACCATTCGGTGTCGATCACGAACGCGGGCTCGTAGGTGACGCAGCCGGGCTGTTCGATGCCCAGGGATGGCGTGGTGACGGACTGGTGGGCACCGCCTTCCGGGGCGAGCGTGACGCCGGAGGGCGTGCCGACCAGGATCGACTGGCCACCGGCGTAGATGCCGAACGACCACGGTCCCAGCGCCCGGTTGACGAAGGGGTCGTAGACCACGCCGATCGGCAGCAGCGGCTGGCCCCAGCGGCTCCAGATCGAGCGCACCTCGACCGCCCTGGCCATGCGGGAACTGGTCTCACGAGTGGTGCGGGGTCTCATGACGCCGCCCGTCTGGAACGCGAAGCCGCAACGGCCGACGGGGACGCGGCGCCGCACGCTCCGCTCATCGCGGAGTTCTGTGCGCGGCCGTCGCGGGTCGGCCCTACGGGTCAGGAGGATGCCGTCTCGCCGCCCCCGTGGAAGGCTCGCCGACGCCACACCGCGCAAAGTGGGGCGATCAGAGCGCCCTGTGCGTCACCGGCGGACGAGCGCCAGTACCTCGTCGGTGATTCGCTGCAGCGTCTGTCTGTCCACGGCCTCCGCGTTGAGCCGCAGCAGCGGTTCGGTGTTGGAGGGGCGCAGGTTGAACCACCAGTCGGCGGTGGTGACAGTCAGGCCGTCGAGTTCGTCGATCTGCGTATCAGGGCCGGTGAACGCCTGCCGCACGGCGGCGATCGTGGCCGCCTGGTCCCGGACCGTGCTGTTGATCTCCCCCGACGCCGCATAGCGCTGGTAGGCGCGGACCAGGTGGGAGAAGGGTTCCGGCCGGCTGCCGAGTGCGGCGACGACGTGCAGGGCGGCCAGCATGCCGGTGTCCGCGTGGAAGAAGTCGCGGAAGTAGTAGTGCGCCGAGTGTTCGCCGCCGAACACCGCGCCGGTGCGCCTCATCTCGGCCTTGATGAAGGAGTGCCCCACGCGCGTGCGGACCGGGGTGCCACCGTGCTCGCGGACGACCTCGGGCACCGTCCTGGAGATGATCAGATTGTGCAGGACGGTACTGCCCGGATGGTCCGCGAGCAGGCGCTCGGCGATCAGAGCGGTGACGGCGGAGGGGGAGACGGACTCGCCGCGCTCGTCGACGACGAAGCAGCGGTCGGCGTCCCCGTCGAAGGCCAGGCCCAGGTCGGCCCCGCCGGTGCGGACGGCGCGCTGCAGGTCGACGATGTTGGCCGGATCGAGGGGGTTGGCTTCGTGGTTCGGGAAAGTGCCGTCGAGTTCGAAGTACAGGGGGACGATCTCCACCGGCGTGTCACGGAAGACCGCCGGCACGGTCAGTCCGCTCATCCCGTTGCCGGCGTCCACCACGATCCGCAGGGGGCGGACCGCGGAGAGGTCGACCAGGCCGCGCAGGTGGGCCGCGTACTCCCCGAGCAGGTCACGGCGGGTGATCGAGCCCGGGGCGCGGCCGGGTGCGGGGAGCCGTTCGCCGGCCGCCCAGCGTTCCACCCGGGCGCGTATCTCCCGCAGGCCGGTGTCCTGACCGACCGGGACCGCTCCTGCCCGGCACATCTTGATGCCGTTGTAGCGGGCGGGGTTGTGGCTGGCGGTGACCATCGCGCCCGCCCGGCCCAGGGTGCCGCTGGCGAAGTACAGCTCGTCCGTGGAGCACAGGCCGATTTCCACCACGTCGGCCCCCTGGCCGGCGGCGCCGCGTGCGAAGGCCCGGGCCAACGCGGGTGAGCTGGGGCGCATGTCGTGTCCGATGACGACCTCGGCCGCGCCGGAGGTCTCGACGAGCGCGGCACCGAAGAGCCGGGCGAGCTCCTCGTCGAGCTGGTCGGGGACGACACCGCGGACGTCATACGCCTTGACCACCGCGGACAGGTCGACGACGGGTCCGTCGTTCACGTCGTTCACTTCGCATGCTCCTCGTGGGTCGTCCATACGGTGGTGTCCTGGGGCACGTGGCGGCCGTCGAGCGGTGCGCTGGACAGCAGCACCCGCTCGCCGTCGTCGAGCGGGACCGGCCGCGCCCCGAAGTTGACCAGGCAGCGCAGCCGGTCCGTACGCCGGAAGGCGAACCACTCCCCGGTCGGGGGGCCCTGCAGCTGCGGGACGGTATCCGCGGCCGGGTGGACGCGCCGCACGCGCAGGGCCGCCCGGTACAGAGCGAGCATGGAAGCCTCGTCCGCCTGCTGTGCGGCGACGGTCAGTCCCGCCCAGTCGACGGGCTGCGGGAACCAGCAGTCTTCGGCGGGGGCGTCGCTGAAGCCGTAGGGCGGGGTGCTGCCTGCCCAGGGCAGTGGCACCCGGCAGCCGTCGCGTCCGCGGTGCCGGTGCCCGGAGCGCTCCCACAGGGGGTCCCGGATCCGGTCGTCGGGGATGTACGCCTGCGGCAGGCCCAGTTCCTCGCCCTGGTAGACGTAGGCCGCGCCGGGCAGGGCCAGCATGAGCAACGCGGCCGCCCGGGCGCGCCGTTCGCCGAGCGCGCCGCCTCCGTAGCGGCTGACCGGGCGGATCGCGTCGTGACTGGAGAGGACCCAGGTGACCGGAGCGCCCACCCCCTGCATGGCGAGTGCCGACTGCTCGACCACCTCGCGCAGCGCGGCCCCGTCCCAAGGGGACTCCAGGAAGGCGAAGTTGAAGGTCTGCTGCATCTCGCCGGGGGCGACGTAGCGGGCGAGCCGCTCGCGGTCGAAGATGCCCGCCTCGGCCACCATCACCCGGTCGTGCGGGGCCACCGCCCCGGCGGGAGCCGGGTGCCGGTCGAGCAGGGCGCGCCAGTCGCGGAACAGCGGGTGCAGTTCGGGCTGGTCGTAGTAGGGCATCAGGTGGTTGCGGTGGATGTCCTCGTGCTGCCCGGGTCCGGCGTCGGGCAGGCCCTCGGCCTTGAACAGGGTGTGGGCGACGTCGACCCGGAAACCGTCGACACCGCGGTCCAGCCAGTGGGTGAGGATGCGCTCGAAGTCGGCGACGACCTCGGGGTGGCGCCAGTTCAGATCCGGCTGTTCGGGCGCGTGCAGGTGCAGGTACCACTGGCCGGGGCTGCCGTCCTCCTCGTCGATCCTGGTCCAGGCGGGGCCACCGAAGGCGGACTGCCAGTCGTTGGGCGGCAGTTCGCCTTTCTCACCGCGGCCGTCCCGGAAGACGTAGCGCGCTCTGGCCGGTGAGCCGGGCGCGGCGGTGAGCGCCTCGCGAAACCACGGGTGGCGGTGCGAGGTGTGGTTGGGAACCACATCGACCAGGACCTTCAGGCCCAGCGCGTGGGCCTTCGCCACCAGCGCCGCGACATCGGCGGGCGTTCCCAGATCGGGGGCGACGCCGGTGTGGTCGGTGATGTCGTAGCCGCCGTCCGCCAGGGGCGAGGGATAGAACGGGGTGATCCACACCGCGTCGACCCCCAGGTGGGCCAGGTGGTCCAGGCGGGCGGTGGCTCCGGGCAGGTCGCCGATGCCGTCCGCGTCGCTGTCGCAGAAGGCACGCGGGTGGATCTCGTAGCAGACGGCCTCCCTCCACCAAGGAATCCCGCCGTCGTCGCCCGTGCCCGTGGGGGCCGTCATCGCACTCCTCCCCCGGCCGGGGCAAGGGCGGGGCGTGCGACGGTCCGCCCGGTCCGCGCGGACCGGGTCGCCGCGTCGGCCACGGCCACCGCCGTAAGCCCGGCGCGTGCGTCGGCCCGTGGCCTGCCGCCGTGTGCGGCGCAGTGCACAAGGTCCGTCATGGCGGCCCGTACGCTCTCGGTGTAGACATGCGGTTTGCGTGCCTCGCCGCCGAGGTCGACGACGCACTCGACGCGGTGCGGCACGCTGCGGGTGACGCCCCGGCCGCGGGCCGGCCGGGGCGAGCCCGCGTCGCGTGCGACGGACACGCTGACGCGTTCCCCGCCGTGCGGGCGCAGCCCGGGCACGGCGAGCAGTTCGGCGGCCCGTCCGGGCAGCGCCTCCCAGCGCGCCGCACCCGCCTCGTCGGTCCACGCCGTGACCGTCGCGTACGTCGGGATCCATCCGGTCACCCGGGCCTCGGCGAAGCCGTAGTCGAGCCGCAGCAGCTGACGCTCGGCGCGATGGGCGTGGGTGAAGGAATGGGCGTGGGTGGCGACCGCTCCGCCGGGGTGGGTGGCCGTGGCCACCACGATGTCCACGGGGCCGCCGTCCCGGCGCACCTCGATGCCCTGCACCTGCAGGGGCTCCGCGCCCATCAGGACGTTGGCGGCGTCGAAGAAATGGACGCCGTGCTCGACATGGATACCGCCGCTGCGCGCCGGGTCCCAGAACCAGTGGTCCGCGCCCAGGTCCTCGTCGGATGCGTCGTTCTCGAAGGCGAACCGCCGCAGCCGGTCCAGCAGGTGCTCCTCCCCCAGCCGCTGGAGCAGTCGCAGCACCGGGTTGTAGCGCAGTACGTGGTCGACGACGAGGACGCCGGGCGAGCGGCGGCTGACCGCCTCGACCCGGGCGGCGTCCTCGACGGTGAGGGCGAGGGGTTTCTCGCAGAAGACGTGCTTGCCGGCTTGGAGGGCGGTGACGGCGGCGTCCGCGTGCGCGGCCGGCGGGGTGGCCACGACGACCACGTCGACGTCCGGGAGGGCGGCGACCTCCTCCACTCCGGTGTGGACCGTAGCGTCGTGTTGCGCGGCCAGTCGCTGAGCGTGCGGGCGGTCGGCGTCGGCGCACGCCACGATGCGGAGTCCGGGGATGTCGCGTATCGCCTCCAGCACGAACGTTCCGAAGTCACCGCAACCGACCAGCGCGACGCCGAGCTCGGTGGGCGCCGCCCTCACTCGGACCGGTCCAGTCGGGCCACGCCGATGTGCGCGTCGGCCATGCCGTAGAAGACGTAGCGCACCCCGTCGATCTCCTCGATCGCGGTCGGGAAGACAACGTTGGGCACGGTGCCGGAACGTTCCTCCTCCGTCTCCGGAGTCATCAGCGGTTCGGACGTGCGCGCCAGGACCCGAGCCGGGTCGGCGGGGTCGAGGATCATCGCCCCGGCCGCGTAGTTGACCGTCTGGGCCTGCGCGAAGGGGTCGTCGATGGTGCCGGAGACGCCGTGGTGGATGAGCAGCCAGCCCTCGTCGACCCGGACGGGGGCCGGACCCGCTCCGATCTTGAGTTCTTCCCAGGGGTGCTCGGAGAGTGCGACCAGGCGGTGGTGGCGGGGCCGGGTCAGGGCGCTCAGGTCCCGCTCGACCTCCTCCACGGGCACGTAGGAGATCCAGATCCCGGGGCGTTCGTCGGTCACGCCCGCGGGCAGGTGCACGCCCTCGCCGGGCCGGAACCAGCCGAGGTCCCACATGGGACGGTGCAGCATCGCGTAGGACGGCGTGCCGTCGGGCCCCGGCACGGGCTCGGGGAAGTGCACGACGTCCTTGTTCGGGAAGAGGTTGAGGTCGGTGTCCAGGTCCGGCTGGTAGGCGAACTGGAGCGGGCCGAGGCGTTCCCAGCGGAGCAGGTCCTTGGAGACGGCGAGGGCGGGCTTGGGGCCGAGCGGTCCGTAGGCCACGTAGGACATGACGTGCAGGCCCAGGGTCTCGATCCAGGTGGTGCGGGGGTCCTCCACGCCGGCGTTGTTCTTGCCGCGTTCCCAGCCGGCGTCGGGTGCGAGGACCACGCCGCGCCGCTCCACCGCGACGGGCACCCCGTCCTCGAGGACGACCTCGGCGAGGCCGATGCGGGAGACGTTGCCCTCGGCGACCAGGCGGGGCAGCAGGTGCAGGGTGCCGTCGGGCGTGCGGCCCGAGGCGGGGTTGAGGACCCCTTCGGCCTCGTGGGCCTCACCGGGCAGGGGGGACATCACGACGCCGAGCCGGGTCAGGGTGTACGGAACGGCGGCGGTGGTGCGGTGGGACACAGGATCAGCCCTTCGTTGCTGAGTCGAGGTCGGTGGAGGTGAAGCGGCTCTGGAAGAGGAGGTAGAGGCCGACCGCCGGGGCGGCCAGCACACAGGCTCCGGCGAGGATGGCGCCGAAGGGGTTGGCCGCGCTGGAGGCGACGGTGCTGATGTAGTTGGCCAGGGAGACGGCCAAAGGCTGCATGTCCTGCCGTTTGGTGACGAGGAAGGGCCACAGGAACTCGTTCCAGGGGCCGGTGAAGCTGAGCAGCACGACCGACAGCAGGGCCGGTCTGCACAGCGGCAGGGCGATGCGGAAGAGGATCTGCAGCTCGCCGGCGCCGTCCATGCGGGCCGCCTCGAACATGGCGGCCGGCAGCTGCAGGAAGAACTGCCGGAAGATGAACACCGCGCTGGTGTTGATCGCGAACGGAAGGATCATGCCGACGTAGGAGTCGGCCAGGCCGTAGTCGCGGACGATCAGGACGTACAGCGGGATCAGCAGGAGCTGGAAGGGGACGACCTGGACCAGCAGGACCAGGGCGAAGGTCGAGCCGCGGCCGCGGAACTGAAGACGGGCCAGGGCGTAGCCGGCGAGCAGCCCGAACACGGTGGTGCAGACGATCACGCCGCCGGTGAAGATGCCGGAGTTCACCAGGGAACGCCCCAGTGAGATCGCCGAGTCGATGGCCGCGTAGTTGTCCACACTGAGGTTGGCCGGGGTCGGGAACGCTCCCGCCGGGCCGGAGTCGGGCTCCTTCTGAAGCGAGCCGATGATCATGTAGTAGAAGGGGAAGAGGAAGGCGAACGCCCCGAGGAGCAGGGCGATCCGCGATCCGAGCGCCCGGGGGCGCCACCGAGGGGCGGGCCGGCTGGAAGCGTGGTTCCCGTGGGCCTGGCGGGGCGTGACGTCGGTGGTCATCTCAGTCCCTCTCCACGAGTCGGCGGTAGACGAGGGAGACGGTGGTGACGAGCACGACGAGGATCACGCCGATGGCCGCGGCCTCGTCCGGGTGCCCCTGCTGGAGACCCCGCTGGTACATCAGCAGTACCGGCGAGGTGGTCGCGCCGTCGGGTCCGCCGCCGCTGGTGAGCAGGTAGGGCTCGGTGAACAGGTTGGCACCGGTGATGGTGGCCAGGATCAGGACCAGGAGGGTGGCCGGGCGGACCGCCGGGACGGTGATCGAGCGGAAGGTGCGCAGCCGGCCGGCGCCGTCCAGGGCCGCGGACTCGTACAGTTCGCGGGGCACGTTCTGCAGTGCCGACAGGTACAGGACCACGAAGAAGCCCAATTGCTTCCACGCCACGAAAATCGCCACGACCGGCATCGCGAGATGCGAGTTGACCAGCCAGGACGGGTCCGGTGCCAGTGAGCCGAGGGTCCGGTTGACCAGTCCGTCGGAGTTGAACAGGAACATCCACACGCCCACGACCGCGACGCTGGCGGTGATGTACGGGATGTAGTACGCCGTGCGGAAGAAGGACCGCAGCGGCAGTTTCCTGTTCAGCGCGGTGGCCAGCACGAGGGAGGCGACGACGGTCAGCGGCACGTTGATGACGAGGAACACGGTGATGTTGGCGAAAGAGTGCCACACATCGGGATCGGTCAGCACCGTCCGGTAGTTGTCCAGCCCGACGAAGGGCCGGTCGACCTGTACGCCGGGCGCGGTGAAGAAGTAGTCGTGGAAGGACATCCACACGGCGAAGCCGAGGGGATAGACGAAGATCGCCACGAGGTACAGCAGGTACGGCGAGACGAACAGCATGCCGACGGGCTGGTGCCCGCCCAGGCGCAGCCGCCACGGCTGCCTCGGCGCCGGCGCCCTCCGCACGGCCCGGGCGGCGTGCCGGGACCGGTGGGTGTCATGGGTGGTGGAGGCCATGGCGGGTGCTCACTGGCCTTCCGCGAGCTTGTCCACCGTGGCCGCCGCGCCCTTCAGGGATGCGGTCAGGTCGCCCTTGCCGAAGATCACGGCCTTGGTGTAGGCGTCGCGGAACGTCTGCCAGATCTCGACGGAGTTGGGGACGTTCGGCGCCTCGACGGTGTGCTCGGCCTGTTCGGCGAAGACCTTGTAGGCCGGGTGGGAGGCGAAGTAGGACGGGTAGGCGGCCGTCAGGCCCGCGCGCATCGGCATCTGGCCGGTCGCCTCCAGCAGCTTGCCGTCCTGCTCCTTGCCGGTGGCGAACTTCAGGACGTCCCAGGCCGTCCCCCGGTTCTTGCAGGAGGTGTACATGCCGATGGACTTCTCGTCGCTGAACGTCCCCTTGCCGGGGCTTCCGTCGGCGGTGGGCACCGGCACGACGCCCCACTTGACCTTGTCGCCGTAGACGGAGACCGCCCAGGGGCCCACGGTGGCCATGGCGGCCTTGCCGTCGGCGAAGGCGTCACCGTTGTAGCTCTCGTTCGGCGCCAGGTGCTCGGCGTACATGGTCTTCCACAGCTGGGCGGAGCGGATGCCCTCGGGGGAGGCGAACTGGGCCTTGCCGTCCTCGACCAGCTGCTTGCCGGTCTGCGCCGCGAACATCGGGTAGTAGTCGAACCAGGACTGGTAGAACTGCGAGGTGGGGGCCGGCCAGATCGCGGCCTTGGCGGCCTTCGCGGCCACCAGCTTGCGCGAGGTGCGCAGGAAGTCCTGGTAGCTGGCGAGCTTGGGGTGCGCCGGGTCCAGCCCGGCCTTCTTGAACAGGTCCTTGTTGTAGAAGATCATCACCGGGTTGCTCTTCCAGGGCATCTGGTAGAACTTGCCGTCCGGTGAGGCGTACTGCGAGAGCGTGCCGCCGACGCGCTCCTGCAGGTACTTCCTGCCGTCGGGGAACTCGTCGAGCGCGACCAGGCCACCCTGCTTCTGGAAGCCCGGTACGGCCGCCGGGGCGGTGTTGAGGACCAGGCACGGGGCGTTGCCGGCGGTGATGGCCGCGCCGATGACCTCCTCGGAGCTCTTGCCCGCGGGGATCTCCTGCGCTGTGATCTTCTCCTTGGGGTGCGCGGCGTTCCACTCCGCCACCATCTGCTTGCCCCACGCCACTTCCTGCGCGTTGTTGGAGTACCAGATGGTGATCGGGCCGCGGGCGTCGGCGGAGGCGCCGGCGTCCGCTCCGCCGCTGCCGCACGCGGAGAGCGCGAGGGCGGCCACCGGCAGCATGGCGAGGAGGGCCTTCTTCATGAGAGGTTCCGTTTCTGGCTGGATGTATCGCTTGCGGTACGGCCCGGCCGGTGCCGGCTCCCGCCCGTCCCGGGGCGGAAGGGCACCTGCGCGCCGCGGGTCTGTCTGTCTCAGCGGACCGGCACGGGGCCGGTGGAGCCGCGCACCACGAGGGCGGCCGGCTCCAGTTCCACGTCGGGGGTGGTTCCGGCCCCGATCAGCTCCACCAGTGCCTGGGCCGATGCCCGGCCCCAGGACAGCGGGTTGGCCCGGCAGGTGGTCAGCGGAGGGCTGGTGTAGGAGGCGAGGGGAACGTCGTCGAATCCCACCACCGACAGGTCGTCGGGCAGCCGCAGTCCGGCGTCCTGGGCGACCGCCATGCCGGCCGTCGCCGACAGGTCGTTGCCGTAGACGATGGCCGTCGGCGGGGTCGGCCGCTCCAGCAGGGCCCGCGTGGCCCGAGCCCCGCCCTCGGCGGTGAAGCCGCCCGGCAGTGCCGTCCCCTGCGGCAGGCCGGCTTCGGCGAGTGCTTCCGCCCAGGCCTGGCGGCGGCGCCGGGCGTGCACGAACTCCTCCGGGCCGGCCACGTAGGCGATGTCCCGGTGCCCCAGGCCGATCAGGTGCCGTACCGCCTCACGAACCGCGGGGCGGTCGTCGAGGTTGACCACGGGCAGGCCGGTGTCGGCGTCCGGTACCCCGACGGCGACGGCGGGCAGTCCCAGCTCCGCGACCAGCGCCGGCCGGGGGTCGTCGGCCCGCAGGTCGGTGAGGAAGACACCGTCGACGCGCTGGTCGGCGGCGAGCCTGCGGTAGGTGTCGACCTCGCTGCCGGGACGGCTCATCTGGAGCATCAGTCCGTCACCGCTCTCGCAGATGACCGCCTCGATGCCCGCCATGAACGCGGGATAGAACGGGTCGGTGCCGATCAGTTCGGGTTCGCGGGCCAGGACCAGTCCCAGGGCGCGGGCCCGCCCCGTGGACAGGGCCCGGGCACTGGTACTGGGCGTCCACCCCAGTTCTTTGGCGGCCGCCCAGACGCGCTGCTGCGTGGCCGACGCGACGCCGGGGCGGTTGTTCAGGACGAAGGAGACGGTCGCGCGGGACACTCCGGCCAGCTTGGCCACATCCGCGATGGTGGGACGACGAGGCATGCGCGTACTGCTTCCTTCCGACAGGAGCCGTTCCTGGGGGGCCTCCCAAGGGACGCCCGCTGCTCGCACCGGAGCCGCACAGCTGAAGCTGGGTGGAACGGGGGGGCCGGCCCAACGTTTGAACCGGTTTAAATGGCTGATCCGTAGGGTCTGCTCCAACAGCGCGACAAGTCAATAGCCGGAAAGAAAACGGCGGCATGCATAACGCTATGTACCGTTATGCCGATTCTTCTGTCGGGCGGAAGGTACGCCGACCGGCGGCGGACACCACCGTGAGCGGCGCACGGCCGGGCGGACGACGGCGATGTGTGCCGTGATCAGGAAACCGCGGCGCACCTCGTGGGATACGGCCTGACTGGAAGATCACACGATCACACCGAGGTCTGCGCCATGCCGCTCGCCCATCCGCGGTACTCGCTCCGGCGCACGGGCCGTCACCCCGCCGAGCATCGTCTCCTGCCGCGGCCGGACACCGCCGGTGAGGGACTCAGGTGTTCCGTGCACGCAGGCCGGGGATGAGGCTGCTGAACAGCCCCAGGGCGCTGAAGGCCGCGAAGACCGGCCGGAGGGCGATCGGGCGTCACGTTAGGCGTGATGCCGTGCTTCCAAGCAGAGGCAGCTGTGCACGAGATGGCTACGGCGGGCTCGCCGGTGAACGTGGCCGGGGCATGGTGGGTTCGGGGTAGAGCTCCGCGAGCTTGTTCAGCAGCCGCGCGTACGCCTCACGCTCAGGGCCACACGGCTCGGTCGGCTCCTTGAGCGACTCCCGGCCGGACACCGTGGCCTGACGCACCTTCAGCGCGGCCACCACTTCGTCCAGCGTCAGCCCATGCGCTTGACGCAACCGCTTCCGCTCCCCCGCCGCCGGCAACGCAGCACGCTACGCGACCAACGCATCCACCGCACCGAACAACTCGGGCCAGCCAGGGCTGCCACCCGGTTCGCCGGTGCCGCCGGAGCCGTGGTCGACGATGAAGCGAGAAGTGGAGCACCGCACACAGATGCCGCAATACCCTCCGCGTCCAACACCTCGTGGAGAAACACGCTGTCGGAGCTGCCTTCGCCGATGGCGACGCACTCGCCGTCGGCGGCCGGGGGGCGGTGCTGTCGGGCAGGTCCGCACGGGTGGGGCAACGAGTCGCCCGCCGCGTTGGCCGGCCGGCTGAGAATCTCGGCGCCACGGCCCCTGCCGGTGAAGATGCGTTGGTATAATGGTATGACACATTGAAGACGGACGAGAGGGGTCACGCGATGACAGGCGGAACGCTCATCGTCGGCGCCAGCCAGGCCGGCCTCCAACTTGCGGACTCCTTGCGACGGTTGGGGGACACGGAACCGATCACCCTCGTGGGCGAGGAGAACCATCCTCCGTACCAGCGGCCGCCCCTGTCCAAGGAGTTCCTGCGCGGTGAGACGGACGCCGAGTCGCTGGCCTTCCGCGCCCCCTCCTACTACGCGGACGCCGGGATCGCGCTCATCAGCGGTGAGCGCGTCACCGGGGTGTCCCTCTCGGCCTCGGGCCGGCCCGGGAACGGTGTCGCGACAACCGCGAGCGGACGCAGCCTGCGGTTCGACCGCCTCGCCCTCACCGTGGGCGCCGGACCCCGCAGGCTCACCGTTCCCGGTGCGGACCTGGAAGGCGTCTGCTACCTGCGCGACCGCGACGACGCGTCCGACCTGCGGGCCCGGCTGGGGTCCGCCTCCCGCGTCGTGGTGGTCGGCGGTGGCTTCATCGGGCTGGAGGCGGCCGCCGTGGCGCGCGCGCTCGGTAAGGACGTCACGGTGGTCGAGGCGGCCGAGCGGCTGATCGCCCGCGCGGTGGCACCCGTGGTCTCCGGGTTCTACCTGCACGCCCACCGGCGACGAGGCACCCGGATCCTGCTCTCGACCGGCGTCACCGGCTTTGACGGCATGGGCGGACAGGTGAGTGCGGTACGGCTGACCGACGGCTCGACACTGCCGGCCGACCTCGTGCTGGTCGGGATCGGCGTCGTCCCCCGCACCGAACTCGCCGATCAGCTGGGGCTCGAGTGCGACGGGGGCATCGTCGTCGACGCCTGTGCCCGCACCAGCCATCCCCATGTCGCCGCCGCCGGAGACTGCACGGTCCAGCCGCACCCCCTCACCGGCCTGGGCCGGGTCCGGCTGGAGTCCGTACAGAACGCGGTGGCACAGGCCACGGCCGCCGCCGCCACACTGCTCGGCAGGTCCGAGCCGACGCGGACGGTGCCCTGGTTCTGGTCGTTCCAGGGCGACCTGAAGCTGCAGATCGCCGGGCTGTCGACGGGTTACGACGCGTATGTCTTGCGGGGTGACCCGGCCGACGAGCGGTTCTCGGTCCTGTACTACCGCGAGGGCGAACTGCTGGCGGTGGACGCCGTCAACAGTCCGGCCGACTACATGGCCGTGCGTCGGGCGCTCGGGCAAGGTGCGACCGTCCCGCCGGACCGGGCGGGCGACCAGGAGACCCCCCTCAAAGCCCTGGTGGTCGCCCGGTCCGATGCTGTGACCGCTCCCTGACAGCAGTGCCGTGGGTCGTCCGGGTCGATGGTGGTCCGGAAGGGCCCGTGCCCAGCGGAGGCCGACTATGGTGAGGTCGAACGAGCCCGGGGACGACGTTCGACGGCGTCGTGACAGGAGACGTGGAGCCTGACGGAGGCCAGCCGTGAATCGTCGTCGTCGGCCTGGAGATCGGCGACCGACAGGGCGATGCGTCAGGCGGTCCGAGACCTTTCGGCGTAGACGGTGAGCCCGGCGGCCGCGATCCGTAGCCGCGCTGCTGCCGGGCGCGCCGTCCGGGCGCGGGCCGCCGCTCAAGGCTCTGCCCGGCCCGTACTTCCCCGCCAGGGAAGAGCTCATGGTGCCGTCTTCCCAGGCCACATCGCCATACCTTCGGGCTGCGTGGAGGCCGCGAGGAGCACGCCGCCGCCCACGTGGTAGGCGGGCGACGCGTGCCCGTGCGCCCGTCAGATGACCGCCGCCTCCAGCGACTCGGGGGCGAACAGTTCCTCGGGTTCCCACTGCCGCGCCGACAGCCCCTGCTCGTGGTGGTAGCGCAGGAACGTCGAGAGGGTCTTGCGGTTGCCCTCGACTCCGTAGGACCAGTAGTCCCGGCCCATCAGCTCACGTGCCTCCTCCAACTGGGGGGTCAGCCAGGGCAGCATGAACCGCAGGGCCGAGGTGTCGTAGAGGTTGTCGTACGCGGCCTCCTTGGCGGCCAGCAGCGCCTTGTACAGGGACTGCGCGACCCAGCGGTGGCGGTCGTAGACATCGCGGCGGATCACCACGACGTGCATGATCGGGAAGATGTCGGTCGCCGCGTAGTACTCCTTCTCCGCGGCGACGACGTCCGAAAAGACCCTGCGTACCCGCGGGTCCCCGGCGACGAAGGGGCTCGGTACACGAGGCGTGCACAGAGCGTCGATCCCGCCCTCGGCGAGCATCCGCGCCAGGGTGCGGTCCTCCGGGATGCGGCTGATGCGCAGGGAGTCCGGCAGGTCGACGCCCGCCTTCTCGATGCGTCCCGGGGTCTCCTGGCCTCCGGTGAAGTAGCTCACCGAGTCGAACGGCACGTCGTGGCGGTCGGCGAGAATGCCGCGCATCCACACGCAGGCGGTCAGCTGGTATTCAGGCGTGCCGATCCGCTTGCCCCGTAGGTCCTCCGGCGTGGAGATGCCGGAGTCGGCGTGGCAGTACAACGCCCCGTGCCGGAACATGCGCGAGGTGAAGACCGGGAGGGCCACGAAGGGCGAGGGGGCGGTGCGCAGGGACAGGACGTAGGAGGACAGGGACATCTCCGCCACCTCGAACTCCTGGTGGCGCATCATCCGGAAGAAGGTCTCCTCGACGGGCAGCCGCAGATACGTCAGGTCGATGCCGTCGGGGCGGACCGTGCCCTCTTCGAGGGCGCGCGTGCGGTCGTAGTCGCCGCAGGCGAAGGTGAGGGGGAGTCGGGCCATGGGTGTCGGTTACCTGCCTTCCGCCGTCAGTCGTGCGTCCAGGCGCGGGTACACGCGCCGGGCGTTGGCCTCGAAGACCTTGTGCCGCTGCTCGTCGGTGAGGCCGGCCCGGTCGACGTACTGCCGGGTGTCGTCCCAGGCGATGCCGGTCTCCGGGTCGACCCCGCGCACGGCGCCCAGCATCTCCGAGGCGAACAGGATGTTGTCCTCCCCCACCACGGTGTGCAGCAGGTCGATGCCCGGCTGGTGGTACACGCAGGTGTCGAAGAAGACGTTGTCCTTGAGGTGTTCGACGGGATCGGGGCGGCCCATCCGCACGGCGAGTCCGCGGTAGCGGCCCCAGTGGTACGGCACCGCCCCGCCGCCGTGCGGGATCACGAACCGCAGTGTGGGGAAGCGCGCGAAGAGGTCGCCCTCGACGAACTGCATGAACGCGGAGGTGTCCGCGTTGAGGTAATGGGCGCCCAGCGTGTGGAAGTTGGGATTGCAGGAGGTCGAGACGTGGATCATGGCTGGGACGTCCAGCTCGGCCATGGTCTCGTACAGGGGGAACCAGTACGGGTCCGTCAGCGGCGGCGTGTTCCATCGGCCGCCGGAGGGGTCCGGGTTGATGTTGCAGCCGACGAAGCCGAGGCTCTCCACGCAGCGGCGCAGTTCGGCGATCGCGTCGTCGAGCGGGCCGCCCGCGGTCTGGGGAAGCTGGCAGACGGCGGCGAAGTGCCGCGGGAACAGGCCGGCCACTCGGTACACGAGGTCGTTGCTCGCCCGGGCCCAGTCCCTGGCGGTGGCCGGGTCCGGCACATGGTGTTCCATGCCCGAGGCCTTCGGCGAGAAGAGCATGAGGTCGGCGCCGCGCTCCCGGAGCACCTTGAGCTGGTTGTTCTCGACGCTCTCGCGGAGTGCGTCGTCGCTGATGTCCGGCGGCTGCGGGGCGGGCAGCGAGGGGTCGGCGAGCCGGGCCAACTGGGCGTCGCGGAACGCCTGGAGCTGCGGTGGGGCCGTCGTGTAGTGGCCGTGGATGTCAATGATCACCGGTCGGCTCCTGGTCGACGTAGGTCAGGCCCTTCGCGGCCAGCCGCTCGCGCATGCTGTTGACGTCGAGGCTCAGCTCACCGCCGGCGTAGCGCTTGCGGACGACCGCCTCGCGCTCCTCGCGGGCCTGGGAGGCCGCGAGCACGGTGGCCGCCTCGTACCGGGGCACGACCACCACGCCGTCGTCGTCGGCGACGATCACGTCACCGGGGGCGATCCGCTGTCCGGCGCAGACGATCGGGGTGTTCACGTCGCCGAGGGTCTCCTTGACGGTACCGAAGGCGCTGATGTGCCGGGCCCACACGGGGAAGCCCATCTGCCGCAGTTCGGCGATGTCGCGGCAGCCGGCGTCGATGACCAGGCCGCGCACGCCGCGTGCGGCGACCGCGGTGGCGATCAGTTCGCCGAAGTAGCCGGCCGAGGAGGGGGAGGTGGGGGCGACGACGAGGACGTCGCCTTCCCGGCACTGCTCCACCGCGACGTGGAGCATCCAGTTGTCGGCGGGGGGCACGCTGACGGTGACGGCGGTGCCGGCGATGTGCGCGCCGGACCAGACGGGCCGCAGCGCTGGGTCGAGCAGCCCGGTGCGCGCCTGGGCCTCGTGGACGGTGGCGACGCCGAAGCCGGCGAGGGCGTCGACGATCTCGCGCTCGGCGCGGAGGTGGTTGCGGACGACGACGCTCATGCCGCCGCCCAGGGCAGCAGGGAGACGTGCACGGCGTCCTCGCCGCTCTCGCCGCCGACGGTGCGGATGGCCCGGTCGGCCTCGGCGAGCGGGAAGCTGTGGGTGCTCAGCTTCTCCAGCGGGAAGCGGCCCGACGCGAGCTGTTCCAGGGCCAGTTCGCAGGCGCGGTAGCTGTGGCCGCGGGCGCTCTTCAGCGCGACGGATTTCTCCGTGAGCTTCTTCAGGGGGAAGTCGGGGAAGGCTGCGAGCTCGCCCTGGACGACCATGGTGCCCTCGCGTCGCTTCAGCGCGTCGATCCCGAGCAGGACGGGTGCGGTGCCGGCGCCCGCGGTGCAGTCCAGAACGACGTCGACGCCGCGTCCGCCGGTGATCTCCAGGATGCGGGTGAGCGGGTCCTCCTGCGTCACGTCGATCACGTGGTCGGAGCCCAGCTCCCGGGCCAGGGACAGACGTGCGGCGTCCTTGGTGGTGCCGGTGACGATGATCAGGGAGGCACCGGCCTGCTTGCAGGCGACGACCTGGGACAGGCCCTGCTGGCCCGGACCCTGGATCAGCACGGTGGAGGCGTAGCCGACGCCCGCGGTGCCCAGGGCCCACTCGATGCCGTTCGACAACGGGGTGACCAGGCCGGCGAGTTCGGCCGAGACGCCGTCCGGCACGCGGTGCGTCACCGAGTTCCACGGCAGGTAGAGGTACTGCGCGAAACCACCCCACAGGTGGTACGGGTTGTTCGCCGAGGTGTAGCCGTAGCGGCGGGCGTCGGGATTGGTGCGCCAGTCGGTGGCCTCGCAGTGGCGGTACTCGCCCTGGTGGCACCACTCGCAGCGATAGCAGCCGACGTAGTGCTCGACGAAGACGCGGTCGCCCTCGGCGAGGCCCTTGCGCTCGGTGAAGGTGCGTCCGGCCCGGGCGATGACACCGACGTTCTCGTGCCCCATGATCACCGGGTCGGTGAAGGGCGGCTTGCCGTACATCTTCACGTCGGTGCCGCAGATCCCGGCGACCTCCACCTTCAGCAGGGCTCCGTCGTCGGGTATGTCCGGCATCGGGAACTCCCGCAGCTCGGTCCGGCCGGGCGCCACGCGCACCGCCGCCAGCACCTGTTCCGCCATGACTCGTCTCCTCAGATCGGGGTCTGTCCCACTGGGGCCACAGTCTATGGACGAATGGACTAACCATGCTACCTTTCGGTGCATGGTGATACCTCAGCTCAGGACAGTGACCCGCACCCAGGGCAACAACGAGGCACTGAAGACGGGGGCCGTGACGCCCCACGGCTTCCGGTTCGAGTTCGAGGAAGTACCGGTCCTCGTCCAGGCGTTCCGGCGGATGGTCCGCGGGCTGGAGTTCGACGTCAGCGAGATGGCGCTGACCACCTATCTGGTGGCGAAGGCGCACGGCGCCCGCTTCACGGCCGTGCCCACGTTCCTGGTGCGCGGCTTCCACCACGGCGCGATCTTCCACGACCCGGCTTCGGACGTGCGCGAGCCCGGGCACCTGGAGGGGCGGCGGGTCGGGGTCAGCCGCGGCTACACGGTCACCACGGGCGTGTGGGCGCGGGCGGTCCTGAGCGAGGAGTACGGCGTCGACCTCGACAAGGTGACGTGGGTGCTGTCGGGCGACGAGCACGTGGCCGAGTTCCGGCCGCCGGCGAACGTCGAACCGCTGGCTCCCGGACGCACGCTGGAGGAGTCACTCGTCGAGGGCGACCTCGCCGCGGTCATCGGGCCGAAGCCCGAGGCGCCGGCGCTGGCCCCGCTGATCCCCGACGCCGAGGAGGCCGGCTTCACCGCGCTGCGCGAGCACGGGCTCTACCCCATCAACCACCTCGTCGTGATCCGGGACGATCTCCTCGCCGAGCGCCCGGAGTTGGCGGCCGACGTGTTCGACGCCTTCGCGCGCGCCAAGCAGCTGTACGTGGACGGGCTGCGTGCCGGCGCCGGCAACTCCCCCACCGACCGCATGTACCGGCGGGTCATGGAGATCACGGATGCGGACCCGCTGCCGTACGGGATCGAGCCCAACCGGGCCGTGCTGGAGCGGCTCATGCGGCACGCCGTCGATCAGCGCATCCTCGATGGCCCCCTGCCGGTCGAGGAGTTGTTCGCCGAGACCACGCGCACGCTCACCGCCTGACCGCACCGCCTCTCGAAGGGACCCCGCATGCGCATCGCCATCGCCGCCGACCACAACGGCCTCGCGCTCAAGACCCGGCTGATCGAGTGGCTCACGGCCGGCGGGCACACCGTCGACGACCGGGGCAGCCACACCGAGGACACGGTCGACTATCCGCCGCTGTGCGCCGACGTCTGCCGGCAGGTGACCGGGGGCGGCGCGGACCGCGGCATCGTCCTTGGCGGCAGCGGTCTCGGCGAGACCGTCGCCTGCAACAAGGTCCGCGGGATCCGGGCCGGGCTCTGCCACGATCTGTGGAGCACCCGCATCTCCCGCGGCAACAACGACTCCAACGTCCTGGTGCTCGCCGCGAAGGTGATCACACCCGACGTGGCGGAGGAGATCGTCGAGACGTGGCTGACGACCCCGTTCAACGGGGGCGTGCACGCGCGGCGGGTGGCGCAGATCGCCGAGCTGGAACACTCCGAGCGTCAGGAGAGGTCTCCCCGGGCCTGAGCCGCGTCCCGCCGGGCACCCTTACAGCCGATCGCTCACAGGGGCGCGGCCGCGTTCCCTACCGCGGCCGCGCCCCTCTTCACTCCTGCCTCCGGGCGAGGAACTCCAGCACCCGTGCCGGCGCGGTCCCCGCCGTCTGTCCGGCCACCGGTACGTCCCAGTACTCCGTGTCCGGCAGGCACTCCTGCAGGTAGCGGGCGGCAGAGGGGGCGTGGGAGGTGTCCTGGCCCGGGACGATCAGGGCCGGCACGTCGAGGGCCAGGAGGTCCTCCGGCTCGGGGCCCGGGACCGTGTCACGGTCGAAGAGCAGGCGGGCCATGCCGGAGACGGTCGCGCGGTAGCGCACGGGGTCGGTGTGGGCGTACATCTCGGCGAACTCGGCGTCATGCCGGATCACCTGGGCCCAGGGGCCGACCCGCGGGTCCTTGGTGAAGCCCTCCTCCGTCTTCCTGGCGAGGGCCACGACCTCGGCCGGGCCGTGCTCGTCGACGTAGGCGAGATGACGTTCGAAGCGCTCGTGTTGCTTCATCCGGTACCTGACGCCGCCGGCCGGGGAGTACAGCACCATGCTCAGGACGCGCTCGGGGTGGGCCACCGCGACGGCCGCCGCCGTCGAGCAGCCCACGCAGCCGCCCATGAGGTGGGCGCGTTCGATGCCGAGGTGGTCGAGGAGCCCGACACCCTGACGGACGTAGTCGGACCAGGAGACGCGTTCCAGCCGGCCGCCCGAGCGACCCGACTCGCGCCGGTCGAAGGTGATGCAGGTGAACTTCTCCGTCAACTGGTCCAGGAGACGCAGGCGGCGGTAGACGCCCACCGTGCGCCAGCCCTCAAGGCTCGAGTCGAACCCGCCGGGCGAGAACATCAGCAGGGGCGGACCCGAGCCCGCGACCTCGTAGCGTGTGGTGATGGCGTCGATGACGGCCGTGGGCACGGTCGTGCTCCCTTCGTGATCAGGTCGCCGGCGGGACGGGAACACCGCCGGCGACCTGGCGTGCGGCCCGCACGTCCGCCGCGTAGGCGGTGATCGCGTCGAGCGTGATCCGGGCGACGTTGGCATAGGTCTCCGGCGGATCGTCGAGGGACGAGGCCGCGTAGCCGATGGCGGCGTGGGCCATGCGCATCCGCCCGTCGAGCCAGGGGCCGCCGCCGAAGCCGCCGATCACCGGGACGGAGACGGCCCGGGCGACGGCGGCGCCCACCACGGGGCCGGAGTTGGTGAAGTTCAGCAGCACCGCGCCGGCCTCCTCCAGCCGCTTGGCCTCGGCGACCATGGCGTCCAGCATCGCCACCGGCACCTGGTCGGCGGAGGAGGGGACGGCCCGGTACTCGACGCCGTAGCGCAGCGCGGTCTGCGGGGTGATGCCGAACTGAGCGAAGACCGGGATGCCGGCACGGGTGATGGCCTCGACGGCCTCGGGGAAGTCGGCGGCGGCGTCCAGCTTGACCAGGTCGACACCGGCCTCCTTGACGAACCGCACCGCCGCCCTGACCGCGTCGGCGGTGCCTTGCTGCAGCGGGCCGAAGGGGAAGTCGACGCTGACCAGAGCCCGTTCGACACCGCGCCGCACCGCCCGGGCGACGACGACCATCTCGTCCATCGTCACCTCGAAGGGGTGGGAGTGTCCCCACAGGTTCACTCCCACCGTGTCGCCGACGGACACGAGATCGACTCCGGCCCGGTCCACGATGCGGGCGATCTGGTAGTCCCAGGCGACGACGCCGACGATCTTGCGGCCTTCGTCCTTCATCCGCTGCAGAGCGCGCAGCGTGACCTTGTCGGACATGTGCCGGGCCTCCTAAACCCTCAGCGCCGTGAGCAGTTCGAAGCAGTCGCTCTCGTCGGCCGAGAGCAGCAGCACCCGGGCGTAGGGACGCAGCGCGGCGACCGCGTCGTCCGCCTCGAAGCCGTCGCCCAGGACCACGCCCGCGGTGGTGATGCCCCGCCGGCCGCAGATCCGGCCGATCGCGGCCGCGGCCGCCCAGCCGCCGTCCTCGGTGGCGAGGACGACGACCACGTCGGTGCCGGTGAGCACCTCCTCCAGCGGGGCTGGCTCGCCGTCGAGCTCGTGCAGCAGGGCAGCGCCCTGACTGGTGTAGAAGCGGGCGTGGGCCCAGGGCCGTTCGGCCAGGCGGCGGGCGACGGCCGCCGCCCTCTCGTCCAACGCGACGACGCGGGCGGCGCGGGCCGGGCGGATCGGCACGTCGATCCGGAACCGGGCCTCGCTCGCCGAGGCCGCGCGGGCGCTCTCGCTCAACTGCGGGGTGGCCGTCGTCATGTCACACCGAGGCCTGCGGAACGCCGGGCGTGACCTTGACCGCGTCGCGGCAGGAGTCGAGGAAGGACTCGGCCACCGGCAGCACGACCGCCGCGGAACGCACCCGGTGGTGCTCGGGGTTCACGCCGGGCGGGGTCACGCCCTCGTCGCGCAGCGCGATGGCGGCCTTGCGCAGCTTCTGGCGGGCCTTGATGATCCCGCTGTCGGCGGGTACCAGCCGCTCCTTGGTACGGTCGACGATGGGGCCCATGCTCTCCTGCAGCGAGGCGTCCTGCATCGCGATGCCGGCGACACCGGAGTAGGTCTCGCCGCGCTTCTGCGCCTCACGGTCGATCAGGTAGTCGTTGTCCATGTTGGCCACCGGCCGGTAGGTGCCCGGGATGTTCTTGCTGTGGACGCCGTGACCGTCGATCATCGCCTGCCGCTCCGCTTCGGTGAGGGCGCGCACGGGGTGGTAGTCGAAGGAGTACGTCCAGCAGTTCTCGTCGTCGATCGGCACCCAGAAGTGACCGTGCACGGGGTGGTCGCCGCGCGGCGGGACCATGGTGAACGCCGGCATCACATAGGGCGTGATCCGCCAGTAGTACTTGCCTTCCTCGGCGTTGCGCCGGGCGCCCACGAAGAGCCCGCCGTCGCTGTCGGCGACCTCGAAGAAGGGCTTGGTGTCGTTCATGTTGTACTCGTTGCCCTTGGCGCCCCGGAACAGCGGGTCGGTCTTCAGGCCGCCGGAGTGCAGGAAGGTGACGTGGCTGGAGTCGATGCCGCCCTCGAAGGCCTGCAGCCAGTTGCACTGCTGCCAGCGCTTGGAGGTGTAGGTCTGCTCCGGCGGGACGTGCAGCCACTCGAACTCGGGCAGCGGGGGCTGGGTGGCCGCGTCGCCCATGTAGGTCCACAGCACGTCGCCGATCTTCACCAGCGGGTAGGAGGTCAGCTGGACGTTCTGGCAGAAGCTGCTGTTGTCGGCCTCCGAAGGCACCTCGATGCACTGGCCGGTGACGTCGTACTTCCAGCCGTGGTAGGGGCAGCGCAGGCCGGAGCCCTCGTTGCGGCCGAACCAGAGGGAGGCGCCGCGGTGGGCGCAGAACTCGTCGACCAGGCCGTAGCGGCCCTCGCTGTCGCGGAAGGCCACCATGCGCTCCGACAGCAGCTTGACGCGCACGGGCGGGCAGTCGTTCTCCGGGAGCTCCTCGGCCAGCAGCGCGGGAATCCAGTACTGCCGGAACAACTCGCCCATCGGCGTTCCCGGGCCGGTCTGGGTGAGCAATTCGTTGATGTCTTTTCGAAGCACAGCCGTTTCCCTTTCAGGTACTGACCCGCGGCCGGGTCGTGGGCGTCGGTGCTGAGCGGGGCGCTGCGGTCAGGGCTGCTCCGGAGGGATCTCGACGGTCAGGCCGGCGAGTTCCTGGGTGACGCGGATCTGGCAGGACAGCCGACTCGTGTCGCGCCGTTCGGCCACGGCGAGGTCGAGGAGGTCCTCCTCCATCTCGCCCGGAGGCCCCACGAGGGAGGCGAACTCCTCGCGCACCCAGACGTGGCAGGTGGCGCAGGACTGGTTGCCGCCGCATTCGGCGACGATCCCGGGAACACCGTTCTTCACCGCGGCCGTCATGACCGAGTCCCCGACCGTCGCATCGACGGTGTACTCGGGACCGTCACTGCCGACGAAGATCACCTTGGGCAAGGTCCCTGTTTCCTCTCGCGATCGGTGGATGCCACTGCGGACGGGCAGGCCGCGCGGGCCACCTCCCATCCAGTGGTCTGTCCATTAGACCAGATGCTGAGAACGCCGAACAAGAGACGTGACACGGGCGCACAATCGGCGGCATGCCAACGCTGATCCTTCTGCGCCACGGCGAGAGCGCATGGAACTCGAGGAATCTGTTCACGGGCTGGATCGACGTGGACCTCACCGCCCGCGGCGAGCAACAGGCCCGCGACAGCGGACGGTTGCTGCGCTCCGCGGGTCTGCTGCCGGAGTCGGTGCACACCTCGCTCCTGACCCGTGCCGTGCGCACCGCCTCCCTGACCACGGAGGCCGCCGGCCGGCCGCAGGTCCCGGTCGCCCGGAGCTGGCGGCTCAACGAGCGGCACTACGGCGCCCTGCAAGGCCGCGAGAAGAGCGAGACACTGCGGGAGTTCGGTGAGGAGCGCTTCCGTCTGTGGCGCCGCTCGTACGACGGGGCGCCGCCGCCGGTACCGGACGGGGGCGCCGGGGACGTGGCGAGCGACCCTCGCTACGCGGGCCTGCCCCGCGACCTCCTGCCCCGCACCGAGTCGCTGGCGGACGTCACCGCCCGGCTGCTGCCGTACTGGCACGACGCCGTCGTACCGGACCTGCGGGCGGGCCGTACCGTACTGGTCGTCGCGCACAGCAACTCGCTGCGGGCCCTGGTCGCCCACCTCGACCGGCTGAGCCGCGAGGAACTGCTGGAGCTGAACATCCCGACGGGCATGCCCCTGCGTTACGACCTGGGCGAGGACCTGACGCCGCGCGTGCGCGGCGGACGGTACCTCGATCCGCACACCGCCGCCGAAGCCGCGGCGGAGGTGGCCGATCAGGGCCGCAGACGACTCGGCACGACTCGTTGACGGCCATCAGGGGTGGCCTTATGGTTCTACCAATCCACCCCCTGTGTATGTCAGCACATGCCGTGCTGAACGAGCCGACCAGGAAGGGCCACCGCATGGCCAAGGATGCGATCGTCAACGACACCCTGGCGGCGAAGTTCGCCACCGAGAAGGAATCCCCCTACACCCGCTGGGTGGCCGCCGAAGGCCTGGACATCATCGCCGCCCATTACGTACCCGACCTGCGCACGGTCGAGCTGAAGCCGTGGGAACGGCGCGGTGGCCGGGGCGTGTTCATCAACCACGAGGCCACCCGCACCTCCAACGACTGCTACGTCTGCGAGATCCCGGCCGGCGGCAAGCTCGCCCCGCAGCGGCAGCTGTTCGAGGAGATGATCCTCGTCCTGGAGGGGCAGGGCTCGACCAAGGTCTGGAACGACGCCGGCGCCGAGGTCAGCTTCGAATGGCAGGCCGGCTCGATCTTCGCCATCCCGCTCAACGCCCACCACCAGCACTTCAACGGCTCCGGCCGGAAGGCGGCCCGCTTCGTCTCCTCGACGAACATGCCTCCGGTCATCAACCTCTACGGTGACCCCGACTTCGTCTTCGACACCCCGAGGGACTTCCCGGACCGCTTCAACGGCGAGCCCGACTATTTCTCCCCCAAGGGCGAGCAGAAGGGTCTGCTGCTCGACACGAACTTCGTCGCCGACGCGGTCAACCTGCCGCTGGTCGAAGCGAAGGAGCGCGGTGCCGGCGGCGGCCACATCCGGTTCGCCATGGCCAAGGGCTCGATGAACAGCCACATCTCGCAGTTCCCGACCGCCACGTACAAGAAGGGGCACCGGCACGGGCCGGGCGCCCACGTCATCATCCTCTCCGGCGAGGGGTACAGCCTGATGTGGCCGGAGGGCGAGGAGCCCCGCCGCTACGAGTGGGGTCCCGGCACGCTGATCGTGCCGCCGAACATGTGGTTCCACCAGCACTTCAACACCGGCACCGAGCCCAGCCGTTATCTGGCCTTCAAGCACGAGGTGGTCTCCGTCCGCAACGCCCAGGGCGTGCCGAAGGCCTGGATCAGCAAGCGGATCGGCGGCGACCAGATCGACTACGCCGACGAATCGCCGTATGTCCGCGAGACCTTCCGCGAGGCGCTGGCCAAGCACGGCATGGAGCCGCGCATGGACGCCGTCTACGAGGCGGAGCTGGCCACGCTCCCGCCGCTGCCGGAGCAGCCCGCCGGCGTCTGATTGCTGCCACGTCCGGGAAGGAGCGGGACTGTGCCGCACACCGAAGGACACGACCACGACGACGGAGCGCGCACGGTTCACTCGGCGTACCTCCCCGACCACGACCACCTGCACGACGACGAGGACTACGGGGCACTGGAGGACAACCCGATCTGGCAGCAGGACAACGTCACGCTGCACAGCGTCGGCATGGACATCGGCTCCTCCGGCACCCAGGTGGTCTTCTCGCGCCTGCATCTGCGGCGCATCGGCGAGGACCTGACGAGCCGCTACCTCGTGGTGCGGCGCGAGACCCTGCACCGCTCCCCGGTGGAACTCACCCCGTACGCCGACGACGAGCACATCGACGCGCCGGCGCTCGGCTCCATCATCGACACCGCCTACCACGCGGCGGGCGTCGAACCGGCCGACGTGGACACCGGCGTGGTGATCCTCACCGGCGAGGCGTTGCGCCGCCGCAACGCCGAGACCATCGCGGGCGTACTCGCGGAACGCGGCGGCGAGCTGGTGAACGCGAGCGCCGGCCACCACATGGAGGCGATGCTCGCGGCCTACGGGTCGGGGGCCGCGCAGGCGTCGTACGAGAGCGGGCGGCGCATCCTCAACGTCGACATCGGCGGCGGCACCACCAAGCTCGCCGTCCTCGACCAGGGGCGGGTCGCCGCGACCGCGGCCATCCACATCGGCGGACGCCTCCAGGTGGTCGACGACACGGGCCGGATCGTCCGGCTCGACCCGGCCGGCGGTGAACACGCCGCCCGCGCCGGGTTCACCTGGAAGACCGGCTCCACCGTCACCGGCGAGGAACTGACGACGGTGGCCGAGTCGATGGCGGACGCGCTGGTCGAGGCCGTCACCGGCGATCCGCCGGCCGCCCCCGTCCGGGACCTGTACCTCACCGACCCGCTCCCGGACCTCGGACCCGTCGACGGGGTGATGTTCTCGGGCGGGGTCGCGGAGTACGTCTACGGCCGCGAGGACACCGACTTCGGGGACCTGGGCCGCCGGCTGGGCCGCGCGCTGCGCCGGCGGGTCGACTCCGGCGCGCTCCCGTATCCGCTGCTGCCGGCGGGCGAGTGCATCCGGGCCACGGCGCTCGGCGCCTCGGAGTACAGCGTCCAGCTCAGCGGCAACACCGGATGCGTCTCCGACCCGGACGCGCTGCTGCCGCGCCGCAATCTGCAGGTCCTGCGGCCGGTTCACGAGCTCGGGGAGGTGGTGGACGCGGAGGCGGTCGAAGCGGCGATCCGCCGGCACCTGGTCGCCCTCGACGTCGCGCAGACCGGTGCGGACATCGCCCTCGCCCTGTCGTGGAGCGGACCGCCCAGCTACGAGCGGCTGCTGCCCTTCGCCCGCGGCATCAGGGACGCCGTGGCCGAGCGGACGGCCGAGGGGCGGCCGCTGTACATCGTCCTCGACGGGGACGTGGCGATGACCCTCGGCAGGCTGCTGCGCGAGGAGCTGGACGTCACGGGCGGCCTGCTCGTCATCGACGGCCTGAGCCTGCGGGACTTCGACTACGTCGACATCGGCCGGGTGCGTTTACCGTCCCGCACGGTACCGGTGACGATCAAGTCGCTCGTCTTCGGCCAGGACCCGCGCTGAGCGGACCCCGCGCGGCCGAAAGGGCGCCCGTTCCAGACCCTCGGCCCGGTCCCGCGGATCATCGGCCCCCGGAAGTAACAATAGAGCAAAGCTCTGATCCGATGGTTAGACCATAAGACCTATCTTGCTGTTTCATGCAGGGAACCCGACATGGTCGGACGCGATCCGCAAAGCGTTCACCGGCCGCCCGACGACGCTCCCCCTCCCCCACCGGCGCGGCCGCGTTCCCCCCACACTCTGTGCTCTTCCGTCCGCACCCAGAGCCGTTCGCCTCGTCCAAGGAGTGTGCGATGCGTCAAGGTGCCCTCCCCGCCGTCCTGCTGGCCGCAGGCCTCGTCCTCACCGGCTGCGGCGCCTCCCCCACCACCGGCGCCACCGGTTCCGTCCCCGCGAAGAACCCCTACGCCCCCTACGAGTCGCTCACCGGCAGCGAGCGCACGGACAAGCTGCTGGCCGACGCCAGGAGCGAGGGGGGCACGCTCGACCTCTACACCTCCAACACCGACATCCAGGACCTGGTCGACGCGTTCCAGAAGGCCTACCCCGGCATCAAGGTCCACGCCTTCCGGGCCAACTCGGAGACGGTCCTGCAGCGGGCGGTCCAGGAGAACGACGCGAACAAGCCGCAGAACGACGTCATGGACACCAACGACCTCGAACTGCGGGCCCTGGACTCCCAGCATCTGCTCCACGCCTACCGGGGGCCGGCCGAGGCGGGCCTGAAGGACACCGCGAAGCACCTCGGCGGCTGGACGGCCGAACGCTTCAACGCCTTCGTCGTCGGCTGGAACACCGACGAGGTCACGAAGGGCGAGGAGCCCACCGACTTCGCCGGCTTCGCCGACCCCAAGTGGAAGGGCAAACTCTCCGTCGAGGTCGGCGACTGGGACTGGTACGCCTCGATGCACACCTACCTGACCGAGAAGAAGGGGATGTCCGACGCCCAGGCGGACGCCCTGTTCAAGAAGATCGCCTCCAACGTCAAGGTCGTCAAGGGTCACACGGTGCAGGGCGAACTGCTCAGCGCCGGGCAGTTCGCCGTGGCCCTGTCCGTCTACAGTCACACCGTGGACAAGGCCGCGAAGAAGGGCGCGCCGGTCGCCTGGCGGCCCGCCGTCGAGCCGGTGATCCTGCGCCCCAACGGCGTGGCCCTGATGGCCCGCGCCCGCCACCCCGCGGCCGCACTGCTGTGGACCGACTGGGTCCTCGGCCCGGGCCAGAAGGTCATCGCCGAGTCGCAGCGCATCCCCGCGGCCCAGCACGTGCCCGGCTACGAGGACCCGATTCCGCCCGGCACCCTCACCTACAGCCTGTCGGCGACAGCCGAGACCGACACCAAGAAATGGAACGCCGCCTACGACGCGCTGCTGCGCGGCGTCCCCGCGGCGGGCTGACCGCACACCCCCTATCGCATCTCTCTCCAGGAGAGCACCGCATGAGCACCCGTAACCCCACTCTCGCCGTGGCCGTGCTGCTGGTCGCGGCCGTCACCACCGGATGCGGCGGTGCCGTCACCACCGCGTCCAACACCAAGGCCAGCGGCGTCTACGCGCAGATAGCCGGCCTTCCCAAGGACCAACAGCGCGCCAAGGCGCAGGAGCTCGCCAAGAAGGAGGGCGGCACGCTCTCCCTCTACACCTCGATGACCGCGGACATCGCGACGCCGGTCGCGAGCGCCTTCGAGAAGAAGTACGGCATCCATGTCAGCGTCTTCCGCGGCAACTCGGAGACCGTGCTCCAGCGGGCCATGCAGGAGGCCCAGGCCGGCAAGGCCGGCGCCGACGCGGTGGAGACCAACTTCCTGGAGATGACCGCCCTCTCCGACAACGGCATCCTCGCCGACTTCAACGGCACGGCCCTCGACAAGGTGGAGCCCACCGGCAAGTTCGAGCACTGGACGGCCAGTCGCTTCAACGTCTTCCAGCCCGCCTGGAACACCGACCTGATCAAGCCGGGCGACGAGCCGCACAGCTGGGAGGACCTGGCGCTGCCCAAGTACAAGGGCAGGCTGACTCTCGAGGTCAGCGACAGCGACTGGTTCGAGAACGTCACCAAGTACTGGCTCGGCCACGGCAAGACGCAGGCCGAGGTCGACAAGCTGTGGAAGGACATCGCCGCCAACGCCAAGGTGGCCAAGGGCCACACGACGATGATGCAGTTCCTCACCGCGGGCCAGACGCCCATGGAGGCGATGAACTACACGTACATCACGGACCGCGCCGCCGCGCAGGGCGCCCCCGTGACCCACCTGCCCAAGAGCGGCACGTCGTCGATCCCCGCCTTCGGCCGGCCCAACGGCGTCGGCATGATCAAGGACGCCATGCACCCGGCCGCCGCCTGGCTGTTCTACGACTGGCTGCTCACCGACGGCCAGGAGGAGCTGGTGAAGCTCGGGCTGACCCCGTCGACGAAGGTCCCCGGCGACAAGAGCCTGCGCGGCATCACGCTGGTGCCCTTCGACGTCGAGGGCCTGAGCAAGGACAACGGCAGCTGGGACAAGAAGTACGACGCGCTGCTGCGCGGTGTCGCGTCCGCAGGGAAGTGACGGCCGATGACCCTCCTGCCCACCTCCACCACCTTCCGCGGCGACGGTCCGGGCCCGGCTCCGGTGCCCGACCCGGCCGACGGCGCCCGCCCCGGCAGGCTCGCCCGGCTGGTGCGGCGCCCGCTGTCCCTCCAGGGGCTGCTGGTCGGCGGCGCCGTCGTCATCGTCGGCTACCTCGCGATCGTGCCGCTCGGATACCTCATCCACGACACCTTCCTGAGCGCCGACGGCAACGGCGTCTCCCTCGGGGCCTTCTCGCGGGCCTACGGCGGCAACTCGCAGTCCGGCGAGATGATGCTCAACTCGCTCGGCTTCGCGTTCGGTTCGGCCGCCCTGGCGCTCGTGCTCGGCACCACCCTGGCCTACATCCAGGTGCGCACCGACACCCCGTTCAAGGCGCTGTTCTTCGCCGCATCGCTGGTACCACTGATCGTCCCCGGCATTCTGTACGCCACCTCGTGGATCTTCCTCGGCGACCCCTCCAGCGGCCTGCTCAACGCCCTTGTCTTCCAGCCCCTGTTCGGCTCCTCGCCCATCAACATCTACAGCGTGTGGGGCATGATCTGGGTGCAAGGACTGCATCTCGCGCCGGTCGCGTTCCTGCTGATGGTCGCCGCCTTCCGCGCGATGGACCCCTCGCTGGAGGAGTCCGCCGCCATGTCGGGCGCGAGCCGGCTCACCGTGCTGCGCCGCGTCACGGTCCCGCTGCTGCGGCCCGCCATGATCTCGGCGGCGCTGCTGATGTTCGTGCAGTCCCTGGAGAGCTTCGAGGTGCCCGGCCTGCTCGGACTGCAGAACGGCATCTACGTCTTCACCAGCCGGATCTACTTCGTCCTGCGTGCCTACCCCGTCGACTACGGAGCAGCCGGCGCCTACGCCATCGGCCTGCTCGTCATCGCCGCCCTCGGCGTGCTGCTCTCGGCGTGGCTGCAACGCTCCTCGCGCAACTTCCAGACCGTGACCGGCAAGGCCTTCCGGCCCCGCCCGGTCGAACTCGGCCGCGCCCGGCCCTTCGTCGGCGCGGGAGTGATCCTCTACTTCCTGCTCACCGTCGTCCTGCCGGTCGCCGTCCTCGTCTACGCCTCCCTGCTCAAGTACTACGCGGCGCCGTCGCGCAAGACGATCAGCCAGATGACCCTGGACAACTACCGCACGGTCCTGAACATGCCGCTGGCGTTCACGGCACTGAAGAACTCGCTGATCGTGGGGCTGGGCGCGGCCACCGCGGTGATGATCCTGACCTCGATCGTGTCCTGGGTGGTGCTGCGCACCAAGGCGCCCGGCCGGCGGGTACTGGACCTGCTCGCCTTCACGCCGATCGTCATCCCAGGGCTCGTCCTGGGCCTCGCGCTGTCGTTCGTCTACCTGCGGATGCCGCTGCCGATCTACGGCACGCTGCTGATCCTGCTGGTGTCGTACTGCACGCGCTACCTGCCCTACGGCATGCGCTACGCGTCCTCGGCGATGGCGCAGATGTCCCCGGAGCTGGAGGAGTCGGCCGCGGTGTCGGGCGCCTCCTGGTTCCAGACCTTCCGGCGCGTGGTGCTGCCGCTGATGAGCGGCGGCATCCTGGCCGGCTGGGTCTACATCCTCGTCGTGTCCTTCCGCGAGCTGTCGAGCACGATCCTGCTGTACAGCCCCGGCAAGGAGGTGCTGTCGGTGCTGATCTGGGAGCAGTTCGAGAACGGCCAGTTCACCACCCTGGCCGCCCTGGGCGTCCTGATGGTCGTCCTGCTCGTCGTGCTGGTCTCCGTCGCCTACCGGCTGGGCGCCCGCTTCGGGCTGCAGAACGACTCCGCGAACTAACCGAAGGAACCATCAGCGATGTTGACGGTCGAATCCCTCAAGAAGAGTTACGACGACGCGTCGGGACGCAGGTCGAAGCGCGGTTCCGCGGCGGGCACACGGGTGTACGCCGTGGGCGGGGTCGACTTCGAGGTCCACGACGGCGAGCTGTTCACGCTGCTCGGCCCTTCCGGCTGCGGCAAGACCACGACCCTGCGCTCCGTCGCGGGCCTCGAACGCCCCACGGAGGGGCGGGTGACGCTCGGCGGGCGGGTCCTGTACGACCACAGCCAGGGCATCAACATGCGGGCCAGCCGGCGCGGACTCGGCATGGTCTTCCAGTCGTACGCCATCTGGCCGCACATGTCGGTCTTCAAGAACGTCTCCTTTCCGCTGGAGGTGCTGCCCCGCGCCAAGCGCCCGGACCGCAAGGAGATCGAGGACCGCGTCGGGCAGGTCCTCGACGTCATCGAGCTCGGCGCCTACGCCTCCCGGCCCGCCACTAAGCTCTCCGGCGGGCAGCAGCAGCGTCTCGCCCTGGCCCGCGCCCTGGTGACCCGGCCCGAGCTGATGCTGCTCGACGAGCCGCTGTCCAACCTGGACGCCAAGCTGCGCGAGACCATGCGCTTCGAACTCAAGCGGTTGCAGCGCGAGTTGAGCCTCACGGCGATCTACGTGACGCACGACCAGTCCGAGGCGCTGGTGATGTCCAACCGGATCGCGGTGATGAACCAGGGCCGCATCGAGCAGATCGGCAAGCCCCGCGAGATCTACACCAAGCCGGCCACCCGTTTCGTCGCCGAGTTCATCGGCACCTCGAACTTCATGGAGGCCAAGGTCGTCAGGGTCAAGGGCGACGAGGTGCACGCCGACACCGCGCACGGCCCGATGGTGGCACGCGGGGTGGAGAGGGCGCCCGGCATCGGGGATTCTGTGCTGATCTCGATCCGGCCCGAGTGCGTCGACCTGTCCCGCGAGCGGCGCGGCGACGTGCCCAACGAGTGGGCGGGCACGGTCCTCACCCGCGCCTTCATGGGTGACGTCGTCGACCACATCGTGGGCGTGGGCGACCTGGAGATCCGCAACCGCTCCAACCCCAACCTCTCGATCCCGCCCGGGACCGAGGTCCACTTCAGCGTCGCCCCGGACAAGGTGACGCTGGTCCCGGTCGACTGAGCGATGGCCATACCCCAGGTACTGCGCGATCGTGACTTCACCCTCTACTGGGGCGGCGTCGTCCTCTCCCAGATCGGGACCCGGGGCGCCGTCGCCGCCAACCTCTACCAGGTCTACCAGCTCACGGGCTCCACGGCCCAGGTGGGCCTGGTCGGCCTCGCCCAGGCGGTCGCCCTGCTGGTGCTGTCACCGGCCGGCGGGATCCACGCCGACCGCCTGGACCGACGCCGCCTGCTGCAGGTCACGCAGGCCCTCGCCCTGCTGGTGTCGGCCGGACTGGCCACGATCACGCTCGCCGGCGCGGCCACGGTGTGGACGGTCGTCGTCTCCTCGCTGCTCACGACGGCGGCGGCGACCTTCGACCAGCCCGCCCGCCAGGCCCTGATCCCGGCGATGGTGCCCCGAGAACGCCTCGTCGACGCGTTCGCCCTGCTCAACCCCTCGCGTGAACTGGCCGTCCTGGTGGGACCGGCGTGTGCGGGCCTTCTGATCGCGGTCGGCGGGCCCGGCGCCGTCTACGTCTTCGACGCCGTCACCTACGCCGTCCTCGTCGTCGCCCTGGCCTTGCTGCGCGTCCCGCCGCTGGTCGCCGGCACCGAACGGGGGTCGCTGCTGGAGAGCCTGCGGGAGGGCGTGCGCTACGTCGCCCGCCGGCCCGTGGTCTGGCAGTTGATGGGCCTGGACATGACGGCCACGGTGTTCGGCGCCTACCGGGTGCTGCTGCCGGCCTTCGCCGCCGACGTCCTGCACGTCGGCGCCACCGGCTACGGCCTGCTGTCCGCGGCACCCTCGGCCGGGGCCCTGATCGGCTCGGTGTGGGTCTTCCGGCTGGTGCGCACGGCCCGTGCCGGGTGGATCGTGCTGTGGGGAACGGCCGCGTACGGCCTGGCCGTGGTGGGCCTGGCGCAGGCGCGCGTGTTCGCCGTCGCGATCGTCATGGCCCTCCTGCTGGGCGCCTCGGACGCGGTCGCGACCACCGTCCGCCATGCCGCCGTGCAGGTCGAGACCCCCGACGAGCTGCGCGGCCGGGTCTCGGCGATCTACCAGATGTGCTCGCGGGGCGGCCCCGCGATCGGCGACTCGGTGATGGGTCTGTTCGCGGGCGCCGTCGGCCCGATCGCGGCGCTGACCGCGGGCGGGCTGGTCCCCGCCGCCGTGTCCGCGGCGAGCGCGCTGCGCAGCCGCACCGTCCGCGAGTACAGCGTGCCCCGGCCGGAGCCCGCCACCCCCTGACCCTCCGCCCGCACTCCCCGCTCACTCACGCATGTTGGGAGCCGTCTTGAGTACGCACACCACCACCGAAGTCACCCACTACCACGTCCAGAAACGCCGACGAGCCGCGTTCATCGAGGAGTGGCGCAACAACCACCGCACGATCGTCGCCCTCGAGGACGTCGTGATGCACCCGACCGACCGCGGCAGCCGCGTCGGCGTCTACGTCGGCGCCGACGGCGACCGGCCGACCCGCACGATGGACGCCCTCGCCCACGAGATCGACCCGGGGACGACGACCACCCTGCACCGCCACTCGTGGGACGCCATGGTGTTCGTGGTGGCCGGCTGGGGCTGGACCGAGATCGACGGCAAGCGCATCGAGTGGGGCCCCGGCGACTCGCTGCACCTGCCGGCCTGGTCCTGGCACCGCAGCGGCAACGACGGCGACGCTCCGACCCGTTACCTCACCTTCTCCAGCGCGCCGCTGCTGGAGACGATGGGTATGGCCGTGATCGAGGACGCCGGTCACACCCCGGTCTCCGAACTGCCGCCGCGTCCCGCCTTCTCCCCCGGCCGCGACGGCGCCGACCCGTACGCCAACCGGCTGCGACGGCTCGCTCGCGACCAGGAGGCCCGCCGCTCGGGCCGGCTGCACACCAGCTGGGACGAGCTCGAACTGCGCAACACCCCGCGCGGCACCCGCACCACCTTCCTGCTCGACCGCGCCATCGGCTACCAGGCGTCCGGCATCACGATGGCGATGTTCGAGATCGGCCCGGGCCGTGCCCAGTCGATGCACCGGCATCCGGGCGAGGCCTGGCTGTACGTCGTCGAGGGCTCCGGCGAGAGCTATCTGGGCACCGAGCCGGAGGGCGGCGAGCGCCACCCGTGGAAGAAGGGCGACATCATCGTCGTCGACCACTTCCTGTGGCACCAGCACATCAACTCCCACCCGGAGCGGACCGCGAAGGTGGTCCGCATCCATATGTTCGACAGCCTGCTGGAGACGATGCGGGCCCTGTGCGATCCGCTGGTGCTCTTCGAGGAGCCGCCGGACCACATCCGCGACGCGCAGGCCGGCGACCCCACGACGATCCAGTGGCCGGCGCTGACGCGCCCCACGTGGCCGTGAACGGGGGCCGGAAGCGGTGAGCGAGGCACTGCCGCACGGCGTCGCCGGGATGCACGCGCTGCCCGCCGACCACCACGACGGGCCGTGGGACTCCGTGATCGTCGAACCCCGGTTGAAGGAGAGGCTGTTGGCGACCGCTGTCCTCGTGCTGCGGCACGGGCGGCGGCTCGGGGGCTCGGCGGTCGCGCCGCACGGTCTGGTGGTGCTGGCGGGGCCGCCGGGCACGGGGAAGACCACGCTGGCCCAGGGACTCGCGCAGGCGGCGGCGCGCACGCTGGCCCCGCACGGATCGACCACGCTCGTCGAGGTCGATCCGCACGCCTTCCCCAGCGAGATGCTCGGCGAGAGCCAGCGCTCGGTCTCCCGGCTGTTCCGCGAGACCCTGCCCGAGCTGGCCGCGCGCCGTCCGCACACGATCGTCCTCGTCGACGAGGTCGAGGCGCTCGCCGTGAGGCGGCACTCGGCCTCGTTCGACACCAATCCGGTGGACGTGCACCGGGCCACGGACGCCGTGCTCAGCGGCCTGGACGCGCTGCGGGCCGAGCGTCCCGGCACGCTGCTCGTGGTGACGACGAACTTCGCCGAGGCCGTCGACGAGGCGTTCCTGTCCCGGGCAGATCTCGTCGTGCGGACCGAGCTGCCCGACGATGCGGTCGTCCCGCGGATCGTCGCCGACTCGCTGCGCGATCTGGCCGCGCAGTGGCCCGAACTGGCCCCGCTGGCCGAAGACGAGGCCGTGCACCGGCGCGTGGGCAAGCTGCTCCACGGCCTGGATGGGCGGCGTATCCGCAAGACCGTGCACGGGGCGCTCGCCCTGCGTCTGGAGACGGCGCGCGAGCCGGCGCTGCTGAGCCTCGACGACCTCGTCGCGGCCGCCGAGGAGGCCGCCGCGGAACGGCCCTGACGTGACCGGAAACGGTTCGGCCCCACACGCCCTCGGACGGGTGTGGGGCCGAAGTCGTAGGCCTGTCAGGCGTTCTGCGCCGACTCGTACTCGGGCGCGTCCTCCATGAAGTGCACCGTGTCGTAGCCGAGGTGCTTGAAGACACGGTTCTGCGCCGACAGCGCCCGGAGGGGGGTGCCGTCGTGGGCGAAGAGCTGGCAGACGTGGTTCTGCGGCACGTACAGCGTGTCGCCCTTGGTGATCTCGTGCCGGGTGGGCTCCTTGGCGATGCGCGCGTAGTACTTCTCGGCGATCTCGGCCTCGACCTCCCACTGCAGGGCGTAACCGCCGCCGTCGAGGACGTAGAAGACCTCGTCGGCCATCTTCCAGTACTTGCCTGAGCGGCTGCCGGCCGGGATGTCGAGCTCGAAGGCATCGATGGAGAAGATGCGGGCGTCGGTGCGTTCCGGCGAGGACATCACGCGGACGCGGCCGAGCGGGGTGTTCTCCCAGGTGGTGTCGGCCACGCCGATGACCTTCTTGCGGTTCTCGACGCCGGGCGTCCAGATCCGCGACCAGTCCTCGCGCGGCCCGAACTCCGCCTCGCGCTCGACGGGTCCGCTGCGCCCCTGCTGCAGCAGGCCCATGAACATCCAGGTGCTCTTGGCCTTCACCACGAGGGCGGTCGCGGTCTCGTCGTAGGGGTTGAAGTGGCGGTGCACGGAGTCGGTGTGGACGAAGACGAGGTCGTCCCTGGTCCAGTCGTAGCGCTGGTCGTCGTGGATCTCGTAGCCGCGCCCCTGGAGGATGTAGAAGGCCGCCTCGTTCTGGTGGCCGTGCCCGTGGTTGCTGGACTGCGGCGGCAGTTCCACGAAGTGGACCTGGATGGTCTGGGTGAGGAACTCCTCGTCACCGGGGCCGACCCGCCACCACGTCCGGGACTTCTCGCTGTCGCCCGAGTGCGCCACCTTCGCGTCGTCGACGACCACCGAGTCGTCGCGCACCCGCTTGACGGCCAGCTGCCGGCGGCGGAACTCCCCGAGCCCGTAGGTCTCCGAGGTCAGGCCGCGGACGAAGACGCGTCCCTTCTTGCCCATGGTGCCTCCTGTGAGGGGCGAAGCCCTCTTCGATGACCGATGGATGCCTGCTGGTGCATGCCTGCGTCACTGAATGACTGATGGTCTAACCATAATGCCTTACTGCGAGACACAAAAGAGTCCCGGACCCCACGCGGTCCGGGACTCGATCAGTTGCGGATCACTCGGCTCCGGCTCGCTTGCCGGCGCCACCACCCTTCACGCGCGACGCGGTGCGCCGGATGTGCGTCCGCATGATCTGCGAGGCGGCCTCGACGTCACGGGCGGCCACGGCGTCCACGAACTTGCGGTGCTCCTTGGAGCCGTGCTGCCCCATCTGCGGCTCGACGCTCTGCGCCTCGCGCAGGCTCATCAGCAGGGGACCGTGGAAGGACCGGACGAGCATCTCGATCGCGGTGTTGTGCGTGCATGCCGCGACGCGGGTGTGGAATTCGGCGGACATCTCCATGTCGTACTCGCCCTGCTTGACCGCCTCGGCATGCTCGTCACACAGCGCGCGCAGCTCCTCGATGTCCTCGTCGGTCGCGCGCTCCACGACCAACGGCACGATGCCGAGTTCGAAGACGAGTCGCGCCTCGGTCACCTCGGCCGCGGTCAGCGGCGACAGCGACAGCAGGTCGGCGAGACCCTCACCCACACGCTCCGACGAGGGCTCGGTCACGAACGCGCCGCCGCGGGCACCGAGCCGGATCTCGACCAGCCCGGCGGCCTCCAGGCTCCGCAGGGCTTCGCGCACGGTCACCCGGCTGACACCGAACTGCACGCACAGCTCGCGTTCACTGGGGAGCCGGTCACCCGGCTGCAGGCGCCGCTCTTTCAGCAGCAGCCGGATCTGCTCGACGATCAGCTGGGAAACACGACTGGAGGAGACCGCCTTGAACAGGCCGTCCGGTTGGGCGGCCTTCTTGGCGGTGGTCGTCTCGTCGGTCTGAGGCTGACTCGGTCGCGATGGCATACGCGCATTGTCCCATGGTCAGAGGGTTCGTTGACGTCATACTACGTAATGGATTAAAGTCATACCATCAGTCCAGTCGCGTGACAGGTGACTCCAGGTGAGGAGATCGACGCGGCCATGAGATCCCCCCAAGACTCGCGTGACGCACTGCGCGAGCACATCGCGCTGGCCTGTCGCGTCCTCGCCGTGACCGGACTCGTCGAGCACATCCTCGGCCACGTCAGTGCACGCACCGGTCCGGAGACACTCCTCGTCCGCGGGCGCGGCCCCGAGGAGCGGGGACTCGCCTTCACCGTCGTCGAAGACGTACAGGAAGTGACGCTCGACGGAGAGGGCGACCTGCCGCCGGGCTGGCGAGCGCCGGGAGAACTGCCGATCCACAGCGAGGTGTTGCGGGCCCGCCCGGAGGTCACGGCCGTCGTGCACGCGCATCCGCCCGCGGTGGTCGCCGCCTCCGTGGCCGAACTGCCCTGGATCCCGCTCATCGGCTCCTACGACATCCCCGCCGCCCGCCTGGCCCACGAGGGCATCCCCGTCTGGCCCCGCTCCGCGCTGATCCGCCGCCGCGACCTGGGCGAGCAGATGGCGGCCGCACTCGGAGACCGTCCCGTGGCCGTCCTGCGCGGGCACGGTCTGGTCGCCGTCGGCACCGGCGACCCGGCCCACGCGGTCGCGCAGGCCGTCACCCGAGCCCTGGCGGTCGACTCCCTGGCCCGCACCACCCTCGCCGTCGCCGCCACAGGCGCACCCCTCCGCCCGGTCCCCGACGACGACATCGCGGAGTTGCCCGACCTGGGACCGGCGTTCAACGTGTCGGCGATGTGGCGCCATCTCGCCGCCCGGGTGGCGCACGAGGGCCCGGACACTCCCCTGCACGGCTGACCCGCCGCGCATCCCGGGTTCACGCCGGTACGACCGCGGCTGCCGGGCCGGACGGGGGCGGCGCCGCGTGCGGACCGGCGGCCGGCGGCACGGCGCCCGGCCGGTCGCCGCTCGGCAGCGGGTCGCCGTGGCACAACGGCGCCCGTCGTCTCAGCGGTCGCCGGCCGGCCGGGCGTGCTCACTCGTGGGTGCTGCTCACACCGCCGGCGCTGAGCACGATGTACACGCCGCTGGCGTCGGACCCGACGCCGTGCTGCTTCCTCTCCGGCGTGGCGTCCACCGCGCCGCCGTTGCCGAGGGTCTGGGCGCGGTAACGGGGTGCGCCGGTCTTCGTGACCTTGGCCGTCCAGCCGTCCGCGAATTCGAAGGTGCCCGGCCCCTGGTGGCCACCGCCCCTTCAGGCGTGGACCTGGCCGGCCAGCGTGAGCACGATGAACATGTCGTTGGCGTCCAGCCCGGCGTCCGCGCCGTTCGTCTCCAGCATGGCCGGCCCCGAACCGTCGTGGACGATCTTCGCGAGAGGTGCTGGTCGGCCGTGCTGCCGTCGGGCAGCTTCCGGGTGCGGTCCGGGGACCCCGCCGTGGCAGCGGCGACCGGCGTGCCGCTGCGGTGCGCGGCGTTCGACCCGCTCTGTACGCTGGTCAGCGCCTTGCCCGCGGCCGTGGTCGGAGAGCCGCTGGGCGCGCGGCGCTGTCGCCTGCGGAGCCGGAGGCGGAGACCTGCCGCTCCGGGCCGGACGCGACGTCCTTGCTCCCGCTCCGGCAGGCGACCGACGAGAGGGCAGCGGCGGCGACGGCCACCAGGCCGGCGGAACGGGCGGTACGGCGAGCGGTCATGATCCGAGTCCCCCACGGGGTGTCAAGAGGCGTGGTCCCCGCCGCCGCCCTTCCCTCGTGCCGGTCGGCCGCCTCTGCTGTGTCCCTGCCTCCCGTCGAATGGCGTTCGGCTACGCGTTGTGCGTCGCTTTCTGTCCGCGTTGGGTAACGGCCGCGCCCCGCCGTCCCGGGAGTGGGCGCGCAGGCGGTCCACCGCGTCCAGGTGTGACTCGCGGACGACGTAGCGGGGGTGATCCCCCAGCGGCGCCGGTGCTGGACCGAGGTGCGTACCGCGCCCGCTGGGCCGCCCGGGCAGGCGCCCGAACGGCGGCCGGCCGGGGTGGAAGGGGAGGCGCGGACCTGGAGGACCGGCCTCGTCGTGTTCCGCGGCACAGAGCACTGTCGAGCCAGACACCGTGCGCTCACAGGCAAGGCGGTGTGGCCTGATTCCGTAGGGTCGGTTCAGCGCAGGAGGCTCACCGCCTTCCTCTCACCCGGGGAGTTCGCCCATGACCGATCCCGCCATCGTTCTCGTCCACGGAGCGTTCGCGGACGCGTCTTCGTACGCCTTTGTCACCACTCGGCTGCAGAAGCGCGGGTTCAAGGTCATCGCTCCCGGCGTGCCCAACCGCAGCCTCCTGGGCGACGCCGCGTACGTGGCGTCCGTCGTACGCGGTGTCGGGGGTCCGGTGGTCCTGGTCGGCCACTCCTACGGCGGGGCCGTGATCACCATGGCCGGGACCGAGGAGAACGTGCAGGCCCTGGTGTTCCTTTCCGGGTACGCGCTGGAGGAGGGCGAGAGCCTGGGTGAGCTCCAGGGCGGCTTCCCCGACTCGAAACTGGGCGCCGCCCTCGTCTACACACCGTCACCACTGGCGGACTACGTCGCAGCGTCCGCTGGCGGGTCTGGCGTTCGCCGAGAAGGCGACCGCCGCGGCCTGGAGGACGAAGCCCGCGTGGGCGGTCGTCTCCAGCTCCGACACCACCATCAATCCCGAGGTGCAGCGCTTCGGTTACCGCCGTGCCGGAATCGACTTCGTGGAGATCGACTCCTCGCACATGGTCATGCTCTCTCACCCCGACGAGGTCGTGGACATCATCCTCGAAGCGGTCGAAGCGACCAAGTGAAACCGAGCGCGACCCGGGCGGCATGACGGCCAAGAGCTCTCTGACCGCGACAAGGTTCTCGTACAAGGGCAGCAGTCGTTCGGCGTAAACCCGATTCACCGGGCGCGCGGCCCGACGCGCAGAACGCACAACGGAACATCCGACACAGCAGAGGAACCAGTGATGAGTACAGTCACCACGCCGGACGGCACCGTCATCTTCTACAAGGACTGGGGCCCGCGGGACGCCCAGCCGATCGTCTTCCACCACGGCTGGCCGCTCAGCTCGGACGACTGGGACGCCCAGTTGCTGTTCTTCCTCTCCAAGGGGTACCGGGTCATCGCCCACGACCGCCGTGGGCACGGACGTTCCAGCCAGCCCGCGACCGGCCACGACATGGACACCTACGTCGCCGACGTCAACGTGCTCACCGACGCCCTGGACCTCCAGGGGGCAGTGCACGTCGGGCACTCCACCGGCGGCGGCGAGGTCGCGCGCTATGTGGCACAGGCCAAGCCCGGCCGTGTCTCCAAGGCGGTACTCGTCGCGGCCGTCCCGCCGGTCATGGTGAAGAAGGACAGCAACCCCGAGGGCACCCCGATCGAGGTCTTCGACGGATTCCGCGCCGCCCTCGCCGCCAACCGGGCCCAGTTCTTCATCGACGTTCCCGCCGGGCCCTTCTACGGCTTCAACCGGCCCGGGGCCGAGGTGTCCCAGGGGCTGATCGACCGTTGGTGGTGGCAGGGCATGATGGGCGCGGCGAACGCCCACTACGAGTGCATCAAGGCCTTCTCGGAAACCGACTTCACCGAGGACCTGAAGAAGATCGACGTCCCCGTCCTCGTGATGCACGGAACGGACGACCAGGTCGTGCCCTACGCCGACTCCGGCCCGAAGTCCGCCGAGCTGCTCAAGAACGGCACGCTCAAGAGCTACGAGGGTTACCCCCACGGGATGCTGTCGACGCACCCCGAGGTCCTCAACGCCGACATCCTCGCCTTCGTGGAGAGCTGAGACCACGACCGCCCGAGCCATGGGAGCCGCATCCTCACAGGTGCGCTCCCTGGCGGTGGCCTCGAACGTCCGGCGGGTCTGCTCCACCGTGGCGTCGTCGGTCGCCTGCTCCGGGACAGGGTCGGCCTTTCGGTCCGTGCGGGCCGACCGCCGGCGGAGCCTCGGGGCAGCGGCGAACACCCCGCACGGGGGTGAGACGGGTACGTACCCTGCAACCGGTCCCAGACCTTCGCTCTCGAGGTGCTCGTTGACGACGGCCGCGATCGTTCCGTGGTGGTCTTCGCACCGCTCTCCCCGCCACAGGTGGCGGGTGAGCTCGATCAGGCGCGGGACCGTGCCTGCAGTTCGGAGAAGTCAGGTCCTGTTCGTCACCGGCAGTGCGGGCCGCGGCAATGGGTCGTGGACGCGAGACGGGCTGCCATTCCGGGGGGGCGGGAGGAGGGGTGCGGCGATCTCGTCCCGATTGCGCGCGGCGGAATGGCCACTTCGGCGTCTGGCTCGCGTAAGCGGCCCTCGGTGACAGGCTCGGCAGAGTGGCAGGGCCGGGCGCAGGCCGGCATCGAGTCTGCGGGCCGGCAGTGACGGCAGCGGGTGCCCGTCGGCGTCCGGCCATCTGGCAGGATCGGCTCGTGGCTCCACACGCGGTTTCCTTGAGCAGAATCGAGCTCGCAGACTGGGGCGCTGTCCACTCCTGGGCTTCCCTCGCTCAGGTCTGCCGTTTCCAGGCTTGGGGACCGAACACCGAAGAGGAGACCCGCGCGTTTCTGGCGACTGCGGTCGCGGCCTGGGCGCACTCACCTCAGCAGCGGTTCGCTTATGCAGCGCGCGTGGAGGGCGACGTAGTCGGCATGGGTGAACTCCACGTCCGGAACCGAAGGCAACGGCAAGGGGAGATCACCTACGTTGTGCATCCTCGGGTCTGGGGACAGGGCGTCGCAACGGCGATCGGCGCGGAACTACTAGCGCGAGGGTTCGATGATCTCCAACTGCACCGCATCCATGCGACCTGCGACCCACGGAATACCGGGTCGGCGCGGGTACTCACCAAGCTCGGCATGACGTGGGAAGGACGTCATCGTCACACCGCGCTGATCCGGGACGGCTGGCGAGACTCCGACATGTTCAGCATCCTCGAGGATGAGTGGCGCGGGAGGACGCCCCGGGTCGCCGACGAGTAGCCAGGCGGCCTTTGCCTGCTGGTTCAGCCATGTCATGGGCGGGTCTCGACGGGCTCGCTAGCGGGTGGCTTGCAGGTCATGCGGCTTCTGGCAGGGATCTGCTCGTGCCCGAGCCGGCCAGGCGCCGACGCCAGTCCAGGGGGACGATGATGGCCCGGCCAGGGTCATGGTCCCATTCCGCGTGGAGGCCGACTGCTTCGAGTGCGGCCATGACCTCGTGGCCGACGGCTGCAGTGGTCTGGGTCCGTCGGAGTGCTGCGGGGCGCCGACCAGCAGGCGCATCACGGCGTCCTGTTCGCCGCGTGGATCGCGGCCGGCCGGTACTTCGCCACCCACCCCGTCATCGCCAGTTGGCGCCGCCGTTCGGGCAGGTGACCGCGGCGAAGGGGTCAATAGGCCGCGAGCAACTGCTCGAGCAGAGCCGCGGTGGCTTCGCCGGTCGAGGTCCGCGTCACGACGTTGAACTCCCAGGTGATGCGCTCTTTCAGAGGGACGACTGTGACGCCTTCGCTTGGCGGGATCAGCAGTTCGGGAAGCAGCGCGATGCCGAGGCCGTTGGCGACGAAGACCGGAATCGAGTTGGTCTCGGTGACCTCGGCTCTGACGTCGCGCACTACCCCGCGTGCGCTGAGCGCGGCGTCGAGGACGTCCCGGTTGCCGAAACCGACAGGCGCGTCCACGAAGCGCTCGTCGGCGAGGTCTCTCAGCGCCACTCCCGCGCGCGATGCGAGGTGATGGTCGGCCGCGACGATGACCGCGTAGGGCGTTGTGGCGAGCCGGTGCACGGCAAGGTCCGGGGCGGTGGCCGCCGGAAGCCCGTACAAGCTGAGGTCGAGCCGCCCTCGCCGGACGGCGTCGGCGAGCTCCGCCGAGCCGGACGAAGACGCGCGCAGCCGGAGGTCGACGAGCGGGTGTTCGCGGTGGAAAGCGCCGATGACGCGCGGGATCGCGAGGTAGCTCACGCTGGAGAACACCCCGATGCGCAGCTCGCCCCGCAGTTCGCCTCGCGGGTCGGCTGCGGTGCGGGCGCGCGCCTCGGCGTCGGCGAGTGCGCGAAGCGCAGGCAGCACCGCCTCTCCGGCGGCGGTGATCCGGACCCCTCGCTGGTCTCGTTCGAAGAGCGCAGTACCGAGCTCTCGTTCCAGCGCCCGAACGCCGGCGGAGACGGTCGACTGTGCTGCGTAGACCCGTTGCGCGGCACGGGTGAAGCTCAGCTCGTCGGCGACCGCGATCGCGTACTCGACCAGTCGGGTTTCCATGTCTCTGCCTACCACTCCATCGTCCGCGTCGATAACTATGACCAAGAGTATGCGTTGGACGCGATGACAAGAGGCGTCAAGCATGGAGGAATGACGACAACAGCGGCTCCCGCCCAGACTCCAGCCACCGCACGACTCCCGCATGGGCCGGGGTTCTGGATCATCGCGCTCGCCTTCGGCACCGAGCTCGCGTTCTGCGCCGTCCCGACGCCCCTCTACGCGATCTACCAGCAGCGCGACGGCTTCCCCACGATCGTCCTCACCGTCATCTTCGCCGCATACGCGGTCGGGGTCATGTTGAGCCTGTATCTCGCGGGCCATGTCTCCGACTGGCTCGGACGCCGACGTGTGATCCTCGGCTCGCTGCTCATCAATCTGCTGGCCGCGATCCTCTTCCTGCTCTGGAACAACGTCGCCGGCCTCATCGTCGCCCGCTTCACCAGCGGACTCGGCATCGGCATCCTCACCGCCACGGCGACCGCACACCTCTCCGAGCTCGGCGCGGCGGCCAACCACGCCAAAGGCCGGGTCGCCCTGGTGTCGACGTTCGCGAACCTCGGCGGCATCGGCCTCGGCCCTCTGATCGGCGGGCTCATCGCGACATGGTCCACGCGCCCCCTCATCGCGCCCTACGTGGCCTTCGCCGTCCTCCTGGTCGTCGAAGGGATTCTGGTCGCCTTCGTTCCCGAGACGGTCGAGCGCCGTGAGGAGCGCCCTGCCTACCGGCCGCAGCGCGTCGCAGTGCCGGCGGCAGGGAGGGGCGCGTTCTGGGCGGCCG
This sequence comes from Streptomyces flaveolus, assembly GCF_000716535.1. GTDB lineage: Bacteria > Actinomycetota > Actinomycetes > Streptomycetales > Streptomycetaceae > Streptomyces > Streptomyces flaveolus_A. Next base: position 55,383 of record NZ_JNWV01000036.1, on the reverse strand, counting down.
GAGCGGCGGCGTTCGGGGCGTTCGCAGTGTTCGGCACCTTCATGGGTCTTTCCTCGACCTTTCTCGTCGGTCTCCTCGGGCTGCACTCGCACCTGCTCGCCGGCCTGGCGCCATTCGTCGTTTTCATGGCGGCAGCCCTCGCGCAGACGGCCACCGTGCGGCTGGCGATGCGCCCTCAGATCGGGTACGCCATCGCGCTCGCCGCGATCGGGCTCGTGAGCATCGGCGTTGCCGCCATCGTCGCCTCGCTTCCGCTCTTCCTCATCGGCGGCGGGGTCGCGGGCGCAGGGATCGGCATCCTGTTCCGAGCCGCCCTCGGGACCGTCGCCGCGGTCGCGGACGCGGAGCGTCGAGGTGAGGCGCTCTCCGGCATCTTCCTCATCGCCTACGCCGGCATGACCATCCCGCCGCTACTCACCGCCGCCGCGCTCAGGGTCTGGCCTACAGTCGCCGTGCTCTTCGGACTTGTCACTCTCGCCGCGATCCTCGTCGCGATCTCCGGCTCCCGGATGCTTCGCCACTGAAACACCTCAGCGACCACGCTGCCGCAGGATGGAGAGGTCGTGTCAGAATCGCGCCGGGCGGAGGGGGAACCCTGGGGAACGGCGGGGGCCAAGCCGTTGGTCAGCCAGTCCAGGCGGTCGCTCCGCCTCGGTTCAGGCGCCAGGAACCGTGACGACCGCCGCTTCCGTCAGGGCCTGCGGCTCTCCCGGCTGCCGCACGAAGAGACGCTCGGCGAGTACAACTTGTGCTTCCAGCCCGACCTCGACCCACGAAGGGTCAGGACCTGGCCACCCTCTCGTGCGTCGAAGGGAAGGCGAACGCTGCCCTGTTCGGGCCGCCCCGGGTCGGGAAGACACACATCGCTGCGGCTCTCGCGGTCGCGGCCTGCCGGTCCGGCTACCCGATCTGTTTCACGAGCCTCGACGACATGGTCCGTTTTGCTGGGCGTGACCTCGCTTGGATCTACTTCCGGACCAACCGTCACAAGGGGGCCTTCACCATGCCACCAAGTTCCGCACCGATCCCGCCCGCGCGACCGGCCTGCTGTGCGCCCTGTTCGTCCTGACCAACCTCGAAAGAATCCGCTGACAGATGATCTACACCCGAGACCTCTGCCCCACACGTCATATTCGGCGCGGTACGGCTTCGTCCTGCCAGCGGTAGAGGTCGCGCAGCAGGGAAATCTCGGCACCGTGATGGATCAGCTCCCTGTTGACGTGCAGGACGATGCCCTCCATGGGAAACCGCTCGGGACCCACCATGGGCGGATTCTCCAGGTCGGCGTCAGAGAGGTCGCGGACCCCGGCGTTCCACCTCCCATACATCTCATCGAGCTGCTTCAGCGCCTCGTCAGCGGTCCCCGCGTAGGCGAATGTCCGGGAGTCGACGTCCTGGCCGCCGAAGTGCCATCCGACCCGATAGCCCAGGCAGGAGACGATGATGTGCGCCAGCCGCCAGGCAATCGTGGTCACCGGCGCCGGCACCGGGCCAGGGGACGCGAAGTCCATCGTCCATTCCCCCGAACCTGCCGACATCGGTGCGGCCGACGTGCCACGTGGGCGGATGCTCCAGCAGCCGCGCACCGGCTCCCAGAAGTACTCCTCATCGGCAAGACCGTGCAGCCGCGGCCGCAGGTTGTTGTGCCAGTGCCGGTCCAGCTGGTCCGCGAGCCGCTCGCTTCTTGTCATTTCCGCACACTACATACAACGGAAACCTGGCTACGACCCCCACGGACGCCGTCGCCGGCCGTGGGCCGCGCGAGCGTACCGCACCGGGAGATGACGCTCGGGGCTGATGTGCCCTTCGGGCCGCGCCGCCGCGAGCGGCTGTGGGTGTGCCATTCGCCGACCCGGATACTGCCGTCGGCTGCGAAGGCTCGAAATCGGTGAGGGCCTGGGCCTGCCCGAGGTCGCGCAGGAAGTAGGTAGGTGTGCGCGCGGCGGCGGGGCGGGGTTCCGGCGTGGTGGACGGTAACGGTGTCGTGGGCGTGGTGTCCCGGCAGGATGTCTCCGGTTTCCGTGGTGTGGTCGGGCGCGTGTGGCTTTGTTCGCCGGTTTCGGTTCTGGCTCGCTTTTCGTGAAGCGCGCACACTGAGTAACGGCTGCTGCTCCGATCAGGCTTCGGGACCATCCTGGCCAACTGCCCTGAACTCGATGCCCTCACTGGTCACGTCCGGTCCTTCGCCCACATGCTCACCGAGCGCCAGGGCGAACGACTCCCGCAGTGGCTCGATGCCGTCCGCCAGGACGACCTTCCCAGCCTCCACACTTTCGGGGCCGGCATCGACCGAGACCGCGATGCGGTCATCGCCGGCCTGACCCTGCCCTGGAACTCCGGTGTCGTCGAAGGAACGTCAACCGGATCAAGATGCTCAAGGGCCAGATGTTCGGACGCACCGGCTTCGCACTGCTCCGCAAGCGGGTCCTGCTCGCACTGTGACCGATGTCAGTGGCTCCTGGAACCATGACTTCGTCCAAGACAGTCGTATCAGGAGCCGTGCATGGGAACGTGGGGAACCGGCCCGTTCGACAGCGACCTCGCCGCAGACTTCGTCGATGAACTCGAGGGACTCAACCCCCAGCAGGTCATCGACGTGCTGGAGCGGGCGTTCCAGCGAGTAGCCAACTCCGGAGAGCGCGTCGACGGCGGAGACGGGGCCGAAGCCGTTGCCGCTGGCGCTCTTGTCGCCAGCACCCTCCCGGGCAGCCCCATCGTGATTGACCCCGATGACGGCCCCGGGGAACCACTGCCCGAACTGCCGGCCTCGCTTCGCGCGTCAGCGAAACTCGCACTGAACCGGGTACTCCAGGACGGATCAGAGATGGCAACCGGCTGGGTGGACAGCGCCGACGCCGATCAGTGGCGCGAGGAAGTGCGACAGATCCTCCAGGCACTCGAAGCATCCGCCGATCACTGATCGTGACCGCTTCACGGAAGTCGTGCCAGAACCCCGGTTTCGACAGCGGTTGTCCAGTGCTTCGGGAGGCACCCCGGGACGCGGCGTGTCCGATGTTCACGAGATGCGCCAGCACCCGCGCACGCCGATGAGAATGTTGCCGCTCCAGGCCGACCCTACGAGCTACTGGATGCTCCACGGTGCGGATGGTCGGGATCGGTGGGCAAGCGAACCGGTAGGTCCGGGTCCTAGCGGCCGGCCGTCGGTGTGGCCGTCGGGTGCCACTCGCGGCGGAGGAGGCCGAAGACCCAGGAGTCGGAGACGTCGCCGTTGACGACGCAGTCCTCGCGGAGGGTGCCTTCGCGGACGAAGCCGAGCTTCTCCAGGACCCGGGCGGACGCCACGTTGCGAGTGTCGGTCTCGGCTTGGACGCGGTTCAGGTCCAGGGTGTCGAACGCCCACCGCAGGACGGCGTGCGCGGCCTCCGTGGCGTAGCCGTGGCCCCACGCGGCGGCGTCGAAGACGTAGCCCAGGGACGCGCTGCGAAAGTCCGGGTTCCAGCTGGTCAGGCCGCACCAGCCGATGAACGCGCCGTCTGAGAGGCGGTCGACGGCCACCCGCGCTCCCGTGCCTTCCGCCTCGATGGTCCGGCAGGTCGCGATGAAGCGCTGGGCGCGGGCCGGTTCGGTCCACGGCGGGGAGTCCCAGTAACGCAGCACGTGGGCACTGCTGTGCAGCGCGTAGAGCGGTGCCGCGTCGGCGTCGGTGAACGGCCGCAGTCGCAGGCGGGCGGTGTGCAGCTCGGGGGTGGGCAACGTCATGCGGAGCATCCTGCCTCGTCACGCTCGCCCCGACCATCCGTTATCCAACGGCGTCGGCTATCGCACCCCCAGCAGTAACTCTCCATGCCAGTGGTGCTGTCGAAATCCGTGAACTTTTCGATTCCCTCTCGGGCGGCGGCTGCCTCCCGAACCGGTCTACATCCGCAGCCCGTTCTCGCGGATCGCGGACAGAGCCAGCCGTGAGCAGTTCGGTGGTGATGGCGTGGGCAGCCGAGACGGTGAGGTGGACGGTGGTGACGGGCCGCTGGGTCATGGGGGGCGACGGGAGAAGTCGGGAATGGGGTTCGCGGGGCCGGGTGGGTTGGCTGTCGTACCCCGGCCCTAGAGTCCGATGTATGACCCGTCGCACCCCCGCCCGCCCAGTGGACGTGGAGAAGCTTTTCCCTGAGCTGATCCCCTTCCGTCGTGGGGCCGTCCGCCTGCACCCGCGCGCCGGCTCCCCTTCCTGCCAGGACAGTTCCGTTGGAGGACCGCTGCTGTGGCCTGCAGCAGAGCCATGGCCGGTTTGTACGGAGGAGCACTACGACCCTGACACTGTGAGCGAGCTCCAGGGTGACGTGCCCATGGTTCCCATCGTCCAAGTCCGCCAGGCCGACGCGCCCGGTGTGCCCTTCCCCGAGGGGACCGACCTGTTGCAGGTGCTGTGGTGCCCCTACGCGCACGGCGAGTACTGCTATCCCCTGCCGCGGGTGCACTGGAGGAACACTGGTGCCATCGGAGACATACTGCCTACTCCGGCACCGGTGGAAGGGCTTCCGAAGGACTGGTATCCGGACCCGTGTGTGGTCCACCCGGAGCAGGTGACCGAGTACCCCGATTGCGAAGCGTGCGGTGGGCGCATGGAACACCTTCTGACCGTCGCGAGCTGGGAGTTCGACGGAGAGTCCTGGCGTACGTGGCTGCCGGTGGAGGACCGGACCGACAGTGGTTGGGCCGAAACCGCGGACAACCCCGCGGGCCTGTGCCTCGGCGACGCCGGAAGCGTCTACGTCTTCGAATGCCGTGCCTGCCCCGACCGCCCCGTCGGGCACTGGTTCGACTGTTCGTGACCGGTGGACGACCTCGAGGAGGAGCTGAAGGAACGGGCTCCCCTGCTCGGCCCGCGCCAGCCAGGCAGCTTCGACCGCGCGTCACCCACCGGCCCCGCCAATGTCCCAGGAAGCGATCCGCACCGGGGCGGTGAACACGGCCTGGCCATCGCGATGGCCGTGTGCCGCAGCTCCGGAATCCACCGCGCGCCGGTGGGCGAACGCGTCGAAGTCACCGTCGTGCCGGCTGACGATCCCAGCGGGCAGCCGGACGGCCGGCTTCAGACCGTCCTGACGACTTGCTCGTATGTCAGACGCGGAGAGCGCGGGAACCACGCGTTCTCACCCGGCCTGCCGATGTTGATCACGGCGAGAACCGAGTGCTCGCCGTCGCCGAAGAAGTCCTTGTCGATGCCGTCGGCGTCGAAGCCGGTCATCGGTCCCGCGGCCAGGCCGGCGGCACGGACGCCGATGATGAAGTACCCGACCTGGATGAGCGCGTTGAGCCTCGCGGACCGCTCACGCACCGCACGTTCGGCGAAGAGGTCCTTGGCCTGAGGGAAGTGCGGGAACTGGCTGGGCAGTTCCTCGTGGAACTCGTTGTCCGCGGCGAGGATGGCGACGAGCGGGGCTTGCGCGGTCTTCTTCCGGTTTCCCTCGGCCAGGTGCCCGACCAGGCGCTCGCGAGCCTCGGCGGAGCGGACCAGCACGATACGCAAGGGCTGCTGGTTCATCGAGGTGGGGCCGTACTTGACCAGGTCGTAGATGGCTTCCATCTGGTCGTCCGTCACCGGTTCGTCGGTGAAGGTGTTGGCGGTCCGTGCCTCACGGAACAGAAGGTCCTGGGCTGCGTGGTCGAGGATGAGAGACATGTGAACCTCTTACGGGTGAGTGTCTTTGGTTGTTCGGTGGCTTGAGGCTGCGAAACAGAGGAACTGGGCGCTGACACCCAGCAGGTACACGGCTGTGGTGGTCGCCCCGACGAGCCCCCAGAGCAGGGGTCCGGAACAACACTGTGCGAGCAACAGGCCGGCCAGTGCGGCGAATGCCGCCGTGGGCAGATGGAAGGCGGCCCATATCCGCGCGTCGACGGAGGGCCTGTCCGACGCCATGGGGGCGCCGCTGTGGGCGACGGCGCCCAACGCGACGAAGGCGAGCGTCGCACCGGCGAGGAGGGCCAGGACGTCGGCCGTCCCAGGGCCGCCCCGCTCGGTCGACGTCATCGCGCTGGCGGCCCACAGCGCCAGCGTGTATCCGTGCGGGGCCGCACTCGCGGCCACAGTGGCGCGGAGCCGGCCGCGGTATCCGTGCGCTTGAGGGCCCGTACGCGCAACCGACCTGGCAGGACCGGGCCTCGGTTGGCTATGCCTCCGCGATGTGGGTGACGACCTCGCCACGTCTGTGCTCCTCCACCGGCTCCTCGCACGCGGCTTCGGTCCGCGCGAGGGGGGTGACCCGGTCGGTCCCCGGACCGCGCCGTCCGCGCGTGACCGACTCGCTGATGGGGTCGAATCCGTTGCGGTCCGGTTCGACGATCAGGAGGACTCCGCGCGGGGCGCGGTTCCAGTTCGTGCCCAGGCCGGGCTCGCGACGGGCCCGGCAAGGACCGCGGCCGCCGCGTCGCCGTGTCAGGGCTCGGCGCGGTGCGGTCCCGGGAAGCAGTCGTTCGGGGCTTCCGCGTGGATGTGCGCGTACTGCGCGGATCGCGTTCATGATGCGGTCACTTCCTGATGAAGGACGGTGCCGTTCCGGTGGCCAGGCCGTCGTGACCAGCATCTTCGGTACGGCCTGAGCCGACATCGCCCATTCAAGGGATTATCGCCGCCGGACCATGCCGGTCGGGGCATCGCTCAGTCCGCTCCGTCGGTGGTGACACCACCCTGTTCGATCGCCAACCTGGTGAGTTCTACTCTCGTGTTGATGCCGAGCTTGGCGAAGATGTGCTTCATGTGCGTGTTGACGGTGTGCACGGACACGTAGAGCCGGTCGGCGATGGCCCTGTTGGTGAGGCCTTCCACGACGAGCGGGATCAGTTTCCGCTCGGATTCGGTCAGGTTTCCCCACTCCGGCGGGCTGGTCGTGTGGTGCCGTGGGGCCTCGGTGCGCACGCCGAGCTGCCGAAGGCGCCGTCTGATCCGTTCGTGGTCGCCCAGGGCTCCTGAGGCCGACGCCAGTCGACCCGCCTCTTCGAAGTAGGGGATGGCCGACGCCTGATCGGCCGATGCGGTCATGAGCTCGCCGAGGTCCTCGCAGGCCGCGGCGAGGGCCAGCGGCCTGCCGGAGCTCCGGTAGCCGGTGATGGCGGACGCCAGTGCGGCGGGGTCGCTGTGGAGCAGGCCGTCCACGTGGGCGCGGGCTGCCCCGACGATCTGCTGGCTGTCGTCCCGTGCGGACAGGCCGCGCAGTGCGTCGGACACGGCCTGCGCGACAGACGGGTCCTCGCCGCGCAGTGCGATACGCACGATCCCGGGCCAGTGGGACGGAGGTACCGCCAGCAGCCGTGTCGGCTCGCGGTCCGCGAAGCCGCCTGCGAGTGCCGCTGCCGCGGTGGCATGGCGGCCCTCCGCGTCGGCCAGGCAGGCGCGCGCGAGCGACACCCACAGGCCGTACCGCTGCGTGGCCGTCCCGGAACCGGCTTCGGCGGCACGGAGATGGCCCTTGGCCGCGGCGTGGTCACCGCGTCTGATCTCCACCAGTGCCAGCAGGGAGCGGGCCTGCGGGTGCACTTGAACGATCTCGAGTTCGTCCGCCACCGTCAGACTGGCCTCGGCCTCCACGGCCGCGTCGTCCAGCGCTCCCCGCTCGAGGAGCGCGCAGGCACGGGCGGCATGCCAGTTCGGGAGTGACCAGCCGAGGCCCATCGCCTCCGCTTCACGCTGTCCCTCTCGCAGGATCCGCTCGGTGTCCGCCAGCCGGTCGGTCGCGGTGAGCACCGTGGCCAGCCACAGGGCCGGAATCCGCGGGGGCCGCAGGTGGAGCACGGCGGACTCCGTGCGGGCACGTCGGGTGGCCTCTTCGGCGAGTTCCACTGCGCGGGCCAGGCGTCCGCGGTAGAACGACGTCTGCGACTGGAAAATCATGGCGCTGACGACCAGAGCCGGATCGTGGCTGCGGTAGGCGGCGTCGACGAGCCCGGTGTCCGTCCGCTCGGCACCGGTGATGTCCCCGAGGTACACGTGCCCCGTCGCCTTGGTCTTCAGGAGCCGGATGCGCAGATCGGGCGGCAGCGCGGGAAGGTCCAGTGCCTGCCGGAGGTGTGCCATGGCGGCGGTGTCGTCGCCCGCGGCCTGGTGGATCTCGGCGGCCACCAGGCGCAGGCGTGCCTCCTGCGGCGGCTCAGGACCCTCTGCCAGGGTGGCGTCGACCAGGTCGAGCGCCTCGTGGACCCAGCGAGTCCGGCCGAGGTACCCGGCGGCGTCGGTCAGCAAGGTGATGCGGCGCCGGTCGTGCCGGGGCAGCAGGTCGGCGATCCGCTGAGCGAAGTCCGCAGCCGCGTCAGGGGCCGTCGACGACAGTTCCCGTATGGCGGTGTGCAGCGTGGTCACGGCTTCGTCGTCGACCGGGCCGCCCGCCATGACGACGTGCCAGGCCACCTCCGCCGGACGTGCCCCGGCGTCGCGCAGGCTGTCGGCGGCTTCCCGGTGCAGAGCGGTCCGTACGGCCGGCGGCAGGTTGTCGTGGACAGCCTGCCGTATGAGGTCGTGACGGAACGCGAGTCGCGGGCCGTCGGCCGAGAGCAGACCGGCGTTCAGGGCGGCCTCGACGCCCGACAGCAGGCTGCCGACCTGTCTGCCGAGCAGTCGGGCGGCCGGGCCGAGGTCGAATTCGCGGCCGAGGACGGACCCGATCTGGAGCAGCCGCACGGCGTCCTCCGGGAGCCGCTCCAGGCGCGCGGCGACACTCAGCCGGAAAGCGACGGGGATGTCGTGGTCCAGCAGGTTCGCCACGCCCGCCTCCACTTTGACGGCATCCGTCTCGGCGAAGGAGCGCACCAGTTCGATCGCCAGGAAAGGATTGCCCGCGACGCCGCGCAGCAGCCTGACCAGATCCGGTGACGGCCTGGCGCCGAGCACGTCGGACGCGATGTGCTGCAGCTCCTGCCGCGGCAGGGGGCCGAGCGTCAGCCAACGGGCTCCGAGGCGTTCGAGGTCCGCCCGCACCCTGGCCACGGTCGGCCGCGCCGTCTCCGACCGTACCGCCAGCACCCACAGGATCCGCAGGGCGGCCAGTCGTCCGGGCAGGGTGCGGAGCAGGAAGAGGGTAGCGGGATCGGCCCACTGTGCGTCGTCCACGAGCACCGCTACCGGGGCGCGCTGGGCCCGGTCCTCGAGAGCGTCCGTGATGCTGTCCAACAGCCACAGCCGCTGGTCCTCGGTCGTCGCGGCGGCTCGCCCGGCGGCGTCGGAGGCCTGCAAGGCGGACTGCAGGGCGGCTCCTGCCGCGTACTGGTCGAGTTCGTCGGCCCGTACGGACACCACGTCGAACCCGAACCGCCGCGCCAGCTCGTCGAGCTCGGCGAGCAGCCGGCTCTTGCCGACGCCGGGCGCGCCTTCTACGACGACACAGGCGCCCCGTCCGCCACGCACCGTTCGCAGAGCCTCACGGAAAGCCGTGATCTCGCGCTCCCGTCCCCTGAGGCGCAGCCGGGTCGTGGCCCGGCTCCCGCGGCCACGGACCGGGGCGCCTGCGGGGTCTGTCCTGCCCATGGTGCCAGGATGCCGTACCGCCACCAGCGCCCTCAACGCACACCGCTGGGTGACCGGTGCTTTCACCCGGGTGATCCTCGGCTCCGCGCCCTCCTCTCACCCTGCCGCGAGGCATGGTCGCTGCCATCCGGTTCTCTTGCCCCTGGAGAGGAGCACGACGTGCGTACAGGCAAGGAATACCTGGCGGCGCTGAACGACGGCCGCACGGTATGGGTGGGTGACGAGCTCGTGGAGAACGTGGCCACGCACCCCAAGACCCGGGCGTACGCCCACAGGCTCGCGGAGTTCTACGACCTGCACCACCGTCCGGAACTCCAGGACGTCATGACGTTCGTGGACGAAGACGGCGTCAGGCGCTCCATGACGTGGTTCCAGCACCGCACCAAGGAGGACCTGAGGCGCAAGCGCCGCTACATGGAGACGGTGCTGCGGGAGCTCGGCGGCGGGGCGACCCCGCGGACACCGGATGTCAACAACTACGTGCTGCTGACCTATGTGGACGATCCGGAGCCCTGGAGCAGCCAGTCCGTCGGCACGGACGGCAGGGACCTGACCGAGGGCATCCTCGACTTCTGGAACCTGGTGCGCGAGGGCGACCTCAACACGACGCCGGCGTTCGTCGACCCGCAGACGGACCGCTCACGCGAGTCCGCGCAGGCCGAGTCCCCTGCGCTGCAGGTGGTCGGCACCTCGGACGAGGGCATCACCGTGCGGGGCGTGAAGGCGATCAGCACCGGAGCGGCCTTCGGGGACTGGATCCACATCGGCGTCTTCTACCGTCCCGGCATCCTGCCCGAGCAGATCATCTTCGCGGCGGTGCCGCCCAGCACCCCCGGGGTCACCATCATCTGCCGGGAGAGCAACGTCCGGGACGGCGAGGACGTCGAGCACCCGCTGGCCTCCCAGGGTGACGAACTGGACAGCGTCATCGTGTTCGAGGACGTGTTCATCCCTTGGAACCGTGTGTTCCACATCGGCAACCCCCAGCACGCGTCGCTGTACCCGCAGCGTGTCTTCGACTGGCTCCACTACCAGGCCCTGGTCCGGCAGATGGTGCGCGCCGAACTGATGCTCGGTCTGACCCTGCTGATCACCGAGCACATCGGGACCTACCAACTGCCCCCTGTGCAAACCCGGATCGCCCGGTTCGCCGGCTTCCACCAGACGCTCAAGGCGCACGTGATCGCTTCGGAGGACGAGGGGTTCACCACGCCCGGCGGCCTCTACAAGCCGAACGTCCTGATGTTCGACTTCGGGCGGGCGTTCTACCTCGAGAACATCGCCGGCCTGGTGCACGAGGTCATCGACCTGGCCGGTCGTGCCTCGCTCATCTTCCCGACCGAGGGGCAGTGGCAGCGGCCTGAACTACGGCCCTGGCTCGAGGCGTTGCAGACCGGGCCGGTCGGGAGGCCGCATGACCGGCTGAAGATCAGCCGTGTGATCCGCGACCTGTTCCTGTCCGACTGGGGCGACCGCATCAGCACCTTCGAGAACTTCAACGGCACGCCCCTGCTGGCCATCCGCACCCTCACCATGAAGCGCGCGGAGATGTCGCCGAGCGGCAGCATGGCGGACCTCGCGCGCAAGGTCTGCGGCATCGAGCGTGCGGGCGACGAGCAGAAGGAGACCGCGTACACGGCTCAGGCGGACTACGCCCGTCGTCAGGACGCCTCCTAGCCAGACGGCGCGGGCCCGGGTCAGAGCATGCCGCACTCCCGGGCCCGTGCGACCGCTCCGTCTCTGTCGTGGGCGTCGAGTTTGCGGAAGATCGCTCGTACCTGTGTCTTGACCGTGTTGTGGGACACGTAGAGTTCGGAAGCTATCTCGCGCAGCGTCAGCGGCCCGCACAGGGCACGCAGAACCCGGCGCTCCCTCGCCGACAGGTCCTGGGGGCCGGGCACGGCGGGCTTCACGACCGTGTCCCGGCCGACTCGCTCCAGCAGATCCGTCAGAACCCCTGGCGACTCGCACCGAGCCGCTGCCCGCTCGGCTGCGTCGCGGGCCGCCCGCGCCGCGTCGGCGTTGTGCCGGGCGCTCTCGAGTCGCGCCCGGGCGAAGTGGCACAGGGCGCGTACGTGAGGCTCGCCTCCGAACCGGGGCGAGCCCGCCAGCGCCGCTTCCGCACCGGCCAGAACCCGAGCGGCCTCCTCGATACGTCCCTCTTCGATGAGCAGGCCGGCCCGGCCGACGTAGGCGGGCGCAGCGACGAAGTGCCCGTCCAGACCGGCCGTCGCGACCGCCTGGAGGGCCTCGTCGCTCAGCATGCGTGCCTGCTCGTGCTGTCCGGCCAGCAGCGCGCACATCGCCCGCAGACCCAGTGCGCGGACGAGCGACAGACCGTGCCCTGCGGCATGCGCGTCACGGGTCGCCTCGCCGAGCAACGCCTCCGCCTCCTCGTACCGGCGGCTCCACAGCAGCGCCGTGCCCCGGACCGTACAGGCCAGGGCACGCCATGAGGTCAACGGCGTGGTGGCGGCGACGGCGAGTTCGCCGAGGCGGTCGGCGGTCAGGACCTCGCCCTTGAGACAACAGGCCAGTGCCTCGGCGACGGCCGCCGCATCGGACACCGAGCTGCCTTCGCCGACCGTCTGCGGTCCCCTCTGACGGAGCTGCGCCACGTCCAGCCAGCGCAGGGCCTTTTCCGGGGCGCCTTGCGAGAGAGCCGCCATCGCGGCCACGACGCACAACCTGGCGTCGGCGGCGACCATGCGGGGCGGCAGGAGCTCCAGCCAATGCGAGATGTCGGCACCCCGGCCGGGTGAGATCGCCTTCTGCCAGCCGTCGAGAATCGACGCGACGGCCGCGGACTCGTCGCCGCCCAGCACCCAGTGCCGTACGGCCGCAGTCGTCTCCCCCTGCCGGGAGTACCACTGGGCCGCGGACCGGTGCAGGGATGCGACGGTGTCGGGTCCTTGGAGCATCAGCACCTCGGACAGCAGCGCGGACAGTGCTCGGTGATGCCGGAACGCCGACGGGTCGCCGGCGAGGGGCACGAGCAGCTGCACGGTCCGGGCCAGCTCGCGCAGCAGCACGCCCGCCCGGTCACCGGCGAGGGCCTGGCACGGTCCGACACTCAGCTCGTCGAGCACACTGGTGCGCAGCAGGAACTCGCGCTGTTCGGTGGTGAGCTGGTGGAGCACCTCGGTGGCCAGGTACTCGCTGACCGCCTGACTGCCACGGACCGGACTCCCTTCCCCGTCAGCCCCGTTCGCCGGACGGGCGAGGGCACGCCCCATGATGCACAGTCCCGCCGCCCATCCCTCGGTGGCCTCGTACAGCGCGTTCGCGGTGTCGGCGGTCGGAGCGGAACCGAGCAGATCGGTGAGCACCGCCTGTGCTTCGTCGGCGGTGAAGGCCAGGTCGTGCGGGGCGAGCTCGGAGACGAGTCCACGGGCGCGCAGCACCGGAAGGGGACTTCCGGGGACGTGCCGGGTCGACAGAATGACGCGGAAGCCTCGGGGGATCCTCGTGAGGAAGTCCGCCAGGCTGCCGACCGCGCCGGCGTCCGTGATGGATTCCAGCCCGTCGAGGATCAGTGTGAGCGGTTCCTCCGTGTCCAGGCCGGTCACAAGGCTCGGCAGGATCTCCTCGAGCCATGCGTCAAGTGTCCATTCGTCGCTGTGCAGACGGGCGGACAATGTCGGCCGTACGTGGTGCAGTGCGCGCAGGATGCCGGCCCAGAGCCGGCCCGGTGCGTTGTCGTGGGCGTCCAGGCTGAGCCAGGCGCACTCTCCGCGAGCCGCCCGGCCTTGTGACCACTCGGCCAGCAGAACCGTCTTCCCGGCACCGGCCGGACCGGAGACCACCACCACGGGTTCGGTCGCAGCCTCGAGCCGGCGCAGCAGACGCGGGCGTGTCAGGAGATGCGGGGGCTGGGCCGGAGGACACAGCTTGAACGTCGGCACGGCGCTGGTCATGGCACCTTCCGTGGGGTCGTTGGGACGAGCGGGCAATCCAGGGTCATGACTCGTCTCGCGGAGTGGGGGCATCGCGGTGGTAGGCCTGGCCGAGGGCTGGCAGCGGCCGCCTTCGGGCCGCTGCCACAGGTGCCGGAGAGTTCCGTCCTCGGCGTTCCTGCCGGTCGGCAGGAACGGCTCGATGAACTCCGGTTCCTCACCACGCTCCGGCCATGGGCTATCGGGGATCCCTGAGTGCGCCGAAGCCTCCCGCGAAATAGACCAGCGGCCGGCAGTTCGCCTGGTGCACGCAGTGGCGGACGTCACCCACGAAGATGGTGTGGTCCCCGCCGGGAAGCGCCTCGGCGACGTCGCACACGACAGCCGCGATGGCGTCCCGCAACACCGGCACCCCGTGGTCGCCGACGGTCTCGACACCCGCGAACTTGTCCGGCTTGGACGCGGCGAAGTTCCGTGCCAGGGCCTCGCCGCCCTCGCCGAGGACGTTGACGGCGAAGCGGCCGTGCTCCGCGATCGCGGTCCGCGTGTAGAGGTGGTTGGCGATGCACACGATCAGCTGGAGCGGGTCCAGGGAGAGGGCGGAGACGGCGCTCGCCGTCATGCCGATGGGGTTGCTTCCGGAGAACGTGGTGATCACGCTGACACCCGTGGCGAGCCGGCTCATCGTGGCCCGGAAATCGGCTGTCGTGTCAAGGGTTTCCATCATCGGGACCTCCATTGAAGGGAGTTGGGCCCTCATGCCTGTGGGAAGCGTGCACCGCCAGCTGTTAACGGCGGAGAAATCGCATCGTGCGCCGGACGTCACCGGACGGCCGCACGGTCTGCCGGCTCACCGGCGCAGTCGGTCGACCAGGCGTCTCAGGTCCGCGGACGGCGGCACTTCGATCTCCTTCATGGCGCGCAGATAAGCGCGGTACAGGTCGAGCAGTTCATCGTCCGATCCGGCCGCCTCCGCAGCGATCAGGGCGAGCCGCCAGGCCTGTTCACGGTAGGGATCGCTGTCCAGTACGGCACGGGCGAGCCGACGGGCCTCCCGGACGCGGCCCAGGTGCAGTGCCACGGTCGCCGCGTCCACGCGGGCCTGCAGGAGCGCGGCATCGAGTTCGGCGCGCCTGGTGTCGAGCCAGTGTGTCGAGAGGGAGTCGAAGTAGGAGCCGCGTTCGGCGATGCTCAGCGCGTACTGGAGTGTCTCCCACCGGTGCTCGCCATCCTGCCGTGCCGCTTCTGCCAGCAGTCGCTGCAGGGTCCCTGAGGCGCTAGTGACCGCGGACGCCGGCGTCAGCGTGTACACATCACGATCCTGGAGGAGCGACAATCCGTCGGGCAGCACCTCCCGCAGCCGGTAGACGGCCTGCCTGAGGTAGCTGCGCCCCGTGGCGTCGCTCCGCCCTGGGAAGAGCGCCCGCAGGAGGTCCTGGCGCCTCGCGCTCCCCGCGGGCCGGGACACGAGGAAGGCGAGCAATTCGACGCTCTTGGCCAGACGGGGGTGGAGCTCCCGCCCATCGGCGACCAGCCGCACCGGGCCGAGGTCCTGGAGCGTCAGTCGGGGGACAGCGCACCCACTCACCGGTCTCGCGGTCGAGAGAGCGGACACCAGTTCGTGCCAGCGCGAGGTGTGTGACGGTTGCGCGTCGGCCCGGCGCACGGCGACGGAGGGCATGTCCTCCAGGGCCTGCACCAGCAGATTGCGGGTGCCCTGGGCCGTGGCGACGTCCAGAGCCAGGTCGGCGGCGGCATCCGCGCCGTCCTCGTCGCCGGTGCGCCACAACGCCTCGCTCAAGTAGACGGCCGCCATCGGAAGTGCCAGACCACCATGGCCCGTTCGCATTGCGGAAACCGCCGTGGTGAGGTGGGGCACCGCGTCGTGGTCGCGACCGGCCAGCAGCAGCTCCAGCCCGTGCCAGGTGCCCGCCAGTCCCGCGGTGAACGCGTAGCGCGCGCACCCTCGGCGCTCCGCCTCGGCGAGCGCCCGAGCCGCTCGCGGCAGATCACGATCCAGGCGCAGGGCGAGTTTTGCCTCAAGGAGCAGGCTGAGGATCTCGTACACGCGGGAACCGGTCGCTGCGATCCGCTCCCGGCCCGCCAGAAGTGCGGCCCATGCCTCGTCCCGGCGTCCGAGATCGGACATCAGCTCCGCGGTCTCGATCGCCGCCAGCCAGACGGGGCGCTGTCCGTCTCCGAGCGTCGCGTGCGCCTGCTCCGCCTGGAAGACACGTCCCTCGGCGCGAGCCGCGGCGACCGTCCATGGCGCGCCCGCCGCTCTGTGCCGGGCGCCGGGCGAGTGGTCCTGCAGTTGGCGCAACTGCCCGCTCATGAAGGCGATGCGTGTCGCCATGGCCTCAAGGGGTCCTGTGACGCCGTCGAGAAGGTCCGGGGCAAGCCGGGGCGTGCTGCCGTCCGCCAGAGCCAGCAGAGCCGTGGCGATGTCGTGCGGGTGCCCCGCAGGCATGACGCGCAGGATCTCGCGCGCCCCGTCGGTGCTCCCCACGTGCCACAGACACCACACCAGCAGGGCCAGGTCCTCCGCGCCCCCGGGTTGTCCGGCGAGTTCGCTCCACCACGCTCGACCGTGATGTTCGGCCAAGTGCGCGCCACGCCAGCACTGTTCGAGTCCGAAGGCGACGTGGAGCCCCGCCGCGGCCAAGTTCGGTGTCAGCGGCCGGGGCGCCGGGCGCATGCGGTCGAGCCAGCTCTCGGCGGTCGCGAGGTCGAGTCGGCCCAGTACATCGGGCAGGACGCGTTCCGCGGCGCGTCGGGCGGTGTCGGTGTCGCCGCTCATCAGCAGTTCGGCCACGGCATCCTCGTGGCGCCCCCTGCCCTGGAGCAACGTGGCGTAGGCCCGCCGCAACGCACGCAGAGAGTCCTCGTCCAGGCGAAGGACCTCGCGTTGGAGATACCGGCGGAACCGCGGCAGGGCGACCATGGTGCTGCCGTCGGGGGACCAGGCGAGCGGTAGCCGCCGGCCGCGCAGGGCGGCCATCGTCCGGTCCGGCGACGGCAGTCCGAGGGCGTTCGCCTGCTCGGCCGTCACACCGTCGTCCAGCAGGCTCGTGCGCACGAGCAGCGACGCCTCCGCGGCCGTGAGCTGAGCCAGCAGTTCGACCGCGAGGCGATCGTGCTGTACGGCGGAAACGGAGGAGTCGGCGTCCCACCAGTCGTACAGGACTCCGGTGACCCAGCCCCCCATCGTGTCGACCGGTCGGCGGGGGTCGGTGTCTCGGCCGATGCCCCGAAGGCACTCGGCGGCCTCGGCCACGTCGAAGGCGAGATCCTCGTCCTCGAGGAAGACGACGCGATGGACATCGCCGAGACCCCCGAGGCTCCGCGGCAGATCCTGTCGGGAGATCAGTACCAGCCGCGGCCCTTCCGGCAGGCTCCCCACCAGTGCGGTGAGCAGCCACGCCGCGTCGGTGTCCCCACCGATCGTCTCCACGCCGTCGAGCACCAGCACCAGATCCCTGCCGGCGAGCAGCCTGGCGAGCAGGGCGCCGGCTTCAGCCGCTGTACGCCCTGGCGCCAGTGCAGCCGTCAGTTCGGCCGCCACGGCCGGCACATGGGGCTCGACGGCTGCCTCGAGAAGGCGGGTGAGTGCCGGCCGGCCGACGCCGGAGCCACCGCCGCCGGGGCCACCGCCGCCGGGGCCGGCATCGCCGGGCAGCCCCGGGAGCGACACCCAGGCGACAGGGCTGGACAGTTCCCGGACGGCCTGGACCGCGGCGGTCGTCTTGCCCGACCCTGCCGAAGCCGCCATGACGAGCACCGGGTACCGGTCCAGCAACTGATGGATCCTGTGGACCAGTCTCGGTCGGGGAATGACGTGGCTGGGCAACCGGGGCAGGGCACCGCTCGTTGCACCAGGGTCGCTGCTCCTCATGGATGACCGCCTCCCGACGGTGCGTGTGGCGACCGTGGAGATCAGTCCGCGGGACGGGGTTCGAGGACGAAGGTGTGGCGCAGCACGGTGTACGGCCCGTCGGTCAGCCCGCGGCGGGGTCCGGCGTCGGCCGGGTAGGTGTCGAAGGACTGGACGAGCGACTCCTTGACCCCGAACACCGGATCCGCGTCCAGGTGCGGGTCGTCCGAAGGGAAGAGCATGGTCGTCACGCGCTGGAAGTCCGGAGCGTCGATCAGGAGGTGCACGTGTGCGGGACGCATGAGGGACCTGCCGGTCGCGCTCATGTATTCACCGACCGGCCCGTCACCGGGTATGGGGTAGCTGGACGGTCGGATGGAACGGAAACTGAAGTGTCCGGTCTCGTCCGTCCGGAGCAGAGCGCGCATGGCCGGGTCGACCCGGCCGGGTACGTCCACGTCGTAGTGGCCTTCCGCGTCACTGTGCCAGACGTCCACCGCCGCGCCCGCCACCGGCGCTCCCTCGCGGTTCACGACCTGTCCCTCGAAGAACAGTGGGATACCCGGCAGGCCTCCGGAGATGTCGGCGGCGTCGGGGTGCTGCGGCCGGTCGTCCCTGAAGAAGGGGCCGAGGACACTGTTCTGCGTGGCTCCGGCGGGGCGCCGGTTGTTCAGGGCGTCGACCAGGGTCGTGACGCCCAGTACGTCGGACAGGAGGATGAACTCCTGGCGCGTCGGCGTGCACGTCTGCCCGGTACGGGTCAGGAAGTCCACTCCCCGGGCCCACTCCTCCTCCGTCAGCCGGACTTCGCGAACGAAGGAGTGGACATGCCGCACCAGCGATTCGAGGATCTCCGCGAGACGGGAGTCCTTGGTGTCCCGCATGGTCGAGATCACAGCCTCGGTGATGGTGTCGCTGGTCAGATCACGCACGGCGCGCTCCTGTGGTGGTTGAGTGTTCAGTGCTGGAACGGGACCGGGGATGTTCGTCGGCGGGTGGTGTGTACGGCGGCTCCCCTGCCCAGGCGCGGGTGAGGAAGGCGCGGACCGCGGCCCGATCCACGGGTCGCGGATTCCAGTAGCCGTCCCGCACGATGAGTTCGGCCGCCTGGTCGATGCCCGATTCCGGCATGCCGAGGTCCCGCAGTGCCCTGGGGGCGCCGAGCCGCCCGGCGAAGTCGAAGAGACCGCTCGCGGCGTCCTCCCCCGGCAGCGAGCGCGTCACGCGCGCCATGGCTTCCGGGGCCGACGGCCCGTTGTAGGCGACCACGTGCGGCAGGACGACCGCGTGGGTCTCGGCGTGCGGAAGTCCGAACGTGCCGCCGAGCACATGGCACACCTTGTGGTGCAGGGCCATGCCCACCGTGCCGAGGCACATGCCCGCCAGCCACGCCCCGTACAACGCATCCGCTCGCGCCTCGCCGTCCTCCGGATGCCGAGCGATGACCGGAAGGGCTCGCGCGAGGGCATCGAGGGCTTCACCGGCCAGCAGAAAGGCGACCGGATCCCGGTCCTGTGCGTAGAGCGACTCCACTGCGTGCGCCATCGCGTTGATGCCGCTGACCACCGATACCGCCACGGGCAGGGTGAGCGTCAGGTCGACGTCGTACACCACTGTGTCGAGCAGTGCTTCGGGCAGCCGCCGGGTCGTCTTTCTGCGGCCTTCGGTCTCCCCGAGGACCGGGGTCATCTCCGAGCCGGCATAGGTGGTGGGTAGCCCCAGCTGCGGAAGACCGGTCCGCACGGCGATCGCCTTGCCGAGGCCGATGGTCGATCCACCGCCCACGGCGAGCACGCAGTCCGCGTTTACGGTCCCGGAGTACGCGACGGCCTCCTCGGTGATCTCGACAGGGGTGTGGGGTGCCGCTTCGGCGAAGGACCCCACGGCCGCGGTACCGAGCAGGTCGCGGATCTCCGCCGCCCGGTCCACTTGACCAGGTGTGCTCAGGATGAGCACCCGACGGCATCCGAGGGCATCGACCTCTTCGGGGATACGGCGGCGCGCGCCGCTGCCGAACACCACCTTGGTGACCTGGCCGCGATGCACGAATGTCTTCATGAGAAGTTCCCCAGTCCCGCCGATCCTCCGTTATGGAAGAAAGCGTCGGCAATGCTTTCGTGCGCGTCAACGAATTCCCTGGGTGATGTCGGTGATCGACGTTCGAATACCTCGTTCATGCGACGGACAGCACCGCTCCGACCTCGGTGTGCGGACCGGTATCACCCATCTGCGGTACGCCGGTGGCTGCCAGGTGGGGGGCCATGGAAAGGGGTGTCGGTCCGCCGGGATGGACAAGTGGCCGACATTCCTCGGCGGACACCCTGGATACGGCGACGCCATGTCCATAATCTCCGCACAAATACCTGCGGACATTGCCTACAAAAGCGGCATCCGTAAGCGCCACATTCCCGCCGTCGCCGCCTCCAGCAGCGCGAGCAGCAGGTGGGACAAAGCCAACGCTGGATCTCAGAAGAGCCGGCGAATGACCTCGACCGCGCGAACCAGGTGGGGCTCGTGGCGGTCGGCACGGTGGGCGACGGCGAGTTCGACCGCCGCTGCCGGGCGCACCAGGGGCCGGTAGGCGACACCGTCGAGCGCGAGCGCGGTCACCGGCTCGGGCGCGATCGCGACTCCGAGGCCACCGGCGACGAGGGTGATGAGCGTCGAGGTCTCTCCGACCTCGTGCCGGATGTGCGCCTCGACGCCGGCGCGCCGCAGGACACCGAGCACGACGTCGTGCATGACCGAGTGACGGTCCGCCGAGTGCGTGATCAGGTCGACTCCGGCGAGGTCGGCGGCGCGCACCCGGCTCTTCGCCGCGAGTGGATGATCGGCCGGAAGCGCCACCACGAGGCGGTCCCGGCGCAGGGTGTGGACCGCGAGCGGCGGGCCGGCGGCGGGCGGGCGCAGCAGGGCCACGTCGATCGCGCCGCCGCGCAGCGCCTCCACCTGATCCGGGACGAGCATCTCCCCGCGGAAGGAGAAGTCGATGCCCGGCAGTTCGGTGGCGAGGTGACGCGAGAGCGTAGGCAGCAGGCTGTACGTCGCCGAGCCGACACAGCCGAGGGTGAGGTGGCCGACCGAACCGGCGGCGACCCGGCGTGCGTGGTCGGCGGCCTGGTCGACTTCGGCGAGGATGCCTCGCACCCGGTCGAGGTAGGCGCGGCCGGCGTCGGTGAGGTCGACCCGGCGTGTGGTGCGGTGGAACAGGGCGACGCCGAGCTCGCCCTCGAGCTGCCGGATCGCCTGCGAGAGCGGTGGTTGGGCCATGTGGAGCCGCTCGGCCGCACGCCCGAAGTGGCGTTCTTCCGCGACGGCGAGGAAGTACCGGAACTGACGCAGATCCATAGCCTCAGGATATCAATCGAGCGGGATATGGATACTTCTCCATATGGGCTGCGCGGTCTAGCGTCGAATCATGAACAGTGCATTCCTCTACGCCGCCACGCGGACGCCGTTCGGGAAGTTCAACGGCGCGCTGGCCGGCGTCCGGCCCGACGACCTGGCCGCCACGGCGATCAGCGGCGTGCTCGCGCAGGCACCGGCGCTGGACCCCGCAGCGATCGACGAGGTGGTGTGGGGTAACGCCAACGGCGCCGGCGAGGAGAACCGCAACGTCGGCAGGATGGCCGCGCTGCTGGCCGGCCTGCCGACCAGCGTGCCCGGCACGACGGTCAACCGGCTGTGTGGTTCGAGCCTGGACGCGGCGATGGCCGGCTCCCGATCGATCGAGACGGGCGACGCCGAGGTCGTTCTCGTGGGCGGTGTCGAGTCGATGACGCGGGCGCCGTGGGTGCTGCCCAAGTCGGCGCGGCCCTTCCCCGCGGGCGACGTCACCGCGGTGTCCACGACTCTGGGCTGGCGGCTGGTCAACCCGCGGATGCCGAAGGAGTGGACCGTCTCGCTGGGAGAGTGCAACGAGCAGCTCCAGGAGCGCTTCGGCATCTCCCGCGAGCGTCAGGACGAGTTCGCCGTCCGCTCCCACCGCCTCGCGCACCGCGCGTGGGAGGAGGGTTTCTACGACGCTCTGGTCACCCCGGTCGGTGACCTGGTCCGCGACGAGGGCATCCGCGCGGACTCCACCCCCGAAAAGCTCGCCGCGCTGAAGCCGTCGTTCCGGCCGGACGGCACCATCACGGCGGGAAACGCCTCCCCGCTCTCCGACGGCGCCTCCGCGGTGCTCCTCGGCAGCGAGGCAGCGGCGGCGACCGTCGGCCGCGACCCGCTCGGCCGGATCGTCGGCAGGGGCGCGATGGCACTGGACCCGAGGGAATTCGGCTACGCACCGGTCGAGGCCGCCAACCGAGCGCTCGCTCGCGCCGGGATCACCTGGGACCAGGTCGGTGCGGTCGAGCTCAACGAGGCATTCGCGGTCCAGTCGCTGGCCTGCGTCGACGCCTGGCTCACGGCCGGCCTGCGTGATCCCGGGATCGTCAACCAGCGTGGTGGCGCCCTGGCCATCGGGCACCCGCTGGGCGCTTCCGGTGGCCGGATCCTCGGGGCCCTGGCCGCGGTCCTCAGGGAGCGCCGCGAGCGGTACGGCGTGGCCGCGATCTGCATCGGCGTCGGCCAGGGCCTGGCCGTCGTCCTGGAGAACCTGGAGGTGGCGAAGTGAGCCGCGCGACCGTGCTGGATTCGACCGACGAGGCCGTCGCCGGTATCGAGGACGGTTCCACGGTCCTCGTCGGCGGCTTCGGTCTCGCAGGGATGCCGTTCGACCTCATCGAGGCCCTCATCCGGCAGGGCGCGAAGGACCTCACCATCGTGTCCAACAACGCCGGGAACGGCGACGTCGGGCTGGCGGCGCTGCTCGCGGCCGGCCGGGTCCGCAAGGTGGTGTGCTCCTTCCCGCGGCAGGTCGACTCCTACGTCTTCGACGCGCTCTACCGCGAGGGGAAGGTCGCGCTGGAGGTGGTTCCGCAGGGCACCCTCGCCGAGCGGATGCGGGCCGCCGGCGCCGGGATCGGAGCGTTCTACTGCCCGACCGCGGTCGGCACCGCGCTCGCCGAAGGCAAGGAGGTGCGCACCATCGACGGGCGGGACCACCTGCTGGAGTATCCGATCAAGGGCGACTACGCCCTCATCTCCGCACACCGGTCCGACCCGATGGGCAACCTCGTCTACCGCAAGACCGCCCGCAACTTCGGCCCAGTGATGGCGACCGCCGCCGCCACCACGGTCGTTCAGGTCGACGAGCTCGTCCCGCTCGGCGGACTGGACCCGGAGGCGGTCGTCACGCCGTCCATCTACGTAGACCGCGTCGTCCCGGTCGAGACCCGCCACTACACCGTTCAGGGGGCACGATGACCACCGACGCCACCGACGCGTCACGCTCGGCGTCCGGGAGCGCTGCGCCGGTCACCACCGGCCGTCCGCTCAACATGGACGAGGTGGCCGCCGTGGTCGCGCGGGACATCCCGGCCGGCGCGTTCGTCAACCTCGGCATCGGCCGGCCCACCAGGATCGCCGACCACCTGCCCGAGGAACTCGGCGTCGTCCTGCACACCGAGAACGGCATGCTGGGCATGGGGCCGAGGGCCGAGGGCGCCCAAATCGACCCCGACCTCACCAACGCCGGCAAGGTCCCGGTCACCGAGCTTCCGGGAGCGGCGTACTTCCACCACGCCGACTCCTTCGCCATGATGCGCGGCGGCCACCTCGACGTCTGCGTACTCGGCGCCTACCAGGTCTCCGAGCACGGCGACCTGGCCAACTGGCACACCGGCGAACCCGATGACATTCCCGCCGTCGGCGGCGCGATGGACCTCGCCATCGGAGCCAAGGACGTCTACGTCATGATGACGCTCTTCACGAAGTCCGGTGCGCCCAAACTGGTCCGGCAGTGCACCTACCCGCTCACCGGCATCGGGTGCGTCAGCCGTGTCTACACCGAACTCGCCACCTTCGACCTGCGGCCTGACGGCGTCCACGTGCGGGAAACCTACGGCATCACCTTGGACCAGCTGCGCACACGGCTCGACATCGAGCTGCAGTGACCTCCTCGGGCCCGCCGCGCTCGCGCTCGCGCTCGGAACTGCCGGTCCCGCAGTCGAGAGGATCGGCGAGGCCCGGTCAGCGAGAGAGCGGCGTTCGCGTGCCCGGGAGACAGGCACGAACCGTTGCCTGGCTCAGCGCCGTGGTCCGGGGGTCCTGTCGGATTCTCACGCGTGCGGTGTCACACCTGCCCACCGTCCCGGTCGAGAGCAGCGCCTGCTCACCGTGACCGCTCCCGCGGCGGCCGGACTGTGTCTGGTGACGCTGGACCACATCGACATGCAGGCGCTGATGCACGCCGCCGGCGGCACCGAAGTCGACTGATACGAGGAGCGGTTCTTCCCCCGTGCAGGCAGCGGAGCATGAGACAGCAAGGCGGCCGGCGGACTCGGCCGGGTAGGGTCCGTGTTCGTGAGACTCGCGATCTTCGACTTGGACGGCACCCTGGTCGACCGCACCAGCGCCTTCGCCGACGCCATAGCCACCCTCAGCCGTGACCACCGCTACGGGCCCGAGATCGAGAACTGGCTGCTGACCGAACTCGCCGACCGCGCCGAGCGGGCCGACTTCGACCGCCTGCGCGCTGCCTTCCCGATCGCCGAGACCAGCGATCACCTCTGGCGCGTATACGTCGACCGCATGGCGTCCGCCGTCACCTGCCGCCCCGCCGTGCTCACCGCGCTCACCCGCCTCAAGGACGCCGGCTGGAGCATCGGAGTCGCCACCAACGGGGCCAGCGACATCCAACGCGCCAAAGTACGGGCCACTGGACTTGCCGACCTGATCGACGGTATCGCCGCCTCCGGCGACATCGACGTCCGCAAACCCGACCCCAGGCTCTTCGAACTCGCGGCCGCTCGATGCGGCACCCAACTCACCACCGGCGACTGGATGACCGGCGACAACCCCGAAACCGACATCACAGGCGGCTACAACGCAGGTCTGCGCACCATATGGGTCCGTGGCCGCACTTGGCCCGACGGACTCCGCACACCCCACCACACCGTCGACGACGTCGCCGAGGCCATCGACTACCTCCTCACCCACTCCCCGGAGTACTGAGGTTGAACTCGTGATGTCGCCGGGTGGCTTAGGCGGGTCTGATGGTCGGGCCGGTCTCGGCGAGGCGGCCGTCTATGACCAGACCGCTGGCCGCCGCTGACTACCTGGTGCGCTCAGTGCGGTCGTCGTACTCTTCGCGGGCGGTGATGACTTCTTCGATGTGCAGCACGGACCACTCCGTAAGCGCCTTCAGCGGTTCCCGTAGCGTCTGGCCGAGCGTGGTCAGCTCATACTCCACGTGCGGCGGCACCTCTGGGTAGACGGTCCGGCTGACCAGCCCGTCGCGTTCGAGGGTGCGCAGCGTCTGGGTGAGCATCTTCTCGCTCACGCCCGCCAGCGCCTGCCGGAGCTGGCCGAACCGGGAGGTCCCGTTCCGGCCGAGTTCGCCGAGCACGAGGACCGCCCACTTGCTGCCGATCTGGTCGAGCAGGTCCCGCGACGGGCAGCCGCGCTCGTACGGATCGAATGACCGCATGGGCCCGGTCACATTCTCGACAGCAGCCATACGGCTCACCTCAATGCTTTCGCTGCGGTAAGTACCCTACCAAGAAGTGGCTGCTCCCCAACAGAGAGTGTGCAGGTCATTCTGTGTTCCATCCCGCGGCGGACAGACCGCGGCAGGCGTGCGAGGCACGCGCGGAAGGAAGGAATGACCATCATGCCGATCGTCGTCACCGGAGCCACCGGCCAGCTGGGCAGGCTCACCGTCGAGGCACTGCTGCGGCGCGGGATCCCGGCCGCGGACATCATCGCGACCGGCCGGGACATCGCCGGGATCAATGATTTGGCCGACCGGGGCATCACGGTACGCCGCGCGGACTTCGCGGACACCGACGGCCTGGCCGAGGCATTCGCGGGGGCGGAAAGGCTGCTGCTGATCTCGGCCTCGGTCCCCGTGGGCGAGCGGGTCGCCAACCACCGCCGCGTGATCGACGCCGCGGCGTCCGCAGGCGTGTCGCTGGTGGCGTACACGAGCACGACGCACGCGGACACGGCCACCACCGTCATCGGTGCCACGCACGGCGAGACCGAGGCGTATCTGCGGGACCGCGGAATCCCCAGCGTGCTGCTGCGCAACGGCTGGTACCTGGAGAACTACACCAGCCAACTGCCGCAGATCCTGCAGAACGGCGCGGTCGTCGGCGCCGCAGGCAAGGGGCGGATCAGCGCCGCGTCCCGCGCCGACTACGCCGAGGCCGCAGCGGTCGTCCTCAGCGCTGAAGGCCACACCGGCGCCGTGTACGAGCTCGGCGGCGACGAATCCTTCACCCTGACTGAGCTCGCCGCCGCGATCTCCGCTGCGGCCGGAAAGCAGGTTACCTACGCTGACCTCCCGGTGGCCGACTTCGCCCAGGTACTGGCCGCCGCGGGCCTACCCGCCGAGCTGGCGGAGGTCCTCGCTGACGCTGACCGCGGCATGAACCGCGGCGAGATGTACACCGACTCTGGCGACTTGCGCCGCCTGATCGGCCGCCCGCCCGTGACCCTGGCCGAGGCACTCGCGGCCGCCCTGCATCACTGAGGTTGAACTTGTGATGTGGCCGGCTTGCTCAGGTGGGTCTGATCGTCAGGCCGGTCTCGGCGAGGCAGCCGTCTATGAGTTCGCTGCGGTACTGGATGTGCCGTAGGCCGCGCCGGATGCGCTGGACGAGGTGTTCGGGGGTACTGAAGGCGACGTTGGAGAGCCAGCCGCGTCGCAGGAGGGACCAGATCCCCTCGACTGGGTTGAGGTCGGGTGCGTAGGGCGGCAGATAGTAGATGGTCAGCCAGTCCCGGGCCTCGGCGAACGTTTGCAGGTCGGCGGCCTTGTGGACGTTGAGGTTGTCCCAGACGAGAACGATCGGGCCGCCGAGCTGCTGGTGTGCTGCGATCAACAGGTCCCGGTAGTCGCGCCAGGAGAAGCTCTTGCGCCCATCGCGACGGCCGTCGTCATGGCGGGGCCGGTAGATGAGCCTGGATCGGTGACCGGGTTTGTAGCAGGTCAGCGCGGCGATGGAGATCCGTCTACGGGAGCGGCCGCGGACCCGAACCACCGGGGTCCGGCCGCGCTGTGACCAGGTCTTCGCGTGCGGCGGCGTCATGGAGAATCCGGCTTCGTCCTCGAAGACGAGCCAGGCTCCACGGGCCGCCGCGAGTCTTCCGCGCAGGGCCACACCTCCTTGACCCACCCGGCCACCACCCCGTCGTCCCGCTCCATGGCCCGTCGGGCCGGGACCTGCCAGGACCAGCCGTTACGCGCCAGCAGTTTCCGCACGCCCTGGATCGTGTAGGCCATGTGAAAGCGCCGACCGATCACCGTCTTGATCCGCGCCAGTGTCCAGCGCTAGTCCTCCCAGCCGTGCGCGGCCGGCCCCTTGGCCAGCTCCGCCTCCAGCTGCGCGAACTGCTCCTGGCTCAGCCTCGGCAGCGATGCCGGCCCCTGCGACCGCAGGGGCCGCGGACCGCCCTCGTCCCACTTCTGCCGCCACCGTTGTACCGAGCGGACGTTGACGCGCAGAGCCTTGGCGATGACCGAGCTCGCCTCGCCCTGGGCGAACCGCTCGGCCGCCTCGAGCCGTAACTCCTCGCGGAACTCTGCCGTTCGGCAGTCAGCCCGCCTCCTTGCGGATATCGCATGCTCCGGTGATACCGCACGGACGACGAGCCATCAGCCCCTACGACACCACGAGTTCAACCGCAGTAGACCCGTGCCCCACCGACCGACCGTCGGCTTCCTCCACCCCGGGAGCACGGGGGCCGCCGTCGCCGCCTGCGCCCTGGCCAACACGGCCGCAGTCCTGTGGCGCACCGAGCGCGCCGGCAACAGCACCACGCGGCGACGCGCCGACTAGGCTGGGCGTTGCCGTCCCGGTGGTCTCCCCCGTACCACTGGGACGCTGTACTTCGACGGCTCGGAACCGGTGTGCGCAGAGCGCGGCGCCTCCGGCATCGACGCGATGGCCTGGCGCCCATGACGAACGGGCTCGTTCCGCCGCGACCTGAGCTGCGCACTTTCCTGCGTTGGCCGGCGCGCGCGACCATCGCGGGTCTTACGCTGCGTGAGCAGTCGGTGCCGCTGGCGAGACGCCGGACAGAACTTCGACGCCCGGGATGTCCCGGTAAGTGTGGGGCGCGTGCGGAGCGGGTATGCGCGCCCCCTGGCGGGGTCGCACCACTGCCGGAACACCCCGTCACGCGTTGTCCCACCGAGACCGACAGGGCGACGCGGCCCGGCACGAAGGAGAAGATCATGCGGATGACTGGACGGATCGCGATCGTCGGCGCGTCGGCGCTTCTCGCCGCAGGCGCCGTGGCGCTTGGCGGCGGTCCCGCGATGGCGGCCACGGCCCAGACGCCCGAGCACCATCCGGCCGCCGGCGTGCCGCGTGACACCGACCACTCCAGCGACCGCGACCGTGCCGCCCGGCAACCCATGGACGCGTGGATCGCGGACCAGCTGGCGACCTTCTGCCCGTCGTCCCAGCATCGGCTCGCGGTGTTCGACCCCTGGGTCAAGGACCAGCTGGCAATGTTCGAGAAGACCGGCCGGTGAGCTGGGCGGCGGTCAGGCTCCTCCCCTCCCCCGGCCGCCGGTCTCGGCGAGCCCGCCTCGGACAACCCCGACAGGGGACGGTAGTCGAAAAGATCAGCCAAGACGTCGGGCGTCGTGGACCGAGGCGGGCGTCTCGCTGCTACGGCGGGTGGGCGTCCGTATGCCCCGGTGGCTCGGCGGCGTGGTCACCAGCACCCTGGCCCTGGCAGCGACCGATGTGGGGGCGCGTGACCTACGGGATCGTGTGATCGCCTCCGCGTGATCGGCCGCGCAGGCGCCCGGGCGCACGCGCCTGTTCTCCCCGCTCGTCTGCCGCGACTGCCTTTCGTCCCGACAGCTTTCAGCACCGGTCGGCCGTCAGCACTGCTCCGCCGCCAGGGCGCAGGGTTGTGAGCGGTCGGCCAGTAACCGGAGAGATCTCGTATTCGTCGGTGCCGGCGCACCGGTGCGCCGATCGGGCGCGGGAGGGTTCACGGGCCGAGGTCGCCCGTCCGGACGACACCGGGATGCAGTACCCGCACACTTCCGTACGGTCGTTTGCAGGGCTGGAACACCCTCCGACCTGCCTATGAGGAGCCGCGCCATGCGTCGCATCAGCTCGACACTCACCATATCCGCGGCCGCCGGAATGCTTGCGCTCACCGTTCCCGGATCGGCGTTCGCCACGAACGGATTCCTCCGCATCGACGGAATCGTCCACAACAACCCACTGGGCTGTTACGAGGTCGCTCAGCTGTCCACCGTACTCAACTTCACGGACGTTCCCGTCCGCGTCCACAACGTCCCGGGGTGCCAGGGCAACGTCGTCCAGATCATTCCCCCCGGGCTGGCATCGCAGGTGCCCGGGACGCACAGCATTCTCGTCAAAGACCCGTTCAGCCCCCCGAGGTGACTCGCACCGCGGTCGCTGTCCGGTACCTGACCGCGCCCGTTAGAGGCCGCCCGACCCGGCTGGACGAGCCGATGGTGCGCCGCGCGTTGTGGCAAGGCTTGGAACTTCCCGGACTGTCCGCCGGGCCCAGCTAGCGGGCCGGGGGAACGACTCCCGAGCCGGTCACTTCCCGATGCCGTGGGCGAGGAGGCTCTCTGCCGTCTCGGCGATGGTGTCCTCGATGGGACGCGCCCGCCACCCCAGGAGGCGTTCCGCCTTGGCGCTCGTGGCGTCGAGGTCCCGGCCGAGCTGGTGTCTCAGCAGTCGCAGTTCGGGGTTCACGATGCCCAGCGCGTGTGTGAGCCACACGGGCAGTTCACGGGTCGGGGCCTTCGCGGCGTGCTCGCCCAGGCGGTCACGCAGAATGCGCGCGATGTCGACGAGGCGCAGGCTGTGCCCCGCGATCGCGAGGAAACGCTCGCCGGCGGCCGCCGGATCCGTCATCGCGCGCAGATGCAGGTCCGCGACGTCGCGCACGTCGACGTAGCCCATCCCGAAGGGAGGGCACGCGGGAACCCGTCCCTCGAGCATTCTGCGCACTAGGCGCAGGGATGGCGGGTCGTCCGGACCCAGCAGTGGTCCGAGGACCCCCACGGGATGAACCGCCGCCAGTTCCAGGCCACCGCCTTCGTCTTCGATGAACTGCCAGGCGGCACGCTCGGCGAGCGTTTTGGACCGCTGGTAGGGCGGGATGTCGCTGTCGATGTCGGTCCAGTCCTCCTCGGTGAACGGGGTCGAGCGCGGCGGATGCCCGATCCCGACGGCTCCGAAGGCGCTCGTCAGGACGACGCGGTCCACGCCGGCGTCGCGGGCGGCGCGCAGCACCCGCAGGACGCCCTCGCGCGCTGGGACCACCATCTCGTCGTCGTTCGCCGGTGCACTGCGCAGGGTCGGCGAGGCGACGTGGAGGACGAAGTCGCAGCCGGCGACGGCTTCGTCCCAGTCGTCGGGGTGTTCGAGGTCGGCGCGTACGACCGTGAGGCGGTCGTCCTGGAACGACTGGGCTGCGTGGAGCCAGGAGCGCAGTGCCGGCTCTCGCCGCAGGTCGCGGACTGTGGTGCGGACGGTGTACCCGGCGTCGAGCAGGGTCAGGACGCACCAGCTGCCGATGAATCCTGTCCCTCCGGTGACCAGTACCTGTGTCATCTGTGTCTCCTCAGTTCGCGATTTGTGCTTCGAGTGGTGTCGGCGGGCGCGTCGCATGACGTCGCCGGGCGGCGGCCAGGCTGCTTCCGAGGAGGGTGTGGCCGATCATGATCGGGTAGATCACTGCGCGTTCCAGCATGCCGATGTCCCACATCCAGCCGGTGAACACGTCGGCCATGAAGAGGGGGAACGCGGTCAGTCCGACGGTGCCGAGTGCGATGCTCGCGATCGACCGGCTCCTCCCGAGGCCGATGCGGGTCCCGCTGACTCCGACGCCGATCGCCATGATGTTGCCGGCGAGCATGACGCCCTGAGCACCGAAGGTGTGGAACGCGATCAGGCCGTTGTGGACGTTCGCGTCGGAGCCCTGGAAGACACCCACGAGCGAGACCCCGACGCCGGCGACGACGGCGAGGATCAGGATGATGATCGGGCGGGTGCCCTCGCGCGGGTCGAACACGAGGAACGCGCCCACGATCAAGAGGATGCCGTAGATCACCCAGCCGGTGTCCATGACGGCGCCGAGGGGGGAGTTGGCGACTTGTCCGAACGCGGTCTGTGGCGGGCCGGTCAGGCCGAGATGGCTGACCCAGTTGTACAGCGGCGCATACGGCGGGTCCTGCCAGGCGGCGGCGGTGACGAACTCGGCGAGCCAGGACACGAGCGGGCCGAGCAGGATGAGGAGGGCTCCGGTGCGAGCAGCCACGCCGGAGCGGACGATGGGGTTCATGAAAGGGCCATGCCGGGGACGCGCCGGCGGATGGCCTCCATCTCGGCCTCGTCCGAGACGCCCTGCCAGTCGTACCGCGGCGTGTACGGGGCTTCCAGGGCGCGTACCTCGTCGTCGGTGAGCTCGATGTCGAGGGAGCCCACGGCCTCGTCGATCTGCCGGATCGAGCCGGCGCCGACCAGCGGCGCGGTGACGACCGGCTGGCGTCGCAGCCAGGCGAGCGCGACCTGCGCACGGCTGGCGCCGTGGGCGTCCGCCACCTGCCCGACCGCGTCGATGATCGCGTGGTTGGATGCCGCCTGCTCGGGCGAGTAGAGCAGGTCCGCGTACGCTCCGTCCGTCTCGGAGCGCACCGTCGACCTGGCGTCGTCCCAGCCTCGGGCGAGCCGGCCGCGGGCGAGCGGCGACCAGATGATCGTGCCGACGCCCTCGTCCAGGCACAGCGGGATCATCTCCCGCTCCTCCTCCCGGGCAAGGAGGTTGTAGTGGTTCTGCATCGAGACGAAACGCGCCCAGCCGTTCTGCTTCTGCAGGTGCAGTGCCTTCGCGAACTCCCACGCGTGCATGGACGAGGCGCCGAGGTAGCGGACCTTGCCGGCCTTCACGAGGTCGCTGAGCGCCTCGAGCGTCTCCTCCCAAGGGGTGGAGTGGTCGTTGCGGTGAATCTGGTAGAGGTCGATGTAGTCGGTGCCCAGGCGGCGCAGCGAATGGTCGACCTCGGTCATGATCGCCTTACGCGACAGTCCCCGTCCGTTCGGTCCGAGGCGCATCGGATGACGCAGCTTCGTGGCGACGACCACGGCATCGCGGTCGGCGAAGTCCTTGAGCGCGCGGCCGAGGATCTCCTCGCTGGTCCCATTCGAGTACATGTTCGCGGTGTCGAAGAAGTTGATCCCCGCCTCCAGCGCGTGCCTGATGAGCGGGCGCGCCTCCTCCTCGCCCCTCGACCAGACGGGGTGGCCCCGGTCGGGCTCGCCGTAGGTCATGGCGCCGATGGCGATCGGTGACACGTCCAAGCCGGTGGTGCCGAGCTTGATGTACCGCATGATGCTCCTCTAAAGTAAGCGGAGAGGTCTCCATATAACGTAGTGGAGAACTCTCCACTTAGCAAGGTGAGGTCCCGTGGTCCGTTCAGACGCGCGCGAGAACAGGGCGCGCATCCTCCAAGCCGCCCGCGAAGCGCTCGCGGAGGACGGCAGCGCGTCGATGAACCAGATCGCCCAGCGCGCCGGCGTCGGCCCGGGCACCCTGTACCGCAACTTCCCCACCCGCGAAGCACTCGCCCTCGCCGTCTACCAGGACGAGGTCACACGCATCGTCGGCAGCGTGCCGGGGCTGCTCGCCGAGCTGCCGCCCCTCGAAGCGCTCCGCCACTGGACGACCGACCTCGTCGAAGCGATGCGCCGCAAGCACGGCCTCGGCGACGCGCTCAGCCCCGGCGCGCACCAGGCGATCAGCGAGCAGAGCTACGGACCGGTCATCGCCGCGATCACGGAGCTGCTCGACGCCGGCAAGAAGGACGGAAGCATCCGCACCGACGCCGACCCCGGCGACTTCCTCCAGCTCACCGGGGCACTGTGGCGCGCCGCGTCCGGTCCCGAAGACCGGTCGCCCCGCATGCTCGCGCTCATCCTCGACGGGCTCCGCACACAGCCGCAGCGGTAGGAGTCGCTGACGGTTTCAGATCCGGGCGAGCACCACGTGGAAGCGCCTGCGGTGTCGGCCGGCGGGTCTTCTCAGCGGGTGGGTGCGAGCAGTTCCTGCGACAGGGTCCACAGGCGTCGGGCGTTGTCCGGGTCGACGGCGTACCGGGCGACGCCGTGCAGGGTGCCGGAGCGGCGCTCGATGACCTCGGTCTCGGCGCAGTCGACGAAGTAGCGGCCACCGACGCCTTCGAGGAGGGGCGAGGTGGCGAGGAGGACGGAGGTCGCCGCGCCCTGTTCAACGGTCTTGATCAGGTGGGCGGGGACCCTGCCGCTGCCGCGGCCGCCGGTGTGCCGTTGCAGGTTCGTGTGAATGGCGCCGGGCATGCAGGCGTTGGCGGTGATGTTGTCTGCGGCCCAGCGACGGGCGGCCTCGACCGCGAAGAGGACGTTGGCGGTCTTGGACTGGCCGTAGGCGAGCCACGGGTCATAGGGGCGGAAGGCGAAGTTGACGTCGTCCCACACGATGGGTGACCGCTGGTGGCCGGTCGAACTCACCATGACGACGCGCGCGTTGCCGTCGGCGGCCAGCGCCTCGTGCAGACCGGTGGTGAGGGCGAAGTGGCCCAGGTGGTTGGTGGCGAACTGCCATTCCCATCCCTGTTCGGTGTACTGCTCGGGGCAGGCCATGACGCCCGCGTTGTTCACCAGGATGTGCAGCGGGCCCCGCCAGGCGCCGGTGAAAGCGGTGACGGACGCGGCATCGGCCAGGTCGAGATGCGCGACGCGCACCTCCTGATTGCCCGTCGACGCGGTGATGTCCTTGGCGACGCGTTCGCCCGTCGCAAGGTCCCGGACAGCGAGGGTGACTGCCGCGCCCGTGGCGGCCAGGGCCCGGGCCGTCTCGGCCCCGAGGCCGGAGGAGGCGCCGGTGACCACCGCACGACGGCCGGTGAGATCGACGCCTTGCGCCACCTCGGCAGCCGTGCTGGAGAAACCGAAGGGAGTGGTGAGCGGACTCATGAGCGAACTCCTTGCTGCGTCTTCAGGTGCGCGCGACGGCTTCGCGCATTCAGGGTGTGAGCAGGCGGTCCTGCTCCACCGGGGGTGTGCCGCCGTACCAGTCCAGGGCCTCGCCGAAGCGGACCAGTTCGCCGTAGAGGGCGGGGTCGACGCGTTCGGCGAAGACCAGGTCGAGCACGGCTTCGGCGGCCTGGGCCGGTGACTGCGCCCGGCTGTAGTCGCTGAACCAGGGGCGCGAGGTGGCGGTGTCGACCATGCCGGGACACACAGCCGCGATCAGCGTGCCGTCGGCGAGATCCTCCTCGCGGCGTCCTGCGGCGACGGCGCGGACGGCTGCGACCTGAGCCACCTTCGAAGGCACGTTCAACCAGAGGGGCCAGCCGGCCTCCTGCGCGGTGCCGTTGTGGAGGGCACTGCGCCAGGACTCGACGGCGTACTCGACCTGGTCCAGGCTCGCGTCGTCGAACAGGTGGTGAAGCCCGGCGTCGAGGTGGCCGAGGGTGCCCAGACTGCTGGCCACGACGAGCAGCCGACCGCCCGGACGCAGGACCGGGGCGAAGGAGCGCAGGATCGCATGGGTGGCGGTGTTGGAGACGTCGATGAACTCGTCCGCCCGCTCGGCCTGCGACTCCTCTGGCAGCAGACGGGCAACCGCGTTGGAGACGACCACGTCGACCCCTCCGCACCGGGCCCGCACCTCCTCGGCGAGACGGGCGATGGCATCGGTGTCGGTGACGTCCAGGACCCGGCCTTCGACGCGGGCCCGCGTGCCAGGCGACCGGCTGACCTCGTAGGCGGCGTCCGCCACCCGCTGGTCGTCGCGGCCGGTGAGCAGGACGAGGTCGTCCGGACGCATGCGGGCCGCCAGCCCTTCGACGAGAGCGCGGCCGAGTCCCTGATTGGCGCCCGTGACGAGGGCGATGCGCGAAGCGTTCATGGACGCCACGCTAGGAACGCCACGTCCATGAGTCCAACGAAGTTTGGGCACATCTGGTATGCGTAAACGTCATGGACTTCACGGACGTGTCGCTCACCGCCCTGCGCGTCTTCCGCGCCGTCGCCGAGCAGGGGACCTTCACCGCGGCCGCCGCCTCGTTGGGCTACACCCAGTCGGCGGTCTCCCGCCAGATCGCGGCGATCGAACGGGCGGCAGGCACCGAGCTGCTGGAACGGCGGCGCGAGGGAGTACGACTCACCGCGGCCGGCCGCCTCGTCATGCGCCGCGCGACGACCGTCCTCGACGAAATCGAAGCCACCGCCCGCGAGCTGTCCGGCCTGCCCGGACAAGCCGGGACGGTCCGCCTGGGATGGTTCCCCAGCGCGGGAGCCGTCCTGCTGCCCCGGGCTCTGACCGCGCTCCGCCGGACGGACCCCGGCCTGCACGTCGTCGGCCGGGAGGGCAGCACGCCGGCGCTGGTGCGCGCCCTGCGAGCCGGCAGCCTCGACCTGGCCCTGCTGGCGTCCGCGCCGCCGTTCCGGCCGCCGGACACCGAGACGCCCCCGCTCGCCCTGCACACCCTCACTGAACGGGCCCTCTGCCTCGCGGTGCCCGCCACCCACCCGCTGGCCCGCGGCGACTTCGTCGACGTGGCCGACCTGCGCGGGCAACGCTGGATCGCGGGCTCCACCTCCGGCGAGGACCGGCTGATGGGCGTATGGCCAGGCCTGGACGAGCGGCCCGAGATCGCTCACACCGCACGTGACTGGCTCGCCAAGCTCCATCTCGTCGCGGCCGGCTTCGGACTGACCACCGTGCCCGCCACCCTCGCCCCGGCGGCACCACCGGGCCTCCGCATCCTGCCCGTCCGCGGCGGGCCCCAGGAACAGCGCCGACTACTCCTGGCCCGTCTCCCCCACCCGCCCACAGCGTCCGTCACCCGCGTGGCGGCCGCCCTCCGCGCGGCAGCCCTCGACGCCGACGCACTCGTCCCCTCCTCCTCGTCTCCCGGATGACGCCGAACCCGTACCGCACCCGCGCCGACGCGCTCGACGGCTGCCTTTCCACCGGACGCCTCTCGGCCTCGGCGACGTCACAGGACACGCTGAGGACGGCACTTCACTTCGCATGACCGTCCTGGCGCGTCCTGCGCACGCCACGATGCAGCACGAGCCAGACCGGGGCCCGGCGCCGGGCTAGAACTCCGACACGTAGTAGGGCTGCACCGTCATCCAGCCGTTGCCACGGGCGCCGTAGCGGGTGCCGTTGTCGCTGCGGGCCAGGGTGTACCAGGAGTCGACGTAGTCCGGGTCGTCGGTCCACCAGTCGTCCGGGATGGCGTCCAGGACCGCGTTCACCAGCGGGATGTAGGCGCCTTGGTCGGTGATGGTGAGCAGCGCGGTGGCGATGGCCTGGGCGAGGTCGTGGTAGTTGGTGCTGCCGTCCTCTTCCATCATCACGGCGTCGGCCAGGTCGTACTTGTAGGAGGACCAGTTGACCAGGATCTGGTTGGGCCGGTAGACCGTGCCGTCATTGTCGAGGTACGGCATGTCGACGGGGTCGACGCGCACCTTGCCGTCCTGGCCGAAGCCGGTGACCAGGGTGTAGATCTCCGCGTCCCCCTTGACCCAGGGTTCCTCGTCGTCGGAGAGCTCGACCGCGGTGATGCGCGTGGTCCAGAAGCCCCCGGTGGCGGTGAGCGCCTGCGGGCGGTCCGCAGGGGTGTGCTCGGCGGTGGGCGCGGCGGAGTGGACGCCGTACCGCGAGAGCTCCTCGGTCAGTACGTCCAGACCCGCGGCCAGTGCCTTGGAGCTGTCGATGTCGACGACGTACACCGGGTGCGCGGGCGCCGTACGGGCGTCGAGCGTGTGGGCCCGGCCGTGGCTGTCGTAGGCGGTGACGGTGGTGGCGTTCTCGTCCTGGGTGGCCGCGGCCACCCAGGGCGTGGCCCCGGCGGCGAGCGCGGTGCGCATGGACGCGTCGCCGAGCCGCAGCCGCAGCAACGTGCCGACCTCGGTGCCCAGGCCCTTGGCCGTGGCGATCCGGCGGTCGGCCGCGGTCAGGGTGGACCGCAAGGTGCCGCCGGCCTGTCCGGCCAGGTCGGTGACCTTCACCTCGTCGGCGGTGAGCGCGGCCGACCGGACGCGGGCACGCCAGGCGGAGTCGGTGAGCGAACCGGCTATCGCCCGCGCGGCCTGGTCCTCC
The DNA here is from genome assembly GCF_000716535.1 of Streptomyces flaveolus. Lineage (GTDB taxonomy): Bacteria > Actinomycetota > Actinomycetes > Streptomycetales > Streptomycetaceae > Streptomyces > Streptomyces flaveolus_A. The sequence continues at coordinate 18,935 of NZ_JNWV01000036.1, read as the reverse complement.
GCGGCCGTGACGGCGGACCTGGGGGCGGGGGCCTCGACGGCCGCCGTGGCGGGCAGGGCGCTGAGGGTCTGGCCGGCGCACAGGGCGACCAGGGATGCCGCGACGGCGCCGAGGCAGCGTCGACGGGAGTGACGGGGTCTCACGTGGATCGATCCTCCTGGAGGGAGTGGTCGGTGTCGCACTGTCAGGTGGAGCCCGTGCACGCATCTATGCGGGTAGACGGACGCGTGCGGATACAGAATGACGGTGACATGACACCAAGACAAGAGGGCTTGCGGTGCGAGAGGGGTGAACTCCCCGAGTACGGGCCGGAGTCGGTCAGGACCGGCGCTCGGGCGGGCGGCGATGCCTGACGGGCGGTCACGACGACCTTTCCCGTGACGGTCCCGGACTCCGCCAGGCGTAGCGCGTCGGTGCCTGGACGAGCGGGTGCTCGGCGACGACGTCGCCCCGTTCGACGGCGGCGAAGACCTCGGAGAGGTCGGCGCGCGGGCGGGCGCGGAAGCGGCCCTCGAGCAGCCGGTGGTAGCTGCCGGACTCGATCACGCGCAGGCGGTCCGGCTCCCGAGCGATCGGTCGCCGCGCTCACACCGTCCCGCCTCACCGGGAAGCCGGGGGCCACGCGTCGCTCTCTTCGAGAGCGGGCCAAGGGGAGAACGCAAACCGGAGCGACGTCTTCGGCAAGTTCCTGCTCCGCGAGCCCGCCCCTCGCGCGAACTCAGCAGTTCACCGCACGGCCGGCGGCCCTTCCGGGCGCGAACGAAGGGTGGAGCTACTGAATCGGTTCCGCGTCGCCCGGAACTCCTCGCCCGGGCAGTCGCCCGGTCGATAAATTCGCCGCATGACCAGTTCCCGCCGCTTGGTGAAAGCCGTCATCCCGGCCGCCGGACTGGGCACGCGATTCCTTCCGGCGACCAAAGCCGTGCCGAAGGAAATGCTGCCGCTGGTGGACAGGCCGGCCATTCAGTACGTGGTGGAAGAGGCTGTATCCTCCGGCCTCTCCGACATCCTGATGGTGACGGGGCGGAACAAGCGCCCCGTCGAGGACCACTTCGACCGCGGATTCGAACTCGAGACCATGCTGCGGGAAAGGGGCGAGGACACCAAGCTGTCCCGGCTCGCCTCTCCCGCTTCCTTCGCGAACATCCACTATGTGCGCCAGGGAGACCCGCGAGGGCTCGGCCACGCGGTGCTGCGGGCGGCGTCCTACGTCGGCGACGCCCCCTTCGCGGTACTCCTCGGCGACGATCTGATCGACCCCAGGGATCCGCTGCTGGCCCGGATGATCGAGGTCCGCCACCGGTACGGCGGCAGCGTGCTGGCCCTGATGGAGGTCGCCCCGCACGAGATCTCCCGGTACGGGTGCGCCGCGGTGACCGAGACGGACGAGGACGACGTCCTGCGGGTGACGTCGCTGGTGGAGAAGCCGTCTGCGGACCGGGCGCCGAGCCGCTACGCGGTGCTGGGCCGCTACGTCCTCGACCCCGGCGTCTTCAGCGTCCTGCGCCGCACCGGGCCGGGGCGCGGGGGCGAGATCCAGCTCACCGACGCCCTCGGCGCGATGTGCGGGACCGGGACCGCGGGCCCGGTGCACGCAGTGGTCTTCTCCGGGCGCCGCTACGACACCGGCGATCCCGGCGAATACCTGCGCGCCGTGGTCCGGCTGGCCTGGGAACGCGAGGACCTGGGACCGGATTTCCGGCGGTGGCTCGGCGAATTCGTGGCCTCTCACACGCGCCTTCCGGCAGCCGCGGAAGGCCTGGAAGCCGCTTGAGCACAAGGCGACACGGAAGGGAGTCCCCGTGGACCTCGAACTCGCCGGAAAGGTGTACGTCGTCACCGGTGCGTCGGCCGGGATCGGCGCGGCCGTCGCGCAGTCGCTCGCCGCCGAGGGAGCCCGTGTGGTCGGTGTCGCCCGCCGCGCCGAGAGGTGCGACCCGGCTGACGGAAACGTATGGGCATTCGCCGCGGACATCACCGATCCCGGGGCGGCCGAGCGCATTGCCGATGCCGCGCTGAGCCGGTTCGGACGTATCGACGGTCTGGTGAACAACGCCGGCGGTCTGACGTCCCGTACGGGTTTCCTCGACACCACGGACGCCGACTGGAAAGCCTCCTTCGAATTGAATCTGCATGCCGCGGTGCGGATGACCCGCGCGGTGCTGCCGACGCTCGTCGGGCAGCGCTCGGGAAGCATCGTGCACATCGCGAGCGAGGCCGCCCGCTTCCCGGCCCCGCCTCTGCTGGACTACGCGGCGGCCAAGACGGCGCTGCTGTCGGTCTCGAAGTCCCTCTCGGCGGAGTTCGCGCCCGTGGGCGTGCGGTCCAACGTCGTCTCCCCGGGTCCGACCCGCACCGAACTGTTCGACGCGCCGGGCGGCTTCGCCGAGCAGCTCGCGCAGCGCTACGGCACCTCTCCCGACGAGGCCGTCGACCGCTTCGTCCGCGAGGAGCGCCGGCTGCCGAGCGGGCGCATCGGTCACCCGCGGGACGTGGCCGCGGTCGTCGCCTATCTGCTCTCGCCCCTGGCCGGTCAGGTCACCGGCGCCGAGTGGGCCGTCGACGGCGGCGCGCTGCGTCAGATCTGACGACGCCTCGACGGCGCCGCCGCCTCACCCCCGGTGAGCAATCGCACCGCACTTCCCCTTCCCGACCCATCGATTCTGAATGAGGTGTACATGACATCCTCTGCCACGGCATCCACGCGCAAGACCGCCGCGCCCCTGGACCGCCGTTCCCTCCTCACCCGCGGCGCCGCCCTTGCCGGCGGTGTCACGGCGGCGGCCGCCGGGCTGACCGCCGCCGCCTCCCCCGCGCACGCCGCGGAGCGGTACGAGACGGGCGCGCTCATCGGCCCCGACGACCCTCGCTACCCGCTGCTGACCACGGGGAACAACCAGCGGTACGTCGCCCGGCCCGACTACGTGAAGATGATCCGCTCGACCCGGGACGCCGAACGCGCGCTGAGCGCCGCCCACCGGGCCGGCAAGCGGGTCTCCGTGCGCAGCGGGGGCCACTGCTTCGCCCCGCTGGTGTGCAACCCGGAGGTCGAGGTCATCCTGGACTTCTCGGAGATGACGGACGTCGGCTACGACCCGGCCAGACGCGCCTTCTACGTGGAGCCCGGCGCCCGGCTGCTCAACGTCTACGAGGCGCTGTACAAGGGCTGGGGCGTCACCATCCCCGGCGGCATCTGCTACAGCGTCGGAGCCGGCGGCCACATAGCCGGTGGCGGCTACGGGCTGCTCTCCCGCGCCCACGGCCTGGTCGTCGACCACCTGTACGCGGTCGAGGTCGTCACCGTCGACGAGCGGGGCCGGGTCCGCACCACGGTCGCCACCCGCGAGGCCGACGACCCCCACAGGGACCTGTGGTGGGCGCACACCGGCGGGGGCGGCGGCAACTTCGGCCTGGTCACCCGCTATTGGTTCCGGTCGCCCGACGCCAGAGGAACCGCCCCCGAGGACCAGCTGATGTCCCCGCCCTCCAAGGTCCTGGTCCACGCGGTGGACCTGCCCTGGGAGGACCTCGACGAGGCCAGGTTCACCCGGCTGCTGAAGAACTTCGGCGCCTGGCACGAGGCCAACAGCGCGCCGGACTCCCCCTACCGGCACCTGTCCAGCCTCTTCAACGTCAGCTCGCGGGCCCACGGCAGCCTGGGCATGTTCACCCAGGTGGACGCGACCGTGCCCGGCGCCCGCGAGCTGCTGGACGACTACTTCGCCGCGATCACCGCCGGCACCGGCCTGACGGCACGGCCGATGGCCAAGGGCAACGGGGAGATCCCGCACCTGCCGGACCTGGCGGAGCCCCGCGTGATGCCGTGGCTGAACGCCGCCCGGTTGGTCGGCACGAACAACCCGACCATCACCAACCCCGTGTCCCGGGCCGCGCACAAGTCCGGCTACATGCGCCGCAACTTCAGTGACCAGCAGATCGCCGCCCTGTACAAGTACATGACGCGGCCCGACTTCAAGAACCCGGACACCATGCTGGTGCTGTTCTCCTTCGGCGGCCGGGTCAACGCGGTCGCGCCGGACGCCACGGCGAACGCCCAGCGCGACTCCGTGTTCAAGATGACCTTCCAGACCTTCTGGCCCGACGCGCGGGACGACGACTTCTACTTGGACTGGATCCGCGGCCTGTACGCCGAGTTCTTCGCGGAGTCCAAGGGGGTTCCGGTGATCGGCGGCCGTACGGACGGCTGCTACATCAACTACTGCGACACCGACATGGCGGACCCGCGCCACAACCGCTCGGGCGTCCCCTGGCACACCCTCTACTACAAGGACAACTACCCCCGGCTGCAGCAGGTCAAGAAGCGCTGGGACCCGGGCAACTTCTTCCGTCACGCCCTGTCCGTCGAGCCCGCCGGGAAGTGACCCCCACCGCCTCGATCCGACATCCGAATCGGGAGACACCTGATGCGAACCGTCGCCGTGGTCCTGGGCACCCGCCCGGAGGCCATCAAACTCGCCCCGGTGATACACGCTCTGCGGGAGGACCCCCGCTTCGAGCCGATCGTGATCTCGACCGGCCAGCACCGGGAGATGCTGGACGAGACGATGCGCGAGTTCGATCTGAGCCCCGACATCGACCTCGCGGTCATGGTTCCGGGACAGACGCTCTCGCAGACCACCTACCGTGCGCTGCGCGAACTGGAGGGACAGCTCGACTCCCTGAAGCTTCAGGCCGTGCTGGTGCACGGCGACACCGCCACCACCCTGGCCGGCTCGCTCGCCGCCTTCCACCACCGGATCCCGTTGATCCATGTGGAAGCGGGCCTGCGCAGCGGGTTCCTCGGGTCGCCCTTCCCGGAGGAGGGCAACCGCCGCATGATCGCCCAGATCGCGGCGCTGCACCTGGCCCCCACGCCGGGCAACAAGGCGAACCTGCTGAGCGAGGGCATCGCCGAGGAGACGATCGCGGTGACCGGCAACACGGTCATCGACGCCCTGCACTGGGCCGGGAACAAGGCGGACAGTTTCGGCCACCCGGCGCTGGAGGACCTGGACACCGACACCCGCAAGGTCGTCCTCGCCTCCGCGCACCGGCGGGACGCCTGGCCCCACCTGCCGCAGATCGCCCGCGCCTTCGCCGCCATCGCCGACGAGCCCGGCACCCGTGTCGTCGTACCGCTGCACCGCAACCCGGCGGTGCGCAGGGCGGTGCTGCCCGCGATCGAGGGTCACCCGGACATCACCGTCGTCGACCCGCTGCCGTACCTGAACTTCTGCCGGCTTATGCGGCGCGCCGACATCGTCCTGTCGGACAGCAGCGGCGCCCAGGAGGAGGGTCCGGCGCTGGGCAAGCCGACGCTGGTGATCAGCAATGTCACCGAGAGGTCGGAGGCCGTGGTCGCGGGCACCGCCCGGCTGGTCGGCACCTCCTACGACGGTGTGTACACCCACACCGTCGAGCTGCTGCGGGACAAGGAGGCGTACGTGCGGATGGCCTCCGCCGCCAACCCGTACGGCGACGGGCGCGCCACCCGGCGCACCGTCGACGCGATCGCGCACTTCTTCGGCGACGGCCCGCCGGCCGAACCGTTCGTGCCGGAGTGCGAGACCGACGAGCTGAGCGTGGAGCCGGCCCGGACCGCGGAGTTCGCGCGCTCATGACGGAACTGACGACCACGCGGACCAAGGATGCCGGTGCCGTGGGTGCGGTGCGCGCCCTGGACCTCGGCGGCGGCCACGTCACGGCGACCGCGGTGGCGAACGTGCGCGAGTACCAGGTCGACGGGCGGGCGATCGTCGTCAACTGCGGGACGCGCGACGCGTACGTCGCCGAGTCCCCGCGCCGGCCGATCCCCCCGCTGACCTCGACGATCGTGGCCGACACGGTGATCGGCGAGGCCGGTCTCCTGCTCGTGCTGCGCACGGACGACGAGGAAGCGGCGGACATCGGCGGCATCACGGGGGCACCGGGCTGGGCCCGGCTCGGCGAGCTGCTGGGCGACCGGATCACGGACGGGCCCGGCACCACCGGCGGTGTGCCGTTCGACGCGCGGATCCCGCTGTGGCGGGGCCCGCAGGAGACCGTCGGACGGGTCGCGTTCGACCCGGCGCACATCCTGCGCGAGGCCCCGGTTCCCGGGCCGGAGGAGCTCTTCGAGGTGCGGGTGAACCTGTGGTTCGCCCCGGCGGGCACCGACTGCTTCATCCACAACCGGCACGAGTTCATCGAGGTCCACACGCAGGTGGTGGGCCGGGGGCGGATGCAGAAGTTCCGGCGGCAGGACCTCGGCACGCTCTACCAGGACCTGCCGATGAGCCCCGGCTACACCACACCGGACCCGTTCTGCTCGCCCGGGTCCGACGGCGGCTTCGTCTACCCCTGGCACCAGTACCACGCCGACACCGACTGCGTGTGGCTGGCGATCGAGTACCACCGCCTGGCGCGGTGACCGTTCAGCGGAGTGAGGACATGAGCGACATCAGGATCCCGAAGTTCACCCCGGAGCTGGTGGCCGGCCAACTGCGCGACGGCTACTGGCTGGAGGCCCCGGACATCGACGGGGACGGCCGGCCCGACCTGTTCGGCTACGGGCTGCGCCTGGGCGAGATCTACTGGTACCAGAACGACGGAGAGTGGACCCGGCGCCTGGCGGCCGACGGCTTCCGCATGCCGGTCGGCGCGGACTTCGCCGACGTCAGCGGCAACGGCTCGCCCGACATCATCGTCTGCTACGAGCTGTACGGGCCGATCGGCACCATCGTCGACCCCGACCCGCGGGGCGGCAAGATCGCCTGGTTGGAGAACCCTGGCGCGCCCGACAAGGACCCCACGCGCTGGAAGAAGCACTACGTCGGCCGCGCCACCGGCATGCACCGGCTGCGGGCGGGCTACTTCACCCAGTCGGAGCGGCTGGAGATCATCGGCCTGCCCATCGTGGCCGAGGCCGACGTGCACGCGGTGCTGCCGGTGGTGCTGTTCACCCAGCCCGACGACGTGCTGACCGCCGAGGAATGGCCGATGACGGTCATCGACGACACGAGCTTCCGCATGATCCACGGGGCGGAGAAGAAGCGGGGGCTCATCCCCGGCTCGGACCGGGACTCGCTGCTGCTGGCCTCCGACGAGGGGGTCACCTGGCTGTACTACGACGCCGAGCGCGGCGAATGGGTCCGCGAACGCGTCGGCGCGGGCGAGCTGACCCAGTTCGAGCGGACCGGCTTCCGGGGCAGCGGTGACCTGGACGCCGGGCGGCTGGGGGACGACCCCATGGCGTACGTCGCCGCGGTGGAGCCGTTCCACGGCAACACGGTGGCCGTGTACACCAAGCGGGACGGCGGGACCGGCTGGCAGCGGACGCTGCTGGACGTCTTCGGCGACCCGAACGAGAACGGCGAGGGTCCCGGCCACCAGATCGTGTGCGCCGACTTCGACGGTGACGGCGACGACGAGTTCCTGGTGGCGCTGCGCGGCCCGTGGCCCTGGCAGGGCGTCATGTACTACAAGGCCGTCGACGCGGCCAAGGGCATCTGGACCAAGTGGCGGGTGTCCGACGAGTCCGTCGCGCGCATCGCCACGGCCGACTTCAACGGCGACGGCCGGCTCGATTTCGCCACCATCGCGTACTCGGTGCAGAACTACTACGTGACCAAGGACGCGAAGATCGTCGTCCACCGCAACGAGATCGACACGGCCGGCGGCACCGCCGGGTAAGGCGCGCGCCGGAGGTCCGGGGCGGCCCGCGCCCGGCCGCCCCGGACCGCTTCTCCCGCACGACCGGAGTTCTCCGAGACCGAGAAGGCCCCCCACAGGAGCTTCATCTCATGACCATGTCCCCAGTGCGTTCCGTCGCGGACACCGGACCCACGGGTCCGGCCCGGCTGCCGTCGCTGACCGGCCTGAGGTTCTTCGCGGCGCTGCTCGTCTTCCTCTTCCACACCTCCCTGTCCAACTCGCCCATCCCGCCCAACGACCCGATCAACCCGTTCGCCGACGCCGGCATCGCGCACGCCTATGAGAAGGCGTTCCTCAACACCGGGTACATCGGGGTGTCGTTCTTCTTCGTGCTCTCCGGTTTCGTGCTGACCTGGTCGGCGCGGCCGGGGCAGTCCGCACGTGCCTTCTGGCGCCGCCGGATGACCAAGATCTTCCCGAACCACGTCGTGGTGTTCACGGCCTCGCTCGTGCTCTTCGCCGGGGCCACGATCACGTCCGTCGGGCAGTGGCTGCCCAACCTGCTGCTGGTGCACACCTTCTTCCCGCAGCCGGAGATCAACCTCAGCATGAACCCGCCGAGTTGGTCCCTCGGCAGCGAACTGCTGTTCTACCTGCTGTTCCCGCTGCTGATCGTGCCGGTGCGCAGGCTCCGGGAGGGCGCGCTGTGGGGCTGGGCGGCGGTCATGGTCGCCGGCACCGTGGTGGTCCAGCTCGTCTCGACGTACCTGGTGCCGGACACCCCCAAGTCGGCGATCACCCCGATCTCCGACAAGCAGTTCTGGTTCGGCTACCTGTTCCCGCCGGGCCGCCTCTTCGAGTTCGTGCTCGGCATCCTGCTGGCGCGGATCGTGCTGGCCGGCCGCTGGCCGCGGTGGATGGGCATCGGCGTGTCGCTCGCGCTGTGCGCGCTGGGGTACGCGGCCGGGTTCGTCGTGCCGTTCCCGTACACGTTCGTCGCCGCGACGATCGTCCCGATCGGTGCGCTGATCGCCTCGGTGGCGGCGGCCGACGCCGCCGGGCGCGCCACCTGGCTGCGCAGCCGGCCGATGGTCTGGCTCGGCGAGGTCTCCTTCGGGTTCTACCTCGTCCAGGGCGTGTCCATCTTCTACCTGCGGTCGCTGCTGGACGGCGCCACCTACGGTGTGCCCGTGGCGCTGCTGGTCGTCGTCGGGTTCTTCTGCACGTCCCTGCTGGGCGGCTGGCTGCTGTACCGGTTCGTGGAGATGCCGGCCATGCGCCGCTTCAGCCGCAGCCGCAAGGCGGTCCGCCCGGCTCCGGCTGCCCAGGCTGCCCCAGCCGCGCCGGCTGACGCAGCCGAGCCGCGGCCCACGTCGCTCGGCGCCCATTGATCCCTGGGGAACACGGGCGGGGGACCGGGATATCGTCCCGGTCCCCCACGCTGTGTTCCCCGACCGGTCCCTCAGACGTCGGCCGGGGCGGGCAGCAGGCCGGCCGCGGAGACCTCGGCGAGCAACCGGTACGAGGCCAAGCGGTCCCGCGGGTCGCAGGTCAGCGTGTTGACCATGATCTCGTCGACGCCGTGCTCGCCGGCCAGCGCGGCGAGCCGCCGTGCCACCTGCTCCGGTGTCCCCCACACCAGGGATGCCCTGCGGACGGCGGCCCGCTGCACCTCCAGGGAGGTCCAGCGGTGGCCGACCGCCTCCTCGGGGGTGGGCAGCGGAAGGTCCTCGCCGAGGTCCTTGCGGCTGCGCCAGAGCAGGACGCTGTGCGCGAGCGCCTCGGCCCGGTCCTCGCTCTCGGCGGTGACCACGCGCACCGCCAGGACGCCGCCCGGTGCGGGCCGGCCCACCCGCCCGGCGAAGGCCGTACGGTACGCGGCGAGCGACTCCCGCGCGGGGCGGGGGTCGAGGAAGTGGGCGAACGCGTAGTCCGTCCCCAGCTCCCCCGCGAGCGCGGCCGACCTGCCGCCCGCGCCCAGCAGCCACATCCGCGGCGGCACGGGCGGAACCTCCGCCCCCTCCCCCGCTTCCGGCTCGGCACCGTCCATGCCGAGGAGCACCCGCAGCGCCCGTACCCGCTCCGGGAAGTCGTGGGCCGGACCGCCCGCACGGCCGAGGCCGAGGTCGACCCGGTCCGGGTACAGCGAGGCCAGCACGCCGAAGACCTCGGCTACCTTGACCGGCGAGTAGCGGGGCAGCAGCACCCCGCCGGTGCCCACCCGCATCCGGCCCGTGCGGGCCAGCAGGACCGCCGCCAGGACCTCCGGGGCGCTGCCGGCGAACCCCGGCGATCCGTGGTGTTCGGCCACCCAGTAGCGGACGAACCCCCACTCCTCGGCGGCCTGTGCCAGGTCGACCGAGGCCCGCAAGGCGTCGGCCGGGGTGAAGCCCGCACCGACGGGCGACTGGTCCAGCACCGACAACCGCGGGACCATCGGCGCTCCTCCTCTCACTCTCCCGCCCGCACGACGGCGGGCACGATCCGGTAGTCACGCTGGAAGACAAGGTTGTGCAGATCGCCGGTGGCGATGGCCCGCAGCGTGGACACCTCCGCCGCGGCCTGCTCGGGGGTGAACACGTTCAGCGGCCAGTCGTGGACGGTCGCGCCCCGCAGGTGCGGGTGGTGGAAGCCCCGGCCGTAGAAGGCGAGCAGCGTGATGGGGGCGATCCCGGCCTCCCGCTGTTCGGGCCAGGACAGCGTCCACTCGGCCGCGAGGCCTCCGTCCGTGGTGCGCCGCACGCCGCTCGCCGTCACCTCGCCGGTGTTCAGCAGCAGGGCGGTGTCGAACTCCCGGAGGACCTGGACGGCGTGGGGGTGGAGCAGTTCCACGGCGCGCTCGAAGTGCCGTTCCTTGCCCTGGCGCGTGACCGTGTCGCCGCCCTCGCCGTGGGTTCCGTCCCGCAGGTCCGCGAAGTGCCGGGCCAGTGCGGCGAGATGGGGCAGCTCGGTCTCGCTGTGTGCGGTGGTCATGTCGTCTCCTTCGGTGGCGTGAGGTGCCGGCGCAGGGTCGTGCCGAGCCAGCGCCGCAGACGTGGGTTCCCCTGACCGGGGCCGTCACCGGCGAGGAAGGCCGCGTGCGGGGTGTGCGGGAAGACCCGCAGCCGCACGGAGGTGCCCGCCTCGCGCAGTCGCCGGGCGTACTCCGTCACGTCGTCGCGGACCGGGTCGAGGTCCCCGACGGCGAGGACGGCCGGTGCCAGCCCGGTGAGCCGGTCGGCCTCCAGGGGGGTGCTGTACAGCGGTACCCCGCCCCGTGCGGCCGTACCCGCGCCGCCGCGGTACATCCGCCACGCCCGCCGCAGGTCGTCCGCGGCGGGGAACGCGCCCGGGTCGCGGGTGTAGGCGGGGGCGGTGCAGCCGGGGTCCAGCGGCGGGTAGGCCAGCACCTGCGCGGCCAGCGGCTCGTCCCGGTCGCGCCGGGCCAGGGCGGCGCAGGCGGCCAGCGTCCCGCCCGCGCTGTCCCCGCCGACCGCCAGCGGCTGGTCGTTCGCCTGCTCCTCGGCCCAGGCGAGCGCGGTGAGCAGGTCGTCGAGCTGGGCCGGGTGCCGGTAGCGGGGGGCGAGGCGGTAGCCGGTGCTGACCACGGTGCATCCCGACACCCGCGCCAGGTCCATGACCGGCTGGTGCCAGTGCTCCAGGGAGCCCGCCTGCCAGCTGCCGCCGTGGGCCCAGACGAGCCAGCCGAAGGCGTCGGCGCCGGGGCGGTAGACCCGGACCGGGATGCGGTGTGTCCCGGCGTCGAGCCACAGTGCCTCCCAGGCGGGCCCGCCAGGCCGACGGCCGTCCGGGCGGGCCGCGACGGCCTCGCGGCGGCCCGGACGGTCGTCGTGCGGCGCGTACCGCCGGGCGTTACTGCGCACGGGAGGCCGCGCCGCGCAGGAAGACGGCGCTGGTCAGCGCGCCCAGGAGCACGATCGCGGCGTTCACCGCGATCGCGACCTTCAGGCCGCCGAGGATGGCCGAGGCGCCGGTGCCGGTCATCGCGGCGGTGGCGATGGCGCTCATGATCGGCGTGCCCATGGTGATGCCGATCTGCTGCGTCATGGTGGCGAGCCCGGTGGCCAGGCCCTGTTCGTGGTCGGCCAGCCCGGAGGTGGCGGTGACCATGAAGCCGACGATGACGAGCATGTTGCCGACGCCGCCGGCGAAGGTGGCGACGAGCAGCAGCCACATCCACCCGCGGTCGTCGCCGAGGCCGAGCAGGGCGGCTGTGAACACCGTCTGCAGCAGCCCGCCGGTGATCAGCGTGCTCTTGCTGCCGATCTTCCCGATGACCTTCGGGGCGATGGAGCCGCCGACGACCGTGCCGATGCCCAGCACGCCGAACGACAGGCCCGCGGCCAGCGCCGAGAAGCCCAGGACCTCCTGGAGGTAGAGGGTGAGCAGGAAGACCAGGGAGGTCTCGGTGAGGAAGGCGATCAGACCGGCGAGGTTGCCCCAGGCCACCGACCGCTTGCCGAGCACACCGAGCGGCACCAGGGGTGCCGTCACCTTGCGCTCGACGGCGTAGAAGACCAGGAGCAGCACGACACCGGCGGCCAGGGGCAGCAGCGCCGCGGACGAGCCCCAGCCGTGTTCGCCGGCCTGTGTGAGGCCGAAGACGATGGCGAGCAGACCGAGCGTGACGCTGACGGCGCCGGGCACGTCCAGCTTCGGGCGCTCGTCGGGACGGGACTCCTTGATGACGGTCGGTGCGACGAGGAGGACGGCGAGGGCGACCGGCACGTTGATGAAGAACGCCCATCGCCACGACAGCAGGTCGGTCAGCAGACCGCCCAGGATGGCGCCCGTGGTGAACCCGGCGGACATCAGCGCGCCGTTCAGGCCGAGGGCCTTCTCACGCAGCGGCCCCTCGGGGAACGACGTGGTCAGCAGAGACAGGCCGGCCGGGGTGACCGCCGCGGTGGCCAGGCCCTGGAAGACCCGCGCCGCGATCAGCACCTCGGGGTTCTGTGCCAGGCCGCCCACCAGCGAGGCCACGCCCAGCACCGCGAGGCCGCCGAGGAACAGCCGCCGACGCCCGAACAGGTCGGCAACACGTCCGAACAGCAGGGTGAAGCCGGCCGCGCACAGGGCGAACGCGGTCCCGATCCACTGCAGGTGCGCCAGGGAGAAGCCGAGGCCCTCGCCGATCACCGGCAGGGCGACGTTCAGGATGGAGAAGTCCACGGCCAGCATGAACTGGGCCGCGAGCAACAGCACCAGCACCAGCCGCAGCCGGGGGGTGAGGACGGCCGGGGCCGTACCGGCGGCCGCACCGGGGGCGCCGGCAGTACCGGCCGTACCGGCGGTTTCCGCATCGGTGATGGACATGAGGTCGATATCCCTTTCTCTCGAGCGCGGGCGTCTTGCGCGCCGCTCGGGAAAGAGACTCGTCCGCGTCGGGAAGGTCAGCCAGAACCCTGTCTCGCACAGTCAGCGCAAGGGTGGTCATCTCATGACCACCCTTACCGCTCCCGACTGCCGTGACCTGCGGGCATCATGGACGGAGAGCCGCTCACCACAGCAAGCACCGTTGCCCGGCGGCCGTGCGGCCGGGCACCTACGACACGGGAGGCATCGATGGACGCTCCGTCCGAGCTGGGAGACTTCCTCAGGTCCCGCCGTGCCGCACTACGGCCCGAGGACGTCGGCATCACGCCGCATCCGACCCGCCGCCGCGTCACCGGGCTGCGCAGGGAGGAACTGGCCATGCTCGCCGGCGTCAGCATCACCCACTACACGCGCCTGGAACAGGGCCGCGTCACGAGCGCGTCGGACGCCGTGCTGGACGCGATCGCCCGCACCCTGCGGCTCACCGAGGACGAGACCGCGCACCTGAAGGACCTTGCCCGCCCCTCCGAGGCGTCCCGCCCGGCAGCGCCGCAGGTGGAACACGCCAGCGCCTCCGCACGCCAGCTCCTGGCCGCGATGACGGACGTGCCGGCGCTCGTCCTGGACCGCCGCAACGACGTCCTCGCCTGGAACGTACTCGGCCACGCCCTGCTCGCCGGGCACCTGCCGTCCGACAGTCCCGACTCCCCGGGCAGCCGCCCCAACCTGACGCGGATGCTCTTCCTGGACGAGCAGTACCGCGAGCTGTACACCGACTGGAACGAGGAGGCGCAGCTCGCCGTCGCCTCCCTGCGCCTGGTGGCCGGCCGCCACCCCGACGACCGCGGGTTGGCCGAGCTCGTCGGCCGGCTCACCGTCCAGTGCGACGAGTTCGCCTCCCGCTGGGCTCAGCACCCGGTGCGTACCTGCACCTCGGGCGTGAAGCGGCTGCACCATCCGCTCGTCGGCGCGATGGACCTCAGCTTCGAGAACCTCGTCATCCCCGGTACGTCCGGACAGCGGCTGATCGCTTACACCGCCGAGCCCGGCTCGCCCTCCGAGGCGGCGCTGCGCCTGCTGGGCAGCGTGGCCGCCTCCGAGGGCTCGACGGACGAGGACGTCTCCGCGGCCGCGCGGCGCTGACGGCGCCCGCCCGCGGTCGGACCGGCCGGCCCGGCGGGCTGGCGGCGCGTTGCCGGCGACCTGGTGTGGACGGTGCGGGGCCGACGGTCCGGTGCAGGCGGCCGGCGCGGACGAGACGATCCGGTGCGGGCGGCCCCGGCTCAGGCGGGACGCCGCCCGGTCGGCACCAGCACGGACGGACGGGCGGAGCCGACCAGCCGCAGATGGGCGTACGCGGCGGACACCATGGTCATGTGGTGGTGCCAGGCGGGGAAGGAACGCCCGGCGAAGTCCAGCAGTTCGTACCGACCGTCCAGGCACTCGGTCGTGTCGAGCGAGCTGACGTAACAGCGGGCCAGCTCAAGGAGTTCGTCCAGGCGGTGGTGCACGAGGTTGGTGAGCCAGAGCCGGGAATCCGGCGCCCCGTCCGGGCCCAGTTCGCTGAACAGCCGGTAGGCCCGCCGTTCGCCGCTCGTCCCCGTTCCCTCCCGCACGGGCCTCCAGATCAGCGCGGACAGCACCTGGGCCTGCCGGAAGCGGCCGTCGGAGCCGGTGACGGCAGCGGCATGACGGTTCCATATCCGCGGCGCGCCCGCGCCCGCCGCGCCGCCTGCCACGCCTCCCGGCCCGCGCCGGGGCCGCCCCCGCAGCGCCCCGCGCGGATATCCGGCCGGGCTCCGCTCGCCGGCCCGCCCCGTGCCCGCGGACAGAGCACGCGGGTGAACGGCCACGACGAAGTCCCGGCCGGTGGCGTCGAGCAGTTCGGTCAGCTCCGTCACGTCGGGCGCCTCGGTCATGTCGGCCACCACCGGCACCTGCGGTGAGCCGGTGCGGCCGGCCCGGTCGGCGATCAGGTCCAGGGTGTGCCGCCACTGCGGGCGGAAGTGCTCGGCCTCGGGGATGCGGGCACGGCGACGCAGTCCGGGGTCGTCGGCCCACTGCCGGGGCAGGAACAGGCGCCAGTCGACGGGGAAGTTGGCCCCCGGGCACGACAGGAAGAGGACCGTCGCCATCTGGCAGTTGACGGTGCGTCCGGACAAGGGGTCGAAACGCTGGTGCACGCCCACCGACTGGTCCCCACGCTTGGGCAGGATCACCGGGGTGACGGTCCACGCCCGGACGGACGAGCGCCGTCCGATCCATCTGGCGAGCGCGTCGCGGCCCGGCTCCCAGTCCCAGGGGCTGCTGTTGATGAACTGCTGCAGTGAGTACCAGACGGTCGGCGAGTCGGACACGGACCCGGCCAGTCGGCGCACGGACTTCTTGCCGTCGGTGAGCAGCAGTCCCTTCAGATAGGTGCCGGCCCATCGGCGTTGATCGGCGCGCGGCAGGTATCCGAAGATCTGCTGGGCGAAGGTTTCGACGGATCGCGCGCCCATGTCCGCTGGGGTCTGATGTGCGGATAACGAGAACACGGCCGTTGCTCCCTCTTCACAGTGCGAGAACAAGTCGGTTGCGCATCAAACCATCCAGGTCCGGCACGGGCCGTGACGTAGGCCTCACGACCAGCTAACAGAAGATTAAATATGCATAACGATCGGCGAAAGCGAGGCGGGGCGCGGTCGCCGTTGCTCGAGGAGAGAAGGGCCACCGCGAGGTGGATCGCTGGACGGCGGCCACCGGGGCACCGGCCGGTGCCGCCGCGGCCCGGTCGGGGATACCCGGGCCGCGACGCTGCCGAGCGGCCGCTGCCGCCTGCGGGGAACGTGTCAGGTGGGTCGAGGCAGCGACGCGTCGGATCCCGGCACCCGCCAGGAGGACCGCATCAGTCCGAGCGCACGGCGACGAAGCTGTGCGTACCGTCGCCCAGTCCGGAGACGGTCACCCTTCCCGCGTCGACCCGCACACCGGGCTGTGTCGCCCGGCGCCCGTCCCACAGCACGCGTCGGCCGGAGCGCACCACGACCGCGCTGCCGTCCGTGGGCAGGGCCACCCGGCCGCCGGTGCCCTCGGGCGCGTGGACGGTGAGGGTGAAGGCCCGTCCGGTGTTCTCCCACTCGACCGTCAGCGGACCGTACGGCGTGGGGAGCCTGCCCGCGGCCCAGGCGATCCCGCCCGGGTGGGGGCGTACCTCCCACGCGCTGTAGCCGGGTGAGACCGGCCCGGCTCCCAGGAGTTGGTGGGTGAGCGCCGGAAGAACGCCGGTGGACCACCCGTGCGCCATGCTGGTGTACGCGTCCTCGTACGGCTCCCCCTGCGGACCGATGCCCTCCCAGTGGGTGATGCCGGGGTCGTGGCGGTCCATCCACCCGTAGGTGCGCCGTATCTGGTCAAGCGCGGAGTCGGCCCGCCCGCTCTCGAACCGGGCCACGATCTCCGGGTACGAAGTGAAGGCGTAGACGCGCTGCGCCGCCCCGGCGAAGAGGGTGTCGTTGTCCATGAACGCGTTGCCGTACGGCTGTCGGGTGGTGGCGTCCAGATGGGCGAGGGCCGACTTCGCCCGTCCGGCGTCGGCGATCCCCGCGACGACGGCCAGCGCGTTGCCGTCCTGCGCGTGCCGCACGGGACCCGTCGCGGAGTCGAGGTAGGCGCCGGCGGTACTGTCCCACAGGAGCGAGTTGACGGCCGCCGCCACCTTCTGCGCGCGCCGCACCCAGCGGTCCGCGTCCGCGTCGCGCCCCAGGAACCGGGCCAGCCGGGCGGCGTCGTTCAGTGCCTGGACGTAGAGGGCGTTGTAGTAGGTGACGCGGCCGGTACGGCCCAGGAAGGCGTAATCACCGTAGCCGGCCGTCCCGTTGAGGCCCTTGCTGAGCAGGCCTGCGTCGTCGGTGACGCTCGGGTACCAGCTGTCGAGCACCTTCACGAGGTGCGGCAGGTAACGGGAGGCGTAGGCCCGGTCGCCGGTGTAGAGGACGTAGTCCCAGCTGCAGACGACCCACCACAGGGGATAGTCGAACAGGGGCAGGGTGTACCCGGCGATGGAGGCCGGGGGGATCCAGCCGTCCGCGCGCTGGTGGTCGGCCAGGTCGGCCAGGACGTTGCGCACCGCCTCGACGGCGTCGTCGTGCGTGAGGTAGAGGGTGCGCGCGGACACCGCCAGGTCGCCGACGTACGGGTCACGGTCGCGTTTGGCGCCGTCGTGCAGGACGAGTTTGCCTTCCAGCGTGGCGCTCCAGGCACCGCGCGGGTCGACGTCGTCCTGCCGGAAGGTGTCGGTGACGAGTTCGTTGGTGTACGACGCGCCGTACCAGTAGCGGTTCAGGTCGTCGTCGGAACACAGGAACCAGCCGCGGTAGGTGCTGGGCGTGCCCCTGTAGGCGCTGAACTCCAGGCTGACGGAGTCGATCTCGACTTCTCCCCACGGCTGGGCGGCCGGGGCGTCGGAGGGCAGTGCGTCGAGAGTGATCCGCAGGTAGCGGAATCCGTGCAGGCCGTCCGCGTAGACCTTGTCCCCGGCCTGGTAGCCCTTGTGGTCGAGCCAGTCGGCGCCGGCGGCGGGAACGGCGAACTGGTCGGTGCCCCGGCCGGCCCCACCCGCCTGATCGGAGCGGGTGAAGTCGGAGCGGTCCGTGAGGAATCGGCGCGTCTCGGAGAACGCCAGCCGCACGCCCGGCGAATCGGGCGAGGCCCGGGTGAACCTGATCCGCGGGTGTCCGACGACGACTTTGCCGAAGTCGAGCGTGACCCCGGGGACGTCGACCGGGGCCACCGGCGCGGGCCAGACCTCGTTGACACGGGTGAACGCCCCGCGGGGGGTGTCCTGGACGCCGGTCACCGTGATGCGCAGCCGGTCGGTGGTGACCGGGGTGGCGAACGGTACGGAACACTGGATGACATCGTTGTCTCGCACTGTGGCGGCGGTCTGCCACGCGCCGTCGCGCCACACGTCGACCGTGAAGTCGGTGGGTACGCCGTCACTGTTGGACAGCACCGTGATCCCCGGCAGCTCGGCAGGGCCGGGCAGGGTGATGGTCAGCGTGTCCGGGAAGGCGCCGAGTGTGTCGTCGTTCCAGAAGGTGTCCGGGTCTCCGTCGACCGTGTGGGCGGCGTCGTACGTGCGAGGCGTGCCGTCGTTGCCATTGTTGCCGGCATGGGTGGAGGAGGCCTGGGCCGTGGTCCCCTCCGGCCAGCGCGGTGCCGGGGCGGGCCGCGGGCGGCGCAGCACCGCCCTTGCGCCGCCGGGCTTCAGCAGGGCCTGCGCGTCGGTCACGTCGCCGGTCACGGCGACCACGCTCACGGGACGTACGGTGCCCGCCGTGGGCGCCTGGACGTAGCGGTGCCAGTCCGTGGCGGCGCGCGTGGGCACCGTGGCGGCCTCCCCCGCCTCGGCCGCCTCCGCCAGGCCCGTCACGGCGGACGCGGGCCAGCTCGTCGCGCCGGTCACGCCGAGTCCGAGAACCCCTGCCGCCACGACGGAGCGTCTGCGCGGGCCGTCGTGTGGAGCGGACGTGGATGCCATGAAAGCCTCCCTGAGCACCGAGGGGGTGGGGTTGAATCGTTTCAGTCCGTTGCCGATGCCCGACCGTAACTCCGGAGTGGAAGAGGCGTACAGAGGGGCGTCCGAGGAAATTTCGTACCCTGAGGCCGGGGACACCCGGGACACCGATTCACCTGACGGCTGCTCAGCAGGCCAGAGCCTTGTAACGGCAGCCCCAACTTCTCATCGTCAATCAGCCCACCTTCCAGATGGGCCCGCGCGGCGAGCACCAGAACTTCGAACAGATCGAGGCCATGGCCGCAGCCCCCGCGTCATCATCGTGGTCACCCACCGCCTGGAAAACACGCATTCTCCGGGATTCAGCCTGTGGCAGTGGCGGGGCGCTCAGGGGGTTGCGTCCTGAGAAGTGGTGTACGGGTTCCCACCTGATCCGGGCGTTTGCCCCGGCGTCGGAGTGAGAGTCCGGATACAAGAACGGCCACCGGCT
>NZ_JNWV01000035.1 GCF_000716535.1 Streptomyces flaveolus | reverse complement strand
AGGCACGGGGTGTCGGTCAGGGGCGCCAGGGCACCCGGTGTTCCCTCAGGTGGGACAGGACCGCATGGTTCGCCTCCCAGCCGTCCGGGAACTTCACCAGCGTTCCCAGCTGGACCGGTTCCGTGGAGGGGTAGTCGTCCAGCAGGTCGGTCACCCCGGCGCGGCAGATCATGATGCACGCGTGGCGGTGGCGGGAGGCCAGCACGCACAGGCGGCCCGTCTCCAGGTGGAAGGCGGTGGCGTCGGGGCGGCCGGAGAGCGGGTGCAGGACGACCGTGACGTCGTACTCGCGGCCCTGGAGACGGTTCGCCGTGTCGACGGTCACGTCCGGGACGCCGAGGTCGGCCAGGGCCGAGCGGATCGCCGCCGCCTGGTCGCGGTGGGCCGTTCCCACGGCGATGCGGTCGGCGGTGAGGGGGGTGGGATCCGGCGCGCGTTCCGACACGGCCGCTCCGCCCCGGTCCAGCAGCCGGCGGACCACCGCCGCCACCGCCCGGACCGCCTCCGGGTCCGTGCGCGGAGTGTGCCGGGCGGGCAGCTCCAGCAGGCCCCAGCCGGACTCCGCGGCCTCGTCGATCACCCGGTCCGGGCCGGAGCCGTCGGAGGGCACGGCGAAGGCCAGCCGGCGGTCCCCGTGGGACGTGCCGCTGCGGAACGGCGTGTACGGGTAGAACGCGTCCGAGACCAGGGGCGCCGCCGAGGCCGGCAGGCGCCAGGAGACCGGCAGGCGGTGCTGGGGGAGGTCCGGGTTGTGGGCCAGGAGGGTGGTGACCGCCGAGGCCGAGGGGTCGTACGACAGGCCCGCCCACTGCTCGCTGCCGACGATGGAGAAGGGGTCGAGCTGGCCCGGGTCGCCCACGAACAGCGCCCGTTCGAACAGCCCGGCCACCGCGAGCAGGGAGTCGGAGCGCATCTGGTACGCCTCGTCCACGATCGCGTGCCGCCACGGCTCGTCCACCTTCACGTGCGCCCACTTGGCCGCCGTGGAGAGCACCACCGGCAGGCCGTTCAGGTCCGCCGCCTTCGCCGAGGTGCGCACCTGCGGCAAGGCGTCCAGCGCCTTGTCGTACGCGTCGGCGTCGCTGCTGTGCAGACGGCCGACGGGCAGGTCCGGGTCCTTCTCGGCCAGGCGCAGGACCAGGTCGTCCACCTGGGCGTTGGTCTGGGCCACCACCATCAGCGGGCGCCCGGCACCGGCGAGTTCGAGGGCCGCGCGGACCACCAGCGTCGACTTGCCGGCGCCCGGCGGGGAGTCCACCACCACGCCCCGCTCGGCGCCGTGCAGCGTGTCGTGGAGGATCGCGTCGGTGGCGCGGCCGGCCGCGGCTCCGGGATCGAAGTCGACGGTCGTCACAGCACGTCCTCCTCGGTCACGGTGTCGGGGGCCTCCGGTGCCGGCTCGCCCGGCGGGCCGCCGTGCGTCCAGGGGGTCTCCTCCGGGTCGGGCAGCTTCGCACCGCCGCGCTGCTCGTGCTCGAACAGGGTGAAGCAGACCCGGTCGCCCTTCTCCGGCACCGACCCGGGCTCCGGCTCCTTGCCGCGGCCCATCTTGTCCATCACGCGCAGGACCAGCACACCGTCGGCCTCCTGACCGACGAACTCCGCCGACTGCGGCTTGCCGCCCAGCGAGCGGTACACCTTCGCCCGCTCCGCCAGATGCGGCCGGTCGTCCGTGCGGACCGTCACCAGCGGGCGCGGGCTCGGCCGCTTGCCCTCGCTGTACGCCATCACGACGTCGGTCACCTCGCCCGCGAACGCCTCCCCGGCCAGCCGCCGCCCCGCCATCACCAGCGGGTCGTCCAGCGCCTCCTGCGCCTCCAGCCGGGACTGCTCACGCTCGCGCGTGGCCAGCTTGTTCGCCGCCGTCACCGCGTCGTCCCGGCGCGGCTGCGGGGGCTCACCGGCCAGCACCCGGTCCCGGTGCCCGGTGAACGACCAGCGGTCCCGGGTCCAGCGCCCCTCCACGTGCGCGCCCACCGGCAGCGCCCGCAGCAGGTCCAGGCCCCGCCACACCGCGTCCCAGGTGGGCCGGGTACGGCTCTCGACCAGGTCGCGGATCTCCCGCTCGGCCCGGGTGAGCGCGGCCAGCCGGTCGTCGGCCTCCAGCGGGTCCTCGGCGGCGGCCAGGGCCGTGCGCGCGCGGTCGTAGCGCTCGATCGCCGGGGCCAGCAGCTTGTTGTCGAACGCCGGGTCCGTGGCGGGGCCGGCCGGCGGGCACAGCAACTGGCCGTCGGCGTCCCTGGCGAGTTCGGCCCGGTGGGCGGCCTCGGCACCGCTGAGGCCCTCCGGGGGGTCGATCCAGGCCAGCAGCGCGCCCAGGTGTTCGTCCTCCAGGCCCGACTGGCCGGTCGCCCAGTGCCGGGACAGCACATCGGTCAGGGCGAGCAGCAGCGAGGAGCCCGGGACCCGGGCCCGCTCGCCGTAGTGGGTCAGCCAGCGGCCGAGCAGCGGCACCCGGGGCGGCGCCGGGTAGGGCGCGTCCGGGTCCTGCTCGGCGGTGCGCCGGAACCGCATGGAGCGGCCCAGCAGCCGTACGAAGTCCAGGCCCGTGCGGCTCGGCACGATCAGCTGGGGCGCGTCCGCGCACAGCTCGGCCGCCACCTTGACCCGCTTGCCGGTCTCCGGGTCGGTCTCGGTGCGCTCGGCCGCCTCCACCGAGTCGGCGTACGCGTCGATGTACGGCAGGACGACGTCGGCCAGGTCGGCGAGGAACGTGAAGCGCAGGTCGCGGTCGCGGGGCTGGGGCACGACCAGCAGCCGGGGCGCGTCACGGTCGGTGCCGACCAGCGCGCCGAGCGGGGCACCCGTCTCACCGGCCGTGGTGAGCGGCACGAACACCAGCGGGTGGTCGGACAGATGCCGGTGCCGGACGGTCGCGGTGCGCTGCGCCCGGCCCGTGCCGACGGCTTCCAGCCGGGCGAGGGTGGTGATCAGGGACACGGGACCGCCTCCCGGGCCTGGCGCAGGGCCTCCGCGCGCAGGGCAGCCGCCCGGCGCAGGGCGGCCACCGCCGGGTCGTCCGGGTCGCCGCTCTCGCCGTGAGCGGCCGCCAGCACCTCCTCGACCGTGGCCAGGCCGCCCAGTTCGGCCCGCAGCGGCCGGCCGAGGCGGGTGACGGCGCCGGCCGCGCGGGCCCGCTCCCGGCAGTGGAAGGCCAGCTCACAGGCGGACAGGCACTCGGGCGCGTACGCCGCCGGCACCGCCTCCACGGCCGCCGTCAGCTCCTCGGCGGGCCGGTCGGGCGCGAAGCACGTGCCCTCGGGCAGCGCGTCGGCGATCTCCTCGACGCGGGTGAGCCGGGCGAGCTGGCGCGCGGTGACCGCGCGCTGCTTGCGGACGTCCACGGCGGAGCCCGCGGCCAGGTTGGAGAAGTCCTTCGGGCACACCAGCAGCACCTGGTGGCGCACCCGCGGCACCGGAGCGCCCTTGGGGTCGTGCCCCTCCGGCTCCGCGCCGAGACGCTTCGCGACCTCCTCCAGGGCGAGCACGTACACCGCCGCCTGGCGGGCCGCCGCGCCCACCTTCGCCGGGTCCGCGGCGCCGTCCACCATCGGGAAGGACTTGATCTCGACCACCGACCAGCTGCCGTCCGGGTGCACCACGACCGCGTCCGGCTCCAGGAAGGCGAGCGAACCGGCCACGTCCAGAGCGAGCATCGGATGGTCCAGGAGCGTCCAGCCGCCGGCCCGCGTGGCCTCGCGCAGCGCCAGCGCCGTACGGGCCGTACGCCCCTCGGGGCCGTGCGCGGTCAGGTCGGGCACGGCCGCCGTGGCGGGTGGTTCGGCGCCGGGGTCGAGCCGGGCGTGCACCAGGCGCAGCAGCTCGGCGCCGCCGTCCGCCTTGACCCGCGCCTCGAACGCGTTGCCCCGGGTCAGCGCGAACTGCGACTGCCCGAAGCCGGACGGCGCGCCCAGCGCGCCGGCCAGCTTGGCCTTGTCCACCCCGGCGCCGTCCAGGATCGCCCGCCGGGAGCAGCCCGGGTTCGCGGCGAGCGCCGCGAGGGCGCGGGCGTCCAGGGCCTTGGCCGGTACGTCGGGACCGCGCAGCTCAGCGAGCCGGTGCCGGAGCCCCTTCGCCCGCGTCGCTGGGGGAGGCGTCCGGTCCGGCCGCGGGGTCGAGCCGCGACTCGCGCTGCCGTGGAATTCGCTCACCCGCCGAAGTCTGGCATCCGGCACTGACAATCGGGGAACCCGTGCCGTCCGGGACCGGTGCGGTACGGGGGGACAGCCGGGTCCGGACGAGGTCCGCGGCCCGCATCATCCGCGGTGCCAGCAGCAGGCCGACGCCCATCACGGCCGCGCCCGCGACCGCGTCCAGGAAGTAGTGGTTGGCGGTGCCCATGACCACCAGCGCGGTCACCAGCGGATAGACGACACCGAGGACCTTCGTCAGGCGCGAGCCGCCGTACCGCCACAGCATCACACCGCACCACAGCGCCCAGCCCACGTGCAGGCTCGGCATCGCCGCGTACTGGTTGGTCATGCCGCCCATGCCGCGCGGGGCGCTGGCCTCGCCGCCCCACCAGCCGTACGCGCTGTACTGCGCCATCGTGTCCACGAAGCCGTGATCGGCGGAGAGCAGGCGGGGCGGGGAGGTCGGCAGCAGGCTGAAGCCGATCAGGCCGATGAACGTGGACGTCATCAGCCAGGTGCGGGCCGCGCGGTAGTGGGGGGCGCACGCGCGGAACAGCCAGACCAGGATCAGGGGC
Organism: Streptomyces flaveolus; assembly: GCF_000716535.1. Classification (GTDB taxonomy): domain Bacteria; phylum Actinomycetota; class Actinomycetes; order Streptomycetales; family Streptomycetaceae; genus Streptomyces; species Streptomyces flaveolus_A. Next base: position 132,570 of record NZ_JNWV01000035.1, on the reverse strand, counting down.
GTGACCAGGTAGTGCAGCGAGGCGTACCAGAAGTCGGCCGGCACCCCGAGCCAGGCCTCGCGGGTGAACAGCCGGTTCAGCGGGTGCTCCGCGTTCAGGTGCAGGGCCTTCTCGACGCGCAGGATCGCCAGGCCGTGGTCGACGGCGCCGGTGACGTCACCGCGCGCGAGGAGCCGGCCGGCCGAGTAGCAGCCGTAGACCAGCAGGATCAGCGGCAGCTCGGTCCACCAGCGCAGCCGGGGTCGCGGGGCCACCTCGGTGCCCGGTGTCTCGGTCTGCGGCATCCGATCGCCCTCCCCCTTCTGCTGTGCGGCTGCGCCCCGGCGGGCGACCGTGCCACTTTACGGTGTCCCTACTGCGCCCATGACGGGCGCTCGGATCACGCTCGGCGTGTGTCAGCCCTCGAAGACGCGGAGATCGCCCGGCGGGTTGCCTGGGAACCCGGTGCGCGATGATGGAGGGACCGCACCCACTCGTCGTGCGTCCCCTTGTCGTGCATCCGCTTGTTCTTCGGAGAGACCCCATGGCACCGCGCATTCTGCTGGCCCGGCACGGACAGACGGCATGGTCGCTGTCCGGCAAGCACACCGGCAGGACCGATGTGCCGCTGCTGGAGGAGGGCCGGCGCGGGGCCAAGCTGCTCGGTGAGCGGCTGCACCGCGCCCCGCTGGACGGTCTGGCGGACGTGGAGGTGCGGACCAGCCCGCTGTCACGCGCGCGGGAGACGTGCGAACTGGCCGGCTTCGGGGACCGTGCCACGGTGTGGGACACGCTGATGGAGTGGGACTACGGCGCCTACGAGGGCATGACCCCGGCGGAGATCCAGGCGGTGCGGCCCGGTTGGCTGATCTGGCGGGACGGGGTCCCGGAGGGCGAGAGCATCGCCGACGTCACCGCGCGCGCGGACGAGGTGGTGTCCTGGGCCCGTTCCGCCGACCGTGACGTCCTGGTCTTCGCCCACGGACACATCCTGCGGTCGATCGGGGCGCGGTGGCTGGGGCTGCCGCTGGACTTCGCGGCGCGGATACGGCTGAATCCCACGTCGCTGTCCGTACTGGGCTGGGCCTACGGGGAACCCGCGATCGAGAGCTGGAACGACCTGGGGCATCTGGCGGGCTGAGAGGATGGCCGCGCCCGGAGGGGCGCGGGGCTGTGGCGACGTGGGGCTCCGCCGCGTGGGCGCGACCGGCCCCACCGGCCCGCGGACCGGCGACAGCGCCGGCCCCCGTCCGGAACCGGGCAGCCCCTACACCCGCCGCGGAACGGACGCGTGGCGGTCCAGGAACTCCGACACCCCCGACGCCCGCCGGTGCGGCAACAGCACCCGTGCCGTCCCCGCCAGCATCGTCTGGATGCGGGAGGACTGGACCTGGTCCAGCAGCGCCAGCACCCGCAGCCCCGCCTCCGCCGCCTCGTCGGGCCGGCCCTCGCGGGCGAGATCGTCGGCCAGCTCCGCGGTGTACAGCGCGATGTTCCGGGTGAAGTGCGGATCCTGCAGACGCGCCGCCCGCCGCGCGTGCCGGGACGCCCGCCGCCAGTCGCCCAGCGTGGACCAGCACTGCGCCTCCAGCCCCTCCAGCTCCGCCTCTCCGTAGAAGCTCATCCACTCGGGGTCGGCGTCCGAGCGGCCCCGCTCGAAGAGGGCGTGCGCCCGGGCCAGCGCCTGCGCACAGCCGGTGCGGTCGGCGAGCCCCGCCCAGCCGCCCGCCTCCCGCAGCGCCAGCAGGGACATCAGCCGGTCGGAGCCGAGCGGCCGGGCGGCGCGCTGCGCGGCCTGCGCGGCCCGTACCGCCTCCCGGGGCCGCCCGGCGTCCCGGGCCAGGAACGCGGTGTTGCAGAAGGCGTGGGCCTCCAGCGCCGGATCGCCGGTCATACGCGCGGTGGCCAGTGCCTCCGCGTAGTGCGAGCGGGCGTCGTCGAAACGGCCGGAGTCGTGGGCCAGCCAGCCGACGGAGATGGCGAGTTCACCCGCGCCCGCGTGCAGCCGGTCGGCGGTGGTCTGCCGGGTCGCGCCCGCGTCGAGCAGCTCGTACGCCGCGCGCAGCGGAGCCGCCGCGCGCCGGTAGAGGCCGTCCGCGCCGTGCCGGTCGTCGAGCAGCCGGATACGGCGGACGGCCTCCTCCAGCGCCGCCGCCTCGGAGCTGCCGGCGCGCCGCAGCGGCCGTTCCGCCGCCGTGGCGCCGGTGGTGAGCCCCAGCGGGGCCAGCGTGGCGGCGGCCACCGTGGCGCCTCCGCCGGTCATGAATGCGCGACGCAGCACGTCGCTCTCCTCGTGGTTCAGGGGGTCTTTCGCAAACGGTTCGTGCGGTTCGTACAGCGGGTGCGGTTCATACGGGCCCCCTTCTCGCGGGTCCCGCGCGTCGCGGGACCCACCGGTCTCACGGGACTCATACGGCTCCAACGCCTCGCGCAACTCACCGGGCACCCGCTCCGCGGGGGCCGTCTCCACCGCCGTGCGCGCCGCGCGTCCGCGGACGGACGAGCGGGGCGCGAAGCCGAGGTCGGTGAGCGTGCGGCCGGGAAACATGTGCAGGAACACCCGTTCGTACGCGTAGTTGGGGCAGCGGATCTCGCCCGCCTCGACCCGGCCGATGTAGCGCGCGTCACAGCTCACCCGCTCACCGATCTCGCGCGCCGCCCGCCGTACCAGCGCCGCGAACTCCGCCGGTGAGCGCCGGCCGCGCAGTCGCCGGAAGGCGAGGTTCGGCCGTGGTGGCCGTTCGGGCTGTGACGAGGTCACGGTTGACGACGCCATGGCCGGGTCCTCTCGTGCGAACCGTCGAACCACGCCGGGACCCGGGCGATCCGGGACGAGTTGCCCGTGTGACGCCCTGGTTCCGGCGGGCATGAACGTACCCGCTGTGAAGGACCCGCCACGCGGTGTTTAGCTACAAACCGGATATCTCATGCATGATCTGCCATGAAGTGCCATCCTTTGCGGCGCACTTGTGCCGTTGCCGTTGACGCGCTCGCGCGTTGGACTCCATGGACCGCAACAGGGCTGTGTGTGGAGGCCGGCATGGAGACCAGCCAGAGCAACGATCCTTGTACGTCGCCGTCGTCGTCCGCGTGCGCGGGAGGTGACGCGAGATGCGACCTCGTGACGGTACCGACCCGGCAGGGGCTGGAAGCCGTCGACATCCTGCGGCGGGGGGCGGCGGACGCGGTCGGGCCCGTGCTGCACGACGACGGCTGCGGCACCCTCGGCTTCCTGGTCCCGGCCGGCACGGCCGCCGGCTGGGACCTGCCGGGCAGCACCTGCACCGAGACCGACGGACGCGGGCTGCGGCTGAACCCCGAGCCGCCGGTGGAGGGCTCCGACTGGCTGCTGCCGCCCGGCGAGGCCGACCTCGCCACCGACCCGGTGGTCCTGCGCCGGGCCCTCGGCGAGGCGGCCCGCCTGATCGAGGTGGCCGACAACTGCCGGTGACGCGCCCGCCCCCGGAGGCTGCGAAAATGGGTGGATGGGCAGGTCCAGGAACACACGGCGCGGATCGGCCGCCGTAGCCGCGGTCGAGGAGCCGGTCGACGGCGGGCTCGCACAGCTCGTGCCCGACCCGGACCGCGCCCGGGCCTGGACGCTGCTGATCGACGGCGCGCCCCAGTCGCACGTCGACCTGGACGACCCCGCGTACCTGTCTTTCGAGTACCAGCGCCGCCTCGGCCATGTCATCGACCTCGCCGCCCCGCCCGGCAAGCCCGTGCACGCCGTGCACCTCGGCGGCGGCGCCCTCACCCTCGCCCGGTACGTCGCCGCGACCCGGCCCCGCTCCACCCAGCAGGTCGTGGAGCGGGACGCGACCCTGGTGCAGCTCGTCCGCCGGGAGCTGCCGCTGGACCCGGGCGCGCGCATCCGGATACGGGCCACCGACGCCCGCGCGGGGCTCGCCAAGGTGCCGGACGGCTGGGCCGACCTGGTCGTCGCCGATGTCTTCAGCGGCGCCCGCACCCCCGCCCACCTCACCTCCACCGAGTTCCTGGACGAGGTCCGGCGCGCCCTGAAGCCCTCCGGTGTCTACACGGCCAACCTCGCCGACGGTCCGCCGCTCGCGCACCTGCGCGGCCAGATCGCCACCGCCGCCGCCCGGTTCGGCGAACTCGCGCTGATCGCCGACGCGGCCGTGCTGCGCGGCAAGCGCTTCGGCAACGCGGTCCTGGTCGCCTCCGACCTCCCGCTGCCGCTCGCCGAACTCACCCGCCGCGCCGCCTCCGACCCGCACCCCGGCCGCGTCGAACACGGCAGACAGCTCACCGACTTCACCGGTGGCGCGGTGCCCGTGACGGACGATGCCGCGGTGGCCTCGCCGGCACCGCCGCCCTCGGTGTTCCGCTAGGGGCCGCCCCGGTCAGTAGGTGCCCACCTCGACCCGCGGCGGCCCGTCGTGCCAGGTGCAGAACACCGACACCCGGTCCGCGCCCCGGCTGAACTCCACCCGGATCCAGCTCTCCGTCTTCCACACCTGCATCGACCAGCCCGGGCCCGGGATCGCCGACACGAGCGTGGCGTCGGCCGTCCGCAGGTCGAACACCGCCCGGCCGCCGTCGGTGTCGTAGGACCTGACCCGGCCGGACGCGGTGGCCGAAGCGGTGGGGGACGGGGGCGGGGACGGCGTGCGGGACGGCGTGTGCGCGGGCGTCGGCGTCGCCGTCGTCCGGACCGGCCGCTTCCGAGACGGGGGCGGCGACGGAGAGGGCGCCGGGGACGCGGACTTCACGTCCCGGGTGTCCGCGTCGGCGGCCGTGACCGGAAGCGCGCGCGGCGGGTCGTAGGCCGTCCCCGCCATCACCGTGTGGACACCCCACCACGACAGCGTGACCGCCGCTCCCGTCGCGAGCAGCCACGCCAGTACGTGTACGAGTCCTTTGCGCATCGCGGGCCATACTGCCCCAGGCGAACCGCCGTACGCACATGCCCCGAGTCGTCCACAGGCGCCCGCCCGGTCGTGTCCGCATGGCGTACGGTGCGGCGCATGGCAAGTGTGCTCGTGGTCGAGGACGACCAGTTCGTACGCTCGGCGCTCATCCGGCACCTGACCGACGCCGCACACACCGTGCGCAGTGTCGGTACGGCACTGGAGGCGCTGCGCGAGGTCGCCCATTTCCGCTTCGACCTGGTCATCCTGGACCTCGGACTGCCCGACCTGGACGGCTCCGAGGCCCTGAAGATGCTGCGCGGCATCACCGACGTGCCCGTCATCATCGCCACCGCCCGGGACGACGAGACGGAGATCGTCCGGCTGTTGAACGCCGGGGCGGACGACTATCTGACCAAGCCGTTCTCCGTCGACCACCTCTCCGCCCGGATCGCGGCCGTGCTGCGCCGGGCCCGTTCCGGCGGCGGGGAGGCCCCGCCCTCGTCCGTGCTCCGCGTCGGCGGCCTGACCGTCGACCCGCTGCGCCGCCAGGCCGAGTTGGACGGGGCCCGGCTCGACCTCACCCGCCGCGAGTTCGACCTGCTGGCCTTCCTCGCCGGGCGGCCGGGCGTCGTCGTCCCGCGCAAGGAACTCCTCGCCGAGGTCTGGCAGCAGTCCTACGGTGACGACCAGACCATCGACGTCCATCTGTCCTGGCTGCGCCGCAAGCTGGGGGAGACGGCCGCCCGGCCCCGGTACCTGCACACGCTGCGGGGCGTCGGAGTGAAGCTCGAACCGCCCTGCGACCGGCAGGACGGGCAGGTCTCGCGATGAGATGGGCCCTGGTCAAGGTCTGCCTGGCGGTCACCACGATGGTCGTGGTCGCCTTCGCCGTGCCGCTCGGCCTGGTCGTCAAGGAGATGGCCCGCGATCGCGCGTTCTCAGGCGCCGAGCGGGAGGCCGCGGCGGTGGCGCCCGCGCTGTCCATCACCACCGACCGGGACCAGCTGGAGCGTGTGGTGGCCTCGGCCGGCGCCGACTCCGGGATGGCGGTCCACCTGCCCGCCGAGGGCGGCCGGGCCGCGCTCGACCTCGGCCGGCAGCGCGCCGCAGGACGCGACATCGAGGCCGTACGACGACTCGGCCGCGCCTCCACCACCACCGTGCCCGGCGGCTCCACCCTGCTCCAGCCGGTCGCGCTCGGCTCCGGCGCGATAGCCGTGGTCGAGGTGTACGTCCCCGAGTCCGAGGTGACCAACGGCGTCGGCACGGCCTGGGCGGTGCTCGCGGCCGTCGGCCTCGCGCTGATCGTCGGCTCGGTCGCGGTCGCCGACCGGCTCGGGGTGCGCATGGTGCGGCCCGCACGGCGGCTCGTCGAGGGCGCGCACGAACTGGGCGAGGGCAAGCTGGGCGCCCGGGTGCCGGAGGACGGCCCGACCGAACTCCGGCTGGCCGCCGCCGCGTTCAACTCCATGGCCGACCAGGTCGTCCAGCTCCTCGCCAACGAACGGGAGCTGGCCGCCGACCTCTCGCACCGGCTGCGCACCCCGCTCACCGTCCTCCGGCTGAACGCGGCCTCCCTCGGCGCCGGACCGGCCGCCGAGCAGACCCGGGCCGCCGTCGCCCAGTTGGAGCGCGAGGTCGACACCATCATCCGGACGGCCCGCGAGGCCAAGCCGCAGACGGCCGCCGCCGGACCCGGTGCGGGCTGTGACGTGGCCGAAGTGGTCCGCGAACGCATGGAGTTCTGGTCCGCGCTGGCGGAGGACGAGGGCCGCAAGTGGCGGGTGGCCGGCGTCGACCGGCCGGTGCGCGTACCCGTGGCCCGCGCCGACCTGGCCGCCGCGCTCGACGCCCTGCTCGGCAACGTCTTCCGGCACACCGCCGAGGGCACCGCCTTCGCGGTCGACGTGCACAACGGCGAGGACGCGGTGATCGTGCTCGTCTCCGACGCGGGCCCCGGCATAGCCGACCCCGAGGCGGCGATGGCCCGCGGCCGGGGTTCCGGACACACCGGCTCCACCGGCCTCGGCCTGGACATCGTCCGCCGGCTCGCCGAGTCCACCGGCGGTGACGTCCGCATCGGCGCCTCCGTGCTGGGCGGCACCGAGGTGCGGATCTGGTTCCAGCTGGACGCGCGGAAGCCGGTGGGACGCAGACAGCGCGGGGCCGTACGCAGACGCCGACCGGGCAAATTGGTCTCTACCTTTAACCGTCCCCGATCGCTTCCTTAAGCGAACCCTAAGGTCTGCAACGGGCGCCCCGAACAAGCGGTTTGTCCCTTTCCTGATCGCTAGCGTGCTGCCGCACCTCACCCCGTGAACAGCGAAGGCAGGCACGCGCATGAGCACGCACCGGCGCAGGATCAGTGGCAGGAACAAGGCGATGGGCGGCCTGGTGGCCGCGGCCGTGATCGGCGGCGGCGCGGTCCTGCTCACCGGCACCGCCAACGCGGCCGGTGTGAACGCCGCCTACACCAAGACCAGCGACTGGTCCACGGGCTACACCGCCCAGTACGTCGTCACCAACAACACCGGCCAGGCCGAGAAGACCTGGACGCTGGAGTTCGACCTCCCCGCGGGGGCCAGGCTCAGCTCCCTGTGGAACGGCGAGTCGAGCGTCAGCGGTCAGCACGTCACCGTGAAGCCGGCCACGTGGGACACCGACGGCCTGGCCCCGGGCAAGTCCGTGACCGTCGGCTTCGTGGTCAACGGCGGCGGCGAACCGACGGGTTGCCGCATCGACGGCGCGCAGTGTTCCGCGGACGGCGCAGCCACCCCCGAGCCGAGCGGCCGACCGACGCAGACCACCCAGTCGCCGGCGCCGACCCCCACCTCCACGCCCACCTCCGCGCCCACGTCGACCCCCGCGCAGAGCGGGACCCCCACCCCCACCGGCAGCACCGGATCCGGCAGCACCGCCTCCGCCGGCTTCGCCCCCTACGTCGACACCAGCCTCTACCCGGCCTTCGACCTCCTCGGCGCCGCCGACGCGACCGGCGTGAAGAACTACAACCTCGCCTTCCTCACCGACGGCGGCGGCTGCACCCCCAAGTGGGGCGGGGTCACGGACCTCAGCAGCGACGCCGTGGCCGCGCAGATCGGCGCGCTGCGCGCCAAGGGCGGTGACGTCCGGGTCTCCTTCGGCGGCGCCTCCGGCTCCGAGCTGGCCACCACCTGCTCCTCCGCGGACGCGCTGGCGGCGGCGTACGGCAAGGCGGTCGACGCGTTCAAGCTGACCAAGGTCGACTTCGACGTCGAGGGCGGCGCGCTGCCGAACACCGCCGCCAACACCCGCCGCGCCCAGGCCATCGCCAAGCTCCAGGCGCGGCACCCGGACCTGGACGTCTCCTTCACCCTCCCGGTGATGCCCGAGGGTCTGACCCAGGACGGCGTGAACCTCCTCGCCAACGCCAGGTCCAACGGCGTGGAGATCGACACCGTCAACATCATGGCGATGGACTACGGCGCCTCGTACAACGGCGACATGGGCACGTACGCCGAGCAGGCCGCGACCGCCACCCAGGCCCAGGTCAAGAGCGTGCTGGGGCTGTCCGACGCGGCCGCCTGGAAGGCCGTCGCCGTCACCCCGATGATCGGCGTCAACGACGTCTCGTCCGAGGTGTTCAAGGTCGACGACGCCACCCAGCTGGTGAACTTCGCCCGGTCCAAGGGGCTCGGCTGGCTGTCGATGTGGTCGGCGACCCGCGACAAGCAGTGCGCCGGCGGCACCAAGCCGACCGCCGACGCCACGTGCAGCTCCCTCACCCAGGACCCGTTCGCCTTCTCCAAGGCGTTCGGGGCGTACAAGTAGGCGCGCGCGTCACCACGACCGGGTGAGGGCCCGGCGGCTCACTGCCGCCGGGCCGCACGCTCACACCCGCGCGTCCACCGGGGGCAGCGCTCCGGTCCGCGCCACCTTCCCGTACCACCGCGCGCTCGACTTCGGCGTCCGCTCCAGCGTGGCGTAGTCCACGTACACCGCGCCGAACCGCTTGCCGTACCCGTACGCCCACTCGAAGTTGTCCATCAGGGACCACAGGTAGTAGCCACGGACCTCGGCGCCGTCGGCGATGGCGTGGCGCACCTCCGACAGGTGGGCGTGCAGGTAGGCGATGCGCTCGGGATCGTGCACCCGGCCGTCCGGATCGGGCTTGTCGTCGTAGGCCGCACCGTTCTCGGTGATGTGGAGGGGGAGGCCGGGCGCCTCGCGCGTGTAGCGCATGAGCAGGTCGTACAGGCCCGTCGGATCGATCGTCCAGCCCATCTCCGTGCGGTCGCCGGGGGTCTGGTGGAAGACGACGTCGTCGGCGCCGGGCCAGGGGGAGTGGTCGCTGGAGCCGTGGCCGTCCGCCCGGGGGCCCGCGACGCCGTCGGAGGCGGCCGAGACCAGTGCCGGGGTGTAGTAGTTCAGGCCCAGGGCGTCCAACGGGGCGTTGATCGTGCGGAGATCGCCGTCCAGGACGTACGACCAGTCGGTCAGCGAGCGCGTGGCCTCCAGGAGCGACGACGGGTACTCCCCGTGCAGCAGCGGCCCGTGGAACACGCCGTTGGCCAGGTCGTCGATCCTGCGGGCCGCGGCCAGGTCGGCCGGGTCCTGGGAAAGCGGCCGTACGACGGATGAGTTCAGGCTGATCGCGATCCGGTTGCGGGCCGGCATCGCCGCGCGGAGGGCGGAAACGGCCAGCCCGTGCCCCAGGTTGAGGTGGTGGGCCGCGCGCAGCGAGGCCGCCGGGTCGGTCCGGCCGGGGGCGTGCACCCCGGAGGCGTAGCCCAGGAAGGCGCTGCACCACGGCTCGTTGAGGGTGATCCACTGCTCCACCCGGTCGCCCAGCGCCTCGCCGACGAGCTGCGCGTACTCGGCGAACCGGAAGGCGGTGTCCCGTTCCGGCCAGCCACCCGCGTCCTCCAGCTCCTGGGGCAGGTCCCAGTGGTAGAGCGTGGGCGCCGGTGCGATGCCCCGGGCCAGCAGCTCGTCGACGAGGCGGCGGTAGAAGTCCAGGCCCCGCTGGACCGCCGGCCCCCGGCCCGTCGGCTGCACCCGGGGCCAGGAGACGGAGAAGCGGTACGCGTTCAGGCCCAGCTCCGCCATGAGCGCGACGTCGTCGCGGTAGCGGTGGTAGTGGTCGACGGCGATGTCCCCGGTCTCGCCGCCGGCCGTCCTGTCCGGCGTGTGGCTGAAGGTGTCCCAGATCGAGGGGGTGCGGCCGTCCTCCCGCACCGCACCCTCGATCTGGTACGCCGAGGTCGCGGCGCCGAAGAGGAAGCCGGGAGGAAAGGCCACGGTCGTCGGTTCGGGCATGGAGGCTCTCCCATGGGTCGAGTGCACGCATTATGCATGGGAGCGCTCCCACGGCGAAAGGGGGAGGCGGTGATCGGTTCGGTATGGCAGGGGCGGCTTCGCGGGCGGCAGGTGACTTCTGGGTGCCCGATGGCTCAGGCAGATGCTCGACTTCTCCGGCCGACCCCCGACCCCCAACCCCACCGACCAACCCCCGCCCCCTCAGGCCGACGCCCGTACCACCAGTTCCGTCGGCAACACCACTCCCCGCTGGCCGGTTCCGCGCTGGGCGATCTCCTCCAGCAGGAGGCTCGCCATCGTGCGGCCCATCTCCTCCAGCGGCTGGCGCACGCTGGTCAGCGGGGGATCGATGTGCCGGGCCACGATCGAGTCGTCGAAGCCGATCAGCGCCACGTCGTCCGGTACCCTCCGCCCCGCCGCGCGCAGTTCCAGCACCGCGCCGGAGGCCATCACGTCGGAGGCGGCGAAGACGGCGTCCAGGTCCGGGTGCCGGCGCAGCAGTTCCCGCATGGCCACGCGCCCGCCCTCCTCGGTGAAGTCGCCCGCCGCGACGAGGTCTTCGTCGACGGCGACCCCCGCCTCGCGCAGGGCCTCCCGGTAGCCGTCGAGCCGTGCCCGCGCCACGTCCATGTCCAGCGGACCGGTGATGGTGCCGATGGACCGGCGGCCGCCCGCCAGCAGGTGCCGGACGGCGAGCCGGGCGCCGCCCCGGTTGTCCGCGCGGACATGGCCGAGCCTCTCGCGGTCGCTGCGCCGCCCGGCCAGCACGGTCGGCACGGCCAGTTCCTCCAGCCGGTCGGGCAGGGTGTCGTCCCCGTGGACCGCCATCATCAGGACGCCGTCCACCCGTTGGGCGGCGAGGTAGGCGGCGAGCCGGCCGTGCTCCTTGTCGTTGCCCGTGAGGACCAGCAGCAACTGCATCCCGGCGCCCGCGATTCCGGTGGAAACGCCCCGGATGATCCCGGAGGAGTACGGTTCGGAGAACAGCCGGTTCTCGGCGTCGGGCACGACCAGCGCGACCGCGTCCGTGCGCCGCGTCGCCAGTGAACGGGCGGCGCGGTTGGGGACGTAGCCGAGTTCCGCGATGGCCTGTTCCACGGCCGCCCGGGAGCGCGCGCTGACCTTCGGGGAGCCGTTGATCACCCGCGAGACCGTGCCGCGGCCCACTCCGGCGCGGGCGGCCACGGCGTTCAGGGTCGGGCGCCGGACGTCCGCGGTCCTGTGCGGCTGCGGCTGTTCGGCAGGGCTCATCGTTCACCTTCCGGTGGTCCGGTGGAGGGGCGCTTCATTCTGACCCAGAGAATCCGGCAACCGGTCCGGATGCGGGCCCTGTTGGCCGTGAGCGGGGATTGACCCGCTCGTGACCTGCGCCGACGCTGTAGGGAACGGCCGGATGACGGGCTGGTTGCGTGGGGGCGCACGACACGTTCACGTGACGCGCGGAACACGCTTACGCAACAACGCCGTCTTCAAGACTTGACACTCGGCCTGGCACCAACGAGTCTTCCGGCATGCCGCGTGGGAGCGGTCCCACAGGGCGACCGGGGCTCTCTTCCGTTCGGATCGAACCACCCATGGCCTTCCCCTCTACCTTGCATGGCACACCGTTGACCAGCACCTTTCCACCGCACTCCGTGTGCTGTTGGCTAGCCGCTGCTCGCACCGAGAGGGCAGGTCCGGACCGCCGGGTCCGGCGGTCCGATTCCTGAGGTCCCGTTCCCCACTGGAACAAGGAGTAGTGGAATGCGCATCACCCGTACCGGCGGTGGTCACGGCCGCAGAACCGCGACGCTGGCCACGACGGTCCTGACGGCCTCCGCGTTGCTGCTGACCGGTTGCAGCAGCGACGACGACTCGGACAGCACGGACGCCAACGGGAACATCACCCTCAAGGTGGCCGACTTCGGGCAGTTCGGCTACAAGGAGGCCAAGCTGTTCGCCAAGTACCACGAGCTGCACCCGAACATCACGGTCAAGGAAGAGACCACCGCCAACGAGCAGGACTACTACCCGAAGCTCCTTCAGCAGCTGAACACGGGCAGCGGCCTCGCGGACGTCACGGGCATCGAAGTCGGGCGTATCAAGGAGGTCGTCGACACCCAGTCGGGCAAGTTCGCCGACCTCAGCAAGGCGATCAACGTCAACGACTGGGTGTCCTGGAAGGAGAAGCAGGCCACCGCCAAGGACGGCACGGTGATCGGCGCCGGTACCGACATCGGCCCCATGTCCCTGTGCTACCGCAAGGACCTCTTCGAGAAGGCGGGCCTGCCCACCGACCGCGAGGCCGTCGCCAAGGCCGTCGCCGGCGGCTGGGAGGACTACCTCAAGCTCGGCGAGCAGTACAAGAAGAAGGCGCCCTCCGGCACCTACTTCATGGACTCCGCGTCCGCCATGTACAACGCGGTCGTCAGCTCCTCCTCCCAGCAGTACTACGACGCCGACGGCAAGCCGGCCTACAAGGACAGCCAGTCGGTGCAGCAGGGCTGGAACCTGGCCGCCGAGGCCGCCGACAAGAAGCTGAGCCAGGGCCTGCCCCAGTTCACCGACGCCTGGAACGCGGCGCTGCGCAAGGGCACCGTGGCCACCGTGGCGTGCCCCGCCTGGATGGCCGGCCAGATATCCATCAACTCCGGCGACTCCTTCAAGGGCAAGTGGGACATCTCCCGCGCCCCCGGCTCGACCGCGGCCAACTGGGGCGGCTCCTTCCTCGCCGTCCCGAAGAGCGGCAAGCACGTCAAGGAGGCCACGGAGCTGGTCAAGTGGCTGACCGCCCCGGAGCAGCAGGCCGCCGTCTTCAAGGCGATCGGTGTCTTCCCGTCCAACAAGGGCGCCTATGAGCTGGCCGACGTGAAGAACGCCAAGCTGCCGTACTTCAGCGACGCCCCCATCGGCCAGATCTACGCCGAGGAGGCCAAGTCCATCCCCGAGGCCGTGCTCGGCGCGAAGGACGGCGTGATCAAGGACACGATCTCCACGCAGATCAACAACATGGAGCAGCGGGGCACCAAGCCCGCCGACGCGTGGAAGGCCGCGACCGAGACGATCGACAAGGCGCTCGGCTAGCCGTACCGGGTGCGGGGGCCCACCGGCCGCCCGCACCCGTCCGCGCTCGACGACGTGAGCGGTGCCCGACGGCGGGCGCCGCCCACGGCACCACCCGGCGGGACCCGGCAGCCGACGGCCGGGCTCCGCCTCACACGCACGTCAGGCCGCGGCGTGGGCCGTTCGCCACCGTACCGATCCGCGCGGGGAGGGGCGGACCGACCCCGGTCCCCGAACGCGCTTCCCGCCCCACCCGGCCGAAACCTCCAGGGAAGGACTCCCTCCGTGGCAACGACAACCCCCGCCCGGGGCGCCTACACCCCGCCGCCCGGCGGCACCGGTGCCGCGTCGAAAGGACGCGGTACCTGGCGCAGCCGGCTGTGGCGCTTCGACGACAAGGCCTCGCCGTACGCCTACATAGCCCCCTTCTTCCTGATCTTCGGCGCCTTCGGGCTCTATCCACTCCTGTACACGGGCTGGATCGCCCTGCACCGGGTGGAGATGACGAGCCTGGACCAGTCCCAGTGGGTCGGCTTCGACAACTTCACCAAGATCCTCCAGGACTCCGAGTTCTGGACGGCCGTCACCAACACCTTCATCATCGGTGTCATCTCCACCGTTCCGCAGCTGCTGGTGGCGCTGGGCCTGGCCCACCTGCTCAACTACAAGCTGCGCGCCAGCACCTTCTGGCGGACGATCATCCTCACCCCGTACGCCACCTCGGTGGCCACGGCCGCCCTGGTCTTCGCGCTGGTCTTCCGCGCCGACGGCGGCATCCTCAACTGGGTGCTGCACTTCTTCGGCGCCGGCAACACCGACTGGGGCAACGGGGAGTGGACCTCCAAGATCGCCATCTCCGTCATCATCATCTGGCGGTGGACCGGCTACAACGCGCTCATCTACCTGGCGGCCATGCAGGCGGTCCCCACCGACCTGTACGAGGCCGCCTCCATCGACGGAGCGAGCCGGTGGCAGCAGTTCCGCAAGGTGACCATCCCCTCGCTGCGGCCCACGATCCTGTTCACCATCGTGATCTCCACCATCGGCTCGATGCAGCTGTTCGGTGAGCCGCTGCTGCTCCAGGGCGGCACCCTCGGCTCGATCGGCGGCAGCGAGCACCAGTACGAGACGCTCAGCATCTACCTCTTCAACTACGGCTGGAAGCTGGGCCACCTGGGTCCGGCGGCGGCCGTGGCCTGGGCCATGCTCGTCCTGCTGCTGCTCATCGCCCTGATCAACTGGATCGTCGGCCGGTTCGTGCGCAAGAGCGCGGCCTGACGGGAGCGACATCGATGACCACGACCAGTCCCACCACGACCGCGCCGGACCTCGGCCCGGCACCGCTTCCCACCGCCCCCGGCAAGGGCCGTGCCCGTTTCAAGATGGGTGCCGGCCAGCAGCTCAGAGGCGGTCCGTTCACCTACGTCGCCCTCATCGTCGTCGGCCTCGGCTCGATCTTCCCGCTGTACTGGACCCTGGTGGCCGCCTCGCACGACCAGCAGCGGGTCCTGGACACCCCGCCGCCGCTCGTGCCGGGCGGCAGACTGTGGAGCAACCTCCAGGCGGCCTGGGACCAGGCCCACCTGGGCAAGGCCATCGTCAACAGCGTCATCGTGGCCGGCAGCATCACCGTAGCCACCCTGTTCTTCTGCACCCTCGCCGGCTACGCGTTCGCCAAGATGCGCTTCCGCGGCCGTGGTGTGCTGATGACCGCGGTGATCGCCACGCTGACGATCCCGCCCCAGCTCAGCGTCGTCCCGCTGTTCATGATGATGTCGGACATCGGGTGGGGCGGAAAGCTGGAGTCGGTGATCTTCCCGACCCTGGTCGGCGCCTTCGGCGTCTTCTTCATGCGCCAGTACCTGATCGAGGCCCTGCCGTACGAGCTGATCGAGGCGGCCAAGGTCGACGGGGCGAGCAACTTCCGCATCGTGTGGAGCGTGGTGCTGCCCGTGGCCCGGCCCGCGATGATGGTGCTGGGCATGCTCACCTTCGTCCAGGCGTGGAACGACTTCTTCTGGCCCTTCCTCGCGCTGAACCAGGAGAACCCCACCATCCAGGTGGCGCTCGGCCAGCTCAGCGCCTCCTACACCCCCGACCAGAGCATCGTCATGGCCGGAGCGCTGATCAGCACCCTGCCGCTGCTGCTCGTCTTCGTCGTCTTCGGCAAGCAGATCGTCGGAGGGATCATGGCGGGCGCCGTCAAGGGCTGAGCCCTGCCGGTGCCGCGGGGCCGGCCGCCACAGTGCCGGCTCCGCCCCGCCCCGTCGCCGGCGTGCGCCGCCTGACGTCGGCCCGCCCTCGTGTCCGGTCCGGTACCGCCCGCACAGCCCGCCCCGCAGCGGGCCGTACCGGACCGGGCGCCCCCGGGCCGCGCCGCTGCCCGCGCACCTCGCCCTCTCTTCCTCCCCTTACTCCCGCACCGCCGGACCGCCGTCCGTCGTCCGTTTCTCACCCCCTTTGGGAGCGTTCTCACCATGACCGCCGTACGACCCGAGACCACGGCCCAGCCGGCCTCGGACACCTCCTTCCCGACCGGCTTCGTCTGGGGTGCCGCCACCGCCGCCTACCAGGTGGAGGGCGCCGCCGCCGAGGACGGCCGCACCCCCTCCATCTGGGACACCTTCAGCCACACTCCCGGCAAGGTGCGCAACGGCGACACCGGTGACATCGCCGCCGACCACTACCACCGGTACCGCGACGACGTCGCCCTGATGAAGGAACTCGGCCTCAGGGCCTACCGCTTCTCCATCTCCTGGTCCCGGGTCCAGCCCACCGGCCGCGGCCCCGCCGTCGAGCGTGGCCTGGACTTCTACCGCCGCCTCACCGACGAGCTCCTGGAGGCGGGCATCACGCCCGTGGCCACCCTCTACCACTGGGACCTGCCGCAGGAGCTTGAGGACGTCGGCGGCTGGCCGCACCGCGACACCGCCCACCGCTTCGCCGACTACGCCGACATCATGGCCCGCGCCCTCGGCGACCGGGTCGGCGTGTGGACCACCCTCAACGAACCCTGGTGCTCGGCGTTCCTGGGCTACGGTTCCGGCGTGCACGCGCCGGGGCGGACCGACCCGGCCGCCACCCTGCGCGCCGCGCACCACCTCAACCTGGCCCACGGCAAGGCCGTCGGCGCGCTGCGCGCCGTCCTGCCGGCGTCCGCCCAGACCTCGATCACCCTGAACCTGCACCAGGTGCGCCCGCTCACCGACAGCCCCGGGGACGCCGAGGCCGCGCGCCGCATCGACGCGGTCGGCAACCGGATCTTCACCGGCCCCCTCCTGGACGGCGCCTACCCCGAGGACCTGCTGGCCGACACCGCGCACCTGGTCGACTGGGGACAGCTCGTGCAGGACGGGGACCTGGCGGAGATCTCCCGGCCCATCGACGTGCTCGGCGTCAACTACTACTCGCCGACCGTGGTCTCCCTGCCCGCCGACGGCTCCGCCAGCACCCGCAACGACGGCCACGGCGTCAGCGACCACTCCCCGTGGACCGGCTCCGAGCACGTCGCCTTCCACCTGGCCAACGACGATCTCACCGCGATGAACTGGGCGATCGACGCGAGCGGACTGCACACGCTGCTGACCGGACTGGCGGCCTCGCACCCGCAGCTTCCGCTGATGGTCACCGAGAACGGCGCCGCCTTCGACGACTACGTCTCCCCGGAGGGACGGGTCAACGACCCGCAGCGGATCGCCTACCTCCACTCCCACCTGGACGCCGTCCGCCGCGCCATCGCCGACGGCGCCGACGTGCGCGGCTACTTCCTGTGGTCGCTGCTGGACAACTTCGAGTGGTCCTACGGCTATTCGAAGCGCTTCGGCACCGTCTACGTCGACTACGCCACCCAGCGCCGCATTCCCAAGGCCAGCGCCCACTGGTACGCCGACGTGATCCGGAACAACGCCCTGCCCGCCTGACCGACGCCGTGCGGCGGGCACGGCCGGACACCGGCCGTGGCCGCCGCGGTGGACGGAACCGAAGGTGCTCCCGTCATGGCTGTTACATTCCTGGCCTGAACGGCGGTGAACGGAAGGCGGCGACCATGGCAGGCAACGGTGGGAGAGGCCGGGGCGGCCGGCGGCCGACCCTGGAAGAGGTCGCCGCCCGGGCCGGGGTCGGGCGGGGCACCGTCTCCCGGGTGATCAACGGCTCGCCCCGGGTCAGCGACGCCACCCGCGCCGCGGTGGAGGCGGCCGTCGCCGAACTCGGCTACGTGCCCAACACCGCCGCCCGCGCCCTCGCGGCCAACCGCACCGACGCCATCGCGCTGGTCGTCCCCGAACCGGAGACCCGGTTCTTCGCGGAGCCGTACTTCTCCGACATGCTGCGCGGGGTCGGCGCCGAACTCTCCGACACCGAGATGCAGTTGCTGCTGATCTTCGCCGGCAGCGACCGCGAGCGGCAGCGCCTGGCCCAGTACCTGGCGGCCCACCGCGTGGACGGCGTCCTCCTGGTCTCCGTCCACGCCGACGACCCGCTGCCGGACCTGCTCGCCCAGCTGGAGATCCCGGCCGTGATCAGCGGCCCGCGCTCGGCGGCCGAGTCGCTGCCCTCGGTGGACTCCGACAACTACGGCGGCGCCCGCTCGGCCGTGGAGCACCTGCTGGGCCGGGGCCGCAGCCGGATCGCGCACATCACCGGCCGCCTGGACGTCTACGGCGCCCAGCGCCGCGTCGACGGCTACCGCGACGCCCTGCGCGAGGCGGGCCACCCGGTGGACGAACTCCTCATCGAGCAGGGTGACTTCACCGATGAGGGCGGGCGCCGGGCGATGACGACCCTGCTGTCCCGCCACCCCGACCTGGACGCCGTCTTCGCCGGCTCGGACGTGATGGCGGCCGGCGCCCGGCAGGTGCTGCGCGAGGCGGGCCGCCGCATCCCCGACGACGTCGCGCTGGTCGGGTACGACGACTCCGCCATCGCCCGGCACATGGACCCGCCGCTCACCAGCGTCCGCCAGCCCATCGAGGAGATGGGCCGCGCGATGATCGACCTCCTCCTCACGGAGATCGCGGACCGCCGCCCGGCGGCGTCCCGTGGCCTCGACCGGCATCAGGCGGTCCTGCCGACGGAACTGGTGGTCCGGGCGTCGTCGTGACGTCCCGCACCGGCCGGATCCGCACCCCCGGCCGGTGCGGGACGCCGGCGCGCGGGGGCCCGGACAACGAAACAGCCGGTGACCCGTCCTACGACGGAGTCACCGGCTGATTACTCAGGGTGAGTGACGGGACTCGAACCCGCGACATCCTGGACCACAACCAGGTGCTCTACCAGCTGAGCTACACCCACCACGACCGGCTGTTCGAGGAGTGCTCTCCCCGACCGGCCGAGAAGAAGTCTACAGGGTCCGAAGGGGTGCTCGCGCACAGGTTTTCGCGCGGCGCCCGTGGCGGCTAGCGGGCGGGCAGGACGTGCTTGGCGGCGATCGCCTTCGCGGTCTCGGAGTCCGGCCCGGGCTGCGGCACGAAGATGGCCTCGCGGTAGTAGCGCAGCTCGGCGATCGACTCGCGGATGTCGGCGAGGGCCCGGTGGTTGCCGTTCTTCTCCGGACTGTTGAAGTACGCCCGCGGGTACCAGCGGCGGGCCAGCTCCTTGATCGAGGAGACGTCGACGATCCGGTAGTGGAGGTAGTCCTCCAGGGTCGGCATGTCACGGAGGAGGAAGCCGCGGTCGGTGCCGACCGAGTTGCCGCACAGCGGGGCCTTGCCGGGCTCCTTCACGTGCTCCCGGACATAGGAGAGGACCTGCTCCTCGGCGTCCTCGAGGGTCGTGCCGCTCTCCAGCTCGGCGAGCAGCCCGGACGCGGTGTGCATCTGACGCACCACCTCCGGCATCGTCTCCAGCGCCCGGTCCGGCGGGCGGATGACGATGTCCACCCCCTCGCCGAGTACGTTCAGCTCGGAGTCGGTGACGAGGGCGGCCACCTCGATGAGAGCGTCGTCGGACAGCGAGAGGCCGGTCATCTCGCAGTCGATCCACACCATGCGATCGTTCATGCGACCACCCTAAAGCGGACCTGAGCTTTTGGATGCCCCCGTGCTGGTGCCGGGCTCGCCGGGCGCTGCCGTCCCGGACGTGAGCAGACGTGGGAAAGGGGGCGGGAGGAAACCGCCCCCTTTCCGTCGCGCTCAGTTACCGCTGCGCGGACCCGGCAGCAGGCCCACCGCGCCCGCCGCGGCTCGGCGGCTCTGCAGGGGCACCCCGCTGTCCCGGTGCTCGTGGAGCATCGGGGCCGGGTTCACCGGGCCGGGGCCGGGCAGGCCCGTGGGCGCGCCCTGCTGGCCGGCCTGCGGTACGGCCGCTTCCGCCTCACCCGGCTTGTCGCCCTGCGGCCGGCGGGCCCGGTAGGCGGCCCGGTAGGCGGCGGGGGAGGAGCCGAGCTGGCGGCGGAAGTGGCCGCGCAGGGCCACCGGCGAGCGGAACCCGCAGCGGCCCGCCACCTCGTCCACGGAGTAGTCCGACGTCTCCAGCAGGCGCTGGGCCTGGAGCACGCGCTGTGTGATCAGCCACTGCAGCGGCGCGCTGCCCGTCAGCGAGCGGAACCGGCGGTCGAACGTGCGGCGGCTCATGTAGGCGCGTGCCGCCAGTGTCTCCACGTCGAACTGCTCGTGGAGGTGTTCCAGCGCCCAGGCGACGACCTCGGCGAGCGGGTCGGCGCCGATCTCCTCGGGTAAAGACCGGTCGAGATAGCGCTCCTGGCCGCCCGACCGGCGCGGCGGGACCACCAGGCGCCGGGCGAGCGCGCCGGCCGCCTCGTTGCCGTGGTCCGTCCGCACGATGTGGAGACAGAGATCGATTCCGGCCGCCGTACCCGCGCTCGTCAGCACATCGCCGTCGTCGACGAACAGTTCGCGTGGATCGACGTGCACCGACGGATAGCGCTTGGCCAGTGTCGGTGCGTACATCCAGTGCGTGGTCGCCGGGCGGCCGTCCAGCAGTCCGGCCGCCGCGAGCACGAACGCGCCCGTGCACAGCCCGACGATGCGGGCGCCCTCCTCGTGTGCCCGGCGCAGCGCGTCCAGTGCTTCCTCCGGCGGCGGCGAGGTGATCGAACGCCAGGCCGGTACGACGACCGTCCCGGCGCGTGAGATCGCCTCCAGCCCATGCGGCGCGGTGAGTTCCAGGCCCCCTGTGGTCCGCAGCGGGCCTTCCTCGCCGGCACACACCAGAAGGCGGTAGCGCGGCACGCCGGCGTCCTGGCGGTCGATCCCGAACACCGACAGCGGAATGGAACTCTCGAAGATGGGGCCGCCGCTGAACAGCAGCACCGCGACGATCTCCTTGCGGCGTCGCCCGGACAGTTTCCGGGCTGCGGCGTCCGGCGAGGCAGTGGAGTCGTGGCTCATACTGCTAAGCCCCCCTCGGTGGTCGCGGCTCCTCGGTTGTGTCGCTCCTGCACGTTTCCCCTCGGTCCTGCACGAGTCCCCCGCCGTAAGACAGTCAAGATCGAATCTACTGGCTCCCGCGGTCGTGCGGTGACCAGTTCCACACGCGGCACATTGTCGACATGACAACTTGGCGTGAAGCATTCGATCACGAAGCGTTGCACTCGCGAGGCGTGCAGGGAAGTGCGCCTTGTCGCAGTGGCCAAACCGCGTAGGGTGCGCAGCGGCCCGTAGACCCTTTCCGTGCAGGTGGAACGGGGGTTGGGGGGTGGTGGGGACCCCTCCTGGTCGATATCCAGAAGTTGGCTGAAAAGCAGCGCTCGCAGGTGCGGAAACAGGTCAGTCGACCGGTGTCTGCTCCCGGGTGTGACGTCCGCCTCTTTGCGCGGCGCAACGCTCGGCACAGCGCTCGGAACGGCGCAGCAGCACCCGGCAGGCCGCCGTGACGGCGGCGAGGCCCGACGCGGTGCCCGCGGCGCCGGCCAGCGAGGTGCCGTACCAGAGGAGGACCACGGGCACGAGCACGCAGCTGAAGGCGGCCCAGCGGATCACATCGCCCGCGCTGTCCGGTGCGGGGCGAGGGTCGCGGCGGGGTCGGGCTCCGGGCATCTGGTACTCCCTGTGGCGGTGGCTCACCCCGGTTCAACGTCCGTCCGACCGGTCGGTCACCGAACGCGCATCTGTGAATCCTGTGCAAACCGCCTGTACGGGGCAGCAACCATTGCGTTACGGGCGCGGCTCGTGCATGCTCCGGTGAACCCCTACGGACGTCGGGGACCGCTCACGCAGCGTGCGCGGTATCTGGGCTCAGGAGGCGTGCCGCCGTACCCTTGGGGGTATGGGCTTGTGAAGATGTTTCCCGGACACAGCTCCGCAGCACGCTTCCGCCGCACACTGTCGTCCCATCCATAAAGGATCACAACGCCGAGACAGCCATGGCCGGTCACGAATTCTTCGAACCCGCGGACCGCAAGCGGCCGGTCGCCGACCCCACGGCGGCCGATCCCCTGGCGGCGGCAGAGTCACGCCCTTCCTGCGACCCCGCCTTCCGGCACGGAGTCGTCGTCGGCTTCGACGGCTCCACCTCCAGTGAGCGCGCCCTCGCCTACGCGATCGGCATGGCCCACCGTTCCCGTTCCGGCCTGATCATCGTGCATGTCGCCAACCGGCTGCCCACGACGGTGTGGGCCGGCTGCGAGCCGCCCGTCTTCGTGGACGTGCCGGACCACCGCACGGAGGTCCTGGGGCTGGAGCTGGCCTGCGCGGACTACCTGGCCGAGGTCCCCTGGATCCTGGTCGAGCGGGGCGGCGACATCTGCCACGAACTCGAAGAGGTCGGCCGTGAGTACGAGGCCGACGCGATCGTGGTCGGCTCCACGCACGGCATCGTCGGCCGGATCTTCGGCTCGGTCGCGGGGCGGCTCGCCAAGCGGGCGCAGCGGCCCGTGATCGTCATCCCGTAACCGCCTCGGGCGACCTCACGCCTCGTCACTTCCCTTTGTGCACGCGTGGATTACTCATGCGTAGAAGGTGTTTGTGCCCTTGTGAAGGGCATATACCGGTCACCGCACAACTGCACATGCATGAAGGGAGCCCGCCGTGGACAACGACGTCTCTGCGGGAAGCGTGAGCACCACCGTGGTCGGCCGACTGGCCCTGGCGATCACCTTGTTGGCATTCGGGCTGGGCACGACCGGTGTCATCGACGGCGTGGGTGCCGCCGACGCCGTGACCGTGGCCCACTACGTGGGCGGAGTCGCCCTGTTCCTGGTCGGTCTGCTGGCCCTGCGTGACGGCGCCTCCGGCGTGGGGTACGTCGCCCTCGGCGCCCTGTGGTTCACCTGGGCCGTGTCGGACCACGGCTCGGCCAACGCGGCCGGACTCCTCCTGCTGCTGTTCGCCCTGGTCGCCCTCACGCTGACCGTCGCCGGCGGGGACACCCTCGGCCAGCTCCTGCACGGGCTGCTGTTCCTGGCGATGGTGGTGCTGGCCGTGGCGGCCTTCGCCGACAGTTCCGCTCTCGCGAAGGCCGGGGGGTGGGTGGCCGTCGCCTCGGGGGCGGTGGCCTGGTACGCGGCGACGGCGGCGCTCGCCCACTGGCCGACGGCCCTTCCGGGGCGTGCTGCGGGCCGGGGGGTGACGGCCGCCGGCTGAAGTCGAGCAGCACGGAAAGGACCCCCACGTGAAAGGTGGCACACGTGGGGGTCCGTTCTGTCTTGCGTCCGCTACTCCACCGTCACCGACTTGGCGAGGTTGCGGGGCTTGTCTATGTCCCGGCCGAGGGCCTTCGCCGTGTGGTACGCGAGGAGTTGCAGGGGGATGCCCATCAGGATCGGGTCCAGTTCGTCCTCGTTCTTCGGGACGATGATCGTCTGGTCCGCCTTCTCCTGGTCCTGGTGGGCCACCGCGAGGATCTTGCCCTCGCGGGCCTTGATCTCCTCCAGGGCCGCGCGGTTCTTCTCCAGCAGGTCGTCGTCGGGGACGATCGCGACCGTGGGGAGGGCCGGCTCGATGAGGGCCAGGGGGCCGTGCTTCAGCTCGGAGGCGGGGTAGGCCTCGGCGTGGATGTAGGAGACCTCCTTGAGCTTCAGGGAGGCCTCGCGGGCCACCGGGTAGCCCCGGACGCGGCCGATGAAGAGCATCGAGCGGGCGTCGGCGTAGCTCTCCGCCAGCTTCTTGATCTCCTCCTCCTGGTCCAGGATCTCGGTGATCTGCTGCGGCAGCTTGCGCAGGCCCTCGATGATCCGCTTGCCGTCGCGGACCGAGAGGTCGCGGGTGCGGCCGAGGTGCAGGGCGAGCAGGGCGAAGGCGACCGTGGTGTTGGTGAAGCACTTGGTCGAGACGACGCAGACCTCGGGGCCGGCGTGCACGTAGATGCCGCCGTCGGCCTCGCGGGCGATCGCCGAGCCGACGACGTTGACCACGCCGAGGACCCGCGCGCCCTTGCGCTTCAGCTCCTGCACGGCGGCCAGCACGTCGTACGTCTCACCGGACTGGGAGACCGCGATGTACAGGGTGTCGGGGTCGACGACCGCGTTGCGGTAGCGGAACTCGGAGGCGGGCTCGGCGTCGGCGGGGATGCGGGCCAGCTCCTCGATCATCTGGGCGCCGATCATGCCCGCGTGGTACGAGGTGCCGCAGCCGAGGATCTTCACGCGGCGGATCTGCCGGGCCTCGCGGGCGTCCAGGTTGAGGCCGCCGAGGTGCACGGTGGAGAACCGGTCGTCGATGCGGCCGCGCAGTACGCGGTCCACGGCGTCGGCCTGCTCGTGGATCTCCTTGTGCATGTAGGTGTCGTGACCGCCCATGTCGTACGACGCCGCCTCCCACTCCACGGTGGTCGGCTCGGCCGAGGTACGGGTGCCCTCGGTGGTGTACGTGCGGAAGTCGTCGGCCTTGAGGGTGGCCATCTCGCCGTCGTCCAGCGTCACTATCTGCCGGGTGTGGGCGACCAGGGCGGCGATGTCCGATGCGACGAACATCTCCTTCTCGCCGATGCCGAGGACGACCGGGGAGCCGTTGCGGGCCACCACGATGCGGTCGGAGAAGTCGGCGTGCATGACCGCGATGCCGTACGTGCCCTCGACCACCCGCAGGGCCTCGCGGACCTTGTCCTCCAGCTTCCCGGCCTGCGAGCGGGCGATGAGGTGGGTGAGGACCTCGGTGTCGGTCTCGGAGAGGAACTCGACGCCGTCGGCCTCCAGCTTGCGGCGCAGGTCGGAGGCGTTGTCGATGATGCCGTTGTGGACGACGGCGACCTTGCTGTCGGCCGACATGTGCGGGTGGGCGTTCACGTCGGACGGGGCGCCGTGGGTGGCCCAGCGGGTGTGGGCGATACCGGTGGTGCCCTTGAAGCGCGCCGGGACCTTGGCCTCCAGGTCGCGCACCCGGCCCTTGGCCTTGACCATCTTCAGGCCGGGCGTCTTCGGGGAGGTGACGACGATGCCCGCGGAGTCGTAGCCGCGGTACTCCAGGCGCTGGAGGCCCTCCAGGAGGAGGGGGGCGACGTCACGCTTCCCGATGTATCCGACAATTCCGCACATATATAGAGGTATCCCTTGGCTGTCGCTGGGCCGGGCTGTCGCCGGCCGGGTTCCGGCTGGTTTCAGCCGTAGACCATGCGGCGCAGCTGCCTGAGCGTCAGCTCCGGCGGCGCCACCGCCCGGTACTTCAGGTCCGCCCCGATCC
Source organism: Streptomyces flaveolus (assembly GCF_000716535.1). Taxonomy (GTDB): domain Bacteria; phylum Actinomycetota; class Actinomycetes; order Streptomycetales; family Streptomycetaceae; genus Streptomyces; species Streptomyces flaveolus_A. The sequence goes on along the minus strand of NZ_JNWV01000035.1, from coordinate 107,798 downwards.
GTTCGAAGATCTCCGTGTTCACCAGGCCCTGGGCCTGGAGTTCACGGTGGCGGCGGCGGACGAACTCCTGGATCGTCTCGTCGAAGTAGGCGAGCACGTCCTGGACCACACGCAGCGCCTCGCCCCGGCTGAGGGGCGTGGACCGCGTCAGGTGATCAACAAGTTCGTCGTGCACCCGGTAGATCCTGGAGTACCGGCGCCTGTTTCGCAAGAATCGTGCCCGATTCCGGGCAAGCGGCTGTTGAAACTCTTATGGGGCTCTGTTCGTGAGCTGTCCATCCCGCGTCCTGCGACTCGTTGCCCGAACAGACGAGTTTCAGACGCCATGGACATTCCTCGTATGGGAGTACCCGAGAAGCTGGCCGCGCGCATGAGCATGGCCGAGCAGCATGAGTACCTGCGCGCCAGATTCTCGCGGCGCACCATGATCAGGGGCGGCGCGGTCACGCTGGGCGCCGTCGCGGGTGGCGCGTTCGTGCCGGGCGCCACCGCCCAGGCGGCCGTGCCGACCCAGGGGACCGCCCCCGCCACCGAGCACGTCGACGGGGCCCTCGTCGCCCCCTTCGGCCGCCACCTCGCCTACGGCAACGACCCGCGCACCGAGATCACCGTCTCCTGGCAGGTCCCGGTCGCCGTCAAGAAGCCGTTCATCCGCATCGGCGCCCACCCCTGGGACCTCTCGCGCAAGATCGAGGCCGAGGTCCGCACCCTCTACACCCCGGCCGGTGTCGGCGCGAGCGGCGACCACACCCAGTACTACCTGCACGCCAAGCTGACCCACCTGCGCCCCGGCAAGACCTACTACTACGGCGTCGGCCACGAGGGCTTCGACCCGGCCGAGCCGCACCTGCTGGGCACGGTGGGCACGTTCACCACCGCCCCCGCCCACAAGGCTCCGTTCACCTTCACCGCCTTCGGCGACGAGGGCGTCGGCTACCACGGCCTGGCCAACAACGCCCTGATCCTCGGCCAGAACCCGGCCTTCCACCTGCACGCCGGCGACATCGCCTACGGCGACCCGGCCGGCGCGGGCAAGACCAGCGACACCGGCTTCGACTCGCGCACCTGGGACCAGTTCCTGTACCAGACCGAGTCGGTCGCCAAGCAGGTCCCGTGGATGCCCGCGTACGGCAACCACGACATGGAGGCCTGGTACTCGCCCAACGGCTACGGCGGCGAGGAAGCCCGCTGGACCCTCCCGGACAACGGCCCCGACAAGAAGAACCTGCCGGGCGTCTACTCCTTCGTCTACGGCAACACGGCGGTCATCTCGCTCGACGCCAACGACGTCTCCTTCGAGATCCCGGCGAACCTCGGCATATCCGGCGGAACCCAGACCAAATGGCTGGAAGGCCAGCTGAAGAAGTTCCGCGCGTCGAAGGACGTCGACTTCATCGTCGTCTTCTTCCACCACTGCGCCTACTGCACCTCCACCGCGCACGCCTCGGAGGGCGGCGTGCGCCAGGAGTGGGTGCCGCTGTTCGAGAAGTACACGGTGGACCTGGTCATCAACGGCCACAACCACCAGTACGAGCGCACCGACGTCATCAAGGCGGGCAAGGTCACCAGGAAGCTGCCGATCGGCGGCACGGCCTACCCCGAGACCGACGGTGTGGTCTACGTCACCGCGGGCGCGGCCGGCCGCAGCCTGTACGCGTTCTCCGCCCCGGACTCCTACGAGGGGCACGAGCACGAGACCGACTCCGTGGCCTCGTTCGTCAACACCAAGGACGGCAAGGTCGACGAGACCGTCGCCTGGTCCCGGGTGCGTTACCTCAACTACTCCTTCCTGCGCGTGGACGTCGCGCCCGCGCCGAAGGGCCGGCAGACCACTCTGACGGTGTCGGGCATCGCCGAGACCGGCGACCGCATCGACCACTTCACGGTGTCCCGCAAGGCCCAGTAGGCCTCGGCCGAGCACGCGGTCCTCGAGCGCCTTCTCACAGGCGCTTGAGGACCGCCCCCTTGGCCAGGGCGAACTCCTCGTCCGTCAGCACCCCGTCACGGTGCAGCTCACCCAGCTCGCGCAGCCGGCGCAGCAGCACGTCGTGGTCGTCCCCGGCGGGCTCCGTGCCCGGCCGGGGCGCGTCCTGCCGTACGTCCGGCTCCGCCGCCGAAGGATGCGGCAGACGCGCCTGCACGGCCGCCGCGACCAGTGCCATCAGCGGATCCTTCTTGAAGCCCCACAGCTCGACCGCGTTCGGGTCGTACTTGGGCGGTGCGGTGACCGGGGCGCCACGCACGAGGAACCGCAGGTGCCCGTTCTCCAGGCCGGCCGCCGGCTGCCACTCGACGCCGGTGATGTCCGCGAGGGGGATCGTGCGCGGCCCGGCGGAGGCCTTGGCCTCCTCGGCCTTCCAGTTCCACTCCAGCCGCACCCGCTCCCCGTCGAAGCCCGCCGTGCCGTCCCCGGCCGAGGCGGACACCGGCAGGGACGGGCCCGGCAGCAGATACCCGTCGACCGGGTCCGGCGACACCCCGTCCAGCAGCAGGGCGTTGCGCACCTCGTCGGCGACGTACTCGGCGACGCCGTACCGGTCGGGCTCCACCATGAGCTGGTAGGGGTCGTGCGGCTCGGCGAGCCGGCCCCCGGTGGCGTGCAGCAGCGGGTCGGCGCCGTCGCGCAGCCGCAGCCTGAGCCGCCCCGACTTGCGGCCCTGTTCGAAGGAGACACCCGCCAAAGCGCCGAGCGGTACGATGAGTTCGCCCAGCTCGCGGCGGAGCAGGCCCACGTTCTTGTCCCGGCCCGGGGTGAGGCGCAGGGCGTCCCCGTCGAAGGCCCAAGTACCGTCCTTCTGGATGATTTCCGCCATGCGGGGATTGTTCCACCCGATCTGCGGGACAGTGGTCTCGACCATCTCTGACGGTCACCCCCTTCCGAAGGGAGCGCTTGTGAGACGGAACCACGGCACGACTCCCCGCCTGTCCCACGTCCTCGGTTCCCTGCTGCTGCTGCTCGCGGCGGCCGGCGTCGGCACCCTCGGCGCGGACCGCACGGCGCAGGCCGCCACCCCGACCCCCCTGAACCGCGTGGTCCCGGCCCCGGCCTCGGTCACCCCGGGCGGAACGCCGTACCGCATCACCCGGGACACCCGGGTCCGCGTCGACGGATCCGCCGAGGTCCGCCGCATCGGCGACTACCTGGCCGGCCTGCTGCGCCCGGCCACAGGCTATCCGCTGCCGGTCACCGACCACGGCACCGGCGGCATCCGACTCAGGCTGGGACAGGGCGACTTCGGCGCCGAGGGCTACCGGCTGCACAGCGGCGCGGGCGGTGTCACCCTCACCGCGCGCACCCCCGCCGGGCTCTTCCACGGCGTGCAGACCCTGCGCCAGCTCCTCCCGGCGGCCGTCGAGAGGAAGACCGTCCAGCCCGGCCCCTGGCTGATCGCCGGCGGCACCGTGCAGGACCGCCCCCGCTACGCCTACCGGGGCGCCATGCTCGACGTCTCCCGGCACTTCTTCACGGTCGCCCAGGTGAAGCGGTACATCGACCAGTTGGCGCTCTACAAGGTCAACGAGCTGCATCTGCACCTCAGCGACGACCAGGGCTGGCGCATCGCGATCGACTCCTGGCCGCGCCTGGCCTCCTACGGCGGCTCCACCCAGGTCGGCGGCGGCCCGGGCGGCCACTACACCAAGGCCGACTACCGGGAGATCGTGCGGTACGCGGCCTCCCGCTACCTGGAGGTCGTGCCCGAGATCGACATGCCCGGCCACACCAACGCGGCCCTCGCCTCCTACGCCCGGCTCAACTGCGACGGCGTGGCACCACCGCTGTACACCGGCACCGAGGTCGGCTTCAGCTCGCTGTGCGTGCCCAAGGAGGTCACCTACGACTTCGTGGACGACGTCGTCCGGGAGCTGGCCGCCCTCACCCCCGGCCGCTATCTGCACATCGGCGGCGACGAGGCGCACTCCACCAGCCACGCGGACTACGTGACGTTCATGGACCGGGCGCAGCCGGTCGTCGCCCGCTACGGCAAGACGGTCATCGGCTGGCACCAGCTCACCGGCGCGCACCCGGCGAAGGGCGCCCTCGCCCAGTACTGGGGCCTGGACGACACCAGCGCGGCGGAGAAGGCACAGGTCGCCCAGGCCGCCCGGAACGGCACGGGCCTGATCCTGTCCCCGGCCGACCGGACCTACCTCGACATGAAGTACACGCGGGACACCGGCCCCGGTCAGGACTGGGCGGGCCTGGTGGAGGTGAAGCGGTCGTACGACTGGGATCCGGGCGCCTATCTCGCCGGGGTGCCGGCCTCGGCGGTCCGGGGCGTCGAGGCACCCCTGTGGACGGAGAACGTGACGAACACCGCCGAGATCGAGTACATGGCGTTCCCCCGGCTCGCCGGCGCGGCCGAGCTGGGCTGGTCACCGGCGGCCACCCACGACTGGAACGCCTACCGGGTCCGGCTGGCGGCACAGGGCCCCCGCTGGGACGCCCTCGGCATCCACTACTACCGCTCACCGCAGGTGCCCTGGCCGGCACGCTGACCCGAAGGCCGACGGGCACCCCGGAGGACCGTACTCCGGGGTGCCCGTCAGGTCTGTGCGGTCGTCAGAAACCGGCGATCGGGTTCCTCAGGGTGCCGACCAGCTGGAGCGCGCCGGACGGGTCGGCGAGGTCCACCATCTGCTTGTTGTCGCGCAGCTGGAGACGGTTCAGGCAGGACAGCGCGAACTCGGGGGCGAACATGTCGTACTGGCGGAATTTGCCGGCCAGCTCCGGGTTCGCCTCCTGGTACTCGCGGGTGACCTCGGCGACCGTGCGCCAGAAGTCGTCCTCCTCCAGGACGCCCTCGGCGGCGAGGTGGGCGGCGAGGAAGCGGAAGAAGCAGTCGAAGACGTCCGTGAAGACGGACAGCAGCTTCTTGTCCTCGGGGACCTCCACGCGGATGCGCCGGACCTCCGGCGGCAGGGCCGCGTCCGGGTCCATGACGGCTATCTCCTCGGCGATGTCCTTGTAGACCGCCCGCTGCACGGCCCCGTCCCGCAGCACCAGGATCGTGTTCTCGCCGTGCGGCATGAACACCAGGTCGTAGGCGTAGAAGCTGTGCAGCAGCGGGGTGTAGTAGGCCCGCAGGTACTGCCGCAGCCACTCCACCGGGGCCAGGCCCGACCGCTCGATCAGCGCGCCCGCGAAGGAGGCGCCCTCGTGGTCCACGTGCAGCAGCGAGGCCATGGTGGCGAGGGTCTCGCCGTCCCGCAGCGAGGGCACCGGGCTCTCCCGCCACAGCGCGGCCAGCATCTTGCGGTACGGCGAGTGACGGTCGGTGGCCCGCTCGTACTCCAGGTGCCGGTAGCCGACGGCGGCCCGCTCCCGGATGATGGACAGACCCGTCGCCTTCAGCACCGGGTCGCTGTCGATCAGCGCGGCCAGCCAGTCGTTGATGGCCGGGGTCGCCTCCATGTAGGCGGCGGACAGGCCGCGCATGAAGCCCATGTTGAGGACCGACAGGGCGGTCTTCACATAGTGCTTGTGCGGGTCGCTGGAGTTGAAGAAGGTGCGGATCGACTGCTGGGCCAGATACTCGTCGTCGCCCTCGCCCAGGCAGACCAGGTGCCGGCGGGCCACCTCGGCGGCGAACGTGACGCTGAGCTTGTTCCACCACTGCCAGGGGTGGACCGGGATGAACAGGTAGTCGGCGGGGTCCAGGCCCCGGTCGGTGAGGACGGCGCGGAACCGCTCCACCGTCTTCTCGCCCAGCTCCTCCCGCAGGAAGGATTCGTACTCGATCCCGGCGCCGGCCGTGAACGCGGCCCGCGAGCGGTGCGCGGCCAGCCACACCAGCCGCACGGGGCTCGCCGTCTCCGGCGCGTACGACAGGTACTCGTGGACGCCGAAGCCGAGCCGCCCGTTGTTCGCGACGAAGCACGGGTGGCCCTCGGTCATCCCCGTCTCGATCGCCTGGAAGCCGCTCCGCGCCAGTTCCGCGGAGGTCACGCGGGGTTTGGTGAGCTTGTAGCAGGTGCCCGAGAGGGTGGAGGAGATCTCCTCCAGGTAGACCGGCAGGATCTCGTCGCTCAGCCCCAGCGACTCCTTCAGCTCGATGAAGAAGTCCAGTGCGGCCAGCGGGAGTTCGGTGCCGTCGCGGTGCCGGGTGAGGGAACCGGGGTCGATCTCCCAGTGGTCGAGGGCCCGCCGCACGGCGCTGAACCGGTAGGTGGTGTGCCCGTCGTCGCTGCGGACGACGTACCGGCCGCCGTCCTCCTCGGGCGTGATCAGCCGCTCGTGTGCGAACTCGGCGAGCGCCTTGCGCAGCAGCAGCCGGTTGGCGGTCGCCCAGCGTTCGGGGGACAGATGGGCCACGGCGTCGGCGAGGGTCATGCGGTCACCGCCTCCTCGAACTGCTCGCGGGTGCAGAAGCTCAGCAGCGCCCGCTTCTCCGGCTTGTCGATCTCCCGCTCGGGCACGAACCCGACGGCCGCGTTCAGGGCGTGCACCGCCTCGTTGCGGACGTCCGGCTCGACGACGACCCGCCGCACCGCCGGGTCCTCGAAGAGATGGGCCATGACCGCGGTGATGACGGCCCTGGTGAACCCGTGCACAGGGGTGTCGGTGGCCGGGGTCAGGAAGTGCATGCCGACATCGCCCGGCCGCGGCTCGTACAGCCCGGCCAGCTCCCGGTGCGCGGGGTCGTACTTCTCCATCAGGAAGACGGGCGTGCCGTCCCGCAGCCCGAGCAGCGCGTGGTGGTGCTCGTCCGCCGCGATCTCCCTGTAGGCGCGCTCGACGTCCTCCAGCCGTGCGTCCCGCATCATCCAGAACGCCGCCTTGGGATGGGTGACCCAGGAGTGCAGCAGCTCGGCGTCGGTCAGCGGGTCGACGGGACGGAACGTGAAGGTCGTGGTTGTGCCGGTCATACCGCGAACTCCTGGAAGGCGATGGTCTTCTCCACCGGGTAGTACTCCGTGCCGAGCAGCTCACGGACGATGTACGCGTTCCGGTACGCGCCCATGCCCAGGTCGGGACTGGTGATGCTGTGGGTGTGGACGCCGGCGTTCTGCAGGAAGACCCCGCGGCCGGTGACGTCGATGGAGTAGTTGCGGGCGACGTCGAAGCGGCCGTGGCCGTCGAAGCGGAGCCGGCCTAGGACCGGGGCGAGGAAGGCCGGCGGGGTGTAGTGGTAGCCGGTGGCCAGGACCAGGCCCTCGGTGCGGATCTCGAAGTCCTTGCCCTGCTCGTCCTGGTGGAAGCCGAGGGTGTACGTCCCGTCCTGGTACGTCGCCGTCCGCAGCGTGGAGTTGGTGAGCAGCCGGGTGGGGACCGGACGGTCGCCGCTCTCGACGTTCTTCTGGTACAGCAGGTCGAAGATCGCGTCGATGAGGTCCGAGTTGATGCCCTTGAACAGGCCCTTCTGCTGCTTCTCCAGCCGGTAGCGGGTCTCTTCGGGCAGCGCCCGGAAGTAGTCGACGTAGTCCGGGGAGGTCATCTCCAGGGTCAGCTTGGTGTACTCCAGCGGGAAGAACCGCGGGGAGCGGGTGACCCAGTTGAGCTGGTAGCCGTGGACGTCGACCCCGGCGAGCAGCTCGTGGTAGATCTCGGCCGCGCTCTGGCCGCTGCCGACGATCGTGATGGACCTCTTCTCCAGCAGCTCCGCCTTGCGGTGCATGTACCGGGAGGTGTGCAGGAAGTCGCCGCCCAGGCCCTGGCACGCTTCGGGCACGAAGGGGACCGTGCCGGTGCCGAGGACCAGGTGCCGGGCCCGGTAGGCGTCCCCGGCGTCGGTGCGGACGACGTACCGCCCGTCCTCGTACGTCACCTCGGTGACCGTGGTGCCGAAGCGGACGCTGCTCAGTTTGTTCGCGGCCCAGCGGCAGTAGTCGTCGTACTCGACCCGCAGCGGATAGAAGTTCTCACGGATGTAGAACGAGTACAGCCTGCCCTTCTCCTTCAGGTAGTTCAGGAAGGAGTACGGCGAGGTCGGGTCGGCCAGGGTGACCAGGTCCGACATGAACGGGGTCTGGAGGTGGGCGCCGTCCAGGAACATGCCGGCGTGCCACTCGAAGTCGGGCTTGGACTCCAGGAAGACGCCGTCCAGTTCGGCGATCGGCTCGGTGAGGCAGGCGAGACCGAGGTTGAAGGGGCCGAGCCCGATCCCCACGAAGTCGTGGGTCTCGCTGTGGGCTTCAGGACGCGCGGTCAAGGGACTCTCCCAGGTACTGCTCGGCGTGGCCGGCGATCAGATCGAGGACGGCGGCGATGTCGGCCGCCCGGGTCTCGGGGTTGAGCAGGGTGAACTTCAGGTAGTGGCGGCCGCCCACCTTGGTGCCCGCGACCACGGCGTCGCCGGAGGCGAACAGGGCCTTGCGGGCGTGGAGGTTGGCGCGGTCGATCTCGGCCGGGTCGGTGACGGCCGCCGGGACGTAGCGGAAGACGAGGGTGGAGAGGGCGGGCTCGACGACGACGTCGTAGCGGGGGTCGGCCGCGAGCAGCTTCCAGCCCTCCTGAGCCAGGTCGCACACCTCGTCGAAGAGCTGCCCGATGCCGTCGGCGCCCATCGTGCGCAGGGTGAGCCACAGCTTCAGGGCGTCGAAGCGGCGGGTGGTCTGGAGGGACTTGTCCACCTGGTTGGGAATGCGTTCCCGCACCATCCGGCGCGGGTTGAGGTACTCCGCGTGGTAGGTGGCGTGCCGCAGGGTGGCCGCGTCCCGGACCAGCACGGCGGACGAACTGACCGGCTGGAAGAAGGACTTGTGGTAGTCGACGGTGACCGAGTCGGCGCGTTCGATGCCGTCGATGCGGTCCCGGTACTTCAGGGAGGCGAGCAGTCCGCAGCCGTAGGCCGCGTCGACGTGCATCCAGACGCCGTACTGGGCGCACAGCTCGGCGATCTCCGGAAGCGGGTCGATGGAGCCGAAGTCGGTGGTGCCGGCGGTGGCGACGACGGCCATGGGGGTCAGGCCGTCCTGCCGGCAGCGCTCCAGCTCACGGGCGAGGGCGACCGTCTGCATGCGCTTGTCGTGGTCGACGGGGACGGCGACGACGGCGTCCGGCCCGAGCCCGAGCAGTCGCGCGGACTTCCTGACGCTGAAGTGGCCGGCCTCGGAGGCGAAGACGCGCAGGCGCCCGAGCGAGTCCCCCTCTTCCCGCCCTGGCTTGGCCTCCTCCCGGGCCAGCAGCAGCGCCTGGAGGTTGGACTGGGTGCCGCCGGAGGTGAAGACGCCGTCGGCGGCCGGGCCGAGGCCGATGCGCGCGGCCGTCCAGTCGACGAGCTTGCGCTCGATGAGGGTGCCGCCCGCCGACTGGTCCCAGGTGTCCAGCGAGGAGTTGACCGCGGAGAGCACGGCCTCGCCCAGCACCGCCGGGATGACGACCGGGCAGTTGAGGTGGGCGAGGTAGCGGGGGTGGTGGAAGTAGATCGCGTCCCGGAGGTAGACGTCCTCCAGTTCGTCGAGGGCGGCGGTGGTGTCGCCCAGCGGACGGTCGAGGTCGATCGCGTCGATGGCGGGGGAGAGGGCGTCCACGGTGACGCCGGTGAACGGACGGTCGGTGGTGGCGAGTTTGGCCGCCACCCGCTCGACTCCTTCGGTCACGGAGCGGCGGTAGTGCTCCGCGGTGAGGCCATTGAGCAGGTGCGAGCGCATGTGGGGGTCCTCCGAGGGGACGGTCCGTGCGAGATCAACTTAGGTAAGGCTAACCTAAATTTCACGGGTCGGGGCATGCCTTGACCCGTGACCGATGTCACGAAGGGTCAGGTTTGTTCCGCGGCCCGGAGCTGTTCCTCCGTCATCCCCTGCCGCCAGTAGCCGACGAAGGTGACACGCCGCCGGTCCACCCCGCGCTCACCCACGAAGTGCCGCCGGAGCGCCTTGACCTGGTTGCACTCCCCGGCGATCCACACGTACGCCCGCTCGGCGTCCGGCAGGGGAGCGGCTCGTACGGCGTCGACGGCCATGGGGGACCCGTCGTGCCGTACGAGCCACGTGATCTCCGCGTCCGCCTCCGTGCGCACGTCCTGGACGTCACCGGCGTGCGGCACCTCCAGCCAGGCCCGGGCCCGGGTGCCGGCGGGCAGTGCTTCGAGGATCGCGGTCGCGGCCGGTACGGCGGTCTCGTCGCCGCACAGCACGACGGGACCGGTGTCCTCGGGCGGGCGGAACCGGATCGCCCGGTTGTCGGCCACGGCCGGGCCGAGCAGCAGTACCCGGTCGCCGGCGGCGGCGCGGGCGGCCCAGCGGGACGCGGGGCCGGCGGGCGTGGCCGCGCCCGGCTCCACGCCGTGCAGGGCGAAGTCGATGTCGATCTCGTCGGGGTCACGGCGCAGCGCCCGCAGCGTGTACGAGCGCATCACCGCCCGTACGTCGTCCGGGAGTTCCCGCCACCCCTGCCACCAGCGCTCGCCCAGCTCCAGGGGGACGACGGGTTCGGCCTGTCCGGGATGCGGGAGGAAGAGCGACAGGGACTGGTCCCGGCCGTCCGAGTGGAAGGCGTGCAGATCGGTTCCGCCGAAGGTGACCCGGACCAGGGACGGACCGAGCCGCCTCGTCCGTACGACCTGCAGGGCGAAGAAACGGAACGGGGCGGCTACGGCCGTCGTCATGTGTGGCTCCTGAGAGTGGGGTTCAGGGCTTTGTCAGAGGTGCTTGGCGGTCAGCTGACCTTCTTGGCCTTCTCCAGGGCCTCCGCCAGGTTCGTCAGCAGCGGCACGCACTTGTCGTAGGACAGGATCGGCTCGGGGGACCGGGCGATGACCTGACCCGCCTTCACCGCGGGCAGCTTCTTCCAGGTGGCCTTGGTGATGTCGGCGGGCTGGATCGCCGAGGAGCGGTCGTCCATCATGATGATGTCGGCCTGGTACTTGTCGACGTTCTCCCAGCTCAGCGACTCGTACCAGCCACCGCCCTGCTTCTTGGCGCTCTCCGGCGGCTCCACGAAGTTCACGCCGAGGGCCTTGAAGTACTCCAGGTCGATGGAGAGGTTGGTGCCGGAGACGTAGAAGAGCTGGTCGCTGGCGCTGCCGGCCATCACCTTGATGCCGGGCTTGGCCTTGGCGGCGGCGCGCAGCCGGGCGGCGGCCTCCTCGAACCGCTTCTTGGCGTCGGTGACCTTCGCGGCCTTCATGTCCGCGCCGAGCGACTCGGCGAGGTCCCACATGCGCTGGAGCGGCGCGGTGAGCTGGCGGTCGTAGACGGAGATGCCGACGCTGGGGGCGAGCTGGGCGATCTTCTTCTTCGACTCCTCGGGGACGTACCAGAGGGTGCCGGCGTCGTCGAACATCGTGGAGATGAGCACGTCCGGGGCGAGGGAGGCGTACTTCTCGATGCTGAACTGGCCCCAGGTGTTGCCGAGGACCGTCACCTTGCTGATGTCCATGTCGCCGGCCTGGACGTCGGGCTTGCCCGCGGTGGTCCTCGTCGGGCCGAAGACGCCCTTCACCTGGATGCCGTAGTCGTACAGCGCGGCGCCGACACCGGTGAACGCGACGATGTTCGCGGGGACCTTGTCCAGCTTCACGGTCGTGCCGCGGTCGTCCTTGAACGACCAGGGCCCGGACTTGCCGGCCTTCGCCTCCGTGCCGGAGCCGCTGTCTTTGCCCTTGTCGTCCCCGCAGGCGGCGAGCGCGGCACCGAGTCCGAGGGCGCCGCCGGCGGCGAGCAGGCCACGGCGAGTGAGGTGGGTGACACGGGCATGGGGCATGGGTATGACTGCTTTCGAACGGGGCGAAGCGCCCGCCGGACAAGTTCGAAGGTAGGTTAGCCTAACCTCAGTAGATGTCCAGGGGGCGGGTTCACCCGGCGCGCGCGTCGTGGACGACTCCCGGCCGGCCCGGAGTTGGCGGTGCGCGTCCTGTGCGGCAGCCGCACACATGACACGGGACCGACAGCCGGGGGCTGTCGGTCCCGTGTGCGGCGGGGCGGGTGCCCGGTCAGCTCACCAGGCCCAGTTCACGGGCGATCAGCATGCGCTGGACCTCGCTCGTGCCCTCGCCGATCTCCAGGATCTTGGAGTCGCGCCACATGCGGGCCACCGGGTACTCGTTCATGAAGCCGTAGCCGCCGTGGATCTGGGTGGCCTCGCGGGCGTTGTCGACGGCGACCGTGGAGGAGTAGAGCTTGGCCAGGGCCGCCTCCTTCTTGAAGGGCTCGCCGGCCACCAGACGGCTGGCGGCGTCGCGCCAGGCGAGGCGGGCCGTGTGGGCCTTCATCTCCATGTCGGCGATCTTGAACTGGATCGCCTGGTTCGCGCCGATGGGCTTGCCGAAGGCGTGACGTTCCTTGGCGTACTTGACCGACTCGTCCACGCAGCCCTGGGCCAGGCCCGTCGCCAGGGCCGCGATGGCGATGCGGCCCTCGTCCAGGATGCGCAGGAACTGGGCGTAGCCACGGCCCTGTTCACCCAGCAGGTTGGCGGCCGGGACCCGGACGTCGGTGAACGACAGCTCGCGCGTGTCCGACGCGTTCCAGCCGACCTTCGAGTAGGGCGCCGCCACCGTGAAGCCCGGCGTGCCCGACGGGACGATGATCGCCGAGATCTCCGGCCGGCCGTCCGGCTTGCGCCCGGTGACGGCGGTGACGGTCACCAGCCCCGTGATGTCCGTGCCCGAGTTGGTGATGAAGCACTTCGTGCCGTTGATCACCCACTCGTCCGTGTCCGGATCGAGGCGGGCCGTCGTACGGGTCGCCCCCGCGTCGCTGCCGCCGTCCGGCTCCGTCAGACCGAACGCGCCCAGCATCTCGCCCGCGCAGAGCCGGGGCAGCCACTGGCGCTTCTGCTCCTGGGTGCCGAACAGGTGCAGCGGCATCGCGCCCAGCGAGACCCCCGCCTCCAGGGTGATGGCCACCGACGAGTCGACGCGGGCCAGCTCCTCCAGCGCGATGCCGAGCGCCAGGTAGTCGCCGCCCATGCCGCCGTACTCCTCCGGGAACGGCAGCCCGAACAGGCCCATGCGGCCCATCTCACGGACGATCTCGTACGGGAACTCGTGCCGCTCGTAGAAGTCGCCGATCTTCGGCGCCACGACATCGTGCGCGAACTCCTCCACCGTGCGGCGGAGGTCCTCCAGCTCGGGGCTGAGACGGTGGTCCATGCTGATCACTGGTCCTTGTGGGAGAGAGCGCGGACGGTACGGGACGGGCTGGGCCGGCCCAGCTGTTCGGCCATCCACACGCTGGTGGCGGTCAGACGGCCGAGGTCGACCCCCGTCTCGATGCCGAGTCCGTGCAGCATCCAGACGAGGTCTTCGGTGGCGAGGTTGCCGGTGGCGGACTTGGCGTACGGGCAGCCGCCGAGGCCGCCGGCGGACGCGTCGACCGTGGTGACGCCGTGCTGCAGCGCCGCCAGGGTGTTGGCGAGCGCCTGGCCGTAGGTGTCGTGGAAGTGCACGCCGATCACGTCCGTCGGCACCCCCCGCTCGTTCAGCAGGCCGAGCAGCTCCCGGACCTGACCGGCCGTGGCCACGCCGATCGTGTCGCCGAGGCTCAGCTCGTCGCAGCCCATGTCCCGCAGGGCCGTGCAGACCCGGGCCACCTGGTGCGCCGGCACCGCGCCCTCCCACGGGTCGCCGAAGCACATGGACACATAGCCGCGCACGTGCACGCCCCGGTCCTTGGCCTCCCGCACCACCGGCTCGAACACCGCCAGCGACTCGTCCAGCGTGCGGTTGAGGTTGGCCTTCGCGAACGACTCGGTGGCGCTGGCGAACACGGCGACGCGCTCGGCGCCGAGGGCCAGCGCCCGGTCCAGACCGCGCCGGTTGGGGACCAGCACCGGGAGGGCCACCCCGGGAACCTCGCTCACCAGCGGGAACAGCTCCTCGGCGTCGGCGAGTTGGGGCACCCACTTCGGGTGCACGAAGCTCGTCGCCTCGATCGTCGTCAGGCCCGCGCCGGCCAGCCGCCGGATGAACTCCGCCTTCACCGCCGTCGGCACGGCCGTCTTCTCGTTCTGCAACCCGTCCCGCGCGCCGACCTCGTGGATCCGCACCCGCGCGGGCAGGCCCGGGGCCGGTACGACCATGGGCAGACCGTCGACGCTCATTCCGCCGCCTCCTCGGGGGCGATGACGGCCAGCACCTGGTCCATGGCGACCGTCGTGCCCGGTGTCACGTCCAGTTCGGCGACCGTGCCCGCGTGCGGGGCGGAAATGACGTGCTCCATCTTCATCGCCTCCACCACCAGCAGGCTCTGCCCGGCGGCCACTTCGTCGCCGACGGCCACCTTGACCACCGTCACAGTGCCGGGCATGGGCGCGGTGAGCGAGTCGGCGCCCGCGTGGGCCGCGCGGTTCAGCGACGCGGCCACCGGGTCGTGGTCGCGCACCTGCCAGGCATCGCCGTCGCGGCCGATCCAGTCACCGGCCCGGTGGAAGGTGTGCCGGACGCCGTCGAGGGTGACGGTCACGCGGTCGCCGGTGACGGTGTGGGTGCCCCGGGGCGTGTACGCCACCGGGTCCTGCACCCGCACGTGGAAGGCGGGCGGCCTCGGGGTACCGCCCAGGCGCCAGCCGCTCGGCACCGAGAAGGGGTCGACCCAGCCCTCCGTACGCGGCTTCAGCCGCTCCAGGCGTACGGCCGCCGCCGCCTCGTACACCTCCTCGGGCACGTCCGTGGAGACCAGCTCGTCCACGACGCGCTCGACCAGGCCCGTGTCCAACTCGCCCGCGACGACCGCCGGGTGCGCGAGCAGCCGGCGCAGGAAGCCCGCGTTGGTCTGCACGCCCAGCGTGACCGTCTCCGCGAGCGCCGAACGGAGCTTGCGCAGCGCCGTCTCGCGGTCGGGGCCGTACGCGATCACCTTGGACAGCATCGGGTCGTACAGGCTGCCGACCTCGGTGCCCTCGGTGAGCCCGGAGTCGGTGCGCACGCCGTCGCCCTGCGGTTCGTTCAGCAGCAGGACCGTGCCACCGGACGGCAGAAACCCGCGCGCGGGGTCCTCCGCGCAGATCCGGGCCTCCACCGCGTGGCCGGTCAGCCGCAGGTCCTCCTGCGCGAACCCCAGCGGCTCCCCGGCGGCCACCCGCAGCTGCCACTCCACCAGGTCCAGCCCGGTGACGAGTTCGGTGACCGGGTGTTCCACCTGGAGACGGGTGTTCATCTCCATGAAGTAGTACTGCGAAGGGTCGCCGCCCGGGACGATGAACTCCACCGTGCCCGCGCCCCGGTACCCGCACGAACGGGCCGCCTGTACGGCCGCCTCGCCCATCGCGGCCCGGGTCCTCTCGTCGAGGAGCACGCTCGGCGCCTCCTCGATGATCTTCTGGTGGCGCCGCTGGAGGGAGCACTCGCGCTCGCCGAGGTGGACCACGTTGCCGTGGCCGTCGGCCAGCACCTGGATCTCGATGTGCCGGGGCCGGTCGACCCACCGCTCCACCAGCAGGGTGTCGTCGCCGAAGGAGGCGCGGGCCTCGCGGCGGGCGGCGGCGATCTCCTCCTCAAGCACGGTCATGTCCCGCACCAGCCGCATGCCCTTGCCGCCGCCCCCGGCGGAGGGCTTGAGCAGCACGGGCGCGCCCAGCGCGCGGGCCGCCTCGGCGAGCTCGGGGTCACGGCCGCCCGGCACCACCGGCACCCCGGCCGCCTGCACCGTCTCCTTGGCACGGATCTTGTCGCCCATGAGCGCGATGGCGTCCGCCGGCGGGCCGATGAACACCAGCCCCGCCTCCTCGCAGGCGCGGGCGAAGCCCGCGTTCTCCGCGAGGAAGCCGTAGCCGGGGTGGACGGCCTGGGCGCCGGTGCGGGCGGCAGCCTCAAGCAGCCGCTCCACCGACAGATAGCTCTCGGCGGCCGGCGCCGGACCGATCCGTACCGCCGTGTCGGCCTCCCGGACGTGCCGCGCGTCGGCGTCGGCGTCGGAGAAGACCGCCACCGAGCGCACGCCCAGCGAGCGGAGCGTTCGGATGACGCGTACGGCGATCTCGCCCCGGTTGGCCACCAGCACTGTGTCGAACACGGTTCCCCTCCTCACATCCGGAAGACGCCGAACTGGGGGTCTCCCAGAGGCGCGTTGGCGCAGGCCGTCAGGGCGAGGCCCAGCACCTGACGAGTCTCGAGCGGGTCGATGACGCCGTCGTCCCAGAGCCGGGCGGTGGCGTAGTAGGCGTTGCCCTGGCGTTCGTACTGCGCGCGGATGGGCGCCTTGAACGCCTCCTCGTCCTCGGCGGGCCAGGATTCCCCGCGCGCCTCCAGCTGGTCCCGCTTGACGGTCGCCAGCACGGACGCGGCCTGCTCGCCGCCCATGACGGAGATCTTGGCGCCCGGCCACATCCACAGGAAGCGGGGGGAGTAGGCCCGGCCGCACATCGAGTAGTTGCCCGCGCCGTACGAGCCGCCGACCACCACTGTCAGCTTCGGCACGCGCGTGCAGGCGACCGCGGTCACCATCTTGGCGCCGTGCTTGGCGATGCCACCGGCCTCGTAGTCCTTGCCGACCATGAAGCCGGAGATGTTCTGGAGGAACACCAGCGGGATGCCGCGCTGGTCGCACAGCTCGATGAAGTGGGCGCCCTTCTGGGCGGACTCGGAGAACAGGATGCCGTTGTTGGCGACGATCCCGACCGGGTGGCCGTGGATCCGGGCGAAGCCGGTGACCAGGGTCTGCCCGAACTCGCTCTTGAACTCGGCGAACCGGGAGCCGTCGACCACGCGGGCGATGATCTCGCGGACGTCGTAGGGGGTGCGGGAGTCGACGGGCACCGCGCCGTAGAGGCCGTACGGGTCGACCTTCGGCTCGGTGACGGGCGCGACTTCCCAGGGCGGGGACTGCCGGGCCGGGAGAGTGGCGACGATGTTCCGGACGATCCTGAGGGCGTGCGCGTCGTCCTCGGCGAGGTGGTCGGTGACCCCGGAGACCCGGGAGTGGACCTCTCCGCCGCCCAGCTCCTCCGCCGTCACGACCTCGCCGGTGGCCGCCTTCACCAGGGGCGGGCCGCCCAGGAAGATCGTGCCCTGGTTGCGGACGATCACGGCCTCGTCGCTCATCGCCGGGACGTACGCCCCGCCGGCCGTGCAGGAGCCGAGCACGGCCGCGATCTGCGGGATGCCCGCGCCGGACATCCGGGCCTGGTTGTAGAAGATCCGCCCGAAGTGGTCCCGGTCCGGGAACACCTCGTCCTGCATCGGCAGGAAGGCGCCGCCGGAGTCGACCAGATAGACGCAGGGCAGCCGGTTGTCGAGGGCCACCTCCTGGGCGCGCAGGTGCTTCTTCACCGTCATCGGGTAGTACGTGCCGCCCTTGACCGTGGCGTCGTTCGCGACGATCACGCACTCGCGCCCGCTGACCCGGCCGATGCCGGCGATCACCCCGGCGGCCGGGGCCTGTCTCTCGTACATCCCGTCGGCCGCGAGCGGGGCCAGCTCCAGGAAGGGCGAGCCCGGGTCGAGCAGTGTGTCCACCCTGTCCCTCGGCAGCAGCTTGCCGCGCGCGGTGTGCCGGGCCCGCGCCTTCTCGCCGCCGCCGAGGGCCGCCGCGGCCAGCTTGGCGCGCAGCTCCTCCACGAGGGCGAGATGCGCCTGTTCATTGGCCCGCCAGGCCTCCGACGCGGGATCTGCCGCGCTCTGGAGCTCCGGTGCCTCGTGCATCCTGCGGTTCCCCTCACCGGTGATCGAACCTGTTAATGAGCGTTAACCATCGCCACCAGGTTAACGACCGCTAACCTCGCTGTCTAGAATTGTCTGCATGGTCACCAGAACCGACGCCCCCACCCGCCGCGAGCAGATCCTCAAGGAGGCCGCCCGGCTGTTCGCCGAGCGCGGGTTCCACGGCGTCGGTGTCGACGAGATAGGCGCCGCGGTCGGCATCAGCGGCCCCGGCCTCTACCGGCACTTCCCGGGCAAGGACGCGATGCTCGCCGAGCTGCTGGTCGGCATCAGCGGACAGCTGCTGACCGGGGCCAAGCGCCGGCTGGCGGAGGCCGACGGGGTCCCCGCGACCCGCATCCTCGACTCCCTGATCGAGGGCCACATCGACTTCGCCCTGGACGACCGCCCCCTGATCACCCTGCACGACCGCGAGCTGGACCGCCTGCGGGACAGCGACCGCAAGCTGGTGCGGCAGCTCCAGCGGCAGTACGTGGAGCTGTGGGTGGAGGTGGTCCGCGCGGTGTACCCGGGCCTGACCGAACCGGCCGCCCGCTCGGCCGTCCACTCGGTCTTCGGCCTGCTCAACTCCACCCCCCACCTCGGCCGCGCCGGCACGCTCCCCGGCCGGGGCACGACGGCGTCCCTGCTGCACCGGATGGCGCGGGGGGCGTTCGAGGCGGCGGGCGAGGAGTAGCCGGCGGAGCCGTTCACACGGGTCGGCGGCAGGGGGAGTGCCGTCGGCCGGCCCGGCCGGGGGAGTGACGGGTTCGAGGGTGCTGGGGGCCGGTCGTTCCGCGTCGGACACGAGCACGCTCGGGTGGGCGCCGAGTACCGGGTGAGCACGCCGCTCCGCATCGGGTCGCCGACGATCTCCGTGTCGGGCCCGCCCGGCTGCTCGTGGTGCCGCCGCACGGCCAGGCCGGCGCCTGCTTCCACGTCCGCGTCAGGGTGACCGGGCCCGTGCGTGGCCCGCTCTCCGGCTGCCGCTTCCGCTCCTCGGGGGAGCGTGACGAGCGTTACGGCGGGACCCCCCTGGACGGGGTTCCGTACTCGCCGGTACGGTGAGTGAGCAAGCGCTTAGACATGCCGATGTCAGGTACGTGGAGGTGGCGGCGTGCGCCGTACGGTGTTCAACGAGGATCACGAGGCGTTCCGGGAGACCCTTCGCGCCTTCATCGAGGCCGAGGTCGTGCCGGTGTACGACGAGTGGTTCGCCGCCGGCCAGGCGCCGCGCGACTTCTACTACAAGCTCGGCGAGCTGGGCATCTTCGGCATCAGCGTGCCCGAGGAGTTCGGCGGCGCGGGCCTGGACACCCACAAGTTCGAGGCCGTCCTCTACGAGGAGACCGCCCGCGCCGGCGTGCAGTTCGGCGGCTCCGGCGTGCACGTACTGCTCGCCCTGCCCTACATCAAGATGCTCGCCACCGACGAGCAGAAGAAGCGCTACCTGCCGAAGTTCGTCACCGGCGAGGAGATGTGGGCCATCGCGATGACCGAGCCGGGCACCGGCTCCGACCTCGCGGGCATGAAGACCACCGCCAAGCTCTCCGAGGACGGCACGCACTACGTCCTCAACGGCGCCAAGACCTTCATCACCGGCGGTGTGCACGCCGACAAGGTGATCGTCTGCGCCCGCACGGCCGCGCCCACCGCCGAGGACCGCCGCCACGGCATCTCCCTGTTCGCCGTGGACACCAAGTCCGAGGGCTACTCCATCGGCCGCAAGCTGGACAAGCTGGGCCTGCGCACCTCCGACACCGCGGAGCTGGCCTTCGTCGACGTCAAGGTCCCGGTCGAGGACCTGCTCGGCGAGGAGAACAAGGGCTTCTCCTACCTCGGCCACAACCTGGCCTCCGAGCGCTGGGGCATCGCCTTCGGCGCCTACGCCCAGGCCAAGGCCGCCGTCCGGTTCGCCAAGAGTTACGTGCAGGAGCGCACCGTCTTCGGCAAGCCGGTCGCCCACTTCCAGAACACCAAGTTCGAGCTGGCCGCCTGCCAGGCCGAGGTGGACGCCGCCGAGGCGGTCGCCGACCGCGCCCTGGAGGCCCTGGACGCCGGCGAGCTGACCCCTGCCGAGGCCGCCTCCGCCAAGCTCTTCTGCACCGAGGTCGCCCACCGCGTGATCGACCGCTGCCTCCAGCTGCACGGCGGCTACGGCTACATGAACGAGTACCCGATCGCGCGCCTGTACGCGGACAACCGCGTCAACCGCATCTACGGCGGCACCAGCGAGATCATGAAGACGATCATCGCCAAGGACATGGGCCTGTAAGGCCCCGGACACCGACGAGCGATCACTGGCTGGTACAACCGCACACCATGAGCCAGGCACTCCAGGATCTCCTCGATCTGCTCGACCTGGAGCAGATCGAGGAGAACATCTTCCGCGGCCGGTCCCGCTCCGCCGTCGTCCCCCGCGTCTTCGGCGGACAGGTGGCGGCGCAGGCGCTGGTCGCCGCCGGGCGGACGGTCCCCGCGGACCGGCCCGCCCACTCCCTGCACGCGTACTTCCTGCGCCCAGGCGACCCGGGCGCGCCGATCGTGTACACCGTGGACCGCATCCGTGACGGCCGGTCCTTCACCACCCGCCGGGTGGTGGCCGTCCAGCACGGCAAGCCGATCTTCCACCTGTCCGCGTCCTTCCAGGCGTACGAGGACGGCCTGGAGCACCAGGCGCCCATGCCCGCCGCGCCCGACCCGGCGACCCTGCCGACCTCCCAGGAGCGGCTGCGCGGCTACGGCCACCTCGCCCCCGACGTCGTGGAACGGTTCCTTCAGGCGCGCGAGGCGATCGACCTCAGGTACGTGGACGAGCCGCCGTACGGTCGGTACGGCGAGCCGCGCGAACCCCACTCCCAGGTGTGGTTCCGCACCAACGGCAAGCTCGGCGGCGCCGTCGACGAACCCCTGCTGCACGTCGTCCTCGCCACCTACGTCTCCGACATGACCCTGCTCGACTCCGTGCTGCTCGCGCACGGGCGCGGCGGCTGGGCCGTCGGCGACGTGGTCGGGGCCTCCCTGGACCACGCGATGTGGTTCCACCGCCCCTTCCGGGCCGACGAATGGCTGCTGTACGACCAGGAGTCGCCGTCCGCGCACGGCGGCCGGGGCCTCGGCCAGGCGCGTATCTACACCCAGGACGGGCGGCTCGCCATCTCGGTCATCCAGGAGGGTGTCGTCCGCGTGCCGAGACAGGCGTGACAGGGGTTCTCCTCGAGATGACGCGTGACCTATGTGGGATTAGGCTCTCTGAGTGAAGGCCGCAGTGAACGGCATGCCCGGCAGACCCGCTATGCGAGGTGCCCAGCGCCGTTTCGGTTTCAACTGGCTGCGGTGACACCTGAAGACCGCGCCGCATTCTTCCCCTTTCGCAGCGGCGACGGCCATCCACCTCGCGCCTCCCCTTCGGGAGTCGTGAGAGACGATGGAGATGGAAGGTATTCCCATGCGATCACAGCGCGCGAGGCGTCTTGTCGCGATTTCCGCCAGTGGCCTGCTGCTGGCCGGCGGAGCCGCGATCGGCACGGCCGGAACCGCCTCAGCCTCGGACTACAACAGCCACAGTTCCTACAGCTGGAACTGGGGCGACGATGACGACGACGGCGGCTACGGCGGCGGCTACGGCGGCTACGGTGGCGACAACGGCGGCTACGGCGGCGACCACGGCGGCGGCGGTGACCACGGCGGCTACGGCGGCGACCACGGCGGTGGCGGAGGCCACGGCGGTGGCGGTCACGGCGGCGGTGGCGGTGGCCACGGCGGTGGCGGTCACGGCGGCGGTGGCGGCGGTCACGGCGGCGGTGGCGGCGGCGGCCACGGAGGAGGTGGCGGCGGCGGCCACTGAGCCGGCCAACGAATGACGATGTGCGGCCCCGCGCGCGCGGGGCCGCACATCGGTTTCACCGAGCGCCAGAAGAGACCGTGACGGGGAGTCAGGAAAGGCCCGCCGCGGCGAGGAGGTACGCCGTCATCGGGTCGTAGTGACGCGGGCTCACCACATGGTCGTCCAGCGGGACGACGACCTGCACGGTGCCCTCGGACTCGGCGAGGAACAGCGCCGGGTCGTTGCAGTCGGCGTACCCGACGGAGTCGACGCCGTGCTGTCCCGCGTACCCGGCCCAGCCGTGGTCGGCGACCACCAGGTCCGGCAGCGGGCGCCCCTCCCGCTCGAGTGCCGTGAGAATGGCCCGCATCGGCTCGCCGGAGTGGGTGTGCCACAGCGTCGCCCCGTGCTCCAGCACGGCCACGTCCGCGAACTGCATCACGTACCCCTCGTCCGTCCGCAGCCCGTCCGGGATGACCACGATCTCGCAGCCGGCGGCGCGCAGCGCGGCGGCCGTGGCCCGGTGGACGTCCAGCAGACCGCCCGGGTGCCCGGTCGCGAACAGCACGCGCTGCCGGTCCTCGGCCGCCTTGCGCAGCCGCGCCGCCATGCGGTCGAGGGCGTCCACGGTCAGCTCGGGGTCGATGGTGTCCTGCCCGTACCGGTACTCGGGGTCGTCGTTGACACCCACCCGCTCCGCCATGACCGCGAGCACGTCCTGCTCGTCCGTCCAGCGGTCACCCAGCTCCAGGCCGAGCCAGAAGTTGCGGACACCGTTGGCGAGCTGACGGTAGTGGGAGAGGTTGTTCTCGCGGGGCGTGGCGACGTCCCCCGCGATACGCGTGCGCACCAGGTGGTCGACGAGCTGGGCGCGGCTGGGTGTCCCGGATATCGGCATGCCTCCCATTGTGGGGCAGCGCACCGCGCGCGTCCTCGGCATATCGCCCGCTGGGACGGGGTTCACCCACGGTCGCCGTCAGTCACGGCGCAGCGCGAACCACAGCTCCATGCGCACGTCCGGATCGTCCAGATCGGCGGCCAACAGGGCGGCGCAGCGGGCGATCCGCTGCCGCACGGTGTTGCGGTGCACGTCCAGCGCCACCGCCGTGCGATCCCAACTGCCGTGCAGGGACAGCCAGGTGCGCAGGGTGTCGGCGAGCGCGGCCTGCCCCGCGAGGGGGGCGAGCAGCGTACGGGCGTGGGTCTCGGCGTCCGCCGACGGCACCAGGTCCGCCAGCGCCGGCCGGGCCGCGTGCCGGACCAGCGGGGTGCGGGTGGCGCGGGCCCGGGCGAGGGCGCGGGCGGCCTGGGTGTCGGCGGCCGGCCACTCCCGGGGTCCGGCCGCGGCGCTCACCCCGAGCGTCCAGCCGGGCTGCGGCTCCGGTTCCCGGTCCGCCGGCACCAGCACCCGTACGACATCACGGGCGAGGTCGACCAGCGGCGAGCCCAGGGCGGCGCCCAGCGCGGAGGCGGCGACCGCGTCCGGGGCCTGGGCCTCCGGCCGCGCGTGCACCACGAGCCACTGCCCGGTGCCGAGCAGTGGCGCCACCTCCTCGGGCGGGGCGCCGAGCAGCAGCCGGACGAGCGCGGAGGAGCGGGCCGCCCCGGCCCCGCTCTGGTGCTCACCGGTCAGCAGGGCCAGCAGGACGGCGGCGACGGAGGCGATGGTGTGGTCACCCGGGTCGCGCCGGGGAGCGGCCACCCCGAGCACGAACCCTTCCCCGGCCCCGAGGGCGTAGACCGCGAGGTGGGTGGCGCCGTGGGTGTCGGTGGCGGAGGTGGGGTGCGGGCGGGGGGCCGGTGCGGTCGGTGCGGAAGGGGTTGCGTGCGGCCGGCCGGGGGGAGCGCTCGGTAGGGAAGGGGCCGGGTGAGCGGCCGTCGCGGAGTGCGGCCGGCCGGGCGGAGCGGTCGGTCCGGAAGCGGTGGGGTGCCGGACCACCCCCGCCAGCTCCGCCAGTGCCGTCCGCGCGCCCTCCGGTGTCTCCCGGCCCGCCCCCGCGACCTCCGTGCCGTCGGGCCCGTAGAGCACCGCCCGGCCGCCCAGGCGCTGGGCGAGCTGACGCAGGACCGAGGGGACCGGATCCGGCCGGGAGGCGGCGGCCGCCAGACTCTGCTGGGCCTCGGTGACCCGGCGCAGTTCGGCCAGCCGGGCCTGTGCCATCAGCTGCCAGACCGCGCGGGCCACCCCGGAGAACGTGGTCTGCGGCGGGACCTCCAGCAGCGGCAGCCCGTACCGGTCGCAGGCGGCGACCAGGGCGCGCGGGACCGTGTCGTGCACCGGGGCCACCCCGAAGCCGAGGGCCGCGCCGCCCGCCGCCACGATCCGGGAGACGTAGTCGTCGAAGTAGGTGCCCGATCCGGCCGCCTCGGGGATGTGCACCCCGGCCGTGAGCAGCAGCTCGCCGCCCAGTAGATAGGGGTAGGGGTCGGCCATCTCCGAGGTGTGCGCCCAGTGGATCACGATCCCCGGGTCCGTCGGCCCGGCGATCTGCCGCAGCGCGAGGTCGTCGCGGGCCAGCAGGGCCTGGAGTGCGACCGGTGGGGTCGGTGGGACCGCTGGGGCGATCGTCTCCGGCATGGTGTGCGTTCCCTCCATCCCGCCCCGTCCATATGGATGAAACGTACACTTCGCAGTCGCTTTCCGGCCACCTAGCCTCAAGGGGCACGGCAGCCGCGGGTACGGGCGGATGTCCCCGCGAGCCGCTGCCGGCACATCCCCGAAGCACCTGCACGACACGCCACCGGACAGTGCGCGAAGGAGGGCCCCATGGCCGTCGACTACACAGTGATCGTCGTCTATCTCGCCGGCATGCTCGCCATGGGCTGGTGGGGCATGCGCCGCGCCAAGTCCAAGAGCGAGTTCCTGGTGGCCGGCCGCCGCCTCGGGCCCGCCATGTACTCCGGCACCATGGCGGCGATCGTCCTCGGCGGCGCCTCCACCATCGGCGGCGTGGGCCTCGGCTACCAGTACGGCCTCTCCGGCGCCTGGATGGTCTTCACCATCGGCCTCGGCCTGCTCGCCCTGTCGGTCTTCTTCTCGGCACGGATCGCCCGCCTGAAGGTGTACACGGTCTCCGAGATGCTCGACCTGCGCTACGGCGGGCGGGCCGGCGTGATCTCGGGCGTGGTCATGTGGGCGTACACCCTCATGCTCGCGGTGACCTCCACCATCGCCTACGCCACGATCTTCGACGTGCTCTTCGACATGAACCGCACGGTCGCGATCATCCTCGGCGGCTCGATCGTCGTCGCGTACTCGACCCTCGGCGGCATGTGGTCGATCACCCTGACGGACATGGTCCAGTTCGTCGTCAAGACCATCGGCGTGCTGCTCCTGCTCCTGCCGATCGCGGTCGTCAAGGCGGGCGGCTTCTCCGAGATGAAGGCCAAGCTGCCGACCGGGTACTTCGACCCGCTGGGCATCGGCGGCGAGACGATCTTCACCTACGTCCTCATCTACACGTTCGGCATGCTGATCGGCCAGGACATCTGGCAGCGCGTGTTCACCGCCCGCAGCGACAGGACCGCCAAGTGGGGCGGCACGGTGGCCGGAACCTACTGCCTGGCCTACGCCCTGGCCGGCGCGGTGATCGGTACGGCCGCCAAGGTGCTCTACCCCAAGCTGGGCAGCCCCGACGACGCCTTCGCCACCATCGTCAAGGACGAACTCCCGGTCGGCGTGCGCGGACTCGTCCTGGCCGCCGCCCTCGCCGCCGTGATGTCGACGTCATCCGGCGCCCTGATCGCCTGTGCCACGGTCGCCAACAACGACATCTGGTCCCGGCTGCGCGGGGTCGTACGACGTGACGGCGAGGACCACGACGAGGTCAAGGGCAACCGCGTGTTCATCCTGGTCATGGGCCTGGCGGTGATCGGCACGGCGATCGCGCTGAACAACGTGGTCGAGGCGCTCACCGTGGCGTACAACCTCCTCGTCGGCGGCCTGCTCGTGCCCATCCTGGGCGGCCTGCTGTGGAAGCGCGGCACCGTCCAGGGCGCGCTCGCCTCCGTGATCGTCGGCGGCCTCGCCGTCATCGGTCTGATGGCCGGCTACGGCATCCTCGCCAACGAGCCCGTCTACTACGGCCTGCTGGCCTCCCTCGCGGCCTACGTCGCCGTCTCCCTGGCCACGAGGCCCACCGACGAGACGGTCCTCGCCACCTGGCGCGAGCGCCTCGCCGGACGCTCCCCCGAACTCCCGTCCGAACCGGTCCCGGCTCACCAGTAGAGTCATAGGGAAAGCAGTACAAGCGCGATGAAGCGCTGGAAAGAAGGCATTTCACCATGAGCAGCAACGAGACGCCCCGCGGCCCCGTCGACTCCTCCCGCATCCCGCGGTACGCCGGCCCCGCGACCTTCGCCCGGCTGCCCCGCCTGGACGAGGTCGGCACCGCCGACGTCGCCGTCGTGGGCGTGCCGTTCGACTCCGGCGTCTCGTACCGGCCGGGCGCCCGCTTCGGCGGCAACGCCATCCGCGAGGCGTCCCGGCTGCTGCGCCCGTACAACCCGGCGCAGGACGCCTCCCCGTTCGCCCTCGCCCAGGTCGCGGACGGCGGCGACATCGCCGTGAACCCGTTCAACATCAACGAGGCCGTGGAGACCATCGAGGCGGCGGCGGACGAGCTGCTCGGCACGGGCGCCCGCCTGATGACCCTGGGCGGCGACCACACCATCGCGCTGCCGCTGCTGCGCTCGGTGGCGAAGAAGCACGGCCCGGTCGCCCTGCTGCACTTCGACGCCCACCTGGACACCTGGGACACCTACTTCGGCGCCGAGTACACGCACGGCACCCCGTTCCGCCGCGCGGTCGAGGAGGGCATCCTCGACACGTCCGCCCTGTCGCACGTCGGCACCCGTGGCCCGCTGTACGGCAAGCAGGACCTCACGGACGACGAGAAGATGGGCTTCGGCATCGTCACGTCCGCCGACATCTACCGCCGGGGCGCCGACGAGGTGGCCGACCAGCTGCGTCAGCGCATCGGCGACCGCCCGCTGTACATCTCCATCGACATCGACTGCCTCGACCCGGCCCACGCGCCCGGCACCGGCACGCCGGAGGCGGGCGGCATGACCTCCCGCGAGCTGCTGGAGATCCTGCGCGGGCTGGCCGGCTGCAACCTGGTGTCGGCGGACGTCGTCGAGGTGGCCCCGGCCTACGACCACGCCGAGATCACCTCGGTCGCGGCCTCCCACACGGCGTACGAACTGACCACCATCATGAGCCGCCAGATCGCGGCGGCCCGGAAGGACGCGGAAGCGAAGTGACTCACGACCACGACCTGGTACTCCGCCCGACGCCGGCGCAGATCACCGCCGCCCTGAACCCACCCCCGGGGCGCAACGGCGGAGACCTGGTCGTGGAGACGCTGGCCGGGCTGGGCGCGACGACCGTCTTCGGCCTCCCCGGCCAGCACGCCCTCGGCATGTTCGACGCGCTCCGCCGCTCCTCCCTGCGGTACGTGGGCCTGCGGGTGGAGAACAACGCGGGCTTCGCGGCGGACGCGTACGGCCGGATCACGGGTGAGGCGGCCCCGCTGCTGCTCTCGACGGGTCCGGGCGCGCTGACGTCACTGGCCGCGCTCCAGGAGGCGGCGGCGGCCAGCGCGCCGGTGCTGGCGATCAGCAGCCAGATCCCGACGGCGGGCCTGGGCGGCGGCCGGCACGGTTACCTCCACGAACTGCCGGACCAGGCGGCCTCGTTCCGGGGCGTGGTGAAGTCGGTGCACACGGTCCGCACCCCCTCCCAGATCCCCTCCGCCCTCGCGGCGGCCTGGAAGTCGGCCCTGACGGCCCCGCACGGCCCGGTGTGGGTGGAGATCCCGCAGGACGTCCTGCTGGCCGAGACCTCGCTGCCCGTGGTGACGGCGATGGACGCGACCCCGGACGACCTGGTCCCGCGCCCCGAGCTGACGGCGGTGGCGGCCGACCTGCTCTCCCGCGCCGCCCGACCCGCGATCATCGCGGGCGGCGGGGTCGTACGCGCGGACGCGTCGGGCAAGCTGCGCCGGCTGGCCGAGAAGCTCAAGGCACCCGTGGTGACGACCTTCGGCGGCAAGGGCGCGTTCCCGTGGCACCACCCCCTGTCGTTGCAGTCCTGGCTGGAGGACCGGCACACGACGGACTTCCTGGAGGACGCGGACGTCCTGCTGGTGGTCGGCTCGGGCCTCGGTGAACTGTCGTCCAACTACCACACGTTCAAGCCCCGGGGCCGCGTGATCCAGATCGAGGCGGACCTCGGCAAACTGGAGTCCAACCACCCGGCCCTCGGCATCCACGCGGACGCCCGGCCGGCCCTCCAGGCGCTGCTGGAGACGGTGGAGGAGCGCACGGACGACTCCGCGCCCGAGCGGGTGCGGGACCTCCTGGCCCGCGTGTCCGAGCGGATAGCCGCCCAGGAACTCACCCTGGAACAGGACGTGCTGGCGTCGGTCCGCCGCGCCCTGCCCGCCGACTCCCCGTCCTTCTGGGACATGACGATCCTGGCCTACTGGGCCTGGTCCGCCTTCGACCCGCAGGCCCCCAACACCATGCACTCCGCCCAGGGCGCGGGCGGCCTCGGGTACGGCTTCCCGGCGGCCCTGGGTGCGGCGGCGGCCGACCCGACGCGCCCGGTCCTGGCGGTGTCGGGCGACGGCGGGGCGCTCTACTCGATCGCCGAACTGGCGACGGCGAAGCAGTACGGCCTGAACGTCACCTGGCTGATCGTCGACGACGGCGGCTACGGCATCCTCCGCGAGTACATGACGGACGCCTTCGGTCAGGCGACGGCGACGGAACTCACCCGCCCCGACTACGTGGCCCTCGCCGAGTCCTTCGGCGTACCGGGGGTGCGCACGACCCCGGAAACCCTGGAGGTCGACCTGACCAAGGCCCTGGCGACCTCGGGCCCGTCGGTGGTGGTGCTCCCGGCCGTGCTGCGGATGTTCGCACCGACGCACCTGGGCCAGGCGGCCGGCTAGCCGGACAACTGCGCGCACAGGCACGTGACTTGATGGTCGGAAGGTGACCGGCCGGCCAGAGGGAGCCAGTATGCTCTGTGCCGCTGGTGCTTCGATCGCCGTCCAGTGCTCCGGTCCGCCAGGGCCGGATCCCGCAGCGCGGGACGCTACGGCGAGAGGAGCGCTGGCATGGCAAGGAGAAGGAGTGGCACCGCGGAACGCGAGCCGGAACCGCTTCCCCGGTGGGTGCGGGTCACGGTCGCGATCCTGACGCCACTGGCTCCCCTTGTCGCGGTGTGTGTGCAGACGTTCGCCAAGTAGGGCGACGACGTGAGGGGTTCGGGCCGAACGGGACGACTTCGCCGATGGCAAGGCGAGTCCGACCGGCCTCTGATCGGCCGGACCCACCCGGCGCATGCGCTGCGGTCCGGCTCCGGTTGCCGCCGGGGCCGGACCTCGCCGCGCTGACGGCGCTGACGAGTTCGCGCCCGTATCCCTGCGGCACGACGTCCGTACAGTGCACGTCACCCGCCACTGTAGGCCAAGCGCTGTACGGTTTTCCGATTCAGGCGAACAGCCCGGCCCTGCCGCCTCCCGTCAGCAGCCGCCCGGCCCCACCGCGTCCATCCGGCCGCCGAAGTCGCCGCGGTAGCGGGAGCGCCAGTCCCCGTTGAAGACGTCCCGCTTCTCCACCGGGCCCCAGTTGATGAAGCAGGCGCGGGTCGAGGCGACGAAGGAGCCCACGTGGTCGTGGAGGCTCGGCGGCAGGTCGCGGTAGCCGCTGCGGGCGGTCCACTCCCAGTAGTCACCGCCGAAGCCCTCGCCGCTCCAGAAACAGACGGAGCCGTCGGGGCAGGAGGGCTGGGCGGCACGGGCCGTCGCGGCTTCGGCGGGCACGAGCACGGCGGTCAGGGCGAGGGCGGCGGCGAGCGTCCAACTGCGGAGCTGCTGCTTCATGTGGCTCTCCAGGAAGGGGAGTCGGGATGCCCGGCAGCGCGCCGGGCACCGCCATGGTGGGCGCCGGCCCACGGGACACGCCCACCGGCGAGACCGCCTTCGCCGGTGTGAGGGAAGAAGTGGGACTAGTAGGACCGTAGACGCCGCATCCCGTCTACGCGTCACGCCCGTTGTCGCGAGGGGTGTTTCCGTGCGCGTGGCGGTTGAGGAGAAGCAGAACGGAGCAGACGGCGGAGCAGGCCAGCCCCGCGTACAGCAAAGGCGGGGCCCAGAACCACACCTCCTCGGTGTTGTGGCCGCTGGTCCAATGACAGGTGACGGACGGGGGGAAGCCGCCCACGCTCGCCGAAGTCAGGCCGTAGTCCCGTCCGGCATCCCGGTACACACCGTCGCCGCCCCTGTCCCCGCACAGGTCGAGCGGGTTCGTGAAGGCGAGCCCGTAGACGCTCGCCGCCCCATAGCCGGCGATCGCCGCCGCGACCCCGATCACGGCCCACCGGGCCGGCCGCGAGGGCTTCCTCCTGGACACCCACAGCGCGTACGGGACCGTCCCAACGGCGAAGAGGAGAAGTGTGATCGCGGGCGGGCCGAAGAACGCGAACAGAGACACCATGCGTCGTGACGCTACTTCGCCGGGACCGCCGCACGTCCGGGCGGCACCTGTGAGGAACCCCCCTTCCCCGAACGCGCGTACAACTATCGACCACCCCCGCGAGTCCAGTCATGCAGCGCACGGGTGCGCTCAACGGCGTTCAGGGGGACGCCCGTACGACGTCCAAGGGGGAACTTTCCATGACTTACCGGATATCCGGCCGGGCCGGCGCGCTCGCGGCCGCCGTCAGTGCCGCGCTGCTCGTACCGACGGTCGTCGCCGCCGCCCCGGCCGCCGCGGCCACGCCGACCGTGACCTGTACGTCCGCCAAGGCGGGCCTGGCCGCGAAGCTGAAGAAGGACATCACGGCCGCCCTCACGAACCGCAAGGGCACGGTCGCCGTCGGTCTGTACGACCGCAGCACCAACACCACCTGCACCCTGCGGGCCACCAGCGCCTACGACTCGGCCAGCACCGTCAAGGTCACCGTGCTCGCCACGCTGCTGTGGGACGCGAAGAAGCACAACCGGTACCTGACGAGCACCGAGCAGTCGCTCGCCAAGGCCATGATCACCCAGTCCGACAACAACGCGACCAGCAAGCTGTGGAAGCAGCTCGGCATGACGAAGATCAAGGGTTTCCTGGCCGCCGCCGGCATGACCAAGACCGTGCCGGGCGCGAACGGCTACTGGGGCCTGACCCAGGAGAACGTCACCGACGAGCAGAAGCTCCTCAAGCTCGTCACCGCCAAGAACAGCGTGCTGAGCGACAACTCCCGGGCCTACATCCTGAAGCTGATGGGCCAGGTCGTCTCCTCGCAGCGCTGGGGCACCCCGGCCGGCGCGCCGTCCTCCGTCTCCGTGCACGTCAAGAACGGCTGGCTGCAGCGCTCCACGCACGGCTGGCGGGTGCACAGCCTGGGCACCTTCAACGGCGCCGGCCGCGACTACATGATCACCGTGCTGACGCAGGACAACAGCACCATGAGCTACGGCGTCACCACCATCCAGAACGTCGCCAAGGCGATCCACAAGGACCTGGTGCCGACCACCACCGGCGTCACCCGCTACACCCCGACCAGCCAGCCGCGCGAGGCGTTCGTCGCCGTACCGCCGCGGGGCTGACGCTTCACGAGGCGGTCTCGCGCATGTCACCGACGGGTCCTACGGTGACGGTCATGCGCCTGAGAACCGTACTCGCCACCCTCACCGCCGGCCTGGCGGCGGCCACCTGTCTGACCGCCGCCGGGCCCGCCGCCGGGTCCACCGCCGGCACCGCAGAGCGTCACGCCTGTTCGGCCACCGTGTCGATCGACCGCTTCTCCGACGCGCTCGACAAGACCACGTACGACGGCACCTTCGTCGGCAACTTCTCCGCCCTCGCCGTGGACCGGGACGGCTCGCTCGCGGCCCTGGCCGACCGCTCGTCGCTGTTCCGCCTGGACGCCCGCACGCTCCAGCCGTGGGCGGCCGTCCGCCTCGCCGACGAGAAGGGCGCCGACCTCGACTCCGAGGGCCTCGTCATCGAGCGGGACGGCACCCGGCTGGTCTCCTCCGAGACCGAGCCGTCCGTCCGCCGCTACTCCCGCGACGGCAAGATCCTCGACCGCCTCCCGGTCCCGGGCGCCCTCCAGGTCGCCCCGGCCGGCCGCGCCACCGTCAACCAGACCTTCGAGGGCCTGACCCTGCTGCCCGGCGGCCACACCCTGCTGGCCTCCATGGAATACGCACTCTCCGGCGACTCCGCCGGCATCGTCCGCTTCCAGACGTGGACCCGCCACCACGGCCGCTTCACGCCCGGCGCCCAGTACGCCTACCGCACCGACGCCGGTCTCGGCGTCCCCGAGGTCCAGGCGACCCCCGACGGCCGCCTCCTCGTCCTGGAGCGCGGCTTCACCGCCGGCGTCGGCAACACGGTCCGCCTCTACCTGGCCGACCTCCGCCACGCCACGGACACGAGCGGCACCGAGAACCTCACCGGCCAGCCGGGCGTCCGCCTGATCAGGAAGACGCTTTTGACCGACATCGCCGCCTGCCCCTCCCTCGGCGCCACGGCGAAACAGCCCCAGCCGAATCCCCTCCTGGACAACATCGAGGGCATGACGATCACAGGCCGCGACCACACCGGCCGCCTGGAGGTCCTCCTGGTGAGCGACGACAACCAGAACGCGGCCCAGACGACCCGGTTGTACTACCTGCGGGTACGAATCTGACTCCGGAAGGGGGGCAGCCCCCCCGGGGCGCGGGGAACTGCGCGAGGAACCACGACGGCGCCGCACCCGCCGACGCACAGTTCCCGGCCCTCGTCGCGGCGGGATGAAATCGCCCCCCGAACGCGTTGACGTCTGGGGTAGAGGACGGCCAAAAGCAGGAGGCACCGGCGTGGCAGCGCAACGGGGATGGGCACGACGTCTGGCGGCGTACGCCTGGCGGTATCCGAAGGACGTCGTCCTCGCCCTCGGTTCCTCCCTCGCCGGTATGGCCGTCCTGGCCGTCGTCCCGCTGCTCACCAAGGTGATCATCGATGACGTGATCGGCGCCCACACCCGGGCCATGGCCCCCTGGGCCGGCGCCCTCATAGGCGCCGCCGTCCTCGTCTACGCCTCCACCTTCGTCCGTCGCTTCTACGGTGGCCGGCTCGCCCTCGACGTCCAGCACGACCTGCGGACGGAGATGTACGGCGCGATCACCCGGCTGGACGGCCGCCGCCAGGACGAGCTGTCCACCGGGCAGGTCGTCGGCCGCGCCACCAGCGACCTCCAGCTCATCCAGGGTCTGCTCTTCATGCTCCCGATGACCATCGGGAACATCCTGCTCTTCGTGATCTCCCTGGGGATCATGGCGTGGCTGTCGCTGCCGCTGACCCTGGTCGCCCTGGCCGTCGCGCCCGCCCTCGGCTGGATCGCCAAGCGCAGCCGCAGCAGGCTCCACCCGGCCACCTGGTACGCCCAGGCCCAGGCCGCCGCCGTGGCCGGCGTGGTGGACGGCGCGGTGAGCGGCGTCCGCGTGGTGAAGGGGTTCGGGCAGGAGGACCAGGAGACCGGCAAGCTGCGCGAGGTCGGCCGTCGGCTGTTCGCGGGGCGCCTGCGCACGATCCGCCTGAACAGCACGTACACCCCGGCCCTCCAGGCCGTGCCCGCGCTCGGCCAGGTCGCCATGCTGGCCCTCGGCGGCTGGCTCGCCGTACGCGGGCACATCACGCTCGGCACCTTCGTGGCCTTCTCCACCTACCTGGCCCAGCTCGTCGGCCCGGTCCGCATGCTCGCGGTGGTCCTCACCGTCGGCCAGCAGGCCCGCGCCGGCACCGAGCGCGTCCTGGAGCTGATCGACACCGAGCCGACCCTCGAGGACGGCACCAAGACCCTCCCCGCCGACGCGCCCGCGACCGTCGAGTTCGACGACGTGTCCTTCGGCTACGACCACGAGCGTCCCGTGCTGGAAGGGCTGAGCTTCGAGATCCGGCCCGGCGAGACCCTCGCCGTCGTCGGCTCCTCCGGCTCCGGCAAGTCCACCCTCTCCCTGCTCCTGCCGCGCTTCTACGACGTCACCCACGGCGCCGTCCTGGTCGGCGGCCACGACGTCCGCGAGCTGACCCTGGACTCGCTGCGGGCCGCGATCGGAC
This sequence comes from Streptomyces flaveolus, assembly GCF_000716535.1. Taxonomy (GTDB): domain Bacteria; phylum Actinomycetota; class Actinomycetes; order Streptomycetales; family Streptomycetaceae; genus Streptomyces; species Streptomyces flaveolus_A. The sequence goes on along the minus strand of NZ_JNWV01000035.1, from coordinate 74,345 downwards.
TGGTCCCGGAAGATTCGTTCCTCTTCTCCGACACCGTCCGCAACAACATCGCCTACGGCCGCCCGGACGCCACCGACGAAGAGATCGAGGCCGCCGCCCGCGCCGCCCAGGCGGACCGCTTCATCAGGGAGCTGCCCCACGGCTACGACACCAAGGTCGGCGAACAGGGCCTCACGCTCTCCGGCGGCCAGCGCCAGCGCGTCGCCCTCGCCCGCGCCCTGCTCACCGACCCGCGCCTGCTGGTCCTGGACGACGCCACCTCGGCCGTGGACGCCCGCGTCGAGCACGAGATCCACGAGGCGCTCAAGCACGTGATGGAGGGCCGTACGACCCTGCTCATCGCCCACCGCCGCTCCACCCTCAACCTCGCCGACCGCATCGCCGTGCTCGACGGCGGCCGGCTCGCCGGCCTCGGCACCCACGAGGAGCTCCAGGAACGCTCGGCCCTCTACCGCCGTCTGCTCACCGACCCGGACGAGCTGGGCAGGACCTCCCCGGGCCGCGCCGTGCCGGCCGAGCCGCGGGAGGACACCTCCGTCCGCGACGAGCTGGAGGCCGAGTTCGACGCCGAGCGGGGTGTCACCCCGCGGCTGTGGACCGGCGACCGCGAGCCCAAGGACACGGCCCTGACCGGCACCCCGGCCACCCCGGAACTGCTCGCCCAGGTCGAGGCGCTGCCCCCGGCCACCGACACCCCCGACATCGACGAGGCCCGCGCCGTCCTGCCCGAGGACTCCTACGGCCTGCGCCGCCTCCTGCGCGGCTTCCGGCTGCCCCTGCTCGTCAGCCTGCTGCTGGTCGCCGTCGACGCGGGCGCCGGCCTGCTGCTGCCGGTGCTGATCCGGCACGGCATCGACTCGGGCGTCACGAAGATGGCGGTCGGCGCGGTCTGGGCGGCGGCCCTGCTCGGCCTGCTGACCGTGCTCGTCCAGTGGGCCGCGCAGATCGGCGAGACCCGGATGACCGGGCGTACCGGCGAACGCGTGCTGTACACGCTGCGGCTGAAGATCTTCGCCCAGCTCCAGCGGCTCGGCCTGGACTACTACGAGCGCGAGCTGACCGGCCGGATCATGACCCGGATGACCACGGACGTCGACGCGCTCTCCACCTTCCTGCAGACCGGCCTGGTCACCGCGTTCGTCTCGGTCGTCACCTTCTTCGGGATCATGGTCGCGCTGCTGGTGCTCGACCTCCAGCTCGCGCTCGTCGTCTTCGCCACCCTGCCCCCGCTGGTCGTGGCCACCTTCTTCTTCCGCCGGGCGAGCGTGAAGGCGTACGAACTCGCCCGCGAGCGGGTGTCGACGGTGAACGCCGACCTCCAGGAGACCGTCGCCGGGCTGCGGATCGTGCAGGCCTTCCGGCGGGAGCGGGACGGCGGGCGGCGGTTCGCCGAGCGCAGCGACGCCTACCGCGGCGCCCGCATCCACGGCCAGTGGCTGATATCCGTCTACTTCCCGTTCGTGCAGCTGCTGTCCTCGGTCGCCGCGGCCGCCGTGCTGATCGCGGGCGCGGGCCGGGTCGAGGCGGCCACGCTGACCACCGGCGCCCTGGTGGCGTACCTGCTCTACATCGACCTGTTCTTCGCGCCCGTCCAGCAGCTCTCCCAGGTCTTCGACGGCTACCAGCAGGCCACGGTCTCCCTGGGCCGCATCCAGGAGATGCTGCGCGAGCCGACGTCCACGCGGAGCGCCGACGAACCCCTCGACGTGCTGTCCCTGCGCGGTGACATCGCCTTCGAAGGCGTGCACTTCGCGTACGGCGGCGAGGAGGAGGCGCTGTCCGGCATCGACCTGACGATCCCGGCCGGGCAGACGGTCGCGTTCGTCGGTGAGACGGGCGCCGGCAAGTCGACGCTGGTCAAGCTGGTGGCCCGGTTCTACGACCCGACGCGGGGCCGGGTCACGGTCGACGGCACGGATCTGCGCGCCCTGGACCTCACGTCCTACCGCCACCGGCTCGGGGTCGTCCCGCAGGAGGCCTACCTCTTCCCGGGCACCGTCCGCGACGCCATCGCCTACGGCCGCCCCGACGCCACCGACGCCGAGGTGGAGGCGGCGGCCCGCGCGGTCGGCGCGCACGAGATGATCGCCACGCTGGAGGGCGGCTATCTGCACGAGGTCGCCGAGCGCGGCCGCAACCTCTCGGCGGGCCAGCGCCAGCTCATCGCCCTGGCCCGTGCGGAACTGGTCGACCCGGACATCCTGCTCCTGGACGAGGCCACGGCCGCCCTGGACCTCGCCACCGAGGCGCAGGTCAACCAGGCCACCGACCGCCTGGCGGGTCGCCGTACGACCCTGGTGGTCGCCCACCGGCTGACCACCGCCGCGCGGGCGGACCGGGTGGTGGTGATGGACCACGGCCGGGTCGCGGAGGACGGCACCCACGAGGAGCTGCTGGCCCGCGGCGGCCGGTACGCCGAGCTGTGGCGGACCTTCGTCGGCCAGTCCGAGCCGGAGGAGCCGGTCGGCGCCTCCCGCTGACGCCGCGCCCCGGGGCTCCGGGTCGGTTCGTCTCGCTGACGGTCGTGCAACCATCCGACACACCCGTGCGTCCGTACATCAGTACGGACACGGGGGTGCGTGACCGGGACGGGGAGGACGACAGTGGACAGTGGTGCGATACGCCGGCGACCGCGCAGGCGACTGGCGCTCGCTGCGGCCGTGCTGGCCGCGTCCGGGGTGCTCGGGCTCACGGCGACGGGTGCCGCGCAGGCCGAATCGGCGAGCGGCTGCGCCGGGCGCGAGGTGCGGACGCTGCCGTTCAAGTCCGGCGTCACCCACGTCTACAAGCGCGACGGCTACGTCTGCGCCGTCACCGTCGCCAGACAGCCCGGCCCCACCCGGACCATGTCGGTCAGCGTGCAGGCCCGCGGCAACCGGCCGGTCGTCGACAAGGGCCGGTACAAGCACCACGCCGGGCCGGTGACCGTGCACGCCGGCCACCGCTGCGTGTGGATCAAGGGCTCGGTGGGCAGGTACTCGGTCAGCTCGGGCTGGATCCTGTGCTGAACGCGGGCCGTATGCCCGGCCGTTGATTCGGAGCGTTCAATTCCCTCTGGTGGGACGGCTGTTGCTGGGATAGCTTCCGGCGCACATCTGTCTCACAGGGGAGAGTGCGCATGCGCAAGGCGCTCAGGTGGCTGCTGGCGCTCACGGTGTTCATAGGAACCCTGAGCACGGCGGCCGGCGCGGCCACCGCCGCCGAGTCCGAGCCCACCGACATCAAGGACCGGCTCCTGTCGATACCCGGCATGAGCCTCATCCAGGAGAAGCCGTACCCCGGCTACCGCTACTTCGTCCTGAACTACACCCAGCCGGTCGACCACCGCCACCCCGACCGGGGCACCTTCCAGCAGCGCATCACCGTGCTGCACAAGGACACCAGCCGCCCCACGGTCTTCTACACCAGCGGCTACAACGTCTCCACGACCCCCTCGCGCCGCGAGCCCACCCAGATCGTGGACGGCAACCAGGTCTCCCTGGAGTACCGCTTCTTCACCCCGTCCCGCCCGGCCCCGGCCGACTGGTCCAAGCTCGACATCTGGCAGGCGGCGAGCGACCAGCACCGCGTGTACGAGGCCCTGAAGCCGGTCTACTCCGCCAACTGGCTGGCCACCGGCGGCTCCAAGGGCGGCATGACGGCCACGTACTACGAGCGCTTCTACCCCCGTGACATGGACGGCGTGGTGGCCTACGTCGCCCCCAACGACGTGGTGAACAAGGAGGACTCGGCGTACGACCGCTTCTTCGAGCGGGTCGGCACCGAGGAGTGCCGGGACCGGCTGAACGCCGTCCAGCGGGAGGCGCTGGTGCGGCGCGAGCCGCTGGAGAAGAAGTACGCCGCGTACGCCGCCGAGAACGGCTACACCTTCACCACCGTCGGCAGCCTCGACAAGGCCTACGAGGCGGTCGTCCTCGACTACGTCTGGGGCTTTTGGCAGTACAGCCTCCTGAAGGACTGCGACACCGTCCCGGCGGACGCGGCGACCGCGACCGACGAGGAGATCTGGAACTCGGTCGACACGATCTCCGGCTTCTCCGCCTACACCGACCAGGGCCTGGAGACGTACACCCCGTACTACTACCAGGCGGGCACGCAGCTCGGCGCCCCGACGATCCACTTCCCCCACATCGAGCGGAAGCTGATCCGCTACGGCTACCAGCCCCCGCGCAACTTCGTCCCCCGCTCCGTCCCGATGCGCTTCCAGCCGGACGCGATGCGGGACGTGGACACGTGGGTCCGCCACCACGCCGACCACATGCTCTTCGTCTACGGCCAGAACGACCCCTGGGGCTCGGAACGCTTCCGTCTCGGCGCGGGCGCCCGTGACTCCTACGTCTTCACGGCACCCGGGGCGAACCACGGCGCGAACGTGGCGGGCCTGGTCCCGGAGCAGAAGTTGCTGGCCACGGCCCGCATCCTGAAGTGGGTAGGCGCGTCCCCGTCCACCGTGGCCCAGGCGAAGCCACTGGCCGGGCACGACGCGAAGCTGGACGCACGCGACACGGAGAGGGAGCCGGCCCTGCGGCCGTAGCCCTCGTCGAGGGAAGGACGGGCGGCGGGCCCGGGGTGGCCCGCCGTCAGTGCGACGGGCAGACGGGGCCGACCGATTGGCCGGGCAGGTACGAGGTGCGTTCCTGCGGGGTGAGGTCGCGGGCGACGGCACGACAGATCTTCCGGACCGCCGCGGCGGGCCGGGGGAGATCGACGTTCCACAGCCGCGCGGTGAAGTCGAGGCTGGCCGTGGCGAGAGTGTGGCCGCGAGGGCTGAACGCCACATCGGTCACCGTGTAGGTGTGTCCGGTCAGCGTGAAGAGGGCCTTGCCCGAGCCGGTGTCCCACAGCCGCGCCGTGTGGTCGCTGCTGCCCGTGGCGAGGGTTCCGCCATCGGGGCTGAAGGCCACGGCGTAGATCTCCTGCGTGTGTCCGAGCAGGGTGGCACGGGTCCTGCCGGTCGTGGCGTCCCACAATCGGGCCGTCTGGTCGCCGCTGCCGGTGGCGAGAGCCTTGCTGTCGGGGCTGAACGCCACCGAGTTGATCCGGCCGTTGTGTCCCCGCAGGATCCGGCGGAGCCGGCCCGTCCGCGCGTCCCACAGCCGGACGGTGTAGTCGTAGCCGCCGGTGGCGAGGGTCGTGCCGTCCGGGCTGTAGGCGACCGCGAGCACCTGATCCGTGTGACCGCTCAGGGTGTGGCGCAGCCTGCCGTCGGCGACGTCCCAGAGCCGCACGCTCTGATCGGCGCTGCCGGTGGCGAGCGTCCTGCCGTCCGGGCTGAAGGCCACCGCGTCCACCGAGTCCTTGTGCCCCCGAAGGGTGTGCAGGCGGGCACCGGTCGCCACGTCCCAGAGTCCCGCGGTGCCGTCGAAGCTGCCGGTGGCGAGGACCTTGCCGTCCGGCCTGAACGCCACCGAGCTGACCGTCATGGCGTGTCCCCGCAGGGGCGGCCGGGCCTTGCCGGTGGCCACGTCCCACAGGCGTGCGGTCGAGTCGACGCTGCCCGTGGCCACCATGCCGCCGTCGGGAGCGAACGCCACCGACGTCAGCGAGTCGGTGTGACCCGTCAGCGTGGTGCCGGTCCGCTCGGCGGACACGTTCCACAGCCGTACGGTGTGGTCCCGGCCGGCGCTGGCGAGCGTCCTGCCGTCCGGGGCGAACGCCGTCCCGAGCACATGGTCGCTGTGCCCCGACAGGGAGGAGACCGTCGCACCGGTGCTCACGTCCCACAGCTTGACGGCGTAGTCCCCCAGGTAGCTCGTGCCGCCGGTCGCGAGGGTCCTGCCGTCGGGACTGAAGCTCACCGAATCGGTGTCGGTGGACAGTTCCGTGCGCGCCCTGCGGGTGTCCACGTCCCAGATCAGCACGGTGGAGTCGGTGCCGCCGGTGGCGAGGTGCCGGCCGTCGCGGCTGAACGCCACCGACGTGACGGGTGCGGTGTGCCGCTTCAGGACGTGGGGTGTCCCGCCGGCGGTCGTGTCCCACAGCCGCACGGTCCGATCGGCGCTGCCGGTGGCGAGCGTCCTGCCGTCCGGGCTGAACGCCACGGAGGTGACCAGCTCGGTGTGTCCCCGCAGGACGTCACCCGCCTTGTGGGCGACCAGGTCCCACAACTGCACGGTGTCCTGGCGGGCGGTGGCGAGCGTCCTGCCGTCCGGGCTGAACGCCACGGACGTCACCTCGCCGTCGTGTCCCCCCAGCCTGGCCCGGGGCGCGCCGGTGGCCACGTCCCACAGCCACGTCGTTCCGTCGCGTCCGGTGGTCGCCAGCGTCGCGCCGTCGGGACTGAACGCCACGGCGTACACCTGGTCGGTATGTCCCTTCAGCACGTGGCGTGTCCGGCCGGTGGCCGGGTCCCACAGCCGTGTCGTGCGGTCGTAGCTGCCGGTGGCGAGCGTCCTGCCGTCCGGGCTGTACGCGACGGCGGCCACCGCTTCGGTGTGACCGGACAGGCGTCGCCGCAAGGGCAGCGAAGCGGCGGTGCGAAGGCTCTGGAGCGCCTCGGCCGTGGGGCTGGTGCGGTAGGCCTGGATGGCCAGCAGCGAGGCCAGTTCGGCGTTCGTTCCGCGGATGGTGTCGGACTGGGCGGCCAACTGCCGTGACAGCGCCGCCTGCCGCTCCTCGACCGCCGTTCGCCGCTGCCAGAACGCCACCCCGCCGGCCAGCAGCGCCAGCACCAGCAACGTCGCCAGCACGGTGATGACGTGGGTACGGCGCCGGGCCGCCGCCTCCTGGTGACGGCGGCTCGCGGTGAGGTACGCCGCGATGTCGTCCGGCAGTCCCCACCGCCCCGACCACTTGATGCCGTCCGCCAGTGCCGTGCCGGCGAGGAGGTCGCCGGGGTCGTGTTCCTCGGACCAGCGCTGCTCGCTCTCCCGGGTGCGCTCCAGCCACTCGTGGAAGGCGCGGTCCCAGTCGAGCCATTTCCGCAGGGAGTCCCAGTCACGGATCAGGGCGTCATGGATGAGTTCCGCCACCGGTACGCCCGGAGGGGCACCGGGCCGGTCGTGTTCCGGGAGCGTCTGCGTGGTGATGATGCGGTGGCGGGCGAGGGAGGCGATGACCGCGTCCACTTCGCCGTCGGGCACGTGGCCCGGCCCGGCCCCCAGGTCGCGCAGTTCGTCCAGCGGAACCTGCGCGCGGACGGCCGGGATACGCCGGCCCGGGTCGGCGGGACGCACCAGCGAGGTGAGGACGCTTCTCGCGATCTCCTCCTGGCGGGGCGACATCTCGTCCAGCGCCCTCTCGCACCACGTCGTCAGACTGCCGCTGACCTCCCCGATGTTCCGGTAGGCGTCATGGGTGAGGAACCCGTCCTGCCGGCGTTCCCACAGCTGCTCCAGGGTCAGCTCCAGCAGTGGCAGCACGGTGGCCGGCGCCTGCCGCTCCGTGGCGGTCCCGGGACTCGTGGCGAGGACGTCGGCGATGAGCCGCTCCGGCAGTCCCGGCTGGAAACGCAGCCCCACGTCGTCGGCGGGCAGTGTGATGATGGCGCGCAGGTCGTCCTCGCTCAGGGTGCCCGGCACGTTGAGCGGTCCCGGCATCGCCGCGTCCAGCAACGTGGGCGTCTGTGCGGCCAGTTGGGGATAGAAGTCGTCCCGCATGACCAGGATCACGCTGAGCGGGGCGTGCGAGCCGGCCAGCGCGGTGAGTTCCTCGGCGACGGCCGTGCGCTGCCGGCGCCGGTCCTCGGAGGACTCGGTGAGGAACTCCTCGAACTGGTCGACGACCAGCAGGACCCGCTCACCGGCCGGTTCGGCCGCGAGTCTGCGCCGGGCCGCGGCCACGATGCCGTCGCGTGCCGCACCCGGCAGCCCGGCCCGCTCGATCTCGGCCGCCAGATCCTGCCTCGGCCGGACCAGCACCGGCAGCCACCGGTCACTCCCCGGCACCGCCCCCTCGGCCAACGCCGGCAGCACACCCGCCTGGATCAGCGACGACTTGCCCGAGCCGGACGGCCCGAGGAGCAGGGTCAGGCGGCGCCCGCCCGCCAGGTTCGCCAGTACCTGCCGTACGGCCTCGCCCCGCCCCTGGAACCAGGGCGCGTGCTCCGCCGTGAACGGCTCCAGGCCCCGGTACGGGCACACCTGCCGTGCGGTCAGCCCCGGGTGGATCTCGCGCAGGACCTCGGTCGGGGTGGCGTAGGCGATGTTCTGTCCGCGAGCGAGCGCGTCGGGCGCCGTGATCGCGGTGAGCATGCCGATGACGAGGCCGGTCCTCAGATCGAGGACGGGCCCGCCGCTGAAGCCGGTGGTGAGGTCGTTGGCCTCGGTCAGCTGGAGGAGCCGGCCCCGGTTCGCGGTGGCCGTCAGCGGGTCGCCCGCCCGGCCGTAGCCGGAGTGCCCGGTCGGCGGTGCCTGCGCCGGGAAGCCGTACGACCGGACCTCGTGGCCCGCGCACCCCTCCGCGGAGCCCAGCGGCAGGACTCGCGTGCCGGGTGGCGCGGCCTGCAGGCGTATGAAGGCGACGTCGTCGTTCTCGGGCGCCCGCCAGTCCTCGACGCGTCCCTCCAGCCGGTCGGCCCCCGGCACGTTCGGGAACGTCAGCAGCACCGGTTCCCCGGGCCCCGCCCCGGCGGCCCGTACGACGTGTGCGCAGGTGACGAGGAGGTCCTCGGCGACGAGGAAACCCGCCCCGGCCACCCTCCCGTCCGGGGCGCGGAGCTCGGCCACCGCCCTCGGGAGGACCGAGGGCAGCCCTTCGTCCGCTCCTCCGGCGGCGCTAGCCATGCGCGTCCTGCCAGGACATCGTCACCTGGAGGTGGCAGGTGGCCCGGCCCTTGGTGATCACCGCCCCGGCCTCGACCGCGAGGTCCACCCCGAACTCGACGGTGATCCCGTCGGGCCGGGCCTTGCGCAACTGCGCCAGGGCGGTCTGCGCCGCTTCGGTGACCGGTTCCAGCGCCTCCTGGAGGGTCCGCGGCGCCTCGTGCAGGAACTCCCCGGCGCGCCCGGCCTTCACCGGCCCCTCCAGGCCGACCGGTGCCTCGACCAGGATGTAGCCCCCGTCCTCCAGCGGGATCCGGGTCAGGAGTGTCACGGCGCCTCCTCCGTCGCGTGGGGGCGTCGGCTCCCCGTCCCGGCCAGGATCGGTCATCCCTGGCATATGCCGCAGCCGGAAGGGGGCCGTACGGAGGAGACGCCGGACGGCGGGCGGGTGCCGCTAGTAGGTCAGCCCATGGCCGATCGGGTACAGCACCCGCTCCGGGTCGTCCGCCCGCTGCACCGGCACCGGCAGCTTCCCGCGCGGTCTCACCCGGCCGGCGATCACCCGTGCGGCGGCGCGCACTTCGACGTCCGTCCAGCAGTACGTGGCCAGGCAGGCCCGGACGGACGTGAGCTGCGCGATGTCGTACGGGTTGCGGACGGCCAGCGCGACCACCGGCCTGCCCGTGGCCAGCAGACGGTCCACCAGGGTGCGCTGGGTGCTGGACGCCGTCACGTTGTACGTGGCCACGATCACCGCGTCCGCGTCCCGCGCGGCGGCGACCGCCTGGTCGATGGCCGCCGCGGAGGGCGAGGTGCCGGTGGACAGGGCCGTCGCGGTGAAGCCCAGTTCGGTGAGGGCGGCGGCCAGCACGCCGGTGGGCGGGCCGGTGGTGCCGGACGGGGAGGCCGGGTCGGCGCCGACGACCAGGAGTTTGCGCTGCGTGCGGCGGTCGAGGGGCAGGGTGGCGTCCTCGTTGACCAGCAGGGTGGTGGTGCGTTCGGCGATGCGGTCGGCCGTGGCCAGGTGGGACTTCGTGCCCACCGTGCGGTCGACGGCCGCCGGATCGGCCCAGGGGCGGTCGAAGAGTCCGCGCCGGGCCTTCAGGCGCAGGATGCGCAGGATCGATTCGTCCAGGCGGGCCTCGGTCAGCTCGCCCTCCCGCACGGCCTTGAGCACCGCGTTCCAGGCCACGTCCAGCGACGGCGGGTTGAGCAACTGGTCCACCCCGGCCTTGAGCGCGAGCACCGGCACCCGGTCGTCGCCGTACTTGGTGCGCACGCCCTGCATGCCGAGCGAGTCGGTGATCACGACACCGTCGTAGCCGAGTTCTTCACGCAGGATGCCGGTCAGGATCGGGCGGGAGAGGGTCGCCGGGTCGCCGGAGTCGTCCAGGGCCGGGAACTGGATGTGCGCGGTCATGATCGAGTCGATGCCCGCCCGGATCGCGGCCCGGAAGGGCACGGCGTCCAGTTCCTCCCACAGTTCGCGGCTGTGGGTGATGACCGGGAAGCCGTAGTGGCTGTCGACGGCGGTGTCCCCGTGGCCCGGGAAGTGCTTGGCGGTGGCGGCGACCCCCGCGGCCTGATAGCCCTTCACCTCGGCGGCCACCAGCCCTGCCACGGCCTCCGGGTCGGCGCCGAAGGAGCGGACGCCGATGACCGGGTTGGCCGGGTTGACGTTCACGTCGGCGTCGGGGGAGTAGTCCTGGTTGACGCCCATCGCGCGCAGCTCGGCGCCGGAGATCCGGCCCAGGGCGCGCGCGTCGGAGCGGGAGCCGCCCGCGCCGATCGCCATGGCGCCGGGGAAGAGGGTGGCGGGCTTGCCGATCCGGCACACCGCGCCGTGCTCCTGGTCGGTGGCGATGAGCACCGGCAGGCCGCGCGGCTGGTCCAGGGAGGCCCGCTGGATGCCGTTGGACAGGTCGGCGATCTGGTGCGGGTCGCGGGTGTTGTGCGCCCAGGCGAAGTAGATGATGCCGCCGACCCGGTACTTGGCGATCAGTTCCGCGGCGGTGCGGACGCCGATCTCCGTGAGGTTGGCGTCGACGTCCGCCTGGTCCGGGGCGGTGGCGGAGTGGCCGTAGACCCGCATCACGAAGAGCTGGCCGACCTTCTCCTCCAGCGTCATGCCGGAGATCAGGGCGCGCAGCCGGCGGTCGTCGGGGGTGGCGGCGTGGGCGGTCGTCGGTACGGTCAGCGCGGCGGTGAGGCCCGCGGTCGCGGCGAGGACGGCGCGCCGGGACGGCCGCGCGGTGCGTCTGCCCGCACCCGCGGAGTTCTCCGTGCCTGCCGTGCCGGTGCCGCTTCCCGTGCCGGTGTCGCTACCCGTGCTGGTGTGGTGCACGTGCGCTCCTTCCAGAGGAGAACCGCTGAAGGAAACTTCCGAGGAGTCACCAATATCCGGGAAGTTTCTTTCCGTCAAGGGAATGCACAGTAACCACGAAGGGGCGGCCGGACGCGCATCAGCGGGGCGCGTCCGGACGCGCTGGACCGGTGGACCCCGGCCGTAGAGGATCACCGGCATGACCACACGCGCGTACCTGATCCTGCACGGCTGGCAGAACCACCGCCCGCCGGAGCACTGGCAGCACTGGCTCGCCGACCGGCTCACGGCCCTCGGCCACCGGGTCGGCTATCCGCAGCTGCCCGACGCCGACGACCCCGATCTGGACGTCTGGCTCGGCGAACTCGCCCGCCACCTGGAGGAGTTGCGCGACGGCCCCGGCGAGCGGGTCGTGGTGGCCCACAGCCTGTCCGCCGTGCTGTGGCTGCACGCCGCCGCCCGGGGCATGAAGCAGCAGCGGTACGCGGACCGGGTGCTGCTCGTCTCCCCGCCGTCCGGTTCCGTCCTGGCCCGGTACCCGGAGGTGGCCGCCTTCGTCCCGCCCGCGCTCGACTTCACCCTGCCCGGGCCGGCGCGGCTGGTCGCGGGCGACGACGACCCGTACTGCCCCGGGGGCGCGGACACGGTCTTCGCCGAGCCCCTCGGCATCCCCGCCGACATCCTGCCCGGCGCCGCCCACCTGGACCTGGACGCGGGGTACGGCCCCTGGCCGGCGGTCCTGGACTGGTGCGTCGGCGGCACCGCACCGCTCACGGCGCGTCCGGCACCGCGCTAGCCCCGTCCCGCAGTTCGGGCGTCGTCGTCGCGACCGCCGCCACCGCCAGCACGCACAGCAGGCCGCCGCTGATCAGGGCGGTCGTGCCCGAGGTCCAGCCGGCGAGCAGACCGCCGCGCGCGTTGCCGAGGCTGGGGCCGGCCTGGCCGACGATCTGCTCGGCCGCCGTCACCCGGCCGAGCAGCGCGTCCGGGGTGCGGGTCTGCACGATCGTGGAGCGGGAGACCACCGCCGTGGCGTCCGCCGCGCCGGCCAGCGCGAGCAGGGCCAGACCGGTCCAGGGGTCGCCGGCCAGGCCGAACAGCACCAGGGCCGCGCCCCAGGTGGCGGACGCGCACAGCATCACCGGACCGGGCCGGGCGAGCCGGGTCAGCGGGCCGGACAGCGCGGTCGCGGCCACCCCGCCCACCGCCAGCGCCGACAGGAACAGGCCGAGGGTGCGCGGATCGTCCCCGAACCGCTCCGCGTTGACCAGCGGGAACAGGCTCACCGGGAACGACAGCACGGTGGCGGCGAGGTCGGTGATCAGCGCACCCCGCACCACCCGGTGCCCGGCCAGGAACCGCAGCCCGTCCAGCACCCCGTGCAGCCCGGCCCGCGACGGCTCGCCCTGCGGCGGCAGCGCCGGCAGCCCGCGGGCGCCGTAGAAGGCGAGGCCGAAGCTGAGGGCGTCCAGCAGATAGCAGACGCCGATGCCGAACCAGCCCAGCAGCAGCCCGGCCAGGGCGGGGCCGAGCAGCATCATCGACTGACCGGTCACCTGCTGGAGCGCCAGGCCGGCGGCCACCTGTTCCTTGGGCAGCAGCCGTGGGACGAACACCCCGGCGGCCGGGGCGCCGAGCGCGCCGAAGCCCGACTGCACGGCGACGAGCAGCAGGACGGCCACCGGCGGCACATGCCCGGTGAAGCCCTGCACGGCCAGCAGCAGCGAGCAGACCGCCTGGCCGACGGTCGCCGCGAGGAAGACGCGGCGCCGGTCGGCGCGGTCCACCCACGCCCCGGCGAACAGCCCGAACACCACCAGCGGCAGCGCCTGGGCCAGCCCGACGGCGCCGGTCCACGCGGTGCTGTGGGTCTGGTCCCAGACCTGGTACATGACCGTCACCATGGTCATGAACCCGCCGAGCACGGACACGGTCCGGCCGATCAGCAGCCGCCGGAAGACGGGCGAGGTGCGCAGGGGCCGTACATCGACGAGCGAGCGGGTGAGGCTCATGAGCGGAAACGGGCGCACGGCCCCGGTGGCTGGATCACCGGGGGAGGGTAACCGGCCGCCGGCGCCCCGGCCAGCGAATTCCGCGCGGGCGGTGGCTCTCCGGGGGCGGACCGGCCGGCGGACTAGGCAGCCTCGCCCAGCATCCTCAACAGATGCTCGCGGCCGGCACCGAGCAGCCCCGGGAGCGGCGCGGCCCCCTCGTACCAGCGCTTCTCGTACTCCCAGCACAGCCAGCCGTCCCAGTGGTGCCGGGACAGCACGTCCACGCACTCGGTGAGCGGCAGCACTCCGGTGCCGAGCGGCAGCGGGGTGGTGTCCTCGGCGGAGGCGATGTCCTTGACCTGGACGTAGCCCAGGTGCGGGGCGAGGGCCGCGTAGGTGTCCGACGGCTGCTCACCGCCCAGCCAGGTGTGCATCACGTCCCACAGCGCGCCCACCTGCCGGTGCCCGACCGGGCCGAGGATCCGGATCGCGTCGGCGCCGGTGCGGTGCGAGTCGTGGGTCTCCAGCAGGATCCGCACGCCCAGCGCGGCGGCGTCCTCGGCGGCGGTGCCGAGCCGCCGGGCGGCGATCGCGTCCGACTCCTCGCGGGGCCGGTCCGGGTCGGCGCCGGGGAGGACCCGGACGAACGGCGCGCCCAGGTCGTGGGCCAGCCGAAGGAGGTCCCGGATCTCCGCGAGTACGGGCGCGTCCTCGCCCGGGGCGGCGACGCGCGCGTACCCGGCGAGGGCCAGCACCTCGACCCCGGAGTCCCGGAACAGGGCCGCGGTCCCGGCGCGTTCGGCGGGTGTCAGGCCCGGGTGCACCGGCTCCTCGGGATGGGCGCGCAACTCGACACCGTGGTAGCCGTGCGCGGTCGCGAGCGCGAGGACCTCCGGAACGGGCAGGCCGGGGACACCGAGAGTGGAGAACGCCAGCTTCATGGGCAGGGACCCTACTCGCCCCACCCGCCACTCGCCTGCTCCGCACGACGCGAGCCGTCGGCCTCGGCCGAACTGGTACCCGGCATCCCGCGCACCACTCACCTGATGCGGGGCGTGGGTGTGCCGGGTACTGGTCGGGGGGCGTGGTGGTGGGGGGCGCCAGTCCCGGCCGACTGGGACCCGGGCCCCGCGTGTCGCTGACCTGAGTGGGAGGTGTGCGCCCTGGTTCCGGCCGACGCGGCGGCGGGGCCATCAGCACGCGCGGCAACCACCGGCAGCGCTCGCCCGGTCCGTCCAGCTCCGTGGACCGCGGTGAGGAGGCCGCCGGTCTTGCGAGGTCCGGTCGAGGGGTTCGCGGTGAGGGAGCCACCGGTCTTGGCCGATCGAGGCTCTGGATTGTCGTGCGTCACTGGCTTGAAGCGGTGGAGGTGTCGGCGCTGTTCGGGGATTGACCCCGTGCCTCACTCGCCCGCCCCGCGCAGCGCCAGCCGCCAGTCCTGGCCGACCAGGTCCTTGCCGAAGGAGCGGTGGGACCGCTCGGCGACCAGGGCGAACCCGTGCCGCTGGTACAGCCGGCGGGCGCTGTCCAGCACGTCGTTGGTCCACAGCACCAGGTCCCGGTAACCGGCCCCGCGGGCGAAGTCGATCACGGCCCGTACCAGCCGGTCGCCGATGCCGTGCCCGCGCGCCTCGGGCTCCACGAGCAGCAGCCGCAGCCGCGCGGTGCCGGGCGCGTCGTCCCGTACGCACATCACACAGCCCACGGGCCGCCCGGCCAGCTCCGCGATCCACACCCGCTCCAGATGCGGATCGTGATCCTCCGCGTAGTCGGCGACGATCCGGGCGACAAGCCCCTCGTACTCGGCGTTCCACCCGTACTCGGCCGCGTACAGGGCGCCGTTGCGCTGCACGATCCATCCCAGCTCCCCGGCCCGCGGCTCCCGCACCACCACGTCCGCGGCCTGCTTCTCCCCGCTCAGGATGTCCCGGATGGTCCGCATGGCCTCGGCCAGCCGGGCCCGGTCCGCCGGAGCGACGCCGTCGAGCAGCGCCCCGACGGACTCCCGGGCCCGCTCGTCCAGCAGCGCGGCGGTCTCACGTCCGTGCGCGGTCAGCGTGATACGGCGCCGTCGCGGATCGTCCTGCGACGGCGCCCGTCCGATCAGCCCGCTTTCCTCGAACCGGTTCAGGATCCGGCTCAGGTACCCGGCGTCGAGCCCCAGCCCACCGCGCAGGTCGGCCGCGTCCAGATACGGCGCGTGCGCGAGTTCGTACAGCACGCGGGCCTCGGTCAGGGTGTACGGGGCGTACAGGTGGCGCTCGTAGTCGAGGGCGCCGATCACACCCGTGTAGAACCGGTTGAAGGCGCGGACGTCCTGGACGGTCATGATCGCCCCCGGATGCTTGACCCAGTCAGAGATCCTGCGCCTCCGAGCCTAGGCCGCCCGCGCGCCCCCGTCCACGCCTACGACCGCTCGGCCGGCCGGTACACGTTCACCTGCGCCCCGGTCTTCGCGGTGGCCGACGACACCAGCTCCCAGCTCCGCTGCCCCCCGTCGGCCGGGAAGATCGACTTCCCGCCGCCGAGCAGCACGGGCATGACGACGAGCTGCAACTCGTCCACGAGGCCCGCCGCGATCAGCGCCCGCACCAGCGTGGGGCTGCCCATCATCGCCAGATCCCCGCCCTCGGCGGCCCGCAGCTCCCGCACCTTGTCGAGGGCCTGCGCCCCCGGGATCCGCACGGTGTTCTCCCAGCTCAGCTCGTCCTCCGAGAGGCTGTCGGACACGACGTACTTCTTCATGGAGTTGAGCCGGTCGGCGAACGGGTCCCCCGCCCGCTCCGGCCACGCGGCGGCCATCGTCAGATACGTCCGCCGCCCGTACAGCAGCGCCTCGGCCTTCTCCAGCCCCGCGGCGAAGGCTCCGCCCACCACCTCCGGGTCGAAGAAGGGGTGCGACCACCCACCGTGCGCGAACCCCCCGTCGGTGTCCTCCTCGGGCCCGCCGGGGGCCTGCACGACCCCGTCCAGACTGATGAATTCGGTGACGACGACACGCATGGGGTCCGCTCCTCGGCAAGTGTCCGTTGCTTACGACGATGAAGACGCCCAGCACCTCGAAAACTCATCGGTGCTGTCGAGAAAAAGGCAGCCCGGCCAACCCGGGCACCCGGCACCCAACCACAAACCCCCGCCCTCCGGCACCACCCCGACGCCCCGAACCCTCATTCCCGCGGAGCCCCGGAGGACCCGCGCACCATCAACTCCCCCCGCACCGAGGCGATCCCCCCGGGCGGCGGCTCCTCCCGCCCCATCGCGATGCGGCCGGCCCGCGCTCCCGCCTCCGCCAGCGGCAGCCGGACCGTCGTGAGGGAGGGCACCGCGTCGATGCTGAACGGCAGGTCGTCGAAGCCGGCCACCGAGACGTCCTCGGGGATCCGCAGCCCGGACTCCCGCAGCGCGGCGCAGGCGCCGAGGGCGACGGAGTCGTTCGCGGCCACGATCGCCGTCAACGAGGGGTCGCGGCGCAGCAGTTCCAGCGTGGCCTCGTGACCGGACCGGCGGTCGTAGCGGCCGTGGACCGTCCAGCGCGGGTCCTCCTCGATGCCCGCCGCTTCGAGCGCCGCGCGGTGGCCCTCCAGGCGGTGCCGGGTGGTCGTGCGTTCCTCGGGGCCGGCGATGTAGCCGAGCCGGCGGTGGCCGAGGCCGATGAGGTGGTCGGTCAGCGCACGGGCGCCGCCCCGGTTGTCGAAGGTCAGCGCGACCGCCTGGGTGTCCGGCGCCGGCGGGCGCCCGCACAGCACCACCCGGGTCCCGGCGTCCGCCAGCTTCCGCAGCTTGGCCGCGACCGCCGCCGCGTGCGGCGCGTCCTCCACGGCCCCGCCGGTCAGCACGACGGCGGCGGCCCGCTGCCGCTGGAGCAGGGTCAGATAGGTCAGCTCGCGCTCGGGGGAGCCGCCCGTGTTGCAGACCACCGCGAGGCGTTCGCCGCCCGCGCGCCCGCCCGGCCCGCCGATCTCCGCCTGGATCGCGCTCGCCATGATCCCGAAGAACGGGTCGGCGATGTCGTTGACGAGGATGCCGACCAGGTCGGAGGTGGCCGCGGCGAGCGCGCTGGCCGGGCCGTTGAGGACGTAGTCCAGCTCGTCCACCGCGCGCAGCACCCGCTCGCGGGTGGACGCGGCGACCGGGTAGTTGCCGTTCAGCACGCGCGACACCGTCGCGGGGGAGACCTGCGCGCGGGCCGCCACGTCCGCCAGGGTCACCGTCATCTCGTCGTCCTCCGGTCGCGCGTCGTCTGGTACGCCCTCGTAGACAGCGGGGCGTCCGTCCTGGTTCCGAGCAGACCTTAAGGCCACGACCCCCGGTTGTTCGCCCCCTCGAACAACTCGAAGCGGACACGGTCTTGTACAGACCACTCCCAGAGGCTAGCTTCTCCTCATGTAGAAAGCGCTTGCTATCCGATGGCTGAACTGCCTGCTCCACCGGCCCACGAAGGGGACTCACGTGACACGCAAGACGGTGCGTATCGCCATGAACGGCGTGACCGGGCGCATGGGCTACCGCCAGCACCTCGTCCGGTCGATCCTCGCCCTGCGCGACCAGGGCGGCCTCGACCTCGGCGACGGCACCGTGCTCTGGCCCGAACCGGTCCTGCTCGGCCGCCGCGAGCACGCCCTGCGGGAGATCGCCGAGCGGCACGGCCTGGACCAGGTCTCCACCGACGTGGACGCCGTCCTCGCCGACCCGACCGTCGACATCTACTTCGACTCCCAGGTCACCTCCGCCCGCGAGGAGGCCCTCACGAAGGCGATCACGGCCGGCAAGCACGTCTACACCGAGAAACCCACCGCCACCGGACTCACCGGCGCCCTCGCCCTCGCCCGCCTCGCCCACGACAAGGGCGTCAAGCACGGCGTCGTCCAGGACAAGATCTTCCTGCCGGGCCTGCTGAAGCTGAAGCGCCTCGTCGACGGCGGCTTCTTCGGCCGGATCCTCTCCGTGCGCGGCGAGTTCGGCTACTGGGTCTTCGAGGGCGACTGGCAGCCCGCCCAGCGCCCCTCCTGGAACTACCGCGCCGAGGACGGCGGTGGCATCGTTGTCGACATGTTCCCGCACTGGGAATACGTCCTGCACGAGCTGTTCGGCCGGGTCACCTCCGTCCAGGCCCTCGCCACCACCCACATCCCCCAGCGCTGGGACGAGAACGGCAAGCCCTACGACGCCACCGCCGACGACGCCGCCTACGGCGTCTTCGAACTGGAGGGCGGCGCCGTCGCCCAGATCAACTCCTCCTGGGCCGTCCGCGTCCACCGCGACGAACTGGTCGAGTTCCAGGTCGACGGCACCGAGGGCTCGGCCGTCGCCGGCCTGCGCAGGTGCCGCGCCCAGCACCGCAGCGCCACCCCCAAGCCGGTCTGGAACCCGGACGTCCCCGCCACCGAGGTCTTCCGCGACCAGTGGCAGGAGGTGCCCGACAACGCCGAGTTCGACAACGGCTTCAAGGCCCAGTGGGAGCTGTTCCTCAAGCACGTCTACGCCGACGCCCCCTACCACTGGGACCTGCTGGCCGGCGCCAGAGGCGTCCAGCTCGCCGAACTGGGCCTGAGGTCCTCCGCCGAGGGCCGCCGCATCGACGTACCGGAGATCTCCCTGTGACCATCCGACTCCCCGCGGCGGACGGCACCCTGCGCACGTACGAGCCGCGCACCGCACCCCTCTCCCTCGCCCCCGGCACCCCCTTCACCTCCCGTACGGTCTTCTCGGCCGCCCACGTCGTCGCCGACCCGTTCGCCGACGTCTCGCCCGACGCGCCCGCCGCCGTGGACTGGGACGCCACCCTCGCCTTCCGCCGCCACCTGTGGTCCCACGGGCTCGGTGTCGCCGAGGCGATGGACACCGCCCAGCGCGGGATGGGCCTGGACTGGGCGGGCGCCGCCGAACTGATCCGGCGCAGCGCCGCCGAGGCACGCTCGGCCGGCGGCCGTGTCGTCTGCGGCGTCGGAACCGACCAGCTCGCCGGGGGCGGCCTCGCTCGGATCCGGGCCGCCTACGAGGAGCAGCTCGCGGTCGTGGAGGAGGCGGGCGCCCAGGCCGTCCTCATGGCGTCCCGGGCCCTGGCCGCGACGGCGAAGGGCCCGGAGGACTACCTGGAGGTCTACGGCCACCTCCTGCGCCAGGCCGCCGAACCGGTGGTCCTGCACTGGCTCGGCCCGATGTTCGACCCCGCCCTGGAGGGCTACTGGGGCTCCCGCGACCTCGACGCGGCCACCGAGACCTTCCTGGAGGTCATCGCCGCGCACCCCGACAAGGTCGACGGCGTCAAGATCTCCCTCCTGGACGCGCGGCGCGAGGTCGACCTCAGACGGCGGCTGCCGCGGGGCGTGCGCTGCTACACCGGCGACGACTTCCACTACCCGGAGCTGATCGCGGGCGACGACCAGGGCTTCAGCCACGCCCTGCTCGGCGTCTTCGACCCGCTGGGCCCGCTCGCGGCCGAGGCGGTACGGGTCCTCGACACGGGCGACGCCCAGGGCTTCCGCGAACTGCTGGACCCCACGGTGGAGCTGTCCCGGCACCTGTTCCAGCCGCCCACCCGCTTCTACAAGACGGGCGTGGTGTTCCTGGCCTGGCTCGCCGGCCACCAGAGCCACTTCACCATGGTCGGCGGCCTCCAGTCGGCCCGCTCCCTCCCGCACCTGGCCCGCGCCTACGAACTCGCCGACGGTCTCGGCCTGTTCCCGGACCCGAAGCTCGCGGAGGAACGGATGAGGACCCTTCTGTCGCTGTACGGGGTGAACCGATGAGCACGGCGGAACTCGCGCGCTTCTCCGTCAACCAGATGACGGTCAAGCAGCTCTCGCTCCCGGAACTGGTGGACGCCTGTGTTGCGTTGGGCGTCCCCGGTGTGGGCCTGTGGCGGGAGCCGGTGCGGCGGTACGGCGTGGAGGCCGCGGCCAGGCTGGTGGGGGACGCGGGTCTGACGGTGACGACGCTGTGCCGGGGCGGCTTCCTCACGGCGACCGACCCCGTCGAGCGGGCCGAGGCGCTCGGCGACAACCACGCGGCGATCGACGAGGCCGCCACCCTCGGCACCGACACGCTGGTCCTGGTCTCCGGCGGACTCCCCGCCGGCAGCAAGGACCTGCGCGGCGCCCGTGAGCGCGTCGCCGACGCCCTGGCCGTCCTCGCCCCCTACGCGGCGGACCGCGGCGTACGCCTCGCCATCGAGCCGCTGCACCCCATGTACGCGTCCGACCGCTGCGTGGTCTCCACCCTCGCCCAGGCCCTGGACCTCGCCGAACGCTTCCCCGCGCACCAGGTCGGGGTGACCGTGGACACGTACCACGTCTGGTGGGACGACCAGGCGCCCGCCCAGATCGCCCGCGCGGGCGCGGCGGGCCGCATCCACACCTTCCAGCTCGCCGACTGGACCACCCCCCTCCCCGAGGGCGTCCTCAACGGGCGCGGCCAGCTCGGCGACGGTGCGATCGACATGCGCGAGTGGAAGGGCCGTGTGGAGGCCGCCGGGTACACCGGTCCCATCGAGGTCGAGCTCTTCAACGAGCGGTTGTGGGCGCGGGACGGGCGCGAGGTGCTCGCACAGACGGCGGAGCGGTTCGTGGAGCACGTGATCCGCTAGCCGGCCGCGCGGAGGAATTCACGGAAGCGGGTGCAACCATTCCGCCGCCTGTCGTGTCGTAACTGTCGTCGGAACCACGGGGGACCCGGGGGGGTCGGGTTCCGACGAGGGAGGGGAAACGCCGAGGGGGCGTCCCGGGCCCACGGGCCGGGGACGCCCCCTCGAAACGTGCCGGACGTCTCGGTCCTAGAAGAACACCCCGCAGCGCAGGAGGACGTTCGCGTACGGCCGGGCCTCGCCGGTGCGGACGATCAGCCGGGCCCCGGCCGACAGCTCCTTCAGCCGCTCGTGCGGGACGAGGGCCAGCTCCGGGAAACGGGCCAGAAGCAGCCCGGCCGCCGCCGGATTGGCCGCCCGCACCTCCTCCGCCGCCGTGGCGCCCTCCACCACCAGCTCGGTCAGCAGGCCGTCCAGCACCTCCGCGAAGGACGGCACACCGGCGCGGAAGGCCAGGTCCACCACCCGGGGGCCGTCGGGTATCGGCATGCCCGCGTCGCAGACCAGCACCCCGTGCCCGTGGCCCAGTTCGGCCAGGGCGCCGGAGAGATGCCGGTTGAGGATCCCCGCCTTCTTCACAGGGCCTCGACCTCCCCCGCCGTCGGGTACGACTCCTGCGCGCCCCGCCTGGTCACGGCCGCCGCGCCGACCCGGGCCGCGTAGGCCGCCGCGTCCGCCAGGTCCGCGCCGGACCCGAGCTTCCAGGCCAGGGCGGCCGTGAACGCGTCCCCGGCACCCGTGGTGTCCACGGCGTCCACCTTCACCGACGGCACCCGGGTCACCCCCGAGCCGTCGGCCACCAGCGCCCCCTCCGCGCCCAGCGTCACCACGACCGAGCGGGGACCCCGGGCGAGCAGCAGCCGGGCCCAGTCCTCGGGGTCGTCGCTCGCACAGGCGTCCCCGAGGACGACCCGTGCCTCGTGCTCGTTGAGGATCAGCGGGTCGCACGCCGCCAGCACCTCCGCGGGCAGCTCGCGCGGCGGCGACGGGTTCAGCACGAAGCGACTGCCCGGCGCCAGGGTCCGTACGACCTCCACGACCGTCTCCAGCGGGATCTCCAGTTGCGCCGACACCACCCGGGAGGCGTGCAGGACGTTCGCCGCCGCCCGGACGTCCGCCGGCAGCAGACGCGAGTTGGCGCCCGGCGACACCACGATGCTGTTGTCGCCGGACGGGTCCACGGTGATCAGCGCGACGCCCGTCGGGGCCCCGCCCACCAGCACGCCCACCGTGTCGACCCCGGCCGTGCGCAGGGAGTCGAGCAGCAGCCGGCCGTGGCCGTCGTCGCCGACCCGCGCCAGCAGGGCCGTGGCGGCACCGAGCCGGGCCGCGGCGACCGCCTGGTTGGCGCCCTTGCCGCCCGGGTGCACGGCCAGATCGCCGCCGAGCACCGTCTCGCCGGCGGCCGGCCGCCGCTCGACGCCGATCACCAGGTCGGCGTTGGCCGATCCCACGACCAGAAGGTCGTAGTCGTACATCAGTTGACTCCCCTGAGAGATGACGCCAGGCGGGCCGGCCCCGGAAGTGTCCCCGGGGCCGGCCGCCCGAGTCGCCTGTTGTCAGCCGTTGAAGCCGGCCACGTTGTCCTTCGTGACCACCTTCACCGGCACCTTCACCGTCGGGTCCACCTTGTCGCCCTTGACCGCCTTGAGGGCGTTGTCCACGGCGATCTTCCCGAGCTGCGAGGGCTGCTGGGCGACGGACGCGTACAGCGTGCCGTTCTTGACCGCGGTCAGTCCGTCCGGGGTGCCGTCGAAGCCGACGACCTGCACGGACTTGCCGGCCTTGGAGCCGAGCGCCTTGATCGCGCCCAGGGCCATCTCGTCGTTGGCGGCGATGACGCCCTGCACGTCCGGGTGGGCCTGGAGCAGGTTCGACATCACGTCGAGGCCCTTGGTCCGGTCGAAGTCGGCGGGCTGCTGCGCCAGCACCTGGATGCCCGGGTAGGCCTTGAGGCCCTGGGCGAACCCGGCCGCCCGCTCCCGGGCCGCCGACGTGCCCGCCTGGCCCTGGAGGATGACGATCTTGCCCTTGCCGCCCAGCTTCTCGGCGATGGTCTTCGCGGCCAGCTCACCACCGGCGACGTTGTCGGAGGCCACCAGCGTGTCCACGGACGCGTTGTTGACGCCGCGGTCGACGGCGATGACCGGGATCCTCGCCTTGTCGGCGGCCTTCACGGAGTTGCTCGCCGCGTCCGAGTCCACCGGGTTGACGATGATCGCGCCCAGGCCCGAACTGGTGAAGTTCTGGAGCTGGTTGGCCTGCTGGGACGCGTCGTTCTGGGCGTCGGTGACGGTCAGGTCCACGCCCAGCTTCTTCGCCTCGGCCTGGGCGCCCGCCCGGATCTGCACGAAGAAGGGGTTGTTGAGCGTGGACAGGGACAGACCCATCTTCGGGGTCGTGGACGACGACGAACCGCTGTGCAGGAACGAGGTCGCGCCGACGATGGCGACGGTCACCACGGCGGCGAGCGCGTACGTGGCCGCCTGCTTGCCCTTCGGCCCGCCCGTGCCGGCGGCCACCGGGGTCGCCCCGGCCTTGCGGCGCACGGTGTCCAGCAGCACCGCCAGCGCGATCACGACACCGATCACGACCTGCTGCCAGAAGGCGGAGACCGAGAGCAGGTTCAGGCCGTTGCGGAGCACCGCCAGGATCAGCGCGCCGATCAGCGTGCCGGACGCCTTGCCGGTGCCGCCCGCCAGCGAGGCGCCGCCGATGACGACCGCCGCGATGGCGTCCAGCTCGTAGCCGTCGGCGGCCTGCGGCTGCGCCGAGGACAGCCGGGAGGCCAGCACGATGCCCGCCGCGGCGGCGAACAGCCCGGACAGGGCGTAGATCGCGAGCTTCTGCCGCTTCACCCGGAGACCGGACAGCCGCGCGGCCTCCTCGTTGCCGCCGATCGCGTACATGGAGCGGCCGATGTACGTGCGTCCCAGCACGAACGCGGCGATCAGCCCCATCACCACCATGACCAGCACCGGCACCGGCAGCCAGCCGCCGAGGGTGTCCCCGAGGTGGGAGACCGAGTCCGGGAAGGCGATGGGGGAGCCCTGGGAGATCACCAGGGCCAGACCGCGGCCCACCGACAGCATGGCCAGCGTCGCGATGAACGGCGGCAGCTTGCCGTACGCGATGAGGAAACCGTTCACCAGACCGGCGACGATGCCGGTGGCGACCGCCATCAGCACCGCGAGCACCACCGGCACCCCGTGGGAGGTGGCGCTCCAGGCCAGCACGGTCGCCGACAGCGCGGCCACCGAGCCGACCGACAGGTCGATGCCCGCCGAGACGATCACGAAGGTCACACCGAAGGCCAGGATCGCCGTCACGGCCGCCTGGACGCCGATGTTGAGCAGGTTGTCCGTCGTCAGGAAGTCGCCGGACAGCGCCGACAGGGCGATGACCAGGACGATCAGCGCGGTGAGCGCGCCGTTGTCGAGGAGCAGCCGGCGCAGGCCGCCCGGGGCGCCACTCGCGCCCGCCGGCCTCTTGAGCGTGTCAGTGGCCACGGGTGGCCTCCTTGTCGGTGGTGGGGGTGGAAACGGCGAGCGCCATCACGGCGTCCTGGGTGGCCTCGTCGGCCGGGAGTTCACCGGCGATCCGGCCCTGGGCCATCACCAGCACCCGGTCGCTCATGCCGAGCACCTCCGGCAGATCGCTGGAGATCATCAGCACGGCGGCCCCGGCGGCCGTCAGCTCGTTGATGAGCTGGTAGATCTCGACCTTGGCGCCGACGTCGATACCGCGCGTCGGCTCGTCCAGGATCAGCATCTTGGTGTCGGCCAGCAGCCACTTGCCGATGACGACCTTCTGCTGGTTGCCGCCGGACAGGGTCCGCACGTGCTGCCCGAGGCCCGCCATGCGCACGCCCAGCTGCCCGGCGATCCGCTCGGCGGCGGAGTACTGCGCCTTGCGGTCCACCAGCCCGGCCCGGGTGGCCGACCGGAGGGTCACCAGGCCCAGGTTCTCCGCGACGGAGGCGTCCAGCACCAGCCCCTGGCCCTTGCGGTCCTCCGGCACGAGCCCGATCCCGGCCGCCATCGCCGCGTTCACGTCGTGCCGCTTGAGCTCGGCACCGGAGACCCGCACGACCCCGTGGTCGTACGGATCGGCGCCGAACACCGCCCGGACGACCTCGGTACGGCCGGCCCCCACGAGCCCCGCGATACCGACGACCTCGCCGGCGTGCACCTCGAAACTCACGTCGTGGAAGACCCCGTCGCGGCCCAGCCCCTCGACGGACAGCAGCGGGGCGCCCTTCTCCGGCCGCTGACGCGGGTACTGCTGCTCGATGGAGCGCCCCACCATCAGCCGTACGAGCTCGTCCTCGGGCGTGGCGGCGGGCACCTGCCCGACACTGCGCCCGTCCCGGATGACGGTCACCCGGTCGCCCAGGGCGGCGATCTCCTCCAGGTGGTGGGTGATGAAGACGATCCCCACGCCTTCCTCGCGCAGCGAGCGCACGATGGCGAAGAGCTTCTCCACCTCCTCCGAGGTGAGCACGGCGGTCGGCTCGTCCATGATGAGCACGCGCGCGTCCAGGCTGAGCGCCTTGGCGATCTCGACCATCTGGAGCCGCGCGATGCCGAGTTCCCGCACCCGCGCGCGGGGCGGGACATCGACCCCGACACGCTCCAGCAGCGTCGCGGCCTCCGCCTCCATCCGCTTCCGGTCGATCATCCCGAACCGGCGCGGCTGCCGCCCCAGGAAGATGTTCTCGGCGACGGTGAGGTCCGGCACCAGATTGAACTCTTGGTAGATGGTGGCGATCCCGAGGCGCTCGGAGTCCTGCGCACCGTGGATGCGCACCTCCTCACCGCCTACGAGAATCCGGCCGGCATCGGGGGTGTAGGCACCGGAGAGCATCTTGATGAGAGTGCTCTTGCCGGCGCCGTTCTCACCGAGCAGTACATGGACCTCGCCCCGGCGCAGGTCGAAGTCGACGCCGTCGAGCGCGACCACGCCGGGGAAGGTCTTGCGTATGCCCTCGATGCGCAGCAACTCGTCCGGGTTGCTCACGACGTGCTCCTTTGCACTGGGGAGGGGGACTGCGTGGGGGGTGCGGGGGTCTGGGAGGGCAGGAGCGCCTCTCCGCAGGAGCGGCGTACGACGAGCCGCGCGGGCAGGGTGACAGAGCGCGGGGTGCGCCCCTCGATCCGGTCGACCAGGGCCCGTACGGCGGCCCGCCCCAGCTCACCGGTCGGCTGGGCGATCGCGGTGACCGGCGGATCGGTGTGCACGAACCACGGGATGTCGTCGAACGCGGCCAGCGCGATGTCGTCGGGCACGCGCAGCCCGCGCGCGCGTACGGCGTCCAGCGCGCCGAGCGCCATCAGGTTGTCGGCGGCGAAGACGACCTCGGGCGGTTCCGGCAGGTCGAGGAACCCCTCGGTGACCTGCCGGCCGCTCTCGGCCTGGAAGTCGCCCTGCCCGATGTAGGCATCCGGCAGGGGGAGCCCGTACTCGGCGAGCGCGGCCCGGAACGCCTCCACACGCTCACTGCCGGTGGTGGTGGCGGCGGGCCCGGCGATGATCGCGAGCCGCCGGTGCCCGAGCCGGCACAGATGGGCGACGAGATCCCGTACGGCGGCCTGCCCGTCGGCGCGCACCACCGGCACGTCCACGCCGGGGATCCACCGGTCGACGAACACCATCGGCGTCCCCGCCCGGGCGGCGTCCAGCATCAGGGGCGAGCCACCGTCGGTGGGGGAGACGAGCAGCCCGTCGATGCGCCGGTCGAGCAGGTTCCGTACGTGGTGGTCCTGGAGCTCGGGCCGCTCGTCGGCGTTTCCGATGATCACGCTGTAGCCGAGCGCGCGGGCCTCTTCCTCGACGGAACGGGCCAGCTCGGTGAAGTAAGGATTCAGCACGTCGCTGATGACCAGCCCGAGGGTATGGGTCTGGTCCGTCCGAAGGGACCGGGCGACGGCGTTCGGCCGGTACCCCAGGGCCTCGACGGCCCCCATCACCCGCGCCCGCGCGTCGGCACTGACGGACGGATGCCCGTTCAGCACGCGCGACACGGTGGCCACGGACACGCCCGCCGCGGCGGCCACGTCCTTGATGCTCGCCATCGCCGGCCCCACCTCCTCGTGGACTCATGGAATCGATTACATCGCTGCCGTAGGGAGGATTGGAATCGATTACACGGGCTCGGGGCAAGGGGTCGAGGGTGGCCGAGACCCAATCGTGACCGGGGTGCGGAGGGGGCCTCCGGCCGGCACGGCCGGGGCCGGCCGCCCCGCCGGGACGGACCACCGGAATGGAAGGGTTTTCAGAATACAAACCACTCGACTCACAAGATGGCGACTGAAAAGCGAATTACACAAATGAAAAAACGCACTTCCAACGTTTCCCGCCGCGTCATGTTCACTCTTTTGCCGCGCATCTGGAGGAGAGGGGGCCGCGTTAGCTCGAATATGACGACAGCAAGGTTCCATGGCTTGCCTCACCGCGACGCGAGGAAAGACAGTCTGTCTGCGGGCCGTGTTGTGACGGCGGGAAAGTATATTTACACACCTGGTGTTGCACGCTCGCTCGAGGCGCGTGGCACCTTGCGTGGGGACGGCGTGCGCATCGAACCCCACGCCACCGAGTCGCTGCTCCGCGAGTTCCTCACGCTATTGGAAGCGGTCCAGGAGGAACTTAATCAACGATGGACCGCCCAGGCAAACTCTGACTGTCACGCGGATCGCGTCTGACGGGGGTGGATTTCCATGAACCACGACTATGCGGGTTCCTCCTTCGCTCGGCGTGAACGGTATGCGGACACACCCCCTTACACGGTGGGTACCGTCTGGCACGGCAGTCCTGTCGACGCCCTGGACTCAGAGGCGCTCCTGGTGCCCCCGGACTCGGGCTGGGACCCGGCCGAGGAACTCGCCTACCTCTTGCAGGAGGCCGTTCCGGCCGAGCAGCCGACCGTGGTCCCGCCCCCGCGCAGCGAGCCGTCACCGGCCGTCGAGTACGCCGACCCGATGGAGAACCTGGCCCGGATCACCGCACAGTTGCCGCCCATCCGACGCGCTTCCGCCGGGGCCGGACACCGCAAGAGCCGGGTTCGAAAAATCCGCATCAAATGGATGCAGACCGGCAGCTTCCTGATCGCTGCGTTCGTCTCCGTCATCGTGGCGATGGTCAGCGTGTTCGGCGGAATGGCGGCCTACGGGCCATTGCGGAACATCACGTCGGGCACGAACGGTGAGATGATCGCCTGGTGGCCGATTCTCGTGTACGGCCCCTGGATGGTGGCTTCCCTCTCCATCCTGCGAAGCGCTCTGCATCAGCGCCGAGCCCTGCACTCGTGGTTCATCGTCCTGCTGTTCTCGTCCGTCGCGATGATGCTGTGCGTCGCTCAGGCAGACCGAACGGTCACCGGCATCGCCGGCGCCGCCCTCCCCGCGTGCGCGTCACTGGCATGCTTCCAACAACTGGTCCGCCAGATCACCTTGACCCTCCCCCCACGCCAGGACAAGCCCCGCCACCGTCGATAACCCCGCCCCTCCCTCCTGAGGAGCGATTGGCAGATCTGTTCCACCCCACCTGTGGCTTCGCCCACGCCACCGGGAGCAGATCTGCCCATCCACGTCTCCAGGTGGTCGGGACCCGTGCGGGCGGTTACTTGGATCTCGCGGAACCGGAGCCCACGCCACGTTCCCGCGCGAGGTGGCGATCCTGCACGTGTCCGGCCGCCCGAAACCCCTCGCACCAACTCCCCCCGCCCGGTACGGTCTCGGGCGTGTTCCACCGCGGGGAGCCCATGCGCTTCGCGCGGCCGTACCGGCACAGTCCCACGCTGAGAGCAGGTTTCGTCCATGGCATGTCGTATCGGTGAGCTCGTGCTCGGTTGCCGCGAACCCGAGGTGCTGGCGCGGTTCTGGTGCGAGGTGCTGGACTTCGTGGTCCTCGGACGCGAAGAGGACGGCAGCATCGAGATCGGGCCGCGGGAAGGGTTCGGCGGCGCACAGCCGACGATCTTCCTCAGCCGCAGGGACGAGCCGGAGCCGGGGAAGTCCCGGCTGCACATCGACGTCAACGCCACCGACCGGGATCAGGACGCCGAGCTCGAACGCCTCTTGAAGCTCGGGGCGCGCCCGGCCGACATCGGCCAGAGCGGCGAGGAGGAGTGGCACGTCCTCGCCGACCCCGAGGGCAATGAGTTCTGCCTGCTCAAGGCCCGCCTCAACCCGCTCTGACAGCCACGCCGGCAGGATCGTCACGGCATGAGCGCGGCGAAGAGGTCCGGGATCAGCCCCGCGTTGGGATGGCTCAGGGGTACGGTCAACACCGGTTTCTCCACGCCCACTTGGTGGACGTAGATCATGCCGTTGTGCGGCTGCACGGCGCTGATCGATTCCCACGGCACGGAGAGCCGTGGCTTGGGACACGCGATGCCGCTCTGGTCCACCTTCACGCTGCCGCCGACCGTGATGGTCTCGCCACGGCGGACCTGGGTGACCAGATCGCTGAGCAACCGGGGTTCCAGGTACCGCCTGGCCAGGTTCACCAGGAACGTCCACTCGTCAGGCTGGTCGGCCCGGCGGCCCAACTGGGAGAAGTGCACGCGGACCACGGGCCCGCCGTAGTACGGGTACTTGCCGACCGCGAAGTCCCACGCGGTGTCGTGGGTCGTCGGGAACAGGAACCGCTTGGTGGCGGTGTGGGTCGCGGTGTAACTGACCCACTCCACCTGGTCGAGCGCGAGCGTGTGCCTGCCGAAGGTGATGACCTGGGGGTCGGCGTAGAGGCGTTTCCGGCGGACCAGTGTGTCGAGGACCGGGACCGGGCCGGGCTGCGCCGGACCCGGAGGTGCCGTCCGGTCCTGCCGGGGAGGGGTCGGCCGTGTTGCGGCACCTGCGGCCTGCGCGGTCGTGTGGGCCGCGGGGCCGCCCCCGTCGGCGCTGCCGATGTACGCGGAGAGCCATGCCGGTGTGTGGGCGCGCGGGTAGGCGGCCAGGTCGTCGCGGTAGTGTCCGGGCGCCAGCAGGTGGTCGTCGGGGAAGGGCCGGTCGCCGTAGTCGTACTCGGTGGTGATCCGGGCGTTCGTGCCGGCGCTGTGGCTGACGGTGAGCAGCAGGCGCCACCACGGGCCGGCCGGCATCCGCGCGGCGAGGTGTCGCTGCCGGCGGACCAGTACCGTCAGCTGCTCGGGGACCGGGACCTCGGTGCTCCGGTTCCCGGACCGGAAGCGTAGCCGGGCCACCTCGCCGGAGACCGTGAAGGAGAAGGCCGCCGTCAGGTGGTCCCACCCCGGCGGGCCGAGCAGGGCCAACTGCTGCGCGATCGGGGCGATCAGCCGGGACGCCCTGGCCGCGACCGCCTCCTCGTCGGGGGTGTCGACGGTGAACGAGCTGATGCCCGCGGAGCCTTTCGACGCGGAGTCGAGCCGCATGACCTCGTCCCTGAGGTCGGCCATGAACCGCTCCTCGGCGGGCGCGCGGCGAACGTACGCCTCTTCGGCGCCGAACATCTCCTCCGCCTGCCGCGGAGGGATCGCGCTCGATATCTCCTTGACCCGCCCGGCGTCGCTCACCAGGAACACCGAGCGGCCCACCGGCATCTCCAGGAACGCCATCGGGTCGCTCTCGTCGACGTCCACCGGCGCGTACACGCTCCAGCCCGCTTCGAAGCGATCCGCCGCGAGACCCTGCGTGGGGTAGTCCAGGCGGTGTGCCCGGATCCGTTCCACGACCAGTGAGACGGCCTGGGCCGCGGTCATCCGCCCGCCCTCGGGCGTCGGCACGTGGTCGAGCGGGTGGCCGGCCCGGCCGCTTCCGGCCGCCGGCCGGCCCGGGTAATGCTGCGTGAGGTCGAACCAGAGGCACACCTCCTCGGCGGTCTCGACATCGATGTCGGCCGCGATCACGGACCAGGAGCCGTCGGCGTCCCGGCCGTAGAGCGTGACCACGTCGCCGTCGTCCCGGCCGGCCACGACGTAGTCCGCCTCGTGGAGTTCGCCGAGTTCGGCCGCGTCGGCGAGCGCGGGCGCCGTGGGGCCGACGCGCTCGCCGAACGCTTCCCCGCTCACGTCGACGGCGGTCAACACGTACTCACCGCCGGGAGTCGGGGCGTACTCGTAGCCGGCGGGGCTGTCGTCCCAGTCCGGCTCCGGCCGGGTCAGGGCATCGTGCCGGCGGCGCAGTTCCACGACGACGGCGGCGGGGGCGCCGGCGACGAGGAGCGACCAGGTGCCGGTGGCGTCCCTGCCGTAGAGGGTGATGTCGTCGTGGCCGTGGCGGACCGAGACGTAGTTCGTCCGGTGGCTGTCGCCGTATGCGGCGGCCTCGCCGAGCGTGGGTGCCGTGGGGACGACGCGCTCCCCGAGCCGTTCGCCGCCGGCATCGGTGGCAGCCATCACATAGCCGGTCATCAGTCCTGGCTCCTGTCGCTACGAGGATCAGGGGAGCGGGGTCGCCCGTCACTCTAGTGGCTGAAGGTGTCCGTGCACCGGTGGGTCGGCCGCCACCGTTGCGGCACAAATCCCGGCACCCGTCGACGAGTTGACCGCTCAGGGTCAGACCAGGGCGGCGAGCGCGATCGACGTGCCCAGGGCGAAGCCCGTCGCGATCTTCACGCCGGACTCCGCCCGGGCCCGCCTCGTACGCGACGGCACGGACGACGTCGGTCAGGGTGAAGCGCTTCTCCCGCGGGCGGAGCGCGACCCGGTGTGGACGTCGACGGTCGGCTCGAACCCCTCCGCCGTCCCGCGCAATCGGTACGGCGTCCCCGCGGTGGCCGCCTCGACGCGGTCCCGCGACTCCTGAGCGGCGGCCCCGGTCCCCTCGGCGTCGGTCACGGGCAGGGACCGTGGCGGTGGGCCGGTGTCAGACCTCACCGGTACCGTCGGATCATGGCTCAACAGGCGGGGACCCAGACCGGCGAACGGCGTCTTGCCGTGGTCGAAGGCGTGCTGGAGCGGATCACGTACGCCAATGAGGAGAACGGGTACACGGTGGCCCGGGTCGACACCGGAAGAGGTGCCGCAGATCTCCTCACGGTGGTCGGCGCGCTGCTCGGTGCCCAGGTCGGTGAATCCCTCCGGATGGAGGGCCGCTGGGGGTCGCATCCGCAGTACGGCAAGCAGTTCCACGTCGAGAACTACACGACCGTGCTGCCGGCCACCGTCCAGGGCATCCGGCGCTATCTGGGGTCCGGGCTGGTCAAGGGCATCGGGCCGGTCTTCGCCGACCGCATCACCCAGCACTTCGGCGTCGACACCCTGAGGATCATCGAGGAGGAGCCCGAGCGCCTCGTCGAGGTCCCCGGCCTCGGCCCCAAACGCACCAAGAAGATCGCCGACGCCTGGGAGGAACAGAAGGCGATCAAGGAGGTCATGCTCTTCCTGCAGACCGTCGAGGTGTCCACCTCCATCGCCGTGCGGATCTACAAGAAGTACGGCGACGCGTCGATCTCCGTCGTGAAGGAACGCCCCTACCAGCTCGCCGCCGACGTCTGGGGCATCGGCTTCCTCACCGCCGACAAGATCGCCCAGTCGGTCGGCATCCCGCACGACAGTCCCGAGCGCGTGAAGGCCGGCCTGCAGTACGCACTGTCGCAGTCCGCCGACCAGGGGCACTGCTTCCTGCCGGAGGAGCGGCTGATCGCCGATGCCGTGAAGCTGCTCCAGGTCGACACCGGGCTGGTCATCGAGTGTCTGGGCGAGCTGGGTCAGGTGCCGCAGGACGGGGGCGATCCGGGGGTCGTCCGGGAGAAGGTGCCCGGACCCGACGGCGGGGACGAGCCCGTCAGTGCCGTGTACCTCGTCCCCTTCCACCGTGCCGAACTCTCCCTCGCCGCCCAGCTCCTGCGGCTTCTGCGCACGGACCAGGACCGGATGCCGGGGTTCCGGGACGTCGACTGGGGCAAGGCGCTCGGGTGGCTGAGATCCCGCACCGGCGCCGACCTCGCGCCCGAGCAGGAGGCGGCCGTGAAACTCGCGCTGACCGAGAAGGTCGCCGTGCTGACCGGCGGCCCCGGCTGCGGCAAGTCGTTCACCGTGCGCTCGATCGTGGAGCTGGCCCGGGCCCGGCGTGCCAAGGTGCTGCTCGCCGCCCCGACCGGCCGGGCCGCCAAGCGGCTGGCCGAGCTGACCGGAGCCGAGGCCTCCACCGTGCACCGGCTGCTGGAGCTCAAGCCCGGCGGGGACGCCGCCTACGACCGGGACCGGCCGCTGGACGCCGACCTGGTGGTCGTGGACGAGGCCTCCATGCTGGACCTGCTGCTCGCCAACAAGCTCGTGAAGGCCGTACCGCCGGGGGCCCATCTGCTCTTCGTGGGGGACGTGGACCAGTTGCCCAGCGTCGGCGCGGGGGAGGTCCTGCGCGATCTGCTCGCCGACGGCAGTCCCGTCCCGGCCGTCCGGCTCACCCGGGTCTTCCGGCAGGCCCAGCAGTCCGGCGTCGTCACCAACGCGCACCGCATCAACGCGGGGCAGCATCCGCTCACCGACGGGATGAAGGACTTCTTCCTCTTCGTGGAGGACGATACGGAGGCCGCCGGCCGGCTCACCGTGGACGTGGCCGCGCGGCGGATTCCGGCCAAGTTCGGCCTGGACCCGCGCCGGGACGTGCAGGTGCTCGCGCCGATGCACCGGGGCCCGGCCGGGGCGGGCGCGCTCAACGGGCTGCTCCAGCAGGCCATCACGCCCGGGCGGCCCGATCTGCCGGAGAAGCGGTTCGGTGGCCGGGTCTTCCGCGTCGGCGACAAGGTCACCCAGATTCGCAACAATTACGAGAAAGGCGAGAACGGTGTCTTCAACGGCACCGTGGGCGTCGTCACCTCGCTCGATCCGGTCGACCAGCGCTTGACCGTGCTGACGGACGAGGATGAGGAGGTTCCGTACGATTTCGACGAACTGGACGAACTGGCCCACGCGTACGCGGTGACCATTCACCGCTCACAGGGCAGTGAATACCCCGCCGTGGTGATTCCGGTCACCACGGGAGCATGGATGATGCTCCAGCGGAACCTGCTCTACACGGCGGTCACCCGGGCGCGGCGACTGGTCGTCCTCGTCGGTTCACGCAAGGCGATCGGGCAGGCGGTGCGCACGGTGTCGGCCGGGCGGCGGTTCACGGCCCTGGACTTCAGACTGGGGGCCTGAACCCCGGGCGGCGGTCCCCGAAGTCACGCGCGGCGGACCCTGAAGTCACGGGCCGTGGCGCTGAAGTCACCGTGGTGGCCCTGAATCCGGCCCTGCGGCGAAAATGATCGATCAAACGAGTCGTGAAGGTCACAGAGCACTTCCGGTTGCCCCTCCGAGGGGGCAGGATGAGCAGGTTGACGGCACTGAGTGCCGCCAATAGGCCCAATGGTCGACCCCGAGTGCACTCTCCTGAGCCAAATGGGGGATGGTAGAGACAGTCAGGGCACCTCGAAGATGAGGCACTACGTCGGTGAGGGAAGACGTGAGCGACAACTCTGTAGTACTGCGGTACGGCGACGGCGAGTACACCTACCCGGTGGTCGACAGCACCGTCGGTGACAAGGGCTTCGACATCGGGAAGCTCCGCGCCCAGACCGGTCTGGTGACCCTGGACAGCGGCTACGGCAACACCGCCGCCTACAAATCCGCGATCACCTACCTCGACGGCGAGGCGGGCATCCTCCGCTACCGCGGCTACCCCATCGAGCAGCTGGCCGAGCGCTCCACCTTCCTTGAGGTGGCGTACCTGCTGATCAACGGCGAGCTGCCCACCGTCGACCAGCTGACTGCGTTCAAGAACGACATCACGCGGCACACGCTGCTGCACGAGGACGTCAAGAACTTCTACAAGGGCTTCCCGCGCGACGCCCACCCGATGGCCATGCTGTCCTCGGTCGTCTCGGCGCTGTCCACCTTCTACCAGGACAGCCACAACCCGTTCGACGAGACGCAGCGCGACCTCTCCACGATCCGGCTGCTCGCCAAGCTCCCGACGATCGCGGCGTACGCGTACAAGAAGTCGATCGGCCACCCGTTCGTCTACCCGCGCAACGACCTCGGTTACGTCGAGAACTTCCTGCGCATGACCTTCTCGGTGCCGGCGCAGGAGTTCGAGCTGGACCCGGTCGTCGTCGCCGCGCTGGACAAGCTGCTGATCCTGCACGCCGACCACGAGCAGAACTGTTCGACCTCCACGGTCCGTCTGGTCGGCTCCTCGCAGGCCAACATGTTCGCGTCCATCTCGGCCGGCATCAGCGCCCTGTGGGGCCCGCTGCACGGCGGTGCCAACCAGTCCGTGCTGGAGATGCTGGAGGGCATCCGCGACTCGGGCTCCGACGTCGACACCTTCATCCGCAAGGTGAAGAACAAGGAGGACGGCGTCCGCCTGATGGGCTTCGGCCACCGGGTCTACAAGAACTTCGACCCGCGCGCCAAGATCATCAAGGCCGCCGCGCACGACGTGCTCTCCGCGCTGGGCAAGGACGACGAGCTCCTCGACATCGCCCTCAAGCTGGAGGAGCACGCGCTGTCCGACGACTACTTCGTCGAGCGCAAGCTGTACCCGAACGTGGACTTCTACACCGGTCTGATCTACCGCGCCATGGGCTTCCCGACCGAGATGTTCACGGTCCTGTTCGCCCTCGGCCGCCTGCCGGGCTGGATCGCCCAGTGGACCGAGATGATCAAGGAGCCGGGCTCCCGCATCGGCCGCCCGCGCCAGATCTACACGGGCGTGGTGGAGCGCGACTTCGTTCCGGTCGAGGAGCGCTGAGTTCTCTTCGGCGGGCGCCTGGGGTGCGGTGAGCCTCCAGGCGCCCGACGGTCCCGTCACGGCCGCACGGGCCGGAGTGCCGTAGCGGTACAGGCGAAAAGCGGAAGGCGCCCTGAGACGCCGGTCCCCCCACGGGCCGACGACCAGGGCGCCTTCCCATGTCCCGGTGCGGATTCCCCCCACGGGATCCGGCCGGGCGCTCGGAGAGGACAGCGCCTGAATCGCTGTCTGTGAGCAGAACGAGCAAAACTCGGCCTGCTCCAGTGATGCGGTGCGATCTGCCGGGACAACGCACGCCGGAAGGGCCGCTCAAAGCTTCCCGGTGTACGTGCCCCGGCAACGCATCTCTGAGGAAGTCCCCCAAGACATCCCCAGATGCCAGTCAGCGCCCCCCAAGACGCTGGTCTGACATCGCCAACTTAGACCTTCGAACCCCTTCGATGGTTACGTTCGCATCACTGTGATCTGCGTCTCTTGCATATGTCCTTTAGGTGCGCAAGAGCCCCGATACGGCGATCGGGACTCAAGCGTAAGGATGATGCGCGAGCCTTGTGAAGAGCTTATGTGAGGCTCGCGCCGGACTCCAGGGGGACCGGGACATCCGCCCCGGCAATTGCCGTCACCTCACCGGAAGGCCCGTAGCCGCAGGCTGTTGGTCACCACGAACACCGAGGAGAAGGCCATCGCCGCTCCCGCGATCATCGGGTTGAGCAGCCCCGCGGCGGCCAGCGGCAGCGCGGCGACGTTGTAGCCGAAGGCCCACACCAGGTTGCCCTTGATGGTGGCCAGCGTCCGCCGGGACAGCCGGATGGCGTCCGCGGCCACCCGCAGGTCCCCGCGCACCAGCGTCAGATCGCCGGCCTCGATCGCGGCGTCCGTGCCGGTGCCCATCGCCAGGCCCAGGTCCGCCGTGGCGAGCGCGGCGGCGTCGTTCACGCCGTCGCCGACCATGGCCACGGACCGCCCCTCGCGCTGGAGCCGTCGTACGACGTCCACCTTGTCCTCGGGCAGCACCTCGGCGAAGACGTGCTCGGGGTCGATGCCGACCGTGCGCGCGACCGCCTCGGCGACCGCCCGGTTGTCCCCGGTGAGCAGCACCGGCGTCAGCCCCAGCGCCCGCAGCTCACGAACCGCCTCGGCGCTGGTCTCCTTGACCGCGTCGGCGACGGCGAGGACCCCGCGGGCCCGCCCGTCCCAGCCCGCCACGACGGCCGTACGGCCCTCCTGCTCGGCCTCGCGGGCCGCGCGGGCCAACTCCTGCGGAAGATCGTCGTAGAGGCGCCCCACGGCCACCTCGCGGCCGAGCTGGGCGCCGCGCCCGGTGCCGACCATCAGCGCGGTCGGGGTGGCCAGGCCCAGCGCGCACGGGCAGGCGATGATCAGGACGGCGACGGCGGCGGTGAACGCGGCCACGGTGTCGCCGGTGACGCCCAGCCAGATGCCGAAGGTGCCGAGCGCGATGAGGATGACCACGGGGACGAAGACGGCGGAGATCCGGTCGGCGAGCCGCTGCACCTCGGCCTTGCC
Organism: Streptomyces flaveolus; assembly: GCF_000716535.1. Taxonomy (GTDB): domain Bacteria; phylum Actinomycetota; class Actinomycetes; order Streptomycetales; family Streptomycetaceae; genus Streptomyces; species Streptomyces flaveolus_A. The sequence continues at coordinate 37,521 of NZ_JNWV01000035.1, read as the reverse complement.
GTTCTGCGCGTCCTCGACCAGCTTCGCCATCCGGGCGAGCTGGGTGTCCGCGCCGACCCGGGTGGCCTCCACGACCAGCCGGCCGCCCGCGTTGACGGTGGCGCCGGTGACCCGGTCGCCGGGACCGACGTCCACCGGCACCGACTCGCCGGTCAGCATGGACGCGTCCACCGCGGAGACGCCCTCCACGACCGTGCCGTCGGTGGCGATCTTCTCGCCGGGCCGGACGACGAACCGGTCGCCGACGGCCAGGGACGACACCGGTATCCGTACCTCGCGGCCCTCCCGCAGCACCGCCACGTCCTTGGCGCCCAGCTCCATCAGGGCCTTCAGGGCGGCGCCCGCGCGGCGCTTGGAGCGGGCCTCCAGATAGCGGCCGAGCAGGATCAGCGCGACGACTCCGGCGGCCACCTCCAGGTAGATCGTGGAGGCGCCGTCCATGCGGGAGACGGTGAACCGGAACTCGTCGTGCGTGCCGGGCATGCCCGCGCCGCCGAAGAAGAGCGCCCACAGCGACCAGCCGAACGCGGCCAGCGTGCCGACCGAGACGAGGGTGTCCATGGTGGCGGCGCCGTGCCGGAGGTTGGTCCAGGCGGCCCGGTGGAAGGGGGCGCCGCCCCAGACGACGACCGGTGCGGCGAGGGTGAGCGACAGCCACTGCCAGTTGTCGAACTGGAGCGCCGGGATCATCGAGAGCAGGACCACGGGGGAGGCGAGCAGCGCGCAGACGAGCAGGCGGTGGCGCAGGGCGCCCAGTACGGCGTCCGGTGCGGGGGTTTCCGGGCCCGTCTCGGGTGCGGGCCGCGGTGGCGGCGGTTCCTCGGCGGTGTAGCCGGTCTTCTCCACGGTGGCGATCAGGTCGGCGACCTGGACGCCGTCGGCGAAGGTGACCTTGGCCTTCTCGGTGGCGAAGTTGACGGTGGCGCTGACGCCGTCCATCCGGTTGAGCTTCTTCTCCACCCGGGCGGCGCAGGAGGCGCAGGTCATTCCGCCGATGAGCAGCTCGACCTCGGAGGCGGTGCCCGTGGTCGCGGCCGTCTCCGCGGCTTCTGCGGTGGTGCTGGTCATGTCCGGACTCCAGACATCGGACCGGACCGTACGGGTCCAGTATCAGCTGGCCGGCACGGTCCGGTCGGGGAAACGGAGGGTTTTCCTCAGGCCTGGCCGGCCAGCTCGAAACCGGCCTCGTCCACGGCGGCGCGCACGGCCTCCTCGTCCAGCGGGGCCTCGGAGACGACGGTCACCTCGCCGGTCGACGCGACGGCCTTCACCGAGCTGACGCCCGGGATCTGGGAGATCTCGCCGGAGACGGAGCCCTCGCAGTGGCCACAGCTCATGCCGGTCACCTTGTAGACGGTGGTGACGGGGGCCGTGGTGTCGGTCTGAGCGGTCATCGTTGCTCCTCGTAGAGGCGTTCGGGGCCAGTGGGGTCCCTGAGGGGATCCCCGACGTGGTCACAGTATACCCCTAGGGGGTATGAATCGTGCACGACTCGCTGCGCCCGGGGCGGGCCGGCGGTCCGCCCCGTAGCAACTCGCGAGCGGTACGCCATAACTCCGGATGGGGCGCGTCCGTTTTATGTGGGTGCGGGTGAGTGCCCGCGATGATGTCAGGAAGGCAGGAAACCAATGAGACGGACTACCCGAAACGGTGTGTTCGCCGTCGCCGCCGCGTCCGGCGCGATGGTCGTGGCGTTCCCGGTGTCCGCCGCCTTCGCGGCCGACGGGGCCGGTGCCGAGGCAACGGCGGCCGGCTCGCCCGGGGTGCTCTCCGGCAACAACGTCCAGATCCCGGTGCACGTGCCGGTGAACATCTGCGGCAACACCGCTGACGTGGTGGGGCTGCTCAATCCGGCAGCGGGCAACACCTGTGTGAACGGCGGTGCGGCGAAGACCGCCGGTGCCGGGAAGAACGGTACGGCGAAGGCCGACGTTGCCGAAACCAGTGGCGCGGCGAAAGCCGGCAGTGCGGGCGGCAGCGGCGCATCGATCGGGTCCGGTGGTGCGTCGGCTCACGGCAGCACTGCGGACTCGCCCGGGCTGCTGTCGGGCAACGGCCTCCAGCTCCCGATCGACCTGCCGGTGAACGTCTCCGGGAACAGTGTCAACGTGGTCGGTGTGGGCAACCCGGTCTTCGGCAACCACTCGGTCAACGAATCCGGCCACCACCCGATCCCGGCCCCGCACTCAGCGGTTCCGAAGCCCCGGGCCCCCAAGCCTCCGGCTTCCTCCCGGTCCCACCCTGCCCCGCGCCCCGTGGCGTCCTCGCTGGCCCACACCGGAGCGGACCTCACGGCCCCCGCTCTCGCGGGCAGCGTCGCGCTCATCCTCACGGGTGGAATCCTGTACCGCCGATTCAGTGGGGGCCACGTCCGCTGAAGCGGCTCCCGTGTCCGCCGAGTACGCCCCGGTTCGGACCAGTGCTGCGGGCCCGCTGTGCCCTCTCCCGGATCCGCAGTTCCGAACCGGCGACGTGCCCCGGGGCCGGTGCCCGAAGCACCGACGGGCGCCGGCCCCGCCCTGCGGGACCGAGGGCCGCGTGTGCCTACGCGGCCCTCACGAAGCGTCCGCTGTCCCACTGGCTGACCGGCCACCGGCCGACAGACCCCTTCGGGCGGAACCGAGAGGGGGACGAGCGCTCGGCGGCCACAGGCCCGCGCTCGCCGGAGGGCGGGAGGAACCGGCGCGTGACTCCAGGTGCGCCGTGTCGTTGAAGGGGTGCGTTCCCTTCGGTCAGGGCCCCGGAAGTCATGCGAAGAACTTCCGGGGCCCTGACACGTTCCGGCCGGTCCGGGCAGACCGGTCCCCGCAGCAGCCTGTCGATTGCCGTACACGACAGCACCGCGTTCCCTGAAAGGTCCCGGGGAACCGCAGAACGCGGTCGCAGAGCTTGCCGATGGGCCGTCGGGAATCACGTGCACGCGGAACACGAAGGCGGCTCCCCGTCCGGCGAACAGCGGTCGCGGGCGGCCGGGACACGCGAGGGGATCCGGCCGCCGGCCGTGCAGCGGTCCGGTCGGAGGCGTCCATGCGTGGGAAAGGGCACGCACAGACCACGAGACACGCCACACGCGAAGGCATGGCGTGGTCTCGACGGAATGGTCTGTGCGTGCCCGGGGCAGAGGGCGGCGAGGCCGTCAGAGCGCCTGGCTGTTGCAGCCCATGTCCGAGCCGAGGTGGCTCTGCTGCGCGCCGGGGTTGCCTTCACCGTTCAGCAGGTTGCCCGCCAGGCCGGTGATCGCACCGATGCTGCCGATCACCTCGATGTTCATGTCGTGCGAGCGGCACTCGATGCCCTGCGTGATGTCGAGGTCGTGGCCCGGCTCACCGTGTGCGAACGCGGCGTTGCCGCCGAAGGAGCCGACACTGCCGAGGATGGCGCCCACGAGGACCGCCTTGTGAAACGTGCGCATGGGTTCTCCGTTGGTTGAGGGGACGCGATCTGCACCAGATCGGGTCGGGATTTCGGTGAGGCTGTCAGCCGAGCCGGGGAAGCCCCAGTTGGCCGACGGGTGGCGCCGCGACCTGCCCGAGGCCGACCGGAGCCAGTTCCGGCACGCTCCCCGGCGTGATCTGCGGGTTGAGGAGCGGGTTGATCTGAGGGTTCACCTGGGGGTTCACCTGCGGGGCGACGTGCGCCGGAGGTTCCGGGGCGAACGCCTGGGGCACCGCCACCTGCGGGGCGACCTGCGGCATGACCTGCGGCATGACCTGGGGTACCACCTGCGCCCGCTGCGGGGGAGCGGCTTGGACCGGCTGCGGGGGAGCGGCCTGCTGCGGGTAAGGCGTGGAGGAGGCCTGTGCCGTGCCGAGCGACGTGGCCGAGGCCGTGGCGTAGCCGGTCTGCTGTTGCGGCGCCGGCTGTGCGTACTGGGGCGGGGCCTGCTGGGGTGCCGGCTGTGCGTACTGGGGCGGGGCCTGCTGGGGTGCCGGCTGTGCGTACTGGGGCGGGGCCTGCTGGGGTGCCGGTGCGGCGTACTGGGGAGGCGGGGCCTGCTGGGGTGCCGGTGCGGCGTACTGGGGAGGCGGGGCCTGCTGGGGAGCAGGCTGTGCGTACTGAGGCGGCGCCTGCTGGGGAGCCGGTGCGGCGTACTGGGGAGGCGGGGCCTGCTGAGGGGCCGGTGCGGGCTGTGCGTACTGGGGAGGCGGGGTCTGGTAAGCGGGATACTCGGGAGCCGGCGCCGGAGCGGGACCGCCAGGTCCGACGAGCGTGTCGGCATGGCTGACGCCGACGCCGATGGCGGACAGACCGCCGGCCGCCGCTACAACGAGCGCGGCCTTGTGAAGCTTGCGCATGAAACCCTCGGCCCTTCGATACCTGAAACGTTGCCTTCAGTGCGGTCACGCGTGCGGCGGGTGCGGTTGTTCGCACTGCACGGTCAGCAGCGGTAATGCTGAGCAGCACGCGGACTGCGCGGCGGAGCCGACAGCGAATTCCCCGACCCTTGTCCGGGTGACGGCCGCTGCCCCTCTCCCCGTTGGAACGACTGCTTCTCGCTGTGGTCACGGTTCCCGAGAGCCGTCACCCGTTTGCTCCGACGGGCGGCATTACGTCTGCGGCCACGCGCCTTTGGGTCAAATGGGTGACCCCTAGGGGGCCCCCGTATCTGAGTCCGTTCCCTCCTCGTTCCTCAGGAGCCAAGCGCGATGCTCCGTCGCCGCCGCAGAGAGGGCAGCAAGAACAGCGACAACTGTGCTGCCGCATCAGCAATTCACCAGGTTCCGTGCACAGGTCAAGAAGGGCCGAGGATTCCATGCGCAAGCTTCAGCAAGTCGCGCTCGTCGTCGCAGCAGCCGGTGGTCTGTCCGCCGTCGGCGCCGGCCCAAGCTCCGCTGCCACTCCCGCCTACAACGGGGCCGTGCCGCCGCCCGTTTCACAGCCGGACGCCCAGGCTGCCGCGGCCACCTCATCTCAGGCGACCGCGCAGACGTACGGCTCACCCGCACTGCGGCAGGCGCCCCCCCAGCGGGGCACCGAAATCGCCCCGCAGATCAACCCGCAGTTGAACCCGCAGATCAGTCCGAAAGTCACCCCGCAGGCCCCGCAGTCGCAACAGGGCGCCCCGGTTCACCAGAACAACCTGTTCCGTCCGTACCAGGAGTGCAGCCCGCAGACGCTGCTCGACGCGAACATCCCGGTCGCTCTGCTCGCGGCGTCGGAGACGCACGGCGTCGAGTGCACTCAGGCCAACAGCCAGGCGAACTCCCTCGCCAGCGCGACCGCGATGCGTCAGTAGCGCTTCCGGACGCCGACACACCCCGGCGCCCGGCACGGGCTGCGGAACCGCATTCGACGGAGTCGCACGCATCTGGTACGGCCTTTCGGGTCATTGCCGTCGGAAGTTCGCGGATTCGGCGCGGCGATGTCCGTTTTGGGGTATTTCGTATTAGTCTCCCGTAGCTGAGACGAGTCGATCGCGCACAGATCGAACTCACCCACATCCACTCGGAGATGACATGCGCAAGCTTCGCAACGTTGCCGTCCTGGTCGCCGCGCTCGGCACCATCGGACTCGTGAGCGGCACGGCCCACGCGGGCCAGGGTGGCGGCAAGGGCGGTGACCACGGCGACAAGTTCAAGATCACGCAGAGCTCGCAGTGCAAGTCGCACGACCTGAACCTCGACGTCCTCGGTGAGGTGGGCCTGCTCGACGGCCTGCTGGGCAACGGGCTCAACGGCGAAGGCAACCCGGGCGCCCAGGCCACCAACATCGGCTCGACGATGGGCTGCAACAACAGCGCCCTCTAAGAGTCCTGTCCGGCGCGACAGACGTCGGACGACCAATGGTCCCGGCAACCGAGCGTCAAGCAGGGTGCCGGGACCATTCGCAGCCGCAGGCAGGCCCCTCCGTTGCGGCGAGAGCCGCTCGGATTCGGCGCGTTGCCGGCTTTTCGCAACGACGTACCAGTCTTCGTGAACGCACGAAAGTCGGTCTCTCGTAGATCGCATCCACCCTCACTTCACGGGAGATGACATGCACAAGCTTCGCATGGCTGCCGTCCTCGTCGCCGCATTCGGGAGCGTCGGGCTCCTGGGCGCCGGCGCTGCCCACGCCGACCAGGGCTGGGGCAAGGGCGGCGACAAGTTCGACGTCAAGCAGAGCAGCACCTGTTCGTCGCACGACCTGAACCTCGACATCCTCGGCGAGGTCGGCATCGGCAACGGCCTTGGCGGCAACCTGCTGAACGGCGAGGGCAACCCGGGCGCGCAGGCCACCCACATCGGCTCGACGATGGGTTGCAACAACAGCTTCGGCGGCTAGTAGAGCGGACAGCAATTCCCGGAACTCCGGCCACCGGCCGGGGTTCCGGGAATTTCTTTTGTCCGGCGAATATGCGGCCGAATTGGTGGAAAAGTGTACGTCCGCGGAAACCGAATGCCGGGCCGGGGTCGCTCCCGGCCCGGAAGTCTCCGGTATTCCTCAGAGCTCGATGTGCGGCTTCTTGAAGCCCTTGGGCAGCTCCGCCCTGTTGGAGCAGTCCACGACCTGCCCCACGTTGGCGGACCCACTGGCCGTCAGTTCGTCCTCCGGGAACACCACGCGCGGCCGGTCCGCCGTCGAGCAGTTCTGCTCCTGCTTGAGGGTGTGTGTGCCGTCCTTGTCCATCTGAGTCTCGGACTTGCGGATGCAGACGGTGCCTCCGTGCGCAGTGGTCTTGCAGTCACCCGGCATCGTGTCTGCGTAGGCGTGTCCGGCGCCGACGCACACCAGGGCGAGACCGCCGACGAGCCCCGAGACGGTGGCGATCTTCTGCAGACTGAACATGTGTTGCTTTCCTTTACGACGGAGGCCCGGGCGCCTGTGCCGTTCACCGGCGTGCGCCCGGGCCTGAGAAGGTCGGAACAGATCATCCTGCGCCTGGGTGCGCCGTGAGCCGAACGCGTAGGCGGGATGGCGGCAGCCCGGACGCGCGCCGTTGGATTGCTGCGCGTCCGGGCTGAGTTCGTGACGGGGTGTCACTCGGCACACCGCCGAACGGATCGAGCCGGCGCGAGACCGGAACGTCGAGTTCGTGAGATGTGCATCAGGCTTCCGAAGGAGGTCGATGCGCCCGTTGCCGTGGCGCCGAGGGGTGGGGCCCCGTTACTTCTTTACTCGCCCTCGTGGTCCCCGCCCTCGTGGTCCCCACCCTCGTGGTCCCCGTAGCCCTCCTCGGGCCCGGCGTACCTCTGCTCCTCCGGCTGGCCCTCGTGCTTGTCCTGCGGCTGCACGTAGTAACCGCCACCGACGGCCACGGCGTTCGCCGACGAGTTGGCCACGGCGGTGACCTCCGGCGCCGAGTCGTCGCCGCCGTGGGCGAAGCCGACCCCGGCACCGAGGGCGGACAGACCCATGACCGCCGCCGCTACGACTGCAGTGCGCTGAAACTTACGCATGTTTGACCCTTTCTGACCCAGGCACGATGCCTGGCTGACTACTCAACGTGAGCTTATGTGGACGTTGAGTAGTAATTCAGGATCTACACTCCAGATGTCGCGTTGATCCCTCTTATGTCGTAGAGGCGTCGTGAGGCGTCGGTCGGGGAGCTGTGGCTGTCGGGATCAGCGCCACAGGCTGGGCGACTCCGGTCGGCCGTCGGTCTTTTCGGGCACTCCCCTTGTGGCGGGGGAGCAGGTCACCTCGGGTCCGAGCCGTGTCTGGCCGTTGCCCAGGGCGGCGGGCAGGGTGAGGGGCTCCACCTTCTGGCAGTTCTCCTGGTGGGGGATGACGCCGTCTTCGGGAATCTCACCCGTGATCCGCTGTGTGCAGGTGAGGCCGCCCAGGAGATCCCGGGTGCAGGTTCCCGGGCCGCTTCCGGCGTACGCCTGGGAGGCGCCGACGCAGGTCACGATGAGGCTGCCGAGCAGCCCCGAGGCGGCCACGATCTTCTTCGTGCTGAACATGTGATGCGTTTTCCCTCTGTCCGGGTGCCCTGGTGGTCGGGCACCGTGCGCCCCGGGCACCGGCCGCGCCGGGCTCTGTCTTCGACGCTCGGGCGGCCGGCCGGGGAGCGGGATCCTGCGGGGGTCGGCCGCGCCGGATCCCGCGTGAGCGTCGCGCGCGATGACCGCCGGGCTCAGCCGGTGAAGGCGTTGTTGTATTGGCCGCAGGTGGTGTCCATGGTGTCAGCGAGACCGAGGACGGCGATCGGGAGGTCGTTCTCGGCCACCGTCTGCGGGCTGCACTCCTGGTAGGGGCGGTAGAGGTCGGTGACCCGCAGCCCTTCGTCGGGGGTGTCGGCGATGGCGGTGCCGGCGCCGATGGCCGACAGGCCGCCGGCCGCCACTGCTGCGATCACGACCTGCTGAAGCTTGCGCATGGAACCCTCGGTTCTTTGCTTGTTCGTTGAGGCTAGTTGCCTAGTGTGACCAAGCCGATACTAGCAGTAACGAACGGGGTGTTCCGTGCTGGGCGCCTGTGTCACGAGGGACAAGGGGCCTGAGAACCGGGCGTTCGCCAATGTCCGGGCAGGTCCAGGGCGTTGTCGCTCGGTGTCGGGCGTCGTGTCACATGAGCTCGAGCGGGTGAAGGTGCAGCGCGAGCGTCAACGGGGGGCGGGGAGGGGGCGGTTGTGTCAGAGGCAAGCCGGCTCCGCGACCCGGAGGCCGTCCGCTACCGACGCGGAGAGGATCAGGTCCCGCAGTCCCTCGACGTACCGTCGTACGTTCTTGTAGGCGACGTCGGTGTCCGGGTAACGGCAGGCGAGCCACAGCCCTTCGTGCAGCCTGTTGACCCAGACGCACACCTGGTCGCCGTACGACACCCGGATCAGCCCGTACGCCTTCCTCTCGGTCCAGCGGGCCGAGCCAGGAGTGAGTCGGGCATCCACGTACGAGACGATCGAGTACATGTCGGGTGAGGTCGGGCGGAAGTCCGCGCCGAGCAGGCGAAGTACGCGGGCCAGCGGGATGCGCGCCAGCGAGCGGTTCGCCCGCAGTTCGGCGCGGACGGCGGTGAGCGCGTCGTCGAAGTCCCGTGTCGCGGGCACCTCGATCGGCGCACCGCCGACGTACCAGCCCACGGAATCCGACCAAGCGGGCTTCAGGCGGGTGTGGAACGGGACGACCGTGCGGTAGTACGGGTGACCGCCGAGCTCGTGGACGATCAGACTGGTTGCGGCCAGGAGGCCCACCAGGCTGCCGCCATGGGGTCGGCAGCGCTTCTCGAAGGCGGCGGCCGCGTCCGCGTCGAGGAGAGGCTCGCACATCAGCTTCTGGGCCGGCAGTGGGCCGCCGGGGCGCAGGCCGAGGTCGACGGGGAACTCCGGAAGCCTCCCGTCGCACCGGCTGATGAACTCCCGCCAGCGCGCGACGATCGCGTGTGTGTCGTCGATCCCGTCCGCGTCCACCCGCTCCTGTTCGCAGAAGTCCACATAACTCCCCACGGAGGTACCGGTGGTGGGCCGGCCCGTGACGTCCGCCGTGTACAGGTCGTGGATTTCTTCCGGGATACGCTGGAGGGAGTAGGCGTCGACGTTGGTGTGGTCGAACACCGCGTACACGCTGGTGGAGTCGTCGCGGACGACGGCCGCGTAGATGAGGTTCGGCCAGCCGAGCGCGTCCGCCGCGACGTCGAACCGGTCCTGCATGTACCGGACCAGAGCCTTCGCGTCGGTGAAGTCGCCGATCACCTCGCGGCGCAGCGACACGTCCTTCTCGGCGAGCGTGAACCGGCGCAGTTCGTCGCCCGCCCACCGGAAGCCGCTGCGCAGTGTCTCGTGCCGCACCGTCCAGCGGCGCAGCGCCTGTTCGAGTGCGTCGAGGTCGGCTCGGCCCGGCAGGTCGAACGCGGTGCCCAGCCACGTCGGTACGAACAGTCCGTCTGCGCGTACCGACCGTGCCGTTCTGACGTGTGACTCCTGGATGTACGCCGGAGGCCGCGGGTCCGCCGGCAGTGCTGACGCCGCCGTGATGGTCGCCGGGCTGAACGTCCACTCGACGAGCCGTCCCGGCCGGACCTCGCAGCGCTGGATGTCAGAAATTCGCACAGTGGCGTCTCCTTCGCAGAAGACACCAGCTTGATCAGAGCGGAGCCGTGTGCGAGCAGTGGTCGCTGTGTCGTCGGCTTTTCATCGGGATGTGTGACGCCTCGAACGGCGAAGCGACTCTTCTCCCGACGGCAACCGGGCCGCGTGCGTACGGTGTTCGCCAGCGGAAACGTGGCACGAACGCGGTCGTACGAACTCGTCGTCGTCACGCCGACTTTCAGCGGCGGCGACCGGGAACCACCGCCCCTGCCCTAGCCTTCGCACAGGTTCCCGGAAGGAGCGTGTATGCGAGCCGTGGTCTTCGAGCGGTACGGCGGCCCCGCCGAGGTGACGGACGTGCCCGACCCCCGCCCCGCCCCCCATGGCGTGGTCGTCCGCGTCGAGGCCACCGGCCTGTGCCGCAGCGACTGGCACGGCTGGATGGGGCACGACCCGGACATCACGCTGCCGCATGTACCGGGGCATGAACTCGCCGGTGTCGTCGAGGCGGTGGGCGCGCGGGTGACCGGCTGGCGGCCCGGCGACCGGGTCACCGTGCCGTTCGTCTGCGCCTGCGGCAGCTGCCCGTCCTGCGCTGCGGGCGACCAGCAGGTGTGCGAACGGCAGACCCAGCCGGGCTTCCACCACTGGGGCTCCTTCGCCGAGTACGTCGCGCTCGACCACGCCGACGTCAATCTCGTCGCGCTGCCGGACGACATGACGTACGCCACCGCCGCCTCCCTCGGCTGCCGCTTCGCCACCGCGTTCCGGGCCGTGGTGCAGCAGGGCCGGGTGGCGGCCGGGGAGTGGGTGGCGGTGCACGGCTGCGGCGGCGTCGGCCTGTCGGCGGTGATGATCGCGGCCGCCTCGGGGGCCCGGGTGGTCGCGGTCGACGTGTCACCCCGGGCGCTGGAGCTGGCGCGGACGTTCGGAGCCGCCGAGTGCCTGGACGCGACCGGTGTGTCCGACCCGGCCGCCGCCGTCCGGGAGCTGACCGGCGGCGGTGCCCACCTCTCCCTCGACGCCCTCGGCTCGCCCGCCACCTGCGCGGCATCCGTGAACGGCCTGCGCCGCCGCGGCCGGCACGTCCAGGTCGGTCTGCTGCCCTCGCCCGACGGCACCACCCCGGTTCCGATGGCCCGCGCGACGGCCCTGGAACTGGAACTCCTCGGCAGCCACGGCATGGCCGCGCACACCTATCCAGGCATGCTCCACCTGGTCCGCTCCGGCGTGCTGCGTCCGGATCTCCTGGTGACCCGGACGATCACGCTCGACGCGGCTCCGGCGGCCCTCGCGGCGATGGACACGGCACCGGGCGCGGGCGTCACGGTCATCGAGCCCTGGAGCTGAGAGCTCAGCGCGCACCGCCGTTTCCGCCCGACTCGCCGCTGCCCGGCACCGTGTCCGCGAGAGCGCGTCAGTCGTCTCTGCGGCCGCGGTTGCCGGGGCGGGAGGCGACCCAGGCGCGGACGGTGTCGGCGTACCAGTAGGGCTTGCCGGCCTCGACGTGGTCGGGCGGGGGCAGCAGCCCGTGCTTGCGGTAGGACCGCACGGTGTCCGGCTGCACCCGGATGTGCGCCGCGATCTCCTTGTAGGACCAGAGCCTTCGGTCGGCCATGCGTTGCACCTCCCCGCGCGCACCACGGCGACGACCGGGAAGGGCCGCCGGGGGGACCGGGCGCTGCGCTGATCAGCAAGCCTGTGCCCGGTCAACGACGCAGAGTGACCGAGGGCGTCCCCTGTCGCCCGGGTGTGACCGAGAACCCGCGTACACGTGACATGTGTGACAGGAGGGTGCTGTTTGTGACGCACCCATCACAAAGGCACCCGCACCCGCCCACCCACGGAACCGGCACCCCGCCGAACCCCCCGGAGGCGAACTCGTCCGAATGTCTGGACAAAACATTGACATGGCTCGGCATGCGGGACTAGAAAGCCGGGGAGAGCCATGACGAAGGGAAGCCGATGGCCTACGACCTGATCACCATGGGGCGGATCGGAGTGGACCTCTACCCGCTGCAGACCGGTGTCCCGCTCGCCCAGGTGTCGTCCTTCGGCAAGTTCCTCGGCGGGTCGGCGACGAACGTGGCGGTCGCCGCGGCCCGCCTCGGCCGGCACACCGCGGTGATCACCCGCACCGGCGACGACCCGTTCGGCACCTACCTCCACGAGGCGCTGCGGGACTTCGGCGTCGACGACCGCTGGGTCACCCCCGTCCCCGGCCTGCCGACCCCGGTCACCTTCTGCGAGGTCTTTCCGCCGGACGACTTCCCGCTCTATTTCTACCGGCAGCCCAAGGCCCCCGACCTGGAGATCGACGCCCACGAGCTGGACCTGGACGCCGTCCGTGAGGCCCGGATCTTCTGGGTCACCGGCACCGGCCTGAGCGAGGAGCCGAGCCGTACGGCGACCCTCGCGGCCCTCGCCCACCGGGCCAGGGCCGGCATCACCGTCTTCGATCTCGACTGGCGCCCCATGTTCTGGTCGGACCCCGGCACCGCCCGCCCCTTCTACGCCGAGGCCCTGCGCCACACCACCGTCGCCGTCGGCAACCTGGACGAGGTGGAGATCGCGACGGGGGTGCGCGAACCGCACGCCGCCGCCCGCGCCCTGCTGGACGCCGGGGTCGAGCTGGCCGTCGTCAAGCAGGGGCCCAAGGGCGTCCTCGCCGTCAACCAGAAGGGCGAGTCGGCCGAGGTCCCGCCCCTGCCCGTCACCGTCCTGAACGGACTCGGCGCCGGGGACGCCTTCGGCGGCTCCCTCTGCCACGGCCTGCTGGCCGGCTGGGACCTGGAGACGATCATGCGGCATGCCAACGCGGCCGGGGCCATCGTCGCCTCCCGGCTGGAGTGCTCCTCCGCGATGCCGACCCCGGACGAGGTGGCCGCCGCGCTCGACGCCGGAGCGGTGCTGTGAGGGCCGGCCGCGTCACGGGCACGCACCCCGAGGGTGGCACCGGCCCCGGAACTGGCTCCGGAGCCTCCGCGAACGCTCCCCGCGAGGGCACCGGCACCCCGCAACGGCGTGTCGACGTAGGGGAACTCGTCCGGATCCGCACCCGGCACCCCGAGGCGATCGCGGAGGCCGCCGCCCGCCGGGCCCGCAGGCCGCTGCTGAACGAGAGCGGGCGGCTGATGATCGTCGCCGCCGACCACCCGGCCCGTGGCGCGCTCGGCGTCGGCGACCGCAAGCTCGCCATGGCCAACCGCGCCGACCTGCTCGAACGCCTCTGCCTCGCACTGTCCCGGCCCGGCGTCGACGGCGTCCTCGCCACCGCCGACATCCTGGACGACCTGCTCCTCCTCGGCGCCCTGGACCACAAGGTCGTCATGGGCTCGATGAACCGCGGCGGCCTGCAAGGGGCCAGCTTCGAGCTGGACGACCGGTTCACCGGTCACCGCCCGGAGGACATCGAGCGCCTCGGCTTCGACGCGGGCAAACTGCTGCTGCGCGTCGACTACGGCGACCCGGGCTCCCTGACCACCCTGGAGTCCACCGCCCGCGCCATCGACGCCATGGCCGAGCGCCGGCTGCCGGTGTTCGTGGAGCCGTTCATCAGCCGCCGTACCCCTGGGGGGAAGGTGGCGAACGACCTGTCCGCCGAGGCGGTCACCCGTTCCATCGCCATCGCCTCCGGCCTCGGCGGCTCCTCCGCCTACACCTGGCTGAAGGTGCCGGTCACCGAGAACCCCGACGACATGGCCCGGGTGATGGAGACCTCCACGCTGCCCGCCGTGCTGCTCGGCGGGGACATCGGCGACTCGCCCGAGGACCAGGTCGCCGCGTACGAGAAGTGGCGCGGCGCGCTCCAACTCCCCACCGTGCGCGGCCTGGTGGTCGGCCGCTCGCTGCTGTACCCGGCGGACGGCGATGTGGCCGCCGCCGTGGACACCGCCGTAGGACTGCTGTGAGGGCCGCATGACCAGCACCGACCTGCATCTGCCCCGGGGCGCCACCGCGAATCCCCAGTACACCGTCGACATCGATCCCAAGGTGGCCGGCTGGACACACAGCAGCCTGCGTGTCGTCGAGCTGGCGCCCGGTGGCAGTCATACGTTCACCACCGGGGACAGTGAGTGGATCGTCCTTCCGCTGGAAGGCGGATGTACCGTACATATGGAGCACGAAGAGTTCCAACTCCTGGGCCGGGAAAGCGTGTTCGCGGATGTCTCCGACTTCGCGTACGTGCCCCGGGACGCCCAGGTCCTGATCGCCTCCGGCGCGGGAGGCCGCTTCGCCCTGGCAGGAGCGAAGTGCGAGCGACGACTCCCCGCCCGCTACGGCCCCGCGCCGGAGGTCCCCGTCGAGGAACGCGGCAGCGGCACCTGCGCACGCCGGGTGCGCAACTTCGCCTCCGCCGACTCCTTCGAGTGCGACAAGCTGATCGCCGTAGAGGTGATCACGCCGGGCGGCCACTGGTCCTCGTACCCGCCGCACAAGCACGACGAGCACCGGCCGGGCGAGGAGTCCGAGCTGGAGGAGATCTACTACTTCGAGATCGACGGCCCGAACGGGCTGGGCTATCAGCGGGTGTTCCCCTCGCGGGACGGCGGTGCGGACGTCCTCGCCGAGGTCCGTTCCGGCGACGCGGTCCTCGTCCCCGACGGCTGGCACGGCCCGTCCATCGCCCAGCCCGGACACGACATGTACTACCTGAACGTCATGGCGGGCCCGGGCGAGACCCGGGAATGGCGGATCTGCTTCCACCCCGACCACGTAGAAAGCACAGGGGGATACCGATGACGATCCGGCTGACCGTCGCCCAGGCGCTCGTCCGCTTCCTCGCCGCCCAGTACACCGAGCGGGACGGCGAGCGACAGCGGCTGATCGGCGCCACCTGGGGCATCTTCGGGCACGGCAACGTCGCCGGCATCGGCCAGGCGCTGGTCGAGTACGCCGACGTGATGCCGTATCACCAGGGCCGCAACGAGCAGTCCATGGTGCACGCGGCGGTCGGCTACGCCCGCCAGTCGAACCGCCTGTCCACGCACGCGGTCACGACGTCGATCGGTCCCGGCGCGACCAACCTCGTCACCGGCGCCGCCCTCGCGACCATCAACCACCTCCCGGTGCTGCTCCTGCCCGGCGACGTCTTCGCCACCCGCCCCGCCGACCCGGTCCTGCAGCAGCTCGAGTTGCCGTACGCGGGCGATGTGTCGGTCAACGACACCCTGCGCCCGGTGTCGAAGTACTTCGACCGCATCACCCGCCCGGAGGCCCTGATCCCGGGCGCGCTCCAGGCCATGCGGGTCCTCACCGACCCGGTGGAGACCGGCGCGGTCACGCTCGCCCTGCCGCAGGACGTGCAGGCGGAGGCCTTCGACTGGCCGGAGGAGTTCTTCTCGACGCGCGTGTGGACCGTACGGCGGCCGGGCGCGGACCCGACCGAGCTGGCGGAGGCGGTCCGGGCGATCCGCTCCGCCGCACGGCCCCTCGTCATCGCCGGCGGCGGGGTCCACCACAGCCGCGCCGAGGAGGCGCTGGCGGAGTTCGCGGCGGCGACCCGCATCCCGGTCGCCTCCACCCAGGCCGGAAAGGGCTCACTGCGGTACGACCACCCGCAGGACGTCGGCGGGGTCGGCCACACCGGCACCGCGACCGCCGACGAGCTGGCCCGCACCGCCGACCTGGTGATCGGCGTCGGCACCCGGTACACCGACTTCACCACCGCCTCCGGCACCCTCTTCGAGAACCCGGCCGTCCGCTTCCTGAACCTCAACATCGCGTCCTTCGACGGCCACAAGCTGTCCGGGCTCCCGCTGGTCGCCGACGCCCGCAGCGGCCTGGAGGAGCTGACCGAGCGGCTGCAGATGCACGGCCACCGGGTCGCCGACACCTACGTCAGCGAGTACACAGAGGACAAGGAACGCTGGGAGCAGCGCGTCGACGCCTGCTTCGAAGCCGACGAGATCGACGTACGGCCGACCCAGCCGCAGGTCATCGGCGCCCTGGACGCGCTGGTGGACGAGTCGGACGTCATCATCAACGCGGCCGGCTCGCTCCCGGGCGACCTGCACAAGCTGTGGCGGGCGCGGTCGTACGACCAGTACCACCTGGAGTACGGCTACTCCTGCATGGGCTACGAGATCCCGGCCGCCCTCGGGGTGAAGCTCGCCGCGCCCGAGCGGAACGTGTGGGCGCTGGTCGGCGACGGCACGTACCTGATGATGCCGACGGAGATCGTGACCGCCGTCCAGGAGGGCATCGCGATCAAGATCCTGTTGGTGCAGAACCACGGGTACGCCTCGATCGGCGGGCTCTCGGAGTCGGTGGGCGGCGAGCGGTTCGGCACGGCCTACCGCTACACCGCGGAGGACGGCACCTTCACCGGCGCCCCGCTCCCCGTCGACCTCGCCGCCAACGCGGCCAGCCTCGGCATGCGGGTGCTGCGCGCGAAGACGGTACGGGACCTGCGCGCGGCGCTTGCGGAGGCGCGCGCGGCCGACACACCCACATGTGTCTACGTGGAGACGGAAACGTCCGACACTGTGTCGGGGGCGCCTCCGGCGCAGGCCTGGTGGGATGTTCCTGTGGCCGAGACCGCGACCCGATCGTCCGCGGTCAAGGCACGTGAGCTCTACGAACGGCACGTCTCGACCCGACGCCGCCATCTGTGAGAAGGAGTCTTAGGGCATGACGAAGATCGTCAACCACTGGATCGGCGGGAAGGCCGTCGAGGGTGCGTCGGGTGCGTACGGGCCGGTCACCGACCCGGCGACCGGCGCGGTCACCACCAAGGTCGCGTTCGCGTCGGTCGAGGAGGTGGACGCGGCCGTCGCGGCGGCCAAGGACGCCTATCTGACCTGGGGCCAGTCCTCCCTGGCCCAGCGCACGTCCATCCTCTTCAAGTTCCGGGCGCTGCTCGACGCGCACCGGGACGAGATCGCCGAGCTGATCACCGCCGAGCACGGCAAGGTGCACTCGGACGCGCTGGGCGAGGTGGCGCGCGGCCTGGAGATCGTCGACCTGGCCTGCGGCATCAACGTCCAGCTCAAGGGCGAGCTGTCCACGCAGGTCGCGAGCCGGGTGGACGTGGCCGCGATCCGCCAGCCGCTCGGTGTCGTCGCGGGCATCACGCCGTTCAACTTCCCGGCGATGGTCCCGATGTGGATGTTCCCGATCGCCATCGCGTGCGGCAACACCTTCGTGCTGAAGCCGAGCGAGAAGGACCCGTCGGCGTCGGTCCGGCTCGCCGAGCTGCTGGCCGAGGCCGGCCTGCCCGACGGTGTCTTCAACGTCGTGCACGGCGACAAGGTGGCCGTCGACCGCCTCCTGGAGCACCCGGACGTCAAGGCCGTCTCCTTCGTCGGCTCGACCCCGATCGCCCGCTACATCCACACCACCGCCTCCGCCAACGGCAAGCGCGTGCAGGCCCTGGGCGGCGCCAAGAACCACATGCTGGTCCTGCCCGACGCCGACCTGGACGCGGCGGCCGACGCGGCCGTGAGCGCGGCGTACGGCTCGGCGGGCGAGCGCTGCATGGCCATCTCGGCGGTCGTGGCGGTGGGCGCCATCGGCGACACGCTGGTGGAGAAGATCCGCGAGCGCGCCGAGAAGATCAAGATCGGCCCCGGCAACGACCCGGCGTCGGAGATGGGCCCGCTGATCACCAAGGCACACCGCGACAAGGTCGCCTCGTACGTGGAGGGCGCCGCCGCCGAGGGCGCCGAGGTCGTGCTGGACGGCACGGGCTACACCGTCGAGGGCTTCGAGGACGGCCACTGGATCGGCATCTCGCTGCTGGACAAGGTGCCGACCAGCGCGAAGGCGTACCAGGACGAGATCTTCGGCCCGGTGCTGTGCGTGCTGCGCGCCGAGACGTACGAGGAGGGCGTGGCGCTCATCAACGCCTCGCCGTTCGGCAACGGCACCGCGATCTTCACCCGGGACGGTGGCGCCGCCCGCCGCTTCCAGCTGGAGATCGAGGCCGGCATGGTCGGCGTGAACGTGCCGATCCCGGTGCCGGTGGGCTACCACTCCTTCGGCGGCTGGAAGGACTCGCTCTTCGGCGACCACCACATCTACGGTAACGACGGCACGCACTTCTACACCCGCGGCAAGGTCGTCACCACGCGCTGGCCCGACCCGGCGGACGCCCCGGCGGGCGTGGACCTGGGCTTCCCGCGCAACCACTGAGCCGGACAGCAGGGTGCCCCATCCTCCGCGCGAGAGGGCGGGGCACCGCTGCCGTCAGCCCTGCTGGTTCTGCCGCGCCTTGACCATGTCGGTGAGGTCGGCGACGCGCCCGGCGGGCGGCGCCTTCACGGTGGCCGTCCTGCCGAACTTGTCGAAGTCCATGCTGACGGTCATGACGCCGATCTTCTCCTTGAACCGCACCGGCAGGTCGTCGGGGCCGACCCACACGTCCACGAGGATCGACTTCGCGCCGGTCACCTTGCTCATGGCGCTGTCCTCGCCGAGAACGTCCTTGAGCTTGCCCATGTGCGCGCGGTCGATGACGCCGCGGTAGTGGGTGGTGTGCCGTCCGTTCACGGTCTGCGTGCCGAGGTCCTGGACGTCCTTGGCGTACTTCAGGCCCTTCATGGAGGCGGAGGGGCTGCCGTTGTCGCCGCTGAGGGCCTGCGCGCCCTTCACCCCGAAGAGGGCCGAGCTGTCGATCTTGATCCAGTCCTTGCCCTGGTACGGGCCGGAGCGGAAGCGGTCGACGTCGTAGTAGTAGGCGCCGTCGACGAACAGGACGTGCGTCGTGGGGGAGTGGTTCATGGCCTGCATGTTCGCGGCCTTGGTGTTCATCTCCGCGTCGAAGGCGTACGAGCCTCCCCAGGAGTAGGTGCCCTTCATGGAGATCGGGTCGCCGGTGCCGAGGTCGGTCGTCATCCGCACCTCGGCCGAGCCCAGCCGCTCCGTCCGGTCCGTCGCCCTGGTCAGTGCCGCCATGGCCTGGTCGGCCTTGTCGACCGCCTTGACGGCCGTCTTGGCGCTCTCCGTGCCGCAGCCCGAGGTCGCCACCAGCGCCGCCGCCGTGCATACCACCCAGGCGGCGGTGTGCCGCTTGTCCATGTCCCCACCCCGAGAGCTGTCCGTCTGCTGTCCGGGGCGCACTCTATCCGCCACCACTGACATGGACGCGACCGGTTTACCCGTCCGGATTCCGGACGGCTGACATTTTTTTGCAACCTTGGCTGCGGTTCCCGTTCAGCGTGGACGAAACGGGTGACGAAGGGATTGCGAGCAGATGACCTTCAAAAGCAAGATCACATCCGCGAGGAGCTTGATGGATGCACCTATAGGGCGTCACAGCCTGGGAAAGTGATGCAGCGAACGGTCATCCGGATGTGCGGATTCCGAAGGTAAACGGCCATTGACGTGGCGGTTTTCGTCGGGGTTCTCTATGCAGCGCCGGGAGCGGACGAGACGAACGTACGACGATCCGCCGGAGGCGATAGCGCTCCCGACCCCACCCGCAGCCGCTCACGTCGAACGGAACCGCCGTATGACCGACACGCTCCAGAAGTCCGTGGTAGACACCGCGACGGCCCCCGCACCGGGGCTGAAGCGTTCCATCGGTGTCGTCGGCGGCACTCTGCTGACGCTGTCCTGCGTCACGCCCGCCTCCACGCTCTTCGTCGTCGTCCCCGACCTGTTCGGTTCCCTCGGCACCGCGACCGCCCTGACGATCGCCATCGGCTCGCTCCTCTGTATCGCCGTGGCGTTCTGCTACTCCGAGCTGGGCACGCTGATCCCCAGCGCGGGCGGCGAGTACGCCATGGTCTCCACGATGGCCGGGCGCCTCGCGGGCTGGCTGGTCTTCGTGCTCTCCCTGCTGGTCGTGATGATCGTGCCCCCGGTCATCGCGATGGGCACCGCGGACTACCTCGCCCCCATCGTCCACCTGGACCCGTCCATGACGGGCGCCGGAGTGATGCTGCTGGCCACCCTCGCCGGCCTGCTGGACCTGCGCGCCAACGCCTGGATCACCGGCATCTTCCTGGTCCTGGAAGTCATCGCCGCCGGGGTCGTCGCCCTGCTGGGCTTCTCGCACAGCCACCGCGGGGTGGGCAGCCTGGTCTCGATGCAGGTGGCCGGCGCCCACGGTCACACGGACACCGTGACGGCCATGCTGATCGTCTCGGGCCTCGCCATCGCCCTCTTCGTCACCCAGGGCTTCTCCACCGCCGTCTACCTCTCCGAGGAACTGGAGAACCCGCGCCGCAACGTCGCCCGGACGGTCCTCGCCACCCTCGCCATCTCCACCGTGGTCATCCTCGTGCCGGTCGCCGCCATCACCATGGGCGCCTCCGACCTGAAGGAACTCACCGGCGGCGACATCAGCTCCATGGTCACCGCCTGGTCCAACTCCGCGGTCGGCACCTTCGTCAGCCTCTGCGTGGCCCTCGCGATCATCAACGCGGGCATCGTCATGGTCATCCAGAACTCGCGCGTCCTGTTCGCCTCGGCCCGCGACAAGGCCTGGCCCGGCCCGGTCAACACCGTCTTCTCCAAGCTCGGCCGCTTCGGCTCCCCCTGGGTCGCCACCCTCGCGGTCGGTGTCCCCGGCGCGGTGCTCTGCTTCGTCAACCTGGACACCCTGTACGGCGTCACCGGCGTCTCGGTGACCGGCATGTACCTGCTCGTCGCGGTCGCCGCCCTGCTCGCCCGCCGCGGCTCCCACAAGCACACGGCCGCCTGGCGGATGCCGCTGTGGCCCGCGGTGCCGGTCCTGCTCATCGCCGTCCTGGCCTACATCCTGACCCAGCAGGAGACGAGCTACCTGCTGTGGACCGGCGGCATCACCGCCGCGGCGACGCTGTACTGGGCCCTGTACCTGCGCCCGCGCCGTGACACCCACTGGCTGGTGTCGATCCCGGAGGACGCCCAGGCCTGACCCAGCCGGTGGCCGTACCACGGTCGCGGTAGAAGAGGGCGGACCCGTACTCCCAGGGGAGGGTCCGCCGTTCAACCCCAGGTCGGCAGCGCTTGTCAGTGGCGGCCCGTACCGTTGACACATGGATCTTCGACTGCCCGCCCTGCGGAACCCGCTGCGGCGGCCCCGTCGGCTCACCGCCGCCGCGGCCGCCGTCGTGGTGCTCGCCGGCGCCGGCACGTGGACGGCGGCCGTCGCCTCCGACGACCCGCGGGCCGTGCGCCGCAGCGACCAGGTGATGGCGGTCGACGGGGTGCGACTGGACACCTCGTACTTCACCCCGGCCGGCACCGGCCGGCACCCCGCCGTCCTGCTCGCCCACGGCTTCGGCGGCAGCAAGGACGACATGCGCCGGCAGGCCGAGGACCTCGCCCGGGACGGGTACGCGGTCCTGACCTGGTCCGCGCGCGGCTTCGGCAGGTCGACCGGGAAGATCGGACTCAACGACCCGAAGGGCGAGGTCGCCGACGTCTCCCGGCTCATCGACTGGCTGGCCCGGCAGCCCCAGGTGCTGCTGGACAAACCCGGCGACCCGCGCGTGGGCCTGGCCGGCGGCTCCTACGGCGGCGCGATCTCCCTGCTCGCCGCCGGACACGACCACCGGGTCGACGCCATCGCCCCGGCCATCACCTACTGGAACCTCGCGGACGCCCTGTTCCCGAACGACGTGTTCAAGAAGCTGTGGGCCGGCGTCTTCGTCAACACCGGCGGTGGCTGCGGAAAGTTCGAGCCGGCGCTGTGCCGGATGTACGACCGGGTCGCCGAGTCCGGCACCCCGGACCCGGCCGCCCGGAAGCTGCTGGAGGAACGCTCGCCGTCGGCGGTCGGCGACCGCATCAAGGTGCCCACGCTGCTGGTGCAGGGGCAGACGGACTCCCTGTTCCCCCTCGGCCAGGCCGACGCGGCCGAGAAGGCGATCCGCGCGAACGGCGCCCCGGTCGACGTCGACTGGATCGCCGGCGGGCACGACGGCGGCGACATGGAGACGAGCCGGGTCGAGGCACGCGTGCGTGCCTGGTTCGACCGGTACCTCAAGGGCGACAAGGGCACCGACACCGGCCCGGCCTTCCGGATCACCCGCACCGGTGGCGTCGACTCCACCGACGGCACCGCCCGGCTGCGCGGCGCGAGCGCCGCCGCCTATCCCGGCCTGCGCGACCATCCACGCGCCATCGCCCTCACCGGCGGCACGCAGCGCGTCGCCAACCCGGCCGGGGCCAGCCCGCCCGGCGTCTCCGCGCTGCCCGGCCTCGGCGGCGGCGGCCTCGCCCAGCTCTCCGCGCTCGGCGTCGGCGTCTCCCTGGACTTCCCCGGCCAGTCCGCGCGGTTCGACTCGGCGCCGCTCACCAGCGACCTGCGCATCACCGGCACCCCGACCGCCACGGTGCACATCACCTCCACCCGCGACGACGCCGTCCTGTTCGGCAAGGTCTACGACGTCGGCCCCGACGGCACCCGCCAGGTGCTGCCCGCCCAGCTCGTCGCCCCCTTCCGGGTGACCGGCGCCAAGACGGGCAAGGACGTCACCGTCACGCTCCCGGCGATCGACCACGAGGTGCAGAAGGGCCACCGGCTCCGCCTGGTCCTCGCCTCCACCGACCTCGGCTACGCCTCCCCGGCCGCCCCGGCCACCTACACCGTCTCCCTGAAGGGAGACCTGAGCGTGCCGACGGCCCCCTCCGTCGCCACCGCCGCCGCGCCCCTGCCGGCCTGGGTCTGGTGGCTGCCCGTGGCCGGCGCGGCCGCCGCCCTCGCCCTGCTGCTCACCACGCGCCGCCGGACGGCCGCCCCCGCCCCCGACCCCGAGCTGGCCGAGGTCCCGCTGGTGATCACGGACCTGAGCAAGCGCTACGCCGGCTCCACCGACCGGTACGCCGTCCGGGACCTCTCCTTCCGGGTGGAGAAGGGCCAGGTCCTCGGCCTGCTCGGACCGAACGGCGCGGGCAAGACCACCACCCTGCGCATGCTGATGGGCCTCATCCGGCCGGACGCCGGCGAGATCCGCGTCTTCGGCCACGCCATCCGGCCCGGCGCGTCGGTGCTCTCCCGGGTCGGCGCGTTCGTGGAGGGCGCCGGCTTCCTGCCCCACCTGTCCGGCCGGGAGAACCTGGAGCTGTACTGGCGGGCCACCGGCCGCCCGCCCGAGGACGCCCGCCTGGACGAGGCCCTGGAGATCGCCGGGCTCGGCGACGCGCTCGCCCGCGCGGTCCGCACGTACTCGCAGGGCATGCGCCAGCGCCTCGCCATCGCCCAGGCCATGCTCGGCCTGCCCGACCTCCTCATCCTGGACGAGCCCACCAACGGCCTGGACCCGCCCCAGATCCGCGAGATGCGCGAGGTGATGATCCGCTACGCGGCCGCCGGCCGCACGGTGATCGTCTCCAGCCATCTCCTCGCCGAGGTGGAGCAGTCCTGCACCCACCTGGTGGTGATGGACCGCGGCCGGCTGGTGCAGGCGGGCCCGGTCCGGGAGATCGTCGGCTCCGGCGACACCCTGCTGGTCGGCACCGCCGTACCGGTGCAGGAGCCGGTGGTGGAGAAGGTGGGCGCGCTGGACGGCGTCGCCTCCGCCGTGCGCACCGACGACGGGCTGCTGATCCGGCTGGAACCCGGCGGCACCGCCGAGCGACTGGTCGTGGAACTGGTGCGGCTGGAGGTGCCCGTCGCCTCCGTCGGCCCGCACCGCCGCCTGGAAGACGCCTTCCTCACCCTGATCGGAGGTTCCGCATGAGCACGCTCACCGAGGTCGCCTCCGGCTATCAGGCGGGGCGCACCCTGCCGCTGCGGGTCGAGCTGGTCCGCCAGCTCAAGCGGCGCCGCACGCTGGTCATGGGCGCCATCCTGGCCGTACTGCCGTTCGTGCTGCTGATCGCCTTCGCGATCGGCGGCGACCCGGGCGGCCGGAACAACCAGGTCACCCTGATGGACACGGCCACCGCCTCCGGCGCCAACTTCGCCGCCGTGAACCTCTTCGTCTCGGCGGGTTTCCTGCTGGTGATCCCGGTCGCCCTGTTCTGCGGGGACACGGTCGCCTCCGAGGCGAGCTGGTCCTCGCTGCGCTATCTGCTCGCCGCGCCGGTGCCCAGGGCCCGGCTGCTGTGGTCCAAGCTCGTGGTGGCACTCGGGATGAGCCTCGCCGCGATGGTGCTGCTGCCGCTCGTGGCGCTCGCCGCCGGCACGGCCGCCTACGGCTGGGGCCCGCTGGAGATACCGACCGGCGGCGCGCTGGACACGGGTACGGCGGCCCAGCGGCTCCTGGTGGCCGTGGCGTACATCTTCGTGTCCCAGCTGGTCACCGCCGCGCTGGCGTTCTGGCTGTCGACCAGGACGGACGCCCCGCTCGGCGCGGTCGGCGGCGCGGTCGGCCTGACCATCGTGGGAAACGTCCTGGACGCCGTCACCGCCCTCGGCCACTGGCGTGACTTCCTGCCCGCGCACTGGCAGTTCGCGTGGGCCGACGCCGTCCAGCCCCGTCCCGAGTGGTCCGGCATGATCCAGGGCACCGCGCTCTCCATAACGTACGCCCTGGTGCTGTTCGCCCTGGCCTTCCGCGGTTTCGCCCGCAAGGACGTCGTCTCGTAGGTCACCGGCGCGTCACTCACCGGTCACGGCCGGCCGCCGTCGTGGCCGGTTCGAGATCCATCCGCAACTCCCCGGGACGCACGTTCCGGGCCTCTGCCCCGTCACAGTCGGCAGCGGACGCACATGTCCGACGCCAACCGGCTGACGGGGAGGACCAGATGGAGCGGTACGGGGATCACCGGATACGGCGGGCACGGCGGGCGCTGCTCGCGCTCACGGCGGCGGGCGGACTGCTGCTGACGGCCTGCAGCGGGGGCGGCGCCGCGCGGACGGCCGACGGCAAGGCCCGCGGCGGCGGGCCCGACGCGGTGCGGGAGGACGCCGGCGGCCGGCTGTCCACCTTCGCGCTGGACGTCGACACCGCGTCCTACGCCTACGCCCGCCGCACCCTCGCCGAAGGCCGCAGGCCCGATCCGCGGACCGTGCGGCCCGAGGAGTTCGTCAACAGCTTCCGCCAGGACTACCGGCGGCCCGACGGCAATGGCTTCACGGTCACCGTCGACGGCGCCCGCACCGGCGAGCCGGACTGGTCCCTGGTCCGGGTCGGCCTCGCCACCCGGCCCGCCGCGCCGGACGCGCACCGCCCGCCCGCCGCGCTCACCTTCGTCATCGACATCTCCGGCTCCATGGGCGAACCCGGTCGCCTGGACCTCGCCCAGCACGCCCTGACCACCCTGACGGACCGGCTGCGCGACGACGACTCCGTCGCCCTGGTCACCTTCAGCGAGGACGCCGAGACCGTGCTGCCGATGACCCGGCTGGGCGGCCACCGCGGCACGGTCCGCGACGCCATCGACAGCCTGGAGGCCGAGAATTCCACCAACCTCGGCGCGGGTGTCGAGGAGGGCTACGCCACCGCCGTGGAGGGCGCCCGCAAGGGGGCCACCAACCGGGTCGTCCTCGTCTCCGACGCCCTCGCCAACACGGGCGAGACCAGCGCGGACGCGATCCTGCGCCGGATCGACGACGCCCGCCGGGAACACGGCATCACCCTCTTCGGCGTCGGCGTCGGCAGCACGTACGGCGACTCCCTCATGGAGCGCCTCGCCGACCGGGGTGACGGCCACACCGTGTACGTCTCCGATCCCGGCGAGGCCGACAAGGTCTTCGCCGGTCAGCTCCCGCGCAACATCGAGCTGACCGCCCGGGACGCGAAGGCCCAGGTCGCTTTCGACCCGCACACCGTCATCGACTTCCGCCTCATCGGCTACGACGACCGCAAGGTCGCCGACGAGGACTTCCGCGACGACCGGGTCGACGGCGGCGAGGTCGGCCCCGGCCACACCGTCACCGCCCTGTACGCCGTCCACACCCGGCACGGTGCCCGCGGTCACCTCGCCACGGCCACCGTCCGCTGGCTCGACCCTGAGACCCGCGACCCGCACGAGGCGTCGGGCGCCTTGGAGACCGGGGCCCTGGCCGGCTCGGTCTGGCGGGCGAGCCCCCGCTTCCAGGTCACCGCGGTCGCCGCGTACTTCGCCGACGCCCTGCGCACCGGTTCCTCGGACCGCCCGGCCCTCCCCGGCGCCCCCAGCCTGACCGGCCTCGCCCGCAGGGCAGCCGGGCTGGCCGTCACCACCGAGGACACCGACGTACGCGGCCTCGCCGACGCCCTCCGCCAGGCCGGCGGCACCGAGCCCGTGGAGTGAACGCCGAACGGTCCCTGCGGGCCCCATTGACCTTTCCTTACTTGTGAGTAAGTTTACCCTTCAGTAAGAACCTTGGGCAGGCCACGCACCGCCACCGGGAGCCGTCATGGGCGTACGCAGGGATCTGAAACGGGCACGGCAGCGCACCGATCTCGCGGACCGCGCAGCGGTGGAGATCGTCCGGGACGCCACGGGCGCGGTCCGCGAGGTGCGCGCAGCCCCCCTGGCTCCTCCGCTCACCTCCGGTTCCCTGGCCGACCTGCCGTTCACGCACGCGGCCGAGACCCCCGACGCGGTGCTGCTGCGCCGCCGTGACCGCGGCGGCGCCTGGCACCCGGTCACGGCGGCCGCCTTCGCCGCCGAGGTCGCCGCCGTCGCCAAGGGGCTCATCGCCGCCGGGCTCGAACCCGGCGGCAGGGTCGCCGTGATGTCCCGCACCCGCTACGAGTGGACCGTCCTGGACTTCGCGATCTGGGCGGCCGGCGGCCAGTCCGTGCCGGTCTACCCGACCTCCTCCGCCGAGCAGGTCGAGTGGATCGTCCGCGACTCCGGCGCCCGGTTCGTCGTCACCGAGACCGCCGCGAACGCGGCCACCGTCACCACCGGCACGGCCGGCCACGCGCACCCACCCCGGCTGTGGCAACTCGACGCGGACGCCCTCGCCGACCTCACCGTCCTCGGCCGGGACCTGCCCGACGACGAACTCGCCAAGCGGCGCGGGGCGCTCGGCCCCGACACCATCGCCACCCTCTGCTACACCTCCGGCACCACCGGACGGCCCAAGGGGTGCGTCCTCACCCACGCCAACCTGCACGCCGAGGCCGCGGGCACCGTCGAGCTGCTGCACCCGGTCTTCCAGGCCGTCACCGGCCAGGCCGCCTCCACCCTGCTCTTCCTGCCGCTCGCCCACATCCTCGGCCGCACCCTCCAGCTCGCCTGCCTGCTGGCCCGCATCGAGACCGGCCACTTCCCGAGCGTGAGACCCGACGAACTGCGGCCCGCGCTCAAGGAGTTCCGGCCCACCTTCCTGGTCGGGGTGCCGTACCTCTTCGAGAAGATCCACGACACCGGACGGGCCACCGCGGAGAAACTCGGCCGGGCCGCCTCCTTCGACCGCGCCGAACGCGTCGCCGTCCGCTTCGGCGAGGCCCACCTGCGGAAGTTCCTCGGCACCGGCAAGGGCCCGGGACCCGGTCTCCACGCCGCCTGGGCGCTGTACGACCTGCTGGTCTACCGCCGCATCCGCAAGGAGCTGGGCGGCCGGATGCGGTACGCCATCAGCGGCGGCTCCCCGCTGGACCGCGACCTCAACCTGTTCTTCCTCGCGGCCGGCATCGTCGTCTACGAGGGCTACGGCCTGACCGAGACCAGTGCCGCCGCCACGATCGTGCCCCCGCTCGGCCCCCGCCCCGGCACGGTCGGCCGGCCGGTGCCCGGCGTCGCCGTGCGCCTCGCCGACGACGGGGAGGTGCTGATCAAGGGCGGGGTGGTCTTCGCGTCGTACTGGAACGATCCGGCCGCCACCGACGCCGTACTGGACGACGGCTGGTTCGCGACCGGTGACCTCGGCGCGCTGGACGACGACGGCTACCTCAGCATCACCGGCCGCAAGAAGGACATCCTCGTCACCTCCGGCGGCAAGAACGTCTCGCCGGCCGTCCTGGAGGACCGGCTGCGCAGCCGCTCACCCGTCGGCCAGTGCCTGGTCGTTGGCGACAACCGGCCCTTCGTCGCCGCCCTGATCACCCTCGATCCGGAGGCGGTCGCCCACTGGCTGTCCGTGCGGAAGCTGCCACCGGACACCCCGCTGTCCACGCTGGTCCGTGACGAGCGGCTGCGCGCCGAGGTGCAGAAGGCGGTCGACCACGCCAACGAGGCGGTCTCCCGCGCCGAGTCGATCCGCGCGTTCGCGCTGGTCGAGGGGGAGTTCACCGAGGAGAACGGGCTGCTGACCCCGTCGCTGAAGGTCAGGCGGCACGCGGTGACGGCGGCGTACGCGAAGCAGATCGAGGCGCTGTACCAGCGCTGACACGCCGACGGGGGCCGTGGAAACGCCGGAGCGGGCCGCCGAGGACTCGGCGGCCCGCTCCATGGACCGGGATCAGCGACCGGACTCGGAGTTCTCGGACAGGATCGACACGTCCTCCAGCAGGTGCGCCAGCGCGCCGTCGCGCTTGACGTTCGAGGAGTTCTCGGTGCACTGCTGCTGCATGTGGTCCGACAGGATCGGAACATCCTGGAGCGCGCCGCCGATGGCCGCGTCGACGGAGGCCGGAAGGTCGTTCACCGCGATGCACGGCTTGTTGAAAGAGCCCTGGATCAGGGCGATCTGCGGGCTCATGCTCCCGTACGTGGCCGAGTTGCCGTAGTTCTGCCATCCCGCGTTGCCGTTCGCGACGGTCGGGCCGTCGTCGTTCCCGAGTGCCAGCGCCTGCGGTGCCGCGGCGGCGGAGGCGCCCATGGCGGAAGCGGCGACGGCCGCAGTGGCAACAATCTTCTTGATCACTGGCCAGTCCTTTCTGAGGAAACCCCGTCCACCGGAGCGCACTGGTCAACTCCGCGGACCCTTCGTGGTTTCTCCCGTTCACTCCGTCGGCCGATGCGGTGGGCTGGTGGTGTGCTTTTCGGATTGATGGCTTCTCGTCACCCCCCAGGGCATTGCGCTCCAACCGAGTGAATCAGCGGAACCATTCCCGATGCGCCGGGTTGATGAGGCCGTAGGGCATGCGTCGTTACGAGGAAAGGAACGCGAAGTGCTCAAGAAGGCAATGGTCGCCGCCGCGACCGCCGCTTCTGTCGTGGGAATGGCGGTGGCGGCCGCGCCGCAGGCGCTTGCCATCGGCAACGACGACGGGCCGACCGTCGCGAACGGGAACGGAGCCGTGTCGTCGTTCGGCAACTCGGCGACGAAGGGCAACATGAGCCCGCAGCTCTCCCTGGTGCAGGGCTCGCTCAACAAGCCGTGCGTCGGTGTCCAGGACGTCGACGTCGCTGTCGACGCGGCCATCGGCGGCACGGTCCAGGACATCCCGGTCCTGTCGGACCACCTGCAGCAGCAGTGCTCCGACAATTCCACGAACGCGAAGCGTGACGGCGGGCTCTCCCATGTCCTGGAGGACTTGTCGGTCCTCTCGGCCAACGGCGAGAGCTGAGCCGATCTGTCGGCCCGGGCCGTCCGCTGCACCGACTGCGGGCCGCCCGGGCTCTTTTCGTGAGAACGGTGGGCGGGAAAGCGCGTGAGACAGGGGTGCGATCGGGTGATTCTCGGGGTTTTCGCGTTCTGTGGCCTTCCGATGTGTCTATCTCTCGTTCCGTGCCGCGACCGTTCACGTCGTGCTCACACGGTTCTGGCCGTCATTGGGGCATGACCCCAGAGAAGGGAACATCCATGAAGAAGACCGTTGCTGTCATTACGGGTGCCATTCTGGCCCTGGGGCTGGCCGGACCCGCTTTCGCCGACTCCGGGGCCAATGGTGCCGCCACGAACTCCCCGGGTTTCGTGTCCGGAAACGTCGTCCAGGTCCCGATCCACATTCCGATCAACATCTGCGGCAACACGGTCAACATCATCGGTCTGCTGAACCCGGCGGCCGGCAACACCTGCATCAACGGCGACGTCCACAAGAAGTGACGACGCGACACTAGGCACCAGCCTCCCGGCTGCGGACTGGCCGGCCCCGGACCGCCGATCCGTCGATTCCGCGTTCCGGGGCCGGCCTTCCCCTGGCCGCGGTCGTGGCCGGCGTGCTGTCCGGGGGCGACATCCAGCCCCCGCGAACCTCCCGGTCAACGTCTGCGGCAACTCGGTCGGCGCGGCCGCGGCGCCGAACCCGCGATGCCCCGCCGACTCGGGGAACGACGGCTCGGGCAGTCCGGGCCACGGTGGTTCGGGGGTTCCCGCGCACAGCGGCTCGACGGACTCGGGTCATGGAGGTGCGGAGAACTCGGGTCACGCCGGCACGGACGGTTCTGGGTACGGCCGTTCGCAGGACTCCGGGTACGGTGGCTCGACGGACTCGGGGTTCGGTGACTCAGGCGGCCCCGGATACGGCGGCTCTGACCACTCCGGCGGACGGCCCGGTTTCGACGGCGACCACTCCACGCCTCCTTCCGACGGCAAGAGGGCCTCTCCTCCGTACGGCGGAGAGGAGACCCCCGCCCCCCTACGGCGGAGGTGAGAGCACGCCCCCTGGTGGTGGCCACAGCACGCCTCCCGGTGGCGGGCACACCACAGCACCGAGCGGTGGCGCGGCCACGTCCCCGGTCACACCCCGTCGCCCGGCCGTGGGGGACGGGGAGTCCCCCGGGCGGCCGCCCACGCTGCCGCACACCGGTGGTGCCGGCCCGGCGACGGCCGTCGGCGCCACCCTGATCGCCGCCGGGGCGATCCTGTACCGACGAGGCCGTTCCGCCTTCCGCCGTCAGCGCACAGGGCGCCGGACCCAGCACCCGGCACCTGGGCGCACCCGCCGCTTTGCCGTTCCCCTCCCGCCGTGCACCTCGCGCTCCCGTGCCCGGCGTGCGGCGGCTCCGCGCATCTCGCCGCCCCCGGCCCTCGCGGCCGGTCACTTGCCTCGCCCACGCCTCGCAGGCTGCGGCATGTCCCCGCACCCTGCGCCTCATCACTCCGACACCCGCCGTGTTAGGCCACCTCCCAGCGCGCAGGTACCGGTCCCACTCCGACCGCGGCCCGACTGCCCGTGCAGTGTGCGCCCATTCACCCGTGCGGGGGTTCGGCAGGCCGAAAGCGATATGCGTACCGGCATCAGTCGTATTGATATGACTGCGCGCCGGTTGCCGGATGACGCGACGCCGCGACATCGAGTGGCGAGTGCAGAAGGGAGCGGGCATGGCTCCGCAACAGCGCAGGGCCCGGGCCGGGTGGCCGGCCACCGTCGTCGCGGCGGCACTCTTCGTGTCGGCCACCCTGGCGGCCGGCCCAGGGCTCGCGGTGGACCACCCGGGACCGTCGGGGGCCGCCGTCCCGGTCACTCCCGTCCCGACGACTCCGGCGACGACCCCGGCAGCGCCGTCTCCTCCGCTCCTTCCACCAACTCCCACGTCGGCCATGCCTCCCGCCCCTCTCCTCCCGACGCCGTCGCAGACCCCCGTGCCTACCGGCTCCGGCCGCCCCGTTGCGGACTTCGGGGCGTTTCTCGACTCCGGGCCGCGCGGCGTCACTCGCATGGCCGAGTTGAGTCACTGGCTCGGCGGGACCGAGTTGAAGGTCGCCCACACCTATCTGCCCGGGGGGCGCTGGCGCGACATCGAGGGGGAGCCCGGCTTCCTGGACGTATGGGCGCAGTGGCGGCGTGAGAAGGCGGACCGGACGCTCGTCCTCAATGTGCCGATGCAGGAGCGCAACGAGGAGAACCTCTCGGACGTCCAGGTGCGCTGGTTGCTGCGGCAGGCGGCGGACGGCGCGTTCGACCATCACTTCAGGACCCTGGCCGAGCGGCTGGTGGAGCTGAAGGTGCCGGACACGGTGATCGTGCTGGGCTGGGAGATGAACGGCACCACCTACACCCACCGCTGCGGACCGGACCCTGCGGCCTGGAAGACGTACTGGAACAGGATCGTCGCCACCATGCGCTCGGTGCCGGGGCAGGACTTCCGGTTCGACTTCACGCCGAGCCGTGGCCGGGACGCCGTGCCGTGGACGGAGTGCTATCCCGGGGACGCCACGGTCGACATCATCGGCATGGACGCCTACGACCAGCCCAGCGGACTGTCGTTCGACGAACAGGTCACCGAGCCCTACGGCCTCCAGCAGCACGTGGATTTCGCCCGAGCCCACGGCAAGGCCATCTCCTACCCGGAATGGGGGCTCTTCCGCAACGGTGACAACGCCGAGTACATGCGGCGCATGCTCGCCTGGATCGACGAGCACAAACCGCTGTACAACACGCTGACCGACTACTGCCCGCACGGCGTGTGGCAGTGCTCGGCCAACCCCCGTTCGTCCCGGATCTACCAGGCCGCCCTCTACGGCCGCACCGAGCAGCCGGCCCAGGTGCCCACGCCGACTCCGGCGCCCGCACTCGAGCCGGCGCCCACCACCGGACCCCCGGACCGCTGCCCGCCTCCGGCCCTGGGCGACTGGGTCGAGTACTGGCTCGGCGAGCGACTCTGCATCCCCTTCGACTGACGGACGCGGAGCCGTCAGCGCTGGGCCTGCTCCCGCCACCGGAGCAGCACTTCCCTGCCCCGCTGCCGGGCGTTCGCGTCGCACAGCGCGGCCATCAGCACCGGGGCGGTCCGCCACCGGGCCATGAGCAGCCGTCTGTTGACGACCTGTTCGGGCCGCCAGTGCCGCTTGTACGGCTCGTCGCCGCGCAGCAGACTCAGCGCGCGGGGCTCGCTGCCGCCGGTGTACTCGGCGCAGGCGTCCAGCAGCATCACCGCCACGTCCACCTTCCGTTCGCGCAGGCCCGGATGGGCGCCGTACAGGTAGCCGCCGGCCAGGCTGCCCGAAACGAGGGTCAGATCGACGGCCACCACCTCGTCGTCGATCCGGAACTCGGTGACCACCGCGTTCCCCGAACGCACCATCGGGCCGACGGCGCGCACCAGATGCTCCCGGAACCGGGGCCGAAGGTGTTCGCTCGTCACCTTCCGGTCCTGCCATTGCAGCCGGTGCAGTTCCAGCAGTCGGCCGATCGCCGCGTCCACCTCGTCCGGGCCTGCCGCCCGCCGCTGGACACCCAGCGCGGTCAGCCTGCGCAGCTTCGCCCGCGCCCGCTGGCCGGATTTCCCCGAGGGCAGCCGGGCGATCAGCTCGTTCATGGGTACGCCGGGCAGTTCCAGGCACAGCGAGTCGTCCACCGTGCGGCGAGGCCCGCGCCAGCGGTCGTAGATCCGCTCCACCGCACCGCCCGGGCGTACCTCGCGGAAGTCGATCAGCGCCGTACCCGCCGCGACCGTGAGCGCTTCGGTGAGCGCGCCCGCCGCCCGCCCGTTGTCGTCGTCGTCCAGCAGCACGTCGGCGTAGTCGGAGATCGTCCCGCCGAGCGGTACCAGCGCCGGCAGCGGCCGGAACACCAGCATCAGGGGCGCGGCGGCCACCAGTTCCCGCCCGGCGTGTACGACCAGCAGCCGAAGCCGCCCGGGCAGGCCGTACGACAGCCACCACGAGTACAGCCAGGCGTGGCTCTGGAACGGCGTCGCGGCGGCGCACCGCGCGAAGAGCCGCCCCCAGGCGGGGGCCAGCGCGGCGAACCTCGCCTCGTCGGTGACGAGTTCGCTGATCAGTCCCGTGGCACGGGCGGGGCGCGTGGTGCCCGCCGGGTACGTGGAGATCACCGCTGGCCGTGTACGTCGGCGGCGACGGCCGGACCGGGCACCGAGGGCGACCGAGTGATCTCCTCGTGCGCACGCCGCTTCGGGCGTACCAGCAGCATGAGGGCGCCGAGCAGCCCGCCCGCGCTCGCGCCGACCAGTCCGGTCACCGCAGGGGACGGTGAGCTGGGCGCGCTGGGCTTCCCCGCGCGGGAGAACTGCAGCAGCCCGACGTGGGTGGCGGCCTTGGTGGTGTCGGCGTGGCGGATGAGCGCGCGGGCGACGGCGTTGGCCATGTCGGCGGCCTGCTCCGGGTGGACGGAGGTGGCGGAGACGGCGACCATGGGGGCGTCCGGCGATGTCGCCGTGCGCACGCTGTCGCGCAGGGTGCGCACCGGAACCCCGGCCCACACCTGGGCGTCGCCCAGCACCGCCACCTGGGTGGCGACCCGGCCGTAGGCCTGTGCGAAGCCGAGCGCGGTGGCGGTGTCGGTCCGCTCCCCGGGGACGGCGACGACATAGCTGGTCGCCGTGTACTCCGGGGACTTCAGGACGCCGTACCCGCCGCCCAGCAGGCCGCCCGCCAGGACACCGGCCGCCACCAGCGACCAGGGTGGGAGCGCCCGGAGGCGGGACGTTCTGCGGTGCGGGACGTGGTTCTCGGTCATGACGGGCTGACTCCCTCGATGGATCGGGACGGGGGGACCGTGCGGGTGAACGCCGCCGTGTAGACATCCATGAGCCGGGCGGCGCTGCGGGTGATGCAGTAGTGGCGGGCGGCCTCGGGGGCGGTGCGCGGGCCGGGCCCGGCGGCGCGGACCTCGGCGAGCGCGCGGGCGTAGG
Organism: Streptomyces flaveolus; assembly: GCF_000716535.1. Classification (GTDB taxonomy): domain Bacteria; phylum Actinomycetota; class Actinomycetes; order Streptomycetales; family Streptomycetaceae; genus Streptomyces; species Streptomyces flaveolus_A. Next base: position 3,338 of record NZ_JNWV01000035.1, on the reverse strand, counting down.
CACCGGCGTCGCACGGGACCCGCACCGCGTCCGGGGCGGCCCCGGGCGGCAGATCGTCCAGGGCGGGGCAGGAGGCGTACCGCACCGGCAGGCCGGCCGCCAGCGCCTCCACGACCGCGAGGCCGAACGCCTCCTCGGGGGAGGGCGCCGCGAGTACGTCCATCGCCGAGGCCAGCGCGGGCAGCCCCGGCCCGGACGAGCCGTCGGGCAGGTACGGCCGCTCCCCGGCGAACAGCACCCGCCCGGCGACCCCGGCCGCGTGCGCGGCCCGCCGCAGCGCGGGCTCCTCCGGGCCGCCGCCGACCAGCAGCAGCCTGCAGTCGGCGGGGAGGCGGGCGAGGGCCTGGACCAGGACGTCGAAGCGTTTGCCGGGGACGAGCCGGCCGATGCCCCCGATGACGAACGCGTCGGCGGGCAGCCCGAGCCGGTCGCGGGTGCGCCGGCGGGCGTCCGGGTCGAAGGCGAACCGCGCCAGGTCGATGCCGTTGGGCACCACCGCGATGCGCGGCTCGGGCACCCCCCAGCGGGCGAGCCGGACGGCGACCGTGGGGGAGACGGCGACGGTGGACCGGCCCAGCCGCTCGCCCAGCAGGTACAGCGCGCGGACCCCCGCGGTGAGCGGCCGGCCCTCCAGCTGCGAGTCGCCGAGGGAGTGTTCCGTGGCGACGACCGCGCGGACCCCGGCCAGCCGGGCGGCGATCCGGCCGTACAGGCAGGCCCGGTACAGATGGGTGTGCACGAGGTCGTACCGGCCGCGCCGGATGTGCCGGGCCAGCCGGGGCAGCGCGGCCAGATCGCGGTTCCCGGCCATGCCGAGGTGGGTCACCCGGACCCCGTCGGCCGCCAGCCCGTCGGCCACCGGCCCGGGGTTGGTCAGCGTCACCACCTCGCACGCGACCGGCAGGTGCCGTAGCAGCAGCCGCAGTTGCTGCTCCGCGCCGCCCACGCCGAGCCCGGTGATGATGTGCAGGGCCCTCACCGCAGCCCCTCGACGGGCCGCCGGCGCAACCGGTGCAGCCGGTACTTCAGGAACAGGCGCACGGCGGTGTCGTCCTGCCCGATGTAGACGCGCGGCAGGACGTACGGGCCGGTCAGCTCACCGGGGTCGATGGCGCATGCGTAGGTGTAACCGGCCTCCCGTACGGCCTCCACGGCACGGCGGTCGACCGTGCCGTACGGATAGCAGAAGCCGGTGACCGGGGTGCCGGTCAGCTCCTCCAGCGCCGCCCGGCTCTCGGCGGTCTCGGCCTTCAGCACGATGTCGTCGGCCCGGGTGAGGTCGACGTGGGTGAGGCCGTGTGAGCCGATCTCCACGCCCGCGGCGGCGGCCCGCCGGATGCCGTCGGCGGTCAGCAGCGGCTTGCGCGGGCCGAGGGGGTCCCAGGCGTTGTCGCCACCGAGCCGGCCGGGCAGCACGAACAGGGTCGCCGTACACCCCCAGCCGTCCAGCAGCGGCAGGGCGTTGTCGAGGAAGTCGGCGTACCCGTCGTCGAAGGTGAGCGCCACCAGGCCGCGCCCCTCACCCCGGGCCCGGGCGGCGAGCAGCTCGGCGACCGACACCCCGCGCAGCCCCCGCCGGCGCAGCCAGCGCAACTGCCGCTCCAGCCGGTCCGGGCTGACCGTGATGTGGTACGGGTCGTCGGAGCAGTCGCCGACCGAGTGGTACATGGCGATCCACGGGACCGGGCCGGGGGCGAGGTGCCGGGTGGGGGCCGGGGACTCAACGAAGGACGGCATGAGCGAGCTTTCGGGTGAGGGTGCGTACGGAACGGAGTGCGGATGCGAAGCCCTGGGCGTCCAGGGCCCGGCCGAGCAGGAGGAACACGACGGTCACCGTGGCGCCGCCGGCGGCCAGCCCGGCGAGCGGGGCCGACGGCAGCCTCCCCACGAACCCGCCGACCACGGTGGCCACCACCGCCGCCCGCAGCGGCCGGCTCAGCTCGTGCAGCACCGGCCCGGTTCTGATGGGTACGCTGCGGCGCTGCATCCCGGCGAGGAGCAGGAGGGCGGTGAGGGTGATGCCGGTGGCGTTGGCGGCGGCGATCCCGGTGACCCCCCAGGAACCGAGCGTCCACGCGCCGACCCAGGAGGTCGCGACGATGCCCGCGGTCATCGCGGCCAACGGGTACCAGGCAGCGCGCCCCGCCGAGAAGTAGGAGCGGACCAGGACGCCGGTCAGGGTCTGGCCGAGCAGGCCGATCGCGTACACCCGCATCACGCCGGCGGTCGCCGCGGTGTCCTGGGCCGTGAACGCACCCCGCTGGAACAGCAACTCGATGAGCTGCGGTGCGCAGGCCACGACCGCGGCCGTACCGAGCAGCACGAGGCAGCCGGCCAGCGCCAGATCCTGCTCCACCCGGTTCCGGGCCCGCTCGGTGTCGCCGTCGGCCAGCGCCCGCGCCACCACCGGGAAGGTGACCGTGCACAGCATCATGGAGAGCGTCATCGGGATCTGCGCGACCTTCTGCGCGTAGTTCAGGTGCGAGATGGCTCCGGCGGGCAGCTCGGAGGCGAGGAACCGCTCGATCAGCACCTGCGATTGCCGGCACAGCGCGAACAACAGCACCGTGGCCAGCAGCGGCACGTCCAGCGGCTGCGCCGCGGCGGCGGCTCCGGCCTGCGTCCCGCTGATCCGACGGCGGCGCAACTGCCTTACCAGGGAGGGAAGCTGGACCGCCACCATCAGACAGCCGCCGGCCGCCACCCCGATCGCGGCCGACCGCACGCCCCACCGGCCGCCGAGCGTGTACATCGCCGTGATGATGCCGACGTTGTACGCGAGGTAGATCGCGGCCGGTGCCAGGAAGCGGCGGTGGGCCCTGAGGGCCGCGCTGGCGTACCCGGCGAGGCCGAAGCTGAGCACGCACGTCGCGGTGAGCCGGGTGCAGTCCACGGCGAGAGCGGGGTCGGGCAGGCCCGGGGCGAGCGCGGTGACGAACTGCGGCGCGGCCACCGCGAGCAGCGCCCCGACCGCCGTGAATCCCAGGGCCAGCCGGGGCAGGGTGCCGGCCACCAGCGACCGCACGGGATCCCCCGGGGCGCCTCGCGCGCGGCGGGCCAGGGCCATGCTGAACGCCGGGATCAGCGCGAAGGCCAGCCCGTCCTCGATCAGCAGCGTGGCCGCGAACTCCGGCACGGTCCACGCGACCAGGAAGGCGTCCGTGTCCGGCCCGGCCCCGAACAGCCGGGCCAGTGACTGGTCCCGCACCAGCCCGAGCAGCGCCGCGGCGATGGAGAGGGAGGCGGTGACGAGGGTGGCGTGAGCGAGGAAACGCCGGGTGGGTGGGGCGTGTTCACGGCCCGGGGGGGTGGGGGCCGGAGGGGGGAGAGGCGGCTGG
>NZ_JNWV01000034.1 GCF_000716535.1 Streptomyces flaveolus | reverse complement strand
CGCCACCCGGTACGACAAGACCACCGAGTCCTACCAAGCAGCCATCACCCTCGCATCGCTCCTGATGTGGGCGTGACATTTGACGACAGAACCTAGGGCCTGCCGCCACGTTCCTGTCCGCATCGCGACGTCCGGCACGCCAGGGCGTGAGAGGTGGCCCCGCTTGCCGCACCGGGCGAAGCGCCGCCCTCCGGGCGATGACGGCAACGTGATGACAGACGCGGCCTGCCGCCCCGTTCCCGACTCGGCGTGCCTCTCGGCCACGTGCGTCCTGCGGCGTGTTCCAATCGGGCATGGCCTCGTCCTGGACTGGTGAACGGGTACGCCTGCGTGCCATCGAGCCCGACGACTGGACAACGTTCGCGCGCTTCGCCGACGACGCGCGGCGCGTGGGGCGGCTGGACCTGCCCCGGTCCGCCGAGAGCTACCGTGCCTGGGCGAAGGAGCAGGCCCTCGCCGGGAGCGAGGACGACCGCTTCCGCTTGGCAGTCGAGACGACGGCCGGCAGGGAGCTGGTCGGCACGGTCGCCTCGCACCGCACCGGCCGTCATTCGGGCTGGTTCGAATTCGATGTCACGATCGGCGCCGAGCACCGGCGCAGGGGCTACGCCGGAGAAGCCCTGACGCTGCTGCTGCGTTTCATGTTCGCGGAGCGGCGCTATCACAAGTGCGTGGCAGTGGTCTTCGCCCACAACGAGGCGTCGCTGGCACTCACTCGCCGGCTCGGCTTCACCGAGGAGGGGCGCTTGCGGGAACACGTCTTCTTCGCCGGTCGGCACCACGACCTCGTCGTGCTGGGCCTGCTCGCCGACGAGTTCGGCCGACGGCACCCGACGAGCGGACCGTGACGGGCGAGCCGGTCACCCTGAGGGGGACCGCTCCGGGTCCCGTGAGGTGGCACGCAGGCGCAGGCCGGGGGTCGCGAGACCTTCGAAGGTGGTGACCTGGAAGCAGGGTTCCGGTGCGGGCGGCTCGCTCAAGCGGTGGCGGCGGGCCGTGTGCGCGGTCAGGAGCGTCAGCATCGCCATGGCCAGGGCGGCTCCCTCGCAGCCGTGCGGCCCGGTGCCGAAGGAGAGGAAGGGCCCGGGGTCCGCCGCCGAGCCCGACCCGTCGAGCCAGCGCTCGGGCCGGAACCGGTCCGGCTCGGCGTGCTCCCGTGCGTCTCGGTGCGCGGTGTAGGGACAGACCAGAACGGTGGCCCCGGCGTCGAGGGTGTAGTCGGCGAGCTCGGTCCGCCGCGCGGTCCGCCGGGTCAGCAGCCAGCTCGGCGGGTACAGCCGGAGCACTTCGCGTACCAGTGCCTGGGTGTACCGCAGGTCGTCCAGGTGGGCGCTGGTCGTCGCGGCGGGGTCGGCGGGCAGCGAGGCGGCTTCGGCCGCGACGCGGTCCGCGGCCCGCGGGTGCCGGGCCAGGTGGAGCAGGATCCATCCGGCTGCCCGGGTGGGTGCCTCGAAGGTGGCGACGGTGATTCCGGGCAGGGTGTCGAGGACGGCCTCCTCCGGCAGCGGGCCGTAGCGGGAGGAGGGCTGGAGCATCTGCCCGAGCACGTCGTCGCCGAGCCGGCCCGACGCAAGGCGCCGGCGGACGACGGGCCGCAAAGCGTCGGTGAAGGCGGCCTGCTGCCGTGTGCGGAACCGCCGTGCCGGGGTGGGGACCCACCGCGGCCATTCCCAGCGGGAGGGGCGTACGAGCACTTCCCGGGCCAGGAAGAGCCCCGCGGCGAAGGGCAGCAGGGTCGCGGCGTCCTCGGAGAAGAGGTAGCGGACGCCGATCTCCGCCAGGGCGTGCCGGGCGGCGGGCAGCACCTCGACGTCCTGGTCCGTGGGCCACTGGTCGGCGAAGAGCGCGGCTCCGGGCGCGATCTCGCCCACCCGGGCCGCTACCGCCTGGGCGCGCAGTCCGCGCATGCGGGCGGCGTGGGCGTGCAGGCGCTCCTGCGCCGTCGGCGCCCCGTTCGACCCCTTCAGGGGCGGGAAGAGCGGCGAGGGTGCCTTGGGGAAGTCCTCCGCGCGGCGCAGGACGGCTTCGCACGGCCCGGCCGCGGCGGCCACGTAGACACCCGGCTCCAGCTGCCAGACGTCCCCGCACTCGTCCAGGCCACGACGTGCCATCGCCAGCCGGTCGCGGCTCCAGGCTGCGTAGCCGCCCCCGGGCAACCGCGGCGGCTCATTCATCCGGCCCATGAGATCGTCCCCCGGCCCATGAGATCGTCCCCTGCCTGCGCAGCTGTCCAGGCCGATGTCGTAGGCAGCGGGGCTCACAGTCGGCGGGCGCCCGGGGCGCCCGCCGGGAGTGCCCTCGGAGTCAGTCGTCGCCGGCGTACGCGTCCCATTCGTGGGATCCGTACGCACCGTAGTGGCGGGTGAAGGACAGCTTGCCGAGCAGCTTGGCGATCATGATGCGCTCCTCTCGCCTGTCTGAGCCCTTCCAGCCGGGGGTCCGATGCCCACCAGCACCAGATGCCACAAGCGCCATCCTCCCACACATACCGGATATGTCATATCGGTGGCCCAGGCGCCGGGGCGTGGGCCGGGTGCGCGGAGGGGAGAGCGATCGGACGCCTCCACGACGCGGGTTTCCGCGAACGGAGCGGCACCGAACGCGGCTGGGAACACCGCCCACGCCGACCGGACCCGTCCCGTGTCCGTCTGTCGCCCTACATCCCCGGCCGGTACCGCAGGGGATGGTCCGACGGGATCTCGACCAGGACGATCGGGGTGCCGTCCGGGTCGCTGATCCACATCTCGACCAGGCCCCACGGCTCCCGCACCGGAGGGCGGACGATCTCGACGCCCCGTGCCCGCAGTTCCTCGCCCGCGGCCGTCACGTCCTCGACCTGCAACCACAGCCGCGCCGCCGGCGAGGACGGGGCGTCGGACCGGCCGGACACCTCGAGGAAACCGCCGCCGAGGAAGTAGACCGTGCCGCGCTCGGGGCCGGTACCGAACTCCCGGTAGACGGACAGCCCCAGCTGCTCGCCGTAGAAGACGCGGGAGCGTTCGGGGTCGGTGGGCCGGAGCAGGATCCGGCTGCTGAGTACATGCACCATGCGGGGGGAGCCTAGCGGCAGCGTTACCCTCGTCCGTGGCTCAGCCACGCCCGAGATCGGAGACCGCGACCATGGACACCCCCGCCACCGGACTGACCTTCCGGGACGCCACCGACGCCGACGTCGACGCCCTCGTCGCGCTGATCGAGTCGGCGTACCGGGGGGACAGCAGCCGGGCCGGGTGGACCACCGAGGCGGACATCCTGGAGGGGCAGCGCACCGACCCGCAGGGCGTGCTGGAAGTGATCAAGGCCCCCGGGAGCCGCCTGCTGACCGTCGAGCGGGACGGCCGTATCGTCGCCTGCTGCCAGCTGGAACACCGGGGCGAGCACGCCTACTTCGGCATGTTCGCGGTCAGCCCCACCCTGCAGGGCGCGGGCCTCGGCAAGGTCGTCATGGCGGAGGCGGAGCGCCTGGCCCGGCAGACCTGGGGAGCCACCGAGATGCAGATGACGGTGATCTCCCAGCGGGAGGACCTGATCGCCTGGTACGAACGCCGCGGCTACCGCCGTACGGGGCAGACCCAGCCGTTCCCGTACGGCGACGAGCGCTTCGGCATTCCGCGGCGCGCCGACCTGCGGTTCGAGCTGCTGGTCAAGCCGCTGGTGTGACGATGCGGCAGGCGTCCGGACCCGGGCCCGGACGCCTGTGTCACGCGGTGAAGCGGCCCGTGCGCTTGATCTCCGGATAGTCGGTCGTCGCCCCGTCCAGCTCCAATGCGCGGACCAGCCGGAGCTGGTCCTGCGTGTTGACCACCCAGCCGATGATCCGCAGCCCGGACGCGCGCGCGTGCTCGACGATCTCCAGGGTGAGCCGGCGGATGTTGAGACACACCGTGGCGGCGCCCACGGCGACGGCGCGGTCCACCACGTCGGTGCCGTACCGGCTCGCGACCAGTGCGGTGCGCACGCCCGGCACCAGCCGGGTGATCTCGGCGACCGCGTCGTCCTGGAACGAGGACACCTCGACCCGCGCGGTCAGGTCGCGCGCGTGCATCACTTCGGCCAGCGCCCGCGCCGCGGCCACGTCCTTGATCTCGGCCTGCAACGGCGTGTCCACCGCGTCCAGGACCTCCTCGAACACCGGCACCCGCTCACCGCGGCCCGCGTCCAGGGCGCGCAGCTCCGCCAGGGTCTTCTCGGCGATCGGTCCGGAGCCGTCGGTCGTACGGTCCACCTCTGCGTCGTGCATGACGACCAGGGCGCCGTCCTTGCTGAGATGCAGATCGAGTTCGATCAGGTCGAGGCCGGCCTGCTGCGCGGCGACGAAGGAACGAAGGGTGTTCTCGGGCTCGACGCCCATGACACCGCGGTGACCGATGGTAAGGAAGTTCAAGGTTCAACTCGCTTCCGTCGACGGCGGCTCGGCGACGCGCGGACCGACGGCCCCCGTACCGGACGTCGTCGTCCACGCGGCAGGCTCGCAGCCTAATGGCCGGGCCGCGCGTTGAACCCGTGGCTGCACCGGGCTTTCGACACCCGGGCGGCTGCCGGCCGGCCGGGATCCGCTCTGACCGTCCCATCGGATCATGGCCGTCCCCGGCTCGCACGTTCTCGCGGAAGTGAGCGTCGTCACGGTTTACGGCAGGAAAAACGTCGGTGACCAAGGGGGTCGACAGAATAATTTCCCGATCCTGCTCTTGCTGAGAGAAACCGGGTATGCATACGGTGTCCATACGCGAGGTTCTCCTGTGGAGGATGGGACATGACGGAAATTCTTGTGCAGTCGGGTGCGGAGGATCGGGTTTCTCCGCTGACCAGGGTGGTGGAGCACCCGGCCTGGCCCGTGCTCAAGGATGCCGTGGAGCGGATCCGGCCATGGCAGTCGAAGGACGGATCGATCGACTTCGACGCCGAGGGCGCCCCGCAGCGGGCCGACGCCCTGGCGGCCGTCGAGCGTGTCGCCGGCGCGGTCGAGCAGCTCTCCCCGCTCCTTCCGCATGACGCCGTCTACCACCAGGCGCTGGTGAAGGACCTCCGCCGCTGGGCCGAGGGCGGCTTCCAGGTGCCGGACTTCCTGGACTCCCTGCTGGCCTTCAACCCGGCCGCCGACCGCGCCGACGGCCTGCAGCACCTGGTCGTCTTCCCGATGTACACGCAGAACGGCAACCCGGACCGCAACCTGGAGGCGGTCGTGCTGCGCATGGTCTGGCCGGACTGGCTGGCCGAGCTGGAGCGCACCCGGTACGACAACCCGCTCTTCTGCGGCATCGCCTTCGAGGACTTCACCTCGGGCTACGACACCAACTCCGCCGTTCTCTTCCCGGAGACGATCGCCGTCCGCGAAGCGCCGGAACGTTTCTCCTGGGGCGGCATCTTCTGCGACCGCGAGGCCGCCCGCTTCCGCCGCGTGACCGAGGCCGCCGTCGACCTCCTGGGCCTGGAGCTGCCCGAGGACATCGCCGCGATGGTCCACGACCAGAAGCGCTGCGAAGACGCCTTCGTGCTCTGGGACATGGTCCACGACCGCACCCACAGCCACGGCGACCTGCCGTTCGACCCGTTCATGATCAAGCAGCGCCAGCCGTTCTGGATGTACGGCCTGGAGGAGCTGCGCTGCGACCTCACCGCCTTCAAGGAGGCCGTGAAGCTCCAGGCGGACGGCGTCCCGCAGGCCCGTGACGTGCAGTACGCCGTCCTCTTCGACCGTATGTTCCGCTTCCCGGTCACCGGCGACCGCAACCGCAACTACGACGGCCTCGGCGGCCAGCTCCTCTTCGCCTACCTGCACAAGCACGACGTCGTCCGCTGGACCGACAACAAGCTCTCCATCGACTGGGAGCGCGCCCCGCAGGTCACCAACCAGCTGTGCGCCGAGATAGAGAAGCTCTACCGGGACGGCATCGACCGCCCGAAGCTGGTGCACTGGTTCGCCGGCTACCAGCTGGTCTCCACGTACCTCGCCCCGCACCCGGGCTCCAAGTGGGCCAAGGGCCCGGACGCCCTGGACCTGACCCAGCCCCCGCGCAAGCTCGTGGACGACGTGCTTCCGGACGAGTTTCCGCTGAGCATGTTCTATGAGGCGCTGTCCAAGAAGCTGAAGAATGTGATCGCCTCGACGAAGGGCATCACGGCGGACACCGCCGAGCGGGTCGCCGCGTGAGCGACCGCGTCCAGGACACTGCTTCAGAGGGGAAGAACATGAGGAACGGCGCGAACGGGCCTCTCAGCGGTGCGGTGATCGCGGTGGCCGGTGCGGGCGGACCCGCCGGCCGCGCGGCCCTGCTGCGCCTGGCCGAGGCCGGGGCGACCGTCGTCGGGGCGGACAACGACCCGCAGCGGCTCTCGGAGGCCGTCGACGCGGCCCGGTACGCCTCCGGTGGCGCGACCGTCACCGGTGACACGGTGGACCTGCTGGACCTGCAGTCCACCCGTGAATGGGCCGCGCACATCGAGAAGGACTTCGGCCGGGTCGACGGGCTCGTGCACCTGGTCGGCGGCTGGCGCGGCAGTGAGACGTTCACCAAGACCAGCCTGGACGACTGGGACCTGCTGGAGCTGCTGCTCGTCAAGACCGTGCAGCACACCTCCCTCGCCTTCCACGAGGCGCTGCAGCGCAGCGAGCGCGGCCGGTACGTGCTGATCAGTGCGGCCGGTGCGTCGAAGCCGACCGCCGGCAACGCCGCGTACTCCGCGGCCAAGGCCGCCGCCGAGGCGTGGACGCTGGCCCTGGCCGACTACTTCCGCAAGGCGGGCGGCGCCGAGGGGCCGACGTCCGCGGCTACCATCCTGGTGGTGAAGGCGCTGGTGCACGACGCGATGCGCGCCGAACGCCCCAACGCGAAGTTCGCGGGCTTCACGGACGTCAAGGACCTGGCCGAGGCCATCGTGGGCGTCTGGCACAAGCCCGCCGCGGAAGTGAACGGAAACCGTCTGTGGCTGACCGAGAAGCCGTGAACCCTCCGAAGACCGACGCGCGTCGCCACCACGACCCGCAGGTCCGCGGTTTCGCCAGTGACAACTACGCCGGAGCCCACCCGGAGGTGATGGCCGCCCTGGCGTTGGCCAACGGCGGCCACCAGGTGGCGTACGGCGAGGACGACTACACCGAGAACCTCCAGCGGATCATCCGGAGCCACTTCGGGGCCACCGCGGAGGCCTTCCCGGTCTTCAACGGCACCGGCGCGAACGTCGTCGCGCTCCAGGCGGTCACCGACCGCTGGGGCGCGGTGGTCTGCGCCGAGAGCGCGCACATCAACGTGGACGAGGGCGGTGCCCCCGAGCGCATGGGCGGGCTCAAGCTGCTCACCGTGCCGACGCCGGACGGCAAGCTCACGCCCGAGCTGATCGACCGGCAGGCCTGGGGCTGGGAGGACGAGCACCGGGCGATGCCCCAGGTCGTGTCGATCACCCAGAGCACCGAGCTGGGCACCCTCTACACGCCCGAGGAGATCCGCGCGATCTGCGAGCACGCCCACGCGCACGGTATGAAGGTGCACCTGGACGGCTCCCGGATAGCCAACGCCGCCGCCTCCCTGAACGTGCCCATGCGGACGTTCACCAACGCGGTCGGCGTCGACATCCTCTCCCTGGGCGGGACGAAGAACGGCGCCCTGTTCGGCGAGGCGGTCGTCGTCCTGAATCAGGACGCGGTGCGGCAGATGAAGCACCTGCGGAAGATGTCGATGCAGCTCGCCTCCAAGATGCGCTTCGTCTCCGTGCAGCTGGAGGCCCTCCTCGCCAAGGACCTGTGGCTGCGCAACGCCCGGCACGCCAACGAGATGGCCCAGCGGCTCGCCGAGGGCGTCCGCGCGGTCCACGGCGTGGAGATCCTCTACCCGGTGCAGGCCAACGGCGTCTTCGCCAAGCTCCCGCACGACGTGAGCGAGCGGCTGCAGAAGCGGTTCCGGTTCTACTTCTGGGACGAGGGTGCGGGGGTGGTGCGCTGGATGTGCTCCTTCGACACCACGGAGGACGACGTCGACACGTTCGTGGCGGCACTGAAGGAGGAGATGGCGCGCTAGCCGCCGACACTCTCTCCGATCTGCATAGGTATGCGATCACTCGAAAAGTCATTGACGCTCGGGTGATCGCTTTCCTATGCTCTGCGGGCATGGAGCTCATCCAGGACACCGCCGATCTGTCCGCCTACCTGGCCGCCGACCAGGTCATCGACCATCACCATCCAGTGGTCCGGGAGGCCGCCGCCCGGCTGGCGGAGGAGGTCGCCGACTCGTATGAATATGCGCGGGCCGCCTATGAATTCGTCCGGGACACCATCCCGCACTCCCAGGACTCCGGCGACCTCCGCGTCACCTGGCGCGCCTCCGACGTGCTGGCTCTCGGTACGGGCATCTGTTACGCCAAGTCCCACGCCCTGGCCGCCCTGCTGCGGGCCGAGGACATCCCGGCCGCGCTGTGCTACCAGCGGCTGTCGGACGGAGAGGGCGGGCACGTGGTCCACGGCCTGGTCGCCGTCCGCTTCCGCGGGGCCTGGCACCGGCAGGACCCTCGCGGCAATAAGCCGGGCGTGGACGCCCGGTTCTCCCTGGACGGCGAGCGGCTGGCCTGGGTCCCCGATCCATCGTCCAATGAGATGGACTATCCAGTCCTGTATGCTGAACCACACCCGGCCGTTCTCGCCGCCCTGCGGGCCGCTCCCGACCGGCCGTACCTGTGGAAGACGCTCCCCAGCACCCTCTGAGGCGGGACAGATGACCTTCACCCTCACCGTGTCCGACGAGGTCCGCGCCCTCGCCCCCGGTTTCACCCATGTCGCGATCGAGGCGCACGATGTCGTCAACGCGCCCAGCACCGAGGCGAGTTCGGCCCTGCTGGACGACGCCGCCCGTCGCCTCGCCGCCCGTCTGGCCGGACGCGCGCCCCACGAGGATCCGCACATGGCTGCCTGGCGCGAGGTGTACACCGCCTTCGGCGCCAAGCCCTCCCGCACCCGCAACTCCGCCGAGGCGCTGGCCAAGCGGGCCCTGTCCGACGCCGGACTGCCCCGGATCAACCTGCTCGTGGACCTGTACAACGCCATCAGCGTGGCCCGCCTGATCCCCGTCGGAGGCGAGGACATCGACCGGGTGCAAGGGGGGATGCGGCTGGTACGGGCCATCGGCGAGGAGGACTTCGTGACGGTCGCGGCCGGCGCGGAGGCGGTCGAACACCCCGAGCCCGGCGAGGTGGTGTGGCGCGACGACGCCGGCGTCACCTGCCGCCGCTGGAACTGGCGTCAGGGTCCGCGCACCCGGCTCACCGAGGAGACGACCTCCGCCGTCTTCCTCCTGGAGACCCTGGCCCCCGTGCCGGTCGAGGAGGCCCGGTCAGCGGCCACCGAACTGGCCGAACTCCTGGAGAAGTTCAGCCCCGGGGCCCGCATCGAGGTGCACGAGCCGGTGTCGTCGGGCAGCGCCGGCTGAGGTTCGGTTCGCATCCTGCAACGGCGAGGGCGACGGCCGTTCGTGGGTCCTGCGCCCGGCGGACCGATGGCCGGGCGGAGCTGAACGCCCCAGGCCGAGCCCCTGGCTGTGCGGGACGGGGTGTTCTCGCTGTACCTCCGGTCGGGCGGAGTTGGGGCCTCCTGGCCGAGCCCCTGGCTGTGCGGAACTGGGCGCTCCCGTTGGATTTCCGGCGGGCGGAGCTGAACGCTCCCGGCCGAGCCCCTGGCTGTGCGGGGCGGGGTGTTCTCGCTGTACCTCCGGTCGGGCGGAGTTGGGGCCTCCTGGCCGAGCCCCTGGCTGTGCGGAACTGGGCGCTCCCGCCGAACCCCCGGCGAGCTGAGCTGGGCGTTCCCGTTGGATTCCGGGCGGGCGAAGCTGAACGCTCCCGGCCGAACCCCTGGCTGTGCGGGGCGGGGTGTTCTCGCTGTACCTCCAGCCGGCGGAGTTGAGGCTCCTGGCCGATCCCCTGGCTGCGCGAGGCTGGGCGTTCCCGCTGGATTTCGGGCGGGCGGAGCTGAACGCTCCCGGCCGAGCCCCTGGCTGTGCGGGGCCGGGGGTTCCCGCTAAATCCCCGGCGGGCGGAGCTGAACGCTCCCGGCCGAACCCCCCGGCGGGCGGAGCTGGGCGCTCCTGCTCAACCCCCGGCGGGCGGAGCTGGGCGTACCCGCCGGACCCCGGCGGGCGGCACTGGGGCTCCCGGCCCAACCCCGGCCGGGGCCCGTGTCCTTAAGCCCCCTGCCGTAGGCCTCAGTGGGCCTCCGCCGTGCGCAACGCCTCGGCCGTCGGTGCCGTGCCGCCCAGGTGGGTGGGGAGCCACCAGGTGTCCTCCGCGTCCTTGGGGCGGCCCGGGTAGGCCCGCTGGGCGGCGTCCACGAGTTCCTGGACGCGTTCGCGCAGGCGGCGGGTGATCGCGCCGGCGTACTGGTCGCGCGGTGCCTCCACCGGCTCGCCCACGCGGATGGTGACGGGCAGGTGGCTGCGCTTGAAGTTGCGGGGGTGGCCCTTCGTCCACAGCCGCTGCGTGCCCCACACCGCCATCGGGATCAGCGGGACGCCCGCCTCCTGCGCCAGGCGGGCCGCACCCGACTTGAAGCTCTTCAGCGTGAAGGACTGGGAGATCGTCGCCTCGGGGAACACCCCGATGATCTCGCCGGAGCGCAGCGAGTCCAGCGCGTGCGCGTACGCGGCCTCGCCCTGTTTGCGGTCCACCGGGATGTGCTTCATGCTCCGCATCAGCGGCCCGGAGACCTTGTGCCGAAAGACGGACTCCTTCGCCATGAACCGCACCAGGCGCTTCTGCGGCAGCGCGGCCAGGCCGTTGAAGATGAAGTCCAGGTAGCTGATGTGATTGCTCACCAGCACCGCGCCGCCCGTGCGCGGGATGTTCTCCGACCCCTGACAGTCGATCTTCAGGTCCCAGACCTTGAACAGCGTCTTGGCGAAACCGATGACGGGACGGTAGACCAGCTCTGCCATGGGCGGGGTGGACCCTTTCTGCTCTGCTCGGGAAAGGGGCTCCCGGCGGGAAAGTTACGCAGCCGTAGGTTTACGGCGTCTCGCAGATCGTGCCCGAAGAACGGACGGGGAGCCAGTCCTGGTGCCCCGCGGCGGCGAGATCCTCGTCACGTCGGCCTACATCCCACCGTGGATCCTCACTCTCCTTTACTCCACCCGTGTTCTGGTTCCCCGTGGAAGCGGGAACATGTCGCACCGCGACGGCGGCCGCCGCCTCCGGCGGGCCCCGGGGAATCATCGCGGCCGCGGGAACGCTTCTGTTGAAGACGACGGGACCGGCGGTGTGCCGGGCGGTGCTCGCGGCGGCGGGCGCCCATGGAGTGCCGCACGAGCGGCGGAAGGGGAGGACGCGGGTGCGCGGCCACGACGACGGCAAGCGGTTCGGCGCGGCCGAACTCGGCGGGGAACTGGGGGAGCGCGCCACACTCGTGCAGTTCTCCAGCGCCTTCTGTGCGCCCTGCCGGGCCACCCGGCGCGTCCTCGCCGAGGTCGCCGGAATGGTCCCGGGCGTGACCCACGTCGAGATCGACGCCGAGGCCCACTTGGACCTCGTACGCGAACTGGAGATCCTCAAGACGCCCACCGTCCTGGTCCTGGACGCCGGCGGGCGGGTGGTGCGGCGCGCCACCGGACAGCCCCGCAAAGCCGACGTCATCGCCGCGCTCGGGGAGGCCGTGTGAGCCGGTGTCAGGGAATGGTGAGACATCTTCCAGATCCCGGAACCAACTTGACTGCACGCGCCACCTATCGTCAGCCTGACCGTATGCCGACCGAACTCCTTCTTTACGGGCGGGTCCACGTCGACCTGGCCCGCACGGCGAGCGCGCGCTGTCCGGTCCGTTGAGCTGCCACGGATCCACGCCCCGACTTCCGCAGAAGGACAACTCCATGACGGCCACGCCCGACCTCGGCACCGCTCAGCTCGCCTCCCCCGACCTCCTGCGCTCCACCTTCCGCCGGCACGCCGCCGGTGTGGCGGTGATCACGGCGCGTGGCGCCTCCGGCCCGGTCGGCTTCACCGCCACCTCCCTGACCTCCGTCTCCGCCGACCCGCCGATGGTCTCCTTCGGCATCGGCACCGGCGCGTCCTGCTGGCCCGCGGTGGCCGAGGCCGACCACGTCGGCGTGCACATACTCGGCGAGCACCAGAGCGAGCTGGCCGCCACCTTCGCCCGCAGCGGCGCCGACCGCTTCGGTGCGCCCACCGCCTGGCGGGAGGGCCCGGAAGGCGTACCGGTGCTGGACGACGTGCTCGCCTGGCTGGTGTGCCGGATCGTCGGGCGGGTCCCGGCCGGTGATCACCGGATCGTCCTCGCCGAGGTGGTCCTCGGCGATCCCTCGGGCGCCGGCCGCCCGCTCCTCTACCACCAGGGCCGGTTCAACGGCCTGCGGGATTGATCACGTCCTGATGGCCTCACCCCCTCCTGCAAGGCGGTCGAGTTCCGGTTACGCTGCGTTGCGAAGGTCACAGTTCAAAGCGCTTGCTTAGCGGGCATGGACTGGGTGTACTGGCGAGTAATATTTCGTTCGGAGCGCGCGGACGCCCCGACCGGGATCGGCCGCTTGAGGCGCCTATGCTGCCTGCAAGAGGCAGCCCGAAATGACGATGCAGTAGGAGAGCCGGCGTGAGCTTGAGGATCGTTGTCACTGTGAAGTACGTGCCCGACGCCACTGGCGACCGGCACTTCGCCGATGACCTGACCGTCGACCGCGACGACGTGGACGGTCTGCTCTCCGAGCTGGACGAGTATGCGGTCGAGCAGGCGCTGCAGATCGCGGAGAACGCTGACGACGCCGAGGTCACCGTCCTGACGGTCGGCCCCGAGGACGCCAAGGACGCGCTCCGCAAGGCCCTCTCGATGGGTGCCGACAAGGCCATCCACGTCGAGGACGACGACCTGCACGGCACCGACGCCATCGGCACCTCCCTGGTCCTGGCCAAGGCCATCGAGAAGGCCGGCTACGACCTGGTCATCTCCGGTATGGCCTCCACCGACGGCACCATGGGCGTCGTCCCCGCGCTGGTCGCCGAGCGTCTGGGCGTCCCGCAGGTCACCCTGCTGTCCGCGGTCTCGGTCGAGGACGGCAGGGTCAAGGGCCGCCGCGACGGTGACGCCGCCTCCGAGCAGCTCGAGGCACAGCTCCCGGCCGTCGTCTCCGTCACCGACCAGTCCGGCGAGGCCCGCTACCCGTCCTTCAAGGGCATCATGGCGGCCAAGAAGAAGCCGGTGGAGTCCTGGGACCTGTCCGACCTCGACATCGAGGCCGAGGAGGTCGGCCTGGACGGCGCGTTCACCAAGGTCGAGACCGCGACCGAGCGTCCGGCCCGCACGGCCGGCACCATCGTCAAGGACGAGGGCGAGGGCGGCAAGCAGCTCGCTGAGTTCCTCGCGAGCCAGAAGTTCATCTGAGGCTCGCCCCCGCTGACCGCCCCTCAACTTCGTTTCGCAGGAGAGCAATCCCATGGCTGAAGTCCTCGTCTACGTCGACCACGTGGACGGTGCCGTCCGCAAGCCCACCCTGGAGCTGCTGACCCTGGCCCGCCGCCTCGGTGAGCCCGTCGCCGTCGCGCTGGGCAACGGCGCCGCCGACACCGCCGCCACGCTCGCCGAGCACGGCGCGGTGAAGGTCCTCACCCACGACGCGTCCGAGTACGCCGAGTACCTGGTCGTGCCGAAGGTGGACGCCCTCCAGGCCGCCTACGAGGCCGTCTCCCCGGCCGCCGTGCTGGTCCCGTCCTCCGCCGAGGGCAAGGAGATCGCCGCCCGCCTGGCACTGCGCATCGGCTCCGGCATCATCACCGACGCCGTCGACCTGGAGGCCGGCGACGAGGGCCCGGTGGCCACCCAGTCGGTGTTCGCCGCGTCCTTCACCACCAAGTCCCGTGTCATCAAGGGCACCCCGGTCATCACGGTCAAGCCGAACTCGGCCGCCGTCGAGGCCGCCCCGGCCGCAGGCGCGGTCGAGGCCCTGTCCGTGACCTTCTCGGACAAGGCGACCGGCACGAAGATCACCGGCCGTACGCCGCGTGAGTCGACGGGCCGCCCGGAGCTGACCGAGGCCGCGATCGTGGTCTCCGGTGGCCGCGGTGTGAACGGCGCCGAGAACTTCGCGATCATCGAGGGCCTCGCCGACCAGCTCGGCGCGGCCGTCGGTGCCTCGCGTGCCGCCGTCGACGCCGGCTGGTACCCGCACACCAACCAGGTCGGCCAGACCGGCAAGTCGGTCTCGCCGCAGCTCTACATCGCCAACGGCATCTCCGGCGCCATCCAGCACCGCGCCGGCATGCAGACCTCCAAGACGATCGTGGCCGTCAACAAGGACGCCGAGGCCCCGATCTTCGAGCTGGTCGACTTCGGTGTGGTCGGCGACCTGTTCGACGTCGTGCCGCAGCTGACCGAGGAGATCAAGGCCCGCAAGGGCTGAGTCTCCCCAGGGCGCGCCCGAGGCCCCGGTGACCGATCCCGGTCACCGGGGCCTCGGTGCATCCTGGTGCTGGAGCGGGCGGATGCGGGCGACCAGCGTCCGGACGGGGTGTTGACCAGGGAGAATCACCCGGATAACTTCATTCTACGGATTGTTGATTCCGTAGAGCGGAAATTTGGAGGGTGTGGGATGGGTCAGCAGGAGAAGGTGGCGACGAGTCTCGCGGGTGCCGTCAGCGAGGAGATCAGCGCCTCCCTCGCACCGGTCGACGCGGAGCTGGAGCGCCGCTACCCCGGAGACCCCGGCACCCGGCAGCCCGTCCACACCGTGTACGTCCCCGGGGACGCCTTCGCCGCCGACACCCTCCGCTCCTGGGGTGACCAGGCGCTCGCCCTGCTCGACGAACACGCCCCGGACGCCGCCTCCTTCGCGGCGGTCCTCGGCCTGTCCGACGAACTGGCCGAGCCGGTCCACTCCCGCGTCCGCGCCAAGCTGGAGCGCGAACCCGTCGAGGACCTGCGCGTCGACTTCGAGGACGGCTACGGCCCCCGGCCCGACGCCGAGGAGGACGAGACGGCCGCCCGAGCGGCCCGCCTGATCGCCGAGGCGTACGCGAACGGCACGGCGGCGCCGTACATGGGCATCCGCATGAAGTGCATGGAGGCGGCCGTACGCGACCGGGGCATCCGCACCCTCGACGTCTTCCTCACCGGCCTCATGGAGGCCGGCGGCCTGCCCGAGGGCCTGGTCCTCACCCTGCCGAAGGTCACGTACCCCGAGCAGGTCGGCGCCTTCGTCCGGCTCCTGGAGGCCTTCGAGAAGGCGCACGGCCTGGACGCCGGCCGCCTGGGCTTCGAGATCCAGATCGAGACCAGCCAGGCCATCCTCGCCGCCGACGGCACCGCCACCGTCGCCCGCATGATCCAGGCCGCCGAGGGCCGCGCCACGGGGCTGCACTACGGCACCTTCGACTACAGCGCCTGCCTCGGCGTCTCCGCCGCCCACCAGGCCAGCGACCACCCGGCCGCCGACCACGCCAAGGCGGTCATGCAGGTCGCGGCGGCCGGCACCGGCGTCCGTGTGTCCGACGGCTCCACCAACGTCCTCCCCGTCGGCCCGACCGCCAAGGTCCACGACGCCTGGCGCCTCCACTACGGCCTCACCCGCCGCGCCCTCGCCCGCGCCTACTACCAGGGCTGGGACATGCACCCCGGTCACATCCCCACCCGCTACGCCGCCGTCTTCGCCTTCTACCGAGAGGGGTTCGAGCAGGCGGCGGCCCGCCTCGCCCGGTACGCCAACCGGGCCGGGGGAGACGTCATGGACGAGCCCGCCACCGCCAAGGCCCTCAGCGGCTATCTGCTCCGCGGCCTCGACTGCGGCGCCCTCGACCTCCCCGAGGTCGCCCGCCTCACCGGCCTGACCCGCACCGACCTGGAAACCTTCGCCGCCCCCCGCCGCGGCGACCTGACGGCGTCCGCGCAGTAGCGAGGGCAGTTGCGTCCGAGACGCGAACGGGCCGGAGCGAGCCGGGAGTTCGGGGCCGCGGAGCTGGGACCGCAAGAGTGCCGCGCTGATCGAGAGCCTGCCGACGGCGATGGCTGCGGCGGTCTGCGACGACGGGTAGTGACGGAACCGGCGCGGCAGGACCGGCGACGACACCCGGGGGGCGGAGCCGGCCGGGACGGCTGCGCAGGGCTCAGACCGCCGGAGGCAGTTCGCCCGAGCCGCGGGTGATCAGGCGGGTCGGCAGTTCGATGCGCTCGGGCGCGAGGAGCGTGCCGTCGAGCTGGCGGAAGAGGCGTTCGGCGGCGGTGCGGCCCAGGGCCGCCGCGTCCTGGGCGACGACCGTGACGCCGGGCTGGAGCAGGTCGGCCAGCTCGATGTCGTCGAAGCCGACGAGCGCCACCGCGCGGGACCACTCGGCGAGGACCCGGATCACGGTGACCGTCACCCGGTTGTTGCCGGCGAAGATCGCGGTGACCGGGTCGGCGCCGGACAGCATCTCCTCCGCCGCCCGGCGCACCCGCTCCGGGTTCGTCGCGCCGAGGGACATCCAGCGCTCCTCGACGGCTATGCCCGCGTCCTCCATGGCAGCCCGGTAGCCGCGCAGGCGCTCCGCCGCGGTGTGGATGCGCGGCATGTCACCGATGAACCCGATCCGGCGGTGGCCGTGCGCGATGAGGTGGGCGACCCCGTCGCGGGCGCCGCCGTAGTTGTCGGACAGCACCACGTCCGCGTCGATCCGTCCGGCCGGGCGGTCGACGAACACGGTCGCCACACCCGCCCTGATCTCCGGCTCCAGGTAGCGGTGGTCGTCCCCGGCCGGGATCACCACCAGACCGTCCACCCGGCGCGCGCACAGGGCCAGCGCCAATTCCTGCTCGCGCTCGGGGTCCTCGGCGCTGGAACCGTTGATCAGCAGGGCGCCGTGGGCGCGGGCCACCTCCTCGACGGCGCGGCTGAGCGGGCCGTAGAACGGGTCCGCGAGATCCTCCAGCACCAGGCCGATGCTCGCCGTCCGGCCCTTGCGCAGCACCCGGGCGCTGTCGTTGCGGCGGAAGCCGAGCGCCTCGATCGCCTCCTGCACCCGGCGCTCGGTGTCCGGGGTGACCCCGGGCTCGCCGTTGACCACCCGGGAGACCGTCTTCAGCCCGACCCCGGCGCGCGCCGCCACGTCCTTCATCGTCGGCCGGTTGCCGTACCGGTTCGCGGGAAGGCGGTCTGCGCGGCGGGTGGTCTCGGGCACGATGCGTCTGTCCTGTCTCTCGTCCGACTCGTCCACGGGGGGGTGCGCGGTCCGTGGGCTTGTATGAGGATGTGGCGTCGAGCATAGAGCCTGGACAACGTTGTCAGATGCGCGAGAGACTGTCCAACGCTGTCTCCGGCCTGCGCCCCCACCGCTTGACCGGCCTGCTTCTCTTTGGTTTTCAAGCTTGAACGGGGAGATCTGACTCTGATGCACACCGACCTCGTGGCGGCCCTGGACATCGGCGGCACCAAGATCGCCGGCGCGCTGGTGGACAGCGGCGGCCGGATCCTGGCCCGCGCCCAGCGCGCCACGCCCGCCCAGCAGGACGGCGAAACGGTCATGCGGGCCGTGGCCGAGGTGCTCGGCGAACTCGCCGGGTCGCCCCTGTGGGGACGCGCGGGTTCGGTCGGCATCGGCAGTGCCGGCCCGGTCGACGCCTCGGCGGGCACCGTCAGCCCGGTGAACGTGCCGGGCTGGCGCGACTTCCCGCTGGTGGACCGGGTACGCACGCTCACCGGGGGCCTGCCGGTGGAGCTGATCGGCGACGGTGTCGCGATCACCGCGGCCGAGCACTGGCAGGGCGCCGCGCGCGGCCACGACAACGCGCTGTGCATGGTGGTCTCGACGGGTGTCGGCGGTGGCCTGGTGCTGGGCGGGCGCCTGCATCCGGGGCCGACCGGCAACGCCGGGCACATCGGCCACATCAGCGTCGACCTGGACGGCGATCTCTGCCCGTGCGGCTCGCGCGGGTGCGTGGAGCGCATCGCCAGCGGCCCGAACATCGCCCGCCGGGCCGTGGAGCGGGGATGGCGCCCCGGGCCCGACGGTGACACCTCGGCCGCCGCGGTGGCCGCCGCCGCCCGCGCGGGCGACCCGGTGGCCGTGGCCTCCTTCGAACGGGCGGCGCAGGCGCTCGCCGCCGGTATCGCGGCCACCGCGACCCTGGTCGAGATCGATATCGCGGTGATCGGCGGGGGCGTCGGCAAGGCGGGTGACGTCCTGTTCACGCCCCTACGGAAGGCCCTCACCGACTACGCGACCCTGTCCTTCGTGCGGCACCTCACCGTCGTCCCCGCGCAGATGGGGACCGACGCGGGCCTGGTCGGCGCGGCCGCGGCGGCCCTGACCCGCACCCCGGACGCGACGGTGGCGAGCCACTAGGGGCTCCGCTGGATCAGGGTGGCGACCCAGCGGAGCCCCTGGCCCGGCTCGGGCTCAGACCCGGGCGGTGTCCGGAGCGGAGCCCCGGCGGGTCAGCAGGTGAGCTGGGCGTCCGCCCAGTCCGCGTGGTCCGAGTCGACGCCGTCGCCGCCGTCGGTGACGACCAGCCGTACCACCTGGGCACCGGTGACGTCGGCGGTGAGCGGCTGGGCGGGCATCGCGTTGGTGAGGACGCCGGTGGACGCGGCCTTGGTGCCGTCGGCCCAGATCTCGAAGGCGACGGTGCCGTTCGTGCCCTTCTCGTCGTCCACGCCGACCTGCGCGGTGACCTTCTCGCACGCCTTGCCGGTGTAGAAGGAGACCTCGCTGAGCGCGTGGACGCCGAGCCCCTTTGCGTACACCGTCCCGCCGATGGTCAGCGGGTGCCCGTCACCGGCGGCGCTCTCACCGTTGCTGGTGTTCCGCTCCACCGGCCCCCAGCCGCTGGTCGCCGCCAGCCACGGCAGATCACCGAGGTACGACGTCCCGGAGGGCGGCGGCACGACGACGGACGCGGTCAGCGGAAGGGTGCTGGTGACCGCTGTGCCGGACGGCGAGCGGTAGCTCGTCGTGAGCGTGAGGCCGTAGGAGCCGGTCGGCGTGCCGGACGGCGCGGTCACCCGCCAGCCGGTGCGCAGTGTCCCTCCGGGGGCGAGGACTGCGGCCGAGGTCGCCGAGGTGGGCCGTACGGTCCAGCCGGCGGGGCCGGTCAGCGACACGGAGACCCGCCGCGCGGGTGTCCGGCCCAGGTCGGTGACGGTGCTGGTGAACGTGGCCGGGGTGGCGGCCTCCAGCAACGGGCTGCCGTCCAGACCGAGTTCCACGGCCGGCGGACGGTCGGCCCAGTGCGGGTCGGCCGAGACGCGCAGCAGGACCGTGCCGTGCGCCGGGACGGTGGCGGCGATGGTGCCGGCGGTGTTGTACGAGCGGTGCTGCCACAGGTCGCGCAGGACGTAGGCGTCGGCGTCCGGCAGGCCGACGGCGCCGGCGCTGGTGGCGATCCGCTGGGCGGTGCCGGACTCGTTGAAGAGGGCCACCGCGCGGCTGCCGTCCTTCATCTCCTTGGCGACGACCCAGCGCCCGCCCCCGGACGAGACGACGGTGCCCTGCTTGCCGAGCGGGTCCTGGTCGACGGCGATGACCTCCTTGTTGCCGAGGATGTCGTACGTCGCCTGGGAGGCCTTGCGCAGGTCGGTGCCGATGAGCAGGGGCGCGGCCATGACCGACCAGAGCGAGAAGTGCGAGCGGTACTCGGTGTCCGTCATGCCGCCGTTGCCGACCTCCAGCATGTCGGGGTCGTTCCAGTGACCGGGTCCGGCGTACGGCGCGAGCGGGAGGTTCTGCTTCAGGATCGACAGCATCGAGCTCCAGTTGTCGCTGATGTCACCGGTGGTCCGCCACAGGTGGCCGACGTCCGAGGCCCACTCCCAGGGCTTGTTCTGGCCCCACTCGCAGATGCTGTAGACGATGGGCCGCCCGGTCGCCTTCAGCGCGTCACGCATGGTCCGGTAGCGCTGCTGGGCGTCCACGCCCTGGTTGTTGCAGTTGTCGTACTTCAGGTAGTCCACGCCCCAGTCGGCGAACTGCCGTGCGTCGCTGTACTCGTGGCCCAGGGCGCCCGGGAATCCCACGCTGTCGCAGGTCTTGGTGCCGGCGCTGGTGTAGATGCCGAGCTTGAGCCCCTTGGCGTGGACGTAGTCCGCGACCGCCTTGATCCCGTCGGGGAAACGCACGGGGTCGGGCACCAGCTTGCCGTTCGCGTCACGGTCCGGCAGGGCCCAGCAGTCGTCCAGGTTGACGTACTGGTAGCCCGCGTCCTTCAGGCCCTTCTCCACGAACAGGTCCGCGATGCCCTTGACCATGGACGCGTTGAAGTCGGCGCGGCAGTGGGTGGAGTTCCAGTTGTTGAAGCCCATCGGCGGGGTGAGGGCGAGCCCGTCGGCCAGGGCGGGCGTGGCCGGGGTCTCGGCGGGGGCCGCCAGGGCGGGGGCGGCGAGGCCCGCCGCGCACAGCAGGCCGGCGGTGAGCGCTCCGGCCACTCTTCGGCGGGTGGTGGTGCGGGTCGTGCGGGTGTGAAGGTGACGCATCGTTGACGTTCCTCCGACTCGCGAAACAGGGATGACTGCATGTACGCGTCATCGGTGCGCGTTTACGGTAGGACGTGTCTGACTGTGTTGGAAGGGGGCTGTCAGGTGTTCGGGTGTGTTTGCTTAGGAGCCGTCTACGGCTTGGCGCGCGCGAGTCGCTGCGTGACCCCTGACCCCTCCTCGCAGTTGATCAGCGCATGAAGAAGCGCAGCATGCTCGCCATCGCCACCCTCGCCGCCGGATTCGTGGTGGCCGCCGTCACCCCGTCGCACGCGGCGGACGAGGGAACCCTCGGTGACCTCAACGTCTCGGACACCCTCGACACGGCCGGTCACCTCGTCGCCCAGGACAGCCTGGACGTCGACCACGGTGCCCTCGGACACGAGTAACCCCCGACGGCGTACGGCGTGCGTGCCGGTGTCCCCGCCGCAGGGGGCACCGGCACTCCCGTGTGCGCGCGGACAGGCGCCCTCAACGGGAGGGGGTTTCCGTGGCAGGGTGGAGCGGGCAAGCCTCAGGGGGCTGACACAGGAGGGGGAGTCCGTGACCGTCGTCTGGATCAACGGCGCGTTCGGTGCGGGGAAGACCACCACGGCAGGCGAACTGATCGAACTGATCCCGAACAGCACGCTCTTCGACCCCGAGGTCATCGGCGGGGCGCTCACGCACCTGCTGCCGCCCAAGCGTCTCGCGGAGGCCGGCGACTTCCAGGACCTGCCGATCTGGCGCCGGCTGGTGGTCGACACCGCCGCCGCGATGCTCGCCGAGCTGGGCGGCACCCTCGTGGTGCCCATGACCCTGCTCCGCCAGGAGTACCGGGACGAGATCTTCGGCGGTCTCGCCGCCCGCCGGATCGCCGTGCACCATGTGCTGCTCGCCCCGGCCGAAACGATCCTGCGCGAGCGAATAGCCGGGCGGGAGACGCCACCCGACATGCCCGACGGGGAGATACGCACGCGGCAGTGGTCGTACGACCACATCGAGCCCTACCGCGCCGCCCTCGCCTCCTGGCTCACCGCAGACGCCCACCCGGTCGACACCAGCGACCTCACCCCGTACGAGACCGCCGTCCGCATCGCCGACGCCGTCGGCAGCGGGGCCGTACCCGCCTGCGACATCGTCCAGACCCCCGAGCCGACCGCCGAGACGCTCGCCGCCGGTGTGCTGCTCTTCGACGAGCACGACCGGGTGCTGCTGGTCGACCCCACCTACAAGCCCGGCTGGGAGTTCCCCGGTGGCGTGGTGGAGCGGGGCGAGGCGCCGGCCCGCGCCGGGATGCGCGAGGTCGCCGAGGAGACCGGGATACACCTGCGCGAGGTGCCCCGGCTGCTCGTCGTGGACTGGGAGCGGCCCGCCCCACCCGGGTTCGGCGGGCTGCGGCTGCTCTTCGACGGGGGCCGGCTGGAGTCCGGGGAGGCGTCCCGGGTGTTGTTGCCCGGTCCGGAGTTGCGCGCGTGGCGGTTCGTCACGGAGCAGGAGGCCGCCGTGATGCTGCCGCCGGTTCGCTATGAGCGACTGCGCTGGGCGCTGCGGGCTCGGGAGCGGGGCAGTGCGCTTTATCTGGAGGCGGGGGTGCCGGTCGGCTGACCGGGCGCTGCGACGATCGAGTGGAGCGCGGCGGTGGCGTCGCTGAGGAGCGGGTCGCCGTGGCCGAAGCAGGCGACCTCGGCACCGAGGTCGTCGGGGAGGAGTCCCGGGTTCGCTACGGAGCAGGAGGCCGCCGTGATGCTGCCGCCGGTTCGCTATGAGCGACTGCGCTGGGCGCTGCGGGCTCGGGAGCGGGGCAGTGCGCTCTATCTGGAGGCGGGGGTGCCGGTCGGCTGACCGGGCGCTCCGGCGATCGAGTGGAGCGCGGCGGTGGCGCCGCTGAGGAGCGGGTCGCCGTGGCCGAAGCAGGCGACCTCCGCACCGAGGTCCGCCAGGCGCCGGACAGAGGCGAGCAGTTGGGTCCGGTCCAGGTTGAACACACCGGGGATCGGCGTCCCGTCCGGTGCCGCCGCCACCGTGTCGCCGGTGAAGAGCACGCCGTGCGCGGGCAGGAACAGGGCGATGCTGCCGTCCGTGTGCCCGGGGACGTGCACCACCCGCGCCCCGCCGCCGAAGCCGAGTACGTCTCCGTCCGCCACTTCGGTGACGGACGACGGGGGCGTCGGCGGACCCTCGGGCAGGTGCCGGGCCGCCTCCGCGTGGATCGGCAGTTCCCGCTCCTCGAACCGCGGCGGCGGGCCCGGCAGTTCACCCCGCACGAACGGCGCGTCCAGAGGGTGCGCCAGCACCTCGGCCCCGCTCAGCGCGGCGAACTCGCCCGCCGCGCCCACGTGGTCCCCGTGGAAGTGGGTGAGCACGACGCGTCGTACGTCCCGGGGAGCGTGTCCCAGCGCGGTCACCGCGTCGGCGATCGGCCGGCCGAAGCCGGCCGGACCCGCGTCGATCAGGGTCGACTCCCCGTCGTCGTGCCAGAGATAGGCCTGGCCGACCGGGAAACGCAACAGGTGCAGCCGGGGCAGCAGTTCGATGACGTCCATGCGCCGACCGTAGGGAGGGCCCCCGTCCGGGGGCGAGGGCCCTCTGCCCTGGGCAGAACGGTTCAGCTCGCCGCGTAGTTGCGCAGGAACAGCGCCTCGGCGACCGACAGCCGCTCCAGCTCCTCGGGGGACACGCTCTCGTTGACCGCGTGGATCTGCGCCTCCGGCTCGCTCAGCCCGATGAGCAGGATCTCCGCGTTCGGGTAGAGGCCGGCGAGCGTGTTGCACAGCGGGATGGAGCCGCCCTGGCCCGCAAGCTGCATGGTCTCGCCCGGGTAGGCCACCGCCATCGCGTCGGCCATCGCCTGGTAGGCGGGGCTGGAGGTGTCGGCGCGGAACGGCTGGCCCTGGCCGATCTGCTCGGTGCTGACCCGGGCGCCCCACGGGGTGTGCGCCTCGATGTGCGCCTGGAGCAGCTTGGTGGCCTCCGCCGCGTCGACGCCCGGCGGCACCCGCAGGCTGATCAGAGCGCGGGCGCTCGACTGCACCGACGGGGTGGCGCCCACGACCGGCGGGCAGTCGATGCCGAGGACGGTGACCGCCGGGCGGGCCCAGATGCGGTCGGCGACCGAGCCGTCACCGATCAGCCCGACGCCGTCGAGCACCTTGGCGTCCGTGCGGAACTGCTCCTCGGCGTACTCCAGGCCGTCCCACCGGGCCGTGGCGTCCAGGCCGTCGACCGTGGTCGAGCCGTCCTCGGCGCGCAGCGAGTCCAGCACCCGGATCAGCGCGGCCAGCGCGTCCGGGGCGGCGCCGCCGAACTGGCCCGAGTGCAGGTTGCCGGCCAGGGTGTCGATCCGCACCCGGAGCATGGTCATACCGCGCAGCGTGGTGGTCACCGTCGGCAGGCCCACCCGGAAGTTGCCCGCGTCGCCGATGACGATGGTGTCCGCCGCCAGCAGCTCCGGGTGCTGCTCGGCGTACCGCTCCAGGCCGCCCGTGCCCTGCTCCTCCGAGCCCTCGACGATCATCTTCACGTGCACCGGGACGCCGCCGTTCGCCTTCAGGGCGCGCAGCGCGAGCAGGTGCATGATGAAGCCGCCCTTGCAGTCGGCGGTCCCGCGGCCGTACCAGCGGCCGTCGCGCTCGGTCAGCTCGAACGGCGGGGTCGCCCAGCCCGCCTCGTCCAGCGGGGGCTGCACGTCGTAGTGCGCGTAAAGAAGAACCGTTTTGGCACCCTCCGGGCCCGCCAGGTGGCCGTACACGGACCGCGTGCCGTCCGGGGTGTCCAGCAGGGCCACGTCCGTGAAGCCCTCCGCGCGCAGCGCGTCGGCTATCCAGTCGGCGGCGGCGTCGCTCTCGCTCTTGGGGAACTGCGCGAAGTCCGCCACCGACTTGAAGGCGACCAGTTCGGTCAGCTCCGCCTTCGCCCGGGGCAGCAGCGAGGCGACGGTCTCGGCGACCGGATTCGACGGCATGGGCACGCTCCTCGTAGGTGCGACGTTGTAGGGGGTGGGATCGATCCTCCCACAGCGGCCTGCGCGGACGGCCGCCGTAGGATGCGACAGGACACTCGGCAACGGCTTGATCGGAGCGGTAGACCATCGTGAGCGGCGAGAACTCTTCGGCGGACGACGTGCAGCGGGTCTGGGACGTCGTCGTGGTGGGCGCGGGCCCCGCGGGCGCCTCGGCCGCCTACGCGGCGGCGGTCGCGGGACGGCGCGTGCTGTTGCTGGAGAAGGCCGAGTTGCCCCGCTACAAGACGTGCGGCGGCGGGATCATCGGCCCCTCGCGCGACGCGCTGCCGCCCGGCTTCGAGCTGCCCTTCCGGGACCGGGTGCACGCGGTCACCTTCTCGAACAACGGCCGCTTCACCCGCACCCGCCGTTCCAAGCAGATGCTGTTCGGGCTGATCAACCGCCCCGAGTTCGACCAGCAACTGGTCGAGCACGCCCAGAAGGCGGGCGCCGAGCTGCGTACGGGCGTCACCGTGCAGCGGGTCGAGCAGCACGGCTCGGCGGTTCCGGACCGGCGCACGGTCGCCGTCGTCCTGCAGGGCGGGGAGACGGTGCTGGCCCGCGCGGTCGTCGGCGCCGACGGCAGCGCCAGCCGGATAGGAGCCCACGTCGGTGTGAAGCTCGACCAGGTCGACCTCGGCCTGGAGGCGGAGATCCCGGTGCCGGAGACGGTCGCCGAGGACTGGAAGGGCCGGGTCCTCATCGACTGGGGCCCGATGCCGGGCAGTTACGGCTGGGTCTTCCCGAAGGGCGACACGCTGACGGTCGGCGTGATCTCCGCGCGCGGTGAGGGCGCCGCCACCAAGCGGTACTTGGAGGACTTCATCGCCCGGCTGGGCCTCGCCGGCTTCGAGCCCGCCATCTCCTCCGGGCATCTGACCCGCTGCCGCGCCGACGACTCGCCGCTGTCCCGGGGCCGGGTGCTGGTCTGCGGGGACGCGGCCGGCCTGCTGGAGCCGTGGACCCGCGAGGGCATCTCCTTCGCGCTGCGCTCGGGCCGGCTGGCGGGGGAGTGGGCGGTCCGGATCGCCGAGGCGCACGACGCGGTCGACACCCGCCGCCAGGCCCTGAACTACGCGTTCGCGATCAAGGCGGGGCTCGGCGTCGAGATGAGCGTCGGCAAGCGGATGCTCGCGGTGTTCGAGAAGCGCCCCGGCCTCTTCCACGCGGCCCTCACCGGGTTCCGCCCGGCCTGGCGGGCGTTCCGGGACATCACCCAGGGCTCGACCTCGCTGGGCGAGCTGGTCCGCTCCCACCCGATCGCCCAGCGCGCACTGGCCGCGTTCGACCGGGGCCAGGCGGCCCCGGCGGAGGAGCCCGTCAGTCCGTGACGGTGACGCGGAAGACCGGGTGGTCGGGGGCGATGCGGCGCAGCTCCGCGTCCGGGGAGTCGGGGCCGACGCCGTTGAAGAACAACCCGACCTCCGCCTTCCAGCGCTTGAGGTAGGCCCGCAGCAGCGGGACCTTGTCGTCGTCGGCGACCTCGGTCGCGGTGAAGACGTCCACGTTCTTGCCGAGCCGCAGTTCGCCGCCGCCGGCCGCGCGCATGTTCCGGGTCCACTGGACGTGACCGCGCGGCGCGACCAGGTACTGCTGCCCGTCCACCGTCAGCAGGTTGACCGGCGTGGTGCGCCACTGCCCGCTCTTGCGGCCGCGCACCGCGAGGACGCGGGAGCCCCAGATGCTGATGCCGCGCCGGGTGAGCCAGGACACGGCCCGGTTGAAGACGTTGACGGTGAACCAGCCCGGCTTGACGACGTGTGTCGACATGGTGACCCCCACGGTTTGAGAGAGCGGTGCTCTCGTTCGACTCCAGTGTGGGGGAAACAGGCGCTCCAGAGCAAGAGCAGTGCTCTCTTTTTTGTCTGGCGCTCTTTCCTGTGTGCACCGATCTCGTCTGTGTGCACCGCTCTCCCGCGTGGCAGACTGCTGCCATGACCACCGCACAGGGTGCCCGCGCACGGGCCAGGCAGGAAGTCACGGCGGCCATCAAGGAGGCGGCGCGCAGACAGCTCGCGGCGGAGGGCGCGGCCAAGCTCTCCCTGCGGGCCGTGGCCCGCGAGCTGGGCATGGTCTCGTCGGCCCTGTACCGCTACTTCCCCAGCCGGGACGACCTGCTGACCGCCCTGATCATCGACGCCTACGACTCCGTCGGCGAGGCGGCCGAGCGGGCCCGGGACGCCGCGGCCGACGCCCCGCCGCCGGACCGCTGGGTCGCCGTGTGCGCGGCGGTGCGCGACTGGGCGCTGACCCATCCGCACGAGTACGCGCTGATCTACGGCTCGCCCGTGCCCGGCTACTCCGCCCCCGAGACCACCGTCCCGGCCGCGGCCCGCGTCGGCATGGTCTTCATCGGCATCGTGCGGGACGCCCACGAGGGGCCGGGCCTCTCCGCGCTCTCCCTCCCCGCCGAGCTGCGCCCCGAGGGCGCGCGCATGGTCGCCGACTTCGCCGCCGACCTGCCGCCGGAGGCCGCGGTGGCGCTGGTGGCGGCCTGGGCCGAGCTGTTCGGGCTGATCGGCTTCGAACTGTTCGGCCAGTTCCACCGGGTGGTGGAGGACCGGGAGACGTTCTTCCGCCACGCGGCCGGCCGACTCGCGGAGGGGGTGGGGCTCGGGCGGGGATGAGTGCGGTGTTGCCCCCTTCGGGGTGGTTTGGCGGCGAATCTCCTGCTGGGCGGGCCACGGCTGTGGCTTAACTGAGCACGAGGGTGCTCTCTGAGCCGTTCACACAGAAGGTTCCATGCGTTCTCTGCTCGTCGCGGCAGCGGCATTCGCTCTGATCACGGCAAGCGCGAGTGCCGGCGCGGCCGAGACGGCCCACGAAAGCGCGGCCTGGAAGTGCGCGCGGGACGTGTGCCTCCGGGTGAGCAAGACCCCTGGGCACAGGGACGCCCACGGATGCAATCACAAGGTCTGCATCAACGTCGTCGGCAACGCGTCCGGCTACACGACGAGCGGCTACTACAGCGGTTCCAACCGGTTCTACGGCCACATCAACGTGTGGGGCCCCGGCATGCGGGTGGAAGGCAAGGACAGCGCCTATCCCGGCGTCGCGGGGAAGGGGCGGGGGACCGGGCAGACCTGCGCCGAGGGCTGGGAGCTGGACAACGGCAGGTACAGCTCCGTGGGGCTGCCCTGCGAGGACGTCACCTGACGCCCGGGGAGCACCACCGGTCGGGGCCGAGCCGGTGCGCGCGCCGACGCGGGCGCCCGGCCGACGGCCCGGTGCCGGCCGGGCGTCCGGCTCGCCCCGACGCCGCTGTCCGGGACGCGGAGTCCCGCCCGGCGGCACCCCCGCGAGCCGCTTCAGCCCCGGTGCCCTGAGCCGCGTACTCCCCCGGGAGTACCTGTGATCACCTCGCCCGGCTGACGTCGTCCCGGCGGGTCGGCGTCTAGCGTGGCCCGCATGGACGAGCAGCACGGCGGCGGTCCGTCGCACTGGTGGCGGTACGGGCCGCCGGGGTGGAACCGCACCGACGACACCGAGGCGCACCGCGCCCGCCCGCCGTGGCGTTCCACCGTGCTGATCACCGCGTTCGTGCTGGTCGGCAGCAACTTCGCCGCGCACGGCCAGCCGGACCGGGTGCAGCTCGACGGCTACGCGCGCGTGCTGCTGCTCGTCGCCTCGGCCCTGTTGCTGTGGCGGCACCGCCACCCGGTGGCCGTGGCGTTCGGCACGGCCACCGCGGCCCTGGCCTATCTGGCCCTCGGCTATCCGTACGGACCGGTGTTCCTCACCGTGGCGGTCGGCTGTTTCGGCGCGGTCGTCGCCGGGCACCGGCGGGCGGCCTGGGCGGCCGTCGCGCTGCTGTGGGCGGGACACGTCCTGGTCGCGCTCTGGCTGTACCGATGGCTCCCGCCCGCGGGGGACCGTGGCGCGGGCATCGGCCAGGAGATCGTCGTCGCCACCTGGGTGCTGGCCGTCGTCGCCCTCGCCGAGCTGGCCCGGGTCCGGCGCGAACAGTGGGCACGGGAACGCGCGGACCGCGCGGAGGCGGCGCGGCGGCGCGCGGACGAGGAGCGGCTGCGCATCGCCCGCGAGCTGCACGACGTCCTCGCGCACAGCATCTCCGTCATCAACGTCCAGGCGAGCATGGGACTCGCGCTGCTGGACAGCGACCCCGAGCAGGCGCGGGCCGCGCTCACCACCATCAAGTCCGCCAGCAAGGAGGCGCTCGGCGAGGTGCGCCAGGTCCTCGGCACCCTGCGCGCCCCGGGTGCCGCGCCGCGCGCCCCCGCGCCCGGTCTGGACCGGCTGCCGGAACTGGTGGAACAGGCCGCGGCGGCCGGCCTGACCGTCGAGACCGAGGGCGAGCCACCCAGGTTGCCGCCCGGCGCCGACCTGGCCGCCTTCCGCATCGTGCAGGAGGCCCTCACCAACGTCGTACGCCACTCCGGTTCACGGCACGCCCGCGTGCGCTTCGCGTACGCCGACGGCGTTCTGCGGCTGCGGATCGACGACGACGGACCGGCGACCGGCGCGGACGCCGGGGGCGGTGGGAACGGGCTGGCCGGCATGCGGGAGCGGGCCGCCGCGCTGGGTGGCACCATCGAGGCGGGCCCGCGCCCCGACGGCGGCTTCCGGGTGCTCGCCGTCCTGCCGTCGCACCTCAGGGAGGACCAGTGATCCGGGTACTGCTCGCCGACGACCAGTCGCTCGTGCGCGCCGGTTTCCGGGCGCTGCTCGACGCGCAGCCGGACATCGAGGTGGCCGGCGAGGCGGCCGACGGCGAGGAGGCGCTGCGCCGGGTACGGGAACTGCGGCCGGACGTCGTCCTCATGGACATCCGCATGCCGCTGCTGGACGGCCTGGCCGCGACCCGGCGCATCACCTCCGACGGGGAGCTGGCGGACGTGAAGGTGGTCATGCTCACCACCTTCGAACTGGACGAGTACGTCTTCGAAGCGATCCGCGCGGGCGCCTCCGGCTTCCTGGTGAAGGACACCGAGCCGGAGGAACTCCTGCGCGCGGTACGGGCGGTGGTCGAGGGAGACGCACTGCTGTCGCCGGGTGTGACGCGCCGGCTGATCGCCGAGTTCGCGGCGCGGTCGAAGCAACCCGCGGCGGCGGACGCGCTCTCCCGGCTCACCGAGCGGGAGCGGGAGGTGATGGCTCTGGTGGGCATCGGCCTGTCCAACGAGGAGATCGCCCGCAGGCTGGTGGTCAGCCCGCTCACGGCCAAGACGCACGTGAGCCGGACCATGGTGAAGCTGGGCGCCCGGGACCGCGCCCAACTCGTCGTGCTCGCCTACGAGTCGGGGTTGGTGCGGCCCGGCTGGCTGGGCTGAGCCGTCCGCCGGAAGCGCACCAGCACGCTGACCACCCGGGCCACGAACACGACCGGCGCGACCGTCATGCCGAGCCGCAGCAGGACCTTCGACGGCAGGTCGGGCAGGTCGAAGAGGAGCGCGGGCCCG
This sequence comes from Streptomyces flaveolus, assembly GCF_000716535.1. Classification (GTDB taxonomy): domain Bacteria; phylum Actinomycetota; class Actinomycetes; order Streptomycetales; family Streptomycetaceae; genus Streptomyces; species Streptomyces flaveolus_A. Next base: position 73,691 of record NZ_JNWV01000034.1, on the reverse strand, counting down.
GCCACGGCCCCGAACAGCACCGCCGCCGCGAACGCGGCGCTGACGAGCGCGTAGCCGGTCTCGACCGTCGCCGCGTCCTGCTCCGCCTTGGTGCGGCGGCCCCCGTGTCCGTGCATCGCGTCAGTTTCACAGGCGTGCGCCCGGCGGGGCAACCGATCCCCGCCGGGCGCACGCGTGGAGGCGTCCCCCTCTTCCCTAGTCGCGGACCGGTACGCGGTCCGCGTCCGCCGCCGTCACGGCGTCCGCCTCCGTCACGACGGACCTGGCGACCACGACCGACTGTCCCCGGCGGGGTCGGCGCAGCCCGCTGAGCGACAGCAGCAGCCCCACGACGGCGATGACCGCGACCACGACCAGACCGGGCCGGTAGCTGTCCAGGACGGCCTGCGGGGTGGACTTCGCGGGAGCGTGCGCGGTCACCACCGCGGTCACGACGGCCAGGAAGAGTGCGCCGCCCACCTGCACCGAGGTGTTCAGCAGACCGGAGACCATGCCCTGCTCGTGCTCGTCCACGCCGTTGGTGGCCTGGACGTTGAGGGACGGGAAGGTCAGCGCGAAGCCCGAGCCGACCAGCAGCATGGTCGGCAGGATCACCGCCGCGTAGACCGGGTGCAGGTCGACGCGCAGGAACAGCACGTACCCGACCGCGAGCAGGACGAAGCCGAGCACGATCAGCCGCGCGGTGCCGAACCGGTCGATGACGGCCCCGACCTTGGTCGCGGAGAGCGCCACCAGCGCACCCGCCGGCAGGAACGCCAGCGCCGTGTGCAGGGCCGACCAGCCCAGCACCTGCTGCATGTAGAGCGTGACCAGGAACTGGAACCCCGTGTAGCTGCCGACGAACGTCAACGCGCCCAGCTGGGCCCGGACCTGCGGCCCGGAGCGCAGCACCCCGAGCCGGACCAGCGGGCTCGGGCTGCGCCGCTCGACGAGCACGAAGGCGACCAGCATGACGGCGACGGCGGCGAAGGACAGCAGCGTCCGGGCCGAGGCCCAGCCGGCCTCGGGCGCCTGGACGACGGTGAACACCAGCAGCAGCATCGAGGCCGTGCCGAGGACGGCACCCGGGACGTCGTAGCCACCGTGGTCGCGTTCGCGCTCGCTGCGCGGCAACAGCCTCATGCCCACGAGCAGGGCGAGCAGGGCCACGGGGGCGGGCAGCAGCATGGTGAACCGCCAGCTCGCCTCGGTGAGCAGCCCGGAGAAGACGAGGCCCATGGAGTAGCCGGCGGCGGCGCAGGTGGTGTAGATCGACAGGGCCCGGTTGCGCAGCGGGCCCTCCGGGAACGTCGTGGTGATGATCGACAGGCCCGCCGGCGCGGTGAAGGCGGCGGACAGGCCCTTGATGAAGCGGCTGGCGATCAGCAGCGGCCCGGAGTCCACGAGTCCGCCGAGCAGCGAGGCCAGTGCGAAGACGCCGAGCGCCACCAGGAACACCTGGCGCCGGCCGAGCAGGTCGGCGGTCCGGCCGCCGAGGAGGAGCAGGCCGCCGTAGCCCAGGATGTAGCCGCTGACGACCCATTGCAGCGTCGACGTGGAGAGGCCGAGGTCCGAACCGATGGACGGCAGCGCGACGCCGACCATCGACACGTCCAGTGCGTCCAGGAACATCGCGGCGCACAGCACCAGCAGGGTGCCCCACAGTCTGGGTGTCCAGCGGACCGCCGGGGACGGGGCCGCGGAGGTGGTGAGCGGAGAGGTCATGCCGCAGACAATTACATGCACGTGCATGCGATGCAAGTGCATTTAATGACGGTGCAATAAATGCGTTCCTCTGCTACGGTGCGCTCATGGCGGCGAAGAAGCAGCCCGAACAGGCGCTCGTGGAGCAGTGGCGGGACATCCTGGCCCTGCATGCCCGCACCCAGTGCGAAGTGGACCGGGCGCTGCACGGGCACGGACTGTGCGCGAGTGACTTCGAGGTTCTCGACCTGCTGGCCGAGGGCTCGGCGGCGGACGGCGGCTGCGCCTACCGGGTGCAGGAGATCTCCGACCGGGTGCACCTCAGCCAGAGCGCGCTGTCCCGGCTCATCGGCCGCCTGGAGAAGGACGGCCTGGTCGAGCGGGCCATGTGTCCCGAGGACCGGCGCGGGGTGCGGGTGGCCCTCACGGCGAAGGGACGCGCACTGCACGGCGAGGTACGGCCGGTGCAGCGCGCGGTGCTGGCGAGGATGCTGGCCGACGCGGACTGACGGGTTCCCGTACCGGCCGGTGCCGGGAAGGACCGTCAGGGTCGTCGGACCCCGGACCGCCGGTGCCCGGGACGGGCCGTCGGCGGCCGGTGGTCGTCAGATCCGGGACCGCTCCCGCCACAGGGCCGCGAGCGACGGGTCGCCGGTCACGTGCGGCACCGCCGTCCGGTTCCACAGCGCCAGGTACAACTGATCGGCCGGCCCGGTCAGTTCGGCCTCGGCCGGGCCCTCTTCCGCCCGCACGGTCACCGGCGGCTCGGCACTGAGCCGTACGGTCCACACCGCGTCCGGCCCCGCGTCCACGGCGCGCACCCGGAGCGTGCGCGGTTCCTCGGTCCGCACGCGGCTGCGGGGACGGGCGTGGAAGCCGCGCAGCAGTTCGTCGATGCCGTCCGCCGCGAAGTCCGGCGCGATCGGGGACGGCGTACCGCCGCGCGCCGCCTCGGCGTCGTAGCGGTGCACGGTCGTCTCGTGCGCCTGCCGCCGGGTCCAGAAGGCCAGCGGCGAGGGGTTGGGCGCGGGATGGAAGGTCCAGCACTCCAAGTCGGCGGGCGCGGCGGCCAGCGTCTCCACCAGCAGACGGTGACCGTCCCGGTACCAGGCCACCAGCTCGGCGCCGTCCAGCACCGGTGCCTCGCCGAGGGGGCGGGGCGCGGTGTGCCCTTCGGCGATCAAGGCGGTGGCCCACCGGTGCACCGTGCCGGTGTGCCGTACCAGGTCCCGCACCTGCCACTCCGGGCACGTAGGCACCTTGGCTTCGGCCCCCGCCGCGGCGGCGGCCGCCGCGAGCGACCGACCCTCACGGTCCAGGATCTCAAGGAACTCGGCAGTCTCCATGGGCTGAGTGTGCCGGATGGAGCGGGCTCCAGCGGGCGCGCGGGCACGACGCGAGTCCTCGGCCGAGGGGACGGACCAGGACGAAGCACGGCGACCGTCCGCCCCCGTCGACGGACGCACGGGCAGACGTCTGCCGACAGACCCGGGGACAGCGGCGAGTCGGCTGCCGCACGGGCCGGAACGCCGGGCGCGGCCCCGGGTCCACGCGGAGTCGCTCACCAGGCGGGGGTGGCCGGCTCAGGCCCTGCCCTGGCGGGAGTAGGCCGCCGACGAGGGGTACGCGCAGGCCGTCCGTTCCCTCGCCGTCGCCCACCGGGACCGCCGGGACTTCACGGAGGCCGAGCGGTGGTACCGCACCGCCGCCGACCGGACGGCGGCTGCGCGTTCGGGCCGACGACCCTGGTGGCGGAGGCGGGCGAGGAGCGGTACGCGCGCGGTGCCGAGCCGGGCACTGTCGAGTGCCCCACCGACGGGCCGTGACGCGGGCCGGGCGCGGAGAGCGGGACGAGGCGCCGACACGGCTCGGCGGGGCGCCGGCACGGCTCGGCGGGGCGGCGGAGAACGGCGACCGCACCGCCACCCAGGCCCGCCACGGCATCCAGACCATCCGGCGCGACCTGGAGATGAACATCGCGGAGATCGCCGACCGCGACCCCGGCAGTACGGCGATCACGCTGCACGAGATCCGCGAGGCGCTCCAGCGGGTCGGTCACGAGCACTGACGCCACGGACACGGGGTCGGGCGGCGGCCGTCACCGCCGGGCTCAGTCCGCGAGGGCGCCCATGGGGTCCCAGGCGGGCAGGACGATCGGCGGCTGGTCGAGGGCGGCGGCCAGCTCCGGCGGCAGTGCGGAGCGACGCACGGCGATCTCGAAGACGTGCTCGCCGAACCACGAGTCGTTCATGGTCCAGAAGCCCTTGTCGGCCTTCTCCTCACCCCAGCTGTTCTCCACCCGCCAGCGGCGCGGGCTCCCGTCCACCACGTCGACGCCGGTGAACAGCATCGCGTGGGTCATCTGCGTGTCGTGGTGCAGCAGCCGGTCGGCCTTGTCCAGGGTGAACGGGGCGTCGTAGACGGCCGCGTAGTCGAAGAGCGCGGCGTCCCAGACGCCGACGTCCGCACGCATCATCTTGGCCACGTCGCAGCCGAACCACACCGGCTCGCCGCCGACGATCGCCTCCATGGCCAGCCGCTTCAGCAGCTCCATCGGCGCGTTGAGATAGACCACCGGCGGGGCGTCCACGACATTGCCCAGGTACTCGACGGTGAACGTGCGGCCGACCGGGCTCGACTCCCGAGGGTCGTGCACCAGGCAGACGTACTCGTCCAGCGGGAGCTGGACGTACGAGGCGGCGAACTCGGCCGGGGTGAGCCAGCCGTCGCGGTGGAACTCCTTGTCCTTGTCCTCCCACTGCCACAGGAACCGCCGCGGAGGCGTGCCGAGGTGGATGCCGAGCACCCGGTGGACGGCGGCCAGCACCTCCCGCTTGTGCCCCCGCTGGGCCTCGACCCCCTCGGCGGCCAGCCGGCGCAGGTCGCGGGCGCCCTGGCGCAGCAGGGTCTCCAGGGTCCGGTTCATCGCCCGGGTCGAGGAGGAGCTGTCGGTCTCCGGCATGGCCGACTTGGGGACCAGGCCGTGCTTGGCGACCAGGGCGACGAACATGTTCCACTGGCCGCCGTCACCGATCGGATCCGCCAGCAGGTGTGCCACCGTGCGGTCGTCCACGTCCCGGTCCGACGTCTCGATGACGGCCTCCAGGAAGTGGTTCGCCCGCTCGAACTTGTCCCACCAGAGCAGGTAGTTCTGGGAGAACTCGAAGTCCTTCACGCCCAGCTTCCGTGCGGCGCCGACCCGGAGCAGGTTGAGCCCGGCGAACATCCAGCAACGCCCGCTCTGCTTCTGGTTGGTGGCCTTCCAGTCGTCCAGGTGGTGGGAGACCGAGTGGTCGATGCCGGTGAGGATCCGCCGGTCGAGGGCGACATCGTCCACGGGCGTCTGGGTGACCGCGTTCTGCATCAGCCGGTTCACCGGGCGCGCGGCGAACTCCTTCTCGAACAGCTCGTGCAGATCCGGGGTCAGACTGCGCTCCATGGCCTGGCGGGAGTCATCGTTTCCGAAGGTCACAGCGGTCTGCCTCCAGTTCCCAGGGACGGTGAGGGGAGCGCGACCTCACCGTCGCACGGCGGCTCCGCCGGAGTCAACGGAGTGTCGAAGCCCAGTCACCCGAGGCGCAGGCCTGTTCGACGGGTGGATTTCTGTGCGTGTTCCTGAACAGGGCGGGGATACAGGTCGGTTAATGCTCGCTCACGAGCTGGTTGCGGGCGGGTGAGCGCGCCATGATGGGCCCATGACGTTGGCCTCGCGCGCGCTCGCGCAACTGGCGACCTGGTCGGACCTGAGACAGGCCGTCCCGAGCTGCGGTCTGGGACAGGCCGTGCGGTCGGCCCAGGGGGAGATCGCGCACTTCCACTCCGAGCGGGATGTCGACCTGCGGCTCACCGACCGGGCCGTCCGGCGGTTCGCCAAGGACCTCAGGGACTCGGACGCCATCAGGGTCGTGCCCGGCTCACAGTGGCTGACCCTGCGCCTGGACGCCGCGAGCGACGTCGACCTGCTGCTGACGCTGGTCAGCGTGGCGCTCCAGGCCCAGCAGATGTGGCCCGACCCGGCGGACCGAGCGGTCGCGGGCTGCAACGACCAGCGCGGCGCGGGGTTCGTGAAGGCCGACCTCGGCGGTCTGTGAGGCGCGGCCGGAGCCGTGGGCCGGCCTGGCCGGGGCCGCCTCACACCGTCAGGACCCGGACGCCCGCCTCCTCGAACCGCCGTACCGTCCCCTCTTCCGCCGCCGTGTCCGTCACCAGCGTGTCCACCAGCTCCGTCCCGCAGATCCGGGCGAACGCCCGGCGGCCCAGTTTGCTGGAGTCGGCGGCGACCACCACCCGCTCGGCGCGCTCGCACAGCAGCCGGTTGATCGCGGCCTCCGCCTCGTCGTGCGCCGCCGCCCCGTGCGACACGTCGAAGCCGACCACGCCGATCACCGCCACGTCCAGCGTGATCTGGCCCAACACCCCGTCCGCGAGCGGGCCGATGAGCTCGTACGACTGCGCACGCGCCACCCCGCCCGTCACCACGATCTTGAACTGGGGGCGCACGGCGAGCTCGTTGGCGATGTTGAGCGCGTTGGTGACCACGGTGAGCGCCGGTGAGCCGGTGGCGAGGTCACCGCGTACGGCCAGCGCGCGGGCCACCTCCGTGGTGGTCGTGCCACCGGTCAGCCCCACCGCCTCGCCCGGAGCGAGGAGTTCGGCCACCGCCTTGGCGATGCGCTGTTTCTCCGGGGCGCGCCGGGCCGTCTTGTAGCGCAGCGGGAGTTCGTACGACACCCCGTGGACCACGGCTCCGCCCCGGGTGCGGACCAGCATCTGCTGTTCGGCGAGCTGGTCGAAGTCCCGGCGGATGGTCGCCGCCGACACCGCCAGCTCGGCCGCCGCCTCCTCGACCTCCAGCCGGCCGCGCTCGACGAGCAGTTCCAGCAGCGCCTTCCAGCGGGCGTCCCGGGACATCCGCCGCCTCCTTCCGTTCGATCTCCCGGCGACCCTAGCGCACCCTCCCTGCGCTCAAATGCTTGATTGTGCTCGAAAGCTCGCTATATCTTGCAGCAACGATCAGCTAGGGGAGGGTCTGGGCATGACACATGTCGAGAACGAGCTGAACAGCCAGCCCGAGTGCTGGACACGGGCTGCCGAGCAGGCGGACCGGCACCGCGGCGCACTGCCTGAGCCGGGGGAGCGGGTCGCCGTCGTCGGGTGCGGGACCTCGTACTTCATGGCCCAGGCCGTGGCCGCCCTGCGCGAGGGCGCCGGACAGGGCGAGACCGACGCGTTCCCCGCCTCCGAGTTCCCGCACGGGCGGTCGTACGACCGGGTCCTCGCCCTCACCCGGTCCGGCACCACCACCGAAGTACTGGAACTGCTGGGCGAGTCGGCCGGGCGGACCCGCACCACCGCCGTCACCGCCGACCCGGACACCCCGGTCGCGTCGGCCGCCGACGACCTCGTCGTGCTGGACTTCGCCGACGAACGCTCCGTCGTCCAGACCCGGTTCGCGACCACCGCGCTCACCCTCCTGCGCGCCCACCTCGGTCTGCACACCGACACCGCGGTCGCCGACGCGCGCACCGCCCTCGCCACTCCCTTGCCCGAAGGACTCGTGGAGTGCACGCAGTTCACCTTCCTCGGGCGCGGCTGGACCGTCGGACTCGCTCACGAGGCCGGGCTGAAGATGCGCGAGGCCTCCCTCTCCTGGACCGAGTCCTACCCGGCGATGGAGTACCGGCACGGCCCGATCAGCGTCACCACCGAGGGGACGGCCACCTGGATGCTCGGCGCGGCCCCCGACGGACTCGCCGAACAGGTCCGCGCCACCGGCGGCCTGTGGATCGGGGGCGGGCTCGACCCGCTCGCCGAACTGGTCCGGGTCCAGCGGCTCGCGGTCGCCGTCGCCGCCGCCCGGGGACTCGACCCCGACCGGCCGCGGCACCTCACCCGCTCGGTGATCCTCGCCCCCTGAACCCGCCGGCCCGTCCCGGAAGGACACCTCACGTGCCCCTCGCGTCCACCGGCGAGCTGATCACCCGGGCCGCCGCCGCCCGCTCCGCCGTCGCCGCGTTCAACGTCATCACCCTGGAACACATCGAGGCCGTCATCGCCGGCGCCGAGTCCGCCGGCGCGCCCGTCGTCCTCCAAGTCAGCGAGAACGCCGTCAAGTTCCGCTACGGACGGCTGCTGCCCCTGGCCCGCGCCGCCGTCGCCGCCGCCGAACGTGCCGCCGTGCCCGTCGCCTTGCACCTGGACCACGTGCAGAGCGACGACCTGCTGCGCCAGGCGCCCGGCGCCGGGTTCAGCTCGGTGATGTACGACGCGGCCCGCCTCCCGTACACCGGCAACCTGGCCGCGACCCGGGCCGCCGTCGACTGGGCGCACGCCCAAGGCCTCTGGATCGAGGCCGAGTTGGGGCAGATCGGGGGCAAGGACGGCCGGCCGCCGCTGGACGCGCACGCGCCCGGCGCCCGCACCGATCCCGGCCGGGCGCGGGACTTCGTCGCCGGTACCGGCGTGGACGCCCTGGCCGTCGCCATCGGCAGCTCGCACGCCATGACCACCCGCACCGCCGTCCTCGACCTCGGCCTGCTGGGGCGGCTGTCCGCCGCCCTCACCGTGCCGCTCGTCCTGCACGGCTCCTCCGGGGTGCCGGACGACGGACTGGTCGCGGCGGTCGGCGGCGGCATCGCCAAGGTCAACGTCGGAACCGCTCTCAACAGCGCCATGACCGGGGCCATCCGCGCATTCCTCGCGGCCCACCCGGAGGCCGTCGACTCCCGGAAGTACCTGAGTGTGGGCCGGGAGGCGATGGCCGGGGAGGTGCGCCGGATCATCGGGGTCCTGTCCCGCACACCCGCCTGATCGCCCGACCGGCGCGGCCCGTGCCGGTCAGCCCTTCGCGACCGCCTTCACCACCACTCAGCGCTTCTCGTCCGCCACAAGAGCCACACACCCCGTCCCGACCGCCTCCAGCACCCTTCAGCCCTTCTTGACCGCCCTCAGCACCACGAACTTCGGGTCGGACGCCACCAGCTCACTGTTCCCGAACAGCCGCCTCAGCTTCACGTGATACCCCAGGTGCCGGTTCCCGATCACCCACAGCTCACCCTCCGGCCGCAGCGAGCGCAGCGCCCCCGTGAACATCCGCCACGCCACCGCGTCCGTGGTCGCCTGGTGGGAGTGGAACGGCGGGTTGTTCAGGACCAGGTCCACGCTGCCGGGCGCCACCCCGGCCAGCCCGTCCCCGACCCGGAACTCGGCGTGCCCCGGCACCCCGTTCGCCTTGTACGTCGCCTCCGCCGAGGCCACCGCCTGGTACGACTCGTCCACGAACAGCACCTCGGCCGCCGGATCGGCCAGCGCCACCGCCGTACCGACCACGCCGTTGCCGCAGCCGAGGTCCACCACGCGCCCGGCACCCGGGCCGGGCAGGTGCTGGAGGAAGAACCGGGTGCCGACGTCCAGGCGCTCGGCGCAGAAGACGCCCGCGTGGTTCACGACCGTCCGCCCCGACACCGCGCCGACCCCGTCCGGCAGGGCGTAGCTGTACGGCCACGGGTTGGCGGGCCGCTCCAGCGCCGGGTCCGGGGTGCAGAAGATCAGCCGGGCCTTCTGCCGGGCCAGGGAGGTCCGGGTCGGGCCGAGGATCCGCTCGAACAGCTTGAGCGTGGAGGTGTGGATCTCCTTCACCATCCCGGTGCCGACCACGACCGTGTCCGCGTGCACGGCCGGCGCCAGCCGCAGCAACTGGTCCTCCAGCAGCGCCAGGCTCTTCGGCACCCGCACCAGCAGCACGTCCACCCGCTCCGGCGGCGGGTCCTGCGTGGTGAGCAGCCGTACGGCACCGGGCTCCACACCCGCCCGCGCCAGGTTCGCCCGGGTCGCCTCCTGACCGAGGAAGGAGTCGGTGATCTGCGTCGGCCGGTGCTCCGCCAGCGCGGTCACCAGCGCGCCCCAGCGGTCCCCGACCACCACGACCGTGCCCGTGAGCGGCACCTTCTCCTCTGCGAGGTGGCGCAGCAGGTACGCGTCGGAGGCGTCCCAGGCGCGCAGCCGGTCGCGGGGGTCCTCGGGGAAGCGGGTCAGCTCGACCTCGCCCCACGGTGTCGTCATACGGTCGCTCATCGTGCGTCCAGGCTAGCGGAGCCGCAGATCAGAGGGCGTGCGGCAGGATGGGGGCATGGAGGACGAGCTGTTCCCGCGGGAGCGTGCGGAGGTCGCGCCGGGCGCCGTGCACGTCGTGGACTGGCTGGACGCCGAGCGGCAGCGCGCCCTGCTCGCCGCATGCCGGGACTGGGCCCGGCCCCCCGCCGGGCTGCGCACCGTCCGCACGCCGGGCGGCGGCACGATGACCGCCCGCCAGGTGTCACTGGGCTGGCACTGGTACCCGTACGCCTACGCCCGCACCGTCGTCGACGGCGACGGCAGCCCCGTGAAGCCGTTCCCGGACTGGCTCGACGCGCTGGGCCGCCGCGCGGTGGCCGACGCGCTCGGTCCCGACGCCGTACCGGACGTGCCGTACGACATCGCGCTGATCAACTTCTACGACGGCGACGCCCGCATGGGCATGCACCGCGACGGCGACGAGAAGGCCGACGCGCCGGTGGTCTCGCTGAGCCTCGGCGACACCTGCGTGTTCCGCTTCGGCAACGCCGAGACGCGCACGAAACCGTACACCGACGTGGAGCTGCGCAGCGGCGACCTGTTCGTCTTCGGAGGCCCGTCCCGGTTCGCCTACCACGGCGTGCCGCGCGTCCGGCCTGGCACCGCCCCGGCCTGGCTCGGCCTCACCGGACGGCTCAACATCACCCTGCGGGTGAGCGGCCTGTAGCCGGCGGCGCAGGCCACCCCGGGTGCGGATCATGGGAGACTCGCCCTCATGAGCGGCAAGGCGGATCCCCGGGCAGCGGGGGAGAGGACCACGTCAAGGGCGCGGCTGGACCGCGGGCGCGGGGCGCTCGGGCCGGCGCTGGAGCTGGTGCACACCGGGCGGGCGCCGACCCGTGCCGTGCTCACCGCCGAACTCGGCGTCACCCGGGCGACGGCCGGCGCGGTCGCCGCCGAGCTGGAGGCGCTGGGGCTGATCCGCGTGGACGCCAGGCCCGGTTCGGCGGCCGGCTCCCAGGGGCGGCCGTCGCACCGGCTGGAGGTGGCCGAGGACGGTCCGGTCGCGCTCGCGGCCCAGATCCACGCCGACGGCTTCCGGGCCGCGCTGGTCGGCCTCGGCGGCCGCATCGTGGCGACCGCCCCCGGCTGCGAGACCGTCGACGCCGACCCCGCGAAGGTGCTCGGTTCCGTGGTCGAGGCGGGCGCGGAGCTGCTGCGCAGCACCGGGCGGCGCTGTGTCGGCGCCGGTCTCGCCGTGCCCTCCGCCGTCGCCGAACCGGCCGGCCTCGCCCTCAACCCCCTGCACCTGGCCTGGCCCGCGGGCGCCCCGGTCCGGGAGATCTTCGCGGAGCGCGTGCGCGCCGCCGGTATCGGCGGACCCGCGTTCGCGGGCAACGACGTCAACCTCGCCGCGCTCGCCGAACACCGGCACGGCGCCGGCCGGGGCGCGCGGGACCTGCTGTGCGTGGCCACCGGGCACCGGGGCGTCGGCGGCGCGCTCGTCCTGGACGGCCGTCTGCACACGGGCAGTTCGGGTCTCGCGCTGGAGGTCGGCCATCTCACGGTCAACCCGGAGGGCCGCCCCTGCCACTGCGGCAGCCGGGGCTGCCTGGACGTCGAGGCGGACCCGCTGGCCCTGCTCGTGGAGGCGGGCCGGGAGCCCGGCCCCGAGGTGTCGCTGGTCCAGCAGGCAGGTGACCTGCTGCGCACCCAGTACGACGACCCGGCCGTCCGCAGGGCCGCCGAGGTCCTCATCGACCGTCTCGGCCTCGGCCTGGCCGGCCTGGTCAACATCCTCAACCCGGACCGGATCATCCTGGGCGGTCTGCACCGCACCCTGCTGGACGCGGACCCCGGCCGGCTGCGCGCGGTGGTCGCCGAACGCAGTCTGTGGGGCCAGAGCGGGGGCGTCCCCATCCTGCCGTGCACCCTGGACCACAACAGCCTGGTCGGCGCGGCGGAACTGGCCTGGCAACCGGTGCTGGACGACCCACTGGAGGCGCTGGCCGGGAGCGACTAGTCGGCGGTGACGCCAACCGTTCGGCGGGAGAGAGGGCCACCGGATCGGGTCACGGCCCGGTCAGGTCCAGGCGGACCCGAACGCCCGCCCCGGGTGCTCCCCGAGGATGCGGTCCACCAGGTCCGCGCCCACCGCCTCCGCCAGCCGCTGCCGTACCCGGCGCAGCAGGTACGGCATCCCGGGCCCGCCGTCGACCGAGCGGGCCCCGGCGGTGACCGTGTCACCGCCGAGGAGCAGCCGGTCCCCGAACCCCGCCTCCGCCAGGGCCCGTACCGCCTCCGGCATGCGCCAGTCGGTGGCGTGGTGGGCGCGGGACGGGCCGTCGAAGGCCAGCCAGCAGCCCGACGCGGCGGCCTGACGGTGCGTCACCGGGTCGGGGGAGCGGTTCAGATGCCCCAGGATCAGCCGCTCACCCGGCACGCCCAACTCCCCGCACAGCAGGTCCAGTACGTCCAGGGCTCCGGTGCCCAGCTCCAGGTGGACGGCGACGGGGGCGCCGGTGGCGTGGTGCGCCTCGGCCGCCGCCGTCATGGTCCGGCGGGCATGCGCGTCGAGTCCGTGGAAACCGCCCGCCACCTTGATGAAGCCGGCCCGCACACCGGTCGTGCCGATGCCCTCGGTGAGTTCGGAGACGAACAGGTCGGCGAGCCGCCCGCCGCGCAGCCGGGCGAGCGACGCGGGGTCGTAGTGCGCCGCTTGGTGCAGTCCGGTGGCGCAGACGATCCGCACCCCGGTCACGCGGGACAACTCCGGCAGGTCCGCGGCCCGCCGTCCCATGCCGTACGGCGTCCACTGCACGACGGCCGCTCCGCCCGCCGCGCGGAAGGCCGCCAGCTCCGACCGCGCGGCGCAGAGGTCGTCCAGTTCCTGCCCCGGCAACCGCGGGCTGCGCAGGAAGAGGTGGTCGTGCGCGTCGCACACGCCCAGCTCGTCGGGCCGGATGTCACCGAGGACCGTACGGACGCGGGTCACCACTGCCGTCCGCGCGGGAGCCGGTCCCGGCCGGGTGCGGACAGGTGCAGCACCTCGAAGACGTCCCCGTCGGCCTTGGGCGCCTCGTGCTCCCACAGCGAGAAGTGCACCAACTCCCAGGCGTGGGTGTCCACGGCCGCCGCGGCGAGCACCGCGCCGTCCTCCGCCGCCAGCCTCTCCGTCTCGGCCGCCGCGTCCGCCATGAAGGACGCCAACCGCACGCCCTCCGGCACCGGTTGGCGCCGCCGCACGGCGAACGCCGGCGCTGCCGCTGCCGCGGTGCCCTCCTCGAAGGCCAGGCCGGTCCACTGCCGGATCGCGGGCCGCCCGAAATCGTCGACGGGCCCCTGGAAGGCTCCGCCCCACAGGAAGCTGTTCATGCCCTCCATGGTGTTCCAGAGGTAGAAGGGGCCGTACTGGTTCACCGGCGAACCGTTCACACCGCTTTCGCGCATCACGTACGTCTTGATGCCGAGGCCGTCCCAGTCGTCCAGCAGGTGCCCGACGCGGGCGACCCGGGAGCGGATGACCCCCATGTCGTAGTCGGCGGGCAGGGTGAACTCGTACTGCATGGCGTGCATCTCGGAATTCTCTTCTCAGGTGGGGGAGTCGGCCGCTTCTCAGGCGGGATGGTCGGTCACGCGCGCGTGCCACTCGTCCGGCTCGGTCCATCCCGTGCCGCCCGCGCGGATCTCCGTGAAGTTCTCCGCAGGACCCCGCCGGATGCCGGGACGCCGTCCGGTGATGGGCACGTGACTCAGTTCTCCGGTCCGGGAGCCGGAGGTGCCAGCAGGGAGAGCAGACCGCGCACGCCCGCGTCGAAGGCGGCCGGCGATCCGGACGCGCGGGCGAGGACGTAGCCGCCCTGCACGGTCGCGACGACGGCCGCGGCGATCTCCGCGCCGTCCAGCCCGGGCGCGAACTGGCCCTGCCGCTTGCCCTCTTCGACGATCCCGGCGATCCGCTCACGGATGGCGGCGATCGTCTCGTCGACCGGTGCGCGCAGTTCCTCGCTCGCGATCACGTCCGGGTCCATGGTCAGCCGGCCGACCGGACAGCCCCGCAGTACGTCACGCTCGCGCAGCAGGTACGCCTCGATGCGCTCGTACGGGGTGCCCGGCCCGCCGAACACGGCCTCGGCGGTGGCGCGCAGTTCGTCGGCGGTGCGCCGGATGGCCGCCAGGGCGAGGTCCGGCTTGCCCTTGAAGTGGTGGTACATGCTGCCCTGGCCGGCCCCGGCGCGCTCCAGGATCGCCTTGGGGCTGGTGCCCACGTACCCACGCTCCCACAGCAACTCGCGGGTGGACTCGATCAGTCGTTCCGAGGTGCTCATGCGCTCACTGTACATACTAGTAGTTACAGTTTGCCACCCGCTCCGGGAGCAGCCCGGCGGCACGGCCGTACTCCCCGCGAGGTACGCGCACTGCCGCCGGCCGCACGACGACCCGCACCCCTCGCCGGAGGGAGCCTCGGGACATCACCCGAAGACCCGGACCGACGAGGGAGAGACCCGAGATGCAGACTCTGGCGCACTGGGACGGCGGCGGACCCGGCCCGTGGATCCTGTTCGTCCCGCTGATCTGGGCGGTCGTCGTGACCGGCGCCGTCACCGTTCTGCGCCGCGGCGCCCGGCGCGGGCGCGGCGGCCCCTGGCGGCCGGTGGACGCGGGGCGCCCGGCGGGTGACTCGCCGCTCGCGGTCCTCGGCCGCCGCTTCGCCTCCGGCGAGATCGACGAGGACGAGTACTGGCGGCGCCTGTCCGTCCTGGAGGAGCACTTCGGCCGCACCGGCAAGGGCGGCGCGGCATGACCACGACGACCGCGGTGCGAGCCGCGGCCCGTGTCGCCGACGCGGTGAAGGTGTACGGCTCCGGCAAGTCCACCCTGATGCACCGCGCGGCCGGCCTCGACACGCTCACGTCCGGTGCCGCCTGCATCGGCGTCACCGAACTCGACACCCTGGTGGACCTCGTCGGGCTCCGCGACGGGCTGCACCACTGCCCCACGGAACCCGGCCCGCCCGGGCCCCGCACGCCGGCCGCCTGGTCGCCGTCACCCTCAGGCACGGGGTGAGCGCCGACGCGGGCCGGGCCGCGGTGCGGCGGTGGCCGTGCGGTACGGCGATCCCGAGGCGCAGGCCCGCGACGAGTACGCGCGGTCCCCGGCGGGCGGCATCGACATGACGCTCACCCTCGTCTACGCGCTGCTCGCATCACGGTCGTCATCGCGCTGCTCGGCATCGCCAACACCTTGACGCCGGCCGCTGCTCCGGGCCGTCGGCCGGACCCTGGCCCAGCTACGGGCCATGGTCCGCTGGGAGTCGTCCTGGTCGCCGCCTTCGGCACGGCGGGTGGCTCGGTCTCGGCACCTTCCTCGGCCGGGTGGTGGTGAAGGCGTCCGACGGCACGAGCGACACCGCCTTCGCCTTCGCCCTCGCGCACCTCCGGGCGGCCCGCACGAACGTGTTGCGGGCCATCGGGGCTGGAGTGAGGACCGCCGGAGTTCCCGGCGGGGACGGTTCCTCGGCAACGCGGCCGTCGCCCGGTCCACGGCGGCCCCCAGGCCCGCACGCCTTCGGCCGACCGGGGGTACCGCGCCCGTGAGCGAGTCCCGCGCCCCCGTCAGGAAGGCACGGCCGACCGGGCGGGTGCTGGTGTCTCGGCCGGAGCGGGGGCGGACCCCCCAGCGGGTGGGGGTGCCGCGACCGGTGCCGCGGCCGTGGCCGGAACAGGTGCCGTGGCGGTGGCGGGAACGGGTGCCGTGCTTGCGGCGGGTGCGGTACGGCGGAGGGGCGGGGGAGCGGGACTCGTGAGGGACGCGGCATTCGCCGGTACGGGGGCCGTCGGGGCCATGGCCGGCCCCGCGGAACCGGTTGCCCCCGCCGGGAGAGCCGCCTCCGCCGGAGCTGCCGCCCTCGTGGGGACGGCCGCCCTCGGCGCGGCCGGCGTCGGCGTGCCCCGTACCGCCCCGCGCAGCGAGCCCGACGGATGGCTGCGGGCGGTGGCCGGGGCAGGCAGGGTGAACCAGACGACCTTGCCGTTCTCGCCGTCCGGGCGGGCGCCCCAGCTCTCGCTCACCGCGGCCACCATGGCCAGGCCCCGCCCACAGGTGGCCAGCGGGGTGGCGCCCGTCGCCTCCGTGGCGTCGGCCGGCACCGGAAGACGCGGATCGTGGTCGCGCACCGACACCGTGAGCCGGTCCGTCAGCAGCTCCAGCTCGACGGTGCACGACTTGTCGGGCCTGGCGTGCCGGTGGACGTTGCTCAGCAGCTCCGTCACACCGAGCGCGGCCCGGTCTATCAACGGGTCCATATGCCAGTAGCGCAACTGCGCAGATACGATTCTGCGGACCTGGCCGATCCGCGACGGCAGGGCTTGGAGCTCCACCGTGCAGTGCCTGCTTGGGTGACTGATCACGGCTGCGACTCCCCGATGTGAGGTCCGGAGGAACCGGAAGAACACGGAGAACAACGGATCCAGCAGGGTGCTTGCGTCCAAACGTCCGCCTGCTGTCGTGGCCGGCGGGCTGGTTCGCAGCGTTATCGCCGGTAAACCCAGAGTGACGTGAGACCAGCGTGGCGCAGCGGATGCGCTCCCGCAACTCGCCGCGACCGACCGCTGCTCAACGTGTGCGACCGACCGCCGCCGGGTTGCGCCCGTCCGACCGCCGCCGGGTGCGCGCGATCGACCGCCGCCGGGTGCGCGCGATCGACGCCGTTCCGGCATGTGCGGCCGGCCGCTCCCCGGCCGTGCGGGGCCGCGCGCTCCTCAGCCGCCGCGCCCCGCCGCCCGGCGGACCGCCTCGACGAACCGCCGTGCCGCGGGCGGCCCCGGCCGGCCCGGCGCGGGATCGTGCGCACCCATCGTCAGCAGATACCGCGTGCCGTTGACATCGGCGAGCGCGCGGTCGTCCGGTACGAACCACGGCTTGGACGCGCGCACCGCCTGTACCGGCGCGCTGTCTATCTCGCTGCCGTAACTGGTGAGCAACTGCAGCCTGCCGTCGCTGATCCGGACCTGCCCGGCCCGGGTGAGCGAACGCAGGCGTTTGCCGATGCGCACGCCTGTGGCCGTGAACTCCGGTTCCGCCATCTCTGGCCGCCCCCTCGCGGTGTTCCCGTGGTTCCCTGGTGCGCCCCCGTTCGGGACGGTCGTCCCGTCGCGTGCAGTCTGCCCCGGCTCGGCTCGGAGCACCAGTGCGCGCGGGGTGCGTGCGACAGCCGCCCGGAGCACTCGCGCCCATGCGCCCCCTGTCGTCTCGCACATCCGTGCCCCAGCGCGTCTTTGGGTGGCTCAAAGATGCGTTTATGCAGGTGGGAAGCGGTGTCAAAGGTGCCTATGCTCGATCTGCCGGCCCGCGTGAGGCGCCGTCGGCGAGCAGCGTAAGGAGCCCCGCCGTGAGCATCACTCCCCAGATCAGCACCGGCGCCACCCTCGACGTCGACCGCAGTGACCCCGCCTACCGTGACTGGCTGAAAGAGGCCGTCCGCAAGGTTCAGGCCGACGCGAACCGGTCGGCGGACACGCACCTGCTGCGCTTCCCGCTGCCCGAGCGGTGGGGTATCGACCTGTACCTCAAGGACGAATCCACCCATCCCACCGGCAGCCTCAAGCACCGGCTCGCCCGTTCCCTGTTCCTCTACGGCCTCTGCAACGGCTGGATCCGTCCGGGCCGTCCGGTGATCGAGGCGTCCAGCGGTTCGACGGCGGTCTCCGAGGCCTACTTCGCGAAGCTGATCGGCGTGCCCTTCATCGCGGTCATGCCCCGCACGACGAGCGCGGAGAAGATCCGCCTGATCGAGTTCCACGGCGGACAGTGCCACTTCGTGGACGACTCCCGGAAGATGTACGAGGAGTCCGCCCGCCTCGCGGTGGAGACGGGCGGCCACTACATGGACCAGTTCACCTACGCAGAACGCGCGACGGACTGGCGCGGCAACAACAACATCGCCGAGTCGATCTTCCGTCAGCTCCGGCTGGAGCGGTTCCCGGAGCCGGCCTGGATCGTCGCCACGGCGGGCACCGGCGGCACCTCCGCGACCCTCGCGCGCTACGTCCACTACATGCAGTACGACACCCGGATCTGTGTCGCCGACCCGGACAACTCCTGCTTTTTCGAGGGCTGGACGTCCGGTGACCCGGAGGTCACCTGCGACTGCGGTTCCCGGATCGAGGGCATCGGCCGGCCGCGCATGGAGCCCAGCTTCGTGCCCGGCGCGATCGACCGGATGATGAAGGTCCCGGACGCGGCCAGCGTCGCCGCCGTACGGGCCCTGGAGGCGGCCATCGGCCGGAAGGCGGGCGGCTCCACGGGCACCGGCCTGTGGAGCTCGCTGAAGATCGTCGCCGAGATGGTGGCCGAGGGGCGTACGGGCAGCATCGTCACGCTGCTGTGCGATCCGGGCGACCGGTACCTGGACAAGTACTACGCGGACACGTGGCTCGCGGAGCAGGGCCTGGACATCGCGCCGTACGCCGCCGCGATCGACACGTTCCTGGCCACGGGCGTGTGGCCGGACTGAGCCGCCCCCTCCCATCCCCGGGCGGTCGCCGTGCGACAGGCTGGTGGCCGGGCTGTGAGGGTTTGGTGACGTCTCAATTGGAGCCCCGGGCAAGCCGGTTGCACCTAAGCAACTGATAAGATCATCCCACTTTTCAGTGGACTGACGGCGTGTCATGAACGCGTCTGGGGGACAGTCTCGAAGGCACCGTCGCGCTGTTCACGTTCCCGGCGCGATGCGACTTGAAGAGAGTCTCATGACGTCATTGACTCAGGATCCACTGTTGTGGATCTTGCTGGTGGTGCTCGTCGCTGCGGTCGTCGCGGTGATGCGGGCCCGGAGAACCAACATGGCGCTCCGAAGAACGAAGAAGGACCTGGAGGCCGGACTCGGGGAGGCCCGCGGCGATGTCGGGGAACTCCACGCGCACATCGCCACGCTGAGCGCCCAGCACCAGCGCGACCTCGCGGACGTCCGGGCGGACGCGGAGGCGGCGACCAAGGCGGTGCTGAAGTCCGCGATGGGAACGCTCCAGTCGCTCGCCGAGGAGCAGCAGGTACTCCTCGACAGCCTGTTGAAGAAGTACGGCGACACCACGGAGGTCCTGGCCGACCTGATGACGGTCGACCACACCGGCAGCCAGTTCGGCCGCCGCGCCAAGGGCATCTCCGTGCTGTGCGGCGGCTGGCTGGGCCGGCGCGAGGGTGCCGCCACGGTCTACGACGTGGCCCGCAGCGCCCAGGGCCGGATCAAGGACTTCAACCGGGTCAGCGTCCACTCGCAGGTGAACGTCTCCCTCGTCGGCAAGGCGGTCGAGCCGGTGGCCGTCGTGCTGGCCGAGCTGCTGGACAACGCGACGAACTACAGCGCGCCCGGCACCCCGGTCGAGGTCAACATCCAGACCGTACCGACCGGTGTGTGCTTCATCGTCGACGACGCCGGCCTCGGCATGGACCAGGAGACCAAGGACCGGGCCGCGGCCCTGCTCTCGGTCGACGGTCCCGTCGACATCACCGGTCTCGGCGATCCGCCGCGGTTCGGCTTCGCCGTGTGCGGCATGCTCGCCGCCCGCTACGGCTTCGCCGTCTCCGTCGGTTCCGTGTCCCCCTACGGCGGAGTGCGTGCAGTGATTCGTGTGCCCGAAAGTCTCCTCGCGGCCGACGCGCCCGCCCCCGCGGCCGACGCCCAGGACACCACGGGCCCGGAGGCGGCCCCCCAGCGGCTGGCGCCGGTCCCGGTCGTGGGCCCCACCCACGTGGTGGGGACGACCACGGGAGGTCTGCCCAAACGCCGGCGGCGCAACGGCCCCGTCACGGTGGTCCCGGCGCTCGACGCCGCCGGTCAGGAAGGAACGTCCGAGCCGGCCAGCGAGGTGACGGCGTCGCGGCTCGGGGCGTTCGCGCGTGGAACACAGCTTGGGCGCACCACGAACACCACGGAAGGACCTGACAACAAGTGAACATCGACCTGTCCTGGGTGCTGAACGACGTGCTCGAGGTCCGTGGAGCCCGGCACGCGATCCTCGTCTCGGGCGACGGCCTGCTGCTGCAGCGCTCGGACGACATCGGGCGGGACGACGCCGAGACGAACGCCGCCGCGATGAGCTCCATGCAGTCGCTGAGCCGGGCCGTCGCCGGTTTCGTGGGAGCGGGACACGGGATCTGGAAGCAGACGCTGCTGGAGTACGACGGCGGCTGGATCTTCCTGATCGCCGCCGGCCAGGGCTCGTACCTCGCCGTCTCCGCCGCGCTGGACGTCGACATGGAGGCCATGTCCTTCCGCATGCAGAAGACGGTCGCGGGCCTGAGCAAGGCGATGAGTGTGGCGCCCCGCTCGGACAACGGTGCCGGCGCATGACGACCCCCGACGAGGAAGCCTCCGTCACCAGCGACTTCGTCCGCTCCTACGTCATCACCGGCGGCCGTACGCTGCCGGACTCGGACGACCTGGCGCTGCACACCCTGGTCACCCTGGCTCCCGACCGGACACCGCCGCTGGGAGCCGGCCCCGAGGTGATGGCGATCTGGAAGCTGTGCGCGGGCGGCTATCTGTCCGTCGCCGAAGTGGCCGGCCACCTGGGACTGCCGGTGGGGGTGGCCCGGCTGCTGCTGACCGATTTATTCGAGCAGGGACACCTCCTGCGCCGCGCCGAGCCGCCCCGGGCTCAGAACGTTGACAGAGCGACCCTGGAAAAGGTTCTGAATGGACTCCAATCCCTCATCGGCTGAGACGGCCCCCGGCTCCATCTACGTCTCCAGCGCGGTGACCAACGCTGCGAAGATCCTGGTCGTCGGGCATTTCGCCGTGGGCAAGACGACCTTCATCGGCTCCCTGTCGGAGATCACCCCGCTGCGCACCGAGGAGAAGATGACGCAGGCGTCGCTCCACGTGGACGACCTCAGGGGCGTGACCGACAAGACCACCACCACCGTGGCCCTGGACTTCGGCCGGCTCACGCTCAGCGACGACCTCGTGCTGTACCTGTTCGGCACCCCCGGACAGCAGCGCTTCATGCAGCTGTGGGAGGACATGGCCCGCGGGGCGCTGGGAGCACTGCTCCTGGTCGACCCCGCCCGGCTGGAGGAGACGTTCCCCGTCATCGACCTCGTCGAGCGGTACGGCCTGGAGTACGCCATCGCGGTCAACAGCTTCGAGGCGGGCAAGGTGTACGAGGAGGCGGAGGTGCGCGAGGCCCTCGACCTGCTGCCGGACACCCCCGTCGTCTACTGCGACGCCCGCGACCGGCAGTCCTCCGCCCTCGCGCTGATCGCGCTCGTGCGTCACCTGCTCACCCGAGCCGCCTGACACGACCGTCCGCGGTCGCCTGACACCCCCATCCCCCGATCCCCGGCCCGGACCCGACCCCCGGCCTCCGCCCCGGACCCTCGGCCCGGGCCCGGACCCGGACCCACGCCGGGCCCCCGGTCCGGAACCGTCCTCGGTCTCCGGCCCGGACCCGACCCCCGGCCCCGGTCCGGAACCATCCGCCCGGACCCTCGGCCCGGAGCCAGCAGAAGGAACTTCATGGACCGCCAGTCAGCCCCCGCCCCCGCCGGCGCCAGATGCCCCATGCACGACGCGGCGTTCGCCGCCGACCCGCACCTGGTCTACGACCGGCTGCGCGCCCACGCTCCGGCCGGACCGGTCGAACTCGCCCCCGGCGTCGACGCCACCCTGGTCGTCGGCCACGAGATGGCGCTGCGCGTGCTGCAGAACTCCACGCTCTTCGCCCGGGACGCCCGCCGGTGGAAGGCACTCAACGAAGGGCGTATCGGGCTGGACAGCCCGGTGCTGCCGATGATGGCGTACCGGCCCAACTGCCTGTTCACCGACGGCGCCGTGCACCTGCGGCTGCGCAAGGCCGTCACGGACAGCCTGGCCCGGCTCAACATCACCCGCATCCGCCGTGACGTCGAGCCCATCGCCGACTACCTCATCGACCAGTTCAGCGAGCGAGGCCGGGCCGACCTCCTCAACGACTACGCCAAGCTGCTGCCGCTGCTGCTGTTCAACAAGCTCTTCGGCTGCCCGGCGGACATCGGCGACACCCTCACCAGTGCCATGTCGGCGATCTTCGACGGCAAGGACGCCCTGCGCGCCAACGAGGAACTCAACGCCTGCCTGATGGAGCTGATCGCCCTCAAGCGCCGCCGGCCCGGCGACGACGTCACCTCCTGGCTGATCCAGCACCCCGCCGGGCTCACCGACGAGGAACTCAAGGACCAGCTCGTCATGCTGATGGGCGCCGGCGTGGAACCCGAGCGCAACCTCATCGGCAACGCCCTGCTCCTGCTGCTGTCGCCCGACACCAGCGGGCGCGACTCCGGGCTGCTGGTCGGGGAGGCCATCGACGACGTGCTGTGGAACCAGACGCCCATCGCCAACTACGCCACCCACTACCCGGTGCAGGACGTGGACCTCGGGGGAGTGGTGGCCGAGGCCAACACGCCGGTCGTCATCAGCTTCGCCGCGGCCAACAGCGATCCCGCGCTGGCCGAGGCCCGCCGGAAGCACGGCAAGGGAGCCCACCTGGCCTGGGGAGCCGGTCCGCACGCCTGCCCGGCCAAGGACCCGGCGCAGGTCATCGCCATCACCGCGATCGAGAAGATCCTCAACGCCCTGCCCGACCTCACGCTGGCCGTTCCCGAGAAGGAACTGGAATGGCGGCCGGGGCCGTTCCACCGGGCCTTGGTCGCGCTGCCCGTGGCCTTCAGCCCGACCCCGGCCACCCGCATGGTCTCCGCCCTCCAGAACCGGACCGTCTCCGCCGGCGGGGAGCAGCCGCTGCCCACGGCTCCGGCCTCCATCGCTTCCGCCGGCCGCCAGGAACCGGCCCGGAAGAAGGGATTCTGGAGCAGTTTCCTGGACATTTTCCGGGTCTGATGTGCGGCATGTGACAGGAGCAACACTGTCAGGCGCATGACGAAGGAGAGGGGAAGGGTAGGTTCCGGCGGTAACGGTAGCGCCCAGCCACAGAGGAGCTTCGCGTGACCGCCGTTGGCGTCATACGCGGTACCACCCCCGACCGCCGAGTCGTCATCCCCCTCCTTCGTCGTCTGAGGTCCGGCGAAGGACTGGCCGACCCCCTCCCCGTCTGGGACGAACTGCGCGCACTCGGCGATGTGGTGCCCGCGCCCTGGGGCGGCTACTTCGTGACCGGATTCGAGGCGTGCAGCCAGGTCCTGCGCGGCAGGAACTGGCTCGTCCCCGACTTCGACTGGCAGGAGCGCCAGCCCGACCCGACGCGCTGGCGGCAGCCGGCGACACGGGAGATGACACGGACTCTCTCCCGCCTCAACCCGCCCGTGCACACCTTCCAACGGCGCGCTCTGGGCAACCTCTTCGACCGCGGCACCCTGGAGGCCATGCGGCCCCGGATCGCCGGCCACGTCACCCGGCTCCTGGACCGCCTCGCCTTACGGCTGCGCACCCACGGCGAGGCCGACTTCGTCGACACGGTCGGCGACCGGCTCCCGATCCACACCGTCGGCCAGTGGCTCGCCATCCCGGCCGAGCACTACCCGCGGATCCTGGACTTCACCCACCGGCAGGTCCACGCCCAGGAACTCCTGCCCACCAAGAGCGAACTGGCCGTCTCCGCCCAGGCCACCCTGGAGATGAGGGCCTACTTCACCCGCCTGATCGCAGACCGGCGCCGCCACCTTGGCAACGATGTCCTCTCCGGCTGGATCCGCTACTGGGACGCCCAGTACCCCGACGACCGCGCGGCGGCGGACCAGACGCTCTACGACCTGACGATGTTCATCACCATCGCGTCCCTGGAGACCACCGCGACGCTGCTGACCAACGCCGTCTGGTTCCTCACCCGGGATCCGGCCCGGGCCGACTGGCTGCGCCGGCACCCCGAACACATCGACGACGCGATCGACGAGGTGCTGCGCTACGACCCGCCGATCCACCTCAACTCCCGGTACGCCGCCGACGACACCGTCCTCGCCGGCGTCCCCATCGCGAGGGACACCACCGTCCACGTCCTCTACGGCGCCGCCAACCACGACCCGCGCCGCAACGAGAACCCGCACGAGTTCGACATCCGCCGCAAGGGCGCCCATCTCACCTTCGGCGGCGGGGCCCACTACTGCCTCGGCATGGGCCTGGCCCGTCTGGAGGCCCGCCTGCTGCTCAGTGAGCTGCTGGAACGATTCCCCACCTTGCGGCCGACCGCGGCCCCGACGTACGCGAGCCGGATGGTCTTCCGGCGCGTCACCTCCCTGACGGTGACGGCGTGACCCCCCGGAGGCGTCCTTTCCGCACCTGACGACACGATCCGCCCCGAAGCGACGACGACTTGACTCCCCCGAAAGCGACGACATGACCGCCCTCCCCCTGACGGCTCTCCCGGCCGGCCCCGTACGGCAGACCCTGCGGACCCACCGGGAGGGCCCGGTCCTCACCATCGAGCTCAACACCCCCGAGCACGGCAACACCGTCACCGACGCCCTGCTGGACGACCTCCTGGCGGTCCTTCAGGACCAGGACCCGGCCGTCCGCGTGCTCGTGCTCACCGGAAGCGGCGCCGACTTCAGCCTCGGCGGGGACCGCGGCGAGTTCGCCCGGCACCTCGCCGCCGACCCCACCGGCAGCGGCATCCGCGTGTCGGGGACCAAGGCGCGGCGCGTCTGCGACGCCCTGACCGGGAACCCGGCCGTCACCATCGCCCGCGTCCACGGCAAGGCCGTCGGGGCGGGCATGGCCCTGGCACTCGCCTGCGATCTGCGGGTCGGCTCCGAGGACGCGACCTTCCGGCTGCCCGAACTTGCCCTCGGGCTCCCCACCGCGTGGGGCGGCCTGCTGCCCCGCCTCATCAATGAGGTAGGAGCCGCCCGCGTCCGCGAACTCGTCCTCACCGGCCGGGCGTTCACCGCGGCGGAGGCCCACTCCCTGTCCATCCTGCAGAGGGTCGTGCCGGCTCACGAACTGGACGCGGCCGTCGACGCCTGGGCCAAGCCCATCGTCCGCCGCCCCCCGGCGGCACTGCGCGTCACCAAGGTTCTGCTCAACTCGCTGTCCGCCGCATCCCGCCTGGCCGACGTCTCGGCGCTGGACGCGGAACTCATGGCAGCGGTGGTGTCCGAGGCGCACCACGTCCGCGGCGACTGATCACCGCCGGGACGCGTACCCGTCCAAGGACGTCACCGCGTCACGGAAGGCGCGCCCCAGGCCCGCCCGGGCCAGCGTGAGGAGGAACCGGAACGGCGCCGTCCCGTCAGCGGCGAAGGTCCACTGCACCCGGGTGCCCGTGCCCCGAGGCGTGAGGCGCCACTCCTCGGCCAGGGCACGGGCCCCGGGCGCGTTGGTGCTGTCCACGCGGTAGGCGTACACCTCGGGCGCCTTCGTGACGAGCACCGTCTCCGCGAACCGCGCCCCGCCCCGAAGCCGGACCTCCCGTCCGGCGCCGCCGTCGGTGGCCCGGGCGCGCGTCACCGCCGCGAACCACTCGGCCCAGCCGGGCACGTCCTCGGCGAGCGCGCGGAAGACCTCCTCGGGCGAGGCGGAGATGTTCCGTGCGAAGACCAGGCGGACGGGCGCGGTCCCGATGAAGCCGAGGTCCACCGGGCGAAGACGACGAGCCATGGACGAATCCCCCTCGTGACACTCCCGCAGGCGGTTGACCGAGTATCGTCACCTTAGCTGACGGGCTCTCAGATGTCTGTGCCGTCCTCTTCCCCGGACTCGCCCGCCACCAGCACCCGCAGGTGCTCGGAGATCTCCGCGCGCGCCTCGGCGGGCAGTCCGGCGTCGGTCACCAGCGTGTCCACCTGTTCCAGCGCGGCGAACGAACTCAGGCCCACCACACCCCACTTGGTGTGGTCGGCGACCACCACGACCCGGCGCGCGGAATGCACCAGCCGCCGGTTGGTCTCGGCCTCCGCGAGGTTCGGCGTGGACAGGCCGGCCTCCACCGATATGCCGTGCACCCCGAGGAAGAGCAGATCGAAATGGAGCGCGGCGATCGCCTGGTCGGCCACCGGCCCCACCAGCGAGTCCGACGGGGTGCGCACCCCACCGGTCAGCACCACCGTCGCCGCCCCCTGCCACTGCCCCGAGGTGCGCTGTGCCGAGTGGAAGACGTCCGCGACCCGCACCGAGTTCGTCACCACGGTCAGGTCGGGCACCTCCAGCAGGTGCTGCGCGAGCGCGTACGTCGTCGTACCGCCGGACAGGGCGATCGCCGCCCCCGGGCTGACCAGCCGGGCCGCGGCGCGCGCGATGTCCTCCTTGGCGGTCAGCTCCAGCCCCGACTTCGCCTCGAACCCCGGCTCGTGCGTGCTCGCCTCGACCACCGGCACGGCGCCGCCGTGCACCTTCTCCAGCACGCCCTGGCGGGCCAGCGCGTCCAGATCGCGGCGCACGGTCATGTCCGAGACACCGAGCTTGCGGGTCAGTTCGTTGACCCGCACCCCGCCCCGGCGCCGGACCTCGTCCAGGATCAGGGCGCGGCGCTGCTCCGCGAGGAGGTTCTGATTCTCGCTCACGTACGCTCCGGTCCTTTCGCCGCCATCCGTCCGACACGCCCGGCGCACCGGCTCCGACCAGGAAGTTCCATCTGTCCGGCAGTGCGCGGGCGTCCCATCTTTTCACGGGTCGGCGCCGGTTGCGCCACCGCGTCGTGACCCGTCCGCCGTCACACGGTTCGGGGAGATTCCGTGACGAGAGGTGTACGCGACCGCCGGATCCGAGATCCTGAGGCGCGCACGACACAGACGTCAGGGCGTCACGGGGGAAGTGCGAGAACAGTGGAACGCGCGCAGGAACGTCCGGCGGGGCAGCGGGACCAGCGCCCTGCCGTGCCGTACGTCGGCCGGCCCGGGGAGCCACCGGAGACCGAGCTGGAACTGCTGGTGCACGGGGTCGGCGGGACCACACCGGAGAAGATGCTCGGCGACCCGCGCACGGTCCGGGTCACCGGCGACGACACGGCCGCCGTCTTCCGGCGTGCCGAGGACGCCGCGGCCGCCCCGGACGGGGGAGAGGCGGAGGGAGAGCGTGGGCGCCAGCCCCGGAGCGGACCGGTCCGGGAGGCGTACGTCTGGTGCAATCTCACCTCCGGCGACGGCAGCCGCGCTCTGTGGCTGTTGCTGCTGCCGTTCATGGTGGTGAACCTCGCCCACTGGATGCGCCCCGCGGCACCCGGCCGACCGCGCGTGGTCCGGCTCTACGGCCTCCTGGTGCGCCTGTCCGCCCTCACCCTGACCGTGCTGCTGGTGGCCGCCGCCTGCGAGGTGGCCCTCGACCTGGTCGCCTGGCAGTGCGCGGGCGTCCAGGCCTGCGTCCGCCGCCACTCCTGGCTGGGCTTCCTGTCCCCCGCCGCCGGCGGCTGGTGGAGCGCCCCCGGCCGCCGGCTGGCCCTCGCGGCGGCACTGCCGACCACGCTGACCGCCCTGCTCTGGTACCTCTCCCACCGCACGTGGCGCGCCTACGAATCCCACCGGCCGCTGTCCCCCGACTCGGGCCCGGCCGCCGGCGAACCCGCCCTGGACGAGGGTGGACCGGAGCCGGGGAGCGACGGACCAGGGCCGGCCAGGGGAGGACTGGAGCCGGCCGGCGGTGGACCTCGGTCGGCCGGCGGCGGACCGGAGTCGGCCAGGGGCGGGTCGGGCGCGGGGAGTGGTGGACCCGCCTTGGCCAGCGGTGGAGTGGAGCCGGGGAGTGGTGGACCGGAGACCGAAGGTGGCGGATCCGCCTCGGCCGGCGGGGGACTGGAGCCGGCCGGCGGGGGGCCTCGGTCGGCCGGCGGCGGACCGGAGCTTGCCGACGGCGGACTGGAGCCGGCCAGGGGCGGGTGGGGCGCGGGGAGTGGTGGCCCCGCCTTGGCCAGCGGTGGAGCGGTCCCGGGGAGTGGTGGACCGGAGGCCGATGGCGACGGATCCGCCTCGGCCGGCGGGGGACCGGAGCCGGCCGGGGGCGGGCGGGAGCCGCGGAGTGGCGGACCGGCCTCGGACGGCGGCGGACCCGTCGCGGTCTGCGGGGGACCCGGGGCGGACAGCGGTGACCCAGGCGTCGCCGTCCACGGCAGTGCGCTGGCCCGGCCCGGGTTCTGGTACGGGCGTCGCCTGGTCGCCCGGCTGCGCGCGGCGCACACCGCGGCCGGCCTGCTCACGGTGGCCGCCGCCGTCACCGCCCCGGCGGCCCGCTTCGACCACCGGCCCGGCGGCCCCGCGGTCCTGGACGTCCTCGGCCTGCTGCTGGCCGCGGCCCTGTTCGTCTGCGGGGCGGCGGTGGTCGCGGTGGTCTGCCGCCGGGGCCGCAGCGAGTGGCGGCTCGACCAGCGGCTCGACCGGCACCTCGTCCGCCGCCTGCCGCTCGCCGCGCTCGCCCTGCTGCTGCTCGGGCTGGTGTACGCCGGCTGGTCCCGGCCCGGCTGGCGGTCCACCGGCCGGCTGCCCGGCGACCTCTCCTTCGGCGCCCTCATGCTGGCCCAGGGCCTGCTCGTCGTCGTCCTCGCCGCCGTGGCCGGGTACCTGCACCGGCGCCGCCCCGACCCGCGCGCCGGAATGCGCGGCCTCGGCGGTCCCGCCGTCGCCCTGCTCGCCTGCGCGCTCGGCGGCGTGATCTCCGGCGGGGTCGCCCAGCGCGTCGCCGACTGGCTGGACGGCACCCGCGCCCTGCTCACCGGTCCGCCCGTCCTGCTGACCTGGCAGGCGTCCGTCATCCCGGCGCTCCTCGCGGTCCTGCTGCTCCTGGCCGCCGGGCTCGCCCTGCACACCGCCCGGCTCGCCCGCGCCGAACGCGACCGGGTCCGCCGCGAGCACCCCGGCGAGCCCGAGGACCCGTCCCGCACCCGCGCCATCGCCCACGCCCGGGCCATGGCCACCCTCACCGACCGGGTGCCGCTCGTCGTCGCCGTACTCACGGCCACCACCCTCGTCCTGGGCTCCGTGGCACTGACCGGAGCCCTGGCCACGAGGAAGACGCCCGACGGGGCGGCCCACCGCGCCCACCACCTCCTCCAGGCCGTGGCCGAGACCTCGCAGGCGCTGGGCTCCTGGCTCGTCGGCCTCGGCTTCCTGCTGTTCGTGACCTGGGGCAGGCGCGCCACAAGGACGCCTCGGCCCGGCGCACCATCGGCATCCTCTGGGACGTCGGCACCTTCTGGCCGCGCGCCGCCCACCCGTTCGCGCCGCCCTGCTACGCCGAGCGCGCGGTCCCGGACCTGACCTGGCGCATGGCCACCTGGACCCGGCGCACCGGAGGCCGGCTGGTGCTGTCCGGCCACTCCCAGGGCAGCGTCCTCGCCGCCGCCGCGGCCTGGCAGCTCCCGCCGTCCGTACGCGCGCGGGTAGCCCTGCTCACCTACGGCTCCCCGCTGGAGCGCCTGTACGGCCGCTGGTTCCCGGCCCATTTCGGCCCGCCGGCCCTGGCCGCCCTGCACCACGACATCGACTGCTGGCGCAACCTGTACCGCCGCACCGACCCCATCGGCGGCCCCGTGCGCGTCCCCGACGACACCGCCCCCGACGTGGACCACGAGCCCCTGCGGGACCCCCTCGTCTACGGCCGCACCCCGGACCACCCGCTGCCGGCCCCGATCCTCGGCCACTCCGACTACCAGTCGGACCCCGCCTTCACCCGCGAACGCGCCCGCCTGCTGGCCCGACTGCGTCCGGAGGTGCCGGGCCAGCGACCGGAGCCGGGGCCGCGGGCCGAGGCCTGACGTACTCGACGGCTCAGGGCAGGTCCGGCAGGTCCTCCGCGTAGAGCAGGGTCAGCTCGTCGGTGGTCGGGTCGGGCAGCTGGGCGACGCGGCTCGCGTGCCGTTCCACCATCGCCTCGAAGGTCTGCCGGGCGGTGCGGCCGTTGCCGAACGCCGGGCCCTTCGGGATCGCCGTGAAGTACTTCAGCAGTGCCTCGGACGCGCCCGGCGCCAGCCGGTACTCGTGCTCGTCGGCCTGCTGCTCCACGATCCGCAGCAGCTCCTCGGGACCGTAGTCGCCGAAGGTGATGGTGCGGGAGAAGCGGGAGGCCACGCCCGGGTTGACGGAGAGGAAGCGCTCCATCTCCGCGGTGTACCCGGCGACGATCACCACCACCGCGTCCCGGTGGTCCTCCATCAGCTTGACCAGCGTGTCGATGGCCTCCTTGCCGAAGTCACGCCCGGCGTCCTCCGGGGACAGCGCGTACGCCTCGTCGATGAACAGCACACCACCGCGCGCCCGCTCGAAGGCCTCCTGGGTGCGGATCGCCGTGGAACCGATGTGCTCACCGACCAGGTCGACCCGGGACACCTCCACCAGGTGGCCCTTCTCCAGCACGTCCAGCGAGGCGAGGATCTCGCCGTAGAGCCGGGCGACCGTCGTCTTGCCGGTGCCGGGGGAGCCGGTGAACACCAGATGCCGCTTGACCGAGGCCGCCTTCAGTCCCGCCCGCTGTCTGCGCCGGCCCACCTCGATCATGTCGGTCAGCGCCCGCACCTCGCGCTTGACGCTCTCCAGGCCGACCAGCGCGTCGAGTTCCCCGAGCACGTCCTTCGACGTGCGCTGCGGCTTCTCCGGTTCCGCGACGGCGACGGGCGGCGCCTGCTCCGCCGCCCGCTGCCCGGGGAGCGCGCCCAGCAGGCCGGCGGACTGCGTCACCGTCTCCACGGCCGCCTCCCGGACCGAGGGCGCCCGGACCCCGCCGCTCTCGTCGCTGGTGCAGTCCTCCACGACCGGTCCCGTCCCGGACCCCGCGTCCGGGCCGCCGTCGGCGAACTCGTACCCGCCGCGCGCGCACCGCTCGGTACGGCACTTGCGCAGCGTCGTACGGCAACCGTCGATCACATGGAAGCCGTAGCCGCCGCTGCCGGTGACCCGGCAGTTCAGGAAGCTGCCCCGGCCGCCCGCGGAGACGTAGAAACCGGCCTCCGCGGGGGAGTCGACCGTGCACCGCTCGATGGTGGGGTCGGCGCCCTTGGTGACGATCACACCGGTCTGGGTGCCGTCCAGGCTGCAGTTGTTGAGCGTGCCGCCGCTGCCGTGGTCGCGGAACCAGGCACCGGTGGCCGCCTCCCTGATCCGGCAGTCGTCCAGCTGTGCGGTCGCCCCGTCGCTCACCGACACGGCCGTGTTGCGCACCTGCGACAGGTCACTGTCCACGACGTCCGCGCGGGAGCCGCGGTCCAGTACGAACAGCGCGTCCGGCACGTCGTGCACCCGGCAGGAGTCCAGTACCGCGGTGGCCCCGTCGCTCACCCACACCGCCGGGTAGTCGCCGGTGCTGTCGAAGATCTCGCACTGGTTGGCGTCCACCCGGGTCCCCGGGTCCCACACCGACAGGCCGTTGCGCCCGAACCGGCGGACGGTCGTGCGGGTCAGCGTGAGCACCGAGCGGGAGCGCAGGTCGACCGCGTTCTCCGGGATGTCGTGGAGGTGGCAGTCGGCGAGCGTGAGCACCGCGTCGGTGTCCAGGGTGATGCCGTCGGCGGTGGTGCGGTGCACCTCGCAGTCGGTCAGGTGCGCGGTGGCCCGCTGGGTGACCTGCACCCCGGAGCCGCGCACCTCGTAGATCTCGCATCCCACCGCCTCCAGCGAGGAGTTCTCGCCGGTCGCGGTCAGCCCGGTACCGGAGGCGTGGTGCACCCGGCAGCGCTCCAGCCGGGGATGGCCCCCGCCACGCACCGCGACGCCCGCCTGCCCGGCCGCGACGACCTCGCACTCCTCGAACACCCCGCCCCCGCCGTCGAGTACGGCGATGCCGATGCCGGCCGGGTTGTCGACGGTGCACCGGCGCACGGTCGGGCGGGCGCCGCCGCGCACCTCGATACCGGCGGCGGACCGCGTGACGATCCGCACGTCCAGCAGTTCAGGAGTGCCCTCCTCGACCAGCAGCGCGGGCGCCGCCGCGTCCTGCCCCTCCACGTGCAGGTCCTGCACGACGGCCGAGGCCCGCACGGTGAGCGGGACCCCGTCCACCGGCGCGATCCGCACCGAGCCGGGTGAGCCCTCGGGCCCACGGAGTGTCACCGCCCGCTGGACGACGAGGTTCTCCCGGTAGGTGCCGGGGGCGATGGTGAGGACGTCGCCGTCTGCGGCGGCCTCCAGGGCGGCGGCGAGCGAAGCGTACTCACCCGTGCGGCGCCGCCACCGCGAAGTACCGGTGTGCGTCACCTGGACCGTGCCCTGTGCCATGGCGTTGCTGTGCCCCCACCTCGTCGTACTGATGGCTCGCTGCCCGCCGGGGCGCTGCCGCCGGTGCCCGGACCGCGACCGTGTTCGGCCCCCGGGCCGTCAGCGCGTCCGCGCCCCTGGAGACCTGTGCGCCCCGGGGTTCGCTCACCCGCGGGTTGTCGCCGAATGCGCTTCGGCCGGTCCACCGTAGCGCGTGCGTGCAGGGCGGGTTGACCAGAGCAGGAAGGCCGTCAGATGCCGGTGCCCGCCTTGCCCCAGTCCGGGCCCGCCCGGTCCCAGGCCTGGTCCCAGCGCGCGTACCGCCGGCGGACCAGGCGCCAGACGGTCAGGCGGCGGCCGCCCTCGACCAGTGCCCCGGTCAGCAGGGCCGCGCCGACTCCGGCGAGCACGGCGTGTGTCGTCGCCGTGGCGGAGTCCAGTGGGCGGGTCGCTATTCGGCCGTGCGGGTCGGTCCAGAGCCGGAAGTGGTCTCCTCGGTGCGGGGACTTGAGGTCCGCCAGGACCGGGCCGTGCTGCCGGGTGCCGTCCGGCGCGGTCCAGTCCGCGAGGACACGGCTGCCGGTGTCCCGCGCGGAGGTGGCGTCGGGGTCGGTCTCCGGGAGGGCCCCGCCGATGTCCCGCACCACGGTGGCCGTGACCAGACGGCGTGTGTGCTGCTGCTGTCGTACGGACCGCTGGAGCGAGTCCTGGGCGGCGGCACCGACCAGGCAGCCGGTCACGGGCGCGGCCACGGCGATGAGCAGCAGAGCCACCAGGGCCACCCATGCCTCGGCCAGGTCGGTCGGGCGGCACAGCGGATTGTGCCGCCAGCGCCACAGCCCACTGAGCGCTCGCATGTCCCCACCCCCTTCCGGTCCGTCACGATCCCCGGCATCGGCGCTCGCCCCCGGACCGGACCGGGTGAGAACGCCTCACGTCCGCCGCGGTACCTGACGCACCCGGCCCCTCACGAATTTCTCACGCCCCCTCAACGACCGGCACCCGCCCCCCGGTTCCCGGTCCGCCGGATCATCACCGGCGGCCGTGCGCGAGCCGGTCCCTACCCCAGCACCCGCACCGGGTCGCCGACCCTGATCGTGCCGGGGGAGAGGGGCACCAGGTTCTGACCGAACAGCAGCCTGCCGTCGATCCTGCGGTGACGCGCCAGGGTGCGCAGCGGTTCCCGGCCGCGTACGGCCGTGGCCTGGTCGGTGGTGGTCACCACACACCGTCCGCTCGGCTTCGGGGCCCGGAAGACCACCTCGCCGACGGCGATCCGCGTCCAGTGGTCCTCGGCCCACGGCTCGGTGCCCGCGACGACGACGTTCGGCCGGAACCGGTTCATGGGCAGCGGGCCCTCGTGGGCGTCCGGCCCCTGCGCTATGAGGGAGTTGAGGGCGTCCAGCGAGGCCACCGTGGTGACCAGCAGGGGGTAGCCGTCGGCGAAGCTGACCATCTCGCCGGGCAGCGCGTACTCGGGGTCGACCGGGCGACGGGTGGCCGGGTCGTCCATGTGGACCAGACGGACCTCGTGTCCCAGGTAGGCGCTGCACCAGGCGTGCGCGGCCGGGTCGGCCGGGACTCCCTCCACCTTGGTGCCGAACACGTTCATCGGCACGGTCGCCGTCGGTTCCGGCACCTCCACGGTCAGCGGGGGCCGACCGGGCGCGGACAGGCGAAGGCCGCCGCCGGCCAGAGGCTCGGCGGCGGCCAGGGCGAGACGCGGCTGCTCGCGCTGCGTGACGACCTTTCCCCCGTGGTCGATCAGCGTCCAGCGCCGGTCACCGGCCAGGCCCCAGGGCTCCACGACGGCCTCCCGGGGCGAGACGCCCCGGAACGCCTTGACCGGGTGGACGTGGATCGACTCCACTTCGGCGTATTCCATGCCGTCCATCGTGCCAGGCGGCACCGGCGGCCGGGGCGCCAGCGGTCAGTAACCGCGGTACTGCTGGTTGTTGTACGGGTCCTGGTAGGGAGCCGGCGCGGGCCGCGGCGCGGCCGGGCGCATGGCCTCGTACCCGTTGCCCTGAGCCATCGGCCGCTGCTGCTGCGGGGCCTGGGGACCGGGGTAGCCGCGCGGGGCGCTCGCCTGCTGCGGGATGTAGGCCGTGGGCGCCTGCTGCAGCGGTGCGGGCTGCTGCTGCGGGTAGCCGTAGGCGGGGGGCTGCTGCTGGGCCGGGGCCGCCGGGAGGGCGGGGAGGGCCGACGGCAGAGCGGGCAGGCTGCTGCCCGTGTCGTAGGCGGCGGGGACCCGGATCGGGGCGATCTGCGGGGTGCCTCGCTCGGCGACGAGCGAGTCGTAGATCGGGGTGTCCGGGAAGGAGGCGGAGTAGTAGCCGCCACCATAAGTGGAGCGGGGGGAGGTCATGGCACATAAGTTAAGCCCACGATGTGCTGGTTGGGGAGACCGATAAGAGGGTTGTTTTCCGTGTCGGTAGGAGCCTGGGATCCCCAATACGAGCGAACTTGGCAAAAAGGGACGCCGATCCATGTTTGGATCATGTAAAAGCCGAGTTCGTCCCGGGTTACCGGCGGTTGACCGGTGATCTTCCCGCGCCGCTCATGGGCGTGCGACGTACCCGGGAATAGGTTGTGCGGGTAGGGATGACACGGACGGGCGAGACCCGGAAGCCGACGCGTGATGGGGGCGGACATGTCAATGCCGAAAGGATCCAACACACCGGTGCCTACCACGGCGCTGCGCGTCGAAGTGGGCTGGCGCTCCGGCCCGGGGATCCCGGACGCCGACGCCTCGGCGCTGCTGCTCACCGCCGGAAAGGTGCGCTCCGACGGGGACTTCGTCTTCTACAACCAGCCCGCGCACTCCTCCGGCGCGGTACGTCACGAGGGCAAGCGGACGGCCGGCGGACGGGTCACCGACACCCTGTGGGCCGACCTCGCGCGCGTGGAGGGCGCCGTCGAACGGATCGTCCTCGCCGCCTCCGCCGACGGCGGAACCTTCGGGCAGGTCCCGGACCTCTGCATCGAGGTGACCGACGCCGCCTCCGGCCAGGTGGTCGCCCGCTTCGACAGCCCCGGCGCGACCGTCGAGACGGCCTTCGTCCTCGGCGAGTTCTACCGCCGCCAGGGCGGCTGGAAGTTCCGTGCCGTCGGCCAGGGTTACAGCAGCGGACTCGAAGGCCTGGCAACGGACTTCGGCATCACCGTCGACGAACCGCAGCACACCGCACCGCCCGCCGCGCCGGCCCCGGTCACCACCCCGCCCCGCCCCGCCACGGCCCCCGCCCCGCCGCCCCCGGCCCAGCCCGTGCGCCTCTCCAAGGTCACTCTCACCAAGGCGGCCCCCTCGGTCTCGCTGGCCAAGCAGGGCGGCACCTCAGGCGCGATGCGGGTGAACCTCAACTGGCAGACGCGCAAACAGTCCACGGGCTGGGGCCGCTGGGGCGGCGGTGGCGACATCGACCTCGACCTGTGCGCGCTGTACGAACTCACCGACGGCCGCAAGGGAGTCGTACAGGCCCTCGGGAACGCCTTCGGCTCGCTCCACCGGCCGCCGTACATCCACCTCGACGGCGACGACCGCACCGGAGCCGTGACGGCCGGCGAGAACCTCACCATCAACCTCGACCACAAGCAGGACTTCCGGCGCATCCTCGTCTTCGTCACCATCTACGAGGGCGCCCGTTCCTTCGCCGACCTGCACGCCACCGTCACCCTCCAGCCGCAGCACGGCGCACCCATCGACTTCTCGCTGGACGAGTGCACCGTCGACTCCCCGGTGTGCGCGCTCGCGCTGATCACCAACACCGGCGACGACCTGCTCGTCCAGCGCGAGGCGCGGTATCTGGTGCCGGAACGCGGATCGAGCCCGCAGCGGACCATAGACCGCGCCTACGGCTGGGGCATGAACTGGACGCCCGGCCGCAAGTGACCCGGCTCAGCCCTCGTCCGCGACGGCGTCCGGGCGGGCGTAGGTGCGGCCCTTCCACGCGGCCCCGCGCCCGCGGTAGTGCTGCACGGCCGAGTCGACCGTCATCAGCAGATAGAGGAAGGCGGTGAACGGCAGCAGCGGGGCGAGCCACAGCGGCTGCCGGTAGTAGCGCAGCATCGGCACGTACGTCCCCGCCATCACCGCCCACGCCGCCGCCCCCACGAGCGCCACCTCCGCGGCTCCGCCGGCCGCGCCCACGGCCACGGCGGCCGGCGGCACCAGGTACACCAGCGCGAGCCCGGCGACCGTACCGAGGAGCAGCAACGGACTGTGCCGCAACTGCGCGTAGGCACTGCGCGAGACCATCCGCCACAGGTCGCGCAGCAGCGGATAGGGACGCACGCTGTCCACCCGGTCGGCCAGCCCGAGCCAGACGCGACCGCCCGAGCCCTTCACCGCGCGCGCGAGCGCCACGTCGTCGATGACGGCGTGCCGGATGGCCTCGGGGATGCGCGCCTTCTCCGCCATGTCCGCGCGCAGCAGGACACAGCCGCCCGCCGCCGCGGCGGTGCGCGAGCCCGGCCGGCCGATCCACCGGAAGGGGTACAACTGCGCGAAGAAGTACACGAACGCCGGGACCACGAGCCGCTCCCACAGGCTCGCCACCCGCAGCCGCGCCATCTGTGACACGACGTCGAAGCCGCCGGCGTCGGCCGCCGCCACCAGCTCGCGCAGGCTGTCCGGCGCGTGCGCGATGTCGGCGTCCGTCAGCAGCAGGTATTCGGGGTCACGCGCGCCTGCCAGCCCGATGCCGTACCGCACCGCCCACAGCTTGCCCGTCCAGCCC
Organism: Streptomyces flaveolus; assembly: GCF_000716535.1. Lineage (GTDB taxonomy): Bacteria > Actinomycetota > Actinomycetes > Streptomycetales > Streptomycetaceae > Streptomyces > Streptomyces flaveolus_A. The sequence goes on along the minus strand of NZ_JNWV01000034.1, from coordinate 37,116 downwards.
GCCGGTGGCTCCCCGGGCGATCCCACCGTGAGCGGCAGCCCGCCGTGCCGCCGGGACAGCTCGCGGGCCAGGTCCCCGGTGCCGTCCGTACTGCCGTCGTCCACCAGGAAGACCTCCGCCCGCCCCGGGTAGTCCTGCGCCAGCAGCGACGGCAGGCTGTCGGGCAGCACGGCGGCCTCGTCGCGGGCCGGTACGACCACACAGACCGACGGCCACACGTCCGGGTCCCGGCGCCGCGGCAGCCGGACGTCCGTGCGCCAGAAGAAGCCCTGGCCCAGCAGCAGCCAGCACCAGGCGGCCAGTGATACGACGGTGATCCAGAGGAAGGCGCTCACGGCCGCAGTCTGCCCCACCCGACCGGCTCAGAAGGACGCATCGTCTATCGTGGCCGGGTGAAGATCGCGCTCATGGACTCCGGAATCGGCCTGCTGCCCGCCGCCGCCGCGGTACGTCGACTGCGACCCGACGCGGACCTCGTGCTGTCGTGGGACCCGGACGGCATGCCCTGGGGACCGCGCACCCCGGAGGACATCACGGAGCGGGCCATCGCCGTCGCCGACGCCGCCGCCGCACACGAGCCCGATGTCCTGATCGTCGCCTGCAACACGGCGTCGGTGCACTCCCTGCCGGCGATGCGGGCCCGCTTCGAGCCGGACCTGCCGATCATCGGTACCGTACCGGCGATCAAGCCGGCCGCCGCGGGCGGCGGGCCCGTCGCGATCTGGGCGACCCCGGCCACCACGGGAAGCGCCTACCAGCGCGGCCTGATCGAGGAGTTCGCCGCGGGGGTGGCCGTGACCGAGGTGGCCTGCCCCGGCCTCGCGGACGCCGTGCACCACGCGGACGCGGCGGCGATCGACGCCGCCATCGCCTCGGCCGCCGCCCGCACCCCCGACGACGTCACCACGCTCGTCCTCGGCTGCACCAACTACGAGCTGGTCGCCGAGCGCATCAGGGCGGCCGTCCAGCAGCCCGGCCGCCCGCCGCTCATCCTGCACGGCACCGCCGGGGCCGTGGCCGCCCAGGCCCTGCGCCGGATCGGAGCGGAGTCGGTTCCGGCCGGCACCGCCGACACCACGCTCACGGTGCTGCTGAGCGGTCGCCAGGCGCCCCTCCCGGAGACGGCGCTGTCCTACGCGGAAGGCCGCTTCCTCCAGGCCGTCAGCCCCGTCCGCTGAACGGCGCGGAACCGGCCCGGCGGTGCGGTCCGCCGTGCCCCGGCCGGGCCAGTCACCCTGTGCCACGCCCTACCCGCGCTGCGAAACCTGAGTAACCTCGTACACATGAGGGACCACCCCGACGCCGACGACACCCCGCGCCCGGACGTCTGGACGGGACGCGCCACCAACCGGGTCCAGTGGCTGCTGGCACTGGTCGGCGCCGCCTGCATGGCGCTCGGCATCGAGCTGGCCGTCGACTCGGCCTGGGGCTCCGGCATCGCCCCGCTCGTGATGTCGGTCGTGGGCTGCATCGCGGCCGGCCTGCTGGTCCTGTTCGGCACGCTCGCCTTCGTGCACGTCGACCTCAAGCTCGACAAGGAGTGCGTCGAAGTGCGCTGCGGGCACATGGGCCTGCCGCGCCGCCGCATCCCGCTCTCCCAGGTGGCCGGCGCCGACTTCACCGCTCTCGTCACCCCCCGGCACTGGGGTGGTTGGGGTTACCGCTGGCGCCCCGAGAAGGGCACCGCGGTCGTCGTACGCCGTGGCGAGGGCATCGTGCTGCGCCTGTGGGACGGCCACACGTTCACGATCACCGTGGACAACGCGGAATCGGCGGTGCGGGTCATCCGGGACCGCCTGCGCACGATCAAGCCGGGTACGGCGGCCTGACCCGTTACGCCGGGACGCCCGCGCCAGGAGTTCGTGCCCATAGCGCCCACAGAGTCCCGCTCAAGGTCTCGGCGTCGCCGTCTCGCCCGCCCACGGGCGGGCCGTGGCCCAGCCGGCCAGGAGGGCCGCGCCGGACGTCACCGTCGTGAAGCTGAGGGCGTTGCTCACCGTGGCGAGGACGGCCAGCGCCGTCAGGGCCGCGCCCGCGGTGAGGGCCACAGGGGTCGGGCGCGGGGCGCGCCACAGCGCGTGGAGGACCCAGCAGAACACGGCGAGCAGCAGGAACACCCCGACGAGACCCTGTTCGGCCGCCTGTTGCAGGGGAGCCGAGTGCGGTTTGCCGTCGGACAGCAGGGTCCGCGGTGCCCCCGGCGTCAGGTCACCGAACCGGCCGGGGCCGATCCCCAGACCGCTGTTGCGGTCCGCCAGCCACAGGGCGTCCCGCCACAACCCGATCCGGTGCGCGCTGAACCGGCTTTCGAGCGCCCCGTCGAGGCCGCCGGGCAGCGCGTCCCCGGCGACCGCCCAGATCGCCGCCGCCACCAGGCCCGCCGCCATGGCCGTCCCCACGAGCCACGCGCCCCGGCTGCGCGCCGAGCCGGCGGCGAGTGAGCACAGCAGGACCGCCGCGCTGGCCACACAGCCCGCCGTCGATCCCAGCACCGCCCCGGCCGCCACGACGGCGCAGGCCAGCGCCCGCAGCGCCAGTCGGAGGGCCGGCACGGCCGTCGCCCAGGCGGCACAGCACGCGGCCCCGGTGGCCAGCGCCAGCAGGGCGGCCGTGGCACCGGCGTGCCCGAGCGGGGCGGCGTACCAGGGAGCGGGGGAGAATTCGGGCAGCGTCACGGCCAGGGCGAGTCCCGCCACGGCACCGGCGCAGGGCGCGGCCACCGGCAACAGCGCACCGGAGACCCGGCCCGCGGCATACCCGGCGGCCACGGCGAGCACCGCGAGCAGCATGCCCTCGGGCCGTCCGTCATGGGCCGCCGCGGTGATCAGCGACCACCCGGCACAGGCCCCCAACAGGATCATGCCCGTCCCGTCGGAAACGTTTCTTCGCGTGCTGTGGGCATCCGCACCGTACGCACCGGTCGCGGACCCCGTCCCCGTCGACCCCACCCGTCGCCCCTCGTACCCGGTCCCCCGACCTGTGGCAGGCCACGACCGCGCGCCGGGTCCGGCCGCGCCGCCGAAGCTGGGCACACCGTAACGGCTCATGACCGGTTTGGGGACGAGGCGCGGAGCAACACCGTGATTCCGGCGCGTGACAAGGACCGCCGAGCACCGCCGGAACAGGCCGCCCACCAGCGGCGAACGCCGGTGTACCGGCCCCCGACCGCGCTGTCGGCCGTGACGCCACCCGCCGTACACTCACCCGGGTGACCGTCACCGCAACTTCCGTGGACCAGCCGGACCAGCTCCGACCGCGCCTCGCCCCCGGCGCGCGCGGCGGCCGGCTGCTGCGCCTGGTCCCGGCCGCCGCCTCCGCGCTCTGCGGAGTGCTGCTCTACGTCAGCTTCCCGCCACGCCCCCTGTGGTGGCTGGCCCTGCCCGCCTTCGCCGGTTTCGGCTGGGTGCTGCGCGGCCGGAGCTGGAAGGCCGCCCTGGGCCTCGGCTACCTCTTCGGGCTGGGCTTCCTGCTGCCGCTGCTGGTGTGGACCAGCGTGGAGGTCGGCCCCCTTCCGTGGCTGGCGCTCGTCGCCATCGAGGCGGTCTTCGTCGCGCTGGTCGGTGCGGGCGTCGCCGCCGTCTCCAGGCTGCCCGCCTGGCCGGTGTGGGCCGCGGCCGTGTGGACGGCGGGCGAGGCGGCACGCGCGCGCGTGCCGTTCCAGGGCTTCCCCTGGGGCAAGGTCGCGTTCGGCCAGGCGGACGGGGTCTTCCTGCCGCTCGCCGCGGTGGGCGGCACCCCCGTGCTCGGCTTCGCGGTCGTCCTGTGCGGCTTCGGCCTGTACGAGGCCGGCCGGCTGATCGCCGAGCGGCGCCGGAACCGGGTCGTGCGGCGCGCCGCCGCGACCGCCGCGCTGCTCAGCGTGGCCGTACCGGTGGTGGGCGCGTTCGCCGCCCGCGCGCTGGTGAGCGACGCCGCGGAGGACGGCACCGCGACCGTGGCGCTCATCCAGGGCAACGTGCCGCGCGCCGGGCTGGAGTTCAACGCCCAGCGGCGGGCCGTGCTCGACTACCACGCGCGCGAGACGCACAAGCTCGCCGCCGACGTCAGGGCCGGGAAGGTCGCCAAGCCGGACTACGTCCTGTGGCCGGAGAACTCCTCCGACATCGACCCCTTCGAGTACCCGGACGCCGCCGCCGTCATCGAGCAGGCGGCCAAGGACATCGGCGTGCCCGTCTCCGTCGGCAGCGTGGTCGAGCGGGACGGCAAGCTGCTCAACGAGCAGATCCTGTGGGACCCGGTCAAGGGACCGACGCAGACCTACGACAAGCGGCAGATCCAGCCCTTCGGCGAGTACCTCCCGCTGCGCTCGCTGGTCGGCGCGATCAACAAGAGCTGGACCGAGATGGTCCACCAGGACTTCAGCCGGGGCGTCAAGCCGGGTGTGTTCGACATCGACGGCGTCAAGGTGGGCCTCGCCACCTGCTACGAGGCCGCCTTCGACTGGGACGTGCGGGACACGGTGACGCACGGCGCGGAGATGATCTCCGTGCCGAGCAACAACGCCACCTTCGACCGCAGCGAGATGACCTACCAGCAGCTCGCCATGTCCCGGATCCGCGCCGTCGAGCACAGCCGCACCGTGACCGTGCCGGTGACCAGCGGGGTCAGCGCGGTCATCATGCCGGACGGGCGGATCACCCAGAAGACCGGCATGTTCGTGCCCGCCTATCTCGTCCAGAAGGTGCCGCTGCGCACGTCCACGACCCCCGCCACCGAGCTGGGCATCCTCCCGGAGATCGCCCTGGTGCTGGTCGCGGCGGGCGGGATCGGCTGGGCGATCGGGTCCGGACTGCGCGCCCGGCGCGCCGGTGACGCGTAACCGTACGCGTGCCGTACGCATGTCGTACGACGGCCGTATGACCGTCATACGAGCCCGGAACCGGCCCTGACGTGGCGCGCCGGCCCGTTAGGGTCGGGATCATGGCTACTCCCGAATTCATCCGCACGCTCAGGGCCACCGCCGGTCAGCAGCTGCTGTGGCTCCCCGGAGTCACCGCGATCGTCTTCGACGACGAGGGCAGAGTGCTGCTCGGCCGGCGGACCGACACGCGCAAGTGGTCGGTGATCGGCGGCATCCCGGAGCCGGGCGAGCAGCCCGCGGCCTGTGCGGTGCGGGAGGTCTTCGAGGAGACGGCCGTGCACTGCGTCGCCGAGCGGGTCGTCCTGGTCCAGGCGCTGGAACCGGTGACCTATCCCAATGGCGACACGTGCCAGTACATGGACATCACCATCCGCTGCCGGGCCGTGGGCGGCGAGGCCCGGGTCAACGACGACGAGTCGCTGGAGGTCGGCTGGTTCGCGGTCGACGCGCTGCCCGAACTGCATGAGTTCGGGCTCTTCCGGATCAAGCAAGCCATGTCGGATGCACCCACATGGTTTGACCCTATGACCGCCGACTGAAGTATGGGTGGTCACCACATGTGGTGACCGTGGGGCTCCGCTTAGGGTCGGCACATGACCTCGCCCACCCCCCTGCCGGGTCCCGGCCCCCGATCCCAGCCCCTCAGCCTCGACCTCGGCGGCCGCACCGCCCTCGTCACCGGTGCCGCCAGCGGCATCGGCCGCGCCTGCGCGCTGCGGCTCGCCGCCGCCGGGGCCGAGGTGCGCGCCGTCGACCGGGACGCGGCCGGCCTGACCGAGCTGGCCCAGCAGGCGGAGCGGACCGGCGACCTCGCGGGCACCGTCGTACCCGTGGTCGTGGACCTCACCGACCTGGACGCCGCCGAACGCGCCGCCGCGGGCACCGATGTGCTGGTCAACAACGCCGGGCTGCAACTCGTGCGGCCCATCGAGGAGTTCCCGCCCGAGGTGTTCCACACGGTCCTCACCGTGATGCTGGAGGCACCCTTCCGTCTCATTCGAGGCGCCCTCCCGCACATGTACGCGCAAGGCTGGGGCCGGATCGTGAATGTGTCCTCCGTGCATGGTCTGCGTGCCTCGGCCTTCAAGTCCGCCTATGTGTCCGCCAAACATGGCCTCGAAGGCCTGTCCAAGACGGCCGCCCTGGAAGGCGCCGCCCATGGGGTGACCTCGAACTGTGTGAACCCCGCCTATGTGCGCACCCCACTGGTCGAGAAGCAGATCGCTGACCAGGCGCAGGCGCACGGCATCCCCGAGGACCGCGTGCTCTCCGAGGTCCTGCTGAAGGACAGCGCCGTACGGCGGCTCATCGAACCCGAGGAGGTCGCCGAGGCCGTCGCCTACCTGTGCAGCCCGCAGGCGTCCTTCGTCACCGGCACCTCACTCGTCCTGGACGGCGGGTGGACGGCCCACTGACCGGCCCGGCGGCACCGGCTCCGGGAGTTTTCCACAGGGCTGCCGGGCCGCGTGGCCCATACGGAATCCTGTGACCATGTCCCGCGATCACCTGCAGTCGGCACCCAGCGGCAGCGCCGAGGCCCCGTACCTCGACCTGCTGGCCCGCGACGCCTCCGCCGAGGCCTACGAGCAGCCCGTGCTGCGCGCCCGAGCCGAGGGCGAGCCGGCCGACCGCATCGCCGCCCTGGAAGAGGCCAGGCTGCTCGCCCTGCGCGTCCGCGCGGAGCTGGAGGGCCGCCGACGGCGCGAGGCGGAGCTGTCGGCGCTCTTCGAGACCGCGCACGACCTCGCCGGACTGCGTGATCTGGACGCCGTCCTGCAGGCGATCGTGCAGCGCGCCCGTTCCCTGCTCGGCACGGACGTCGCCTACCTCAGCCTCAACGACCCGGCCCGCGGCGACACCTACATGCGGGTCACGGAGGGCTCCGTCTCCGCCCGCTTCCAGCAGCTTCGCCTCGGCATGGGAGAGGGGCTCGGCGGACTCGTCGCCCAGACCGCGCGGCCCTACGTCACCGACGACTACTTCCAGGACGGCCGCTTCCAGCACACCCTCACCATCGACGCCGGCGTCCGCGACGAGGGCCTGGTCGCCATCCTCGGCGTCCCCCTGATGCTCGGCCCGCACGTGATCGGCGTCCTGTTCGCGGCGGACCGGCGCGCGAGGGTCTTCGAACGCGAGCAGATCGCCCTGCTCGGCTCCTTCGCGGCGCTCGCCGCGGCGGCCATCGACACCGCCAACCTGCTCACCGAGACCCGCGCCGCCCTGGCCGGCCTGGAGCACGCCAACGAGATCATCCGTGACCGCAGCGCCGTCATCGAGCGCGCGTCCGACGTCCACGACCGGCTCGCCGAACTCGTCCTGCGCGGCGGCGGAGTCCACGACGTGGCCGCAGCCGTCTCCCAGGTCCTGGCCGGAACCGTCGAGTTCACCGAGGCCACGGCGGCACCGGCCGAGGCGCTGGAGGCCTCCCGCGCCGAGGGGCACGCGGTGCGGCACGGCAGCGACTGGATCGCCGCGGTGGCCGCCGGCGGCGAGCTCCTCGGCGCGCTGGTCCTGCGCGGCCACCCCGGCCTCGACCCCGTCGACCAGCGCACCCTGGAGCGCGCGGCGATGGTCACCTCCCTGCTGCTGCTCGCCCGCCGCTCCGCCGCCGATGCCGAACAGCGCGTGCGCGGCGAACTGCTGGACGATCTGCTGGACGCGCGCGACCGGGACCCACGCCTGCTGCGCGAGCGCGCCAGCCGCCTCCAGGCCGACCTGGACGCCACCCACGTCGTCCTCGCCGCCCGCCTCGACGGCCCGGCGGCCGACGCCGACGAGGAGGCCGCGGCCCGCCGCCGGCTCTGGTCCGCCGCGTCCCACCTCGCGGCCACCCGGCACGGCCTGGCCGCGGCCCGCGACGGCGGCACGGTCCTGCTGCTGCCGCTCGGCGCCGGCGACACCGCCACGGACGTGGCCCGCCGCACCGCCCGCCATCTGGGCACGGCCGTCCACCAGCCGGTCACGGTCGGTGCCTCCGCACCCGTCACCGACCTCGCCGGGAACCCCGAGACCGTGGCCGCCGCCTATGCCGAGGGCCGCCGCTGCCTGGACGCGCTGCACCTGCTGGGCCGGGCCGGGGACGGCGCGGCGGCCGAGGACTTCGGCTTCCTCGGCCTGCTCCTCGCGGGCGAACGGGACATCGCCGGGTTCGTCGAGCGGACCATCGGCCCGGTGGTGTCGTACGACGAGCGGCGCGGCACGGAACTGCTGCGGACCCTGGACGCCTACTTCGAGGGCGGGATGAGCCCGGCACGCACCAAGGACGCGCTGCACGTCCATGTGAACACGGTGGCGCAGCGGCTGGAGCGCGTGGGCCGCCTGCTGGGCGAGGACTGGCAGACGCCCGCCCGGGCCCTGGAGATCCAACTGGCCCTGCGCCTGCACCGGCTGGCGACCCCTGGACGGCACTGACCGGCCCCCGCGCGGGGGCCGGTCAGTACGTCGGTACGGTGCCGGAGAAGGCCGGCCACCACGGCGCGGGTGGCGACGGCGCCGCTCAGACGGTGCGCGCCTCGGCCGCCGGGCTCGCCGTGGAGGGCTCCCCGCCCTCCCCGTCGATCTGGGCCAGATCGCGGTGCCGCGTCTCCCGCCCGAGACCCACCGCGATCAGGGTCAGCACGGCGGCGGCGATCACGTACAGCGCGATCGGGGTGGAGCTGTCGTAGTCCGCGAGCAGCGCGGTGGCGATGAGCGGGGCGGGCGCGCCGGCCGCCACGGAGGCGAACTGCGCGCCGATGGACGCCCCCGAGTACCGCATCCGCGTCGCGAACATCTCGGCGAAGAACGCCGCCTGGGGCGCGTACATGGCGCCGTGCAGCACGAGTCCGACGGTGACGGCGAGGATCAGGTACCCGAACGAACCGGTGTCCACGAGTGCGAAGAAGGGGAACATCCACAGCCCGACACCGGCCGCGCCCAGCAGGTACACGGGCCGCCGCCCGACGCGGTCGGACAGCGCGCCCCAGGCCGGGATGACGGCGAAGTGCACGGCCGAGCCGATGAGTACGGCGTTGAGGGCGGTCTGCTTGGAGACGCCGGCGGAGGTGGTGGCGTAGACGAGGATGAAGGCGGTGATCACGTAGTAGCTGATGTTCTCCGCCATGCGGGCGCCCATCGCCACCAGCACGTCCCGCCAGTGGTGCCGCAGCACGGAGACGAGCGGCAGCTTCTCCTGCGCGCCGTCCCGCCGCGCCTCGGCCCGCTCCAGCGCCTCCTTGAAGACGGGCGATTCATCGACAGACAGACGAATCCACAAACCGACGAGCACGAGCACACCGGAGAGCAGGAACGGGATCCGCCATCCCCATGTGCCGAAGGCGTCGTCGGACAGTACGGCGGTGAGCAGCGACAGCACACCGGTCGCGAGCAACTGCCCGGCAGGCGCGCCGGTCTGCGGCCACGAGGCCCAGAAGCCGCGCCGCCGCGCGTCCCCGTGTTCCGACACCAGCAGGACGGCACCGCCCCACTCACCGCCGAGCGCGAAGCCCTGCACCAGCCGCAGGGTTGTGAGCAGCACGGGAGCGGCGGTGCCGACGGTGGCGTGCGTGGGCAGCAGGCCGATGGCGAACGTGGCCCCGCCCATCAGCAGCAGGCTCAGCACCAGCAGCTTCTTCCGCCCCAGCCGGTCACCGTAGTGCCCGAAGACGAGCGCGCCGAGCGGCCGGGCGGCGAAGCCCACGGCGTACGTCAGGAAGGACAGCAGCGTGCCGACGAGCGGGTCGGAGCCCGGGAAGAACAGCTTGTTGAACACCAGCGCGGCGGCGGAGCCGTAGAGGAAGAAGTCGTACCACTCGATGGTGGTCCCGATGAGGCTGGCGGCGACGATTCTGGGGAGGCTGGCGGGGGGTGGGGGAGCGGTGGTTCCGGAGGCCATGTGCGCCACTTCCTCGTGTGCGGTGGGGACGGGTACGTGTCGGCACACGGTAGGAAGATGCAGGTCAGGGGCACATGTGGCGGGGCACCATAGTTATGGGGTCGGCTATGCGTCCAGCCACCATGCCGACTCACGGAAGGGCGGCTCAGGAGTACGCGGGTGGTCGAAATGAGGGCTATTCGACGCTTCTCTGAAGAAGAGGTCGGAGCAGCGGACGCAGGGCGAAGCCCGCCGGCGGCATTTTCGGTCGCGCGGCCTGAAGAGGGACGTGCGCAGGCCGACAACGGTACCTAGGGTGGGGAGTGCGGTGACACAGCCTGGAACGAGTGACGAAGCAGGAAGACGCGGGACGCAGGGCCCGGTCCGCCGCACACCCGGCCGCGACGAGCGGCGACCGGCGCGCATGGTGCGCACGTCCGTCGAGTGTCGGGGATGGACCAGGGTGGTTCTGAACCATGAGCGATGTACATCGGCTTGAGCGCAGCTCGGCGAACCTGGACGGCGGCACCGTGCTCGCGGCATGGCAACGGTTCGTGCAGGGCGAGGACGAGGTCCCGGACGTCCGGCCCCTGGTGGCGATCTCCTGGCATCGCTGCCGAGAGCAGTACCGGGTCGATCCTCACCGCACAGAGGCCCCGGTGGCCGTCGCGGAGCTCGACCATACGCCGGAGCGCGATGTCGTATTCGCTGAGCTGGGGTTTCGCGCTGCCTCCCTGGCGCACGAAGTGGGCAACCTCGGTGGCGTCATCACCGTCACCGATGCCACCGGCCGGATCCTGGCCGAGTGGGGTGACCAAGCCACGCTCGCCAGAGCCGGCGACCCCAATCTGGCGCCCTGGTTCTGCTGGTCCGAGTGCGCGGTCGGCACGAACGGCATGGGCACGGCGCTCGAGGCGCACGGCCCGGTGACGATCAGGGGTGCGGAGCACTGGTGCCAGGTGCTCCACGACTGGGTCGGCGCGGGCATCGCGGTGCGCGACGTGGTGACCAGAGAACCGATCGCGGTCCTGAACGTCTGCCGCTGGCGCAGCCGGCTTCCCGCGTCGACGGAAAGCTGGCTGGCGAACGCGGCCGCCATGACTCAGTGCCCCCTGAAGAGGCGAGCCCGGGACAGCGGTGCCGAGTTGGTCGCGGCCTACACCCAGGCCAGAGCACAGTCCAGTGCGGCACTCGCCGCGGTCGACACCGCGGGCAAGGTGGTGATCGCCGACGACATGGCAAGCGTGCTCCTGGGTGTCCCGGCATGCACCCCGGCGGTCGACCCCACGCTGCGATGGAACCCCGGGATGCCTGAATTGATCACCGCCGCCCGGTATGCCACTGGGCAGGCGGTCCACAATCCTGACTGGGTCGGCTCGACGCAGATCTTCGCCCACCTCGCCGACGAGCCGACGTCGATCAGCATCCGACCCGTCTTCTCATCCGGACGCCTCATCGGGAACCTGGTCTCCTTCGGTGTCACCGACGGGGCGCAGTTGCCCCAGGCGGAGCCGGTCGTGCACCTCGGAGCGCAGCCGCGCCGGCTGGTCGCGGTGCGGGACAACCGGATGGTGCTGCTGCGGCTGCCGGAAGTCTCCTTCGCCGAATCGCAGGCGAACGACGTCTGGCTCTCCACCGACCAGGGGCGATTGCGAGCCAGCTCACCTTCGAGTCTGGACAAACTCGAAGGTGAGCTGGCGGATGCCGGCTTCCTGCGGGTTCACCGCCGGTATGTGGTCAACCTCGGCCGCGTCAACGAGATAGAGCGCGGGCTCAAGGGCGAGCTGTCCCTGGTCATGGACGACCGGGCGAACGCCATGGTGCCGGTTTCCCGGCGGCACGCGCCGGCCCTGCGTCGTGCGCTGGGCATCTGAGTGCCCCGGTACGACCTCTGTTCCCGGAAGGAGGAGTCCCGTGTCTGACAGTCCGGATGCCCATGACGGCGGGATGAACGCCGGAGGCGCGGGCGGCCTCGGCCTGACCGCCCCCGCGGAGCACCGCGGTCACGCGATGGGGGGCCCGAGCAACCGCGTCTGGTGGCCGGACCGGCTCAACCTGGCGATTCTGCGGAAACACCCCGCCATGGCCGACCCCATGGGCGAGGACTTCGACTATGCCGCGGAGTTCCGGACGCTCGACCTGGACGCTCTGGCGCGGGACGTCGACGCGGTGCTCACGACGTCGCAGGAGTGGTGGCCGGCCGACTTCGGCCACTACGGGCCGCTCGTGATCCGAATGGTGTGGCACAGCGCAGGTACGTATCGCATCGCCGACGGCCGTGGTGGCGCCGGCGCCGGCATGCAGCGTTTCGCGCCGCTGAACAGCTGGCCGGACAATCGCAATCTCGACAAGGCGCGCCGGCTGCTCTGGCCGGTGAAGAAGAAGTACGGCCGCAAGATCTCCTGGGCCGACCTGATGATCTTCGCGGGCAACCGCGCCCTGGAGACGATGGGCCTCACGACGTTCGGCTTCGCCGGCGGCCGGGCGGACGTCTGGGCGCCCGACGAGGACGTCTACTGGGGTCCCGAGCACGCCTGGCTCGGCGACGAACGTCACGACGGCGTCCGGGAGCTGGAGAGCACCCTGGCCGCCGACCAGATGGGCCTCATCTACGTCAACCCGGAGGGCCCGAACACCGTCCCGGACCCGGTCACCGCGGCCCGGGACATTCGCCAGACGTTCCGGCGCATGGGAATGAACGACGAGGAGACCGTCGCGTTGATCGCGGGCGGTCACACGTTCGGCAAGACCCACGGCGCGGCCGACCCGGTCGCCTTCCTCGGCCCCGAACCCGAGGGCGCCCCCCTCGAGGAGCAGGGATTGGGGTGGAAGGGCAGCTACGGCACTGGGAAGGGCAGGGACGCCATCTCCAGCGGGCTCGAGGGTACGTGGACACCTACCCCGACGAGATGGGACAACAGTTTCTTCGAGACCCTGTTCGGCTATGAGTGGGACCTGGAGTTGAGCCCCGCCGGTCTGTGGCAGTGGATCCCGAGGGACGGCGGCGGGGCCGGCACCGTGCCGGACGCCCACGATCCGTCGACGACACACGCCCCGACGATCCTGACGACGGACCTCGCGCTCCGGTCGGACCCCGTCTACGAGTCGATCTCGCGACGCTTCTTGGAGAACCCGGACCAGCTCGCGGACGCGTTCGCCCGGGTCTGGTTCAAGCTGACGCACCTCGACATGGGCCCGATCCAGCGCTACCTCGGACCGCTGGTTCCCCGGGAGACGCTGCTCTGGCAGGACCCGGTCCCGGCCGTGGACCACACGCTCGTCGGGGCTGCGGACATCGCCGCGCTCAAGAGCCGGGTCCTCGCCTCCGGGCTGTCCGTCGCCCAGCTCGTCTCGACCGCATGGGCGTCGGCCTCGACGTTCCGCGTCAGCGACAAGCGGGGTGGGGCGAACGGCGCGCGCATCCGCCTCGAGCCGCAGCGGGGCTGGGAGGTCAACGACCCCGAAACGCTGGCACGGGTGCTGAGCACACTGGAGGAGATCCAGGAGTCCTTCAACGGTCTGCAGACCGAGAACAAGAAGATCTCGCTGGCCGACCTCATCGTGCTCGGCGGAGCCGCCGCCGTCGAGCAGGCCGCCAGGGCCGCCGGCCACGACGTCCAGGTCCCCTTCAGTCCGGGACGCACGGACGCGACGCGGGAGTGGACCGATGCGGAGTCCTTCGCCGCGCTCGAGCCGACCGCGGACGGGTTCCGCAACTACCGTGGCAAGGGCAGCCGGCTGCCGTCGGAGCACCTGCTGGTCGACCGCGCGAACCTGCTGGACCTGAGCGTGCCCGAGATGACCGTCCTGGTGGGTGGCCTGCGGGTGCTGGGCGCCAACCACCGGCAGTCGCCGCTGGGTGTCTTCACCTCGACGCCCGGGTCGCTGACCAACGACTTCTTCGTGAACCTGCTCGACACGGGCACGGAATGGACGCCGACATCCGCGGATGCGGAAACCTTCGAGGGGCGCGACCGCGCCACCGGCGAGGTCAAGTGGACCGGTAGCCGCGTCGACCTCGTCTTCGGCTCGAACTCCGAGCTGCGTGCCGTCGCGGAGGTCTACGCGAGCGACGACGCACGGGAGAAGTTCGTGCGGGACTTCGTCGCCGCATGGGCCAAGGTCATGAACCTCGATCGGTACGACCTCGCTTGATCGACGCGTCGCGGTGCGGCTCGGCTGCTCTCAACGGTGGCACATCGGTTGCGAACGGCAGATGGTCGCGGATGAACGGCATGAGCCGGCCCGAACCAGGACGTGCCTTGTCGGTGTGATCCGTCCGGCGTAGCGTGTTTCTTAGTACAGATTTCACATCCTTTCCGCTGTTATTCATTCGGCGTGGCGCGCTCCTTGAGTACCGATTACGGCCGGGCGGCACGCGACGCAAAGAGGGAAAACACAGGGAATCGGATGAGGGGAGAGAAGCCCCGATGACGACGACCGCGCACGAGCGTGCCGACCTGCTGGACAAGCTGGGGTTGGCCACACAGAACAAAGCAGCGCTGGGTCAAGTGCTGGGAACAGGAAGCATAGGGCAGGCCACCGAGGAACCGGACGGCCGTATGAAGGCCACAATTCGGATCCACCCGGACGAGCTGTCCTGGGATCCTTCAATTCTTGTCATGCCCCATGGAGGCGATATCGAGCTGGAGCTCGTCAATGACGACAAGAACACGCACTGCGCACTTCTGCCGAGCAATGGCGACAGGAAGTTCATCTGGCTGGTGAACCATTCGCACGGGCATGCGCACCTCAACCTCGACGGTCCGGGCTACTACTGGTTCGGCTCGCCCACGGGCAATGACGAGGGCCGGGGGCTGACCGGGTCCATCGTGGTCCTGGGAGACGCTCCGCCGGAGGCTCGCCTCGACCGTCCCGAACAGCCGCGGCCGTAGGCAGAAGCAGGAGGTGGAGGAAATGACCGTCGACTACGCCGACTACGTCGACGCGGGTGAGGCCGTCGATCAGGGAACCCTGAACTACAAGACCCCCGGTGGAGACGTAGCGCCGCCGGTAGTGGCCGGTGTCGACTACGAGCGCATACTCAACGCCCGCCAGGAGCCCCACAACTGGCTGACCTACTACGGCGACTACAACGGGCAACGCTACAGCCCGCTGGACCAGATCAACACGGACAACGTCAAGCGCATGGTCCCCGCCTGGGTCTTCCAGGCCGGCACGACCGGACTGATCGCGGGCGCGTCGACCTACTCGTTCGAGGCCGCCCCGATCGTCGTCGACGGGGTCATGTTCCTCTCCGGCTGGGACGGCTGGGTCTGGGCCCTCGACGCCAAGACGGGTGTGGAGATCTGGCGGTACAAGCACGCGGTCCCCTTCGACGTGTCCTTGTGCTGCGGGAACGTGAACCGCGGGGTCGCCGTGGCCCAGGGGAAGGTCTTCTTCGTCACGGCGAACGCGCGTGTGATCGCGCTCGACGCCACCACCGGCAAGCGGGTCTGGGACAAGACCTACGGGGACGTCCGGGCCGGGGAGAGCGCCACGCTCGCCCCTCTGGTCGTGAAGAGCATGGTCATCGTCGGAAGTTCCGGCGGTGAGTTCGGCGTACGCGGCCACCTCGACGCGTTCGCTCTCGAGACCGGCGAGCACCAGTGGCGCTGCTACACGGTGCCCAAGCCCGGGGAGCCCGGCTCGGAGACCTGGCCCGCCGACGGCGAGGCCTGGGCCCGGGGCGGGGCGAACTGCTGGATCACCGGCACCTTCGACCCGGAGACGAACCTGCTGTACGTGGGCACCGGCAACCCGGCGCCCGACTTCGACGGAGAGGTCCGCCAGGGCGACAACCTGTTCACCGACAGCATCATCGCCGTGGACGTGGACAGCGGTCAGATCCGCTGGCACTACCAGTGCACCCCGCACGACGTGTGGGACTACGACAGCATAGGCGAGTGCATCCTGTTCGAGCAGGACGGACGCAAACTGCTCGGACACTTCGACAAGAACGGCTACTTCTTCGTCCTCGACCGCACGAACGGCGCGAGGGTCGGGATCACTCCCTTCGTCGACCGCATCACATGGGGGGCGATCACGAGGGACGGCCAGGTGACGGCCAAGGTGTACCCGGACAAGGAGGGAGAACCGGTCCACTTCTACCCGGGTCCGGCCGGTGCCAAGGAATGGACCCATGCGGCCTACAGTCCGAAGACCGGGCTCTTCTACGTCCCGGTCCAGGACACCGGTGCCACGGCCACCCGGCGGCGGCGGGAGTTCAAGGAGAGCATTCCGTACTGGGGTGCGGGCGTTCAGGTGGACATCGAGGACATGGCGGGGTCCATCAGCGCGTTCGACGCAGGCGGCGAGGAGAAGTGGCGCTGGCGCAACGACCTTCCGATGTGTGCCTCGACGCTCGTCACCGGCGGTGACCTGGTGTTCGCCGGTGAGCCCTCCGGGGAGTTCAACGCGCTCGACGCCCGCACCGGGGAGTTGCTGTGGCAGTTCCAGTGCGGAAGCGGCCACCACAGCAGCCCGACCACCTACATGGTCGACGGCAGGCAGTACGTGGCCGTGCCGGTCGGATGGGGCGGATGGGCCGAGGGATTCCTCCCCGGCATGCTCGGCGCGGGGCACGGAAGCGCCCTGATCGTGTTCGCCCTTCCGGAACCGTCGTAGCGCATGACCGGAGCCTGCCGTGGTTCCGGCAGAGAGGAGGTGAATCCATGGAGTCTCAGCTCGCTGTGTGGGAGACGCCCGAGTTCGACGAGATCACAGTCGCGGCCGAGGTGACCATGTACCTCGCTCGGTTGGAGGACTAGCGGATGCGGGGCGGCGCCGGACCTGGTCCGGCGCCGCCCGACGGCTCGTTCGCCGGGTGTGGTGCTCGAGCGGCGTTCCTCGGAGGAGAGCCGCACGGAAATGGCCAGACGGCCTTCAGGTACCAGGGGTAGAGGCGTGACGACGACAACCATCACAACCGGCGCCGACGGCTTCGTCGAGACGTTGCGGGCCCACTCGCGGCGATACCACGACCAACACCCGTTCCACGTCCGGATGAACGCCGGCCGGCTGAGCGGCCGGCAGATCCGGGGCTGGGTGGCCAACCGCTTCTACTACCAGGAGAACATCCCCCGCAAGGACGCCGCGATCCTTTCCAACTGCCCCGACGTGGAGGTCCGTCGTCGCTGGATCCGACGGATCGTCGAGCACGACGGCACTGCCGTGGGCGAGGGCGGCATCGAGGCGTGGCTGCGCCTCGCCGAGGCCGCCGGGCTGACCCGTGAGGAGGTCCGGGACCACCGGCACCTGGTACCGGGCGTGCGGTTCGCCGTCGACGCCTACGTGAACTTCGCCCGCACCCGCCCGTGGGTGGAGGCGGTGGCGTCCTCGCTCACCGAGCTGTTCGCGCCCGACCTGATGGCGGCGCGGCTCGCCGCGTTCGAGCGGTGGTACCCGTGGATCGCCCCCGAGGGCCTCGCCTACTTCCGCGCCCGCCTGGAGCAGGCCCCCCGCGACTGTGAGCACGCCCTGGAGGTGGTCACCGCGCACTGCCTCTCCGCCGAGTCCCAGGCGCGCGCCGTCGACGCGCTGTCGTTCAAGTGCGATGTCCTGTGGAGCCTTATGGACGCCATCGACCAGGCCTACGTGGAGTGACCACCATGGACCCGACCCATACCGGCACGACCCAGAGCAGCAGCACGACCCGGCCCGGCGTCGGGGTGTCCGGCTTGGACCGGCCCCGGTTGGCGGCCCATGTCCGGCTCACCTTCTGCCGCACCAGGCAGCGTAAGGTCCTGCTGCACCCCGAGACGGTGGTGGTTCTGAACGGCAGCGGCGCGGCCATCCTCGAACTGTGCGACGGACGGCACACCGTGGACGAGATCGTGGGCGAACTGGGCACACGCTATGAGACCGTCCCCGACGACGAGGTCAGGCAGTTCCTGGCCCGGCTCGTCGCCCGGCGCTGGTTGGAGCTCACCGATGGATAGCCCCCTCGGGCTGCTCGCCGAGCTGACCTACCGCTGCCCGCTGGCCTGCCCCTACTGCTCCAACCCGCTGAACCTGGCCGACTACCAGGACGAGCTGACCACCGACGAGTGGCTGCGGGTGCTGACCGAGGCCGAGAACCTGGGAGTTCTCCAGTGCCACCTGTCCGGCGGGGAACCGCTGCTGCGGCGCGACCTGGTGCAGCTCGTCGCGCACGCCCATGCCCTGGGCCTCTACACCAACCTCATCACCAGCGCCCTCGGGTTCTCGCGTCCGAGGGCCGAGCAGCTGCGGGCCGCCGGTCTGGATCACGTACAGATCAGCATCCAGGCCGACGAACCGACCGTGTCCGACCGGATCGCCGGGATCCCGTCCTTCCGGCGCAAGATCGAGGCGATGGGTGTGGCCAAGGAGCTGGGCTGGCCGCTCACCGTGAACGTGGTTCTGCACCGGCACAACATCGACCGCGTCGCCGACGTGCTCGCTCTGGCCGAGGAGGTGGGCGCGGACCGGCTGGAGCTGGCCAACACCCAGTACTACGGCTGGGCCTGGCGGAACCGTGCCGCCCTGCTGCCGAGCCGGGCCCAGCTCGAAGCGGCCGAGGCCGTCGTACGGGCCGCCGACGAGCGGTTGCGGGGCCGTATGGACATCATCTACGTCATCCCCGACTACTACAGCCGCTACCCGAAGCCCTGCATGGGCGGCTGGGCCTCCCGGCAGCTGACCGTGACGCCCAACGGCGACGTTCTGCCGTGCCCGGCCGCCCAGTCCCTGCCGTTGCCGCGGGCCAGTGTGCGGGAGGACTCGCTGGAGCGGATCTGGGCCGAGGCCCCCGTGATGACCGCGTTCCGCGGGACCGACTGGATGCCGGAACCCTGCCGGAGCTGCCCGCGCCGGGAGGTGGACTTCGGCGGGTGCCGCTGCCAGGCGTTCCTGCTCACCGGCGACGCCGCCCGCACCGACCCGGTCTGTTACCTGTCACCCGACCACGACCTGGTAGCCAGGGCGGTCGAGGCCGCCAACGCGGACTCGCGGGACGACGACCTACCGCTGGTCCCACGCCCGCACCGACCGGGTCGGCCGCCTGTTGCCCGGTAATGATCTGGTGGCCGGGGCGGTCGAGGGCGCTGATGCCGTCTCGCGGGATGACGGCCTTCCGCTGGTGCCACGTCCGCATCGACCGGGTCTGCCGCCTGCCGCCCGGTAACGATCTGGTGGCCGGGGCGGTCGAGGCCCTCCATGCCGACTCGCGGGTCTGCGCTCTTCCGCTGCTCCTCTGCTCGCAGGCCGGCCTGCCTCCCGGTGGAGCGGGTCAGTCGACGAACCACAACGGCAGGGTCGCGGCGGCGATGATCAAGGCGACCCCGCTCATCAGGTCCGAGCGGATCCGGATGAGGCGTGCCGCGGCCCGCCCGAGTTGCAGCCCGACCAGCGACAACACTGCCGTCATGCCGCCGAAGACGGCGGCCGAGAACCACGGCGAGAGCCCAAGAACCCCCAGGCTCGCCCCGGCGAGCAAGTTGTCCAGGCTCAGTGTCAACGGGATGCCGAACAACGCCCACGGGTGGTCCAGCTCGTCCGGCTCGGGGTTCCGGAAGGACGAGATGACGAGGTAGAGACCGTATCCGCCGAGCGCGGCCGCGCCCACCACATCGGCGACGTCCCCGACGGACTCCCCGATCTGGCGGCCGATCAACATCCCGACCAGGGGCATGATCGCGTCCCACAGCCCGAAGGTCAGCGCGACCTGCACCGCGCGCTTCAAACCGAATGGGAGCGTGCCGAGCGCGATCGATACTCGGAGATTGTCGAGACTGAGTACAAAACCCAGGACCACTATTTCCCAGATCATGGCGACACGGCTGCCCGATGACGGTGGGCGTCGAGGGAAACGACTCTGCCAGCACCAGTATGCACCATAATTCCAAAGAATATCTCAGACGGTTCGCGAAATAAACCGGGCAAGCCGATTTCCGGAGGATTTCCTGCATTGCTCGCCAGACGGCGTCCAGCCCCTGTGAAAAGCGCTAGCTCGTTGAACCTGTGCACCTTATTGTTGATACATCCTGCGGGTGTTATCTGGTCCGACCGCGAGTGTGGCGTGGCTGATGCGCCGGGCGGCCTCCTGCGGCGTCTGGCGGACCCCGTATCCGTCCACCGTGGACACCGAGCTGAGCGCCCATCTCCGCGATGGCGCGCCGCAGGCCATCGGGCGCCAGGTCCAGGGCATGGAGCTGCTGTGCCCCGAGGGCATCGCCGACACCGTGTCCTACATCGTCACCCCGGACTGCCGGGTCGCCGACGGACGGCCTGCACAACCGCCCGCTCCTGCATCACCGCTTCACGGGTTCCCGGGCCGACGGTCGCCGACCCCAGGATTTGCTTACACCCCGGGGTCCCCCGTGGAGCAAGAGGCCAGCACCACCTGGCGCCCCGCCCACCTGCTGCCTGACGTTGCGGGGCCGGTCAACAAGTGGGCCGCGTGATGGACGGCTCCCCGTAGTGCCATACGCCTCGGCACAAGCCGGCGCGGGCTTGCGGCCGCCGCACGAGGCGTCACGTCAGATGCAGTGCCCGCCCCTCGCGCAATGCCGCAAGCCGGGCCATTTGCTCACCCATGCCGCGTGCTCCGGCCAACGGCGTGTGGACGTGCGGCCAGACGGAGCGCAGCAGGCTGATGTGCCGTGCACCGCCGAGGGCCACCACGGAGTCGAGGCCCACGATGGCACGCACGGTTGCTTGTTCCAGCAGGGCCTGGCTCGTTACTGCGTCGGCTGCACCATGGGGTGTGTCGTACGGCTCGATGACGTCGTCGAGATCGAGGAGCCCGTGGCGTGCGGAGAGAATGAGCACCCGGTCAGGGTGCAGTGCATCGGCGGCCTTGCGGCACGCCCGATGGTAGGAACCTACGTACATGTCTGCGGAGCGCGCGGGCGAGCCCAGTTTGCGGCTGCCGCAAGGGATGACGACGAGTTGCGGCTTGAAGTAGTCGAGATGGTCGTTCGCGGTCATGCCTGTCGTCCTGCCTGTGCGTGAGATGTGAGCAGTACTGGTCTGTGAGCGCTCGGCGCACGTCAGACCGCGCGCTGTCTGGCGTCGGTCCTCGCCGTCGGAGTCTCGGTCGGCGTCGGGTGGATTCCGGCGAAGCCGAGGAACGCGCCGAAGGCCGTCAGGCCGGCGGCGATGGTGAAGCTGAAGGCGTATCCGTGCACGGCAGCGGTCGACGGGTCGGCGCCCGCACGCTGCAGCACGGCGGCGTGGCCGGTGCCCAGTGAGACCAGGGCAGCCAGACCGATGGCGCTGCCGATCTGCATGGACGCGTTGTTCATGCTGGTGGCGATGCCCGCGTCCTCACCGGTGGCGCCGTCCACTCCGGCGACAGTGGATCCGACGAGGACGAGGCCGCCGCCGAGCGGCACGAGGATGAGTCCGGGCAGTACGTCGACCGCATAGGTGCCGTGGCTGCTCAGTCCGGCAAGGAGGAGGTAGCCGACGGTGGTGACCGCGAGCCCTCCTCCGTTCAGGGCTCGCAGACCGAACGGGGGAAGGAGGCGTGGTGCCAGCACGGTGGCGCTGAAGAGAATGACCAACCCGAACGGTACAAAGGCGAATCCGGTCGCCAGCGCGGAAAAGTGCAGTATGCGCTGGACGTACAGGCTCAGCGAGAAGAAGAGGGTGGCGAAGCCGACGTAGTAGCAGATGCGAACGATGTTGGCGATGCTCCGGTTACGTGAGCGCAGGAATGCGAGGGGCACCAGGGGCTGGGCCACGTGGGTCTCCACCAACACGAAAGCGATCAGGCAGAGCACACCGATTCCGACGCAGCCCAGCACGGGGAACGAGAACCATGCGTGGCCGGCCTTCTCCAGGAGGCCGAACACGATCAGGAGCAGACCGAGGGTGACCGTCATCGCACCGAGGACGTCGGGCCGACCGCGGTTGGTGGCCCGGCTCTCGGAGACGAGCTTGAAGGTGGCGAAGAACGCGAACGCGGCGATGGGCAGATTGATGAAGAATATCCAACGCCAGGAGGCGATGGTGGTCAGGACGCCCGAGAGGACGACGCCCAGGACCACACCAACTCCGGCCAGGCCGCTCCAGATCGCCATGGCCCGTGCCCTTTCCTGCCGCTGTGTGAACAGCAGCGTCACCAGGGACAGGGCCGCCGGGCTGACGAGTGCCGCACCGACGCCCTGTACGAAGCGGCTGGCGATCAGTACACCGGCTTGCTGGGCCACTCCGGCGCTCGCCGACGACGGCGCGAAAATCGCCAAGCCGGTCAGGAAGAGGCGTCTGCGGCCGAGCAGATCACCCAGGCGCCCGCCGAGCATCAGCAGCCCACCGTAGGTGACGGTGTAGCCGTTGACGACCCATGCCAGGCCCGTGGTCGTGAATCCGAGATCGTGCTGGATGGGGGGCAGTGCGACATTGACCACGGTCACATCGAGAAGCAGCATCACCTGCACCAGGCAGATGATCCCGAGCGCGCGCCACCGGCGCGGATCCGGTTCGGGAGTGGGACTGGTCCCAGTCATCACTGATCGCTTTCTGTTCGGCCGGGCCGCCGACGTGCCCCCAGACGCCGTCTTGGGAGGCGAAGTCGCAAGCGGTCCCGGCGCACGGACATTTTCCGAGGTGTTCAACTCGCAGGCGGCGGGTGTGCGTGGCCGCGGATAAGGACGGCGAAGGCGCACTTTCGGTCGTCGTTGCGCGCCTTGGCACCCGAGGTGTCCCAGGAGGGCGGAGGGGTCAGCCCCTCGCCCTCGTCCGCCGGCGGGACCCCGGGTGGGCCCGATAGGGGCTGACGCTCGACTCGCCCAGCATCCAGAAGCGCCAGGGGTATGAAGCAGCAGGGCCGCCCACTCCCGTCCGCGGCCCTCGACCGACCCGCGCGGACGCGACACCCCCAGAGGGCTCCGCGAGGAACAACTCCGCCGCAACATCGCATGCTGACTGTCCGTCATGACGCAGATCGGCGATGCCCAACGCCCGTGCGAGGTTGGCCGGGCCACGCGCCAGGTCGCGCGGCCGCACCCCTGGCCCCCGGCGTTCTTGCGCCGCGTCTGCTCCCTCCACGACGGTGCCGGCCCGCAGCAGCACCGAAGCGGGACGCCGCCCCGGCCCGCAGACGGCGTTCAGGCACCGGTGCACCGCGTGCGTCCGGTACACATAGAAGGTCCCCGGGGCCCCGAACTCCGCTCGATTGGTCCGGTTCGGGCCCCGGAACGCGTGCGAGGCCGGATCGTCCGGCCCCTCGTATGCCTCCACCTCGGTGATACGCACCGCCGTCACGCCGCGCTGCGAGCGCGAGACCACGAGAGCACCCAGGAGTTCGGGAGCCACCTCGAGGGCGGGCCGGTCGAAGAAGTGCTCGGGCAAGGCGAGTCGCCCTGCCGATGCCGCCCCCGGCGCATCGAACGCCAACTGCTCGTGATCGGCCTCGGTCGCGACCGGGACCGCCCGGTTCTCTGTCAAGGTGCTGCCTCCTGTCGAGCTTCCGGGACACCGGATCCGGCGCCCCACCGTCCCAGCGCTCCCCCTGCGCCGAGCCATGGCCCGAGAAGCTGCCGTGAGGCGCTCGGATACGGACCTTCGAGCCTGACCCGCCACGCCGTTGCGGGAAGGACCGCGAGGCCGACGGCGGGGCTCCCATGTGCCTGGTCGCCGACACCGGATGCTCGGCCAGGGAGGGGACCAGGTGTTTGACCGGTTCGCCCCTGCGGCTTGGTGCGGGTGCATGTGTGTCGGGATCTCACGGCTGACGTCGGATCAGGGTCGGTACGGCCCCTGCTACCTCGTCGGTGAGACGTTCCTCGCCGCGTGGCGTCGTCGCGGCGATCTGCCGGAGGACCGACGTCCGCGGCTCTTCGGCACCGCGCGGAACACGATGCTCAACGCCCGTCGCGGGCAGTAGCGCGGGACGGCTGCCGCGGTGCGCGTCATGGAGAACGGCGGCGATGACAGCCACGACGGTTTGACCCGGACCGAGGAGCGGATGGACGTGGTAGCCGCCTGGCGGCGGTTGTCGGTCGCCGACCAGGAAGTACTGGCGCTCCATGTATGGGAGGCACCCACGGACGGGGGCGCGGCCACCGTCTCTACGGTCACCTGCGGGTGCCGCAGAGCGAGCTGGTCGGCGAAGTGCCAGTGCGTGGTCGCCTCACCGGCTTTCAGCAGTCGTCCGTCTGGTCATGGCCGCATATGCGGCCACAACACGTTCGGACAAGGACATCGGGGCATCCGGCCGGGACGCGGCGACGGGCCTGCTCGGTGCTCGACGTCCTGGTGTGAGGGCGTCATGGCGCGTGCTGTTCTGTGGCGGGAGCCGTGCTTCGCCATAACGTCGAGGGTGCCAACGGGCCGACGGTCTCGGCCGCGTCCCGTCAGCTGCCGGGTGCGGTCCGGCGGGTCGGCCGGTCACCGTCGCTGATCGTGGGCGGTGACGCATCCGACACGAGAAGAGAAGGCATCTCCGCGCCGTGACACCCCACCCCAATACCAGCCCAGCGGCCCCCTCGCAGGTCGACCCGGCCCTGAGGTCGGCCGTGCGTGTCTGTGAACAGCCATACGAGGCGACCGGCCGGGAGCGGGGCCGACTCGGTCCCGGCTGGTTCGCAGCCGTAATGGGCAGCGGGATCGTCGCCGTCGCGGCTGCCACCCTGCCGCGCGGTTTCCCCGGGCTCGGCGAGGCCGCGACGGTGGTCTGGGCGGGGACCGCGCTGCTGTTGATCGTGCTCGCCGGCAGCTATACCGGGCAGCGGGCGGTGCGGGCGCATGCCGGTGATCCGGTACTGGCCCAGTTCTTCGGGGCGCCGCCGATGGCGCTGCTCACCGTCGGGGCAGGGACGCTGCTGCTCGGCCGGCGGCTGATCGGGGACGGTGCGGCGGTGGCTGTGGACTGGGTGCTGTGGTCGGCCGGGACGGTGCTGGGTCTTGCCACCGCCTGCACGGTTCCGTATCTGATGGTCACGCGGCACCGGTTCACGCCGGACGCGGCGTTCGGCGGCTGGCTGCTGCCCGTGGTGCCGCCGATGGTTTCCGCCGCGACGGGCGCGCTGCTCGTCCCGCGGGCGCCGGCCGGACAGGTCCGGCTGGCCCTGCTGCTGTGCTGCTACTCGATGCTCGGTCTCGGCCTGATCGCGGTCCTACTGGTGCTGGCCATGGTCTACAGCCGCCTGGTGCACCATGAGGCGCCCGCCGGTGCGGTGGTGCCCACGGTGTGGATCGGTGTGGGGGCGCTGGATCAGGCGGTGACGGCGCTGGGGACGCTGGCCACGGCGGCGCCGAGCGCGCTGCCCCACCCGTACGCCCGCGGGAGTGCGGTCGTAGCGCTCCTGGGTGGGCTCGGGATCTGGGGTTTCGCCCTGCTGTGGCTGGTGCTGGCCACCGCGCTGACCGTACGGGAGATCCGCAGGGGGCTGCCCTTCGCGCCCACCTGGTGGTCCTTCATCTTCCCCCTCGGTGCCTGCGTCACCGGCACCAGCGCGCTCGCCGCCCGCACCGGCTCGCAGCTGTTCGTCTGGATCGCTGTCGTCCTGTACGCCCTGCTCGTCGCAGCCTGGGCGGTGGTCGCCTGGCACTCCCTGCGCCACACCGTCCGGCAGCGTGAGCGCGCCCGCCGCTGACAGGTCCCGTGCACCGCTCCGCATGACACGGACGCAGCGCGAACCCGGCCGCCCGCCGACGGGCAGCCGGGTTCGTGCCGCACCGCAACACGTGCCTAGGGCAGCGCCCCGGGTGCCACGGACTCATGAGGCCTTCCGGCTGCACCGGGCGGTCCAGCAGCCGGGCCAGGACCAGTGCGACGGTCAGCAGCTACCGCACCAGGCCGACGGCCCAGCACACCACCGCCGGCACAGCCAGTACGTCTCCTGGGGTCACCCGGGCCAGCGATGCCGCCGCGACCGCCACCGACTCCGGTCGCACCGACCGAAGGAACCAGGTGCCGTTCACCTGGTCGAGCGAGGGCCTCGCCTCAGGGGGGGCGATGAGCACGAGCGGAATGCTGTAGTCCAGCACCACCACCCCAGCGTCCCGGACGCCGGGAACGCCCCGGCGACCGCGAAGGCACGCGGCCCGAGGAGATCCGCGACGAACCGCTCGCGCCGGCGCAGCAGCCGCCAGCCGTAGGCGGGCACCAGTACCGCGAAACGGGCCAAGGCCGCCCACCGCAGTATGTCGGTGCCGGCGTCGTTGACGTACAGGGTCGTGGAGACGATGCCGGTGCCCATCGTCCGGACGCGAGCACGCCCGCGTTGAGGTTGGCCATCGAGGCGAGAACGGATAGTGCGGCCTCCCGCGGCCACTCCTTGAGCAGTGCTCCTTGCCGGCGCGGACCTTCCGGCAGGACCCGGTCGACCGGCACGCGCTCGCGCATTCACTGCCTTTTGGGCGCGGGGTGGGAGCGGGGACCGGTGGGTCCCGGGGTGACGGCCGCGCGAGCCAGGTTCTGGGCGACGGTGTGCGCGATCGCCTGAGCGGTCAGACCCGCTTCCGCGAGGATCTCGGCCCGGGTGGCGTGCTGAGGAAACCCGTTCGCCACGCCCACGGCACGTACCGGGGTGTGGACGCCGGCCTCCTGCAGGGCCTGGGCCACCGCGGTGCCCACTCCTCCGGCGCGCAGACCGTCCTCGACCGTGACGACCAGGGCGTGCTCGGCGGCGAGCGCGGGCAGTTCGTCGGGGAGCGGCTTGACCCACAGTGGGTCCACCACGGTGATTGCCACCCCTTGCTCGGCACACAGCTCCGCCGCTTCGAGAGCGACCGAGGCCATCGTTCCCACAGCGACCAGCAGGACGCCGCCGCTGCCGGGGGCCTCGCGCAGGACGTCGACCGCACCGGCGCGGCCGACCGCCGCGATGGCCGGGCCGACCGTGCCTCTCGGGTAGCGCAGGACCGTCGGCGCATCAGTGATCGACACCGCCTGCCGCAACTGCCGCCGCAGCGCGTGCGCATCGCGGGGAGCCGCGATGCGCAGACCGGGGACGGCCTGGAGCATCGCCAGATCCCACAGCCCATTGTGGGATGGTCCGTCGTCACCGGTGACTCCGGACCGGTCGAGGACCAGGGTCGCACCGAGCCGGTGCAGCGCGAGGTCCATCAGCACCTGGTCGAGGGCGCGGTTCAGGAAGGTGCCGTACAGGGCGATCACCGGATGCAGGCCCGCCATGGCCATCCCGGCGGCCGAGGCGACCGCATGCTGCTCGGCGATCCCGACGTCGAAGAACCGTGCCGGGTAGCGTGCGGCGAAGTCGTCGAGACCGACCGAGCCGGGCATGGCCGCGGTGATCGCGACGACGTCCGGGTGCGCGTCGGCCAGTTCCACCAGCTCCCGGCCGAACACTGCCGTCCAGGTCAGACCACCGGGCCGCGGAGGCCGCCCGGTCTGCGGGTCGATGATGCCGATGCCGTGCAGGTGGTCCTCCTCGTTCTGCTCGGCCGGCGCGTATCCGAGCCCCTTGCGCGTGACGCAGTGGACGACGACCGGCGCGCCATGGGCCTTCGCCCGTTCCAGGGCTGCTTCCAGGGCGGTGATGTCGTGGCCGTCGACGGGCCCGAGGTAGTGCAGTCCCAGCTCGCAGAAGAGCGAGTGCGGCGTCACGGCCTCCGCGCGCCCCTCTGCGAGGCCCGCTTTCAGGCCCTCCTTGATGCCTTCCTTGGTCGCGCGCAGGGTGCGGTGCAGCGCCCGGCCCGGCGCTCCGGCACCGTCAAGCGCCTGTCTGCTCCAGCCGGCCAGACGCTCGTAGCCGGCGTGGGTACGCAGGGCCGCCAGGTGCCGGGCGAGTCCGCCCACGGTCGGCGCGTACGAGCGTCCGTTGTCGTTGACGACGATCACCACCGGCCGGTCCGGTGCCGCCGCGATGTTGTTGAGGGCCTCCCAGGCCAGCCCTCCGGTGAGTGCTCCGTCGCCGACGACGGCGACGATGTGCCGGTCCGACTCTCCTGCGAGCTGTGCGGCCTTGGCCATGCCGTCGGCGTACGACAGGGCTACCGATGCGTGGGAGTGCTCGATGTGGTCGTGCGCGGACTCCTCCCGGCTGGGGTATCCGGAAAGCCCGCCACGCTGCCGCAGGCCGGAGAACTCACCGGCCCGCCCCGTCACGATCTTGTGGACGTACGCCTGGTGCCCGACGTCCCACAGCAGCCGGTCACGCGGGGAGTCGAAGACCCGGTGCAGCGCCAGGGTCAGTTCCACCACGCCGAGGTTGGGCCCCAGATGGCCTCCCGTGGCCGCGACATGACGGATCAGGAAGCCGCGGATCTCCCGGGCCAGCCGGACCAGCTCCGGACGGCTCAGACCCCTCAGGTCCGCGGGCTGGTTGATGCGCGCCAGCAGGCTCATGCCGCTGCTCCTCCTCGATGCTGCCGTGGTGTCGACGGATACGCGCGGTGGGCAGCCGATGCGCACCGCGCGAGCCGCTGGTCACTGGAAGGCCGATGTCACGAGAGCCTTCTGCTCCACGCCGTGTCGGCGGGCCGAGCCGACCGCGGGCGCGGGCGCCTCGGGCCGGCTCACGCACTCCACACCGCGCCGGGTCAGCCGGTGCAGACGCGGCGCGACGAACGACCACGCACCCTGGTTCTCCGGCTCCTCCTGCACCCACCGCACGTCCGCGGCCGCGGGGAAGCGGGCGAGTTCCGCCGCGAGTTCCTCGTCGGGGAACGGGTAGAGGCGCTCCACGCGGACGATCGCCGTGTCGGTCGTGCCCGCGGCGTGCCGGTGGGCGTCGAGGTCGTGGAAGACCTTGCCCGAGCACAGCAGCACGCGCGTGACCCGGGCCGGGTCCGTCGTGCCGTCCGGCAGGACCGGGCGGAAGCCGCCCTGGGTGAAATCGGCCAGGGCGGAGGTGGCCGCCTTCGACCGCAGCATCGACTTCGGGGTGAAGACCACCAGCGGCCTTCGGCCGTCCAGCGCCTGCTGCCTGAGCAGATGGAAGTAGTTGCCCGGCAGGGAGGGCATGGCCACGGTCATGTTGTCCTGCGCGCACAGCTGCAGGAAGCGCTCGATCCGGGCGGAGGAGTGGTCGGGGCCCTGGCCCTCCAGGCCGTGGGGCAGCAGCATGGTCACTGCGGAGCGCTGGCCCCACTTCTGCTCGGACGAGGCGATGTACTCGTCGACGACCGTCTGCGCGCCGTTGGCGAAGTCACCGAACTGGGCCTCCCACAGCACCAGGGCTTCGGGACGGGCCTGCGCATAGCCGTACTCGAAGGCCAGCGCCGCCAGTTCGGACAGCATCGAGTCGTACGGTGCGAAGCTCGCGGCCCGCGGGCTGAGGGAGTTCAGCGGCGTGTGCTCCGCGCCGGTGCGCCGGTCGGTCAGTACGGCGTGGCGCTGGCCGAAGGTGCCGCGCCGGGAGTCCTGTCCGGCCAGCCGTACCGGGACGCCCTCCAGCAGCAGCGAACCGATCGCCAGTGTCTCCGCGGTGGCCCAGTCGACGGTGCCGGTGTCGAGCGTCGCCGTACGCCGGTGGAGCTGCGGCAGGACACGCGGGTGCACGGTGAAGCCCTGCGGCAGGTCGGTCTGCGATGCGATGACCCGACGGGCTGTCGCCTCGTCGATCGCGGTCGCCGTCCGCTGGGTGGCCGCCTGTCCGGCGTCGGCGCAAGGAAGGTCTCCGGCCGGTGCGGGAGCGGGCAGCGCCCGGGTCTCGGCGAAGGCCCGTTCGAGGTGATCCTGGTAGTTGCGGCGGGCGTTGTCCGCCTGCCGCTCGCCGATGTCACCGCGGCGTATGAGGGCCTCGGCGTACAGCGTGCGCGCCGAAGCCTTGGCGTCGATGCGTTCGTACATCATCGGCTGCGTGACGGACGGGTCGTCGACCTCGCTGTGCCCGTGGCGCCGGTAGCAGACCAGATCGACCACGACGTCCTTGTGGAACGTCCGGCGGTAGTCGAAGGCCATCCGTGCGACGCGGTCGACGGCTTCCGGGTCGTCGCCGTTGACGTGGAAGATCGGGGCCTCCACCATCCGTGCCACATCGGTGGCGTACGTGCTCGAACGGCCGTTGCCGGGCAGGGTGGTGAAGCCGACCTGGTTGTTGACGACCACGTGGACCGTTCCGCCCGTGCGGTAGCCCGGCAGCTGCGACATGTTCAGGGTCTCGGCGACCACGCCCTGGCCGGCGAAGGCCGCGTCACCGTGGAGGACGACCGGCAGTACGGGGAAGGGCTCGCCCTGGTCCCCGGCCCGGTCCTGCTTGGCGCGCACCACGCCCTGGGCCACCGGCCCCACGATCTCCAGGTGCGAGGGGTTCGCCACGACCGAGACGGCGATGGTGCCGCCGTCCAGGGCACGGTAGGTGCCCTCCGCGCCGAGGTGGTATTTCACGTCCCCCGAGCCCTGGACCGACCGGATGTCCACCGCGTCCTCGAACTCGTCGAATATCTGGCCGTACGACTTGCCGATGATGTTGGCCAGGACGTTGAGCCGGCCGCGGTGCGCCATCCCGATGACGGCTTCTTGGACACCGTCCTCGATGGCGCGGAGCAACAGGGCGTCGAGCAGCACGATGGCCGACTCGCCGCCTTCGAGCGAGTACCGCTTCTGGCCCACGTACTTGGTCTGCAGGAACGTCTCGAAGGCCTCTGCCGCCCCCAACCGGTAGAGGATCCGCAGCTGTCCGGCACGGTCCGGGCGGCGCTGCGGCCCCTCGACGCGCTGCTGGAGCCAGCGGCGTTCCCGGGCGTCCTGGATGTGCATGTACTCGAACCCGGTGGTGCGGCAGTAGAACTCCCGCAACGCGCCGAGCACTTCGTCGAGTGTCATCGTGGCGCGCCCGGCGAACCCGTCCACGGCGAAGTCCTCCGCCCGGTCCGCGTCGTCGAGTCCGAACGCGGCGATGTCGAGTTCCGGATGTGCGGAGGCGGGCCGCGCCATGAGCGGGTCCGTTCCGGCCATCAGGTGCCCGCGCACGCGATACGCGTGGATGAGCGCCGCGACCCGTACCGCCTTGAGCGCCGCCTCGTCGGTGTCCTTGTGCTGTTGGGCCGAGGCGGTCAGGGAGGCCGCGGCGGCCGGGGACACCAGGGTGGCGAAGAAGTCCCTCCACGTCTTGTCGACCGAGCCGGGGTCGTGGAGGTAACGCCGGCGCTGCTCGTCCACGACCCATTCGTTGAGCCCGAAGTCCAGTCCGTGAGACGCTGACCGAGCGGTGTCTGATTGCGACGCCATGGCGCGACGCCTTCTTTCCTGTGCGAAGTCTTCGGATGGCGGACGCGGCCATGGCGGTCGTCCGGCTGCGTGTCAGGTGTTGGAGGACTTCGCAACCGTTGCGGAGGCCGACCCGTTCGACCGCGTCGCACTGACGACGCTATGACGCCGGGAGTGCGGAGACGGATGGCCGGGCGCGCCACGACGGCGTCACATCAGGACATCGGCCGGGTGGCGGCCTGCTGCCTGCCGTCGTCGCACAGTCGGAGTGCGGGCGGGTGACGCCGTTTCCTGATCCGAGGGCTTCGTGTCCGTCCAGCCCGGGATCGGCGTCGGTAGGGAATCTGGTTGTGCTGCTGCGGCCGCGGGCTTGCGGCCGGAGAACCGACCCCCTGGGAAGGAACATGATCGACTACGATGCGCCGGACACCACGCGGCGGCAGTTTCCAGGAATCCTGCGGACCTTGGGTCTCGTGCACGCCGAGTTGCGGGTGCGGCACGGTCTGTCGCTCCATGACCACCTCATTCTCGGCGCGCTCGCCGAGGCCCCGAGCGGATCCGTGCCCGTTGCGCAGCTGGCGGCGTTCCTCCAGGAATCCGGGGACCGGATGTCCTACCTCCTCAGGGGTCTGCAGGCGGCCGGACTGATTGATCGCCATCGTCGTGCCGGAGACCGCAGGACGGTCGAGGCCACCCTGACCGACGCAGGACGCTCCGAATTCGCCGCCGCCGAGACGACCGCGCAGGCGCTGATGCGCCGGCACCTCGGTCCGGGACTGGACACCCAGGAGCTGTCCGGCCGATCGTGTGACGTCACTTGATCCGCTCGTTCTCCACGCCACCGGCCGTGGTCGGCGGACGGCGCCTGGGCGCGGCTGCTGCGGCGAGTCCAGCCCGTGGTCTGCAACGGGCGAGGTCGACCGGGATGTCTCGGTGACTCCGGCGGCGTTTGCCGGCAGCAGTATGTCGTCGGCGCCCGCCCCGAGACGCCGTGGAGGAGTCCGGCCGGCCGGCTGGTGGAGGTGGTGAGGCAGGTGAGACCCGGGCCGTTCGCGCGCCGGGTTCAGCAGCAGGATCACCCGAGTGCCGAGGCCTCTGCCACGAGTACCTGGGGCGCGGGCATCCGGGCACGTCAGCGGGCCACTACGGTCTGCCGTGCCACATCCCGAGCGGGGGCATGGCACGCAGCACGGTCGTCCAGGGGCGGCCCCCGTGTCCACCGAGGCGCCTCCAGGTGAGCGCCGGCCCACCGGCGCTGCCGTTGCACCTCGACTACGGCGAGACTGCTTCGGATCCGGAGTCCTTCGTGCTCAGGCGGGTCGTGCGAAAGCCGGCCCGGTAAGCGCCAGGCGTCACGCCCAGATGCCGCACGAATGCCCTGCGCATCGACTCGGGTGAGCCGAACCCCGTACGGCGCGCCACCACCGCCATGGCGTCGTCACCCGTCTCCAGCAGCACCCGGGCGGCTTCCAACCGGACCTGCTCCACGTACCGGGCCGGAGTGGTTCCCGCCTCTTCGGAAAAGAGCCGGGTCACGTGACGGGCGCTGACGCCGGCTCTGCGTGCCATGGCCGACACGGTGTGATTGGCCCCGGGTTTCTCAGCGACCTGGTCCAGCACGCGGCGGAGCGTCTCGTGGCGGGAGTGCGGGACCTGGGAGCGGGCGCTGAACTGGGACTGGCCCCCCGGTCGTTGCATGAAGACGACCATGTCCTTGGCGACTGCTCGGGCCACCGCAGCACCGAAGTGTTCTTCGACGAGGGCCAAGGACAGGTCGATGCCGGCGCTGACACCTGCCGAGGTCATCATCCGCCCGTCCCGCACGAAGATGGCGTCGGGTTCGACCCGTACGGACGGGAAACGCAGGGCCAGTTGCTGTGCGTGCCGCCAGTGCGTCGTGGCGCGAGACCCGTCCAGGAGTCCGGCCGCCGCCAGCAGGAACGCTCCCGTGCACACCGACGCAGTACAGCGGGCATTCTCATGCAGCCGCCCGACGGCATCCAACAGCGCGTCGTCCTTGATCAGCGTTTCCCATTCCGGACCCCCCGGGATCAGCAGGACGTCGTACGGCTCCCGCACATCATCGACCCGCACATCGACGCCGAGGCGGGTCCCGGCGGAGGTGATCACGCCCGTACCGTCCTCGGACGCGATCCGCACCTGATACTGACCGCCGAACTCGTTGGCCGCGGTGAACACCTCGATGGGACCGGTCACGTCGAGCAGCCGCACCCCGGGGAAGACGAATACCGTCACGGTGGTCGGGCCCCGTCCAGGGCGTTTGTGGTTCATCGGATGCCTCCGGGCCGTGCGCGGCGCAGACGCCGGTACTCCGTCGAGCGCTGGCCGGCGAATGCTCCGAAGCGGTCGGCGAGCCGGTCGTGGCAGGGGTCTGGCCGCCGACCGTCGGATCTGACTGGGCCCATCGTGCGCCTTCGAGCCGTACCGGGACAACGACCTGTTTACTCCCTGCTGGGAGGCAAGAACTCCCAGTCCGCCACTTCGACGGGTGTCAGGTGCGATCGAGCGTTCGCAGGGCCAGCCGCACGCATCGACACGGAGTGACAGGTCCGCCTTCTGACGGCCTGCACGTCGGTGAGGCGTTCGTGCGACCGAGGCCGGCACCGCCGGCCGCCTCGCTGCTGAGAGGCGCGGCCTCTCAGCGCGCGTAGCATGGCGCGCGTGGAACTGCGCCAGCTGCGGTATTTCGTCGCCGTCGCCGAGGAACTGAACTTCGGCCGGGCCGCCGAGCGGTTGCTCATCGCGGGCCCCTCGCTCTCCCAGCAGATCAAGGCGCTCGAACGGGACCTGGGCGTCCGGCTGTTCGACCGTAACCGCCGCTCGGTCTCCCTCACCCCGGCCGGCGCCGCGCTGCTCCCGCACACCCGTGCCCTGCTGGAGCGGGCCGACGACCTCAAGCGCGAGGCCGGCCGACTGTCGGGCTCGGAGTCGGTGCGGCTCGGTTACGTCAACTGGCTGCCGCCGGACCTGACTTCGCGGACAGCCGCAGTGGCCCAGGTGCACCTGGACGCCTGGGTCGCCCCCTCGCACACCCAGGCCGCACGGGTTGCCGACGGCAGCCTCGACCTCGCCGTCTGCTGGGTGCGCGCCGAGGACCTCGAGCGGCTCGGGTTGCGGGCGCGACTGATCGGCGCCGACCGCCTCTACGCCGTCGCGAAGGGCGGCGACACCAGCGACCCACCGGATGTGGCGGCCCGGGACACCGATGTACTGATCGACGACGACATCACCTCCTGGGCGTCCTGGAATGTGTACGCCGAGGAACTGACGCAGGTCACCGGGGCCCGTGCGGTACGGATCTCCGATGGTGCCATCACCGGCCCCGCCTTCTTCGACCACGTCCGCCGCTGCACCCGCCCCGTCCTGAACTCGCCCAAGGGGCAGACCGCTCCGCTCCCGGCCGACCTGGTCCGCCGCGAGATCGTCGCGCCGAAGGTCTACTGGACCTGGTCCCTGGTCTGGCGCGAGAGCGAGGACCGTCCGGGAGTCCTCGCCGCCGTCGACGCCCTGTGCGACGGCGTCGGCGACCTCGGGATCCATGCCCCGGACGCCTGGCTGCCCGCCGACGATCCGTACGCGATCCCGGGCTGACGTGCGCTGGGAGGCTGTGCCTCCCAGGCGGTAGGAAACCGGTCCTTCCACTGCCGAACCGCCCGGCCTACGGTCAAATAGTCGACCGGTTGGCTAGTGACCGGTCATCCCCTCAGGAGAAGGTCATCATGAGCACGCAGCACCAGAAGGTCGCGATCATCACCGGCGCATCGCAGGGCATCGGCGCCGCCCTCGTCCAGGGCTACCGCAAGCTCGGCTACGGCGTCGTGGCCACCTCGCGCACCATCGCCCCCGTCGACGATGCCGACGTTCTGACCGTTCAGGGCGACATCGCGGACCCGGCGACCGCCGAGCGGGTCGTCACTGCGGCACTCGAGCGATTCGGCCGTATCGACACCGTGGTCAACAACGCGGGCATCTTCGTCGCGAAGTCCTTCACCGACTACACGGCTGAGGACTACGCCAACGTGACCGGCATCAACGTCGCCGGTTTCTTCCACCTCACCCAGCAGGCCATCCCGCACCTGCTCGCCCAGGGCGGCGGGCACATCGTCAGCGTCACCACCAGCCTGGTGGACAGCCCGGACGCCCGGGTCCCCTCCGTCCTCGCCTCGCTGACCAAGGGCGGCCTGCAGTCCGCCACCAAGTCCCTGGCGATCGAGTACGCCACCCGAGGCATCCGCGTCAACGCCGTGTCGCCCGGCACCATCAAGACCCCCATGCACCCCGAGGAGACCCACGAGTTCCTCGCCGCCCTGCACCCGGTCGGCCGGATGGGTGAAGTGAGCGACATCGTCGACGGAGTGCTCTACCTGGAGTCGGCACCGTTCGTCACCGGCGAGATTCTGCACGTCGACGGCGGCATGAGCGCCGGACACTGACCGTACACCGAGTCTTGGACCAAGGAGTGGACATGACCGCCACGACCGACGACGCGGAGATCCTGAGCGGAGTGCTCGACCAGTGGAAGGCCGCGGTCGACGCGCACCAGCCCGACCGCGTCGCCGCCCTCTTCACCGAGGACGCCGTCTTCCAGGGGCTGCACCCCTACAGCGTCGGACGCCAGGGCGTCGCCGACTACTACGACTCCCAGCCCCTCGGCATGAAGGCGGCATACCGGATCCTCGAGACCAGGCGGCACGCCGACGACCTCGTCCTCGGCTACCTCGCCGTCGAGTTCTCGTTCACGGACCGGCCCCCGCTGGACGTGAAACTCTCCGTCCTCGTCGTCCGCACAGGGGACGACTGGTCCATCGGCCACTATCAGGTGTCCCGCCTGGATTAGCCGGTGCTGTGAGCGAGATGCTTCTCGAATTGGCAGGGCACCTGTGCGTTCACTGGTCAGGCGGACTCGGAGCCTTGCCCCCGACGGGCCGAGTGACCACGCACGGGGACGACTGGCGCGCCGTCATAGAAGTCGGCAAAGGGTCAATGTGAGTCCTCGAACACCCGGCGGCAGATGTCCGCGCATACGAAACGTTGTAGCCTCCGGGCATCGCCCTTGACCTGCAAAAGCAGGCAGGGAGCAGACGAACCGGGAGTTCCCTCATGTTTCGTACAGTGTTCAAGTCGAAGATCCACCGTGCCACCGTCACCCAGGCCGACCTGCACTACGTGGGATCGGTGACCATCGACGCCGACCTCCTCGACGCCGCCGACCTGTTGCCCGGGGAACTGGTGCACATCGTGGACGTCACCAACGGCGCCCGGCTGGAGACGTACGTCATCGAGGGCGAGCGCGGGTCCGGGGTCGTCGGGATCAACGGGGCCGCGGCCCACCTCGTCCACCCCGGCGATCTTGTGATCATCATCAGTTACGCTCAGGTCACCGACGCGGAGGCACGCGCGCTGCGGCCCCGGGTCGTGCACGTCGACGCCGGCAACCGGATCGTGTCCCTGGGCGCCGACCCGTCCGAACCGGTGCCCGGCTCGGACCAGCAGCGCAGCCCGCAGGCCGTAGGAGCCTGACCAGGACGAGGACCAGGAGCGTGCGTGCCCATGAGCGAGACCGAGATCCGCGACGACCGGGCGGCGGGCCGACTGGAAGCCGTCGGCCACGGTGAAGTCGTCGGTCACATCGAGTACTTCGTCCTGGAAGCACCCGAGCGCGCCCTGGTCCCCGTCCACACCATCGTCGAGCCCGCCCACGAGGGCAAGGGCATCGCCGGATCGCTCGCCCGCGAGCTGTACGCCCTCGCCGAGCGCGAGGGCGTTCCGGTGGCCCCGCTGTGCTCGTACGTCGTGAAGTGGGCCGAACGCCACCCCGAGGAGGCCCCGCCGGCCGACCCCCGACTGGTGTCGGCCGCGATGGACTGGCTGCGCGCCCACCCCGACCGTTTCTGAGCGAGCGGCGATCCACTCCGGGCGGTTCGAGTGAGTGGTCGCCCATCGGTGCCGGTTCTGAGTGCGCGGGTGCCACCCGGGCCGCGTCTCGTCAGCGGCCGCTCACCATGCCGTCGGCCACCCACCTGGACCCGTTCGGTGCTGCCGTCGGGTGAGTGGCCGGGCGGCCGTCGGGTAGGCGGGGGAGTAGTCCAGAGGCGACGTCCCGTGACTGCCCGGAGGACACCATGACGAACCCGCACCCCGATCCGGTACCGCCGGGCCCGACACCGGGTCCGGGCCCGACCCCGCCGGATCCTTACCCGAGCCCGGTCCCGACCCCGGAACCGGTACCGCAGCCCACGCCACCCCCACCGGGCCCCAACCCGAGCCCGCCCCCGCCCCACCCGGGCCCCCCGGAGC
>NZ_JNWV01000033.1 GCF_000716535.1 Streptomyces flaveolus | reverse complement strand
GCTTTGAGCTGAACTGAACACAATTGAAGAGTGTGCTTGTTCGCTCGAAACCATTAGGGTTTCGGTGGTCATAGCGTGAGGGAAACGCCCGGTTACATTTCGAACCCGGAAGCTAAGCCTCACAGCGCCGATGGTACTGCAGGGGGGACCCTGTGGGAGAGTAGGACGCCGCCGAACAATCTTTGGAAGGACCCCTGGTCACCAGCGTTCAGCTGGGACCAGGGGTCCTTTTGTTTTTACAATGCTTGTAGTACCGAAGACAGGAGTCACCATGTCCACCAACTCTCCCGACGACCGACCGGAGCGCGACCAGCGGCGACGGGACAGTGGTGACCGGGGTGACCGTGGCGGCTTCCGTCGCGACAACGACCGGCGCGACAACGACCGCCGCGGTGGCGACCGTGGTGGCTACGGTCGCCGTGACGACCGCCGTGACGACCGGCGTGGTGGCGGGTTCCGCCGCGAGGGCGACCGGGGCACGCGTCCCGGTTTCCAGCGGGATGACCGCGACCGGGGTGAGCGTGGCGGGTTCCGTCGGGACGACCGGCGTGACGACAGCCGCGGTGGCGGCTACCGCCGTGACGACCGAGGCGAGCGTGGAGAGCGCCCCTCCTTCCGTCGTGACGACGACCGTGGCGGCTACGGCCGGCGCGACGACAACCGCGGCGGTGGCTACGGGCGCCGTGACGACCGGCGTGACGACCGGCGTGACGACCGCGACCGCGGCGAGCGCGGCGGCTTCCGCCGGGACGACCGCCGCGATGACAGGCGCGACGACCGACGCGACGACAGCCGTGGTGGCGGCTACCGCCGTGAGGGAGAGCGCGGTGCACGCCCGGCGTTCCGTGAAGGAGAGCGCGGCTCACGCCCGGCGTTCCGTCGGGACGACCGGCGTGACGACCGCAGGGACGACCGTGGAGACCGCGGTTTCCGCCGCGACGACCGTGGCGACCGTGGAGACCGCCCTTCCTTCCGTCGTGACGACGACCGTGGCGGCTACGGCCGGCGTGATGACCGCCGCGATGACGACCGTGGCGGCTTCCGTCGCGACGATCGCCGTGACGACCGCGACCGTGGTGGCTTCCGCCGTGACGACCGGCGCGACGACGACCGAGGCGGTTACCGCCGCGATGACCGCCGCGATGACCGCCGTGACGACCGCGACCGTGGTGAGCGCGGTGGCTTCCGGCGGGACGACAGCCGTGGTGAGCGCGGTGGCTTCCGTGGCCGGGACGGCCGGGACGACCGTGGGGGCCGTGGCCCCCGCAGGGACGACCGCGGTGGTCGCCCCGGTGGCTTCCGGGGTCGTGACGGCCGCGATGACCGTCGGGACGACCGCCGTGGCGGTGGCCGGTTCCGTGACGAGCGGGACCGGGACCGTGAGCCGATCAAGCGGCTGCCGATCCCGGAGGACGTCACCGGCGACGAGATCGACAAGGACGTCCGGCAGGAGCTGCAGAGCCTGCCCAAGACGCTCGCGGAGGACGTCGCCAAGAACCTGGTGATGGTCGCCCGGCTGATCGACGAGGACCCTGAGGGCGCCTACGGCTACTCCAGGGTGGCCCTGCGCCTGGCGTCCCGCGTGGCCGCCGTACGCGAGGCCGCGGGATTCGCCGCGTACGCGAACCAGAAGTACGGCGAGGCGCTCGCCGAGTTCCGGGCCGCCCGGCGGATGACCGGCACCGTGGACCTGTGGCCGGTGATGGCCGACTGCGAGCGCGGGCTCGGCCGGCCGGAGAAGGCGCTGGACATGGCCGGCGCCCCGGAGGTGCACAAGCTGGACAAGGCCGGTCAGGTCGAGATGCGGCTCGTGGCCGCCGGTGCCCGGCGGGACATGGGCCAGCTGGACGCGGCCATCGTGACCCTGCAGAGCCCGGAGCTGGCCTCCAACTCGGTGCAGCCGTGGACCGCTCGCCTGCGCTACGCGTACGCGGACGCCCTGCTGGCCGCCGGCCGGGAGCGTGAGGCGCGC
Organism: Streptomyces flaveolus; assembly: GCF_000716535.1. Lineage (GTDB taxonomy): Bacteria > Actinomycetota > Actinomycetes > Streptomycetales > Streptomycetaceae > Streptomyces > Streptomyces flaveolus_A. The sequence goes on along the minus strand of NZ_JNWV01000033.1, from coordinate 130,189 downwards.
GAGTGGTTCGCGAAGGCCGTCGAGGCCGACCGGGACGGCAGCACGGACGCCTCCGACCGGCTCGCCGAGCTGGACGGCGTGGAGTTCGTCGACGCCCTGTCCGAGGACGAGGACGGCGAGGAAGGCCAGGACGGCGGGAACGCTGCCGACGAGCCCACCGACGCCTCCCCGGAGGACGGCGACAAGGACTGACGTCGGTCACCTGGAAGAGGGCAGGCTCCCGGAGGAGCCTGCCCTCTTCCGTGTCCCGGCGGGCCGAGCGTTGACGACGCTGTCGGCTCAGATCTCCAGGGCTCGCAGCACCAGCCCCGAGGCCGGTTTCGGGCCGAACGACGTCGACTTGCGGGGCATGGTCACGCCCTGCCGGGCGAGGTCGCGGACGACCTCCTCGCGGACCGGGTGCATCAGGACCGCCGTACCGCCGTCGCGTTCCGCCTTCTCGACCGTCGCGGCCGTGTCGTGGATGTAGGCGATGTGGGCCGGGGAGTCCTCGGGGATGTGCCAGACGTGGTCCAGCAGCGTGGCGTGCAGGACCGTGGCGTCCAGGGCCCGCCAGGCGGCCGGGCGGTCCGCGGGGATGGTCCGGGCCAGCAGGTCCGGGTCCGGGCGGTCGAGCAGGTGGAAGGCGCCGTCGCCGGCCAGCAGGAAGGCGTTGCCGGCGCAGGCCGCGTCCGCCAGCGTCTCCAGGGCCTCGGGAAGGGGCTTGTCGAGGTGGCGTACCCGGAACAGGCCGTTCACCGCCGCGAGCGCGTCCGCGACCGGCAGGCCGTGGAGCAGCCGGTGGATGGCGCGGACGCGCAGGGGGTAGCGGGCGGTGTCGACCAGGAGCACCAGGCCGTAGTCCCAGGGGCTCGGGGAGGGGTGTTCCAGGCGCAGCCGGCGGTAGGTGGCCCAGCGGTGGTGGCCGTCGGCGATCAGGGCCTGGCGGCCGGCGAGGTCGGTCTGGACGCGCGCCAGTTCGGCGGGGTCGGTGACGGACCACAGGCGGTGCCGGAAGCCGTCCTCGGTGGTCGTGGCCAACAGGGGCGGGCGGTCCGCCGTACGCTCGACGACCTCGGCCGCGGTGCCGTCGCCCCGGTAGGTCAGCAGCAGCGGCTCCAGGTTCGCGCGGGTGGCCCGCATGAGGGCCGCGCGGTCGGCGACCACGGGCGGCATGACGTCCTCGTGCGGGAGCACCACACCTTCCGCGGGCTCGGTGACCCGCAGGGTGCCGATGATGCCGCGCTGGAGCATGCCGTCGCCGTTCCGCTGCTCGTACACGTAGAGGCCCGGCTCGGGGTCGGCGGTGAGGATGCCCTCGTCCAGCCAGCGGCGCAGTGTGTCGGCCGCCTGCTCGGTGCGGGCGCTGGGGGTGCCGGCCTGGGGCAGGATCAGCCGGACGATGTTGTACGGGTCGGCCGACTGGAGGTGGTGCAGGCCGTCGGGACGTACGACGACGTCGTAGGGCGGGGAGGTGACGGAGGCGAGGCTGCCGACCCGGTCGGGGTCGTAACGAAGGCCTCGGAACGGGGTCAGTTCCAGGCCTCGACGCGGTGTTGCCTCCCAGTGACCTGCTGTGTTCATCCCGGCATCGTACGTCTGTCAGTGGTGTGCGGGATGATCGGGGGAAAGGCGAGTGAACGAGGAGCGATGTGGACATGAGCCAAGGCGTCAGGACGAGGCCCGAGGGCAGTGGGCAGCCCCTGAGCGAGGCGTACGACACGGCGCTGCTCGATCTGGACGGGGTGGTGTACGCGGGCGGGAGCGCGATCGCGCACGCGGTCGACTCGCTGGCGGTGGCCCGGTCGGGCGGGATGCGCCTCGCGTACGTCACCAACAACGCACTGCGCACCCCGGACGCGGTGGCCGGGCACCTGACGGAGCTGGGCATACCGACGGGCGCGGACGATGTCATCACCTCCGCGCAGGCCGTCGCGCGGCTCATCAGCGAGCAGGTCCCGGCCGGGGCGCGGGTGCTGGTGATCGGCGGGGAGGGGCTGCGGGTGGCGCTGCGCGAGCGGGGTCTGACGCCGGTGGAGTCGGCGGACGACGACCCGGCCGCTGTCGTGCAGGGCTACGGCGGGCCGGATCTGCCCTGGGGGCGGTTCGCGGAGGCGTCGTACGCCGTCCGGCGAGGGGTGCCGTGGTTCGCGTCCAACACCGATCTGACGATTCCGAGCGGGCGGGGTATCGCGCCGGGCAACGGGGCGGCCGTGGAGGTCGTGCGGATCGCGACGGGCGCCGAGCCGCAGGTCGCGGGCAAGCCGCTGCCCCCGATGCACCGGGAGACGGTCATCCGGACCGGGGCCGAGCGGCCGCTGGTGGTCGGGGACCGGCTGGACACGGACATCGAGGGCGCATTCAACGGCGGGGTGGACTCGTTGCTGGTGCTGACGGGGGTCACCGACGGGGCGCAGCTGCTCGCCGCGCCGCCGCGGCACCGGCCGACGTATGTCGACGCCGATCTGCGCGGGCTGCTCACCGGGCAGCCGGAGATCACCCAGGAAGGTGACGGTTTCCGTTGCGGCGGGTGGACGGCGACGGCCGGGACGGACCGGTTGGAGCTGACGGGCGACGGCGAGCCGCTGGACGGGCTGCGGGCGCTGTGCGCGGCGGCCTGGACGGCGGCGGGGGAGGAATCCTGCGCGCTGGACGGGGAGAAGGCGCTGGCCCGGCTGGGGCTCTGACGGTCCACCAGGCGCGGACCTCACGGGAACGGGAACACGGGCGGGCCGCCGCTGACTTCAGCGGGCCGCTGCGGGCTCCGCAGGAACCGCGGGTCTCGGCGGGCTTCGCAGGCACCGGGGATCGTGGTCGGAGCGAGGGTAGGCTAACCTAACCTCGTGTTGGTCGACAGTCCTCCGGAACAGCGCGCGGAGACCGCCCCCGCGCCCCCAACCCGCCGAAAGGCGAGGGCCCTTGGGCTCCTGCTCTCGGTCGCGCTCCTGGTGCTCGTCGCTGTGGCGAGCATCGCGATCGGGGCGAAGGCGCTGTCGCTGGACCAGGTCTGGCACGGCCTGTTCCACGACACGGGGACGTACGGCGACGTGGTCGTCGACGAGCGGCTCTCCCGCACGGCCCTCGGTCTGCTGGCCGGTGCCGCGCTCGGCCTGTCCGGCGCGGTGCTCCAGGCGCTGACCCGCAACCCGCTGGCCGAGCCCGGGCTGCTCGGCATGAACGCGGGCGCCTCGGCCGCCGTCGTCACGGCCATGACCTACCTGGGCGTCACCAGCCTCACCGGCTATGTGTGGTTCGCCTTCCTCGGCGCGGCGGCGGTCGGCGCGCTGGTGTGGTTCCTCGGCGGCAGCCGGGGCGCCACCCCGGTACGGCTCGCGCTCGCCGGCACGGCGATCAGCGCGGCCCTGTACGGCTACCTCCAGGCCGTGATGATCACGGACGGCGCGGCCCTGGGCAAGATGCGCTTCTGGACGGTGGGTTCGCTGGTCTCGGCCACGAACTCGACCATCGTGCAGGTCCTGCCGTTCCTCGCGGTCGGCACGGTCCTCGCGCTCGCCCTGGCCCGGCCGCTGAACGCCGTGGAGATGGGCGACGACACCGCCCGTGCCCTCGGCGCGAACCTCAACCGCACCCGGGCGCTGGCCATGCTGGCCGCCGTGGTCCTGTGCGGTGCCGCGACCGCCGCGTGCGGCCCGATCGTCTTCGTCGGCCTGATGGTCCCGCACGTCGTGCGCTCCTTCACCGGCCCCGACCTGCGCTGGATCCTGCCGTACGCCACGGTCCTGGCGCCCGTGCTGCTCCTCGGCGCCGATGTCGTCGGCCGGGTCGTCGCCCGCCCCGCCGAGCTTCAGGTCGGCATCGTCACCGCGATCATCGGCGGCCCGGTCTTCATCTTTCTGGTACGACGGCGGAGGACGGCCCAGCTGTGAAGACACACTCCAGGAGCCGTGCCGTACGCACCCCCGGCGGGCTCTCGCTGCGCCTGGACCCGCGTGCGCTGACCGTCGTCGTGCTGCTGCTCGCCGCCGCCTGTGCCGCCGGTGTGGCGTTGATCGGCACCGGCGACGCGAAGATCCCGGCGGCCGACGTGCTGCGGACGCTCGCCGGGAACGGCACCGCCTACCAGGACTTCATCGTCAACGAGCTGCGGCTGCCGCGGGTCCTCGTCGGCCTGCTGGTCGGCGCCTCGCTCGGCCTCGGCGGGGCGCTGTTCCAGTCGGTCTCCCGCAACCCGCTGGGCAGCCCGGACGTGCTCGGCCTGTCGCAGGGCTCGACGGCCGGCGCGCTCGTCGTGATCGTGCTGATGTCCGGCAGCGCCTCCCAGGTGACCCTGGGCGCGCTGGCCGGCGGCCTGGCGACCGGTCTCGCCATCTACGCGCTCGCCTGGAAGCGGGGTGTGCACGGGTACCGGCTGGTGCTGGTCGGCATCGGCGTCAACGCGGTCATGACGGCGGTCAACGGCTATCTGCTCACCAAGGCCGACCTGGTCGACGCGACCCGCGCGGTGGTGTGGATGACCGGCTCCCTGGGCGGCCGGGGCTGGGAGCAGGTCTGGCCGCTGCTCGCGCTGTGCGCCGTCCTCGTCCCGCTGGTCCTCGCGAACGGGCGCGGTCTGCGGATGATGGAGATGGGGGACGACATCTCGAACGCGCTCGGCGTGCGGGTGCAGCGCGTCCGGCTCGTGCTGATGGTGTGCGCCGTCCTGCTCGTCGCCGCAGCGACGGCCGCCGCGGGACCCGTCAGCTTCGTGGCGCTGACCGCGCCGCAGCTCGCCCGGCGCCTGACCCGCTCGCCGGGACCCAACCTGGTGCCCTCCCTGTGCATGGGGGCGACCCTGCTGGTCGCCGCCGACTGGGCCTCGCAGCGCGCCTTCGGCGCCGATCAGCTGCCCGTCGGCGTGGTCACCGGCGTCCTCGGCGGCGCCTACCTGCTGTGGCTGCTGGTCACCGAGCGCCGGGCGGGCCGGATATGAAGCGCGCGCAGGGCCCGGACGGAAGCGGCGCGCACCCGAACACCCCTAGGAGCACTGTGAACCGGCTGTCCGCGGAGGACGTCACTCTCGCCTACGACCAGCGGGTCATCGCCGAGAAGCTGTCGGTGGAGATCCCCGACAACTCCTTCACGGTGATCGTCGGCCCGAACGCGTGCGGCAAGTCGACGCTGCTGCGGGCGCTGTCGCGGATGCTCAGGCCCAGCCAGGGCCGGGTGCTGCTGGACGGGTACGCCATCCAGTCGATGCCCGCGAAGAAGGTCGCGCGGACCCTCGGCCTGCTGCCGCAGTCGTCCGTGGCGCCCGAGGGCATCACCGTCGCCGACCTCGTCGGCCGGGGCCGCTACCCGCACCAGGGCCTGCTGCGCCAGTGGTCGGCGGAGGACGAGCGGGTCGTCACCGAGTCGATGCGGCAGACCGGTGTGGCGGAGCTGGCCGAGCGGTACGTGGACGAGCTGTCCGGCGGACAGCGGCAGCGGGTGTGGATCGCCATGGCGCTCGCCCAGCAGACCCCGCTGCTGCTCCTGGACGAGCCGACCACCTACCTGGACATCCAGCACCAGATCGACGTCCTCGACCTGTGCGCCGAGCTGCACGAGGAGCAGGGCCGGACGCTGGTGGCGGTGCTGCACGACCTCAACCACGCCGCCCGCTACGCCACCCACCTCATCGCCCTGCGCGGCGGCACGGTGATCGCCGAGGGCGCCCCGAACGACATCGTCACGGCCCAACTGGTGGAAGACGTCTTCGGGCTGCGCTGCCAGGTCATCGAGGACCCGGAGACGGGCACCCCGCTGGTGGTGCCGGCGGCCCGCAAGGCGCGCGCGGAGAAGGCCACGGCGGTTTCCTGACGACGCGAACGCCTACAGCAGCTTCCGGAGCCGGAACAGGTCCAGCAGGCTCGCCTCCAGCCTCACCCGGCCCGAGCCCCAGGCGGTCGCGAAGTTCAGTCCGCCGCCCACCAGGGCCACCAGGTCGTCCCCGGCCATGGCGAGCCTGATCTGCGCCCTCTCGCGCGGCGGGCCCGGGTGGGTCTCGTCGACCTCGATCCGGCCGCCGGTCATCCGGCCCGCGAAGGTGACGTCGAGATCGGTGATGTGGCAGCTCACCGAGCGGTCCAGCGCGGCGGCCGCGCGGACGTCGCCCTCGGCCCCCTGCATGTTGTCCGAAAGCTTCCCCAGTGCGGCGCGGCACTCCTCGATCGTGGCCATCGCCCACGACGGTACCCCAGCGGTTCGCGGTAGCGTCTGGGCATGAGCGAGTCCGTGTCCGAGGCCGACATCGACACCGAGGCGGCGCCCGCGTACGACCCCGCGGCGCCCGCCCCCCTGAACGTCCCGCGCACCCCCACCGGCAACGCCGACGTCGACGCCCAGCTCGACCGGCTCGCCGACGCCGACCACCTCGCCACCGACGGCCATGTGGAGGTGTACGAGGATGTACACCGGGGGCTGCGCGACGCGCTCACCGCGCTCGACGCCCGCCCGGGACCTGCGGCCCCCTCACCGTCGTACCACCAGAGCAGGAGCTGAACCGAACGTGGCAGGAGTCGCACGCCGCCGTCTCGACGCGGAGCTGGTCCGCCGGAAGCTCGCCCGCTCGCGCGAGCACGCCAGCCAGCTGATCGCCGCCGGGCGGGTCACCGTCGGCAGGACCGTGGCGACCAAGCCGGCCACGCAGGTGGAGACCGCCGCGGCGATCGTCGTCCAGGCCGACGACAGCGATCCCGACTACGTCTCCCGCGGCGGGCACAAGCTCGCCGGCGCGCTGGCGGCCTTCGTGCCGCAGGGGCTCGTCGTCGAGGGCCGGCGCGCCCTGGACGCCGGCGCGTCCACCGGTGGCTTCACCGACGTCCTGCTGCGCGCGGGCGCCGCCCACGTCGTCGCGGTGGACGTCGGCTACGGCCAACTCGCCTGGTCGCTCCAGCAGGATGAACGCGTCACCGTCAAGGACCGTACGAACGTACGCGAGTTGACGCTTGAGGCGATCGATGGGGAACCTGTGGATCTTGTCGTGGGCGATCTGTCCTTCATCCCGCTCGGACTGGTGCTGCCCGCCCTGAAGCGGTGCGTGACGCCGGACGCCGACCTGGTGATGATGGTCAAGCCGCAGTTCGAGGTGGGGAAGGAGCGGCTCGGCAGCGGGGGTGTCGTACGGAGTCCGCAGCTGCGGGCGGAGGCCGTGCGGGGAGTGGCCGAGAAGGCGTGGGAACTGGGGCTCGGGGTGCGAGGCGTCACCGCGAGCCCGCTGCCCGGCCCCTCGGGGAACGTCGAGTACTTTCTCTGGCTGCGGGCGGGGGCACCCCAGGTGGACCCGGCCGACGTCGACCGTGCAGTGGCGGAGGGGCCGCGTTGACACAGAACCTGGCGCGTACTGTTTTCCTGCTCGCCCACACCGGGCGGCCCGCGGCGATCCGCAGCGCGGAACTCGTCGTCAAGGGCCTGCTGCGGCATGGCATCGGGGTGCGGGTGCTGGAGGAGGAGGCGCGTGACCTGCCGCTCCCGGACGAGGTGGCCCTCGTCAAGGAGGCGACCCCGCAGTGCCTGGACGGGTGCGAGCTGCTGATCGTGCTGGGTGGCGACGGCACGCTGCTGCGCGGCGCCGAGTTCGCGCGGGCCTCCGGGGTGCCGATGCTCGGCGTCAACCTCGGGCGCGTCGGGTTCCTCGCGGAGGCCGAGCGGGACGACCTCGACCGGGTCGTGGACCGGGTGGTGGCGCGGTCGTACGAGGTCGAGGAGCGGATGACCGTCGACGTCGTCGTGCACCGCAACGGCGACATCGTGCACACCGACTGGGCGCTGAACGAGGCGGCCGTGCAGAAGGCCGGCGCCGAGAAGCTGCTGGAAGTCGTGCTGGAGATCGACGGGCGCCCGGTCACCGGGTTCGGCTGCGACGGCGTCGTGCTGTCCACGCCGACCGGGTCCACGGCGTACGCCTTCTCCGCCGGCGGGCCGGTGGTGTGGCCGGAGGTGGAGGCCCTGCTGATGGTGCCGATCAGTGCGCACGCGCTGTTCGCCAAGCCGCTGGTCACCTCGCCGGACTCGGTGCTGGCGGTGGAGGTGCTGCCGCACATCCCGCCGGGGGTCCTCTGGTGCGACGGGCGGCGGACCGTGGAGCTGCCGCCGGGGGCGCGGGTCGAGGTGCGGCGGGGTGCTGTGCCGGTACGGCTGGCCCGGCTGCACCATTCGTCCTTCACCGACCGGCTTGTCGCGAAGTTCGCGTTGCCGACCACGGGATGGCGGGGAGCACCCCACCACCCCTCGGAGTGACATGGGCGGGCCATGTGCGCTCGCCGCCCCGGACCTCGTATGGTCTGTTCCGTGTTGGAGGAGATGCGGATACGGTCGCTCGGGGTCATCGACGATGCCGTCGTCGAGCTGTCACCGGGGTTCACCGCCGTCACCGGTGAGACGGGTGCGGGCAAGACCATGGTGGTCACCAGCCTGGGGCTGCTGCTCGGCGGCCGGGCCGACCCGGCGCTCGTGCGGATCGGCGCCGAGAAGGCGGTGGTGGAGGGGCGGGTCGCCGTGCCCCCCGGCGCCGCGGCCGTCGTACGCGCCGAGGAGGCCGGGGCGGAGCTGGACGACGGGGCGCTGCTCATCAGCCGTACCGTTTCCGCCGAGGGCCGCTCCCGGGCGCACCTGGGCGGGCGCAGCGTGCCCGTCGGGCTGCTCGCCGAGCTGGCCGACGACCTGGTGGCCGTGCACGGGCAGACCGACCAGCAGGGGCTGCTGAAGCTGTCCCGGCAGCGGCAGGCGCTCGACCGGTACGCGGGCGACGCCGTCGCCGTGCCGCTCGCCAAGTACGGCGAGGCGTACAAGCGGCTGCGGGCCGTCTCCGCCGAGCTGGAGGAGATCACCACGCGTGCGCGTGAGCGGGCGCAGGAAGCCGACATGCTGCGGTACGGCCTCGACGAGATCGCCGCCGTGGAGCCCCGGGCCGGCGAGGACGTGGAGCTGGCCGAGGAGGCCGAGCGGCTGGGGCACGCCGAGGCGCTGTCGTCCGCCGCGACGGCCGCGCACGCCGCTCTCGCGGGCAATCCCGAGGACCCCGAGGGCATCGACGCCTCGACCCTCGTGGCGGGCGCGCACCGGGCCCTGGAGTCCGTGCGGTCGCACGACCCGGCGCTGGCCGCGCTCGCCGACCGGATCGGGGAGATCGGCATCCTGCTGGGCGACGTGGCGGGTGAGCTCGCGGGGTACGCCGACGATCTCGACGCCGACCCGCTGCGGCTGGCCGCCGTGGAGGAGCGCCGGGCCGCCCTGAACGCCCTGACCCGCAAGTACGGGGACGACGTCGCCGGCGTCCTGGCCTGGGCCGAGCGGAGCGCCGCGCGGCTCACCGAGCTGGACGGCGACGACGAGCGGATCGAGGAGCTGACGGCCGAGCGGGACGCGCTGCGCACCGAGCTGGGCGGGCTCGCGCAGGCGCTGACGGACGCGCGGACGGAGGCCGCCGAGCGGTTCGCCGCCGCCGTCACCGCCGAGCTGGCCTCGCTGGCGATGCCCCACGCGCGCGTGTCCTTCGACATCCGGCAGACCGAGGACCCGGACGGCGTCGAGGTCGGCGGGCGGACGGTCGCCTACGGCCCCTCGGGCGTGGACGAGGTCGAGCTGCTGCTCGCCCCGCACCCGGGCGCCCCGCCGCGGCCCATCGCCAAGGGCGCGTCCGGCGGTGAGCTGTCCCGGGTGATGCTGGCCGTGGAGGTGGTGTTCGCGGGCACCGACCCGGTGCCGACGTACCTCTTCGACGAGGTCGACGCGGGTGTCGGCGGCAAGGCGGCGGTCGAGATCGGCCGGCGGCTGGCGAAGCTCGCCAAGACCGCGCAGGTCGTCGTGGTCACCCACCTGCCCCAGGTCGCCGCGTTCGCCGACCGCCAGCTGCTGGTGGAGAAGACCAACGACGGCTCCGTCACCCGCTCCGGTGTGAAGGTCCTGGAGGGCGAGGAGCGCGTCCGCGAGCTGTCCCGCATGCTGGCGGGCCAGGAGGACTCCGAAACGGCCCGCGCCCACGCGGAGGAACTCCTGGCGACGGCCAGGGCTGACCTGTAGCACCGCGCGCACCGGGGCGGGCGCCGGGCCAGGCGTTCGCCCCGGTCCCGGGAGGGGTGCGTAGCACGCCCTTAGGGTGATGCGGTGATCGTATGTGCGCACAGGAAGGGTGCCTTCGGGTCGGCCGTGCTGCTGGCGCGTGCGGCGTGTGCCGGGCTGCGGTTGGCCGCCCCCGGCGGGCGTGAGCGCTGGGAGCGGACGAACCACGCCGGGCGGGTCGTGGGGCTGTACGCCGGGCCCGCCGCGGTGCTGGGGGCGGCGGTCGCCGCGGGGCGGGTGCGTCCCGCGGCCGGGTTCGCGGTGCTGGCCGCCGGGGCCTGTGGGGCGTACGACGATGTCGCCGGGGATCACCGGCGGGGATTCCGGGCGCATCTGAGGGCCCTGCGGGACGGTGAGGTCACCAGTGGTGCCGTGAAGTTGTTCGGGATATCGGCCGCCGGGCTGGTGGCGGGGGCGCTGATGAAGGAGCGTCCGCTCGACAAGCTGCTCGGCAGGGTCGTGATCGCCGGGACGGCCCACCTGGTCAACCTCCTCGACGTGCGGCCGGGGCGGGCCGCCGGCGCGGTGCTCGTGCTCGGGGCGCCGGGGCTCGTGGGGGAGGGACCGGGGGCCCGGCTGGCCGCCGGGGCGATGGGCGCCGCCGCGGCAGTGCTGCCCGGCGACCTCGGCGAGCGCGTGATGCTCGGGGACACGGGGGCGCACGCCCTCGGTGCCGCACTGGGGGCGGCCGTGGTGGCGGGAAATCGGCGCGCGGGGCTCCTCGCGCACGCCGTCGCTCTGGTGGCCGCGGCCCGCCACGGGGACCGGGTCAGCGCCTGGGCGCGGGCCCTTTGAGCGGCTGACCTCGTCGTATGCCCTCGTACACCGTTCGGCCACGGCAGGCGTTCCTTCACCCGTGTGGGTGATGTGCTCCGGCGCATTGCCCCGGCCCGCCGCACGATGCGCCCTCCCGGATGTCCCTGAACGGCCGTACGTCCTGGCATGCTTGGCAGGGAACGCGGGGCGGGCAGCGGGTACGGACGGTCCGCCCGGGAGGCGCGCGGGGTGCGTCCTTCCGCCCCCCTGAGCCCGCTACCTTCTGTACGTTTCCTCGTGACCACCCCACGTGAACCCGTGCCCCTCCCCGTGAACCAGGAGCCCCGGCCCCGTGAGCCCCCTGAGCAGCAACGCACCGCACGGCCAGTCGCCGCTGCGCACCGTGCAGGTGCTCGGCGGAGGCAACGCCGGCAGCAGCGCGCACGTGCGCTCGCTGGCCGAGGGGCTGGTGGCGAGGGGCGTGCGGGTCACCGTGTGCGCCCCCGTTGAGGCCGATCACGCCTACGACTTCATCGGGGTCGGCGCCGAGCACGTGCACGTGCCGCGCAGCAGCGACCCCGTCTCCGTGGCCGCGCTCCGGACGGCCTGTGCGAACGCCGACCTGGTGCACGCGCACGGCCTGCACGCCTCCTTCCGGACCGTGCTCGCGCTCAGCGGACGCACCACCCCGCTGGTGGTCACCTGGCACAACCGGGCCCACGCCGAGGGCGCGCGGGCTCACATGCTGCGGCTGCTGGAGCGGCGCGTGATGAGGACGGCGGCCGTGGTCCTCGGCACCAGCCCCGACCTGGTCGACCGGGCCCGGCGGACCGGCGCGCGCGACGCCCGGCTCGCGGCCGTCAGCCTGCCGGGCCGGCGCCGCCCGGGCGGTCTCCTCGACGCCGACCCCCTCGACCTCGACGGCCTCGACGCCCTCGACCCGCTCGACCGTGACGACCCCGACCGGCTGCGGCCCAAGACCCGGGCCGAACTCGGCGCCACCGGACGCCCGTTGCTCATCGCGGTCGGCTCCCTCGACCGGCACCGCGGCTACGACGTCCTGCTCGACGCGGCCCGTGCCTGGCGCGACCTCGACCCGGTGCCGCTGGTGGTCGTCGCGGGGGAGGGTCCGCTGCGGCCGGTGCTGCAACGGCGGATCGAGGACGAGGAGCTGCCGGTGCGGCTCATCGGGCACCGCGAGGACGTGCCCGAGCTGCTCGCCGCCGCCGATCTGGCCCTGCTGACCAGCAGTTGGGAGTCGCGGTCCGTCCTCGCCCAGGAGGCGCTGCACGCACGTGTGCCGCTCGTCGCCACCCGGGTCGGCGGCATCCCGGACCTCGTCGGCGACGCGGCCGAACTCGTCCCGTACGGCGATCCGGAAGCCCTCGCCGACACGGTCGTACGGCTCCTCGCGGACCCGGAGCGCTGCGCGGTGCTGCGCGAGCGCGGGACGCGGCAGGCCGCCACCTGGCCGACCGAGGACGAGACCGTCGCCCAGGTCCTCAGCGTGTACGACGAGTTGACGCAGCCGAGGCCACTGGCCTGAGCGGCCTCAGGGCACGTGCCGGCGTGCCCGCAGGGCCAGGCTCAACGCCAGTACCGTCTGCGGGTCGTCCAGGTCGGTGCCCAGCAACTCCCCGATCCGGGCGAGCCGGTTGTACAGCGTCTGCCGGTTCAGATGCAGTTCGCGGGCCGTCTCCGCCTTGCGGCCGGCGTGTGCCAGATAGGTCTCCAGGGTCGGCAGCAGCGGCGGCTTGGAGCGGTGGTCGTGGTCGCGCAGCGGGCCGATCGCCCGGTCCACGAAGGCCGCCAGGTCCGGGTGGTCGCGCAGCCGCCACAGCAACAGGTCGATGTCGAGGCGCCGGGCGTCGTACCAGGGCCGGTCGGTCAGGCCCTGGGCCGCCGTCGCGGTCTCCGCCGCGTGCCTGAGCCCCGCCGAGGCCGCCGCCCAGCCGCCCGCCACCCCGACGACCACGACCGGCGGCGGCGAGCCCGGCCGGCGCATCCCGGCCCGTTCCACCCCCGCCCGCAGCGCCGCCGCCACCCGGTCCGCGACCGCCGCCCGCTCCGACTCCGAGCGCAGCCCCAGCAGCACCAGCACACGGCCCTCCACCGGCCGCACCCCGAGCAGCACCGGCACCCCCACCGCGGCCAGCTCCTCGGAGACCGCGAGGGCCAGCACCGCCCAGCCCCCGCCGGGGGAGAGGCTGTCCCCGATCCGCATCACCACGGGCAGCAGCGGGCTGTCGCCGGGCTTGAAGCCGAGCACCCGGGCCTGCGCCGGGGCGTCCTCCGCCGCGATGCGGCCCTCGGCGAGGTCGGTGAGGAAGTCACCGCGTCCGCGCGCCGCCAGCTCCTCCTCCTGCCGGGCCTGCATCAGCACCACGGCCAGGATGCCCGCGGCCCGCTCGGCGGCGATCCGGTGCACCGGGGCCAGCGGGGAGCGGACCGGCAGCAGCACCAGGCGGGCGCGCACGGCACCGGCGGCCCCGGGCCCGCCGCCGGGCACGTCCACCAGCACCGACCCGGCGGGCGGCGGGGCCTCCTTGTGCGGGCCGCGCAGCCCTTCCCACACCTGGAGCGGGTCCGCGCCCTCCGGCCCGGCGCCGGCGGCGTACAGCAGCCGGCCGTCGGCGGTCTCCAGGAACACCGGGTTGCCGCCGAAGCCGGCCAGGATGTCCAGCACCTGCGGCACCCCGCCGCCGCCAAGCAGGGCCTCGGTGCAGCGCCGGTGCACCTCCTCCGCGCGCTGGAGCAGCGCGTAGTGGCCGTTGACGATCTCGGTGTGGATCTCCTCGGTCACCGTCACGAACGGCACCTCGCGGTGGAGCTGGACCAGCGGCAGCCCGGCCGCCCGGGCCGTGTCCACCAGGGCGGCGGGCAGCCGGGCGAAGCGCGGGCCCAGCTCCACCACCAGGGCGGCGATCCCGCGCTCGGCGAGGGTGCGCACGAACGCCCGCTGCTCGGCCGGCCGGGTGCCGAGGCCGTAGCCGGTCGTCAGCAGCAGCTCGCCGCCCTTGAGCAGCGAGGCGATGTTCGGGACCTCGCCCGCGTGCACCCAGCGCACGGTGCGGCCGAGCCGGTCGGCGCCCGCCAGCACCTCCGGCAGTCCGCTGCGCAGTCCGGGCAGTTCCAGCGCCCGCTGCACGGTGATCCCGGCGCCCTGGGTGTCGGATCGGTGGTCCGTACGGCTGTCCATGCGGCGACGCTACCTGCGACAACGCCCTCAGGACAGCTCCCGGCGAACGGCCGCCGCCTAGACCGGGCGGATGTTGTGGTTGAAGCGGAAGACGTTGTCGGGGTCGTAGCGCCGCTTCACCTTCGCCAGCCGCAGGGTGTTCCCGGCGCCCAGCCCCGCGCGGACCCGCTCGGGGCCCTCGTCGCCGATGAAGTTGAGGTACACCGCCCCCGTGCTCCACCGCCGCAGGCCGGCGCGCACGTCCCGCACCCAGCCGATCGCCCGCTCGTCGTCGGCCGGGTCCGGCCAGATCGCGAGCGGGTGCGCCGCCCAGGGGGCGTCCCGGTAGGGCACCGGGTACTCGTGCGGACCGGCCGCGACGGCCCCGCCCTGCGGGAACAGCAGGTGCTGGGTGGGGGTCGGCACCGGCATGCCGTCCGCGCGGGCGCAGAAGACGTCCACGGCCTCGTCCGGCAGCCCGGTCAGGTACTCCGCCGACCAGTGGTTCCGCAGCCCCGCCGGCCGGTCGAGCATGGACTGCACATCGGCGTACGGCATGTCACCGGCCAGCTCCACCTCGTGCGGCAGCGCGAGCAGCGGCTCGGCGAGCTTGCGCAGTTCGTCCTCGCCGCCGGCATAGGTCAGCAGGGCCGCGCACAGCGGTGTGCCCACCAGCTCCGGCGGTGTGAACTCCTCGGGCGGGCCGGTGAGGTACAGCGCCGCGCCGCCCACCTCGTCCGGACCGGTGCGGATGATCTCGCGGAAGGTGCGGAGCACGTCCGGTCCGACGTCCGGCAGGAACAGCAGCAGGACGATCGAGAACTCCGGCAGCTCGTGCAGCCGCAGGGTGAGCGCGGTGGCGACGCCGAAGTTGCCGCCCCCGCCGTGCAGCGCCCAGAACAGCTCGGGGTTCTCGTCGGCGCTCGCGTGCACCCGCTCGGCGTCGGCGGTCACCAGCTCCACGGCGATGAGGTTGTCGACGGCGAGGCCGAAGGCGCGGTCCAGCCAGCCGGTGCCGCCGCCGAGGACGAAGCCGCCGACGCCGGTGGTGGAGGCCCGCCCGCCGGTGGTCGCCAGACCGTACGGCTGGGTGGCGCGGTCCAGGTGGCTCATCGTGGCGCCGCCCTCGATGCGGACCGCCTCGGCCGCCGGGTCGACGGTCACCCGGTGCATCCGGCGCAGGTCCACCACGAGCGCGCCGTCGCCCAGCGCCGTACCGGCCACGCCGTGACCGCCGCCGCGCACCGCGATGTGCAGGTCCAGCTCCCTGCCGAAGCGCACGGCCCGCACCACGTCGGTCGCGTCCGCGCACTGCGCGATCACCGCGGGCCGCCGGTCGACCATCGCGTTGAAGACCGCGCGGGCCTCCTCGTAGCCCAGGTCCCCGGGGGCGAGCACATCGCCGACCAGATCCTCGCGCAGCGCGGCGAGGGCCGCACCCGCCTTCGAGAGGGAAGCCATGGCCGCCCCCTTCCGGAAAGGGGCATCTGTCCGGTTCCAGCGTAGGCGGACGGCGCCCCCGAAGGGGCGCGGGGAACTGCGCGACGAGCCCCGGCGGACCCGCCGCCGGACGGAGAGCCCGCACGGCGCCCCTGGCGGAGC
Organism: Streptomyces flaveolus; assembly: GCF_000716535.1. Lineage (GTDB taxonomy): Bacteria > Actinomycetota > Actinomycetes > Streptomycetales > Streptomycetaceae > Streptomyces > Streptomyces flaveolus_A. The sequence continues at coordinate 114,636 of NZ_JNWV01000033.1, read as the reverse complement.
GTCTAGCCGCCGTACGCGCCCGACGCGGTCAGCCGCAGGGCCGTGTCGATCAGCGGGACGTGGCTGAACGCCTGCGGGAAGTTGCCCACCTGGCGCTTCAGGCGCGGGTCCCACTCCTCGGCGAGCAGACCGAGGTCGTTGCGCAGCGCGAGGAGCTTCTCGAACAGCTTGCGGGCCTCGTCCACCCGGCCGATCATCGCCAGGTCGTCAGCCATCCAGAACGAGCAGGCCAGGAACGCGCCCTCGTCGCCCGGCAGGCCGTCGACGCCCGCGCGGTCGCCCTCCGTCGGGTAGCGCAGGATGAACCCGTCCGAGGTGGACAGCTCGCGCTGGATCGCCTCGATCGTGCCGATCACCCGCTTGTCGTCCGGCGGCAGGAAGCCCATCTGCGGGATGAGCAGCAGCGAGGCGTCCAGCTCCTGCGAGCCGTACGACTGGGTGAAGGTGTTGCGCTCCTTGTCGTAACCCTTCTCGCACACGTCCCGGTGGATGTCGTCGCGCAGTTCCTTCCAGCGCTCCAGCGGGCCGTCCGCGTCGCCGGACTCGATCAGCTTGATCGTGCGGTCGACGGCGACCCAGGCCATCACCTTGGAGTGCACGAAGTGCCGGCGCGGGCCGCGCACCTCCCAGATGCCCTCGTCCGGCTCCTGCCAGTGGTCCTCCAGGTACCGGATCAGCTTCAGCTGGAGCAGGGAGGCGTAGTCGTTGCGGGCGAGCCCGGTCATGTGGCCCAGGTGCAGGGCCTCGGTGACCTCGCCGTACACGTCGAGCTGGAGCTGGTGCGCGGCGCCGTTGCCGACCCGGACCGGGGCCGAGCACTCGTAGCCGGGCAGCCAGTCCAGCTCCGCCTCGCCCAGCTCGCGCTCACCGGCGATGCCGTACATGATCTGCAGGTTCTCCGGGTCGCCGGCGACCGCGCGCAGCAGCCACTCGCGCCAGGCGCGGGCCTCCTCGCGGTAGCCCGTGCGCAGCAGCGAGGACAGGGTGATCGCCGCGTCCCGCAGCCAGGTGTAGCGGTAGTCCCAGTTGCGCACACCGCCGATGTCCTCGGGCAGGGAGGTCGTCGGGGCCGCGACGATGCCGCCCGTGGGGGCGTACGTCAGCGCCTTCAGGGTGATCAGCGAGCGGATCACCGCCTCGCGGTACGGCCCGTGGTACGTACAGTGCTCGACCCACTCGCGCCAGAAGTCCTCCGTCGCCTCCAGCGAGGTCTCCGGCTCCGGCAGCGGCGGCGGCTGCTTGTGCGAGGGCTGCCAGGAGATGGTGAAGGCGATCCGGTCGCCCGGGGCGACGGTGAAGTCCGCGTACGTGGTGAGCGCCTTGCCGTAGGTCTCGGCCTCGGTGTCGAACCACACCGAGTCCGGTCCGGCGACGGCGACCGTGCGCCCCTCGTTCTTGTGCACCCACGGCACCACCCGGCCGTAGGAGAACCGCATCCGCAGGGCCGAGCGCATCGGCACCCGGCCGGTGACGCCCTCCACGATCCGGATGAGCTGCGGGGCGCCGTCACGCGGGGGCATGAAATCGGTCACACGGACCGTGCCGCGCGGGGTGTCCCACTCCGATTCCAGGATCAGGGAGTCGCCGCGGTAGCTGCGCCGGGCGGCCGTGGGCGGCTTGGCGTCGGCCGCGTGTGCCGGTCCGAGCCGCCAGAAACCGTGCTCCTCGGTGCCCAGCAGGCCGGCGAAGATGGCATGCGAGTCGAAGCGGGGCAGGCACAGCCAGTCCACCGTGCCATCCCGGCAGACCAGCGCCGCGGTCTGCATGTCTCCGATGAGTGCGTAGTCTTCGATGCGCCCGGCCACGTGCAACTCCAGTCGAACGGCCACGTCACACCCCCGCGCAGGGGGCTGTCGCTAGTGCGGTCAAGGGATCGTTGTTAAGCGTCGTTGAGCGGTGAAGCAAAGCAGCCCGCCGAGCCCTGAGGCAACACGACAGTCTTTGCTCAACGAACTGCCGCGCTCTCGTTGTTCCGGGTGATGTTGGCGGGGGTGTGCCGTCGTTCCGGCCGGGCTCGGCAGCCAATGTCCGAGCAGGATACGTCGCACGTAGATGATCTGCGTGCCGCTCCGGGCAACCTGTGTGGGCCGAACGAGTGAGCACCGGGTGAGAACGGTGTGTCCGCAGTATGACCTGAGTGACACGAGTGACACCTGCGGCGGCGCGCTGTGCCCGGGCGAGTGCGAAGAGTGGCCGGGAGCCATCTCGCCCAGGCGCTGATACGCTGGTAGCCCGTGGACCGGTGGGAGAAAAACCCCCGAACCGCAGCGACGGCACCCCCGGAAACACTCGGGAGGGTCGCCGGATCGCACCCCCAGACCGCGACCACGGGAGCCCCCTCTTGGCCATGCCGCCCAAAACCACGACGACCAAGCACATCTTCGTGACCGGGGGTGTCGCCTCCTCGCTCGGCAAGGGTCTGACCGCCTCCAGCCTGGGCATGCTGCTCAAGGCGCGGGGCCTGCGTGTCGTGATGCAGAAGCTGGACCCGTACCTGAACGTCGACCCGGGCACGATGAACCCCTTCCAGCACGGTGAGGTGTTCGTCACCAACGACGGTGCCGAGACCGACCTGGACATCGGCCACTACGAGCGGTTCCTCGACCGCGACCTGGACGGCACCGCCAACGTCACCACCGGCCAGGTCTACTCCACCGTGATCGCCAAGGAGCGCCGCGGCGAGTACCTGGGCGACACGGTGCAGGTCATCCCGCACATCACCAACGAGATCAAGCACCGCATCCGGCGCATGGCCACCGACGAGGTCGACGTGGTCATCACCGAGGTCGGCGGCACGGTCGGCGACATCGAGTCGCTGCCGTTCCTGGAGACCGTCCGCCAGGTCCGCCACGAGGTCGGCCGGGACAACGTCTTCGTCGTGCACATCTCGCTGCTGCCCTACATCGGCCCGTCCGGTGAGCTGAAGACCAAGCCGACCCAGCACTCGGTGGCCGCGCTCAGGAACATCGGTATCCAGCCGGACGCGATCGTGCTGCGCTGCGACCGGGAGGTGCCGACCGCGATCAAGCGGAAGATCTCCCTGATGTGCGACGTCGACGAGGCCGCCGTCGTCGCCTGCCCGGACGCCCGCTCGATCTACGACATCCCCAAGGTCGTGCACGCCGAGGGCCTGGACGCCTACGTGGTCCGCAAGCTCGACCTGCCCTTCCGGGACGTGGACTGGACGACCTGGGACGACCTGCTCGACCGCGTCCACAACCCCGACCACGAGGTCACCCTGGCGCTGGTCGGCAAGTACATCGACCTGCCCGACGCCTACCTGTCGGTCACCGAGGCGCTGCGCGCGGGCGGCTTCGCCAACAAGGCCCGTGTGAAGATCAAGTGGGTCACCTCCGACGACTGCAAGACCCCGGCCGGCGCCAAGGCCCAGCTCGCGGACGTGGACGGCGTCTGCATCCCCGGCGGCTTCGGCGACCGTGGTGTGCTCGGCAAGGTCGGCGCGATCCGCTACGCCCGCGAGAACAAGATCCCGCTGCTCGGCCTGTGCCTGGGCCTGCAGTGCATCGTGATCGAGGCCGCCCGCAACCTGGCCGACATCCCGGACGCCAACTCCACCGAGTTCGACCCGGCCACCGCCCACCCGGTGATCTCCACCATGGCCGAGCAGCTGGACATCGTCGCCGGTGAGGGCGACATGGGCGGCACGATGCGGCTCGGCATGTACCCGGCCAAGCTCGCCGAGGGCTCCATCGTCCGCGAGGTCTACGACGGCAAGGAGTACGTCGAGGAGCGTCACCGGCACCGCTACGAGGTCAACAACGCCTACCGCGCGGAACTGGAGAAGAAGGCCGGCATCGTCTTCTCCGGCACCTCCCCCGACGGCAAGCTCGTGGAGTACGTGGAGTACCCGCGCGACGTCCACCCGTACCTGGTCGCCACGCAGGCGCACCCCGAGCTGCGCTCGCGGCCGACCCGCGCGAACCCGCTCTTCGCCGGCCTGGTGAAGGCCGCGGTCGAGCGGAAGAACTCGAAGTAACACACCAGTTGTACGGTGGCCGGGGTGCGAACCTTCACAGGTGAGCGCCCCGGCTTTCTTCGTCGGCCGGAGTTTTCGCAAAAAGCGCGTGGAAGGACAGGGCATGACGATCAAGGACACCCCCGAGGAGTGGGAGATCCGGGCCACGGACACCCCCTTCGTGGGCAACAAGACCTCCGTCCGCACGGACGACGTGGTCATGCCCGACGGATCGGTGGCCCGCCGTGACTACCAGGTCCACCCCGGCTCCGTGGCCGTCCTCGCCCTGGACGAGGAGGACCGGGTGCTGCTGATCAACCAGTACCGGCACCCGGTGCGGCAGAAGCTGTGGGAGATCCCGGCCGGGCTGCTGGACGTGCCCGGCGAGAACCCGCTGCACGCGGCGCAGCGGGAGCTGTACGAGGAGGCGCACGTCAAGGCCGAGGACTGGAGGGTGCTGACCGACGTCTACACCACCCCGGGCGGCTGCGACGAGGCCGTACGGATCTTCCTGGCCCGGGGCCTGTCCGAGGCCGAGGGCGAGCGCTTCGCGGCGGAGCACGAGGAGACCGACATGCAGCACGCGCGTGTCCCGGTCGAGGAACTGGTGCGCCGCGTCCTGGCCGGGGACCTGCACAACAACTGCCTCGTGGTCGGCGTGCTCTCCCTGGTCGCCGCCCGGGGCGGGGACGGTCTGGACGCGCTGCGTCCCGCCGACGCGCCCTGGCCCGCGCGCCCCTTCGAGAGCTGACCCGGCCCGTCCGGGACCCGACCGCACCCGTCCGGCCCACCGGTGTGACGATCGCCTGATCCGATCGGGCGATCCCTCCGCCGCGCTCTTCCCGGAACGTCGCAGAGCGTGAACTAGGCTCTTCAACGCCCGCATCGGAAGACACCGGCGGGCTTGCGCGTGCGGTGGGACGGGAGTGTGGCCCGTGACGGATCAGGCGGTGGACCCAGACGGTGCGGAGCGGACCGCGCACCCGGCCAGGGAGGACCGATTCCTGGGCCGTGCACGGGAGTTGAAGGAGCTGCGCGCCGACATCGAGCGCGCCGGACTGGACACCCTCTCCGGCCGCAAGGCCCCCCGCGCGCGCGTGCTCCTCATCGCCGGCCGCCCCGGCTCCGGCCGGACCCGCCTCGCCGAGCAACTCGTCCGGCAGGTCGCCGGCCGCTACCCCGACGGAGTGCTGCGGGCCCGGCTCAGCGAACCCGGCGGCACGCCGGTGCCCGTCGAGCAGGCCGCCCGCGACCTGCTCGCCGCCCTGGAGCTGCCCGCCCCCGCCGGAGCCGCCGAGGACGACCTGGCCGCGGCCCTGCGCGCCGCCCTGGCCGGGCGGCGGATGCTGCTCCTGCTGGACGACGCGGCCGGCGCCGAGCAGGTCGACGCGCTGCTCCCGGACGCCCCGGACTGCCTGGTGGTGGCCGTCTCCGGGGGCCCGCTCACCGGCATCGCGGACGTCCGCCCGTGCACGCTCGGCGGCCTCGACACCAAGTCCGCGGTGGAACTGCTCACCGGCTACGCCGGCTCCGTCCGCGTCACCGTCGACCCGCGCTCCGCGGAGAGCCTGGTCGAGGCCTGCCAGGGCCATCCGGCCGCGCTGGTGCTGGCCGGCGGCTGGCTCGCCGCCCGCCCCCAGGCCGCCGTCTCCGACCTCGCCAAGCGGCTGCACGCCGACGGCGGTGCGGACGGCACCCCGCTGTCCCGCGTCTTCCGGCTCGTGTACGACCAGCTGCCCGGCCCGGCCGCCCGCGTACTGCGACTGCTCTGCCTCGCCCCGGCCGGACTGGCCGACCCGCACACCGCCTCCGCGCTCGCCGGCTGCTCTGTCGACGCCGCCCGCGCCACCCTCGACGACCTGGTCGCCCTCGGCCTGCTGCGGGCGCTGGACTCCCCGCTGCCCCAGTACGAGGTCCCCGGCTGTCTGCACCCGCTGCTGCGCGCCCTGGCCGAGACCCAGGAGCGGCCCGCCGAGCTGCAGCTCGCCCGGGCCCGGATGCTGGAGCGGACGGTACGGCTGCTGCAGTCCTGCCGGGCGATCACCGAGACCGACAGCCCGCAGGCCCGGGAGAAGCTGAGCGGCCTGCCCCCCGCGCTGCGCTTCCCGACCCCGCGGGCCGCCGCCGACTGGCTGCGCATCCGGCGGCCCGCCCTGCTGGCGTCCGCGCGCCTCGCGGTGGCCGACGGCGAGCTGGACACCCTCGCCCGCCGGCTGATGTCCCAGCTGGTCAGGGCCCTGGCCGCGCATGTCGGCACGCAGGCCGCCGCACCCGACCTGTACGGGCTGCACGGGCTCGTGCTGGACGTCGCCGAGCGGCGGGGGCTGCCCCGGGAGAAGGCCGCGGCCCTGCTGAACCTGGGCGATCTGGACGCGCAGACCGGCCGGAGCCTGGAGGCACTGGCCCGCTACCGGGCCGCCCTGGACGCCGGACGCGAGGCGAACGACCCGTACGCGACCGGCCGCGCGATGGAATCCGTAGGCGGCGCGTACCAGGAGCTGGGGGACCACGACCGGGCCGCCGACTGGTTCGGCCGGGCGCTGGCCGAGCGGCTGGCGCGGGGGGAGCACCCGGAGGCGGCCCGGCTGTACGGCCGTATCGGCACCGCCCACACCTACGCCGGCCGTTACGGGGAGGCGCTGCGGAACTGGCGGGCCGCCCTGGCCGGCTACCGCAGGAGCGGCGATGTCGCCGCCAGCGCGCGGGCGTTGAGCGAGATCGCCCGGGTGCAGGAGTACGCGGGGCGGCCCGAGGAGTCGCTGCGCACCTGCCAGGAGGCCGTGGAGTGGGCGCGGCGCGCCGAGGACGCGCGGTTGCAGGCCGCGCTCCAGCTGCGCCTCGCCGACACCCTGGACCGGCTCGGCGACCCCGCGTCGGCCCGCCTGCACCGTGCTGCGGCGGAGCGCATGCTGGGTGAGGAGCCACCGGAAGAGGACGCAAGGCCGGAACAAGACGCTAACGCCTGCGAAATCCGTAGTGCGTCCAGTGGAGATTGATGCAATGAAAGGCTAGACAGCCGGAACGCCTTCATTAGACTGGCTCTGCCGCTCGTTCTCCTGCGGTGTCTCCCGGTATGCCCCCGCATGTCTGGGTACGTCTCTATTGCACCCCCATACCCTCTGAGCCAAGGACCGTGATCGACGTGAAGGTCGGCATCCCCCGCGAGGTCAAGAACAACGAGTTCCGGGTGGCCATCACCCCCGCCGGTGTGCACGAGCTGGTGCGCAACGGCCACCAGGTCGTCGTCGAGCGGGGCGCCGGCCTCGGCTCCTCCATCACGGACGAGGAGTACGTCTCGGCCGGTGCCGCCATCCTCGACACGGCCGACGAGGTGTGGGCCGCCGCCGACCTGCTGCTGAAGGTCAAGGAGCCCATCGCCGAGGAGTACCACCGCCTGCGCAAGGACCAGATCCTCTTCACCTACCTGCACCTGGCCGCCTCCAAGGAGTGCACGGACGCGCTGATCGAGTCCGGCACCACGGCCATCGCCTACGAGACCGTCGAGCTGCCGAACCGCGCCCTGCCGCTGCTCGCCCCGATGTCCGAGGTCGCGGGCCGGCTGGCCCCGCAGGTCGGCGCCTACCACCTGATGCGCGCGGCCGGCGGCCGCGGCGTGCTGCCGGGCGGCGTCCCGGGCGTGACCCCGGCCAAGGCCGTGGTCATCGGCGGCGGTGTCTCCGGCTGGAACGCCACCCAGGTCGCCATCGGCATGGGCTTCGAGGTGACCCTGCTCGACCGTGACATCAACAAGCTGCGCGAGGCGGACCGGATCTTCGGCACGAAGGTCAAGGCGATCATGTCCAACGCCTTCGAGCTGGAGAAGGCCGTCCTCGACGCCGACCTCGTCATCGGCGCGGTCCTCATTCCGGGCGCCAAGGCCCCGAAGCTGGTCACCAACGAGATGGTGTCCCGCATGAAGCCGGGAAGTGTCCTTGTCGACATCGCGATCGACCAGGGCGGCTGCTTCGAGGACTCCCGTCCCACCACGCACGCCGAGCCGACCTTCCGGGTCCACAACTCGGTCTTCTACTGCGTCGCGAACATGCCGGGCGCGGTGCCCAACACCTCCACCAACGCCCTCACCAACGCGACGCTGCCGTACATCGTCTCCGTGGCCAACAACGGCTGGGTGGAGGCGCTGCGCCGCGACCCCGCGCTTGCCAAGGGTCTCAACACCCATGACGGCAAGGTCGTTTACAAGGAGGTCGCCGAGGCCCACGGCCTGGACCACGTCGAGCTGGAGAGCCTTCTCGGCTGACCCAAAAGGCGATTCGTCAACACGGCTCGTCAACAGCGCGCACCCGGCCGGACCTTGCCCGACAAGGTCCGGCCGGGTGTGTGTATGGTCACTTTGCGGCTCTCGGTCAACTCGCCTCGAACGTAACCCTTCGACCGATTCGCACACCGGTGAAACCTGCTGTGCGACGGCCGTACGCCCTTGACAGCGAGATGTTTCATTGCCGACACATCCTGCCGGGTCCGGCGGATTGTGTTGCTGCGGACCGCCGACACGCCATAGAGTCGCCAACCGTCGGCATGGTGCCACGCTGACCTTGTCTAGAAGTTTCCTGGTCACCAAGGAGGTAAGACGACTTGTGAATGAGTCGACATTTTCTCCCGGGGGTGGTCAACCAGGAATGCCTGCACGGGGCCAGGGCCCCGCGGGATTCGAGGCTGTCGGCTCCGTAGCTGTGCGCACCTTCGCAGCCCACCAGAGTTCCGGTCCGCAGGCGGCCGGGACAGCACACCAGAGCATGGATGGCCATCACGTGAACGCCATGGCCGGCGACGGAAGTGGCGCGCCCCACAACCACTTCGCCGACTACGACGAACTGCCCGAGGGGCACTTCTACGACCCCGACGCCGAGTACGAGCCCGATCCCGAGTACGCGGCCACGCTCGCGCCCGACGCGGCCCGCCAGCGCCGTGAGCGCATCGGCCCGACCGGACGCCCGCTGCCGTACTTCCCGATCCCGGGCCCGCTGACCGACCACGGCCCCGCGACGATCATCGCGATGTGCAACCAGAAGGGCGGCGTCGGCAAGACGACGTCGACCATCAACCTGGGTGCCGCGCTCGCGGAGTACGGCCGGCGCGTGCTGCTTGTGGACTTCGACCCGCAGGGCGCGCTGTCGGTCGGTCTCGGCGTCAACCCGATGGAGCTGGACCTCACCGTCTACAACCTGCTCATGGAGCGGGGCATGTCCGCGGACGAGGTCCTGCTGAAGACGGCGGTCCCCAACATGGACCTGCTGCCGTCCAACATCGACCTGTCGGCCGCCGAGGTCCAGCTGGTCTCCGAGGTCGCGCGCGAGTCGACACTCCAGCGGGCCCTGAAGCCGCTGCTGCCCGACTACGACTACATCGTGATCGACTGTCAGCCCTCGCTCGGCCTGCTCACCGTCAACGCGCTGACGGCCGCGCACAAGGTGATCGTGCCGCTGGAGTGCGAGTTCTTCGCCCTGCGCGGTGTGGCCCTGCTGACCGAGACCATCGAGAAGGTCCAGGAACGGCTCAACCCGGAGCTGGAGCTCGACGGCATCCTCGCCACGATGTACGACTCGCGCACGGTGCACAGCCGCGAGGTGCTGGCCCGCGTGGTCGAGGCCTTCGACGACCACGTCTACCACACGGTCATCGGCCGCACGGTCCGCTTCCCGGAGACCACGGTCGCCGGTGAGCCGATCACCACGTACGCCTCCAACTCCGTCGGTGCCGCCGCCTACCGCCAGCTCGCCAGGGAGGTGCTCGCCCGGTGTCACGCCGAGTGAGTCTGCCCGGGGCCGACGAACTGTTCCGCACGACCGGGGGGATGGCGCTCCAGCCGTCCACGCCCCGCCGCGCGGCCAACGGCGAGGCCCGGGTGCCGGCTCCCGCGGGGGAGAGCGACGAGGCGGCCGCCGCCGAGGACGCACCGCAGTCGGTGCCCGTCCGGAGCGGCGACGGTGAGGGCGCCGAGCACGTGGCGGCGGAGGCCGAGTCGGCCGAGGCCGGCGAGTCCCGTACCCGGCCGGCCCGGCGGCAGGCGGCGCAGGAAGGTTCTGCCGCCGCGCAGCCCCGCAAGCGCGGACGGTCGGCGGCCCGGCGGCCCAGCGGGCGCGAGCGGCACGACGAGAAGATCACCGTGTACGTCTCCGCCGAGGAGCTGATGGATCTGGAGCACGCGCGGCTGGTGCTCCGCGGCGAGCACGGGCTCGCGGTGGACCGCGGGCGGATCGTCCGCGAGGCCGTGGCCGTGGTCCTGGCCGACCTGGAGTCCCGCGGGGACGCGAGCATCCTCGTACGACGGCTGCGCGGGCGCTAGCGGTAGCCTGCGGGGGCCATGACCTCGAACGAAGCCCCTGCCCCCGGCGCATCCGCCGGCCGTCGGCGTGCGCTGGGGCGAGGACCGGGAGCGACACCGGACGAGCCCGCCGCCGTACCCGCGGAGGCTCCCGAGCCGCAGCTGCCCGAGCCGGAGTTGCCTGAGCCCGAGCCGGAGCCCGCTGGGTCCGAGCCTGCCGAGCCGGAGCTGCCGGAATCCGCGCTGCCTGAGCCGGAGCTGTCCGGGGCCGAGCTGCCTGAGCCGGAGCTGTCCGGAACCGAGCTGGAGCCCGCTGGGTTCGAGCCCACCGAGCTGGAGCTGCCGGAGTCCGAGCTGCCTGAGCCGGAGCTGTCCGGGGCCGAGCCGGAGCTCGCCGAGCCGGAGACGCCCGAGCCCGTCGAATCGAAGCCCGCTGAAGCGGAGCCCGCTGCCGACGGCGTCTTCAAGGTTCGCCTCGCCAACTTCGAGGGCCCCTTCGACCTGCTCCTCCAGCTCATCTCCAAGCACAAGCTGGACGTCACCGAGGTCGCCCTGTCCAAGGTCACCGACGAGTTCATGGCGCACATCCGGGCCATGGGACCCGACTGGGACCTGGACCAGACCACGGAGTTCCTGGTGGTCGCGGCCACGCTGCTCGACCTCAAGGCCGCCCGGCTGCTGCCCGCCGCCGAGGTGGAGGACGAGGCCGACCTCGCCCTGCTGGAGGCCCGGGACCTGCTGTTCGCCCGGCTGCTCCAGTACCGCGCCTACAAGCAGATCGCCGACATCTTCGACCGGCGGCTCGACGACGAGGCCCGGCGCCACCCCCGTACCGTCGGCCTGGAACCGCAGCACGCCGAGCTGCTGCCCGAGGTCGTCATCAGCATCGGCCCCGAGGGCTTCGCCGAGCTGGCGGTCAAGGCCATGCAGCCCAAGCCCAAGCCGCAGGTCTACGTCGACCACATCCACGCCCCGCTGGTCAGCGTGCAGGAGCAGGCCGGCATCGTGGTCGCCCGGCTGCGCGAGCTGGGCGAGGCCAGCTTCCGGGCGCTGATCGAGGACACCGACGACACGCTCACCGTCGTGGCGCGGTTCCTCGCCCTGCTGGAGCTGTACCGGGAGAAGGCCGTCGCCCTGGAGCAGGAGGCCGCGCTCGGGGAGCTGACCGTGCGCTGGACCGGCGGGGACGCGGACGGGGCGCCCTTGGTCACGGACGAGTTCGACCGGCCGCCCGAGCCGCCCAAGGAGGAGAAGAAGCCGTGAGTGAGCAGACCGCCGAGGTCCCGGCCGGGCCGCCGGCCGTCGCCGACCTCGACCTCAAGCCCGCCCTGGAGGCGATGCTCATGGTCGTGGACGAGCCCGCGACCGAGGAGCATCTGGCGAAGATCCTGGAGCGGCCCAGGCGGCAGGTCGCGGACGCCCTGCGCGAGCTGGCCGACGAGTACACCGTGCAGGGCCGCGGCTTCGAGCTGCGGTTCGTCGCGGGCGGCTGGCGCTTCTACACCCGCGCCGCCTACGCGCCCGCCGTCGAACGGCTGGTCCTGGACGGCCAGACCGCCCGCCTCACCCAGGCCGCGCTGGAGACCCTGGCGGTCGTCGCCTACCGCCAGCCGGTCAGCCGCAGCCGGGTCTCCGCCGTACGCGGAGTCAACTGCGACGGCGTGATGCGCACCCTCCTCCAACGCGGTCTGGTCGAGGAGGCGGGCACGGAACCCGAAACAGGTGCGATCCTGTACAGGACGACGAACTACTTCCTGGAGCGGATGGGCCTGCGTGGCCTGGACGAGCTTCCGGAGCTCGCGCCCTTCCTCCCGGAGGCGGAGGCGATCGAGGCCGAGACCCAGGAGGGAGTCCCGTCGTTCGACCCGGACGCGCCCGACGCGCCCGGCGGTCAGGACGCAGACGACTAAGACGGAAACCTTGATGCGAAGCAGCGGCAGCGGCAAGAGCGGCGGGCGCGGTAACTACCGCGGTGCCGGCAACGACAGGGACCAGAAGCAGGGGCAGGGACGGCCCCGCAAGCCCCGCCCCGAGGAGCGCCGCTACGACGTGGGCCCTGGGGCCACCAAGGACGGTCCCAAGGCCGGGCGCGGCGGTGCCGCGCGAGGAGGAACCAAGGGCGGCCCGAAGCAGCCCCGGCAGGGCGGCCGTACGGCCCCGGCGCGCTCGCGCGAGTACGAGACGCGGGTCGAGGAGCGCAACCGGGAGCGGTACGCGGGCAAGAAGGACATCAAGCTGCCCAAGACCTTCCCGGGCGCCGAGCAGGAGGGCGAGCGGCTGCAGAAGGTCCTCGCGCGCGCGGGCTACGGCTCCCGGCGGGCCTGCGAGGAGCTGATCGACCAGGCCCGGGTCGAGGTGAACGGCGAGATCGTCACCGAGCAGGGCAAGCGGGTCGACCCCGAGCGGGACGAGGTCAAGGTCGACGGCCTGACGGTCGCGACCCAGTCGTACCAGTTCTTCTCGCTGAACAAGCCCGCGGGCGTGGTCTCCACGATGGAGGACCCGGAGGGCCGGCAGTGCCTCGGTGACTACGTCACCAACCGCGAGACGCGGCTCTTCCACGTCGGCCGGCTGGACACCGAGACCGAGGGCGTCATCCTGCTCACCAACCACGGCGAGCTGGCCCACCGCCTCACCCACCCCAAGTACGGCGTTAAGAAGACCTACCTCGCGCACATCGTCGGCCCGATCCCGCGCGACCTGGGCAAGCGCCTGAAGGACGGCATCCAGCTCGAGGACGGCTACGCGCGCGCGGACCACTTCCGGGTGGTCGAGCAGACCGGCAAGAACTACCTGGTCGAGGTGACCCTGCACGAGGGCCGCAAGCACATCGTGCGCCGCATGCTGGCGGAGGCGGGCTTCCCGGTCGACAAGCTGGTGCGCACCGCCTTCGGCCCGATCACCCTGGGCGACCAGAAGTCGGGCTGGCTGCGCCGCCTGTCGAACACCGAGGTCGGCATGCTGATGAAGGAAGTCGACCTCTAAAGCGCCTTGCCGTGCTCACCATCCCCCTTTATTGTCATGGTGACGATAAAGGGGGATGGCGTATATGCCCAAGCAGCCGGCGACCGGAGCGCTTCTCGGCCTCGCCCTCGGGGACGCCCTCGGCTTCCCGACCGAATTCAACGACGTGCCGTCGATCCTCGCCAAGTGCGGGCCCTGGCGGGAGATGGAGCTGCCGAAGCGGGCCTTCGTCTCCGACGACACCCAGATGACCCTCGCCCTCGGGCGAGCCCTGCGCACGGCCATGGAGCGCGGATTCCTCGCCCCCAAGCGGCTGGAGCGGCCCCTGCGCGAGGAGTTCGTGGACTGGTACGAGTCGCCCGAGAACAACCGCGCCCCCGGCACCACCTGTCTGCGGGCCTGCGAGCTGCTCAAGGCGGAGGGCCGGGCCTGGCAGGACGCCAGCCGGATCGACTCCAAGGGCTGCGGCGCCAACATGCGGGTCGCCCCGATCGGGCTCGCCCCCGGCCTGAGCGGCGAACAGCGGTCCGGCGCCGCCCAGTTGCAGGCCGCGCTCACCCACGGCCACCCCACCGCGCTGGCCGCCTCCGACCTCACCGCCCACGCCGTCCACCTGCTCGCCCAGGGCACCGACCCGGCCGGACTGGTCGGGCACCTGCGCTCCTACGCCCTCCAGAACCGCACCCGCTACGACCACACCTGGCTCGGCGACCTGTGGACCCGCTCGCAGGACCCCGGCCCCGAGCACTTCATCGCGCGCGGCTGGGACGAGTGCCTGGAGATCCTCGGCCGGCTCCAGGAGGCCGCGCGGACCGTCTCCCCGGAGACCGACCCCTGCCTCGCCACCGGCGAGGGCTGGATCGCCGAGGAGGCCCTCGCGACCGGGCTGCTGTGCTTCCTGCTCTTCCCCGACGAGCCCGTCACCGCCCTGCGCCGGGCCGCCTGCACCGCCGGCGACTCCGACTCCATCGCCTGCCTCACCGGCGCCTTCGCGGGCGCCTGGCTGGGCGCTGATGCCTGGCCCGCCGACTGGGCGGAGCGGATCGAGTACCGAGGCGACCTGTTGGCCCTGGGAGCGCTCTGGGACGCTTAGGTCCATGATCGACGACCTCGACATAGACCTGGCCCCGGTGGTCGCGGAACAGCCCGACCCGCTGCTGTTCGCCACCGTCTCGGGAGCCCACCTGTACGGCTTCCCCTCGCAGGACTCCGACGTGGACCTGCGCGGCGTCCACCTGCTCCCCGCCGCCGACCTCGTCGGACTGCGAGAGCCGGAGGAGACCCGCTCACGGACCTGGGTCCGGTACGGCGTCGAGCTGGACCTCGTCACCCACGACCTGCGCAAGTTCGTACGGCTGATGCTCCGTCGCAACGGCTATGTGCTGGAGCAGCTGCTCTCGCCCCTGGTCGTGCACACCTCCGCGGCACACCGGGAGCTGGCCGCCCTGGCCCCCGGCGTCCTCACCAGCCACCACGCCCACCACTACCGGGGGTTCGCGGTGACCCAGTGGCGGCTGTTCGAGAAGACCGGCGAACTCAAGCCGCTGCTCTACACCTTCCGCGTGCTGCTCACCGGCATCCACCTGATGCGCAGCGGCGAGGTCCAGGCCCATCTGCCCACGCTGCTGGACGAGGTCGGCGCTCCCGGCTACCTGCCCGAGCTGATCGCCGCCAAGCGGGACCGGGAACACGGCAAGGCCGACGTCGACCACGCGCGCGTGGAGGCCGACGTGGAGCGGCTGCACACCGTGCTGGACGACGCGCAGGCCGGCTCAGCCCTGCCCGACGCCGCCGGTGCCCACGACGCCCTGGAGGACCTCGTGGTCCGGCTCCGCCTGGAGGGCTGAGGCCCGGCGCACCCGGTACAGGAACGCGGCCACGCGCGCGTGGTCCGGCCCCGGCGGCAGCGGGCTGTCCCGCAGGGCCTCCTCGGCCTCGGCCGCCAGCCGGACCATCCACGCCTCCACCCGCGCCCACGGCACCTCGCCGTGCTTCACCGCCAGCAGGTGCCCGCGCTGCTCACCGACGTCGATCCGCAGCTCGCCGGTGCGCAGCAGGTCCCGGGCGCTCGTCAGCAGGCGCAGCAGGTGCATCGCGTGCTTCCAGCGCGGGGCGCCCGTCGTGCGGATGTCGGCGTCGAGCTTCCGGCGCTGGCCGAGGGCGTACCGCGTGAAGGTGTCGTACGCCTGCCGGGACAGGAAGGCGCCGCGCAGGGACAGCAGCTCGCGGCCGGTGTCGTCCACGTGCTCCACCAGCGGGGAGTGCAGGCACTCCAGGATGTTCGGGTTGCCGCGCAGCGCCAGCTCGCAGAAGCGTTCCAGCTCCCAGGAGAACCGCTCCTCGCCCGGCCCCTCCACATGCGTCGGCGGCTTCTCGAACCGCCAGAACAGAGGGGTCGGGGCGAGGAACACCCCGCGCCGGTCGGTGTCGCTGGCGTCCGTGGCCAGACCGAAGGCGCGGGAGCCCATGACACAGGCGTAGATCGTGTGGTCGCGTACGAGGTCGTGCGGCTGCATCCCCGGAGCGTACGCGGCACCCTCAGGTCAGGCGGATCGACTTTCCGTCCACCGTGATCGACCGCTGGGGCAGCGGCCTGACCGCCGGGCCGTGCGCCACCGAGCCGTCGGTGACGCGGAACCTGCTGCCGTGACACGGACAGTCGATGGTGCCGTCCGCCACCCGGTCCACCACGCAGCCCTGGTGCGTGCAGATCGCCGAGAAGGCCTTGAAGTCACCCTTCTTCGGCTGGGTGACCACCACCTTCTCCTTCTTGAACACCTTGCCGCCGCCCTCCGGGATGTCGCTCGTCTTCGCCAGCGCCTTCCCGTTGTCGGCCGCCTCCTTCGCGGCCGGGGACGCGGACGCCGACTCCGTCGCCGCCGACGTCGCCTCACCGCCGTCCTTGGCACCGCACCCCACACATCCCAGGGCGAGTGCACCGGCGCCCGTGGCGAGAACTGTCCGCCGTGTCGCTGGCTGGGGCATGTCAGACCTCCGTACAGAAGATATGCGTATCGGTGGATACCGGGACGTTCGCATCGTCTCAGCGAGCGAGCGGCCCGCGCCCGTCCCGCGCGGGCTGACTACGCTGGACGGACCAAGAACGGAACACGCATGTCAGCGAGGAGCAGCGCCGTGGCGGTACGAGCGGTCCGGGGGGCCGTCCAACTGGAGCGGGACGAGGCCGGTCACATGGGGGAGCGGGTCGGGGCCCTGCTCACCGCCGTCCTGGAGCGGAACGGGCTGACCGCCGACGACCTGATCAGCATCTGGTTCACGGCCACCCCCGACCTGCACAGCGACTTCCCGGCCGCCGCCGCCCGCAAGCTCGGCATCGTGGACGTCCCCCTCATCTGCGCCCAGGAACTGGACGTCGAGGGCGCCATGCCCCGCGTCGTGCGCGTCCTCGCGCACGTCGAGTCGGACAAGCCCCGCGCCGACATCACCCACGTCTACCTCGGCGCCGCCGCGGCCCTGCGCAAGGACATCGCCCAGTGAGAACCGCACTCGTCATCGGAACCGGCCTCATCGGCACCTCCGCCGCCCTGGCCCTCACCCAGCGCGGCGTCACCGTCCACCTCGCCGACCACGACCCCGAGCAGGCCCGCACGGCCGCCGCGCTGGGCGCCGGCACCGACCAGGCCCCCGACGGCCCGGTCGACCTGGCGATCGTGGCCGCCCCGCCCGCCCACGTGGCCCGGGTCCTCGCCGACGCCATGCGCCGGGGCGTGGCCCGCGGTTACGTGGACGTCGCCAGCGTCAAGGGCGGCCCCCGCCGCGAGCTGGAGGCGCTCGGCCTGGACCTCACCGCGTACATCGGCACGCACCCCATGTCCGGCCGGGAGAAGTCCGGCCCGCTGGCCGCCACCGGCGACCTCTTCGAGGGCCGCCCCTGGGTGCTCACCCCGACCCGGGACACCGACACCGAGGTGCTCAACCTCGCCCTGGAGCTGGTCTCGCACTGCCGGGCCGTGCCGGTCGTCATGGACGCCGACGCCCACGACCGCGCCGTCGCCCTCGTCTCCCACATGCCCCACCTGGTGTCCAACATGGTCGCCGCGCGCCTGGAGCACGCCGAGGAGGCCGCCGTACGGCTGTGCGGACAGGGCATCCGGGACGTGACCCGGATCGCCGCCTCCGACCCGGGCATGTGGATCGACATCCTGTCCGCGAACCCGGGACCGGTCGCCGACCTGCTCTCCGACGTCGCCGCCGACCTGGACGGGACGGTCCGCGCGCTGCGCGCCCTGCAGTCCTCCGACGAGGCCAAGCGGGGCGAGGGCGCCGCCGGCATCGAGGACGTGCTGCGCCGCGGGAACGCGGGCCAGGTGCGGGTACCCGGCAAGCACGGCAGCGCCCCGCGCGCGTACGAGACCGTCGCCGTCCTCATCGACGACCAGCCCGGCCAGCTCGCCCGCATCTTCGCCGACGCGGGCCGGGCCGGGGTCAACGTCGAGGACGTCAGGATCGAGCACGCGACCGGGCAGCAGGCCGGTCTGGTCCAGCTCAGCGTCGAACCGAAGGCGGTGCCCGTGCTGGAAGAAGCACTGCGCGAGCGGGGCTGGGCGCTGCGCCAGTAACACCCGGTGAGGGCGCCTCCCGCGAGCCAGTAACCTTGTGCGGGGCGCCCTCGCGCCCCGGACCCCGCTCACCACCCTTCACCAGGAAGGTGCCCTCCCGTGGAAAACGGCGCCGCCCCGACCGCCAAGCCCGTGATCGTCGCGATCGACGGTCCCTCCGGCACGGGCAAGTCGAGCACGTCGAAGGCCGTGGCCGCGCAGCTCGGCCTCAGCTACCTGGACACCGGTGCCCAGTACCGGGCGATCACCTGGTGGATGGTGACCAACGGCATCGACCTGGACGACCCGACCGCGATCGCCGCCGTCGCCGGCAAGCCCGAGATCGTCTCCGGCACCGACCCGGCCGCCCCGGCCATCACGGTCGACGGCGTCGACGTGGCCGGCCCGATCCGCACCCAGGAGGTCACCTCCAAGGTCAGCGCGGTCAGCGCGGTGCCCGAGGTGCGCGCCCGGATCACCGAGCTGCAGCGCTCCCTGGCCGCCGGCGCGGAGAACGGCATCGTGGTCGAGGGCCGGGACATCGGTACGACCGTCCTGCCGGACGCCGACCTGAAGATATTCCTCACCGCCTCCCCGGAGGCCCGTGCGGCGCGCCGCAGCGGCGAGCTGAAGGGCGCCGACGTCCACGCCACCCGCGAGGCCCTGATCAAGAGGGACGCGGCCGACTCCAGCCGCAAGACCTCGCCGCTCGCCAAGGCCGACGACGCGGTCGAGGTGGACACCACCGAGCTCACCCTCGCCCAGGTCATCGAGTGCGTCGTCACCCTGGTCGAGGAGAAGCGGGCCGGGAAGTGAGCCGTCCGCCGGTCGCGTCGGAGCGGGGCGCCGAGGTCGGGCGGCGCATCGGCGTCGGCCTGATGTACGGGCTGTGGCGGCCGCGTGTGCTCGGCGCCTGGAAGGTGCCGGCCGGCGGCCCGGTGATCCTCGCGGTGAACCACTCCCACAACATCGACGGCCCGATGGTCATGGGCGTGGCACCCCGGCCGACGCACTTCCTGATCAAGAAGGAAGCCTTCATCGGTCCGCTGGACCCCTTCCTGACCGGCATCGGCCAGCTCAAGGTCGACCGGGCCGCCGCCGACCGCACCGCGATCGGCCAGGCCCTCGACGTGCTGGCGGCCGGGGGAGTGCTGGGCATCTTCCCGGAGGGCACCCGGGGCGAGGGGGACTTCGCCTCGCTGCGCGCCGGGCTGGCCTACTTCGCGGTCCGCAGCGGGGCGCCGATCGTCCCCGTGGCCGTCCTGGGAAGCGCGGAGCGGCCCGGCCGGTTGATAAAGGCGCTGCCCCCGCTGCGCTCCCGCGTCGACGTCGTCTTCGGCGACCCGTTCCCGGCGGGCGACGGCAGCGGGCGGCGTACGCGCAAGGCGCTGGACGAGGCGACCGAGCGCATCCAGAAGCAGCTCACCAGCCACCTGGAAAACGCCAGGCGCCTGACCGGGCGCCGGGCGACACTTGAGTAGTGGATCAGCCCCCGCGAGGGGCTCGCTCCACCGATCACCACGAATGAACGACGAGGTACGGACTTCATGAACGACGACATCCAGCCCGACGGCTCGGCCGAGCACGAGTTCGAGCACGGGGCTCTCGGCGACGCCGAGTACGCGGAGTTCATGGAGCTCGCCGCGGAAGAGGGCTTCGACATCGAGGACGTCGAGGGCGCCATCGAGGCGGCGGGCCACGGCCCGCTGCCCGTGCTCGCCGTCGTCGGCCGCCCCAATGTCGGCAAGTCGACACTGGTGAACCGGATGATCGGCCGCCGCGAGGCGGTCGTGGAGGACCGGCCGGGCGTCACCCGCGACCGGGTCACCTACGAGGCCGAGTGGGCCGGCCGCCGCTTCAAGGTCGTGGACACCGGCGGCTGGGAGCAGGACGTCCTCGGCATCGACGCCTCCGTCGCCGCCCAGGCCGAGTACGCGATCGAGGCGGCCGACGCGGTCGTCTTCGTGGTCGACGCCAAGGTCGGCGCGACCGACACCGACGAGGCGGTCGTCCGGCTGCTGCGCAAGGCCGGCAAGCCGGTCGTGCTGTGCGCCAACAAGGTCGACGGCCCGAGCGGCGAGGCCGACGCGGCCTACCTGTGGAGCCTGGGCCTCGGCGAGCCCCACCCGGTCTCGGCCCTGCACGGCCGCGGCACGGGCGACATGCTCGACGCCGTGCTGGAGGTCCTGCCGAACGCCCCCGAGCAGTCCTTCGGCACCGCGATCGGCGGCCCGCGGCGCATCGCCCTCATCGGCCGCCCGAACGTCGGCAAGTCCTCGCTGCTGAACAAGGTGGCCGGGGAGGAGCGCGTCGTCGTCAACGAGCTGGCGGGCACCACCCGCGACCCGGTCGACGAGATCATCGAACTCGGCGGCAAGACCTGGAAGTTCGTGGACACCGCCGGTATCCGCAAGCGCGTCCACCTCCAGCAGGGCGCGGACTACTACGCCTCGCTGCGCACGGCCGCCGCCGTGGAGAAGGCGGAGGTCGCCGTCGTGCTGATCGACGCCTCCGAGTCCATCTCCGTGCAGGACCAGCGGATCATCAGCATGGCCGTCGAGGCGGGCCGCGCGATGGTCATCGCCTTCAACAAGTGGGACACGCTGGACGAGGAGCGCCGCTACTACCTGGAGCGGGAGATCGAGACCGAGCTGGGCCAGGTCGCCTGGGCGCCCCGGGTCAACGTCTCCGCGCGCACCGGCCGGCACATGGAGAAGCTGGTCCCGGCGATCGAGACGGCGCTGGCCGGCTGGGAGACGCGCGTCCCCACGGGCCGGCTGAACGCCTTCCTCGGTGAGCTGGTCTCGGCCCACCCGCACCCGATCCGGGGCGGCAAGCAGCCGCGCATCCTGTTCGGCACCCAGGCCGGCACCAAGCCCCCGCGGTTCGTGCTCTTCGCGTCCGGCTTCATCGAGGCGGGCTACCGGCGCTTCATCGAGCGCCGCCTGCGCGAGGAGTTCGGCTTCGAGGGCACCCCGATCCACATCTCGGTGCGGGTGCGCGAGAAGCGCGGCGCGAAGAAGAAGTAACGTCGGTACGACGAGGAGGGCGGCCCTGGGATCCCAGGGCCGCCCTCCTCGTCCGTGTGCCCGTCACGCGCTCCGGCGCGGCCCCGGCGGCAGGGCGGCCGCGGCCGGCACGTGGTGCATGCCCGTCTCCTGATGCCGGCCCAGCGTGCCGACCCGCTGCCACTGCGACTGTTGCCGGGCGCTGTAGGCCCCCGCGCTGTAGGCGCTGTAGGAGCTGCTGAACGTCCCCGCCCGGTGCCCGCCGTACGCGCCCGTGCCGTCCGGGAAGTCCCCGAAGGCGCTGAACCGCAGCCCCTCCTCACCGCTGCGGTCCCCCGGCAGTGTGCGGAAGGTCCTGACCCACTCCGCGTAGAGCGAGTCGTAGATCGGCGTGGCCGAGGACCCGCCGGACGGCTCGTGCGCCGTCCGGGCGGACGGCACGGAGGAGAAGGACCGGCGGGGAGGAGTGTCGTATGCGTGCACGTATGTCCAAACGACCGTAACCGGAAAGAGATGCGGCCGGACGGCTCACCGGGGCTCAGGTGCCCGCGAGGGGAAGCGCGGCGGCGACCAGCCGACCGCCCGCGGCGGCCTTGTCCAGCGCGTCCCGCAGCAGGTCCTCCCGGGGCTGGCGGCCGATGGACCCGACCGGCGCGGCGAACATCAGTACCTGCTGGTGCTTGTTCGCCGCGGCCCGCCAGCTGTCGGTCACCTGGAGCGGCTGGTGCGCCTGCCACCAGGCCACCGGCTGCCCGCCGGCCG
The DNA here is from genome assembly GCF_000716535.1 of Streptomyces flaveolus. Lineage (GTDB taxonomy): Bacteria > Actinomycetota > Actinomycetes > Streptomycetales > Streptomycetaceae > Streptomyces > Streptomyces flaveolus_A. The sequence goes on along the minus strand of NZ_JNWV01000033.1, from coordinate 93,084 downwards.
CCGACGGCTGCAGCACCGCGTGCAGCTGGCCCACGGCCAGCAGGACGGACCAGCCGTGCAGCACCGGAGGGACGGACGCCAGCTCGGACACCGGCATGAAGCCCTGCTCGATGAGCAGCGGCAGGAAGTCGTCACCCGTGCCGGTGGTGCCCGGACGGACGATCGGTGAGGTCGGCTCGACGACGAGCGCGGGGTGCAGTTCCCCGTCGACCAGGACGAGTCCGCTGGTCACGCCGAGCACCGCCTGCTCGGGCACGGACGTGCGCGGCTCACCGCCGGCCGGGTCGCCGCCGACGGGGCCGATGGAGCGGACGGCGCCCTGGAGCTGCTCCTCCGTCACCTGGACGACCTGCGAGGGCAGGCAGCTTGCGTGGGCGAAGGCGAGGACGGCGGTCTCGTCGCCGACGAACAGAACGGTGCTGGTGCGCTCCTGCTCGGAGTCGCCCGGGGTGCGACAGGACGTGCAGTCGTAACTGCCCGGGGCGTTCTCTCCGGCGAGCAGCCGGTCGGCTTCTTCGTCGCCGATCTCGGCGCGTACGGCGTCGCTGACGTCGAGCATGCGCGGCACGGGTGGCTCCCTCGGGATGCGGTGCTGGGTCGGCCGGGTGGCTCCCGGCCGATGAGCCCCGGGGTTCCGGGCTCATGAAGAACTCAACGGGCGTCCTGTGGTGGTGGTCACGCCCCGGGGGCGACCGGTTCGCACCTTCCACCGCGCACGGTCACCTCCGGTGCGGAATCGAACACTCACTGTCAACTCCGCTCGCCGTCAAGGAACTTGGGCAGGTGAAGTGGGTCACAGATCGCGTCGGCCGGTGGTCGACAAATCAGGAAATCAGCGCATGTAGTGGGTGGCCGAAAATCGCCGATACCCGCAGTAACACGTAACTGGCCTGGACGGACGGTGAGTTGGTTGATTCCCGCCGCTCACCCTCCTTACATTCCTCCGCCGTGTGCAACGAGCACCGCTCGGGTACGTCCGCCGGCCGGCACCAGGCAGCGCTGAATCGCCGACACCGGTCACGGCGGACGGGGCGGGCGCGAGGAACCGCGGTCCTACGCGGTGAGCCGCGCTCCGCCTTGGGGGAGCCCGGGTTCGTGGAGAGGGAACTACATGTCCGAGTGTGCCGATACCACCCGCAACACCGCCCGTCCCGACGGCGCCCGACCTGACGGCGGCCGCAAGGGCCGTACGACGGCCGCGCTCGCCGGAGCCGCCCTGCTGGCCCCGCTGGGACTGCTGGCCGCCACCGGCAACGCCGCCGCGGCGGACAACGGGGTGTGGGACCGCATCGCCCAGTGCGAGAGCGGCGGCAACTGGCACATCAACACCGGCAACGGCTACTACGGCGGGCTCCAGTTCTCCGCCGGCACCTGGCGCGCGTACGGCGGCACCGCCTACGCCCCGACGGCCGACCAGGCCTCCAGGAGCGCGCAGATCGCCGTCGCCACCAAGGTCCAGCAGGCCCAGGGCTGGGGCGCCTGGCCGGTCTGTTCGGCCCGGGCCGGGGCCTCCGGCGCCGCTCCGGCGGCGGCCCGCACCGGCTCCTCCGGTACGGCGACCCACGACGGCGGCGCGACGACGAGGTCCGCGCCCGTCCGGTCCACCCCGGCGAAGGCGCCGGAACGTCCCGCGACCACCACCCGCCGTGGTGCCTCGCACGGTGACTACACCGTCCGCCAGGGAGACACTCTGAGCACCATCGCGGCCCGGCACGGCACCACCTGGCAGCGGATCTACGCCGCCAACAAGGCCGTCATCGGCGACGACCCGAACCTGATCGTGCCCGGCCAGCGCCTCGCGCTCTGAGCCCGGCACACCCGGCAGGCAGCCGCCGTCCCGGTGAGGACGGCGGCTGTCCGCGTGCCGGCCCTTCACCGCCTGGTGCCGGGCCCGCCGTACGAGGCGGCCGGGTCCGCCGGACCGGCCGGCGCCGTCAGGAGGCTTCGGGACCGGCTTGATGGCGCTTCGGCTCGGGCTGCGGAGCCTGGGCCGCGTACTCCGGGTGGTGCAGGTCGAACGCGGGGGACTCCGAGCGGACCCGGGGCAGGGTGAGGAAGTTGTGCCGGGGCGGCGGGCAGGACGTGGCCCACTCCAGGGAACGGCCGTAGCCCCAGGGGTCGTCGGTCTCCACCTTCTCCCCGTACATGGCCGTCTTCCAGACGTTGTAGAGGAACGGCAGCGTCGACAGGCCCAGCAGGAACGAGCCGATGGTCGAGACCGTGTTGAGCGTGGTGAAGCCGTCGGCGGCCAGATAGTCGGCGTACCGGCGGGGCATCCCCTCGGCGCCCAGCCAGTGCTGCACCAGGAACGTGGCGTGGAAGCCCACGAACAGGGTCCAGAACTGGATCTTCCCGAGTCGCTCGTCCAGCATCTTGCCCGTGAACTTCGGCCACCAGAAGTAGAAGCCGCCGAAGACGGCGAAGACGACCGTGCCGAAGACCACGTAGTGGAAGTGGGCGACGACGAAGTACGAGTCCGTGACGTGGAAGTCCATCGGCGGGGACGCCAGGATCACCCCGGTCAGCCCGCCGAGCAGGAACGTCGCCAGGAAGCCCATCGCCCACAGCATCGGCGTCTCGAAGGACAGCGAGCCCTTGATCATCGTGCCGGTCCAGTTGAAGAACTTCACCCCCGTCGGCACCGCGATCAGGAACGACATGAAGGAGAAGAACGGCAGCAGCACCGCGCCCGTGGCGAACATGTGGTGCGCCCACACCACCATGGACAGGCCGGTGATCGCCATCGTCGCGCCGACCAGCGTCAGATAGCCGAAGATCGGCTTGCGGCTGAACACCGGGATGATCTCCGTGATGATCCCGAAGAACGGCAGCGCGATGATGTACACCTCGGGGTGCCCGAAGAACCAGAACAGGTGCTGCCACAGCAGCGCCCCGCCGTTCGGCGCCTGGAACACCTGCGAGCCGAAGCGCCGGTCCGACTCCAGCGCCAGCAGCGCCGCCGCCAGCACCGGGAACGCCATCAGGATCATGATCGACGTGAAGAGGGTGTTCCAGGTGAAGATCGGCAGCCGGAACATCGTCATGCCCGGCGCGCGCATCCCGACGATGGTGGCGAGGAAGTTGACCGCGCCGAGGATCGTCCCGAAGCCGGCCAGCGCCAGGCCCATGATCCACAGGTCCGGGCCCACGCCGGGGGAGTGCCGGGCGTCGTTGAGCGGCGCGTAGGCGAACCAGCCGAAGGCGGCCGGCCCGGTGGGCACCAGCAGCGAGCTCAGCACGATCAGCCCGCCGAACGCGAAGAGCCAGTACGACAGCATGTTCAGCCGGGGGAAGGCCACGTCCGGGGAGCCGATCTGCAACGGCATCAGCTCGTTGGCGAAGCCCGCGAAGCTCGGGGTCGCGAACAGCAGCAGCATGATCGTGCCGTGCAGCGTGAACAGCTGGTTGTACTGGTTGTTGCCCATGAGCTGGAGCCCCGGCCGGGCCAGTTCCGCGCGCATCAGCAGCGCCATGACCCCGCCCACGAGGAAGAACCCGAAGCCCGTGATCAGGTACAGGTGGCCGATCTTCTTGTGGTCGGTGGTGGTGAGCCAGTCCACCACCAGCCGGCCGGCCCTGGCCCGCCGCACCGGTCGCGCCGGCGCCCCTGCGGTCTCGGTCCCCATCGCTCGCTCGCCCCTTCGCATCGTCGGGCCCGGGCCCGCGGCAGCCCGCGGCTCGCGCACCCGCGAGCCGTCCGTCCTGATGCTCGCCGGGCGTGCGCTCCGTCAGGGGGCGTCCGGCGGGTATGTGCTGAATCCGTGAATTTCCTATGTGGCGTCAGCTGCCGTGGCGCCACCGCGGATTGCGCGGGGAATCGCGCCCCGGGCCCGCCCCGATCCCCACTGCGGCACTTTCCGCCGGGTAATTCGGAGCGGCCCTCCGACACGCGTGAATTCTGTTCGATTACCCCGGTAAGCCGAACGGAAACCCCCGTTCGTGTGACACGCGCCGTGGCAGCGGATGATGTGACCGAGGTCGAAACGGGATCGGAGTGGCTGTGACAGAAGTGTGACGGGAGCCGGATACGGCTCTTACCCGTCCGTGCCCGGCTTCCGTCACCGCCGGTTGCGGCCTAGCGTGGCCGCATGGCACCGATTCCCGCTCCGTCAGCGGAGCCCCAGGACAGCCCGGACGGGTACGTCGGCCTCGACGCGGCGCACGCCGAACGGCTCGCGCGGCAGCGCGGCTGGTCGACGGTGCGGTCGTTGCCGCCGGGCGCGATCATCACCATGGAGTACCGGGCCGGACGGCTGAACTTCGAGGTACGGGACGGCCGGGTGGCCCGCGCTTGGAAGGGCTGACCGCCGGTCCCCGGGTGGATACGCGCAAGGCCCCGCTCCTGTCCGGGAGCGGGGCCTTCGTCGTGGTGCGGGGTGGTGGTGCGTACCGAACCCCGTGCCGGGTGGGCCGTCAGCCGCCGGTCAGGGGCCGGGCCGGCTGGGACGTGCCGCGCGGGAGGCGGTCGGCGTGCGGCGGGCGGCGGCTGCCCGCCGGGGTGACCGGGGTGCGTTCCGAACGGGCCGTGTGCGGTCCGGGCGCGAGGTGCGCCAGGCCCCGGGAGGTCCGGGTGGAGGCCACCGGCTCGCGGGCCGGCGTCGGCTGCTCGGCGGGCAGGTTGCGGGGCTTGAGCAGCACCGGCGCGACCGGCGCGACCGGTTCGGGCGCGGGCAGGCCACGGCGGGCGCGCCAGCGGTCGCGCAGGTCGAAGAGCCACAGCTCCGCCCTGGCGATCAGCGGCTCGAACCAGGGCAGGGCGAGCAGGATCAGCAGACCGGCGGCCCAGCCCAGCAGCACGTCGCTCAGCCAGTGCGTACCGAGGTAGACGGTGGTGAGGCCGACGCCGAGAGAGGTGACCGCGGAGAGGGCCGACAGCCAGCGGCGCGCTGTCGGGGTGGAGGCCAGATACGCCAGGATTCCCCAGGTCACCACCGCGTTGGCGGTGTGGCCGCTGGGGAATATATCGCCGCCCAGACCCATCTCGTTCGAGCCGATCACGGTCGCGTAGTGCGGACCGAGCCGCCCCATCCCGAGCTTGGCGGCGCCGACCGTGATGTTCAGCAGGAGCAGCGAGGTGGCCAGGGTGAGCAGCGGGCGCAGGGTGTGCTGCCGCCAGGAGCGCCAGCCGAGCCAGGCCGCGACCATCACGGCGGTGGGGCCGCGCTGGCCCAGCACCACGTAGTAGTCGAGGAACGCGTGGATCTCGGGCCACTGCTGGTACGGCCGGAAGAACATGACCTGCCAGTCCAGCCGGACCAGCCAGGAGGTCGTCACCACGGCCCACACGATCGCCAGGTAGAAAGCCAGGGTCGCGGAGAACAGAACGACCCGGTGCCGGCTCATCCTCGGCACATCGATGTGGGCCGGTCGTTCCGGCTCACGGTCCAGCCTGGCGAACACCCGGTCCAGACGCCGGGTGAGGTTTCGTTCGGTACGCACCCAATCGACGTTACAGCGAGTGAGCGGTGTTCCCGGTCGAAACAGCGTCTTTGTGATGACGATGTGATGTGGGAAACCTCTCAAGGGGGGCCTGAATTCCCGGGATTCCGCAATCCGGTGAGTCCGATCGGGCCAATTCCTTTGATCATGCCGGGTGTTGTTTATATGGCGCTTATGAATGTGTTAACCCGGTCATGGCGCGGAATTCTCCGGGGCGTCATCGGACGGCCCGGTCGATCATGGGGGGCCGGAACCGTTCAGCCAGAACGCCCCGTAGACCGCCGCCGCGACCGCCAACCCCGCCGTGAGCAGGGCCGATCGGGGCGTGCGTGGCCGGGCCAGGGCACGGGCGAGCGGCAGCAGCAGCGGGAAGGCGGGCATCAGCAGCCGTGGCTTGGAGCCGAAGTAGCTCGACGCGCACAGGGCGAGGGCGAGCACGACGCCCGTGTAGACCAGCAGTTCGACCGGCTGGCGCGCGCGGACGCCGGTGACGTACAGCCAGATCAGCAGGGCCACCCCGGCGATCAGGCCGAGACCGGCGAGGGCGGACGGGAATGACGTGAACTTGTCGGCCACGAAGCGGGCGAAGGCGTAGCCGCCGTCGAAGCCGTTGCGCCATCCGGCTTGCACGTCCAGATAGCCGAGCGGGCCCCCGCCGGTGCGATGGCCGACCCAGAGGACGTAGCCCGCGGCCCCGAGCGGAGCGAGCAGCATGCCGAGCGCGCGCCGCCAAGCGGGGGCGTACGGAGTGGCGGACGCGCCGGGGCCGGGCGCGGGAGCGTGTTCGTCGTGGTGCGCGCCCGGCGCGTGCTTCGTGCCGCGCTCTCGCCCGAACGAGACCGCGCCCGCGACCCACACCGCCGCGACCACCGCCGCCCCCACCGGCCGGGTCAGCCCGGCCAGGGCCGCCAGCGTGCCCGCGCCCACCCACCGCCCGGTCAGCACGGCGTACAGCGACCAGGCTGCCAGGGCCGTGAACAGCGACTCGCTGTACGCCATCGACTGCACGATCCCGACCGGCAGCACCGCCCACAGCAACACCGCGCACATCCCGACCCGGGGGCCGTACACCCGGTCCGCGACCGCGAAGATCCCGGCCGCGGCGGCGAGCGAGGCCACCAGGCTCACCACGAACCCGGCGCCCGCGTACGACAGCGGGGTGACCGCGTGCAGCAGCCGCTCCAGCCACGGCAGCAACGGGAAGAACGCGAGGTTGGAGTGGACGTCCCCGTTCGGCAGCCGTACCTCGTAGCCGTACCCCAGTTCGGCGACCCGCGCGTACCACAGCGAGTCCCAGCGCGCGGTCAGCAAGGTGAACGCGTTCTTGCCGCGCGCGGCGCTCCACACCGCGAGCACCACCAGCCCCAGGGCGCGGACCGCCGCATAGCCCAGGAGGGCCGGGGCCGCCCGGCGCGGAAGTGTGGCGTGGGGCGGGGCCACGCGCGTCGCAAGATCGGTCACGGGCTCGATTATCGACCGCGTGCCCCACCGGACCGGTCGCCGGTTCACGGTCAAGAGGGGCCGACGTGGCGTACGCCACACGGGTTCCCTCCGGTGGGTGAGAGGTCCGCCACGTGACCGCGGGGCGGACTCGCGTACGCTGACGAGTCACCCGCGTGGGTTCGCGCGGGCCGGAGACACCGCTCCTCTCCGGCCGTACGACAGGGAGTCCCCACCCCCGTCGGTCCGCCCCACACGAGGGATCATCTGGGAGGTACGTACATGTCCGGGACGACCACGGCTGCCGTACGGCCGCGCCGTCGGGCGCCCGGGGCAGGTGCCAACCGCTGGGTCGTCCTCGTCGTGCTCTGCGTCAGCCTGCTGCTCGTCGCGCTCGACGCGACCGTGCTGCACGTGGCGGTCCCCGCCGTCACCGAGGACCTCAAGCCCGGCGCCATCGAACTGCTCTGGATCGTCGACGTCTATCCGCTGGTCTGCGCCTCGCTGCTGATCCTCTTCGGCACCCTCGGCGACCGGGTCGGCCGCAGACGCGTCCTGCTGCTCGGCTACGCCCTCTTCGGGGTCGCCTCCGCCGTGGCCGCGTTCGCGCCGACCGCCGAGATGCTCATCGTCGCCCGCGCGCTGCTCGGCGTCGGCGGCGCCATGATCATGCCGGCCACCCTGTCGATCCTGCGCCAGGTCTTCCCCGACCGGCGCGAGCGCGCCCTCGCCATCGGCGTCTGGAGCGCGGTCGCGGCGGTCGGCGCGGCGGTCGGACCGCTGCTCGGCGGCTTCCTGCTGGAGCACTTCTGGTGGGGCGCCGTCTTCCTGGTCAACATCCCGCTGATGCTGGTGAGCCTCCCGGTCGGCCGGGTGCTGCTGCCCGAGTCCCGGGGCGACGGCGCGGGCCCCTGGGACGTGACCGGCGCACTGATGGCGGCGGCCGGGCTGTTCGGCGTGGTCTTCGGCGTGAAGCGGCTCGGCGGCGGGGAGGCGGTCGCGAGCCCCTTGACCGTGCTGCCCCTGCTGATCGGCGCCGCCCTCCTCTTCTTCTTCGTACGGCGCCAGCAGCGGCTCCCGCATCCGCTGGTGGACCTGTGCATGTTCCGCCGGCCCGCGTTCAGCACCTCGGTGGGCTGCATCGTGCTGGCCATGCTCGCGCTGGTCGGCCTGGAGCTGATCGCCGCCCAGTACCTGCAACTGGTGCTCGGCCTGTCCCCGCTGCAGACCGGCCTGAGACTGCTGCCCCTCACCCTCGCCGCGATGGCGGCCGGCCTCGCCGGGGCGCGCATGCTGCGCCGCTTCGGTCCGCGCCGCATGGTGTGCTTCGGCTTCTGCCTGACGGCCGCGGCGGTGCTGACGCTGACGGGCATGGGCGGCACCGACGACCCGACGCTGCTCCTGGCCGGCTTCGTGCTGCTGGGCTTCGGTCTGGAGACCACGCTCTTCGGGGCCTACGAGTCGATGCTCAGCGAGGCCCCGCCCGATCAGGCCGGCGGCGCGGCGGCGATCGGCGAGACGTCGTACCAGCTCGGGGCCGGTATCGGCATCGCGCTGCTGGGCAGCGTGATGAACGCGGCCTACACGCCGGGGCTGCGGTCGGTGCCGGGCGTGCCACGGCCCGCCTCGGATGCGGCGGGCCACTCGCTCGGCGAGGCCTACGAGGTCGCCGGACGGCTCGGCGGCACGGCCGGGGCGGCGCTGCGCCGCGCGGCGCGGGACTCCTTCGTGCACGGGCTGCATGTCACGCTGCTGGTGAGCGCGGGTCTGTTGCTGCTGGGCGCGGTGATGGCGCTGCGGCTGCCGTGGCTCATGCAGTGCGGCGAGGCTCCGACGGACGAGGCTCTGGCGGGCGGGGAGTCGGCGGGCGGCGAACCCGCGGCCGGCGAGCCCGCGCTGCCTTCGCCGCGCGAGGCGGAGACCGCGGCCGGGAAGCCGCGGGTCACCGCCTGACCTCCTCTGGACGTGCGGGACACTGCACCGTAACGTCGGCCGGAGAGCCGTGACTAGCGCTGCTAGTTTTGCCGACGTTCCGTGTCCCGGAGGGTGTTCCATGTCCGCGTCCGCGAAGCTGCCCCCGTTCGATGCCGCCGACCCGCTCGGGATCGACGACCTGCTGGAGCCGGAGGACCTGGCCGTCCGGGACACCGTCCGCACCTGGGCGGCCGACCGTGTGCTGCCGTACGTCGCCGACTGGTACGAGCAGGGCGAACTGCCCGGCATCCGGGACCTCGCCCGCGAACTCGGTTCGATCGGCGCCCTCGGCATGTCCCTCACCGGCTACGGCTGCGCGGGCGCGAGCGCCGTCCAGTACGGCCTGGCCTGTCTCGAGCTGGAGGCGGCCGACTCGGGCATCCGGTCGCTGGTCTCCGTGCAGGGCTCCCTCGCGATGTACGCCATCCACCGGTTCGGCAGCGAGGAGCAGAAGCTCGAATGGCTGCCCCGCATGGCGGCCGGCGAGGTGATCGGCTGCTTCGGGCTGACCGAGCCCGACCACGGCTCCGACCCCGCCTCGATGCGCACCCACGCCAAGCGGGACGGCGACGACTGGGTGCTGAACGGCCGCAAGATGTGGATCACCAACGGCTCGGTCGCCGGGGTCGCCGTCGTCTGGGCGCGGACCGAGGAAGGCATCCGCGGCTTCGTCGTCCCCACCGACAGTCCCGGCTTCTCGGCACCGGAGATCAAGCACAAGTGGTCCCTGCGCGCCTCCGTCACCAGCGAACTCGTCCTGGACGACGTACGGCTGCCCGCCACGGCCGTGCTGCCGGAGGTCACCGGTCTGCGCGGACCGCTCAGCTGTCTGTCGCACGCCCGCTACGGCATCGTCTGGGGAGCGATGGGCGCCGCGCGCAGCAGCTTCGAGGCGGCCCTCGACTACGCGCGGTCACGGGAGCAGTTCGGGCGGCCCATCGGCGGCTTCCAGCTCACCCAGGCCAAGCTCGCCGACATGGCGGTCGAACTGCACAAGGGGATTCTGCTCGCCCACCATCTGGGGCGGCGGATGGACGCCGGCCGCCTGCGTCCCGAGCAGGTCAGCTTCGGCAAGCTCAACAACGTCCGCGAGGCCATCGAGATCTGCCGTACGGCGCGGACGATCCTCGGTGCCAACGGGATCTCCCTGGAGTACCCGGTGATGCGGCACGCGACCAACCTGGAGTCGGTCCTCACCTATGAGGGCACCGTCGAGATGCACCAGCTCGTGCTGGGCAAGGCGCTCACCGGGCTCGACGCCTTCCGGTGAGGCCCGGTGGGGAGGCGGGGCCGGTGCGGCGGCCCTGCCTCAGCTCTGGTTGAAGAAGCCGTCCGAGCGGTGGGCGGACGCATCGCCGCTGATGATCTCGGTGTCGGCCGGGGTGAGCAGGAACACCCGGTTCGAGACGCGGTCGATCGAGCCGCGCAGACCGAAGATGAGCCCCGCCGCGAAGTCCACGACCCGCTTGGCGTCGCCGGGCTCCATGTTGGTGAGGTTCATGATGACCGGGACCCCGTCCCGGAACAGCTCGCCGATGGCGCGGGCGTCCCGGAAGCTGTCCGGGGTCACCGTGCCGATCCGGCGGCCCTTCTCCTCGGCCGTGTCCGTGGCCACCTTCACCCGGGGGTCGGTGACCCAGGCGTCCCCGGACTCGGTGCCCTCGGAGTAGTCGTCGTCGTAGTAGCGCTCGTCATCGTTGTCGTCGACGAGGCCGAGCCACGCACTCGCCTTGCGTACCGATCCCATGGACGCCTCCTCTCACAGCGGTCTTTCTTGCTTTCCGCATCCCTATGGTCATCCATGATGCGGACGGCGCGCCAAGTGGATAGACGCCGCGCGGGGGGTTTGTGACGGTACTGGTGCACAGCGGATCCGTCGAGAGTCCTTGTGCCCCAAGGGTCGAGACTCATACGGCTGCTGACTGAGAGTGAAATATGATTGTCTGCGGCGGACGGGTGATGCACGGTGCGTACGGGTGAACGCCAACGTCGTATCACAGTACGGGGGATGATGTGTTCGGAATCGTCAGGCCTTGCGCCCACCGGCTCGGTGAGCGGCTCAAGGCCGACTGGATGGCGCACTTGTGCGGGCTGTGCCTGTCCCTGCGCCGCGACCACGGTCAGCTCGCACGAATCGTGACAAATTACGACGGGCTTCTCATATCGGTCCTGACAGAGGCTCAGACGGGCCCGCTGAGCGGCACCCGCCGTACGGCCGGGCCGTGTGCGCTGCGTGGCATGCGGACCGCGTCCGTCGCCCAGGGTGAGGGTGCTCGGCTCGCCGCCGCCGTCTCCCTCGTGCTCGCCTCCGCGAAGGTGCGCGACCACGTCGCCGACCGTGACGGACTGCTGGCCCGGGCGCCGGTCGCCGCCGCCGCGCGCCGGGTCGCCGCGAACTGGGGCCGGGCCGGGGAGCGCGGCGGGGCGGCGGTCGGCTTCGACACCGGCGTCCTCGTGGACGCCGTCGACCGGCAGCCCGGCGTGGAGGCCCTGGCCGGACTCGGCACTCCGGTCCTGACGGTCACCGAGCCGACCGAGACCGCGACCGCCGCGGCCTTCGCCCACACCGCGGTGCTGGCCGGGCGGCCGGACAACGCCGGGCCGCTGGCCGAGGCCGGACGCCTCTTCGGCCGCCTCGCCCACCTGCTGGACGCGGTGGAGGACCAGCGGGCCGACGCCCTGTCGGGTGCCTGGAACCCGCTCACCGCCACCGGCACGCCCCTCACCGAGGCGCGCCGGCTCGCCGACGACGCCCTGCACGGCATCCGGCTCGCCCTCCGGGAGGCCGAGTTCCGCGACGGCCGGCTCGTCCACCTCCTCCTCGTCCACGAACTGCGCCGCTCGGTGGACCACGCTTTCGGCACGGCACCGGTGTGCGCGGCGCACCAGCCGGGCGCGCCGCAGGGTCCGTACGCCCCGGGGCCGTACGGTGCCGGAGTACCGCAACAGCCGTACGGCGCCGGCAATCCGCAGGGCGCCGGTGCCCCGCTCCCGGGCAATCCGTATGCCGGCGGCGGTTCTCCCGGCGGGGGCGGCGGCTTCGGCGGAGGCGGCGGTGGTTTCGGGGGCGGCTTCGGGCCGCCGCCCGAGCCGGTCAAGGGCCGCCGCGGTTTCTGGGCGGGCTGCGGGATGTTCTTCGCGCTGTGCTGCACCTGCAAGATGTGCTGCGCCGAGGAGTACGAAGGACCGTGGTCCCGGAAGAAGCGGGAGGGCTGCTGCCGGAACTGCGACTGTGCCTGCGACGGCTGTGACTGCTGCTGCCCGTGCGACGGTTGCTGAGACCGCTGCCGACGCCCACCGGGGGCAGTGCACCCCGGCCGTCGCCCGCCCGCGCCTCGGCTTCTCCTAAAAGGACCTGATCGTGCGACGCCTGAGAGCGGGAGACGTCAGTTCCTCAGTTCCGGCGGGCTGATCCGCGACTTCTCGATCGCTGAACCCGTGGTGCCCCACTTCTCGAGGATCCTGTCGTAGGTGCCGTCGGCCAGCAGCTTGTTCACCGCCGCCTGGAACGCCGGCGCCAGTTTCGTGCCCTTCTTGAAGGCGAAACCGACGTCCAGGCGGTGGTACTCGTTGAGGAACTTCAGGCCCCGCTGGTGCGCCACGGCGTACCGCAGGCCGTTGATCGTGGACATCACGATGTCGCTGCGGCCCTGCTGGAGCGAGGACCAGATCGCGCTCGACTCGGCGTACGTCTGCACCCGGTACGGCTTCTCGCCCGCGTCGGCGCACACGTGCTTGCCGGCCTCCAGCGTGGCCTCGAACGTCGTGCCGGCACCGGTCGCGACGTTCAGACCGCACAGCTGCTTCAGATCGGTGATCTTCGCAAGCTTGCTGTCCTCGCGGGTGGCGAAGCCCTGGCCGTCGTTGACGTAGGTGACGAAGTCGATGGTCCTGCGGCGCTCGTCCGTGACGCCGAAGTTGCTCGCGCCGAAGTCGTACTTGCCGCTGTCCAGGGCGGGCAGGATCGCCTCGAAGCTCGCCTGCTCGATCCTCAGCCTGATGCCGAGCGCCCGGGCGACCGCCTTGGCGAAGTCGACGTCCTGGCCGGTCAGGGTCGTGCCGTCGGCGAGGTAGGTGGTGCCGGGCGGGGTGCCGCCGACGCTGACCGCGACGGTGAGGCTCGTGGTGCCGGCGGGCAGCAGCTTCGCCGCGGCGTCGTCCTTCCGCACCGCGGAGACGACGTCCGTGGTGGGCACCTCGTCGGTCTCGGCCGCCACCCCGGAGGCGTCCGTACCGCCCGTACCGCCGGACCCGGAGCCGCAGGCGGTGAGGAGCAGCGCGGCCGAGGTGATGGCGACAAAGGGCATGAAATGGCGATAAGTGGGCGTGCGCATCGGGTAGCGGTCTCCTGAGGCGGAAGGGTGTGCGGAAACGCGAGGGGAGGGGTGCGCGTGTGAAGGCGGAGAACAGGCCGGGAACCGGCGGGAGAACGCGAGCAGGCCCGCCCGGTGGGCGGGCGGGAGCAGGGGGTCAGCTCAACAGGACGAGGACCACACGCGACCGAAGTCGATGTGGGAGCGGGTGACCAGCCACTGCTGTGGACGCATGGGCCAAGTGGAACAGGCATCCGGTTCCGCGTCAACCGACTTGAGATGTACGGCTCACAGTCTGGACAACCTTGACAGCGGGCGGAAACGCCCACGTACTCTCGACGCACGGCCCTGCTGAGGGGCTCGGCCGTACCGCGCCGCACGGCGCGCCCCGTGTGAAGGCACCACCCGTTCTGACGACTCAGCGCGTCCTCGGCGACGCGCGTCACGGAGCCTTCGCATGTCATCCGACACCCTCGCCAAAATCCCCGCGGTCCCGGACACACCCGAGCCCGCGGACGCCCCGCGGATCGTCCCGCAGCGCCGGTACGGCCAGTGGGCGGCGGCCGTCGTCGTCCTCGCGCTGCTCGGGTTCGCCGTCAACTCCGTCGTCCACAACGAGGCGTTCCAATGGGACGTCGTCGGCGACTACTTCACCTCGGACTCCGTCCTGCGCGGGCTGTGGCTCACGCTGTGGCTGACCGCGGTCGTGATGGTCCTCGGCTTCGCCCTCGGCACCCTGCTCGCCGTGTTCCGGCTCTCCGCCAACCCCGTGCTCCGGGCGGTCAGCCGGGGATACGTGTGGCTGTTCCGCTCCATCCCGATCCTGGTGCAGCTGCTGCTGTGGTTCAACATCGGGGCGCTGTACCCGCGGGTGTTCGGCGTGAGGACCGTCGACCTGCTCACCCCGGTCGCCGTCGCGATCATCGGCCTCACCCTGCACGAGGCCGCCTACGCCGCCGAGGTCGTCCGCGGCGGCATCCTCTCCGTCGACCGCGGGCAGATCGAGGCCGCCCAGGCGCTCGGTCTGAGCCGGTGGCGTCGCTGGCGGCGGATCGTGCTGCCGCAGGCGATGCGCGCCATCGTGCCGCCCGCCGGCAACATGCTGATCGGCACCCTCAAGGGCACCTCGATCGTCAGCGTCATCGCCGTCGACGACCTGCTGTTCTCCGCCCAGTTGATCTACCACCGCACCTATCAGGTGATCCCGCTGCTGATGGTCGCCACCCTCTGGTACGCCGTCGTCACCTCCCTGCTGGGCATCGCCCAGCACTACGTGGAGAAGCACTACGCGCGCGGCACGGAGAACGCGCGATGAGGCAGCAGCTCGTCATCGTCGGAGCCGGGCCGCGGGGGACCGGCCTCCTCGAACGCCTCGCCGCCAACGCGCCCGACCTGTACGCCGGTCCGGGCCTCGACATCCACCTGGTCGACCCCCATCCGCCCGGTGGCGGGCGCATATGGCGGCAGGCGCAGTCGCCGCTGCTGTGGATGAACTCGCAGGCCGAGGACGTCACCATGTTCACCGACGACACGGTGGCCATGGCCGGACCGGTGCGCGAGGGTCCGACCCTGCACGAGTGGGCCCGGCTGGACGGCCGTACCTTCCCCGACCGGCAGCTCCAGGGCCGCTATCTGCGCTGGGTGTACGAACGGGCCGTCGCCGACCTGCCCCCGAACGTCACCGTCCACCACCACCCCCACCGCGCGCTGCGGGTCGACGGCCCCCGTAAGGGCCGCCAGCGGGTGTGGCTGGAGGGCCGCCGGCACCCGCTCCCGGCCGACCTGGTGATCCTCGCCCTGGGCCACCTTGACAGCGAACTCGACGCACAACAGAGCGAGTTGGCTGCGTACGCCCGTGAGCACGGCCTGGTGCACCTGCCGCCCGACTTCACCGCCGACAGCGACCTGTCCGCGCTGGCGCCCGGCGAACCCGTCCTCGTCCGCGGCTTCGGACTGGCCTTCGTGGACCTGATGGTGCTGCTCACCGAGGGGCGCGGCGGACGGTACGAGGGCGGGACGTACCGTCCCTCGGGGCGGGAACCGGTGCTGTACGTCGGCTCGCGGCGCGGAGTGCCGTACCACTCGAAGATCGGCTACGACTGGACCGGCGACCGGCCCCCGCTGCCCCGCTTCCTCGGTCCCGCCGAGGTGGCGGAGCTGCTGGCCCGGCCCCAAGGCTTCGACTTCCGGCGCGATGTGTGGCCCCTGGCCGAGAAGGAGCTGGGCTTCGCCCACTACCATCGGCTGTTCACCGCCCACCCCAAGCGTACGGCGATGGCCTGGGCCGACTTCGAGGAGAAGTACGCGGCGGCCGGCGACCCCGCCGAAATCCGGGCGCTCGTCGCCGCCGCCGTACCGGACCCGGCCGACCGGCTCGACCTCACCGCGCTCGACCACCCCCTGGACGGCGTGCGGTACGCCTCGCACGACGCCTTCCAGGACGGGCTCAGGGGCTACATCGAGGACGACCTGCGACGCCGCCACGATCCCGCCCACAGCCCCGACCTGGCCGTCTTCCTCGGGCTGCTCTCCGTCTACGGGCAGCTGGTGCGGCTCGGGGACATCGGGTCCTGGTGGCACGGGTTCTTCAGCTACCTGGCGTCCGGGCCGCCCGGGCCCCGGCTGCGGCAGATGCTCGCCCTGTCCCGGGCCGGACTGCTGCGGTTCGTCGGGGCCGGCATGGCCGTCACCGCCGGGGACGGGGTGTTCCGGGCCACCAGCCCCACCGTGCCGGGCTTCTCCGTAGAGGCCCGGGCGCTGGTGGAGGCCCGGCTGCCCGCGCCCACCGTCCGGCGCGCCCGCGACAGCCTGTTGCGCGCACTGCACGCCGACGGTGCCGCCGAGACCCCCGACGGGCTGCTCCGCGTCGAGCCCGGCGACGGCCGCGTCCTCGACCGTGCCGGGCGCCCGCACCCCCGGCGCTTCGCGCTCGGCCCGTACACCGACACCCGCGCCCCCGGCGCCTTCACCCGCCCCCGCACCGGCGGGCCCGCGTTCCGGCAGAACGACGCGACCGCCCGGGCGGTGCTGGCCTTCCTCAGCGGCTCACTCGTAAAGGAACTCGCGCGATGAGTGTCATGGTCGACATCAGGTCGGTGCACAAGAGCTTCGGCTCGCTCGACGTGCTCCGGGGCATCGACCTCCAGGTGCGCGCCGGTGAGGTCACCGTCGTGCTCGGCCCCTCCGGCTCCGGCAAGTCCACGCTGCTGCGCACCGTCAACCACCTGGAGAAGGTGGACCGGGGCGAGATCAGCGTGGACGGCGCGCTGATGGGGTACCGGCGGGCCGGGAACAAGCTGTACGAGCTGCCCGAGCGCGAGGTGCTCCGGCAGCGCACCCGGATCGGGTTCGTCTTCCAGAACTTCAACCTCTTTCCGCACCTCACCGTCCTGGACAACGTCGTCGAGGCGCCGGTGTCCGCGCTGAAGCGGCCCCGGAAGGCGGCGCTGGAGAGCGCGCACCGGCTGCTGGAACGGGTCGGGCTCGGGGACAAGGCCGACGCCTATCCGCGGCAGCTGTCCGGCGGGCAGCAGCAGCGGGTGGCCATCGCGCGGGCGCTCGCGCTGGAGCCGAAGCTGTTGCTGTTCGACGAGCCGACCTCGGCGCTCGATCCTGAGCTGGTGGGGGAGGTGCTGGACGTCATCCGGGACCTGGCGGCGCGGGGGACGACGATGATCGTCGTCACGCACGAGATCGCGTTCGCCCGGGAGGTCGCCGACACGGTGGTGTTCATGGCCGACGGGCGGATCGTGGAGCGCGGGGCACCGGACGAGGTGCTGGGCGCTCCGCGGGAGGAGCGGACTCGGGCGTTCCTGGCGAAGGTGCTCTGAGGTGCGGGCTGTGGCCGTCGGGCGCGGTGGGTCCGGCACCGCCGGCCCGCGCCGCCGTGGCGACTCGCCGTTGCGGCGACGACAAAGCGGGCGGTGGTGCTCGCAGTTGCGGCGGCCGGGGGTGCGGTGGTGCTCGGGGGTCCGGCGGCGACCAGGGGTGCGGTGGTGCGACAGGCTGGGGCGGCGACCAGGGGTGCGGTGGTGCCCGGCGGTGCGGAGGTGCCCGGTATGAGCGGGCTGCCGCATCTTGCCGCCGCGCTCGATCTGCCAGGGGTTCTCGACGCCGACGCCGGGGCCTACGTCGAGCTGGCCCGGCTCGCCGAACGCGGGGGCCTGGACTTCGTGACGCTGGACGACTCCTTCGCGCGGCCGGGGCCCGACGCGCTCGGCGTGCTGTCCCGGGTGGCGTCCGCGACCCGGCGGATCGGGCTCGTGCCGACGGTCACCACCACGCACACCGAGCCCTTCCGGGTCCCGGCCGCCGTGGCCACCCTGGACCGGGTCAGCCGCGGCCGGGCCGGCTGGCGGGCCGACGTGTCCGGCGCCGAGGGCGAGGCCCGGCTGTTCGGCCGCCGGCACGCCGCACCTACCGGGACGCTGTGGCAGGAGGACGGCGAAGTCGCCGACGTGGCGGCCAGGTTGCGGGACGGCTGGGAGGACGACGCCGAGATCCGGGACGTGGCCGACGGCCCCTCCCTCGACCGGGACCGGCCGCACCGCGCCGACGTCACCGGCCCCGCCGTCCCGGTCCGGGGCCCGTCGACCGCGCCCCTGCCACCGCGGGGGCACCCCGTCCGCGTGGCCGACGCCACCGACGGCCCCGCCCGCGCGGTCGCCGCCCGCTACGCGGACGTGGCCCTGGTGCGCGTCGCCGCCCCCGCCCAGGCCGCCGGTGTACGGGACGAACTGCGGGAGCGGGCGCGGGCGTCCGGGCGCAACCCGGACGCCCTGCGGGTCCTGGTGAGCCTGCTGGTGGATCTGGGCGACGGCGAGCACGCGGCCGAGCCGGGACACGGGGGCGGCGGTCCGCGGCCCACCGGGCGGGGCCCGCTGTACCGGGGTGGCCCGGTCGACCTCGCGGAGCTGGTGGCCGCCTGGCACGCCGACGGGGTCACCGACGGCTTCCACCTCGTCCCCGTCGAACCGCGCCGCGATCTGGAGCGGCTGGTCAACGGCACGGTGGCGCTGCTCCAGCACCGCGGTCTGTTCCGCACCTTCTACCCGGGCAGCACCCTGCGCGAGCACCTGGGCCTGCCCCGGCCCGCCCACCGGTGCGCCGCGCCCGGGGCGACGGCCGTGACGGGGGGAACGTCGTGACCGTACGGCGGCGTACGCATCTGACGGTCGCGCATCCGGGGGGGGGGCCGTTCGAGCGGAGGACCTGCATCCGGGGAGCGTGCGATCGGGGGTCGTGCGTCCCGGGGCCGACGACGCCTGCGGGGCCGGCCCGGTCGCAGGGCCCGGTACGGCGCCGTATGGGCCGGTGCGCCCGCCGGGTCGCGGCTCGTGTTCGCCTCCTCGCAGCGGCTCGCCCGTGCCGCCGGGCGCGGCCCGTTGTGGACGCCGTCTTCGGCGGGCCGTACGAACTCGCCCGCGGGCGCGGCGCGTTCCGCGCGGAATACCGGGGCGGCGCACACCGCTCCCCTCTCGGGCCGTCCTCGCCGGTACCTCCGGTGGGGGAAGGCTGATCATCGATGAAAGGAACCGATGGCATGACGACCGACGCGTCCGACGCCTGGAAGCGGTGGCACGAGCAGCGCGTGGAGCGGGTCTCGGCGCCCTACGGGCCGCTCGCGCTGACCGCGACGCACTGGATCGAGGACTATCCGGATGGTCGAATTCCGGACATTCCCGGGAAGTGGGTGGCGGACGAGGGCGGGGTGGTGCTCACCGCCGCCGGGACCGACGGCCTGACGGTGGACGACCGGCCCTTCGCGGGTGAGACCAGGCTGGCCGCCGACCGTGGCCCGGAGGCGGCGGCGAGGGTCGCTTTCGGCGCGAAGCGGCTGGTCGTGCTGGTGCGCGAGGGCGTCTGGGGGGTACGGGTGTACGACCCCGGCTCCGCCGCCCGGCAGGCCTTCCGGGGCATCGAGGCCGGGCCCTACGACCCCCGCTGGTCGGTGCCGGGGCGGTTCACGCCGTACGACGGCACGCGGACCATCCGGCTCGGCAACGCGGACGGCCGCGAGCGGGCCTTCGAGCTCGCCGGCGAGCTCGCCTTCACCCTGGCCGGACAGGAACGGACGCTGAAGGTCGCACGGCAGGGCGACGGGCTGCTGTGGGCGGTGTTCGCCGACGCCACCAGCGGTGCCACGAGCTTCCGGTTCCGCTTCCTCTTCTCGCCTGCCCCGGACGCCGAGGGGCGCACGACCGTCGACTTCAACCGCGCCCAACTCCCGCCGTGCGCCTTCGCCGACCACTTCATCTGCCCCTTCCCGCCCCCCGGCAACACGCTGGACGTGGCGATCGAGGCGGGGGAGCGCCACTTGAGCGGGCCGCAGCCGGCGTAGCCGGCCTCAGCCGAACGTGCGGGACCGGTCCGACGGCCGAAAGGCACCCTTGTGCCGACCGGCCGTTCGGCCGAATACTCCCCCTCAGCGCTTGTCAGGGGCATGCATATTCACATCCGGTCGAGCCCCTGGCTGCGCCTCACGGGCCCCGACCCCACGCGGGCCCCCGACTTCCCCAGGAGGGAACGACAAGTGAGGATCAAGCGCACCACTCCCCGTGGCGGTACGGCGAGACGGGTCCGGCTGACCGCCGTGGCCACCGGCTTCCTGGCCGCGGCCGCGTTCGCCGCCCCCACCGCGAACGCCAGCGACGTCCACACGTTCAGCGCCACCCAGCTCACCAAGGCGAGCGACTCCGTCCGCCAGGCCGACGTCCCCGGCACCGCCTGGGCGGTGGACAGCAAGTCCGGCCGCGTCGTCGTCACCGCCGACAGCACGGTGTCCCAGGCCGAGATCGCCAAGATCAAGAAGCAGGCCGGCGCCAACGCCGACGCCCTGGTCGTCAAGCGCACACCGGGCAAGTTCAACAAGCTGATCTCCGGCGGCGACGCCATCTACGCGAGCAGCTGGCGCTGCTCGCTGGGCTTCAACGTCCAGGACTCCAGCGGCAACTACTACTTCCTGACCGCCGGGCACTGCACCGACGGCGCGGGCACCTGGTGGTCGAACTCCTCGCACACGACCACGCTCGGCACCACGGCCGGCTCCAGCTTCCCCGGCAACGACTACGGCATCGTGCGGTACACGAACAGCTCGGTGACCAAGTCCGGTGCCGTGGGCAGCCAGGACATCACCAGCGCGGCCACGCCCTCCGTGGGCACGACCGTCTACCGCCGCGGGTCCACGACCGGTACGCACAGCGGCCGCGTCACCGCGCTCAACGCCACGGTGAACTACGGCGGCGGAGACATCGTCTCCGGCCTGATCCAGACCACCGTCTGCGCCGAGCCCGGCGACTCCGGCGGCCCGCTGTACGGCGGCACCACGGCCTACGGTCTGACCTCGGGCGGCAGCGGCAACTGCACCTCGGGCGGTACGACGTTCTTCCAGCCCGTCACCGAGGCGCTGAGCGCCTACGGGGTGCACGTCTACTGACGCCTCGCCCCCGCTGACGGACGACACCGGGAAGCCCCCGCACGCGCACCGCGTGCGGGGGCTTCGTGGCGCGTTTGCGCAGGTGAGAGGCGCTCGAACGGATGTCGTACACATGTTCGGGAATGGGGGTATGGTGGTGGTGGGGAAACTGGGAACTGATGTTCGAGAGCCGTTCGGGGCTCACGAGTGCGGGAGGTGTGCGTGCCGGGCTTCGCGCATCTGCGCACCGTCTCCGGGTTCTCCTTGCGGTACGGGGCGTCCCATCCGGAGCGGCTGGCCGAGCGTGCCTCCGAGCGGGGGATGGACGCCCTCGCCCTGACCGATCGCGACACCCTCGCCGGGGCGGTGCGCTTCGCCAAGGCCTGCGCCGGCGCGGGGGTCCGTCCGCTGTTCGGGGTGGACCTCGCGGTGGCGCCGCCCGAGGGCGTACGGCGTGACCGGCGGCGGACGCCGGTGCGCGGGGGCGCCTTCGTGGACGAGTCGGCTCCTCGCGCGACCTTCCTCGCCCGGGACGGCGCCCGTGGATGGGCCGATCTGTGCCGGCTCGTCACCGCGGCGCACGCGGGGGAGGGTACTGCGCTGCTTCCCTGGGCCGGCAACCGCGGCGACGGTCTGGTGGTGCTGCTCGGGCCCGGGTCGGACGTGGGGCGTGCGCTCGCCGCCGGGCGGCCCGACCGGGCGGCCGAGCTGCTCGTGCCGTGGCGCGAGATCCACGGTGACGCGCTGCGGCTGGAGGCCGTCTGGCACGGCCGTACCGGTACGGGTGCCGGTTCCCTGCGGCTGGCGGCCCGCACCGTCGGGTTCGCCGCCGAGCAGGGGGTGCGGCCGGTGCTCAGCAACGCCGTCCGGTACGCCGATCCCGGGATGGGGCCGGTCGCCGACGTGCTGGACGCCGCGCGACGGCTGGTGCCGATCGACCCCCGGGGAGAGCTGGACTCCGGCGAGGCGTGGCTGAAGGACGCGCAGACCATGCTGGGCGTCGCCGAGCGGGTCGTGGAGGCCGCCGGGTTCCGGCGGGACACCGCCCACCGGCTGCTGGAGCAGACGCTGGCGACGGCCGCCGAGTGCCGGGTCGATCCCGAGGGCGACCTCGGCATCGGTACCGTCCACTTCCCCGAGGCGCACCTCGTCGGCGCAGGCCGGCGCACCGCGCAGCGGGCGCTCGCCTCGCGGGCGGCGGAGGGAATGCTGCGGCTCGGGTACGGCGGGCGGCGCGCGTACTGGGAGCGGATGCACGACGAGCTGGACATCATCGCCCACCACGGCTTCGCCTCCTACTTCCTGACGGTGGCCCAGGTGGTCGACGACGTACGGGAGATGGGGATCCGGGTGGCCGCCCGCGGCTCCGGGGCCGGGTCGCTCGTCAACCACCTGCTCGGGATCGCGCACGCCGATCCGGTCGAGCACGGGCTGCTCATGGAGCGCTTCCTGTCCAAGGAACGCGTGGTGCTGCCGGACATCGACATCGACGTGGAGTCCGCGCGCCGGCTGGAGGTCTACCGGGCGATCATCGGCCGGTTCGGCAGCGAGCGGGTCGCCACCGTCTCCATGCCGGAGACCTACCGGGTCCGGCACGCGATCCGGGACGTGGGCGCCGCGCTGTCCATGGACCCGGCCGAGATCGACCGGGTCGCCAAGTCCTTCCCGCACATCCGGGCGCGCGACGCCCGCGCGGCGCTGGAGGAGCTGCCCGAGCTGAAGCGGCTCGCGAGCGAGCTTCAGCGGGAAGGGGAACGGTTCGGCAGGCTGTGGGAGCTGGTCGAGGCGCTCGACGCCCTGCCGCGCGGGGTCGCCATGCACCCGTGCGGGGTGCTGCTGTCGGACGCCTCCCTGCTCGCCCGTACGCCGGTGGTGCCGACCAGCGGTGAGGGCCTGCCCATGTCGCAGTTCGACAAGGAGGACGTGGAGGATCTCGGGCTGCTCAAGCTGGACGTGCTGGGCGTGCGGATGCAGTCGGCGATGGCGCACGCGGTCGCCGAGGTGGAGCGGGTGAGCGGGGAGCGGATCGACCTGGACGCGGTGGAGCCGGGGGACCCGGAGACGTACCGGCTGATCCGGTCCAGCGAGACGCTGGGCTGCTTCCAGATCGAGTCGCCCGGTCAGCGGGACCTGGTGGGGCGGCTGCAGCCGAGCACCTTCCACGACCTGGTCGTCGACATCTCGCTGTTCCGGCCCGGTCCCGTCGCCGCCGACATGGTGCGGCCGTTCATCGAGGCGCGGCACGGGCGGGCGCCGGTGCGCTACCCGCACCCGGATCTGGAGGAGCCGCTGAAGGGGACGTACGGGGTCGTCGTCTTCCACGAGCAGATCATCGACATCGTCTCCATCATGACCGGCTGCGGGCGCGGAGAGGCCGACCGGGTGCGGCGCGGGCTGTCCGACCCCGAGTCGCAGGGGCGGATCAGGGTGTGGTTCGCCCAGCAGGCGGCGGCCAAGGGGTACGGCGCGGAGACGATCCGGCGGACCTGGGAGATCGTGGAGGCCTTCGGTTCCTACGGCTTCTGCAAGGCGCACGCCGTCGCCTTCGCCGTGCCCACCTACCAGTCGGCGTGGCTGAAGGCCCATCATCCGGCCGCCTTCTACGCCGGGCTGCTCACGCACGACCCCGGGATGTACCCGAAGCGGCTGCTGCTGGCCGACGCGCGGCGACGCGGGGTGCCGATCCTGCCGTTGGACGTGAACGTCTCCGGAGTCGCACACAGGATCGAACTGGTGTCTGAATCACCGGCGGTGTGGGGACTGCGGCTCGCCCTCTCCGACGTCCACGGCATCAGCGAGGCCGAGGCGAAGCGGATCGCGGACGGGCAGCCGTACTCCTCGCTGGTGGACTTCTGGGAGCGGGCCCGGCCCAGCCGGCCGCTCGCCGGGCGGCTCGCGCAGGTGGGCGCGTTGGACGCCTTCGGCGCCAACCGGCGTGATCTGCAACTGCATCTGACCGAGCTGCACCGGGGCGCCCGGACCAGCGGCGGTGGTCAGCTCCCGCTGGCCGGCGGACGGAAGACCGCGCCGGCCGGGCTGCCGGACCTGACCTCGGCGGAGAAGCTCAGCGCCGAGCTGGGCGTGCTGTCCATGGACGCCTCGCGCAATCTGATGGACGACTACCGCACGTTCCTCGACGAGCTGGGCGTGGTCTCCGCGCGCCGGCTGCGCGAGGCCCGGCACGGCGAGACCGTGCTGGTCGCGGGCGCCAAGGCGGCCACCCAGACCCCGCCGATCCGCTCCGGCAAGCGGGTCATCTTCTCCACCCTGGACGACGGGACGGGACTGGTGGACCTGGCGTTCTTCGACGACTCGCACGACGCGTGCGCGCACACCGTCTTCCACTCCTGGCTGCTGCTGGTGCGCGGAGTGGTGCAGCGGCGCGGCCCGCGCAGCCTGAGCGTGGTCGGCTCCGCCGCCTGGAACCTCGCCGAACTGGTCGAACTGCGCGCCGGGGGCGGCCTGGACGAGGTGGCGGCGCGGCTCGCCGAGCCGGTGGCGCGGGGCGCGGACGGCGACCCGACCGGTGGGCGGCGGATCCAGCTGTCGACCGGATACGAGATGCATCCGTGGGCCGATCTGCGGCCCGCGGGGCAGGAGGCCGCACAAGGGCCTGCTGCGGTACGGAAGTTGTGGCACCAGAGTCCGGGGAGTGCGGGATGACCATTCTCTGCGTACGTTTCCAGCTACCGCCGGTGTACGAGGCGGCCCTGCCGGAACTGCTCGGGCTGCTGGAGGAGTTCACCCCGGTCGTGGAGGCGCTGCCGCCGGACGGGGCGCTGGCCGATCTGCGCGGTGCCGAGCGGTACTTCGGGCGCAGCGCGGTGGAGCTGGCCTCGGTGATCCGGGTACGCGCCCTCGCGCGGTACGGCGTCGACTGCGCGATCGGTGCCGGGCCGGGCCCGATGCTGGCCCGCGTGGCGCTGCGCGCCGCCCGGCCCGGGGTGACCTGCGCGGTGCCCGAGGACGCCGTCGCCGAGTTCCTCGCCGACAAGCCGGTCTCCGTGCTGCCCGGCGTCGGCGCGGCGACCGCCCGCACCCTGGACGAGTACGGCCTGGACACCCTGGGCCGGGTCGCCGCCGCGCCGTTGTCCACGCTCCAGCGGCTGATCGGCGCGAAGGCGGGCCGGGAGCTGCGGGAGAAGGCGAGCGGCCTCGACCGCGGCCGGGTCGTCCCGAACGCCGTCTCACGGTCGCTGGTGACGGAACGGGCCTTCGGCATCGACGAGTTGGACCCCGACCGGCACCGCCGGGCGCTGCTGTCGGCCGCCGAGGAGATCGGCTCCCGGCTGCGCGCGGTGGAGAGGGTCTGCCGCACCCTGACCCTCACCGTGCGCTACGCCGACCGGTCCTCGACCACCCGCAGCCGCACCCTGCGGGAGCCGACCGCGCACTCCGCGGATCTGACCAGGGCGGCCTACGGCCTGTACGAGGCGCGGCCTGCAACGCGCCCGGGTCCGCGCGCTCGCCCTGCGCGCCGAGGGCCTGGCCCCCGCCGACCAGGCCTCCCACCAGCTCACCTTCGACCCCGTGGACGAGAAGGTCCGCCGGGTCGAGGAGGTCGCGGACCGCGCGCGGGCGAAGTTCGGGCCACGGGCGGTGATACCGGGGACGCTGGCCATGGTGTGCGCGCTCAGTTGGCCCACGGCGGCGTGACGCGCGTGCCGTCGGTCAGGTGCGCCTCCAGGCCGATCGAGGTGGTGACCCAGGAGATCGCGGTGTGGTCGGTGGGATTCTCGACGGCCAGGGTCGCACCGGGATTGACGATCACCGTGTCGCCCGCCGCGACCCGTTCGGTGTGACCGTCGAGTGTCATCAGCAACTCCCCGACGAGCAGGTGGAAGATCTCCTCCCGGTTGACGGTGTGGGCGGGTGCCTTCGTCCCGGGCGGGATCTCGCCGCGCCAGGCGCACAGTTCCCTGCTGCCGGTGAGCGGGGTGGCGTACGAGACGAAGCGGGCGCCGTGGATCTCGTGGGTGACGGCTTCCGAGGAGCGGACGACGGGCATGGTGACGATCTCCGTTCAGGCCGGGGGTGCGCATAGATGGTCAAGTAGATTGACTACATGGTCAAGCAGCTTGACCTTGCTGTCAAGGGTGTTTCAATGCCTCCGTGCAGAACTCCGACGCCCTGGCCCTGTCCGCCGCCCTGCTCGCCGTGGCGGGCGACCTGACCCAGCGCATCCATGACGGGGTGGTCGCCCGCGGCTTCGCGGACCTCCGGCCCGCCCACGGCTTCGCCTTCGCGCGGCTCGCCCCGGACGGGGCCACCGCCACCGACCTGGCCGCGCACCTCGGGGTGACCAAGCAGGCGGCGAGTCAGCTGGTGGACGAGATCGTCCGCAAGGGGTACGCCGAGCGCAGGCCGCATCCCGAGGACGCGCGGGCCCGGCTGGTCGTGCTGACCGAGCGGGGGTGGGCCTGCACCAGGGCGGCGGAGGAGGCGGCCGCCGAGGTGGTCGGGGGGTGGGCCGAACTGCTGGGTGAGGGTGAAGTGCGCGGTCTTGTGGAGCGCTTGGTGCGGATCGCTCCCCGGGGCCCGATCCGACCGGCCTGGTGACGCTTCGTCAACGTCCCGGTGAGGCCCCGGTTATCACTGGAAGTTTTTACTGACGCGTAACTTCACACTTGCACTACTCGCTCGTAACTTGACGAGTGAACAGCATCCCGTGATCCGGATCACAGGGTTAGGCCGTGCACCTCCCGTGAGCCGCAAGGAGATCACACGATGCTGCCCTGGAAACGAGCGCTCAGACCCCTCGCCGCGCTGCTGCTCACCGCCGCCGTCGCCGTCGTACCGGCCGCCACCGCCAGCGCCTCGGACACCACTGCGCCCAGCAGTGGCTGGAACGACTACACCTGCAAGCCCTCCGCCGCCCACCCCCGCCCCGTCGTCCTCGTCCACGGCACGCTCGGCAACTCGGTCGACAACTGGCTCGGCCTCGCCCCCTACCTGAAGAGCCGCGGATACTGCGTCTACTCCCTCGACTACGGCCAACTGCCCGGCGTCCCCCTCTTCCACGGCCTCGGCCCCATCGACAAGTCGGCAGAACAGCTTGCCGTCTTCGTCGACAAGGTGCTCGCCGCCACCGGAGCCGCCAAGGCCGACCTGGTCGGCCACTCCCAGGGCGGCATGATGCCCCGCTACTACCTGAAGTTCCTCGGCGGAGCCGCCAAGGTGGACGCCCTCGTCGGCCTCGCCCCCGACAACCACGGCACCGACCTGGACGGCCTCACCCACCTGCTGCCGTACTTCCCCGGCGCCGAGGACCTGCTCAAGGCCACCACCCCCGGCCTCGCCGACCAGATCACCGGCTCGGCCTTCCTCACCAAGCTCAACGCGGGCGGCGACACCGTCCCCGGGGTGCGCTACACGGTCATCGCCACGAAGTACGACGAGGTGGTCACCCCCTGGCGCACCCAGTACCTGAGCGGTTCCGGCGTCCGCAACGTCCTGCTCCAGGACCTGTGCCCGCTCGACCTCTCCGAGCACCTCGCCATCGGCCTGTTCGACCGGATCGCCTTCCACGAGGTGGCCAACGCGCTCGACTCGGCCCACGCCACCGCCACCACCTGCGCGTCGGCCTTCAGCTGACGTGCCGCCGGGGCCCGTCCGGCCTGAGCCGCCGGACAGGCCCCGGAACCCTCACCGGCGGTGACCGCCACCCGCCGCGCGCCGCCGCACCGACAGGAACAGCGCGGCCGAACCCAGCGTCAGGGCCGCCGCGCCGCCGACCGCGAGGTACGAGGTGCCGGCGGACGCGCCCGTCTCGGCGAGATCCGCCGAAGTCCCGGCCGCCTTCGGCCGGTTGGCCGGGGTCGCCGCCGCCACGGGCCGGCCGGCGGCCGGGGGCGCGGACGGCTCCGCCGAGGTGTTCGCGTCGTCGTCGCCGTGCCCGTGGTGCTCGATCGTCGACTTGTCGGCACCGGCCGCGATCTGCTCGTCCGAGGGCGCGGTGGCGCCCGGCGCGGGGGCCGTACCGCCGTTGCCGCCGTCACTGCTGCTGCCGCCGCCGAAGTCGACGTCCGAGCAGGAGTAGAACGCCTCCGGGCTGTCCGAGCGCTGCCAGACCGCGTACAGCAGGTGCCGGCCGGACCGCTCGGGCAGGGTGCCGGTGAAGGTGTAGAAACCGCCCGACGGGACCGGGTCGGTGGCCGTCGCCACCGGGTGCTCCAGATCCAGGTCGGACCAGGCCGTCGGCTTCGCGGGGTCGTATCCGGGCCTGGTGAGATAGACCCGGAAGGTGCCCTTGTGCGGGGCGGTCACGCGGTACGTGAAGGTGTACGACCCGCCGTGCACGTTCGTCGCCGGCCAGTCGGCGCGGGCCAGGTCGAGCCCCTTGAACTCCTCGTTGCCCGCGCTGCACAGCTCGCCGTCCGGGACGAGCTGCTGGTGCCGCCCGGCCGCGTCGCCGATCCGGATGCCGTTCCAGTCGTACAGAGCCTGCGTGCCGCCGGCCGCCACGGCCGCCCTGCACGCGGCAGAGTCAGGGCTCTCCGGTCCCTCCGCGTAGCACTGCGAGACGCGGCTGACCGGGTCGCCCATCGAGCCGTGCGCGGACGCGGGCCACGCGGCGAGCACGGTCATGCCGAGGGCGGTGACGGTGACGGCGGCGGCCTGACGGGGTGCGGGCACGCGGCGTGCGGGCATGCGGAACTCCTCCGGACGGTCCGTGGGGTGGCTGGACGCAGCGGGCTTCGGATCCCGTGGGGTGATCCGAAACTAACCCCAGCAAACCGTGGGATCGCCTGCTGGGAGCGGGTGGAGGAGATCCTTATGGTCCGCTTAAGGAAGCGCTCAGGCTGCGCTCAGGTGGATAGCGTGCGGACATGACCGACAACGACACGGAACAGGTCCGGCCCGCCGCCACCGACGACGTACCGGCCGTGGGAGCGGTGACGGACGCGGCCTACCACCCCTATGTCGCGCGCATCGGTGTGGTGCCCCAGCCCATGGAGGCGGACCACATGGCGGACGTGGCCGCCGGCAAGGTGTTCGTCACCGGTGAGCCCGTCGTCGGGCTGGTGGTGGTCGAGGCGTTCGCCGACCACCTCTTCCTGGACAGCATCGCCGTCCACCCAGACGCCCACGGCACGGGCGTCGGACGGCGGCTGCTGCGCTTCGTCGACGCACGCGCGCGTCAACTGGGGCTCGACGAGATCAGGCTCTACACGAACGCGATGATGTGGGAGAACCAGAAGATCTATCCGAAGTACGGCTACGAGGTCGTGGAGCGCCGGGTCGACGGTCCCTACGACCGGATCCACTACCGCAAGCGGCTGCGCTGAGGTGTCGTCGTGTCAGCCTTCGGGCCACCAGGTGCGGGCGATGTCCTTGCGCACCTCGGGGCGTCCCGCCGGGCGTTCCTCCGCCTCGTCGCGGATCCGGCGGCTGTCCGTCCTCTTCAGGGGCCTCTGCACGGTCGTACGGCGCATAACTGCCTCCTTCAGTGCCCACCGAGTTCCGCGTTGTCACGGAGGTAGACGCTTTCGGGGAGAGTTCCTCATCGGTGCCGGTTTGTCAGTGGCGGCTGTCACGTCCGCACTGTCAGTGGCGTGTGTCACTCTCTGGGCATGACGAGCGAGAACGCGCACACGGTTGCGGATGCCCCGGAAGCGGACTGGGATGCGCAGGCCGCCGCCTTCGACGACGAGCCGGACCACGGCCTGCGCGACCCGGAGGTGCGTGCGGCCTGGGCGGACCGGCTGCGGACCTGGCTCCCGGACCACCCCGCGGACGTCCTCGACCTCGGCTGCGGTACCGGCAGCCTGTCACTCCTCGCCGTCGAGCAGGGGCACCGGGTGACGGGTGTCGACCGGTCCCCGGCGATGGTCGAGCGGGCCCGGGCCAAGCTCGCCGGACGCCCCGCGACGATCCTGTGCGGGGACGCCGTGGCCCCGCCGGTGGGGGAGCGCCGCTTCGACGTGGTCCTGGTACGGCATGTGCTGTGGGCGCTGCCGGACCCGGCCGGGGCGCTGCGGCACTGGCGGCGCCTGCTGCGCCCCGGAGGCGGATTCGTGCTGATCGAGGGCGTGTGGGGGACCCTCAGCCCGGTCGGCGTCCCGGCCGCCCGGCTCACTGCCCTGCTGGAGCCGCTGAGCCGGGACGTGCGGCTGGAGCGACTGTCCGACGACTCCGTGTTGTGGGGCAAGGACGTGGACGACGAGCGGTACGCGGTGGTGGCCACCGTCTGACACCGGGGCGCCGGGGCCGGTCAGGCCAGCAACTCCGCGAAGCCGTCGGCGCGGATCGCCAGCGCCTCCAGCGTGTCGAGTGCGGCCACCGCGGCGGACGCGGCCTGCGGGTCCGTCTCCGCGAGGCCGCTCTCGGCGAACTCGTCCTCGTCCAGACGCCGTACGTCCCGCCCGTCAGCGGAGCGCCACAGGTCCAGGTCGAGGTCCTCCACGACCAGCTCCGTCCCGGAGCGCAGCGCGGGGCGCGTGACGTCGCAGTACCAGCCCTTGACCGAGCCGTCCGCCGCGCGCACCTCCTTCACCGAGTACCACCGGTCCCGCCAGTAGTACTCGGTGAACACGTCACCGGGCTCGAACCGCACGAACCCGAAGTCCCGGACCCCGGAGCCCGCCCAGGGCGCCCGTACGGCGATCCGGTTGCCGTCGTCCCCGAGCAGCTCCGCCGGGTAACGGATCTTCGTCCGGCCCGCCTTGACCAGGACGACCTCCAGCCGGGCCGGCTCAGCCGAGTCCACGGACATAGCGCACCTCCGTCGCGCAGACCTCGTACCCGAGCCACTTGTTGATCGCGATCATGGGGGCGTTGCCGGTGTCGTTGCCCGTGAAGGCCTCGGTGACACCGGCGGCGCGGGCCCGGTGCAGGGAGTGGACCTTGGCGAGCTTGGCCAGGCCACGGCCGCGGTGGGCCCGGGCGGTGCCGGTCATCGCCGTGGAGTAGCGGCCCTCGCCGTCGGTGTAGGCCACGGTGAAGGCGACCGGACGGCCGTCGACACAGGCGGCCGTGGTCAGCTCCCGGTCCAGCAGCGGGTGGTTCCAGTTCTCCGCGAGCCAGACGTCGTAGTCCGTGAACGCGTACTCCACGTCGCTCGGTTCGTCGAGCACCGTCTCCGCGTCCAGCTCGAACAGCGGCCGGGGGTCGTCCGCGAAGTCGGCGGCCGTGCGCAGTTCGACGCCGGGCGGGATCTCCGGGAGCGGCGGCAGCGTGCCGTCCGCCAGGCCGAGGCGGAGGAAGTGCGCGGTACGGCCCCGCCGGTAGCCGCGCCGCTCGGCGAAGGCCTGGTTGGCCGGCTCGTCCAGCGCCCAGGCGAACAGCTTGGTCGCGCCCGCCTCCGCGAGGTACTCCTCGGCGGCCCGGACCAGCAGCCGGCCGGCACCGCGGTGCGTCCGGTCCGGACGGACGTAGACGTTCAGGGCGCCCTGGCCCGGGTCGGGGCTCTCGGGGATCAGATGCACCTGCGCCGTGCCGATGATCTCGCCGTCCTCCTCCGCGACGAGCGGCCGGAACCGGGCGTCCGGGTGCGTATGGGCCACCGTGTGCCGGACCGAGTCCGGCGTGAACAGGATGTACGGCAGAGCGAGGCGGCGGACACGGGCGAAGCCCTCGGCGTCCGCCGGGACGTCGGGGCGCAGAGCGCGCACGAGGACTGTCATGATCAGGCACCGTACGGGCCGGGAGGGCCGGGTGCCTCTCATTTTCCGGCGGGTGCGCGACAATCGGCCCTGTGAGCCTGAAGATCCGCATCGATGACAGCGCGCCCCCGTACGAGCAGGTGCGGGCGCAGATCTCCGAGCAGGCGCGGTCCGGCGCGCTCCCGGTCGGGTACCGGCTGCCGACCGTGCGGGGGCTGGCCGAGTCCCTGGGGCTCGCGGTGAACACGGTGGCGAAGGCGTACCGGGCGCTGGAGGGCGACGGGGTGATCGAGACGCGGGGGCGCAACGGCACGTTCGTGGCGGCCGCCGGCTCGGCCGCGGTGCGGGAGGCCTCCCTGGCCGCCCAGGCGTACGTCGAGCGGGTGCGGCGGCTCGGGCTCGCCGAGGACGAGGCACTGGGTGCTGTGCGGGACGCGCTGCGGGCGGCTTACGGGGAGGCCTGAGCGAGTCCGGCACCGCGGCGCTCCGCCGCCGCGGCCGAGCGCCGTCGCGGCGGGAACGACGAGCGGGACACGTGTCAGAGTTTCGCCGGCTCCGGCGTCCTGGTCACCGTCAGGCCCGCCCTCCTCGCCGCCCGGCCGAACGTCACCGCGTCCTGGACCGCCGCGCCCCCGGGGTCGTTGTTGAAGTACGCGTACACGTCCTCCGTGTCCGACCAGGTCGTCGCGACACGGTCCACCCAGGTGTCCAGGGAGCGGCGGCCGTAGCGCGGCCAGGGCTGGGCGCGGCCCTGGTGGAAGCGGACGTAGCCCCAGTCGGCGGTGCGCCACAGCGGGGTGACCGGGCGGGCCAGGACGTCCGCCCAGCACAGGGCCGCGCCACGTGACGCCAGCACCGCACGGACCTCGCCCGTCCACCAGGAGTCGTGGCGGGGTTCCACCGCGACCCTCGTACCGGCCGGGAAACAGGCCAGGCAGGCGTCCAGCAGGAGCGGGTCGGCGCGCAGGGTGGGCGGGAGCTGGAGCAGGACCGGGCCCAGGCGGTCGCCGAGGCCCGCCGCGTGGGTCATCAGGCGGTGCACCGGCTCCTCGGGGTCCTTGAGCCGCTTGATGTGGGTGAGGTACCGGCTGGCCTTGACCGTGACCACGAAGTCCGGCGGGACGCGGTCGCGCCAGGCGGCGAAGGTGTCGTACGACGGCAGCCGGTAGAACGCGTTGTTGATCTCCACGGTCGCGAACAGCCGGGTGTACTCCTCCAGCCACAGCCGCGCCGGCACCCCGGCCGGGTAGACGTGGTCCCGCCAGTCCTTGTACTGCCACCCCGACGTGCCGACGAACAGGGTCATACCCTCATCAAAGCACTAGAGGTACAGGCCCGCGTCCGCGCCCTCCCTGGCCCCCGGCACCGAGGTCGGCGCGGTGCCCCGGCGCAGCGCGTACAGCTCGGCCAGGGTCGCGCCGTCCCGGGCGACGCCCTCATCGGTGCCGAGCCACTTCACCGCCTCCGGGCGGGTCAGCGGGCCGACCTCGATGCGGGCCAGGCAGCGGCCGGGGCGGACCACGGCCGGGTGCAGCCGCTCCAGGTCCTCGTTGGTGGTGACGCCGACCAGGACGTTGCGGCCCTGGCCGAGCAGCCCGTCGGTGAGGTTCAGCAGCCGGGACAGGGCCTGGCCCGCCGTGTGCCGGGCCTCGCCCCGGATCAGCTCGTCGCAGTCCTCCAGCAGCAGCAGCCGCCAGCGGCCCTTGCCCGCGCCGTCGTCCTCCCCGATGGCGATGTCCATGAGATAGCCGACGTCGGAGAAGAGGCGCTCCGGGTCCAGGACGCAGTCGACCTGGCACCAGTCGCGCCAGGAGCGGGCGAGGGTGCGCAGGGCGGAGGTCTTGCCGGTACCGGGCGGGCCGTGGAGCAGCAACAGCCGGCCCGCGATGTCCTCCGGGGTCGTCTTCATCAGGCGGTCCATCGCGTCCGCCACCGGCGCCGTGTAGTTGGGCCGGACCTCGTCCCACGTGCCCGCGGAGATCTGCCGGGTGGTGCGGTGCGGGCCGCGCCTGGGGGAGACGTACCAGAACCCCATCGTCACGTTCTCCGGCTGCGGTTCCGGCTCGTCGGCCGCGCCGTCCGTGGCCTGGTCGAGGACCCGCTTGGCCAGTTCGGCGCTGGTCGCGGTGACCGTGACGTCCGCGCCCCGGTTCCAGCGGGAGACCAGCAGCGTCCAGCCGTCCCCCTCGGCGAGGGTCGCGCTGCGGTCGTCGTCGCGGGCCATCCGCAGCACGCGGGCGCCCTCCGGCAGCAGGGTCGCGCCCGAGCGCACCCGGTCGATGTTCGCGGCGTGCGAGTACGGCTGCTCGCCCGTCGCGAAGCGGCCGAGGAACAGCGCGTCGACGACGTCGGACGGCGAGTCGGAGTCGTCGACGTGGAGCCGGATCGGCAGAGCGTCGTGTGGGTTGGCAGACATGCCGCCATGATCCGTCACGGATGCACTCCGCGCACGGCATTTCCGCCTGTTGTCCCGGGTGTTCCCAAGAGGCGCCCGGCACGCGGCTCGACGGTGTCCGGGCCTCCAGGAGTCGAAGGGTGACGTGGCGTCAACAGATGTGGCATGCATGCGCAATATATGAGCGGTGAACGTCTTGGGCCGATCCTGTCGAGATGACAAAAGTCTTGGCATGAACACTTCCTGTCAACACGCGTAGCTGCTACCACAGTTGAGGCAGAGATCCTGCTAAAGGGAGGTTCCATGAGACGTTCCCGACTTACCGGATTCGTGACCTCGCTCCTCCTCGCCGTCGGCCTCGGTCTCACCGGGGCCGCTTCGGCACAGGCGTCCTCGACCGCCGCGGCCGGCGGCTACGTCGCACTCGGTGACTCCTACTCCTCCGGGGTGGGCGCCGGCAGCTACATCAGCTCGAGCGGCGACTGCGACCGCAGCACGAAGGCCTACCCCTACCTGTGGAACGCCGCCCACAGCCCTTCCTCGTTCGCCTTCAACGCCTGCTCCGGCGCGAAGACGGACGACGTGCTCGCGGGCCAGCTCGGCTCGCTGAACTCCTCCACCTCGCTGGTGTCCATCACCATCGGCGGCAACGACGCCGGTTTCGCCGACGTCATGACCACCTGTGTGACCAGCTCGGACAGCACCTGTCTGTCCCGCATCAACACCGCGAAGGCGTACGTCACCAACACGCTCCCCGGCAAGCTGGACACCGTCTACAACGCGATCAGCGCCAAAGCCCCGTCCGCCCGGGTGGTCGTCATCGGCTACCCCCGCTTCTACCTGCTCGGCCAGGCCTGCCTCGGCCTCTCCGAGACCAAGCGCTCCGCGATCAACGACGCCGCCGACTACATGGACAACACCATCAAGGCCCGCGCCACCGCCCACAACTTCGTCTTCGGCGACGTCCGCACCACGTTCTCCGGCCACGAGATCTGCTCCAGCAACTCCTGGCTGCACAGCGTCAACTGGCTCAACATCGGCGAGTCGTACCACCCGACCGCGTCCGGCCAGTCCGGCGGCTACCTGCCCGTGCTGAACAACGCGGCATGACCCGTACGGGCTCGCCCGGCAGGGTGAGGTTCCCCAGTGCTGTTCTCAGGGTGCCGTTCTCAGGGTGAGCCCGACGGCGAGGCGGAGGCGGAGGTCCCGGACGACGGGGTCTCCGCCGCCGTCGTACAGGTCACCGAGAACGGCACCGAGTTCGACGTCGTCCGCACCGGACCGCGCACCTCGACGCCGATCTCGTTCTCGATCGTCCCGCCCTCGGCGTACGTCGTCACCGTCACCCGCTGCTCCCGCGTGCGCGCACCGCCCGCCGGGAACGACAGCGTCTTCCACCCGGGGTCCGCCACCGACCCGTGCGCCGACACCCACCGGTACTCCACTCGCGCGGGCAACCGGCCCACCGTGAACTCCGCCGTGAACGCGGGCGCCTGCGCGGCGGGCGGCGGACAGGTCCCGGAGTACTCCGTGTGCGCCCCGGTCAGGGTCACCCGCACCGACTGCGCCGGCCGTCCGCTCCCCGACGCGCTGCTCCGTGAGGGAGAGGGGGTCGGGGTGCCCGCGTCCGTGCTGCCGCTCGGCGTGGGGGAGTGCGCCGGGCCGCTCGTCCGGCCGGTGTGCGCGCCCTCGGTCCCGTGTCCGCCCCCGCCGTCGCGATGCAGCAGCGCGTAGGTCAGCCCCGCCAGCGCCAGGACGACCGCGAGCACACCTGCCACCAGCACGACGGCGGCCCGGCGGTCGCGCTCCGGCCGCCGGTCCGGCCCGGCGGCCGTGGTGCCCGGGTCCGGGTAACCGGTGGGCAGCGGCAGCGGCAGCGGCGCGGTCCGCGACGGCTCCGGGGGCGGGGCCACGGCCGCCGGCGGGTACGGCGACACACCGGGCGCGGTGTCCGCCGGCACCGACCCGCCCGCCGCGACCAGCCGCAGCTCCCGCTCCGCCTGTCCGGCCGGCAGCCGCTCGGCCGGGTCCTTGCGCAGCAGCCCCTCGATGACGGGCGCGAGCGGCCCGGCCCACCGCGGCGGCGGCAACTCCTCGTCCACCACGGCCCGCAGCGTGCTGAGCGGGGTGTCCTGCCGGAACGGGGAGACGCCCTCGACGGCCGCGTACAGCAGCACCCCCAGCGACCACAGGTCCGACGCGGGACCCGGAGTCCGCCCCAACGCCCGCTCCGGCGCCAGGAACTCGGGCGAACCGATCACCTCGCCGGTCATCGTCAGCGCCGAACTGCCTTCCACCGTGGCGATCCCGAAGTCGGTGAGCACCACCCGGCCGTCGTTGGCCAGCAGCACGTTGGCCGGCTTCACGTCCCGGTGCAGCACCCCGGCGGCGTGCGCGGCGCGCAGCGCGGACAGCACCTCGGCACCGATGTGCGCGGCCCTTGGCGGTGGCAGCGGACCCTCCGCCTCCAACTGGTCGGCGAGGGACAGCCCGCGCACCAGCTCCATCACGATCCACGGCCGGCCGCCCTCCAGCGCCACGTCGTACACCGTGACCACGTTGCGGTTCGCGACCCGGGCCGCCGCCCAGGCCTCGCGCTCCAGGCGCGCGTACAACCGCTCGACCTCGTCGCCGGGCAGCCCGGCCGGCGCCCGCACCTCCTTGACGGCCACCTCGCGGTGCAGCACCTCGTCCCGGGCGCGCCACACGGTCCCCATGCCGCCCTCGCCCAGCGGGGACAGCAGACGGTAGCGGCCCGCGATCACACGTTCCGGGCCCGGCTCCTCGGACACGGGCGCCCCCCAAGGCATCTCGTGCGAATCCTTCCCAAAGGTAGCTCAGCCCAGCACGGATGCGGCCCCCCTGAGCACCAGTCCCATGCCCAGCGCGAGCACGACCAGGGCCGAACCGAGCGGCAGGGTCCGGCGCGCCAGGACGGCCACCGGATGGGCGCTCCAGCGCGGGCGCCGCTGGAGAACCCGTACCGCCCCCGCACCCAGCCGTACGACGGCGAACCCGGCGGCGGTGAGCGTCAGCGCGAGACCGGCCCCGTACGCCACGACGAGCAGCAGTCCGAACCAGGCCTTGCCGAGCGCGGTGGCGCCGACCAGCACGACCACGGCGGACGGGCTGGGCACCAGCCCACCGGCGAACCCGAGCAGGATCGTGCCGCGGAGTGTGGGCGCGGTGGGGTGGGTGTGGGTGTGGCCGCCGTGGGTGTGCGTGTGGCCACCATGGCTGTGACCACCGTGGTCGTGGTCGTGGGGGTGTGCGTGGTCTCCATGGGTGTGTTCCACACCGTCGTGGTGGTGATGGTGGTGGGCGGCCCTGTGTCCGGCGCCCACAGTCATCAACTCCCTCCGCTCCGCGCCGTCGTGGGCCACCACGGTCGCCCGCACCCGGTCGCGCCAGGCACGGCGGACGAGTGTGACGCCCGCCGTCAGCACCAGGGCGCCCCCGGCGACGCCCAGCCAGGAGATCACCGCCGGCGCGGCGGCGGATCCGGCCGTGACCAGGAGGCCCAGGGCGACCACGCCGAGGGTGTGGGTCACGGTGACCGAGGCGGCCATCGGCAGCACGTCCCGCGGCCGGGCCCGGCCCCCGCGCGCCGCCGCCGTCGCGGCCATCAGGGTCTTGCCGTGGCCCGGCGCGAGCGCGTGCAGCGCGCCCAGGGCGACGGCGACGAGCAGGGCCAGACCGGCGAAGCCGACGGTGAGGTCGTGCCGGGCCACGAGGTCGTCCAGGGCCCGGGTCCAGCGGTCGGCACCCCGGGGGAGCACACCGGCACCCGGGGCCGCCTGCCGCTCCGCGTCCGCCGCGAGCGCCGGGCCACCGGGCCGCACCCGCAGCGAGGCCGTCCCGGTGTCGGCGGGGGAGGACAGCAAGTCCCGCGGGTACACGGTCAGCTCCCGGGACACCGACTCCTTCGGCACGTCGGTCGCGGTGAGTGTCATGCGGTCGCCCCGCGCCGTGATCTCCCGCCAGCCGGGCCCGCCGTCGGCGCCCGCGCCCCGGAAGTCGAGGCTGACGGTGCTCGCGCGGGGCAGCGGGGCGGTCAGCCGGCACTCCAGGCGCAGGGTGTCGAGGCCGGCCTGGCCGGGACGCGTGCGCGCGCTGCCACGGGCGGCCGTCAGGGCGGTCGTACGCCCGTCGACCCTCAGGCCGCTGTCGGCGGCGGCCCGTGCGCACCGCTGCCGGGCCCACGCGCTCAGCCCCAGCCGGTCGATGTCGGCCCTGGCCTGGGTCGCCGGGATCTCGGCGAGGTCCTCCACGTGGTCGACGCGGAGCTGTCCGGGAGCGGCGACCAGGCCGTCGTAGCGGTTGACGGTGAAGTTGCCGAGGGGGTGCGCGTTCGCGGTGCCGGCCGGGAGGAGCGCCAGGGCGCACACGGCGACCAGGACGCACAGCAGACGCGGGGTCACCCGGCGCGGACGCGGTTCCACCGGGCGTGGACGCGGTGTCACTCGGCTCCCTCCAGCGCCTCGCGGGCCCGCGCCGCGCCCAGCGGGGAGAAGCCGGGGTTCAGCTCCAGGGCCGAGGCGAGCGAGGCGCGGCCGGCCGCCCGATGGCCGGTGGCCAGCTCGATCACGCCCCGGTGGTAGCGGAAGGCGGCGCTGCGGTAGCCGGTGGCGGTGGCCCGGCGGGCGTAGGGCAGGGCCTCGGCGTCGCGGCCGCCCACGTGCAGCGCCCAGGCGAGGGCGTCGGCGGTGTGCACGGTGTGCCGGCGGGCCCATTCGGCGCGGGCCGCGCGCAGGGCGGCCCGCTTGTCACCGTGGTCGGCGGCGGCCAGCGCGGTGTCCAGGTCGGCGTTGACGCCGTTGGCGCGGGCCAGCGCCGTCCAGGCGTCGACCAGCGCGTACTGGCGCCGGGCCCGCGCCCGGTCGCCGGCCCCGCCCCGCGCCTCGTACAGCTCGCCGAGCTCGACCAGCGGGCCGGGCAGCGGGGAGCGGGCGACCACCGTCTCCATGTCCGTGATCGCCCCGGCACGGTCACCGCTCGCCGCCCGCGCGCGGGCCCGGCCCTCCAGCGCCGGCAGGTAGCCGTCGTCGGCGGCCAGGGCACGTGCGTAGAAGCTGAGCGCCGCCGTGTAGTCCCCCTGGTTCCAGGCGAGTTGGCCGAGCTGTGCGGCCACGTACGCCGTGTCGCCCGGCGAACCGGCGGCGGACAGCGCCTGCGTCAGGACCCGGCGTGCCGTGGTGACGTCCCCGCGCAGCTCGTGCACGTACGCGTACCGGGTGAAGACCGGTACGCCCGGCTTGCGCGCGTCGGCCGTCCTGGCCGCCTCGGCCGCGTCGGCGTACCGGCCGAGTTCGACCAGGGCGTCGATCCGGGAGGACAGCGCGCGCTCGCTGTACGGGTTTCGGCGCAGGGCCGCGTCCGCGAAGGTCAGGGCGTCCTTGAAGTCGTGCCGGGCGGCGGCGAGGGCGGCGCGGCCGGCCAGGGCCTGGTCGCCGTCCGGCACCAGAGACAGGGACCGCCGCAGCGCCTGTTCCGCCCGCGGGTACCGGGACGGGTCGCCCTTGGTCCGCGCCTGCTCGACGTAGGCCAGACCGAGGGTGGCCCAGCCGCCGGCGTCCTTCGGCTGGGCCCGCAGATGCGTCTGGAGCGCGGCGACGCTCGCGTCCAGATCGCCGCCGTCGAGGACACCGGGGTCGACGGCGCCGACGGAGACCGGCGCGGACGCCGGCACCCGGTCCGCACCGAGCGCGATCGCGCCGCCGGTCAGTGCGACCGCCAACAG
Organism: Streptomyces flaveolus; assembly: GCF_000716535.1. Classification (GTDB taxonomy): domain Bacteria; phylum Actinomycetota; class Actinomycetes; order Streptomycetales; family Streptomycetaceae; genus Streptomyces; species Streptomyces flaveolus_A. The sequence continues at coordinate 53,765 of NZ_JNWV01000033.1, read as the reverse complement.
GGCCGAGGTGAACGCGAGTTGTGCCCGCCCGCGCCACAGCCGCCCGAGAGCACCGACCCGCCGCACGGCGGCGACCCGCTCGTCGCCGCACGAGGAGGCCGCCCCGGAAGGTTCGGGCGCCGTCCCGGACGGCGCGGGCGTCCTTCCGGAAGGTGACGGCGTCGGTGTGGGAGGCGAGGGCGTCGGCACGGACGGTTCCGGCGGCTCGCCCTCGGCCGCGCCCGTCCCGCGCCGGTCCGCCTCGTCACCGACCACGCTCCGCCCGTCCTCCGGCTCCGTCACCCTCTGCCCGTCCTGCTCGTCGTCCTGCCCGCGCGGGCCCATGCCTTCTCCTCCGTCGGTCGTGTGGGAGGCGCGGCCCGCCGTGGGGGAGAGGAAAACGGGCCGCGCCGGTCTCGGTGGGTGCGGGGTCAGTACGGGCGCTGCAGGCGCCGGCGCCACCAGGCGAGGGCGGCGCCGATGAGCAGGATCCCGGCCGCACCGGAGGCCGCCGACGCGGCGATCAGCACGGTGTTGCCGGAGCCGCCGGAAGTCCCGGCCGGCTGGAGGGCGTCCCCGAGCTGGCTGCGCACGTCCGTCCCCGCCGTCGTGCCCTTGGCGAGCGAGCCGCGCGAACCGGACGTGGGCTGGGCGACGTACGGGAAGTAGTTCTCGAACTTCTTGTCGTTCTTGTCGACCGCGTCACCCAAGTCGTTCTTGGAGCCGACCAGTTCGCCCTCGACCACCTGGAGGGACGCGTCGATCACGTCGTCGGTGAGCCGACGGCCGTTCGGGAAGCCCGCGTTGTCGCCATCCAGCACGCCTAGCCGCTTCGGGTGCATGCTCGGCTTGACGGAGGTGTTCAGCCGCAGCTCCTCCGAAGCCCGCACGTTCGGCGGCTGGTTGAGGCCCTTGACGCCCTTGAGGAACACGTCGACCAGGTCGTTGCGCGGCTCGGCGGGTGCCTTGATCTTGTAGATCGACTCGATGAGCTTCGGCAGCTCCGGGTTGGTGACGTTCTTCAGGAACTGCGCGTCGTACGCGGGCTGCGAGGCGTTGAACCTGTCCTTGTCCTTCTGCGGGTTGACGACCTCGTTGACCAGGGGATTGCCGAGGCGCGAGACCTGGCTGTAGTAGCCCTGCGCGTTACGGCGCTGGGTGGTCGACCAGATCCCGACGACCGGCTGGTGGGCGGACTCGCGGATCAGCTCGTTCGGCACCTGGAGGGCGATGGTGTTGACGTTGTAGCCCTTGAGGGTGTCCCGGCCGACCTCGGTGAGGTTCCCGCCGTACAGCAGGTCGAAGACGCGCAGGTCCGCGAAGAACGGGTCGTCCGCCTGCCCGGCGAAGGTCGCGGCGCCGCCCGCCGTCTTGTACACCGCCTGCGCGCGCAGCTTGCCGTAGTCCGGCATGGACGCCTTGCCGACGTTCGACGGTGCCACCGGCACGTCGTCGGCCAGCTTGGTCTTCGACATCTCGTGCCCGTCGCGGAGCTTGATCAGATCGATGTCGTACGACTGGGTGACGTTGAGGTCGGGGTCGTCCAGGCCGGTGACCGGACCGGTGTTGTACAGGAACGTGTTGCCGTTCTTCGTGCGGGTCTTGAAGGTGTAGCGGAACACCAACTCGCCCTGCGCGTCACCGTTGTTGTCGATGTGCAGGTCGTACTGGGCGTCGTCGGCGAAGGTGTAGAAGTTCGGTCCGCCGGCCGGCTCCTCGAACGGTATCCAGTTCGCCACGATCGTCGTCGTGTCGGGCTTGTCCGGGCTGACGAACGCGTACAGGTCGGTGTTGTCGTACTGCGGCGTGCCCGAGATCAGCGGGGCCTCCCGGTGGGAGGAGGCGGAGGCCGTCCCGGGTACCAGCGTGGCGACGCCGGCGGCCGTGAGCCCCCCGGCGGCCAGCGCCCCGCAGATGAGCGTGACCAGGCCCGTGCGTCCGGTGCCGCGCCCGGAATACGCCCTCCTGGCGAGGGCGCCCCTGGAGAAGAGAGGTGTCATGCCGTCCGTCCTCAGTGCCGACTTGCCTTTGACGGACGGGTATACGGAGCGGGGACGCCGATCGGATTGGTCGGACGGGAAAAACTTTTCACCGTTCCCGGACCCGCGTTTTCGGCCCGCTGATCCGTACCCCCTCGGGGAGGTGTGTCACGGTGCGGATGCGCGGTGCGCGAGGAAGAGCCGGCTGCGGCCACGGAGAGGGGGCCCGTGTGCAGGCGGACGAGCTGCTGGTGCTCGTGGCCGGCGGCGATCAAAGGGCGTTCGAGGAGTTGTACGGACTGGTGTCCGGGCCGGTGTACGGGCTGGTGCGACGAGTGGTGCGCGACCCCGCCCAGTCCGAGGAGGTCGCCCAGGAGGTGCTGCTCGAACTGTGGCGCTCCGCCGCCCGGTTCGACCCCGGCCGGGGCAGCGCCCTGTCCTGGATCCTCACCCTCGCCCACCGCCGCGCGGTCGACCGGGTGCGCAGCGCCCGCGCGGCCGGCGAACGCGAGCAGCGCGAGGCCTTGCGCGCCGGGGAGGTCGCGTTCGACCAGGTCGCCGAGGAGGTCGAGGCCGGCCTGGAACGCGAGTGGGTGCGCCGCTGCCTGAACCGGCTGACGGCTCTGCAACGCCAGTCGGTGACCCTGGCCTACTACGACGGGTACACCTACCGTGAGGTGGCCGAGCGGCTCTCGCTGCCGCTCGGCACCGTCAAGACGCGGATGCGCGACGGACTCACCCGGCTGCGCCAGTGCCTGGGAGGCGCCGCATGAGCATCCTCGGCAAGCTGGTGCGCCGCGAGGACCCCCACTCCCTCGCCGCGCCCTACGCGCTCGACGCGCTGGAACCGGGCGAGCGGCGCCGCTTCGAGAAGCACCTGGCGGGCTGCGACCGCTGCGCCGCCGAGGTGCGGGAGCTGGCCGAGGACGCGGTCCGCCTCGCCTGGTCCGCGGCGGCCCCGGCGCCCCCCGCCCTGCGCGAGCGAGTCCTGACCGCCGTCCGCAGCACCCCGCAGGAGCCGGCGCGCAGCCGCGCGGGAGCGCGGGACCGGGCGTCGGCCCGGGAGCGCGCGCCCAAGCTGCCGCCGCACGTCTGGGGCACCCAGCCCCCGCCGGGCCGCACCCGTACGCCCCGGACGCGGCCGCTCTTCGTCCCGTTCGCCACGGTCACGGCCGCCGCGGCGCTCGTCGTCGCCTCCCTCTTCGCGGTCCAGGCGCACCGCACCGAGGACCGGCTCGCCGCCGAGCGGGTCCGGGCACGTGAGATCGCCCACGTTCTGGCCGCACCGGACGCCCGCGCGGTGAGCAGCGAGGACGCGCGCGGCCGCAGTATCGGAGTAATCGCTTCCGCCTCCGAGCGGGAAGCCGTCGTCACCCTCAGCGGGTACGGCACCCCGTCCGGCGGACGCGTGCACCAGCTCTGGCTCATGCGCCCCCGGGTGCAGCCGCGCTCCCTGGGGCTCCTCGCGGGCGACACGCCCTTGGTCGCCAAGGGTCTCGACGCCTCCTCGACATCACTCGCCGTAACCGTCGAGCCTGACGGCGGATCAGTGCGGCCCACCGGTCAGCCCATTGTCCAACTCACCCTGAAATCGGTCGGATTCGGAGAGTAGTCAACGGTGGGTGATCAACCACCTTACGGGGAAGGTGAATCCTGTGGCCGAGATACACGCGTGCCCCACTGGGGCGATAGGGTTACCCTGCCCGGGCCGGGTGGACTCGTACGGGTGGGGAGTGACATGGAGCAGATAACAGTGCGCAGCAGGGCCAGGGTCCCTGCGATCACCTGCGGGAGCAGCGCGACCAGTTCGCGGCTCGACCGCCATCTGTCGGTGCTGGCGGGTCCCGCCATACCGCAGCGGGAGACGGTCGAGGCGACGTCGCTGATGCGTGAGCTGACGGCACGTGACTCCGTGCACCAGCGCAGTGACCGGGGCACACGGATCGGCCGCGTCTCCCTCTTCGCGCCGCTGCGCCGGCTGCGCCGTTCGCTGTTCGGCGGTCACTGACCGCACCGCAGGGCCCCTGACCCGAGCAGGGGTGCCCGCGCTCAGGCCACCACACCGTCCCGGCGCAGCGCTGCGATCTCGTCGTCCGTCATCCCCACGGCACGCAGCAGCGCTCCGGTGTGCTGTCCGAGTGCGGGCACGTCACCCATCCGTGCCTCGTCCCCGCCCGGCAGCGTGATGGGGGGCAGCAGTGCCTGCAGCGGCCCGGCCGGCGAACCCACCTGACGCCACCGCTCCCGGGCCGCGAGCTGCGGATGCTCCGCCAGCTCGCGCACGTCGCGCAACCGGGCACAGGCGATGCCCGCCTTCTCCAGCCGGGCCAGCGCCTCCTCGGCGTCCAGCACCGCCAGCGCCCCCGCGACCAGCGCGTCGGTCCGCTCCCGGTGCGCCACCCGCGCGGCATTGGTCGCGTACACCGGATCGGTGGCCAGTTCCGGGCGCCCTATGACCTGCTCGGCGAGCCGTCGCCACTCCCGGTCGTTCTGCACCGACAGCAGCACCCGTCCGCCGTCCGCCGTCGGATAGGCGTCGTACGGCGCGATCACGGCGTGCGCCAGCCCGGTGCGGGCCGGCGGCTCCCCGCCGTGCAGCGCGTGGTGCAGCGGATGGCCCATCCACTCGGCGAGCGCCTCCAGCATGGACACCTCCACCGGCCCGCCGCGACCGGTCGTCCCGCGCCGTACGAGCGCGGCCAGCACACCGGAGAACGCGTACATGGCCGCGGCGATGTCCGCGGCCGGGATGCCCGCCTTCACCGGCTGCTCGGGCGTCCCGGTCACCGACACCAGCCCCGCCTCGCACTGCACGAGCATGTCGTAGGCCCGCTTGTCCGAGTACGGCCCCGAGCCGCCGTAGCCCGAGACGTCCACGGCGACCAGCCGGGGGTGCGCGGCGCACAGCGTGGCCGCGTCCAGGCCGAGCCGGGCCGCCGCGCCGTGCGCAAGGTTCTGCACGAACACGTCCGCGTCCGCGACCAGCCGTCGTACGACGTCCAGGCCGCGCGGGTCCTTGAGGTCCAGCGCGATGGACTCCTTGCCGCGGTTGCACCACACGAAGTGCGAGGCGAGACCGCGGGCCGCCGTGTCGTAGCCGCGCGCGAAGTCGCCGCCGTCGACCCGCTCCACCTTGACGACCCTGGCCCCCAGGTCGGCGAGCTGCCGGGTCGCGAAGGGCGCGGACACGGCCTGTTCGACGGCGACGACGGTGATGCCGTCCAGGGGCAGCGGGAGATGATCCATGGGGTGGATGATCTCCCCTGACCGGCGGCCTTGTCAGCAGTGCGGGCTCACTCGGGCCGTGCGTACCTGCGCACGGCGAGCGGCAGGAACACCGCGGTCAAGGCGAGGCTCCAGGCCAGCGACCCGGCGACCGGGTGGGCCACCGGCCAGGCGGCGCCCTCCGGGACGGGCGCGTTGCCGAAGAGGTCCCGCAGGGCGGTGGTCACCGCGCTGATCGGGTTCCACTCGGCGAGCGTGCGCAGCCAGCCGGGCAGGTTGCCGGTCGGGATGTACGCGTTCGACAGCAGCGGCAGCACGAAGGACGCGGCGCCGAGCTGCCCGGCGGCTTCCTCGCTGCGGGACAGCAGGCCCAGCAGGATCCCGGCGCAGGTGCAGGCGAAGCGGAAGAGCAGCAGCAGCCCCACGGCACCGGCCGCCCCGGCCGCGGACCCCTCGATCCGCCAGCCCACGGCGAGCCCGGTGAGCAGCAGCGGCACCGTCCCGACGGTCGTGACGAGGAGGTCCGCCACGGCTTGTCCGAGCGGTACGGCGGCCCGGCTCACCGGCATCGTGCGGAACCGGTCCATCACCCCGCGGTGGGTGTCCTGGGCGGCCTGGAACATGCCGGTCATCAGCCCGCCGGCGGCCGTCGCCACGAGCAGTCCGGGCACCAGGAAGGACCGGTACTCGCGGCCGGGCACCGCCAGGGCGCTGCCGAACACGTAGCCGAAGAACAGCAGCATGTTGACCGGCATCAACTGGGTCAGGACCGCCAGGCCCGGGCTGTTGCGGACCCGGCGCAACTGCCGGCCCGTCATCGCCAGTCCGTCGTACGCCAACGCGCTCACGCGGCACGCTCCTCACTGTCGGCGGACTCACCGGTGAGCCGCAGGAAGACGTCGTCGAGGGTGGGCGGCCGGATGCCGGCGTCCAGCAGCGGCACACCGGCCGCGTCGAGTTCGCGGACCAGGCGGGGCAGGGTCAGCGTCGGATCGGTGGTGACCGCGGCGACCGCGCCGCGCTCACGGTCGAACACGGGCTCCCTGCCGGTCAGCCGGTCGAGCACGGCCGCCGCCCGGGTCAGCGCGTCGGCGTCCGCGACCACCGCCTCCACGTGCGAGCCGATGAGCGCCTTGAGCGTGGCGGGCGAGCCGGTGTGCGCGACCCTGCCCCGGTCCACCAGGGCGATGTCGTCGGCGAGCTGGTCGGCCTCCTCCAGGTACTGGGTGGTCAGCAGCACGGTCGTGCCGTCCGCCTTCAGCTCGCGCACCGCCTGCCAGATGCGGGCGCGGCTGGCCGGGTCGAGTCCGGTGGTCGGCTCGTCCAGGAAGAGCACGTCGGGACGGCGCAGCAGGCTCGCGGTGAGGTCCAGCCGGCGTCGCATGCCGCCCGAGTACGTCGCCGCCTTGCGGTCCGCCGCCTCGGTCAGTCCGAAGCGCTCCAGCAGCTCGTCGGCGCGGGCGGCCGGCCCGCGCACCCGGTGCAGCCGGGCGAACAGCCGCAGGTTCTCCCGGCCGGTGAGGTCCCCGTCGACCGAGGCGTACTGCCCGGTGACCGCGATCCGGCGCCGCACGGCCGCCGCCTCCCGCACGAGGTCGTGCCCGGCGACGCGCGCCGAGCCCCCCTCCGGGCGCAGCAGTGTCGTCAGCAGCCGCACCGCCGTCGTCTTCCCCGCCCCGTTCGGCCCCAGCAGTCCGCAGACCGTGCCCTCGGCCACGGCCAGATCGAGCCCGCGCACGGCCCGCACAGCGCCGAAGCGCTTCTCCAGACCTTCACTAAGTACAGCGTACGTAGTAGTCATGCCATGACCATACCGCACTACGTACGCTGTACGTAACTAGGATGGTGGGCGAGGTGATGAGCGATGGCAGTCCGAGGGGCCGTCCCCGAAGTGATCTGGGCGCGCCCCGAGCGCACCGGCCGAGGCCCGAAACCGGCGTACACGCGCGACGACATCGCCGCCGCCGCCGTCCGGATCGCCGACGCGCGAGGGCTCGACGCGGTGTCGATGCGCCACGTCGCGGCCGAACTGGGCTGCGGCACCATGTCGCTGTACAACTACGTCCCCCGCAAGGAGGACCTGTACGAGCTGATGGTGGACGCGGTGGGCGCGGAGCACGAGCTGTGGGAGCCGAGCGGCGACTGGCGCGGTGACATGCGCCGGGTGGCCCACCAGACCCGTGAGCTGATGCGCCGGCACCCGTGGCTGCCGCGCCTGATGTCCCCGGTCTACGGCTTCAGCCCGCACGCCCTGCGCTATCTGGAGCACTGCCTGGCCTGCCTGGACCCGCTGGAGGCGGCGTACGGCACCAAGCTGGAGTTCATCGCGATGCTGAACGGCATGGTCACGACCTACGTCCGCAACGAACTCGACACCGCCGAGCGGGTGCGGGCCCTGCCGTGGTCGGAGGACGAGGAGAACGCGGTCCGCATCGCCTACCTCGGCCGTCAGATCGCCTCCGGCGCCTATCCGCGCATGGCGGCGGCGTTCATGGAGGACGCGGGGCCGATCGATCTGGAAGCGGTGTTCGAGCGGATGGTGGAGCGGGTCCTGGACGCGTTCACGCCGCGCTAGCCGGGGCGCGGCGGGGTGCGGGGCGCGAGCGGCCGGCCGCAGGGTGGACCCAGGGTGTGGCGGGAGGCGCCGGTCGTCGATCCGGACGTACGGACGGACGGCGGCTAGAGCAACGGGACCTGCCCGTCCGGGCCCTCCTCGTGATGGTCGAGGACCGAGGCGGGGCGGCGGGAGGACTCCGGCACCGGCAGGACGCCCGCCTCCCGCAGCTCTGCCGCCGTGACCGGTGACGTCACCTTCAACTCGTCGCGCAACGGCCGCAGTTCCGCCAGCAGGGCAAGGACCGTGATCAGCTCCAGCAGCTCCGACGTCCAGTTCTGCCGCCACGTCGCCGGACGGATCGCGGCGAGCGTTCCCGGCTCCGCCGGCGCCGTGCGCACCGCGAACCAGCTCTCCAGGACCCGGACTCCGGCCACCTCGTGGTCCCAGGCCTCGGGCGGGACGGGCGAGATACGGCCCTCGTCCAGGTGCAGGGTCTCCTCGTCGCGGTCGTAGTGGAGGGTGAGCGGACGACTCGGCAGGGGCGCGCGGACGTACGGGCGCCGCCCGCCCGGCAGCTTGGGGCGCTCGCCGTCCCGGCACATCAGCCACAGCGCCCGGCGGCCCGCGTCCACGCCGGACGCCCACAGCCCGGGGTCGTCGGTGAGCGGGACGGTGAGGCCGGGGCCGGCCGTCATCAGGATCCAGGCCAGCACGTCCGGCGCCGAGGGCCGCGTACCCAGCCGGGCCGCCAGATGGTCCAGCAGGCCGGGGGCGAGGTTCGGTTCCGTGCCGCCGGGGCGACGGTAGAGCGGGCGGACGCGGCCCGGGCGCAGGGTGGGCAGCAGCGCGGTCGCCAGCAGCGGGGCGCCGGCGTCACCCGTCTCGACCGTGAACACCTGCTGCGCGTCCGCCACCCGCCACAGCTCCGGGCGGGCCGTGTCGAGCAGCCGGTGGTCGGGGATCAGCCACTGCTCGTCGAAGGGGGCGGCCAGCACCCGCACCGGCTCCGGGCAGGGTCCCTCGGCGCGCACGAGCCGCTCGGTGCCGGCGGGCGAACCGGGCAACTGGCCCACCGCCGACTGGAGCGTGCGGGCGCGGGTGGGCTCGAACAGGGCCTCCCGGTCCGGGCCTTCGGCCTTCAGCAGCGCGTCCCAGCGGGCCCTCAGCGAGGCCGGGTCCGGTGCCGTCGGCCAGGCGCGGCCCGGTCGCAGCGGTGCGACGGACCACGGCATGAGGTCCGCCAGCAGCGGAGCGTCGTCGTGCGTCACGCAGGGCATGCTACGACAGCGGGTGGCGCCCCCGAAGGGGCGCGAGGAACCGCGTGACCGGCCACGGCGGACCCGCAGTCGCCCAGCGGCCCGTCGTGGCACCTCGCATCGCGGCCGGACCTGGCCGAGCGCTCACGCGTCGAGCGTGACGGTGAAGGAGAAGCGGTCGCCCCGGTAGTGGATGACCGCCACGTCCAGCACCCGGCCGTCGCTGTCGTAGGTCACCCCGGTGTAGTGCAGGATCGGGCTGAGCAGCGGCACTTCGAGCAGCCGGGCCGTCTCCGGGTCGGCGAGCCGGGCCTCCACGGTGTCCGTGATCCTGCTGATGTCCGCCTTCACCACGTCCCGCAGCACCTTGGTCATCGGCCAGCGGACCAGGTCCTCCGGGTCGATGCCCTCGGCCAGTTCGGGGCGGATGTGGTTGACGGCGTGGTTCGTCGGCTCGCCGGTCTTCTCGTCGCTGCGCAGCCGGTGGTACGCCGCCACCTCCGGAAGATCCGGGAAGTACTCGGCGAGCCCGGCCGGCACCGGCACGCGACCGTGGCCGAGCAGCTCGGTCGTCATCCCGGACTGCTGGGCCACGATCGCGTCCACCGAGCCCAGCAGCCGGACCGGGGCCCCGCGCCGCACCCCCGGCTCGATGAACGTGCCGCGCCGCCGGTGCCGGCTGATCAGGCCCTCGTCCTCCAGCTCCTTGAGTGCCTGCCGCATGGTCAGCACGCTCACCCCGTAGTGCTCCGCCAGCCGCTCCTCGGTGGGCAGGCGCAGCGGGTCCTCGGGGGAGCGGCCCAGTATCGAGGCGCGCAGCGACTGCGACACCTGGTACCACAGCGGCAGCTTGCGGTTCAGGACGATCGAATCCGGGGCGAAGGAGGTCACGCGGCTATCCGTACCTGGCGGAGAACGTTCGGCGCAACGGCGGCTGTCAGCCCCTGAAGTGCCGCTCCAGTCCCTGCCACACGTCGTCGTAGCGCTGCTGGAGGTGGTCGGCGCCCGCCGCCTGCGGGGTGAGGGTCACCGGCCAGCGGGTCTCGAACATGAACGCCAGCCCGTCGTCGAGCTTCTGCGGCTTCAGTTCGGCCGCGCTCGCCCGGTCGAACGTCTCCCGGTCCGGGCCGTGTGCCGACATCATGTTGTGCAGCGAGCCGCCGCCGGGCACGAAGCCCTCCGCCTTGGCGTCGTAGGCGCCCTCGATCAGGCCCATGTACTCGCTCATCACGTTCCGGTGGAAGTACGGCGGCCGGAAGGTGTCCTCGCCCACCAGCCAGCGCGGCGCGAAGACGACGAAGTCCACGCCGGCCAGGCCCGGGGTGTCCGACGGGGAGGTGAGGACCGTGAAGACGGAGGGGTCCGGGTGGTCGTAGGAGATGGTGCCGATCACATTGAACCGGCGCAGCTCGTAGACGTACGGCACATGGTTGCCGTGCCAGGCGACCACATCCAGAGGGCTGTGGTCGTAGGTCGCCGTCCAGAGGTTGCCGCAGAACTTGTTCACCACCTCCACCGGCCCCTCGACGTCCTCGTACGCCGCCACCGGCGCCCGGAAGTCGCGGGGATTGGCCAGTCCGTTGGCGCCGATCGGGCCGAGGTCGGGCAGCCGGAAGGGCGCCCCATAGTTCTCGCACACATAGCCTCGGGCCGACTCATCGAGCAACTCCACACGGAAGCGCACCCCACGGGGGATCAGCGCCACATGGCCCGGCTCCACATGCAACCGGCCGAACTCGGTGTGCAGCAGCAGCCCGCCGTGCTCGGGCACGATCAGCAGCTCGCCGTCGGCGTCGGAGAAGACCCGCTCCATCGAGGCGTTGGCGTGGTACAGGTGCACCGCCATGCCGGTGCGCTGGGTCGCGTCGCCGTTGCCGCCCAGCGTCCACAGGCCCGCGAGGAAGTCGGTGCCGGCCGGCGGCTCCGGCAACGGGTTCCAGCGCAGCCGGTTGGGGTCGGGCACCGTCTCGGTGAACGGGGCCGTGCGGATCGCGCCGTTGCCGGTGCGGGTGAACGCCGGATGGGCGGCCGAGGGGCGGATGCGGTAGAGCCAGGAGCGCCGGTTGTGCGCCCGCGGCTCGGTGAACGCGGTACCGCTCAGCTGCTCGGCGTACAGGCCCAGCGGCGCGCGCTGGGGCGAGTTGCGGCCCTCGGGCAGGGCGCCCGGGACCGCCTCCGAGGCGTGTTCGTTGCCGAACCCGGTCAGATACGACAGCCCCTCGGCGGTCTTCCGTGTGTCCCCGCTCATGATCGCTCCTTGCGCTCCCGATTCCTATGCATCACCGTAGGAATGAGTGGGGGGCCGCGCAAGAGGGATCGTGGTCCTCCCTCCGGGGTAGGGCCGGAACCAGACTTCAGGGGGATCCGGAGCGCCGCGGTGCTGCTCTACGCTCCCGGTCATGTCGTGGACGAAGTGGACGCGTGGGCCCCTTGCCGCGCTCGCGGCGTGCGTCCTGCTGCCGCTCGGAGCGGCGGCCTGCACCAGCGGTGAGGCGCACGGGGGGACGACCGTCTCGCCGTCGCCCGTGGGGAAGGTCCTGGACGGCACCGACGAGACCGGCCGGAACCTGCGCGAGGTGCCCCAGCGGAACGCCCCCGAGGTCGCCGTCGAGGTCACCCCGGACTCGGCCGGCGGCTGGGACGTCCGGCTGACCCTCCGCCACTTCCGGCTCTCCGCGCCCGGTACCCGGCCGGCGGCGGCCATCGGCCGAGGGCTCGCCCACCTGTTCGTCGACGGTCACCGGGTCGCCCGGCTGCGCACACCCACGTACCACCTGGCCCCCGGTCTCGTCCCGCACGGCACCCACCAGGTCACCGCCCGTCTGTACGCCGACGACGGCACGGTGTGGGCCGTCCGCGGCAAGCCGGTCCAGAGCACCGCCGACATCACGGTGTCCGACGCGGAGACGGGCACGGGGGAAGCACCGGCCGGAACGCGGTCGCCCGCCACCGGCGGTTGAGGGCAGGGGTCTCCCGCGCCATCGGCGGCCGGGAATGAGTGCAAGGGCCACCTGTCTTCGTACTGTGGGGGGAGGTTCACCGGACCCCGGCGGAAAGGCATCATGAAGCCCGTGCCCCACGCGACATCGCTCCGCCGCGCGCCCGTCCAGCGGCGCAGCGCCGAACGGCTGACCAGGATCCTGGACGCCTGCGCCGAACTCCTCGACGAGGTCGGCTACGACGCCCTGAGCACGCGCGCGGTCGCCCAGCGCGCCGGCGTGCCCATCGGCTCCGTCTACCGCTTCTTCGGCAACAAGCGGCAGATGGCCGACGCCCTCGCCCAGCGCAACCTGGGGCGGTACGTCGAGCGTGTCACCGAGCGGCTGAAGAAGGCCGGCAAGGGGGACTGGCGGGCCGCCATGGACGCCGTCCTGGACGAGTACCTGGGCATGAAGCGCACGGCGCCCGGCTTCTCCCTGGTGGACTTCGGCAACCAGATCCCGGTCGGCTCCCGCCACGGCGAGCCCAACACCAGGGTCTCCGACCGGCTCACCGAACTGCTCGCCGGCTACCTCGGCCGCACCCCGGACGCGGACCTGCGCCGGGTGTTCCTGGTCGCGGTGGAGAGCGCGGACACCCTCGTCCAACTGGCCTTCCGGGTCGACCCGCAGGGCGACGAGGCGATCATCACGGAGACCCGGGAACTGCTCCGGGCGTACCTGGGCCGCGTACTGGACTGAGACACGGGCCGACCGGGGGGCACCCGGTGGTTGTCGTGGGCCGACCGGGGTGTCAACCTACGGCTGGCGCGGGCGGTCTGGACCGTCGCCCGGGGGGCCGGCGCGGGGTGTCGCCCGAGGGCTGTCGTGGGCTGGCCGGCTGTCTCCCGACGGCTGTCGTGGGCCGACCAGGGTGTCGTCCTACGGCTGGCGCGGGCGGTCTGGACCGTCGCCCCGGAGTCGGCGCGGCCCGACCGCAGTGTCGCCCCAGGGCCGGCGGGTCGGCGGAGTGGTATCCGGCGTGGTGGCGCGGGGCCGGCCGAGGGGTCGCTCCAGGGTCGGGCGCGGGCCGCGTGGGTTGTCATCCGAGGGCTGTCGTGGGTCGGCCCGGGGTGTCATCCCGGAGGTCGGCGTGGGTGGTCTGGAGTGTCGCCCCGGGGTCGGTGTGGGCGGATCGCAGTGTCGCCCCAGGGCCGGCGGGTCGGCGGAGTGGCGTCCGGCGTGGTGGCGCAGGCCGTCCGAGGGGTCGCTCGAGGGGCGGCGCGGGCCGTGCGCGGGGTGTCACCCGAGGGTTGCCGTGGGTCGGCCCGGGGTGTCATCCCGGAGGTCCGCGCGCGGGTGGTCCGGAGTGTCGCCCCAGGGCCGGTGGGTGGACCGCAGTGTCGCCCCAAGGCCGGCGGGTCGGCGGAGTGGCGTCCGGCGTGGTGGCGCGGGCCGGCCAAGGGGTCACCCCAGGGTCGGCGCGAGCCGTGCGCGGGTGGCACCCGAGGGCTGTCGTGGGCCGGCCGGGGTGTCATCCCGGAGGTCCGCGTGGGCAGTCCGGAGTGTCGCCCCAGGGCCGGCGTGGGCCGACCGAAGCATCGCCCCAAGGCCGGCGTGGACCGACCGAGCCGTCACCCTACGGCCCCCCGAGACGGTCGAAGTGTCACCGACAACCCGCAGGGCCTCCCCTCCATGCCTACCGGTCGGTATGCTCGCCCCAGCCGGTCCGCCCGCTCGTGCGCGGGCGACTCCGCCGCCGACCCCTCCGGGAGGACCCGTGTCCCGCACCGCCCTGCGAATCTGCCCCCTGTGCGAGGCCACCTGCGGGCTGACCCTCACCATCGAGGGCACTCGCGTCACCGGAGCCCGCGGTGACCGGGACGACGTCTTCAGCAAGGGGTTCATCTGCCCCAAGGGCGCCGCCTTCGGCGCCGTCGACGGCGACCCCGACCGGCTGCGCGCCCCGCTCGTCCGGGAGAACGGCAGCCTGCGCGAGGCCACCTGGGAGGAGGCCTTCGACGCGGTCGCCGCGGGCCTGCGCCCGGTCGTGGAGCGTGACGGCCCCGACGCCGTGGGCGTGGTCCTCGGCAACCCCAACGTGCACACCATGGCGGGCGCCCTCTACCCCCCGGTCCTGCTCGGCGCCCTGCGCACCCGCAGCCTCTTCACCGCCTCCACGGTCGACCAGATGCCCAAGCACGTCTCCAGCGGACTGCTGTTCGGCGACGCGGGCGCCATCCCCGTGCCGGACCTCGACCACACCGACCACCTGCTGCTCATCGGCGCCAACCCCCTGGAGTCCAACGGCAGTCTGTGCACCGCCCCCGACTTCCCCGGCAGGCTCAAGGCCCTCAAGGCGCGCGGCGGCCGGCTCACCGTCGTGGACCCGCGCCGCACCCGCACCGCGAGGCTCGCCGACCGCCACCTCGCGATACGCCCCGGCACCGACGCCCTGCTGCTCGCCGCACTGGCCCACACCCTCTTCGCGGAGGACCTGACCGACCTCCAGCACCTCGCCCCGCACGTCCAGGGCCTGGAGGAACTCCGGGACGCCATCGCCGACTTCAGCCCCGAAGCCGTGTCGCCCGCCTGCGATCTGGACGCCGGTGTCATCCGGACCCTCGCCCGCGAGCTGGCCGCCGCCCCGGCCGCCGCCGTCTACGCCCGCATCGGCAGCTGCACCGTCCCGCACGGCACCCTGGCCAGCTGGCTGGTCGACGTCCTGAACATCCTCACCGGCAACCTGGACCGGCCCGGCGGCGCGCTCTTCCCGCAGGCCGCCACCGACAGGACGCCCCGCCCGGCGGGCCCCGGCCGTGGCTTCGCGCTCGGCCGCTGGCACTCCCGGGTGAGCGGACACCCGGAGGCGAAGGGAGAGTTGCCGCTCTCCGCGCTCGCCGAGGAGATCGACACCGCGACCGACGAGGGGACGCCGGTCCGCGCGCTGATCGCCGTCGCCGCCAACCCCGTGCTCTCCGCACCCGACGGCGACCGGCTCGACAAGGCCCTGGACTCCCTGGACTTCATGGTCAGCGTCGATCCGTACCTCAACGAGACCTCGCGCCACGCCCACGTCGTCCTGCCCCCGCCCCCGCCCTCCCAGAGCCCGCACCACGACTTCGCCTTCAACGCCCTGGCCGTGCGCAACCAGGTCCGCTACACCCGCCCCGCCGTCCCGCTGGAGCCCGGCCGCATGGCGGAGACCGAGATCCTCGCCCGGCTGATCCTGGCCGCCACGGGGATGCACGGCGCCGACCCCGGTGCCGTCGACGCGATGGTCGTCGACCAGACCCTCGGCAAGGCCGTCCAGGACGCGCACGGGCCGGTGCACGGCCGCGACCCGCACGACCTCGCCGCCCGGCTGACCGGCGACAACGGCCCCGAGCGACGGCTCGACATGATGCTGCGCCTCGGCCCGTACGGCGACGGCTTCGGCGCCCGCCCCGACGGGCTGACCCTGGAGAAGCTGCTCGCCCACCCACACGGCATCGACCTCGGCCCGCTGCGCCCGCGCCTGCCGCAGCCGCTGAAGACCCGCAGCGGCAAGGTCGAGCTGCTGCCCGAGCCCATCGCCGGCGACCTCCCCCGGCTCCGCGCGGCCCTGCGCGAGCGGCCCGTTGGCCTGGTCCTCGTCGGCCGCCGCCATCTGCGCTCCAACAACAGCTGGATGCACAACGTGCCCGCGCTCACCGGCGGCAGCAACCGCTGCACCGTGCACATCCACCCCGAGGACGCGGCCCGCCTCGGTGTCCGGGACGGCGCGGACGTCCGCGTCAAGGGCGCCGGGGGAGAGGTGACGGTCCCCGCCGAGGTCACCGACGGCGTCCGGCCCGGCGTGGTGAGCCTGCCGCACGGCTGGGGCCACGACCGGCCGGGCACCCGGCTGAGCCACGCCTCCACCGACCCCGGCGTCAACGTCAACCAGCTGCTCGACGGCAGCCGGCTCGACCCGCTGTCGGGCAACGCGGTCCTCAACGGCGTACCCGTCGAGCTCACAGCGGTCGTAGCACTGCCGTGACCTGGACTTTCGCGCTTATTGCTCGCACGTCAACGTCTTGTTAACGCCGTTTGAACGGACCTAACGTCATCGCACCGCCGACCCCCAGGTGGGATGTTCAAGGGCGAACGTTAGGTATCCACTCATGCTGACCATCCTCGGCTTCGCCATGATCGCGACCTTCCTGGTCCTGATCATGCTGAAGAAGATGTCGCCGATCGCGGCGCTCGTGCTCATACCCGCGCTCTTCTGCGTGTTCGTGGGCAAGGGCGCCAAGCTCGGCGACTACGTCATCGACGGCGTCACCGGCCTCGCCCCCACCGCGGCGATGCTCATGTTCGCGATCGTCTACTTCGGTGTGATGATCGACGTCGGCCTCTTCGACCCGGTCGTGCGGGGCATTCTCAAGTTCTGCAAGGCCGACCCGCTGCGGATCGTGGTCGGCACCGCGGTCCTCGCCGCGATCGTCTCCCTGGACGGCGACGGCTCCACCACCTTCATGATCACCGTCTCGGCGATGTACCCGCTGTACAAGCGCCTGAAGATGTCCATGGTCGTGATGACCGGCGTCGCCGCCATGGCCAACGGCGTGATGAACACGCTGCCGTGGGGCGGCCCCACCGCCCGCGCCGCCACCGCGCTGAAGCTCGACGCCAGCGACATCTTCGTGCCGATGATCCCGGCCCTCGCCATGGGCCTGCTGTTCGTCTTCGCCCTCGCCTACGTCCTCGGCCGCCGCGAGCGCAAGCGGCTCGGCGTGCTCACGCTGGACGAGGTGCTGGTGGAGGAGACCGAGACGGTGCTCGTCGGCGCCGGTGCCGGCAAGGACGTGAAGCACGCCGGCGGTTCCGGCCCGGGCGTGGACCTGCCCGACGAGCCCGAGGACGAGAGCTTCCAGGGCCTGGACCCCCACCGCCCCACCCTGCGCCCCAAGCTGTACTGGTTCAACGCGCTGCTCACGGTCGTCCTGCTCACCGCCATGATCATGGAGTGGCTGCCGATCCCGGTGCTGTTCCTGCTCGGCGCCGCCCTCGCCCTGACCGTCAACTTCCCGCACATGCCGGACCAGAAGGCCCGGATCGCCGCCCACGCCGAGAACGTCCTCAACGTCTCCGGCATGGTCTTCGCCGCCGCCGTCTTCACCGGCGTGCTGCAGGGCACCGGCATGGTCGACCACATGGCCACGTGGCTGGTGGACAACATCCCCGACGGCATGGGCCCGCACATGGCCCTCGTCACCGGCGTGCTGAGCATCCCGCTCACCTACTTCATGTCCAACGACGGCTTCTACTTCGGTGTCCTGCCGGTGCTCGCCGAGGCGGGCCAGGCGCACGGCGTCTCCGCGGTGGAGATCGCCCGCGCCTCGATCATCGGCCAGCCCCTGCACATGTCCAGCCCGCTCGTGCCGGCCGTGTACGTCCTGGTCGGCATGGCCAAGGTGGAGTTCGGCGACCACACCCGGTTCGTGGTCAAGTGGGCCGCGCTCACCTCGCTCGTGGTCCTGGGCGCGGGCGTCCTGTTCGGCATCATCTGATCTCTCCAGGAGGACACATGGGGCCCGGTGGGAACCGCGGCTGGCTGCTCCGCCTCGTCATCGCCTTCGGCTGCGCGCAGGGGGCGGTGTCGATGGCCCGGCCCGCCGTCTCCTACCGGGCCCTCGCGCTGGGCGCCGACGAACGGGCGGTCGGTGTCATCGCCGGTGTCTACGCGCTGCTGCCGCTGTTCGCCGCCGTACCGCTCGGCCGCCGCACCGACCACGGCCGCTGCGCGCCCCTGCTGCCGGCCGGTGTCGTCCTCATCGCCGCGGGCTGCGCGCTCAGCGGGCTCGCCGGCTCGCTGTGGGCGATGGCCCTGTGGAGCGGGGTGATGGGACTCGGCCACCTCTGCTTCGTGATCGGCGCCCAGTCGCTGGTGGCCCGCCAGTCCGCACCGCACGAACAGGACCGCAACTTCGGGCACTTCACCATCGGCGCCTCCCTCGGCCAGCTCATCGGTCCCGTCGCCGCGGGCGCCCTCATCGGCGGCCCCGACATGGCCCGCAGCAGCGCGCTCGCCCTCGTGGTGGCGGGCGCGGGCGCGGCGGTCGCGTGCACCTCGCTGTGGCGCATCGAGGACCGTACGGCCGTCAACTCGGCTGCCCGCGGCGGCGGACGGGTGCCGGTCGGCGGCATCCTGCGCGCCCGGGGCGTGCCCGCGGGCATGCTCATCAGCCTGTCGGTGCTGTCCGCGACCGACATCCTCACCGCCTACCTGCCGGTGGTCGGCGAACACCGGGGCATCGCCCCCTCGGTGATCGGCGTCCTGCTCGGTCTCCGGGCCGGCGCCACCATCGCCTGCCGGCTCGTCCTCACCCCGCTGCTGCGGCTGCTCGGCCGGCCCGCGCTGCTCACCGTGACCTGCCTGCTGGCCGCCCTGCTGTGCGCGGGGGTGGCGCTGCCGGTGCCGGTGTGGGCGCTCGGCGCGATGCTCACGGTCCTCGGCTTCTGCCTGGGCGTGGGCCAGCCGCTGTCGATGACGACGGTGGTGCAGGCCGCGCCGGCCGAGGCCCGCTCCACCGCGCTCGCCCTGCGGCTGACCGGCAACCGGCTGGGCCAGGTCGCCGCCCCGGCCGCCGCGGGCCTGGTCGCCGGTCTGGCGGGTGTGGCTGCTCCGTTCGTGATGCTGGGGGCGCTGCTGCTGGTGTCGTCGGGGGTGGCGCTGCGCTCGCCGGGCCGGCCGGAGGTGTCGTCCGGGCGGGTGACCGGGAAGCGGCCGAGGCGCCCGGGATTGCGCCGCACGAGCGATCTCTGACGGCGCGTCGGGCGTCAGTGCCGTGGGCCGCGCGGCCCATGAAGGAGAGTCCAGGCGAAAGAGCGATTTGTATGAAAATCGTCTGAACTCGGAGGATCGCGCATGCCCACCATGACCCCACGTGCCGTCGGCCCCCGCGCGGGCGCCACAGTCGTCCTCACCGCCCTCGCCGCGGCGGGCGCGTCATGGGTGGCGGCGCCGAGCGCGGTGGCCCAGGGGGAGAACGGCGACATCAGGATCCACGACGAGCGTCACCTGCACGGCACGCCGCTCGTGGGGTCGGCCAAGGACGATCCCGTGGTGTGCCGGTTCTATCTGGAGGCCGTCAACTTCGACACGCTCACCAGCATCGCCTACACCATCACCCCGCAGCCCCCGCTGCCCACTGCCGCCACCGTCGCCGGCACCATCCAGCTCGCCGGGGGTGCCGGGCACACCGACCCGCTGGGCCTCGCGGACGGTCAGTACAAGATCAGCTGGATCGTGGGTACCCCCGCCGCCCTGAAGGAGAAGGTCTTCCGGGTCAACTGCAAGGACGGGCGCCACGAGGGGGAGCACGGCCCGGGCGGGCAGATCTCCGACGGTCAGCACGACAACTCCGACGGCCACAACAACAACGACGCGTCCTGGGGCAAGGGCGACCAGAACGGCCCCAAGGGCGGGGTGCACGCGGGCGGCGGCGGTCTCATCGACACGGCCGCCGCCTACTCCCCGGTGGTCGCCGCGGGTGCCGTGGGTCTGATCGCCGTCTGTGGTGTCGTGTACATCCGGCTGGTCCGCCGGCGGCCCCATGGCGCCGCGTAGGTACCGACGCAGGCCCTGGTACCGCACCCGCGCCTACCGTCTCGCCAGGACGGCCCTGCTGGTGTTCGTCCTGGTGACGGTGGGGTCGCGCTGCGGGGCGGGCGGGGGAGCGGCGGGGCCGGGCCCGCACGCCGTGGCGGCCGGCGCGGACTCCGGGAGCGCCGAGTCGCCCTCCGCCCCTCCGGGGCCGCCGCCCCGCCCGCTGCCCCGGTCCCGGCCGACGTCCTTCCGCGTCCCCTCCCTGGGCGTCGACGCCCCGATCACCCCGCTCCGCCTCGACCGGAACCGGGAACTGGAGACACCGCCCGTCGACCGGCCCCAGTTGGTCGGCTGGTACCAGGGCGGCCCCACGCCCGGCGAGGCCGGCACCGCCGTCGCCGTCGGCCACCGCGACACCCGGACCGGACCCGCCGTGTTCGCCGGGCTCGCCCAGGTCAAGCCCGGCAAGCCCATCGAGGTCGCGCGGGCGGACGGCCGTACCGCCGTCTACTCCGTGGACCGCGTGAAGGTCTACGACAAGACCGGCTTCCCCGACGACGAGGTCTACGGCCCGACCGGGCGCCCGGAGCTGCGGGTGCTCACCTGCGGCGGCCTGTTCAGCCGGCGGACCGGCTACACCAGCAACGTGGTGGTCTTCGCCCATCTGACCGCGACCAGGTGACCGGTGGACCGGCCGGTGCGGACGCCCGCGCCCGCACCGGCCGGTCCCTTCGCGATGATGTCCCGGAACGTCCGCGGCCCGGGAACGTCTGGCGCAAGAAAACTATCATCGCTAGTTTGTGTGCCGGACGACGCGGACCCGCCGGGAGGACACAGCAATGAAGGCACACGACGGCCTGTACATCTACGGCGCCTGGCGCCCCGCCGAGAGCAGGGACGAGACCGAGGTCGTCAACCCCGCCGACGAGCAGGTCATCGCCCGGGTCCCGGCCGCGTCGGCCCTGGACGTCGACACCGCCGTACGCGCCGCACGGGCCGCGCTCCCCGCCTGGGCCGCCACGCCCCCGGCCGAACGCGCCGCGCACCTCGCCGCCCTCCGGGACGTCCTCGTGGCCCGCAAGGACGAGATCGCCGAGACGGTCACCGCGGAACTCGGCTCGCCCCTGCCGTTCTCCCAGGCCGTGCACGCGGCCGTGCCGATCGCGGTCGCGGGTTCCTACGCCGAGCTGGCCGCCGGCCACTCCTTCGAGGAGAAGGTCGGCAACTCCACGGTCCTGCACGAGCCGATCGGCGTGGTCGGCGCCATCACCCCCTGGAACTACCCCCTGCACCAGATCGTCGCCAAGGTCGCCCCGGCCCTCGCCGCCGGCTGCGCGATCGTCCTCAAGCCCGCCGAGGACACCCCGCTCACCGCCCAGCTGTTCGCCGAGGCGGTGCACGAGGCGGGCGTGCCCGCGGGCGTGTTCAACCTGGTCACCGGCCTCGGCCCGGTCGCCGGGCAGGCGCTCGCCGAGCACCCGGGCGTCGACCTGGTCTCCTTCACCGGCTCCACGGCGGTCGGCCGGCGGATCGGCGCGGTGGCCGGCGCGGCCGTGAAGAAGGCCGCCCTGGAACTCGGCGGCAAGTCCGCCAACGTCATCCTGCCGAGCGCCGACCTCGCCAGGGCCGTCAACGTCGGTGTCGCCAACGTGATGTCCAACTCCGGCCAGACGTGCAGCGCCTGGACCCGCATGCTGGTCCACCGCGACCGCTACGCCGAGGCCGTCGAACTCGCCGCGACCGCCGCCGCCAAGTACGGCGACCGCATCGGACCGCTGGTCAACGCCAAGCAGCGGGACCGGGTGCGCGGTTACATCGAGAAGGGCGTCGCCGAGGGCGCCCGCCTCGTCGCGGGCGGCCCCGAATCCCCGCGCGAGCGCGGCTACTTCGTCAGCCCGACGGTCTTCGCGGACGTCACCCCCGACATGACGATCGCCCAGGAGGAGATCTTCGGCCCGGTCCTGTCGATCCTGCGGTACGACGACGAGGACGACGCCCTGCGCATCGCCAACGGCACGGTGTACGGCCTCGCGGGCGCCGTCTGGGCCGCCGAGGAGGCCGAGGCGGTGGCCTTCGCGCGCCGCATGGACACCGGCCAGGTCGACATCAACGGCGGCCGGTTCAACCCCCTCGCGCCCTTCGGCGGTTACAAGCAGTCCGGCGTCGGCCGGGAACTCGGCGCGCACGGACTCGCCGAGTACCTGCAGACCAAGTCCCTCCAGTTCTGAGGAGTTCCGTCACCCATGGCCGTACGAGCCGCCGTCCTGCCCGCCATCGGCGCCCCGCTGGAGATCACCGGGATCGAGCTGCCCGACCCGGGCCCCGGACGGGTCCGGGTCCGCCTCGCCGCCGCCGGCGTCTGCCACTCCGACCTCTCCCTGTCCGACGGCACCATGCGGGTGCCGGTCCCGGCCGTCCTCGGCCACGAGGGCGCGGGCACGGTCGTCGCCGTCGGGGAGGGCGTCACCCATGTCTCACCCGGATCCCCGGTCGTCCTCAACTGGGCTCCGTCCTGCGGCAGTTGCCACGCATGCTCGCTGGGCGAGGTCTGGCTGTGCGCCAACGCGCTGAACGGCGCGGCCGACGTCCACGCCCGCACCGCCGACGGCACCGACCTGCACCCGGGGCTGAACGTGGCCGCGTTCGCCGAGGAGACGGTGGTCGCGGCGTCCTGCGTGCTGCCGCTGCCGGACGGGGTGCCGCTGGTGGACGCCGCCCTGCTGGGCTGCGCCGTCCTCACCGGATACGGCGCGATCCACCACTCGGCGCGGGTCCGAACCGGCGAGACCGTCGCCGTGTTCGGCGTCGGCGGAGTCGGCCTGGCCACGCTTCAGTCGGCCCGCATCGCGGGGGCGTCCCGGATCATCGCCGTCGACGTCTCCCCCGAGAAGGAGGACCTGGCCCGCGCCGCCGGCGCCACGGACTACGTCCTCGCCTCCGAGAACACCCCCCGCGAGATCCGCGGCCTCACCGGCAAGCAGGGCGTCGACGTCTCCGTGGAGTGCGTGGGCCGCGCGGTCTCCATCCGCGCGGCCTGGGAGTCCACGCGCCGGGGCGGCCGTACGACGGTCGTCGGCATCGGCGGCAAGGACCAGCAGGTCACCTTCAACGCCCTGGAGCTCTTCCACTGGGGCCGCACCCTCTCCGGCTGCGTCTACGGCAACACCGACCCGTCCCGCGACGTGCCTGTGCTCGCCGACCACGTGAGGGCGGGCCGCCTGGACCTCTCCACCCTGGTCACCGACCGGATCACCCTGGAGGACATCCCGGCGGCCTTCGAGAACATGCTGGCGGGGAAGGGGGGACGGGCGCTCGTGGTGTTCTGAGAACGGGCACCCCGAGCGGGCGCGGGGAGCCGCGCGATCGGCCACGGCGCCTCCGCACGCGGCCCCGTGGCGGAACCTCCGCCCCCTCAGCCGGTCTCCAGCCAGGGCCGGCCGGAGATGCCGAGCAGGTCGGAGAACACCCGCTCCCCCGACGGGGTCACCGTCACCGCCCGCCCCGACCCCACCCGCACGCACCACCCGGCCTCCAACGCCCGTCGGCACAACGCCGCTCCCGCCGCCCCGGCCAGATGCGGTCGCCGTTCGGTCCAGTCGAGGCACGCGCGGGCCAGGGGGCGGCGGCCGCCGAGGTCCAGGGGGACACCCGCCGTGCCGAACCACTCCACCCCCGCGTCCGTCAGCGCGAACCCGGTGTCCTGCCGCAGCAGCCCCCGCCGGGTCAGCGCGTCGGTGAGCACGATCCCGAGCCGCCCGGCGAAATGGTCGTAACAGGTCCGCCCCCGGGCCATGGCGGCCCCGGCGCTCGCCTCGCGCAGGGTGCGCGCAGGGCGCCGTACCGCCGCAGCCGGCACCTGCGCGGCGAGGTCCTCGACCACCTGCGCCACCCGGGCGTCGGCCAGCCGCACATACCGGTGCCGCCCCTGCCGTTCCTCCGCGAGCAGCCCGCCGGCCACCAGCTTGCCGAGGTGCTCGCTCAGGGTGGAGGCCGCCACCCCGGCGTGCCGGGCCAGCTCGCCGGCCGTCCACGCCCGCCCGTCCAGCAGCGCCAGCAGGCACGCGGCCCGGGTCCGGTCGGCGATCAGCCCGGCCAGCGCCGCCAGCGCCGCCGCCTGGGGGTTCTCGGTGCTCATGCCTCCAGCATGCGGGACCGTCGGTTCGGCAGTGGCCGAAGCGTCCTCACACCCGTACGTGCTCGTACTGGTGCGCCAGCCCGTCCAGCAGCGCGGTGAGCCCCGCCTCGAAGGCCCGCTCGTCGATCTTCTCCTGCTGCTCGGCGAGCAGATGGGCCTGTCCGAGGTGGGGGTAGTCGGCGGGGTCGTACGCGCTCGCGTCGTCCACGAAGCCGCCGGCGAAGGAACCGAGCGCGGAGCCCATGATGAAATACCGCATCAGCGCGCCGATGGAGGTGGCCTGCGCCGGCGGCCAGCCCGCGTCGACCATCGCGCCGTAGACCGCGTCGGCCAGCCGGAGCGCGGCCGGGCGGCGGCCGGGGCCCCGGGCGAGGACCGGGACGATGTTCGGGTGGTCGCGCAGGGCGGCCCGGTAGGAGACGGCCCAGTCGTGCAGCGCGGTCCGCCAGTCCCGGCCGTCCTCGAACATCGACAGGTCGACCTGTGCGCTCACCGAGTCCGCGACCGCCTCCAGGATCTCGTCCTTGGTGCGGAAGTGGTTGTAGAGCGAGGGTCCGCTCACTCCCAGCTCGGCGGCGAGCCGGCGCGTGGAGACGGCCGCCAGACCCTCCCGGTCCACGAGGTCCCGGGCCGTCTCGACGATCCGGTCGGGGCTGAGGAGGGGCTTGCGCGGTCGGGCCATGGCGCACATAGTAGGGCTGCGACCGGAAACTAGCAGTGCTAATTTAAATGTACGGCTTTCAAGATCCATCGGTGTGAGAGGTGATCTCGTGGTGAACCTGGGGCTCAGCGAGGAGCAGACGGCCGTACGGCGACTCGCCCGGGACTTCGTGGAGCGCGAGATCGCCCCGCACGTGGTCGCCTGGGACCGCGCCGAGGAGGTCGACCGGGGCATCGTGAAGAAGCTCGGCGAGGTCGGCTTCCTCGGCCTGACCGTGCCCGAGGAGTACGGCGGCTCCGGCGGCGACCACCTCTCCTACTGCCTGGTCACCGAGGAACTGGGACGCGGCGACTCCTCGGTCCGCGGGATCGTCTCCGTCTCCCTGGGGCTCGTCGCCAAGACGATCGCCGCCTGGGGGAGCGAGGAGCAGAAGCGACGCTGGCTGCCTGGCCTGACCGCGGGCGAGTACGTCGGCTGCTTCGGCCTCACCGAGCCGGGCACCGGCTCCGACGCGGGCAACCTCACCACCCGGGCGGTGCGCGACGGCGACGACTACGTCGTGAACGGCACCAAGATGTTCATCACCAACGGCACCTGGGCCGACGTCGTCCTGCTCTTCGCCCGCTCCACCGACGCCCCCGGTCACAAGGGCGTGTCCGCGTTCCTCGTGCCCACCGACACCCCCGGCCTGACCCGCCGTGCCGTTCACGGCAAGCTCGGCCTGCGCGGCCAGGCCACCGCCGAACTCGTCCTGGAGGACGTGCGCGTGCCCGCCTCGGCGATGCTCGGCGCGGAGGGCAAGGGCTTCTCCGTCGCCATGTCCGCGCTCGCCAAGGGGCGGATGTCGGTGGCCGCCGGCTGCGTGGGGATAGCCCAGGCCGCGCTGGACGCGGCCGTGAAGTACGCCGGCGAGCGGGAGCAGTTCGGCAAGCCGATCGCCCGCCACCAGCTCGTGCAGGAGCTGATCAGCGACATCGCCGTCGACGTGGACGCGGCCCGGCTGCTGACCTGGCGGGTCGCCGACCTCGTCGACCGCGGCGAGCCGTTCGCCGTGGAGTCCTCCAAGGCCAAGCTGTTCGCCTCCGAGGCCGCGGTGCGCGCCGCCAACAACGCCCTCCAGGTCTTCGGCGGTTACGGCTACATCGACGAGTACCCGGCCGGCAAGCTCCTGCGCGACGCCCGTGTGATGACCCTCTACGAGGGCACCAGCCAGATCCAGAAGCTGCTCATCGGCCGCTCGCTGACCGGGGTCTCGGCCTTCTGAGTACGTGCCGCACCCGTTTCTGAGTATCCCGGCGGATGTGGCGCGGGCCACGTCCGCCGATGCTGGGGCCATGAGTGACACACCGGTCAAGCAGCAGAGCACGGCCGCGTTCTACGGCCAGGCCGTCGCCTCCTTCACGGTCGCCATGGCGGCCACCGCCATCGGCATCGCCCGGCTCGAGGCCAGCGCCTGGGTCCGCGGCTTCCTGGCGATCGCCGTCCTGTACCTCGTCACCTCCGCCTTCACCCTCGCCAAGGTGATCCGGGACCGGCAGGAGGCCGGGCAGATCGTCAGCCGTGTCGACCAGGCCCGGCTGGAGAAGCTGCTCGCCGAGCACGACCCCTTCGAAAAGCTCTGAGCGGCTCCGCTAAGCGCCCGCTCACCGTCGGCGGTATGGTGGTGCTCCTGTCACCGAGAGGGGCGAGCGAGCGATGAGTACGGCGCAGGAGACGACCGGCGGCGAAGTGGAGCCGTGGGAAGAGGTCACCCCTGACGCGGCCCGGCGGCTGCTCGTCGCGGCCGTGGAGGCCTTCGCCGAGCGTGGCTACCACGCGACGACGACCCGTGACATCGCGGGCCGCGCCGGCATGAGCCCGGCCGCGCTCTACATCCACTACAAGACCAAGGAAGAGCTGCTCCACCGGATCAGCCGCATCGGCCACGACAAGGCCCTCGACATCCTGCGCACCGCGGCCCGGCGGGAGGGCACCGCGGCCGAGCGGCTGGCCGACGCGGTCGGCTCCTTCGTCCGCTGGCACGCGGGCCGGCGCACCACCGCGCGGGTCGTGCAGTACGAACTCGACGCCCTCGGCCCCGAGGCCCGCGCGGAGATCGTCGCGCTGCGCCGCCAGGTCGACGCGGAGGTGCGCGGGATCATCGAGGACGGCGTGGCCTCGGGCGAGTTCCACGTGCTGGACGTGCAGGGCACCACGCTCGCCGTGCTGTCGCTGTGCATCGACGTGGCCCGCTGGTTCAACGTGAACGGCCCGCGCACCCCCGAGGAGGTCGGCGCGCTCTACGCCGACCTCGTGCTGCGCATGGTCGGGGCCGGGTGACCCCCGGGTCTACAGGTAGTAGCGGGACACCGACTCGGCGACGCACACCGGCTTGTCGCCGCCCTCGCGCTCCACGGTGAACGCGACCGTCACCTGCACACCGCCGGTGACGTCCTCGACGCCCGTGATCTTCCCGGTGGCGCGCAGCCGGGAGCCGACGGGGACGGGAGCGGGGAAACGGACCTTGTTCGTCCCGTAGTTGACGCCCATCTTCACGCCTTCGACCCGGATGAGCCGCGGCCCGAACAGCGGGAGCAGGGACAGGGTGAGGTAGCCGTGGGCGATGGTGGTCCCGAACGGTCCGGCCGCGGCCTTCTCCGGGTCCACGTGGATCCACTGGTGGTCCCCGGTCGCCTCGGCGAACAGGTCGATCCGCTTCTGGTCGATCTCCACCCAGTCGGTGGGGCCCAGCTCCTCGCCGACGGCCGCCCGCAGCTCGTCGGGGGAGGTGAAGGTCCTCGGTTCCGCCATGTTCCCGGCCTCTCGCTCGCGTCTCTAAGCAACTGCTTAGCATGGTCGGGTGGGGGAGCGATGTCAACGGACCGCGGACCGGCCGGGTGGGTAATCTCTGAGGAGTGCCCCAGATTCCCGAGAAGATCCACGAGCTGACCGTCGGCCAGTTGTCCGCCCGCAGCGGAGCCGCGGTGTCCGCCCTGCACTTCTACGAGTCCAAGGGACTGATCTCCAGCCGGCGCACCCCCGGCAACCAGCGCCGGTACAGCCGGGACACGCTGCGCCGGGTCGCCTTCGTCCGGGCGGCCCAGCGGGTGGGCATCCCGCTCGCCACGATCCGGGAGGCCCTGGCCGAACTGCCGGAGGAACGGACGCCGACCAGGGAGGACTGGGCGCGCCTGTCCGAGAAGTGGCGCTCGGAACTGGACGAGCGCATCCAGCAGCTGAACCGCCTGCGCGACCATCTCACCGACTGCATCGGATGCGGCTGCCTGTCGATGGAGACGTGCGTGCTGTCCAACCCGGACGATCCTGCCCGGGCCCGGCGGTGTGCCCGTCAGGTCGCGTCGGCCGCCGCGGCCAGGATCCGGGCCAGTTCGGCGGGCCTGGAGACCATCGGCCAGTGGCCCGCGTCGATGTCGGCGAGGTCGACGTGCTTGGCCCGGGCGAGCTCCGGCCTGTGCGGGTGTGAACTCGGGGCACACGACCACGACCGGGACGTCGAAGCGCCGTTCGTCCGCCAGCCGGACCACGCCCTTGGCCACGGCCTGTGCGGGTGTGAACTCGGGGCACACGACCACGACCGGGACGTCGAAGCGCCGTTCGTCCGCCAGCCGGACCACGCCCTTGGCCACGGCCGCGGGCACGGGGATCGCGGCGGCCGCCACCTCGTCCCTCGCCTCGTCGTCGAGGTCGGCGATCTCCGGACCTTCGAAGGGGCCCCAGCCGGGGAAGGGCACGACGCCGTCGCGCACCTCGAAGAAGTCGGCGTACGTGTGGCCGTCGGAGAACGGGAAGCCACCGATGAGGGCGACCTTGGCCAGCCGCTCGGGCCGCCGGTCGGCGGCCAGCCAGGCCAGCGTGCACGCGGCCGAGTGCCCCACCACCATGGGCCCCTCCGGCGCAGCGTCCACCGCGGCGAGCACCGCCGCCACCTGGTCCTCCAGCGTGGCGGACGCGGAGCCGTCCCCCTGGCCCGGCAGGGTGAGCGGTACCGGGCGGTGGCCGAGCGACTCCAGCGTGGACGCCACGCGGTCCCACACGGATCCGTTCAGCCACAGGCCGCCGATGAGCAGGATGTCCATGGTGGGTTCCCCTTCTTCCAGGACTTCTTCCAGGTCGTGGACGTCACCGTAGGAGCAGTTCCGGACGATCCGCTGCCGGTTTGTCCCGCGACCACCGTGACACCGGCGCAGCGGACTAGCCTGCACGGGTGCCGAACGATCTCAGCCCCACCGCGCGAGCGCTGCGCGCCCTGGAGATCCTCCAGGCCCGCCCCGGTACGACGGCCGGTGAACTCGCCGTGCGGCTGGGCGTCACGGAGCGGGCCGCCCGCCGGTACGTCGGCATCCTCCGCGAGGCCGGCATCCCCGTGGAGTCGGCCCGGGGGCCGTACGGCGGGTACCGGCTGGGGCGCGGGACGCGGCTGCCGCCCGTGCACTTCACGCAGTCCGAGGCCCTCGGACTGGTGATGGCGGTCCTCGGCGGCCGGCCGGCCGCGGCCGACGCCGAGGACCTGGTCGGCACCGCCCTGGGCAAGGTCGTCAAGGCGCTGCCGGAGGGCGTCGGCCGGCAGGCGGCCCTGCTGCGGGAGTACGCGGCGGCCGCACCCGACCCGTACGCGGTCCGCCCGGATCCGGCCGTCACCAGCGAACTCGTCGCCGCCGTCGCGGCCCGGCGCCGGGTGTCGGTCGCCTATCGCGCCGAGGCCGGTGACGAGTGGGAGGCGGAGGTGGATCCCTGGTCCGTCGTCGTCCGCCACGGACGCTGGTACCTGCTGTGCCACTCCCACCGCGCGGGGGCGATCCGCACCTACCGGGTCGACCGGGTCCGTGCGGTCCGGCCGACCGCGCACGGATTCGCACCGCCCGAGGACCTCGACCCGGTGGCGGTGCTGGAGGAGAACCTGGGCCTGGGATGGGTCTTCCCCACCCGCGTGGTGTTCGCCGCCCCCCTCACCGAGGTGGCCCCCTGGATCCAGCCGCCCATGGGACGGCTCGAATCCTCGGGGGACGGCTGCGTGCTCGTCGGCAGCACGCGCAACCCGGCCGCGTACGCGCGGGAATGGCTGGCGCGCGTGCCGTTCGCCTTCCGCGTCGAGGGCGGGGAGGAACTGCGCGCCGCGGTGGCGGAGCTGGGGGCGCTCTTCACCGCGGCCGTGGCGGACCAGCCCGGGCCGGGCGGGGGCGATGCCTCGCACCAGGAGTCTGGGCGGGGCTAACCCCCTTGCGCTCCAGCGCTGTTGTCGCCGACCTCACCCGCGTCGGCACCGTGTTCACCGGCTGCGTACCGTGCCCGCGCCTCCGCCACCAACCGGGCGTTGGACACGGCCCGTCGGCCGTCCGGCAGGAACAGGGTGTCCTCCAGGCCGATCCGGGTGGCGAGGCCCAGCCGGCCCGCCAGCCGGAGCACCGGCCAGGTCCCGCCCTCCTCGCCGTGCAGCAGCACCGGGCGGCCGTGTGCCGTGCCCAGCTCGGCCAGCAGCGCCCGCGCCGACGCCTCGGCCGTCGCCGGGTCCGGGTCGGTCACCTCGGCCAGCACCCGCAGCACCCTTGGACCGAGCGACGAGACCGCGAACCGGTGCGCGCCCTCGGTGCCGGACCAGATGCCCGCCTCCACGGCCACACCCATCGACAGGAGTGCTTCGGCGACCTCCTCGGCGCCCGGCTCATGCCAGTTGACCGAGGCGAAGTCGGGCAGCACCGACCAGGACCGCACCCGGGCGAGCCGCGCGGACGGATCGGGCTCCGCCCAGGCACCGGTGCTCACGCCGACCGGCACCGGCACCCGCGCCCGGATCGCCTCCAGGGCCGGGGCCAGGACGCGCGGGGAGAGACTGTCGTGGCCGCAGGGCGTCTTCGGGTGGACGTGGACCGAGGTGGCGCCGGCCGCCACCGCTTCGGCGGCGGAACGCGCCAGATCCTGCGGGGAC
Source organism: Streptomyces flaveolus (assembly GCF_000716535.1). Lineage (GTDB taxonomy): Bacteria > Actinomycetota > Actinomycetes > Streptomycetales > Streptomycetaceae > Streptomyces > Streptomyces flaveolus_A. The sequence goes on along the minus strand of NZ_JNWV01000033.1, from coordinate 23,559 downwards.
ATCGGCACCGCGACACCGTCGCAGGCCGTACGACGCCCGTTGAGACACACCTGCACCATGCCTCAATGGTGCCGCACACCCCGCAGCGGAGGGCGCGGCATCCCCTGCGCGCCCCCGTCACCACGCCCCTGGGAACACCACCGCTCAGGCCGACATCAGCACGCGTCCCCGGCGGGCGTGCTCAAGAGCCCGCGGACTGAGGACCGGACGCGGCACCAGGATCCCGCAGTCCGTGCAGACGGGGCCGGACGACGGCTCGTGGTCCAGGCCGTACTTCCACACCAGGCGCTCGCCGTCGCACACCGGGCACGACGAGCCCGGTTCCCGCTCCAGCGCGGCGATCAGCCGGCGCAGCACCACCGCCAGCGGCTCGTCGGGGTGCACCCGCGGGTCGTCGCACCAGGCGACCCCGAAGCCGCCCCAGGTCAGCCGGTGCCAGTCGTCCACGCTGCCCGGCCGGCGCAGCCCGTCGTGCTTCTCCTTCCTGCGTCGTTCGGTGAAGTCGGTCTCGTAGGCGAGCCAGACGTCACGGGCCTCCTCCAGCTCCTCCAGCGCGGCCACGAGCCGCGCCGGATCGGGGGAGCGGTCCTCGGGTCCGAACCCCGCCCGGGAGCACAGATGGTCCCAGGTCGCCCGATGCCCGTAAGGGGCGAACTTCTCCAGGCACTTGCGCAGCGAGTACCGCCGCAGCGCCAGATCACAGCCCGGATCGCGTACCTGTCTCGCCAGACTCCGGAAACCTGCCATCGCCCTGCACCTCCGTCACACCTGCACCTGTACTTCGGTCACTTCGGCGTCGTCGCACGGACGTCGTCGAATAGACGTATCGACAGGCGATTCGGCTCCATCTCTTCTCGGGATCTGCTTCCAGACTCCAGAAAGTGACGCATGTTCATCTTTAAAGCTGGGGATACCGGCGGTAACGTTCGGCCACCTCTGTCGCTAGGAGCTGCCATGCCACGGCGAACCCCACGTACCGCCCTTGACAGACTGAGAACGTCCCGCCGACTCCCCGGGTTCCTGAAGACCGCGTCCGTATGCGTCCTCGTCGCAGGTCTTCTCTCCCCCCTCACCCAGGCGGGGGTGGCGGCGGCCGACACCACGGCCGCCAACGACTACTGCGGCGGCCGGTGTTCGGACATCCTGCCGCCCGGCGAGAACGGCAACGCCACGCTCGCCCAGATCCTGCTCAACCAGGCCTTCGGCACCCAGCCCGCGCACGCCGAGGACCAGCTCGGCCCGTACGCCAACCTGGCCACCGGCTACAAGGGCCTGAGCGACGCCACGATCAACACCTTCTTCAACGACGCCTCGTTCGGCGTCCCCGCCGACCAGGTCGCCTCCACCGAGAAGCCGGCCGGCCGCGGCGACGTGACCATCGTCCGCGACAAGAAGACCGGTGTGCCGCACATCACGGGCACCACCCGCTACGGCACCGAGTTCGGCGCCGGATACGCGGCGGCCCAGGACCGGCTGTGGCTGATGGACGTCTTCCGGCACGTGGGCCGCGGCCAGCTCACCTCCTTCGCCGGCGGCGCCCCCGCCAACCAGGGCCTCGAGCAGCAGTTCTACCGCAACGCGCCCTACACCGAGGCCGACCTCCAGGCGCAGATCGACAACGCGATCGCGAAGAACGGCGCCCGCGGCCAGCAGGCCCTCGCCGACGTCAAGGCCTACCTGGACGGCGTCAACGCCTACATCGACGCCTCCGACAGCGGCCGTTACTTCCCCGGCGAATACGTGCTGACCGGTCACAAGGACTCGATCACCAACGCCGGCACCATAGAACACTTCAAGGTCACGGACCTCGTGGCGCTCGCCTCCGTGATCGGCTCGCTGTTCGGCTCCGGCGGTGGCGGGGAGGTCAACAACGCCCTCTCCCTGCTCGCCGCCCAGGCCAAGTACGGCGTGGAGGAGGGCACCAAGGTCTGGGAGTCCTTCCGCGAACGCAACGACCCCGAGGCCGTCCTCACCGTCCACGACGGCCAGAGCTTCCCCTACGGCGCCAAGCCCGCCGACGCCCAGGGCGAGGCCCTGCCGGACGCCGGCTCGGTGACCCAGGAACCGCTGGTCTACGACCGTACCGGCAGCGCGGCCACCGCCGGCGCCACCGGCGCCTCGGCCTCCGCCGCCAAGTCCGCCCTCGGCTCCGCCCGGCGCGGCATGTCCAATGCCCTCGTGGTCAGCGGCAAGCACACCGCCAGCGGCCACCCCATCGCCGTCTTCGGGCCGCAGACCGGCTACTTCGCCCCGCAGCTGCTCATGCTCCAGGAGATCCAGGGCCCGGGCATCAGCGCCCGCGGCGCCTCCTTCGCCGGCCTGAGCATGTACGTCGAACTCGGCCGCGGCCAGGACTACTCCTGGAGCGCCACCACCTCCGGCCAGGACATCATCGACACCTACGCCGTCGAGCTGTGCCAGGACGACTACCACTACCTGTACCACGGCACCTGCACGGCCATGGAGAAGATCGAGCAGAAGAACGCCTGGAAGCCGACCACGGCCGACGGCACGGCCGCGGGGTCGTACACCATGCGCGCGTGGCGGACCAAGTACGGTCCGGTGGAGTACCGGGCGACCGTCGGCGGCAAGAAGGTCGCCTACACCACCCTGCGCTCCTCCTACCTGCACGAGGCCGACTCGATCATCGGCTTCCAGATGCTCAACGACCCCGACTACGTCAAGGGGCCGGAGGACTTCCAGAGCGCGGCGCAGCACATCAACTTCACCTTCAACTGGTTCTACGCCGACTCCCGGCACACCGCCTACTACAACAGCGGTGACAACCCCGTCCGGGCGAGCGGTGTCGACAGCGAGTTCCCGGTGTGGGCGCAGCCGGCGTACGAGTGGCGGAACTGGGACCCGGCCACCAACACCGCCGACTACACCCCGCCCTCCGCGCACCCCAACTCCGTCGACCAGGACTACTACATCTCCTGGAACAACAAGCAGGCCAAGGACTACACGGCCGCCCCCTGGGGCAATGGCTCCGTGCACCGCGGGAACCTGCTGGACGACCGGGTGAAGAAGCTGGTCGCGGCCGGCGGGGTGACCCGGACCAAGCTGGTGCAGGCCATGGCGGACGCGGGCCTCGCCGACCTGCGTGCCGAGGACGTGCTGCCCAAGCTGCTGAAGGTGGTCACCTCCTCACCGGTGACCGACTCCACGGCCGCCGCGGCGGTGAGCAAGCTCCAGGCGTGGGTGACCGCCGGTGCCAAGCGCACCGAGACGTCGGCCGGTTCCAGGAAGTACGCCGACGCCGACGCGATCCGCATCCTGGACGCCTGGTGGCCGCTGCTGGTCAAGGCCGAGTTCGAGCCCGGTCTCGGCAGCGACCTCTACACCGCCATCACCGGGAACCTGCCGGTCGACGAGGCACCCTCCGCCGGTCACGGCCCGACCGGCTCGCACGCCGGCAGCTCCTTCCAGTACGGCTGGTGGTCCTACGTCGACAAGGACATCCGGGCGGTGCTCGGGGAGTCCGTGCAGGGCGGCCTCGCCCGGAAGTACTGCGGCGGCGGCACCCTCACCGCCTGCCGGGACACCCTGATCAGCACCCTGAAGCAGGCCGCCGGCCTGACCGCCGCCCAGGTCTACCCGGGCGACGACCAGTGCTCGGCGGGCGACCAGTGGTGTGCCGACTCGATCGTCCAGCGCACGCTGGGCGGCATCAAGCACGGCAGGATCAGCTGGCAGAACCGGCCGACCTTCCAGCAGGTCGTGGAGTACAGCTCGCACCGCTGAGGTGCCACGGGCGGCGGGTCAGGCGATACGGCCCGCCGCCAGCACCACCCGCGCCAGTTCGGGGTGCACGATGTCGCTGTGCGCCCCGGACGGCGCGCCCCCGCGCCGGACCACGGCCGCCGCGTCCACGTTCACGCACCCCGACGCGGGCAGCCGGCCGGCGAGGGCCGCCGCCAGGTCGAGCCGGGCGGTGCCCGGAACCGCCTGCACCCCGTCGTGCCCCATGGCGCCCCACCGGGGTCCGAGCACCGCGGCGATCTCGTTGCCCGCGCAGCCGCGGTCGTCCCCGGCAAGCCGGGAGGCCAGCGGATAGAACGTGCCGAGGGCCGTGTCGAAGTGCGAGTAGCAGCACACCAGCGGGCCGTCGACGCGCCGCTGGAGGTCCTTGAGCGCGCCCGACCGGTCCGGGGCGTGCGGCAGCCGGGCCGTGAACGCGTAGTGCGAGAAGGCACCCTGGAGCAGGGTCACCGACTTCACCGTGCGCACCCCGCCGGGCAGCCCGCGCAGCGCGAACGCCACCAGCCGGCTGCCGAAGCTGTGCCCGACCAGATGCACCCGCACCCCGGGCGCCGCCCCCGCCAACCGCCCCAGCAGCGGTCCGAGTCCCCGCTCGCCGACCGTCCCGGCCCGCCGTTTCATCTGGTGGTACGTCGCCTGCCGCAGCAACTCCTTCGCGCCGTCCCACGGGTTCGGGAGGGAGAACCGGGCGGCGCCGCCGGACGCGTCGAGCGCGGCCAGGGCCTCGGCGAACTGCTCGCACGCGGTCACCGGGTCGTCGCCGAACACGGCGGGTTCGCCGTCCTCGTCCGTGTCGGCCACCACCCCCGGCCGGTCGTCGTCCAGCAGCAGCCGCACCAGCCGCCCGAACTCGGTAAGCCCCTCCGTGCCGCCCGGCCGGTCGTCCAGCATCCGGGCCAACTGGTCCAGCACGGTCGTGCGGCCCGGAAACGCCTCCAGCAGGGCGCGCCGGGTGTCCTTGTCCAGCGCCGGGCGCGGTGCCGCCCCCGCCTCGACGGCCGCCACGGACCTCGGGAAGTCGGGGATCGGCTCGTCGCTGAACCGCATCGACGGCCAGATCACGCCGACGTACCCCAGCCGGGCCTTCGGCGCCAGCTTCGGGACCGGCGCGAAGAAGCGGCGGTACAGCGCGGTCGCGCCCGAGCGGTCGTTGTTCCAGCCGTGCGAGAAGACGATCAGGTCACGGACGCCGTGCTCCGTGACCTGCGTCAGCAGCCGGTCGCGTTCGGGGCCGTCGGCGTCCCCGTCCGCGTCGAAGGTCAGCTCCCAGTAGGGAGCCACACCCGTCCCAGGATCCGCCATGCCAGACCCCCACATCCCCGTAAGGAGCGCTATTTGTACAGGAGATACCCCTTCCGGACCCGCCGGAACGCGGCCAGCTCCTCCTGCCAGGCGCCCGCCACCTCGTCGGTGCCGGCGCCCGCGTCGATCATCGTGCGCACCCGGGCGGAACCGGTGAGCTTGTCGATCCAGTTGTCGGACCGCCACGCGAATCCGCTCCACGCCTTCCTGGCGGTCACCAGCAGCGCGATCCCGGTGCGTACGGGGTCGTAGGCGGCCCGGTCGGTCACGTGGATCTGCACCCCGCCGACGGTCTTGCCCTGGAACTTGGAGAACGTGGGCGAGAAGTACGCCTCCCTGAACCGCACACCCGGCAGGCCCGCCTCGTTCGCCGCGGCGGCCCAGCGGCCGTCGACGCCCTCGGCGCCGAGGAGTTCGAAGGGCCGGGTCGTGCCGCGCCCCTCGGAGAGGTTGGTGCCCTCGAACATGCAGGTGCCCGAGTACACCAACGCGGTGTCCGGCGTCGGCATGTTGGGGCTCGGCGGCACCCAGGGCAGTCCGGAGGCGTCGTAGAACGCTGAGCGCTTCCAGCCCGACATGCGGACGGTCTCCAGCGGGACGGGTGTGGCCAGGAACTCCCCGTTGAACAGGCGGGCCAGCTCCGCCACGGTCATCCCGTGCGCCTGGGCGATCGGCTGCCGGCCGACGAAGGTGGCGAACTCCTTGTGCAGCACCGGGCCCTGCGCCTCGCGGCCGGTCACCGGGTTCGGGCGGTCCAGCACGACGAACCGCTTGCGGGCGAGCTGGGCCGCCTCCATGCAGTCGTAGAGGGTCCAGATGTACGTGTAGAAGCGGGCGCCGGCGTCCTGGATGTCGAAGACGACGGTGTCGACGCCGGAGGCGGTGAAGACGTCGGCGAGCGGGCGTCCGCTCTTCAGGTACGTGTCGTACACCGGGAGGCCGGTCGCGGGGTCGTCGTAGCGTCCCTCGGAGCCGCCCGCCTGCGCGGTGCCCCGGAAGCCGTGTTCGGGGCCGAAGACCGCCGTCAGCTCGACGCGGGGGTCCCGGTGCATGACGTCGACGATGTGCTGCGCGTCCCGGGTGATGCCGGTGGGGTTGGTGACGACACCCACTTTTTGGCCGGAGAGGAGTGAGTAACCGTCGGCCGCGAGTCTTTCGAAGCCGGTCCGGAGATGTTCCTGGTGCGGGGGCGTGGCTGGAAGGGCTGCTGTCGTCGCCGAGGCGAGAAGGGTCCGTCGGGACAGGTGCATGGGGTCCTCCGGTGAGTGGGCACGTGCGGACCGTTCGGGGTTTTCGCGCACGCGCGGCGGAGCCGGATCGGCAACGCACCGCGCCCCTAGAGGTTGGTGCAGTCACCCTTTCTTTTACACATACCGACCGGTTAGTCTGACGATCGCTGAGCCGAGTCGCACCGTGTCGAAGGAGACCGATGGTGGAAGCCGTGCAGGATGCGGGAGTAGTCGTCACCGGAGCCGGCGGGGGGATCGGGGCGGCGCTGGCCCGGCGGTTCGCCGCCGAGGGGGCGCGGGTCGTGGTGAACGACCTGGACGCCGCGAAGGCCGAGGCGGTGGCCGAGGAGATCGGCGGGACCGCCGTGCCCGGTGACGCCTCCGCGATCGTCGCCGAGGCCCGCGACGCGCTCGGCGGCACGGTGGACGTCTACTGCGCCAACGCGGGCGTCGCCTTCGAGGACGGTGACCTCGACGGGAGCCTGGACGAGAAGACCTGGGCCACCTCCTGGGACGTCAACCTGATGGCCCACGTCCGGGCCGCGCACGCGCTGCTGCCCGACTGGCTGGAGCGGGGCGGCGGGCGGTTCGTCTCCACCGTCTCCGCCGCCGGACTGCTCACCATGATCGGCGCGCCCTCCTACAGCGTGACCAAGCACGGCGCCCACGCCTTCGCCGAGTGGCTGTCCCTGACGTACCGGCACCGGGGGATCAAGGTCCACGCCATCTGTCCGCAGGGCGTCCGCACCGACATGCTGGCCGCCACCGGCAGCGCGGGCGACCTGGTGCTCCAGCCGACCGCGATCGCGCCGGAGGCCGTCGCCGACGCCCTGTTCCAGGGCATCGCCGAGGACCGCTTCCTGATCCTGCCGCACCCCGAGGTCGCCGCCTTCTACCAGGCGCGGGCCGGCGAGCCCGACCGCTGGCTCACGAACATGAACCACCTCCAGCAGAAGTGGGAGGCCGCCCGGTGACCGCCTCCCCGTACGCGGCCCGCCCCTGGCTGGCACTGCTGACCGAGGCCCAGCGCGCCCCGCTCGACCCCGCCGACTCGCTCGTGCACGCCCTGCGCGAGGCCGTCGCCCAGGCCCCCGACCGCACCTTCCTCGCCTACTTCGACGCCCGGCTCGGCTACCGGGAGGTCGACGAGCTGACGGACGCCGTCGCCGCCCACCTCGCCGCGCGCGGCCTGGAGCGCGGCGACCGGGTGGCCGTCCTGCTGCAGAACTCCCCGCACTTCGTGCTCGCCGTGCTCGGCGCCTGGAAGGCGGGCGCGACCGTCGTCCCGGTCAACCCGATGTACAAGGCGGGGGAGGTGGCGCACGTCCTGCGGGACGGCGAGGTGGCCGCGCTGATCTGCTCAGACCGGGCCTGGGAGGCGTATCTGAGGGAGACGGCCGCCGGCTCGCCGGTCCGGATCGTGCTCACCGCCTGCGAACGGGACTTCCAGACCCGCGACGACCCGCGCGTGCTGGCCTTCGAGCGGCTGCCCCAGGCCCCGGACGCCGACGACCTGGTGGCCGTCGCCCGGCAGGGCGGCCGGGCCCCCGAGGGCCGCTCGCCGCGCCCGGACGACATCGCGCTGATCAGCTACACCTCCGGCACCAGCGGCACGCCCAAGGGCGCCACCAACACGCACGCGAACGTCATGCACAACGCCGAGCGGCAGGCCGCCGGGCTCGGCCTGCCCGAGGCGCCCGTGTACTACGCGCTCGCGCCGCTGTTCCACATCACCGGCATGGTCTGCCAGTTCGGCGCCTGCCTGGTCGGCGCCGGCACCCTCGTGCTCACCTACCGCTTCGAGTCCGGCGTCGTCCTGGACGCGTTCGCCGAGCACCGCCCGCACTACACCGTCGGCCCCTCCACCGCCTACATGGCGCTCGCCGCCCACCCGGACGTCACCCGTGAGCACTTCGCCTCCTTCGTGAACCTGTCGTCCGGCGGCGCCCCCGTGCCGCCGGCCCTGGTGGAGACGTTCCGGGAGCGCTTCGGGCCGTACATCCGCGTCGGCTACGGCCTCACCGAGTGCACCGCCCCCTGCGCCTCCGTCCCGCCCCACCTGGAGGCGCCCGTGGACCCGGTCTCCGGGACGCTGTCCGTCGGCCTGCCGGGCGCCGACACGGTCGTGCGGATCGTGGACGAGTACGGCGCCGAGGTGCCCCTCGGGGAGCAGGGCGAGATCGTCGTACGCGGGCCGCAGGTGGTGCCGGGGTACTGGCGGCGGCCGGACGCCACCGCCGAGACCTTCCCGGACGGCGAGCTGCGCACCGGCGACATCGGGTTCATGGACGAGCAGGGGTGGCTGTACGTCGTGGACCGCAAGAAGGACATGATCAACGCGTCCGGCTTCAAGGTGTGGCCGCGCGAGGTCGAGGACGTCCTGTACACCCACCCGGCGGTGCGCGAGGCGGCCGTCGTCGGCGTCCCCGACGGGTACCGTGGCGAGACCGTCAAGGCCTACGTCAGCCTCCGTCCGGGGGCCGAGGCGGACCCGGATGAATTCGCGGTGTACTGCAAGGAGAGACTGGCCGCCTACAAGTACCCGCGGCAGGTGGAGATCCTGCCCGACTTGCCCAAGACGGCGAGTGGGAAGATCCTCCGGCGGGAACTGCGTTCCCGCAGCAGCGAGTGACCTCACGGAAAGGCAGGTGGCGGCAGTGCCCAGGACGACGGACGGAGACGGGACGCCCGTCCCGCAGCGGCTGCTGGCCGCCGCCACCCGGCTCTTCGCCGAGCAGGGTTACGACCGCACCTCCGTGCAGGAGATCGTGGAGGCGGCCGGCGTCACCAAGGGGGCGCTGTACCACTACTTCGGCTCCAAGGACGACCTGCTGCACGAGGTGTACGCGCGTGTGCTGCGCCTCCAGCAGGAGCGGCTGGACACGTTCGCGAACGCCGACGAGCCGGTGGAGAAGCGGCTCAGGGACGCGGCGGCGGACGTCGTCGTCACGACGATCGAGAACCTCGACGACGCGATGATCTTCTTCCGGTCCATGCACCACCTGAGCCCGGAGAAGAACAAGCAGGTCCGCGCCGAGCGCCGGCGCTACCACGAGCGTTTCCGCGCGCTCGTGGAGGAGGGCCAGAAGGCGGGCGTCTTCTCCACGGCGACCCCGGCCGACCTGGTCGTGGACTACCACTTCGGCTCGGTCCACCATCTGTCGACGTGGTACCGGCCGGACGGCCCGATGAGCCCGCAGGAGGTGGCCGACCACCTGGCCGACCTGCTCCTGCGGGCCCTGCGGCCGTAAGGACCCCGGAAGCACCCGAGGGGTGCGGGGGCCGGGGACGTCAGAGATACTTCTTCAGCTCCCGGCGGGCCAGCGACCGCTGGTGGACCTCGTCCGGGCCGTCGGCGAGCATCAGCGTCCGGGCGCTCGCGTACAGCTCGGCCAGCGGGAAGTCCTGGCTCACCCCGCCCGCGCCGTGGAGCTGGATCGCCCGGTCCAGGATGCCGACCACCGCGCGCGGGGTGGCGATCTTGATGGCCTGGATCTCGGTGTGGGCGCCCTTGTTGCCGACGGTGTCCATCAGCCAGGCCGTCTTCAGCACCAGCAGCCGCAGCTGCTCGACGGTGACCCGGGCGTCGGCGATCCAGTTCTGGACCACTCCTTGCTGGGCCAGCGCCTTGCCGAACGCGGTACGGCTCACGGCCCGCCGGCACATCAGCTCGATCGCCCGCTCGGCCATCCCGATCAGCCGCATGCAGTGGTGGATCCGGCCGGGCCCGAGCCGGGCCTGGGCGATGGCGAAGCCGCCGCCCTCCTCGCCGACGAGGTTCGACACGGGCACGCGCGCGTGGTCGAAGACCACTTCGGCGTGGCCGCCGTGCGAGTGGTCCTCGTAGCCGAAGACCCGCATCGCGCGCTCGACCGTGACACCGGGCGTGTCGCGCGGGACCAGGACCATGGACTGCTGGCGGCGGATGTCCGCCCCGTCCGGGTCCGTCTTGCCCATCACGATGAAGATCTTGCAGTCCGGGTTCATCGCCCCGGAGATGTACCACTTGCGGCCGGTGACGACGTACTCGTCGCCGTCCCGCTCCATGTGCGTGGTGATGTTCGTGGCGTCCGAGGACGCCACCTCCGGCTCCGTCATCGCGAACGCCGAGCGGATCTCACCGGCCAGCAGCGGCTCCAGCCACTGCTTCTTCTGCTCCTCGGTGCCGAACTGCGCCAGCACCTCCATGTTCCCGGTGTCGGGCGCGGCGCAGTTGGTCGCGGTCGGCGCGAGGTGCGGGGAACGGCCGGTGATCTCGGCGAGCGGCGCGTACTGGAGGTTGGTCAGCCCGGCGCCGTACCCGGCGTCGGGCAGGAACAGGTTCCACAGGCCCTGAGCGCGGGCCTCGGCCTTCAGCTCCTCGACCACGGCCGGCGTGTCCCAGGGGGACGCCAGCCGCGCCCGCTGCTCCTCGGCGACCGCCTCGGCCGGGTAGACGTGCTCGTCCATGAAGGCGAGGAGCCTGTCGCGCAGCTCCTCGGTGCGCGCGTCGAACGCGAAGTCCATGCCGGTCAGCCTTCCTGAAGAGTGGTCAGTCCGTGGTCGATGAAGACGGGCACGAGGTCGCCGATGCGGTCGAAGCCGCGGCCGACCGTCTGGCCGAGCGTGTACCGGTAGTGGATGCCCTCCAGGATCACGGCGAGCTTGAACCAGGCGAACGCCGTGTACCAGGAGACGGCCGAGACGTCCCGGCCGGAGCGGGCGGCGTACCGCTCGACCAGCTCCCGCGGGTCGGGGTGCCCCGGCGCCTCGGCGGTGGTGGAGACGGGGGAGTCCGGCATGCCGAGCGGCAGGCTGTACATGACCAGCAGACCCAGGTCGGTGAGCGGGTCGCCGAGCGTGGACATCTCCCAGTCGAGGATCGCCTTGATCGTGTCGTCGTCCCCGATCAGGACGTTGTCCAGGCGGTAGTCGCCGTGGACGACCGCCGGGGCGGGGGAGGCGGGCAGCTCTCGGCCGAGGGCCGCGTGCAGCTCGTCGATGCCCGCCAGTTCGCGGTTGCGGGAGGCGTCCAGCTGCTTCCCCCAGCGGCGCAGCTGCCGGTCCAGGAAGCCCTCCGGGCGGCCGAAGTCGGCGAGGCCCACCTCGGCGGGGTCCACGGCGTGCAGCTCGACCAGCGTGTCCACCAGGGACAGGACCGCGTTCCGCGTGCGCTCCGCGCCGAGCGGGGCGAGCTGGTCGGCGGTGCGGTACGGCGTGCCCTCCACGAACTCCATGACGTAGAAGGGCGCCCCGAGCACCTCCTCGTCCTCGCACAGCAGCAGCGGGCGCGGGACCGGCACCCGGGTCGGGTGCAGCGCGCTGATCACCCGGTGCTCGCGCTTCATGTCGTGTGCGGTGGCCAGCACATGGCCGAGCGGCGGCCGGCGGACGACCCACTTCGAGGTGCCGTCCGAGAGCGCGTAGGTGAGGTTCGACCGTCCGCCCTCGATCAGCCGTCCGGTCAGCGGGCCGTTCACCAGACCGGGGCGCTCGCGGTCGAGCAGGGCGCTCAGCCGGTCCAGGTCGAGACCGGGCGGGTGGTCGGCGCTCATACATCACTCCTACGAACGGGCGAACAAGTCTGGACTCATGATGCCGACCGGTCGGTATGCCGTCCAGTGCGCGCGGTGAAGATCAGGCGGAACGTGACCCGGGCCACGATAGGCCGACGGCCCCCCGGTGCGCTGTCCGGGGAGCCGTCGGTCTTCGTGTCCGGCGGATCAGTGGTCGTCCCAGTGGTCCCCGTGCTCGGCGTGCCGGTGCCCGTCGTGCAGATAGTCCACGTGGTCGCCGTGCGGCACCTGCGCGTGCCCGCACTCGTCGTGGTGCACGTGCTCATGACCCTCGTGGACGGCGTGCCCGGCCGGCTCGCACTCGTCCCAGTGACCCTCGTGCTCCCGGTGCAGATGTCCGTCGTGGACGTAGTCGACGTGGTCGCCGTGCGGTACGGCGTTGTGCCCGCAGTCCGGTCCGTGGCGGTGTGCCGTGTGCTCGGTGTGTTCCTGGTGAAGGGTGGTCATGGTGCTCACCTTCGGGGGGTACGGGATGCCTGACGTCGGAAGACTGCCACGCGAAAGCCGTGTATCAGGACATCCCGGTTGCGTGGCGCACGAGTACCCCGGAGGGTCGACGGCATGAAGGGCATCAGCTACCGCCGCTACGGCGGGCCGGAGGTGCTGGAGTACGGCGAGCTGCGCGACCCCAAGGTCGGTCCCGACCAGGTCCTGGTCGAGGTGCGCGCGGCGGCCGTCAACCCGGTGGACTGGAAGTGCCGCGAGGGCTACCTCGACCCGGCCCTCGACGCCGTCTTCCCGGTGATCCCCGGGTGGGACGTCAGCGGGGTGGTCGTACGGCCCGGTGCCGCCGTCACCGAGTTCGAGGCCGGCGACGAGGTCATCGGCTACGCCCGCGAGGATTTCCTCTCCCGCGGCACCTTCGCCGAGTACGTGGCCGCGCCCGTCCGCGCCCTGGCCCGCAAGCCGCGCAACCTGTCCTTCGAGGAGGCTGCCGGGCTCCCGCTCGCCGGGCTCACCGCCTATCAGGTGCTGGTCAAGGCACTGGAGGTGAAGCGGGGCGAGACCGTGCTGGTGCACGCGGCGGCCGGCGGGGTCGGCTCGCTGGCCGTCCAGATCGCCGCCCACCTCGGTGCCCGGGTCATCGGCACCGCGGGCGAGTCGAACCACGACTACGTCCGCACCCTGGGCGGCGAGCCGGTGCGTTACGGCGAGGGCCTGGCGGAACGGGTGCGCGGGCTCGCCCCCGAGGGTGTGGACGCGGTCTTCGACACCATCGGCGGCGACACCCTGCGGACCTCGGCCCACCTGCTCGCCCCGGAGGGCCGGCTGGCGTCGATCGCCGACCACGAGGTCCTGGACCACGGCGGCCGGTACTGCTTCGTCCGCCCGGACCCCGAGGACCTGCGCCGCCTGTCGGACCTGGCCGAACAGGGCGTCGTCTCCGTCCACGTCCAGCACACCTTCCCCCTGGAACGAACGGCGGACGCCCACCGTCTGAGCCAGGAGGGTCACGTCCGGGGGAAAATCGTGGTGACGGTGGACCGGGAGGTCGGGGGCGGCGGCGCCTGACCGCCACTTCGTACGACGCGGCGGGATTGAGGCGGTGGCCGAGCAGTCCGGCACGAAGGCGAAAGCCCTCTAGGTCACCAGCACGGCCGCGCACACCGCCAGCGCCACCGCGCACAGCGCCGCCGCCGTCGCGAGCCGGGGCGCGAGCGCGGGTGGGCGGGGGCCGGCCGTCAGGGCGCGGATCCGGTGGTGGGCCACCCGGAGGAAGCCCAGCCAGAGCACGGCGCAGACCGCGCACGCGACGATCCCGGCGGCCGGCGGCCGGTCGTGCAGCGCCGTCTTCACCGCGAGCACGGTGGCCACGGTCGCCGACAGGGTCGTACGCCGCCAGGCCAGCCGGGTCCGCTCGGGCTGGAGCCCGGGATCCCGCCCGGCGTCCGCCTCCCCGGCGCTCACCCCTCCCACCCGACGAGGACGACCACCACCATCGCGACGGCCACCACCGCCACGACCAGGCTCAGCAGCGCGGGGAAGCGGGACGCGGGCAGGTCCTCGCCGCGGCGCATCGCCCGCTCGCAGCGCACCCAGTGGTTCACCGCGCGCAGGGAGCAGAGGACACCGGCCGCGAGCAGGGCGAGCGCGAGACCGACCCGCCAGGCCCAGCGCAGGTCCGGGAGGAACTGGTCCACCGCGAATCCGCCGCCGATCAGCGCCAGCGCGGTCCGCAGCCAGGCGAGGAAGGTGCGCTCGTTGGCCAGCGAGAACCGGTAGTCGGGCGTCCCGCCCTCGTCCCGCACCCGCTCCGGCGCGAACCACAGCCGGATGTTCCGTACGAATTCGCTCACGCGGCCGACCCTACCCGGCGGTCACCGGCCCGCCCGGAACGCCCGAAGCCGCTCGTACGCCGCCAGTCCGTCCGGCACCCACTCCCACTCGCCGAGCCGCCGCTCGACCTCCTCCTCGGGCAGGAAGGCGTGCCACTGGACCTCCTCCGCCTGCGGTCGCACGGGCAGCTCGCAGCGGACCTCGTACACCGCCGACCACCAGCTGTTCCCGGCGGCGTCTTCGTAGAGGAACTTGAAGAGGAACTCCGGCCGGGGCAGCCCGGTCACACCCAGCTCCTCCTCGGCCTCCCGCAGCGCCGCCTCGTCGTAGGACTCGCCCGCGCCGACGACCCCGCCGACGAACAGGTCGTACAGGGAGGGGAACACCAGCTTGGTCGCCGTGCGCCGGTGCACGAAGAGCCGGCCGGCCGCGTCCCGGGCCTCGATGAACACACAGCGGTGGCGCAGCCCGCGCGCGTAGGCCTCGCCCCGCGGGTACTGGGCGACGACCCGGTCGTGCTCGTCGACGATGTCGAGGATCTCGTCAGCAGGATTCATGCCCGTCATCCAAGCAGGGCCGCCTCATGCGGGCGGGGCTCCCCCCATTGAGCGGGGCTGCCCCATGGGGTCGGGCCTGTTCCCGTCCGAGCGGGGATGCCTGATGTGGGCGAGGGCTGCCTGATGTGGGTGGGGGCTGTTCCCGTCCGAGCGGGGTTGCCTCATGCGGGCGGGCCTGTTCCCGTTTGAGCGGGGCTGCCTCATGCGGGCAAGGGCCGCCTGATGGGGGCGGCCCTGTCCCCGTCCAAGCGGGGTTGTCACATGTGGGCGAGGGCTGCCTCGCCCGTGCTCACGGTCGCCTCACCCCCGCCCGTGCTCAGGGCCCCCGTCCAGGCAGGGGCCGGCTCAGCGGCGCTGGAGGTCCCGGGCTCCCGGCTCCGTCTCCGCCGTGCCGCACGGCATCGCCGGATGCAGTCCGAGCAGCACGATGCCCGCCACCACCGCCGCGAGCCCGGCCGCCTCCCCGGCCAGCGCCCCGGTGTCGGTGCGCAGCCGGTCGCCCATGAAGCCCACGCCGCACAGGATCCCGGCGAGCGGCTCGGCCGCCGTGAGCGCGGGCAGCGACATGCGCAGCGGGGCCGTCTCGAACGCGCTCTGCACCAGGACGAGACCGGTGACCCCGCAGGCCACCACGCCGTACGGCTGCCAGCCGGAGAACAGTTCGGTGAGGCCGCCGTCGGAGAAGCGGGTGCCGCTCACCCGGGTCAGCGCGTCCTGGACGCCGTAGAGCAGCCCGGCCGCCAGGGCCAGCAGCACCGGACCCCAGCTCAGCCGCGAGCGCTTGGCGTACGTCGTCAGTACCAGGGCCACGCCCACCACCGCTCCGATGATCAGCCAGTGCCGCAGCGGATCGGTGACCGCCGTGCCGCCGCGCGGCTCGCCCGCGACGATGAACGCGCTCACCCCGCCCGCGAGCAGCAGCAGCCCGGCCCAGCCCTGGCGGCCGAGCGGTTGCCCGGTCTGGTGCCGGGAGAGGGCGAGGGCGAACAGCAGATTGGTCGCGAGCAGTGGCTCCACCAGGGAGATCTCGCCCTTGCCGAGGGCGATCGCGCCCAGCACCATGCCGGCCACCATCAGCCCGAGGCCGCCCAGCCAGCGTGGTATCCGCATCAGGTCGAGCAGCAGGCGGAAGGAGAGGAAGTCGCTGAGCGGTGCCTTCTGCGCCGCGTTCTGCTGGAGCACGAATCCGAAACCCAGACAGCAAGCCGCGCTCACGGCGAGAAGGAGAACCAGAACCGACACGCTGTGTACCTCGATCGTCCGGCCGTACCACGGGCGGTAGTGGCCGACCTTAGCGCTCCCAGGACGGCATTGCCCCGGAAGTACCCGGAACCGGGCGATTGAGTCACCATGGTCCGGGGCCTGACTGGCCATGGTCGGGGGCCGGGACGCGCGGCGCCATGGCGTACGCCACAGAAGCCGGGGCGTACGCCCCGAAAACGTGATGGCATACGCCACAGGAGCGTTCCCGGGCCCGGGCGGTCACGGCCCGGCCCACCTGCACCGGAACGATCAAGTTCCGTTTCGCGCAAGGAAGTTGAAGCTCGTATCACCGCCGTTCCGCTTGACGCAACTCTTGGCTGAGGGTTTGCTGTGCGTGATCGGTCGATGGCAGCCCGAGAAACAGGAAGTCCCGCGGTGCCCCCTCTCCCGCCTCTGCTCGGCGCTCGCCGGGCCCCCACGGAACCGTCCGGTGAAACCGCCGAGGACGTCTCCGGGGCCTTCGACGCCGCCCTCGACGACGCGGAACTCCGCACCGCCCGGACCGCGTTGGCCCAGGGCCGGCGGCAGGCCGCCCGCTCCCTGCTGGTGCACACCGGCGACGACTGGGACCGCCGCGGCCACCGCCTCACCGCGCTCGCCCGGGATCCCCGCGCCGCCGCCTGGGCGACCGACTGGCTGGCCGCCGAGCCCGGTTCCGCCGACGCCACCGCGCTGCTCGCCCTCGCCCTGGTGCACCGCGCCTTACGCGGCGAGGGGGAACCCGGCCGGGCCCGCGAGGCCTGTGACACGGCCGCCGCGCTCGCCCCCGCCGACCCCACCCCCTGGCTGGGCCGGCTGCTGCTCGCCCGCGCCCTCGGCCCGGAGCGCGAGGTGCTCGCAGCCTTCGCCGAGCTGCGCCGCCGCCACCCCGAACACCACCACGCCCACCACCTGCTGATCGCCCGCCTCGCCGAACGGCCCGCGGGCGGCCGGGCCGAGGCCCACGAGGTGTACGACCTCGCCGAGCTGGCCGCCGCCGAGGCCCCCGCCGACTCGCCGCTGGCCGTCCTGCCGGTCGTCGCCTACGCCGAGCGGTACCGGGTCCTCGCCGCCACCGGCCTCGCCCCCGCCGACCCGGCCGCCTCCGGGCACTGGTCCGGTCCGCGGGCCCGGCGCATCCTGCGCGCCTGCTTCGACTGGTGGCTGGAGTGGGAGCACGACGAACACCCGCGCCGTCACATCGACCTCAACCATCTCGCGTTCGCCCTGTCCAGCGCAGGCCGCCCGGCCGAGGCGGCGGCCCTCTTCCGGCGCATCGGCGCACACGCCACCCCGGCGCCCTGGTCGTACGCGCACCCCGACCCCCTGGCGGCCTTCCGCGCGGCCCGCGCCCGCGCGCTCGGTCACTGAGACGCGCCGGCCCGGACGTCATGCGCAAGAAGTGATCGTAGGAAGTGGCCGTGAGCCGTGACCGTAAGAAGTGATTACGGAAATCTGACCAGGGGCCCGATCGTCTGGCCCCGTGTGGCCCCGAGTGCTCGAATGAACAGGTGAACTCCGAACAATCCGAGGAACACGCGTACGAGCAGGACGGCCGGCCCATCGGCCGCCGCCTCTTCCTCGGCACCCTCGGCCTGGGCGCGCTCGGCGTGATCGCGGCACCCGCGCTGCAACGCGGCGTCGAAGGCCTCCTCGGCGACGTCGCCGGCAAGGACCCCACCGGCCTCACCGGTCTGCTGCCCAACGGCGGCGGCTTCCGCTACTACTCCGTCGCCGCGTCCGTCCCGCACAAGACCGCGGCCGACTACCGCCTCACCATCGACGGCCTGGTCGACCACCCGCGCGCCTACACCCTCGACGAGCTGCGCGCCCTGCCGCAGACCCGGCTGGTCAAGGACGTCCAGTGCGTCACCGGCTGGCGGGTCCCCGGCACCCCCTTCGAGGGCGTACGCCTGTCCCACCTGCTCGACGCGGCGGGCGTCCGCTCCTCCGCCAAGGCCCTCCGCTTCACCTGCTTCGACGGCACCTACACCGAGAGCCTCACCCTCGGCCAGGCGCGCCGCCCGGACGTGCTGGTCGCCCTGCGCATGCAGGACAAGGACATCGGCCACGACCACGGCGGCCCGGTCCGCCTCTACGTCGCCCCCATGTACTTCTACAAGTCCGCCAAGTGGCTCTCCGGCATCACCGTCACCGACCGGGTGAGGCCGGGCTACTGGGAGAACCTCGGCTACGACGTCGACGCCTGGGTCGGCCGCTCGAACGGACGCGACGATGAGCCTACGAGCTGAGACCCCCGCCCCGCCGCGCGCCCGCGTCCACCGCTTCACCCGCGCCGAGCGCTGGGTGCACCGCACCACGGCCGCGCTGATGGGCGTGTGCGTGCTGACCGCGGCCGTTCTCTACATCCCGCAACTGGCGGTACTGGTCGGCCGCCGGGAACTGGTCGTCCGGGTGCACGAGTGCGCGGGACTCGCGCTGCCGGTGCCCGTCCTGCTGGGCCTGGCCTCCCGCGCCTTCCGCGCCGACCTGCGCTTCCTGAACCGCTTCGGCCCGCACGACCGGGTCTGGCTGCACGCCGCGCTGCGCCGCGACCGACGCCACGACTCGCGCCCCGCCGGGAAGTTCAACGCCGGCCAGAAGATCTACGCCGCGTGGATCGGCGGCGCGACCCTGGTCATGCTCGGCACCGGCCTGATGATGTGGTTCACCCATCTCACCCCGCTGATGTGGCGCACCTCGGCGACCTTCGTCCACGACTGGCTGGCCCTGACGATCGGCGTGGTCCTGGCCGGCCACATCGGGATGGCCCTGGGCGACCCGGAGGCGAGGCGGGGGCTGCGGACGGGAACGGTGGCGAGAGAGTGGGCGGAGAGGGAACACCCACTGTGGCGCCCGTGACGCCCGCTCACCTTCCCGCCGGCCTTCGTCGACCGCGCACAACCCGCCGGCGACGCTCCGGCGCCCTCAGAACTCCAGCAGCACCTTGCACGACCGCTCCCGGTCGGAGGCCAGCGCGAACGCAGATTCGGCCTCCCGTACCGGGACCACCGCGCTGACCAGTCCGTCGAACTCCCCACGGGCCGCCAGCAGTTCCAGCGCGTCGTCGAACTCGGCGTCGAACCGGAACGCGCCCCGCAGTTCGATCTCCCGGCTCACCACCAGGTTCCCGGCGAACGGCGTCCGTCCGGCCGGCAGCATCCCGAGCTGGACGACCACACCGCCGCGCCGCACCAGCCGCAGACAGGTGTCCAGACCGGCGGCCACCCCCGACGCCTCCACGGCCACGTCCACCTCGGCCGGCCACCCGGGATCGTCCGGATCGTCGGCCCGCAGAAGCGTGTCGGCGCCGGCGACGGCCGCGTAGCCCAGTGCCTCGGGCACCAGGTCGGTCGATGTCACCCGTGCCGCGCCCGCAGCCTTCGCCGCCGCGACGACCAGGCACCCGATCGGCCCGGCCCCGGTGACCAGGACATGCCGCCCGGCCACCGCCCCGGCCCGCCGCACCGCGTGCAGCGCCACCGACAGCGGCTCGGCCAGCGCGGCCCGGCGCAGCCCGAGCCCGTCCGGCAACGCCCGCACCTGAGCGGAAGGAACCACCACTCGACCCGCGAACCCGCCCTGCACGTGCGGAAAGCGCGCCGCACTGCCCAGGTACCGCGTGTCGCGGCACACGTTCGCCCGTCCGCCGGCGCACTCCGGGCACACCCCGCACGGCGTGGCCGGGTGCACGGCGACCGCCGTACCCGGGGCGGGACCGGTGGCCCCGGGGCCGTAGGACACCACCGTGCCGACCACCTCGTGCCCGAGCACCATCGGCTCGCGGAGCCGGAAGTCCCCGACCCCGCCGTGCCGCCAGTAGTGCAGGTCGGACCCGCACACCCCGCCGTACCGGACGGCCACCAGCGCCTCGCCGGGCCCCGGCTGAGGGGATGCCAGTTCCTCCACCCGCAGATCGCCGGCCCCGTGGATCACGCATCCCAGCACGCCCGCCGCCCCCTTCACAGCACGCTCGTCATGCCGCCGTCGACGTACAGCACCTGCCCGCCGACGAAGTCCGCCGCGGGCGAGGCCAGGAAGAGCAGCCCGCCCACCAGGTCCTCGGTACGGCCCCAGCGCCCGGCCGGGGTGCGGCGGCGCACCCACGCGCTGAACTCCTCGTCCTCCACCAGGGGCCGGGTCAACTCGGTCTCGATGTAGCCCGGCCCGAGGCCGTTGACCTGGACGCCGTACGGCCCCCAGTCGGCGCACATGCCCTTGGTGAGCATCTTCAGCGCGCCCTTGGTCGCCGCGTACGGCGCGATGCCGGGCCGGACGACCTCGCTCTGCAACGAGCAGATGTTGACGATCTTTCCGTGGCCGCGTGCCGTCATCCGCCGGGCGGCCTCCCGGCCGACGAGAAACGCGCTGGTGAGGTTGGTGTCCAGGATGCGGTGCCAGTCGGCGTCGGCGAACTCCAGCAGGGGGGCGCGCAGTTGCATGCCCGCGTTGTTCACCAGGATGTCGAGCGGGCCCACCCGCTCCTCGACGTCGGCGATCCCGGCGGCCACGGCCGGACCGTCGGTCACGTCGAACACCGCCGTACGCACTTCACCGGGAAGGTCCGCCGCGGCCTCGGCCAGCCGGCCGGCGTCGCGCCCGTTGAGGACCACCGTGCAGCCGGCCTCGGCCAGGCCCCGGGCCAGCGCGAGGCCGATGCCCCGGCTGGACCCGGTGACCAGCGCCGTACGGCCGCTGATGTCGAAGAGGGGATGGGCCGTCACCGTCGTACCCCTAGATGACCAGGGAGAGGAGCAGGACCAGGCCGCCGGCGACCACCGAGATGATCGTCTCCATCACCGACCAGGTCTTCACGGTCTGCCCGACGCTCAGCCCGAAGTACTCCTTCACCAGCCAGAAACCGGCGTCGTTGACATGGCTGAAGAACAGCGAGCCCGCGCCGACGGCCAGGACGAGCAGGGCCGCGTGGGTGGTCGACATGTCGGCCGCGAGCGGCGCGACCAGACCGGCCGCCGAGACCGTCGCCACCGTCGCCGAGCCGGTCGCCAGCCGGATCGCCACCGCGATCAGCCAGGCCAGCAGCAGCGCCGGGATCGACCAGTCCTTGGAGACGTCCAGGACCATCTGGCCGACGCCCGAGTCGATCAGCGTCTGCTTGAAGCCGCCGCCCGCGCCCACGATCAGCAGGATGCCGGCGATGGGCATGAGGCCCTTCTCGACGGTCTGCTGGAGCCGGTCCTTGGTGAACCCGGCGGGCCGGCCCAGCGTGAAGAAGCCGACGATCACGGCGGCGAGCAGCGCGATCAGCGGGGAGCCGACGACGTCGAAGACACGCTGGGTCGTGTTCGCGGGGTCGTCGATGACGATGTCCACCAGCGCCTTGGCCAGCATCAGCACCACCGGCAGCAGCACGGTGGCGAGCGTCGCGCCGAAGCCCGGACGGCGCTGGAGCTCCTCCGAGGCGCGCTGCGGCAGCATCCGGTCGGGCGCCGGCACGTCCACCCAGCGGGCGGCGACCTTCGAGAACAGCGGACCGGCGATGATCACCGTCGGGATGGCGACCAGGATGCCGAGCGCCAGGGTCACGCCCAGGTTGGCCTTGACCGCGTCGATGGCGACCAGCGGGCCGGGGTGCGGCGGGATCAGACCGTGCATCACGGACAGACCGGCGAGCGCCGGGATGCCGATGCGCATCAGGGAGTAGTTGCCCCGCTTGGCGACCATCAGCACGACCGGGATCAGCAGCACGATGCCGACCTCGAAGAACAGCGGCAGGCCGATCACGGACGCGATCAGCACCATCGCCCAGGGCATGGCGCGCCCGCCGGCCTTGGCGAGGATCGTGTCCACGATCTCGTCCGCGCCGCCGGAGTCGGCGAGCAGCTTGCCCAGGATCGCCCCGAGCGCGATCAGGACGCCGACGCCGGCCACGGTGGAGCCGAGCCCGGTGGTGAAGCTGATGATGGCCTTGTCGAGCGGCGCGCCGGCGACCGCCCCGAGCGCCAGCGACCCGATGGTCAGCGCCAGGAAGGCATGGAGCTTGAACTTGGTGATGAGCAGGACGATGACCGCGATGCCCACCAGGACGGCTATGCCCAACTGGGCGTGTCCGGCGGAGGTGATCGGCGGAGGCGCGTCCGCTGCCAGCATCTCGACGCTGAGTCTGGTCACGGGGGTTCCCTTGCGGTGACGGGGGTGTTCTGACGGGCGCTACTGAGCGCTGCCCGCGGTGTCGGGAAGCACGTCGAGGGCCTGTACGGCGCGCTCGGTGATCTCCTGAGGGCTGCCGCTGACGTCCACGGCGACTCCCGCCTCGTCCGGCTCCAGGGGCTGGAGCGTGGCGAACTGGGAGTCCAGCAGCGCGGTGGGCATGAAGTGCCCCTGACGCTGCGACATCCGTTCCTCGATCAGCTTCCGGTCGCCCGTGAGGTGCAGGAACACGATCCCGGGGGCCACGGCCCGAAGCCGGTCGCGGTACGACCGCTTCAGCGCCGAGCTGCTGACCACCCCGCCCAGTCCGGCCCGGCCGTGCGCCCAGTGCCCGATGGCCTCCAGCCACGGCCACCGGTCGGCGTCGTCGAGCGGGATCCCGGCCGACATCTTGTCGATGTTGGCCTGGGGGTGGAAGTCGTCGCCCTCGGCGTACGGGACGCCCAGCCGCGCGGCGAGCAAGGGACCGATCGTGGTCTTGCCCGTCCCCGCGACGCCCATCACGACGACGACCTGGGGGGTTCGCATCACTGCCTCGCTGTCTTCCTCGACATCGACGCCACTGCGGCGTCGCCACACTGAAACCCATTAGGTACGACGAATTCAAGAGTCTGTGACATATAAGTCTGACTTTTTGCGCCTGTGATCCACGCCGTACGCTGAGTGCATGACCACACCGGGCCGGGGGCTGCACGGCCGTGTACTGGACACCCTCGGCCCCGCGATCACTGCGGGCGAGTACCCGCCGGGCAGCGTCCTGCGCACCGATGAGCTGGCACAGCACTTCGAGGTGTCGCGCTCCGTGATGCGCGAGGCGGTCCGCGTGCTCGAATCCATGCATCTGGTCGAGTCCCGCCGCCGGGTGGGCGTCACGGTCCGCCCCAAGGCCGAGTGGAACGTCTACGACCCACAGGTCATCCGCTGGCGCCTGGCCGGGGCCGACCGCCCGCACCAACTGCGCTCCCTCACCGTGCTGCGCTCCGCGATCGAACCCGTCGCCGCCGGCCTCGCCGCACAGCACGCCACGGCCGAGCAGTGCGCCGAACTCACCGAGTGCGCGCTCGGCATGGTGGCCCACTCACGCGGCCACAAGCTGGAGGAGTACCTGGTCCACGACATCGCCTTCCACCGGGTCGTCCTCACCGCCTCGGGCAACGAGATGTTCGCCCGTCTCGGCGACGTCGTCGCGGAGGTGCTGGCCGGCCGCACCCATCACGAGGTCATGTTCGAGGACCCCGACCCGGCGGCCGTCACCCTGCACGTGCGGGTGGCCGAGGCGGTCCGCGCGGGCGACGCGTCCCGCGCGGAGGAACTGACCCGGCAGATCACCGTGGGCGCCCTCCAGGAACTGGACATCCTGGCGCCCTAGGCAGTTTCGTTTGGATCGGTTGGTCGTTGGTCTGGGTGTGCCGTTGACTGATGCGCAGTGGGCGCGGATCGAGCCGTTGCTCCCGGACCGGACAC
>NZ_JNWV01000032.1 GCF_000716535.1 Streptomyces flaveolus | reverse complement strand
CGCCACCCGGTACGACAAGACCACCGAGTCCTACCAAGCAGCCATCACCCTCGCATCGCTCCTGATGTGGGCGTGACATTTGACGACAGAACCTAGGGCGGCAGGCCCGTACGGCGTCGCAGGCCGGTGAGCCGACGCCGGACCCTGCTGCGATCATCTACGGATGCGAGAGATCGACGAGCTGGTCCAGGTGGCCGATCCGGCCTGGCCGGAGCTTCAGCAGGCGTTCGCCGGCAGTGCCGTACCCGTCCGCGTGCTGCCCGCCGACCTCGACGAGGGCCGCCGCTGCCTCCACCGGTTGCAGGTGACCGCGCGGTCGGTGCTGGGTGCGCTGACCCTGCACTGCGGCGGGCTCGTCCTGGACGACGGCTGGCTGCGGGTGTACGGCGCGGGCAGCGCCGGCGGCGGGTTGCCGAGCCTCGGCCGGGTCAACGGGTTTCCCGAGGAGCCGGCCCCCGACTGGCACCCGGCGGCCGGGCTCGTCGTCGGCCATGACGTGCTCGGCGGTGTGTTCTGCCTCAACGGCCACGACCCGGCGGGCAGCGGCCGGCCCGGGGCTCCGGGACAGATGACCTACTTCGCGCCCGACACGCTGGAGTGGGAAGCGCTGGACATGGGTCACTCGGCGTGGATCGGCTGGCTGCTGTCCGGCGGACCGGACAGGTTCTACGAGGGGCTGCGCTGGCCGGGCTGGCGGGAGGAGGCGGCGGCCCTGGAGCTGTCCCAGGGCATCAGTGTCGTCCCGTTCCTCTGGTCCAAGGAGGCGCACGAGGACCTCGCCGCCACCAGCAGACGGGCCGTGGCGCTCCGCGAAGTCGTGGGCGTGTCCGCCGACTTCGCCCGGCAACTGGGACCGGCGGATCCGGGGTTCCTGGGCGAGCTGTGACCCCACCGGGGAGCGGGGCCGGTGCGGACATCCAGCGGGTGAGCCGGGGCGCGTTCAGCGTGTGGAGTCGCGTCGGTCCCGGCGGGCGCGGAGGGCCTCCGGCAGTAGCGGAAGCAGCGACAGGACGACCACCACGGCGACCAGCGGCAGCAGATAGTCGTCGATGTGCGGGACGGACGCACCCAGGGTGTACCCGGCGAGCACCAGTGTCTGCGACCACAGCACACCGCCCACCGTCTGCCAGAGGGTGAAGGTCCGTGCCGGCACGCCCAGGACCCCCGCCACCGGGTGCAGGACCGTCCGCAGCAGCGGCACGAACCGGCCGATCACCAGCGCCTTGCCGTAGCCGTAGCGCGCCAGCAACCGCTCCGCCCGCGCCGCCGCGCCCTTCACCCGGGCGCTGCTCGTGCGCGCGAGCAGCGCCCGGCCGCCGTGCCGGCCGATCAGATACCCCACCTGTCCGCCCGCCACCGCCCCGATCGCCGCGCACACCAGCACCTGCCACAGCGCCAGCCGCGGCGGCTGCTGGGCGCTGCCCGCGCACAGCACACCGGCCGGGAACAGCAGCGTGTCACCGGGAAGGAAGAAGCCGACGACCAGCAGACCCGACTCGGCGAAGATCATGACCAGGACGCCCAGCGCGCCGAAGGCGGCCAGCACCGAGGCGCTGTCCAGCGGGTTGACGGCGATCACCGGCCACGCCTCCCGGCCTCCTCGGGGACCTTGTCCGCTCCCAGCATCGCCTGCCCGGCGCACGTGTGCGCGCCGGTCGCGGAGATCAGCCGTAGGAGACGTCTCGTCGGGCGGTGGGCCCCGGCGTGACGACCTGGTCGCCGCGGCACGCCGGCCGGCGCTCGCCATGGCGGATCCGCGGCCCGTTCGCGGGTGCCTGGGGTTCGTACCCCGACACCTCCGGGGGCCCGCCTGAGGCCCGGACCAGCGTGCCGTCGGCGAGCGGCCGGCCAGGTGCCGGGTGACCCGCCTGTCGCTTCGGTGGGGACGCTTCGAGCGGTGTTCACCAGCTGATCCTGGCGGCCACCGGCAGGTGGTCGCTGCCGGTGGCCGGCAGCACCCAGGAACTGTCCGGCCGGACGCCGCGGACCAGGATCTGGTCGATCCTCGCCACCGGGAACTTCGCAGGCCAGGTGAAGCCGAAGCCGTTCCCGGCCTCGCCCTGGGCCGAGCGCATCCGCGAGGTGATGCCGGCGAGCGCGCGGTCGTCCACGGTGCCGTTCAGGTCGCCGAGCAGCACCACCCGCTTGTTCCGCTCGGCGGCGACGGCCTCGGCGAGCGCCGTCGCGCCGCGGTCCCGGCTCTCCGTCCAGAAGCCCTTCCTGGGAAACACGCGTACGGACCCCAGGTGGGCCACGTACACCGCCAGCGGACCCCGGTCCGTGGCCACCGTGGTCCGCAGCGCCCGGTTGTAGGTCATCTTGACCGCGGCCGGCTTGGTGTCCCCCAGCGGCCCGTAGTCCATCTTGATGTCGACCGGCCGGGTGTCCGACAGCGGCAGCTTGCTCCACAGCCCGACCGTGCCCTGCACCGTGTGGTACGGGTACGCCTTCGCCAGTTCCTTCTCGTACGTTCCCCGGGCCCGCTCGGTCAGCTCCACCAGGGCCAGCACGTCCGCCCCGGAGTCGGTCAGGTGGCGGGCGGTGCCGACCGGGTCGGGATTGGCGTCGCCGACGTTGTGCTCGGCCACGGTGAGGTCACCGCCCGGGTGGGACCGGTCGCCGAGCAGCCCGCCGAAGAGGTTCAGCCAGGCCACGACCGGCACCAGCAGCGCGACCACCGCGGAGGCGGAGCGACGCCACAAGGCCGCGACGAGCAGGACGGGGATGAACAGGCCGAGCCACGGCAGGAAGGTCTCCACCAGGCTGCCGAGGCCCCCGCGGTCCGTGATCCGCGCGTGCAGCAACAGGATCAGGCCGAGCAGCACCGCCAGCGCCGTGAGCACCAGGCCGCGCTTCCAGGGCCCCGGCCGGGCGGCGGCGCGCGCCGCCCGGCGGATGCGCGCGGGCCAGATCCCGGCCCCGGTGTCCCGGCGGCCGGCGCCGCCGCTTCGCCCGGCCTCCGCCGTGTCCACCTGCGTCATCGCCCGTCCTCGCTCACTGCCGGTTCCCGGCGGAGGGCGGGCGCGGCGGAAGACGGCGCGGCGGCCGAGGGCCGCGGCACCCGGGAGACGCGGGCTGCGGAGGGCGCCGCCACGGCTGTCAGGCAGACGGCGGGGAGCCGGCGAATCCGGTGGGTCGTGGCGCGTGTGGAAGGTGCGGTTCGGCGCATGCCGCCCAGTCAAGGCGACGTGATGTTGCAGGCACGTATGTGTTTTCCGATACGCCGACGATATGCGCCGACTCGTAGCATTACGTGCATGCGTGTGTTGATCGTCGAGGACGAACCTTATATGGCGGAAGCCATCCGCGATGGCCTGCGCCTGGAAGCGATCGCGGCCGACATCGCGGGCGACGGCGACACCGCGCTGGACATGCTGGGCACCACCACGTACGACATCGCCGTACTCGACCGCGACATTCCCGGGCCTTCCGGTGACGAGATCGCCAAACGCATCGTCGCCTCCGGCAGCGGCATGCCGATCCTCATGCTCACCGCGGCCGACCGTCTCGACGACAAGGCGACCGGGTTCGGACTCGGCGCCGACGACTACCTCACCAAACCCTTCGACCTCCGGGAACTCGTGCTGAGGCTCAGGGCACTCGACCGCAGGCGTGCCCACAACAGGCCGCCCGTGCGGGAGATCGCGGGGCTGCGGCTGGACCCGTTCCGCCGCGAGGTCCACCGCGACGGCCGCTACGTCGCGCTGACCCGGAAGCAGTTCGCGGTGCTCGAAGTCCTCGTCGCCGCCGAAGGCGGAGTCGTCAGCGCCGAGGAACTCCTCGAACGCGCGTGGGACGAGAACGCCGACCCGTTCACCAACGCCGTGCGCATCACCGTCTCGGCACTGCGCAAGCGTCTCGGCGAACCCTGGATCATCGCCACCGTGCCGGGCGCCGGCTACCGCATCGACACGGGACCGGAGGCCGGGCACGAGGGACGCGACCGTGGATAGGGCGCCCGGGCTGAGCGTCCGCCTGAAACTCGCCCTCAGCTACGCCGGATTCCTCATGGTCGCGGGCGCCCTGCTGCTCGCGGCCGTGTGGGTGTTCCTGCTGCGTTACGTTCCCGAGCGTGCGCTCCTCGTCAACGCTGACACCCCCACCGACGGTGTCTTTCCCGTCCGGTACAACCTCCTGCGCGCCTTCGCCCCTTCGGCAGCCGCGGTACTGGTCTTCCTGCTGATGTTCGGTCTCCTGGGAGGGTGGCTCCTCGCCGGCCGCATGCTCGCGCCCCTGACCCGGATCACGGACGCCACGCGCATGGCCACGAACGGATCGCTCTCCCACCGAATCGGGCTGGCGGGCCGCAAGGACGAGTTCCGCGAACTCGCCGACGCCTTCGACGCGATGCTCGCGCAGCTCGAAGCACACGTCGCCGAACAGCAGAGATTCGTAGCCAACGCCTCTCACGAGTTGCGTACCCCGCTGGCGATCTCGAAGGCGCTCCTCGACGTGGCCCGCACCGACCCGGACCGCGACACCGGTGAACTCGTCGACCGCCTCCACGCCGTCAACACCCGGGCGATCGACCTCACCGAGGCCCTGCTCCTGCTCAGCCGCGCGGAGCGGCGGTCCTTCACCCGGGAACCCGTCGATCTGTCCTTGCTGGCCGAAGAGGCTACGGAGACGCTCCTGCCCCTCGCGGAGAAGCACGGTGTCACCGTCGAGACGAGCGGCGACATCGCCCCCACGAGCGGGTCGCAGGCGCTCCTGCTGCAACTGACCACGAACCTCGTGCACAACGCGATCGTCCACAATCTGCCGGAACAGGGCGCCGTGCGGGTCAGCACCGGCGTCCGCCCCCGGAGCGTGGTGCTCACCGTCGAGAACACCGGCGAGAAGCTGACCCCTCGGCTGGTGTCCACGCTCACCGAACCGTTCCGGCGTGGCACCGAACGGGTCCGCACCGACCACGCGGGCGTCGGCCTCGGCCTGGCGATCGTCAGGACCATCACCCACGCACACGACGGGACACTCACCCTCACCCCGCGCGCCGCCGGCGGCCTTCGCATCACCGTGGAGCTACCCCGCTGAATCGAGGACAAGAAGCCCGAGGGGCCGGGGGCGAGGGACGACGGGCGAGTTCAGCGACGCCTTCAGCGGCCCGGTACCGCCAAGTCACCCTCCACGTACTGGGCGCGACCGAAGCCGAAGGACCAGTCCTGGGGGCCGTTCTCCACGAAGCTGACGAAGACGTCCTCGCCGGCGATGCCGAGGGCTTCCAGCTGCTTGGCGACGGTCCGGTAGACGCGTTGCTTGACCTCGGTCGAGCGCCCCGACTGGGTGAAGATCTGGATCATCACCAGACCGTCGGTCCGCTCGAAGCCGAGGCCGGCGTCGAGGGCGATGACATGGTCGGCGTCGTGCTCGGTGATGATCTGGAACCTGTCCCGCTCGGGGATGTCCAGCACATCCACGAGCGTCCGGTGGGTCGCGTCGGCGATCGCCCTGATGTCGTCGGGACGGCGTCCGCGGATGAGATCGATGCGTACGAGCGGCATGTGCCCCGTTCCTCTTCTGGGGGGTGCTGTCGTGCGGAGGGCGAGGGGTTCAGTGGGTCAGCGGCACCCACGTGCCGTGGGGTGCGACCCGCAGCAGGGAGGAGAGACCGGCCTCGTGGAAGGCCAGTTCGAGCTCGGGCAGCCCCTCGGAGAAGTGGGCCCAGCCGTCGTAGTGGGCCGGTACGACGATCTCCGCGCCCAGGACGGCGGCAGCGGCGGCGGCCCGGCGGCTGTCCAGGGACAGGGGCCGCCCGTCGAACTTCGCCGGCACGCGTGCCGCTCCCGCGTGCAGGACGGCCGCGTCGATGCCGGGCACCCGGCGGGAGATCTCCGCGACCGTGCGGATCGAGGCGTTGTCGCCGCTGACGTACACGGTCGGCAGCCCCTGCCCGGACAGCACGAACCCGATGACCTCGCAGTTGACGTTGCCGTTGGCGTCGCGTTCGCCGTCCTCGGGGCCGTGGACGGCGGGAACGGCCAGCACGGTCAGCTCGCCGCCGCCGTCCGGGCGCGGCAGACGGTGGCCGGTCCACGGGGAGAGGCCGACGGCGGGTGAGCCCAGCCGCTCCGCCGCGAGCGGCCCGGTGAGCACCAGCGGGGCGGTCTTCGCGAACGCGCGGCCCCGGCCGTCGAGATTGTCCGGGTGGGCTTCATGGCTGACCAGGACGAGGTCGACCGGTCCCACCGCGTCCTCGTCGGCGGCAGGCCCGGCGGTCTTGGTGAGGTACCCCTGGGGACCCGCCGCGTCGAAGGTCGGGTCGCTGACGATGCGCAGGCCACCGATGTCGATGACGGCCGTCGGACCGCCCAGCACGGTGACCGCGCATTCCTGCCGGGACAGCCCAGTGCTCATCGCGGCCCCCGCCGAGTGCGCTTGGTGGTTCGGTTCACGGGGTCGACGCTAACGATGTCCCGGTGGCCCGTGAAATGCCTGCGGTGACGCATCCATGCGTCGCGGACATGGACGCCGCATCACCCGGTCACGGCGGGTGTCACTCCGCCGCCGTCTCAAGGGAGGCGTCCAGGAACCGGCGGACCAGTGTCCGCTGGGAGTCCGGGAAGTACACGAGGCGCACCGCGCTCGGCGGTGCGTTGGTGAGGGGGACGAAACGGACCGCGGGGTGCTGGGTACGGCGCCGCGCGACCTCCGGGACGATGCCGATGCCACGGTTGGCCGCCACCGACTCCAGCCACTCGTCGTAGTTCGCCGTTTCGATGATCCGGTCCGGACGCTGGTCCGCCGGCCATGACCAGGGACCGGTCGTACCGCTGACCGTGTTGACCACCAGCGGCCAGTACCGGACGTCCGACCAGTCCAGATGACCGAGCCTGGTCAGATCGTTGTGCTCGGAGCACACGGCGACGCGCGGCTCGTCGAACAGGTGCACGGTGTGCGCCCCCGCCGGTGCGTCACGCTCGCCGCGGACCACCGCGACGTCGACGGTGCGCCGGCGCAACGCCTGAAGGGGATCGTCGGTCCGGATCAGGGCAACCGTCGCTCCGGTGCTCTCCTCGAAGCGGCCGACGGTCCGCTGCGTCCACGGATCGGGCAGCAGCCAGCTGAAGCCGAGCCGCAGGGTGACGCGGTGGCGGGCGACGGCGAGGGCCTGGTCCAGGGTGGCGAGGACCCGCTCGACGTGCACGAGGAACTCCGCACCGGTCTCCGTCAGTTCGACGTGCCGTGAGGACCGGTCGAGCAGGCGGACGCTCAGGTTTCCCTCCAGCTGCGCGATCGTACGGCTCAGTGCCGGCTGCGTGATCAGCAGTTCCTCTGCGGCCCGGGAGAACGAGCGGTGGCGGGCCACGGACGCGAAGGCCCGCAGGTGACGCAGCTCGACGTCCATGCTCATCGCGCCTCTTCCGGGCAACCATGCCTGCCGTGCATAGCGCCAGCGTAACCGGCATTTCGCAGGCGGACGCCGGCTGCCTGGCGTCGTACCCGGCACCCCGACCGCCGGCAAGAAGGTGATCAAGACCGTGCAGTCTTCGACGCCTCCTCGTCCGGAGGCTCCCGTTCGTCGGGCTCACGCGCACCCAGGCCGGGCTCGGGGCGGACCAGGCCACGGCCGACTTCCTCGGCGACCTCGCCGGCGCCCCGCTCGGCATCACCGCACCCGCCGTCGCAGTCCGCGTCCGCTTCCGCACCACCTTGGCCCCGCCCGCTGCACATCCCCGCATGAGGAGTCGTCGTGAGCAGACTGCTGTCCGACCTCGGAGCAGACCTTCCCCTCCTCGCCGCGCCCCTGGCCGGCGGACCGAGCACACCGGAACTTGTGACCGCCGCCGCCCGGGCCGGCGGCCTGGGCTTCCTGGCCGGCGGCTACAAGACCGCCCAGGCCCTCGCCGGACAGATCCACAGCACGCGCGCGGAAGGTGTCCCCTTCGGCGTCAACCTGTTCGTGCCCAACCCGGTGCCGGTCTCCGACGAGGCGTACCGGCGCTACGCCCGCTCGGTACAGGCGGAGGCCGACCGCTACGGGCTCACGCTGCCCCCGGAACCGATCGAGGACGACGACCACTGGTCGGACAAGATCGACCTGTTGACCTCGGCTCCCGTGCCGTGGGTGTCCTTCACCTTCGGCATTCCGGACCGCGCGCTCGTCAGCGCCCTGCGGCGCGCCGGGAGCACCGTGCTGCAGAGCGTGACCTCGGCCGACGAGGCACGCAGGGCGGCCGCGTCCGGCGTGGACGCGCTGATCGTGCAGGCTCCGGCGGCCGGCGGGCACTCGGCCACCCTCACCCCGGACCGGCCCCTCGCGCCGGTCCGGCTGCCCGACCTGGTCGCCTCCGTCCGCAGCGCCGTCGCCCTGCCCGTCATCGCCACGGGAGGCATCGCCACCGCCACCGACGTGACGGCCGCCCTGCGCGCGGGGGCGGAGGCCGCGATGGTGGGCACCGTGCTGCTGCGCACCCACGAGAGCGGAGCCTCCGCACCGCACAAGGCGGCACTGGTCGATCCGGCCTTCGCCACCACGACCGTCACCCGCGCCTTCACGGGACGGCCCGCCCGCGCGCTCCGCAACCACTTCACCGACCGCTTCGACGCCCTCGCCCCGGCCGGCTACCCGGCCCTGCACCGCCTCACCGGCCCCCTCCGCAAGGCCGCCACCGCGGCCGGCGACACCCGCCTGGTCCACCTGTGGGCCGGAACCGGTCACCGTGAGGCCAGGGCGGAGTCCGCCGCGGACACCTCCGAACGGCTCGCCGGCCGGATGTGAGGGTGCGGGTGGGCCGCGCGGGAGGCGCGGACGTCAGACCGTGGTGGCGTGCGGGGCGTGGGCACGGACCGCGGCGGCGACCGCCGCGTCGTCGGACCGGCCGCGTGCTTCGAGGCCGGCGATGACTCCCTCGACGTTCTCCCGCGGCTGGTTCTGGCTGAGCTTGACCTTGGCCTCGACGCGGCTGATGACGAGTTCGACACCGACGACGGCGCGCAGCTGCCGCTCGATGAACTCCGCCGGGGCCTGGTCGACGGACCAGGGCTCGTCGTTGCCGGCCTCGTGCCGGTCGGTCAGACGGCGGATCTGTGCCTCGATCCAGGCCGGGTCGTCGTGCACGGCCAACTGCCCGTAGACGTGCGCGGTCATGTAGTTCCAGGTCGGCACCACGCGATGGTGCTTGCGCTTCGTGGCGTACCAGGTCGGCGTGATGTACGCCTCGGGCCCGCGGACGATCACCATCGCCTCGCCCCGCACCGGCCGGCGCCACTGGTCGTTGGCGCGGGCCATGTGGCCGATCAGGGCGCCGTGTTCACCGGTGTCCGGGTCGTACGCGAAAGGCAGCGGAGTGGCCACGAGCCCCTGCGGTGTCATGGTGATGAGGTCGGACGCTCCGCTGTGGGTCAGCAGGTCGCGGACTGCGTTCTCGTCGGGCGTGAAGTGTCGGGGGACGTACACGGGCATCCTCACAAGGGGTTCTCGCGCAGCCACGCCAGCACCTGCTGTGCGTGGGCGTCCGGGGGGAAGATCGGGTAGAAGGCGTGCTCGATCACGCCGTCGCGGACGACGAGCGTGAGGCGCTTGAACAGTCGCATCCCGCCGGCCTCGAAGGTGGGCAGGCCGAGGGCGGCGGCGAGGCCGAGCGCAGGGTCGGAGAGCATGTCGAAGGGCAGGCCGAGCCGTTCCACGACCTCCCTCTGGTAGTCGGTGTCCTGACTGGACAGCCCGTACACGCGGCCGGCCCCGGCCTCCAGGAGATCCTGGAAGTGATCGCGGAAGCCGCACGACTCGGGCGTGCAGCCGCGGGCGCCGGGGATGGAGTTCCAGCCCTCCGGCAGGTCGGTGCCGGGGCGGCCGGTGAGGGGGTAGACGTAGGTCACCGTCCGGCGTGGACCGAGCGCGTCCAGGCGGACCGGTCTGCCCGCCGTGTCATGGAGGGTGAGCGGCGGCACCGCCGTGCCGGGGAGGTGGGCGGCGGCACCGTCGTCCCCCGGTACGGGCAGGTCCGCGGGCAGCACCAGGTAGCCCGCGTCCGCCGGTCCGGCCTCCTGGAGTACGACCCTGCTGCCCCGGTGGGCCGCCACCCGCAGATTGGCGATCAAGGCCGTACGGCGGGCGGTCAGGGCCTCGATGCGCTCGGTGAGCTCGTCGATGGCCTCCCGGTAGGTGGCCAGCGAGGCGGGGCAGTCGTCGGCGTGCGCGCTCCCGGCGGCCAGGCACTCCAGGAACGGGCGGGTGCGCTCGACGGGGATGCCCAGCCGGTGGAGGGCTCTGATCTCCCGGACGAGGCGTACGTCGTCCTCGGTGTAGGTGCGGTAGCCGTTGGCGAGTCGCTCGGGCTCGAGCAGGCCCAGCGCTTCGTAGTACCGCACCGCTTTCGTCGTCACGCCGGCCCGACGGGCAAGCTCACTGATCTTCATGCCGTTCACCTCGCCGCTCACGCTAAACCTTGCCCCGAGGGGCAAGGTCAAGCGCCGGGGGTGAGCTGCGTATCGACGGGCCGACGTGCGGAAGGGCGCCCTTGTCCGACAAGCGGAGGTGTTGTCGCGTCCCGTCTACGGCGAGGCGGGCAGATGCGGGGAGCGGAGCACGAGCAAGGTGATCTCGCTGGGGGCGAAGACGCGGAACGGCGGGCCCCAGAAGCCGGTGCCGCGGCTGGTGTACAGGAGGGTGCGGGTGCCGTGCCGGCTGAGGCCGGCGAGGACGGGCTGGTCGATGCGGACCAGGTGGTGGAAGGGCCAGATCTGGCCGCCGTGGGTGTGGCCGGAGAGCTGGAGGTCGATGCCGGCGGCTGCCGCCCGGTCGACGAACTTGGGCTGGTGGGCCAGGAGCAGGACGGGCAGGTCGGGGTCGGCGCCGTTCAGGGCTCCGGCGAGGTGGGCGCGGTGGCCTGCCAGGCCGGAGGACTCGGCGGTGACGTCGTCCACGCCGGCGACCACGAGGGTGTCGCCACCGCGTTCGATCAGCAGATGGCGGTTGCGCAGCGGCTCCCAGCCCAGCTCGTCCATCAGGTCGACCCAGCCCTGGGCCTCGCTGTAGTACTCGTGGTTGCCGGTGACGTACACACGGGCCCGGGTGGCCCGCACGGTACCGAGTGGGACGGCCTGGGCGCGGCGGCGTTCGGCCGTGCCGTCCGCGATGTCGCCGGTGTGGCAGACCAGGTCGGCTTCCAGGCCGTTCACCGTCTCGCACACCCGTGCCGACCAGCGAGCGCGATCGAGTGGCCCGTAGTGGGTGTCGGTGATGAGGACGACGCGAATGCCGTCCAGCCCGGCACCGAGTCGCGGGAGTGGTACGTCGAGTCGGCGCACGCGCGGTACGCGGCGGGCCTCGGCGTACCCCCAGCCGAGCAGTACGGCGGTGACGGCGAGGACGGCCCAAGTGACGATGCGGGCCCGGTCCTGGCTCTCGCCGACCCCGGCCACGGTCAGGGCGAGCCGCAACAGGACGCCGAGCAGAACGGACCAGGTGAACAGGACCCAGCTGGTGCCCAGCAGGGTGTCACCGATGATCGCCGCCCAGTCCTGCTGGCGCCGGCCGTGGCCGCGCACCATCGCGAGCGGCATACCGATGAGTCCGAGGAAGAACAGGGCGGTGCCGAGCAGCGTGACGGGCAGCGGCCAGTGCTGGCCGGTGTACAGGAGCACCCCGCAGGGCACGGCCCACAGCAGGACGGGGGCGATCAGGGGGATGTAGCGCATCAGGCGGTGCAGCCGGCTCTGCCGCGGCGCTTGCGCTTCACCCTCGGCGGGCCGGGTGTTGCTGGTGTCGGTCACGCTACCCCTCCCTGACCAGGCTGCCGTCTCCCGCACTGTATCCGGTCGCCCTCGGGCCGGCCGGACGGCGTTCATGGGAGCGGCCCCTTCGGGCGGAGGGGCTTCGCGGGATGGCAGGCTCCCGCACCGAGTGCGGCAGGTCGTGCCCGGAGATGGATGAGCGTGGCCACCAGCGCCGTTCGGTGTCGACCGTTCCACCATCAACCGAGCCGTCGGAGAGACACGCGCCCTCCTGGGCCCAGCGGGCTCGCGCCGTCCCCGACCAGCCCGGTCTGCGCCTGAGGACGCCGGTGGACGTGTTCGGTTACGCCCGGGCCGAGCGCGGCGAGCTCCGCCCGGGCGCCACGGAGATCCCGGCACGTGGCGGACTGCGGCGGCGGATGCATGATGCGGCCGTAGCACGCGACGAGGGCATCGCCCTCTGATTCCGGAGACTTTCCCGACGTGGAGGTCCTCCTGGAGGACGGCCACCTCGGTCTGCGACGTCCCCACCCGGGCCAGACATCACCGTCGACTCTGCTTTCGCCGGCCACAAGCATGGGAGGCAGCTCGCACGACGACTGGGGGACGAGGTGCTGTGATGAGACGCGGATGCCGGCAGACAGCGGCTGGGGGCCGTCGAGTGAGTTGATGGAAGCGTGGCGCCGTGATGGTCGAGTGACGTTCGTGATGAACCGGTCGGAGCGGAGCCCGCTGCCCCTGATGCGCCTCCGCTCAGAGGCCGCGAAAGCCATTGAGTGTTTTGCCTGCACCGGTGGCTGACCTCAAGTAGTCGTTCTCCGACTTCAGGTGCTCGTTCTCCGACTTCAGGGCCGCGTTCTCCGTCGCCGATTCCGCCAACTGCACAACCAGTCCTGCCGCCATGGACTGGAGTGCCTTGTACTTCCACGCGGAGAACCCGACGACGGCGGCGACGGCCAGAACTTTCGCGCCGGCCTTGGCCGCGGCCCTGGCCTTGCCGAACTTGCCTTCGGCCGGCTCGGCATCATTCTTCCGGGTGCCGACGTGGCCCGTCTCGTGCGAGTGCTGTTGAAGCTCATCGAGATCGTCGCTGCCATACGAGCACGACCCGCACTGGTAACCGGCCATCAGTCGTTCCTCTCCCCGTGGGCGACGCCCTTGCCAGGTCGCGTGCTCCGGCGACCACTTGGTCACCCGCCTTCCGTGCACGGACGGACCCATGCTGGCATGCGAGCCGCTGGTTTCGGGCCGGGACACCTACGCTCATGCGTGCTTGCCGGGCGGCAGCACAAGCGGGTGCACGTCATGGGGCGTCAACTCGCCCAGCGCTCCTGGACCTTCGAAGGTTCTTGGGCTGCGGGCCCTCACTAGAGTCGCCCGCATGCCTGACTTCTCCTACCTCGCCGCCGTCCGGGAGTCGTACGACACCGTCGCCTCCGACTACTTCGAACAGGTCAAGTCCCCGGCGGAGTTGGATCCCCTGTCGCGAGGGATGCTGAACGTCTTCGCCGAGGTGGTCCGGACGGCCGGCCTCGGGCCCGTTGCCGACCTGGGATGTGGGCCCGGCAAGGTCACGGCCTACCTTGCCGAGCGGCAAGTGCCTGTGTTCGGCATGGACTTGTCGCCCGCCATGATCGAGCTGGCCCGTAGCGCCCACCCCAACCTGCGCTTCAGCGTCGGCTCGATGACCTCGCTCCCGATCGAGAACGACAGCCTCGGCGGCATCCTCGCGTACTACTCCACCCACCACACCCCACCGACGTTGCTGCCCGTGGTGTTCGGCGAGTTCCACCGCACTCTCGCGCCAGGCGGCTGTTTGATGCTGGCCGGCCATGTAGGGGCCGGCCAGCATCTACGTCCCACACAGGCATACGGCGGTCATCCTGTGTCTTACGAGTCCTACCTGCTGCCACCTGATCGGATTGCCGAACTCCTGAAGCAGGCCGGGCTCGTCCTCACCGCACGTCTGGTGGAGGAGCCCGGGGGAGAGGCTGAGAGGACTTTCGCCACCTTTCTTGCCCATAAACCCGAACGGTCATGAGGTTCTGCTTCGTCCGGAATGGTGGAGTGGAATCGATGAAGACGGGCAAACCGAGATCGACCAGGTGTGGTCCACTGTCGGCCGTCGGCTGGTGCCCGGCTGAGGCCGGTGAGCTCGGCGATCGCGGCGTCGAGGCCGACCTGGAGTTCTTTACGCCCGTCAGCACATGTCATCCGCCAGGGATTGCAGCAGTTTCCGGGTCTATGGCTGCAATATTCGCGTCATCGGGAGCAAAGAGCGGCTCCGGTGAAGAAATCGTGACTTGGATAGCCAAGAAGAGACGCCCTACCCCACTTCTCAGAACGACTTCCGTCACCACACGGGTTGTATGAGCACGGACAGCCGGATAGGACTGTCCTCGTGACTGATCAACGCAGCTTCGCCCGTACCGTCATCGCGCTTTCCCTGGCCGTGATCGCCTGTTGTGCGCTCACTTTCACCATCATGCTGTTGGCCGGGAGCCCCGCCGTGCAGCCGCAGCGCGTTCTGGATCAGGACGCGCTGGCGCGGGCCGTGCTCAACCACGTCGAATCCGACGACGCCTTCGACAAGCCCCCGACCATCGACGACGTCACCTGCCCCGCTTCCATCCCCGTCGAGGCGGGCCGGGAGTTCGAGTGCAACGTCGTCGGCGTCGGCAGCAGCGGCCACGCCTGGGTCAAGGTGAAGATCAAGGACGATCAGGGCGACCTGTCACTGGGCTGAGGAACGACCGAGCGGGCGAGCTTGCCCTCGATCCAGCCCGGCGGTCGCACGACCTGCGCCATGCGGGCATCTCTTCTCCTGGCTGCTCCCAGGAGTCGACCCGGCCGAGTGTGCGCGCAGGGCGTGAGAAGTCCATGCGGCGGTGGCTCGCGGCGAGGACTCGGCGGAGGGTGCGTCGGCCCGGGCTCGGCCCGGATACGCCCAGAGAACTGCTGGGCAGAGCTGGGATACCGGTAGGAGAAGACGGGGCGCCTGCCAGGAGTTCGTCCTGGTCAGGCGCCCTGTCTTGGGCGGCTAGAAGAAGCCCAGCCTCTTCGGCGAGTACGACACCAAGAGGTTCTTCGTCTGCTGGTAGTGCTCCAACATCATCTTGTGCGTCTCACGGCCGATCCCCGACTGCTTGTAGCCGCCGAACGCCGCGTGCGCCGGATAGGCGTGGTAGCAGTTGGTCCACACACGGCCCGCCTGGATCGCACGGCCCGCGCGGTAGGCGGTGTTGATGTCCCGGGTCCACACACCCGCGCCCAGACCGTACAGCGTGTCGTTGGCGATTTTGATCGCGTCGTCGAAGTCGTCGAAGGAGGCAACCGAGACGACCGGGCCGAAGATCTCCTCCTGGAAGATCCGCATGCGGTTGTCGCCCTCGAAGATGGTCGGCTGGACGTAGTATCCCCCCTTCAACTCGCCCTCGTGTTCGACGCGTTCACCGCCCGTGAGGATCTTCGCGCCCTCCTGGCGGCCGATGTCCAGGTAGGAGAGGATCTTCTCCAGCTGGTCGTTGGAGGCCTGCGCGCCGATCATGGTGTCGGTGTCCAGCGGGTGGCCCGGCTTGATGAGGCGGGTGCGCTCGACGGCCGCCTCCAGGAACTCCGCGTAGTGGCCGCGCTGGATCAGCGCCCGGGACGGGCACGTGCAGACCTCGCCCTGGTTGAGCGCGAACATCGTGAAGCCTTCGAGCGCCTTGTCGCGGAAGTCGTCGTCGTGCGCCCACACGTCGTCGAAGAAGATGTTCGGCGACTTCCCGCCGAGTTCCAGGGTCACCGGCTTGATGTTCTCCGAGGCGTACTGCATGATCAGCCGCCCGGTCGTGGTCTCCCCGGTGAACGCGACCTTCGCCACCCGCGGGCTCGACGCCAGCGGCTTGCCCGCCTCCACGCCGAAGCCGTTGACGATGTTCAGCACGCCCGGCGGCAGCAGGTCCGCGACCAGGCTCAGCCAGTAGTGGATGGAGGCCGGGGTCTGCTCGGCCGGCTTGAGGACGACCGCGTTGCCCGCCGCCAGCGCCGGCGCGAGCTTCCAGGCCGCCATCAGGATCGGGAAGTTCCACGGGATGATCTGCGCGACGACACCGAGCGGCTCGTGGAAGTGGTACGCCACCGTGTCGTCGTCCAGTTCGCCCAGCGAACCTTCCTGCGCCCGGATCGCCCCGGCGAAGTAGCGGAAGTGGTCGATCGCGAGGGGGATGTCGGCGGCCAGCGTCTCCCGGACCGGCTTGCCGTTCTCCCAGCTCTCGGCCACCGCGAGCGGCTCCAGATGGGCCTCCATCCGGTCGGCGATCTTCAGCAGGATGTCGGAGCGCTCCGCGACCGGCGTACGGCCCCATCCGGGCGCCGCCTCGTGCGCCGCGTCCAGCGCCCGCTCGACGTCCTCCTCGGTACCGCGCGCGATCTCCGTGAACGGCTGACCGTTGACCGGTGACGGGTTCTCGAAGTACTGCCCGCGCGTCGGCGGCACATAGTCGCCGCCGATGTAGTGGTCGTAGCGCGCCTGGTAGGAGACGATCGCGCCTTCGGTGCCCGGCGCCGCGTAACGAGTCATCCTGGTTGCCTCCCGGTGCAGCGCTGCCCGCCGTTGGACAGCTCTCGGCGCGAGGCTAGACAGGCGGACGTTGCAAGTACGTTGCGCCGCGGGTCCGCGTCCCTGCCCGGCCGGCCGGCGCCACCAGTTCGGCCTCCAGCGCGGTGAGCCGGGCCCGGACCGGTGCCGTCGGACGTACGGCGGCGAGCGCCCGCCACACCTCCAGGTCGTCCTCGCCCCACGGGGCGTGCGCCCAGTCCGCGAGCAGGTCCGGGTCGCCGTGCGCGATCAGCGCCGTGCGCAGCCCGCCGGCGAGCCGCTCCCGCAGCCGGACGATCGCCGGGGCCTGGGAACCGGGCAGCAGCGGGCCGGTGTACGCCTCCACCGCCGCGGTCAGCGCACCCGTCTCCAGCCGCCGTTCGACCACGGTGGCGTCCGACTCGACCGCGGCCGTCAGCCGGTACGGCCGCGAGGCGAGCAGCCCCGGACCCAGCAGCCTGCGCAGCCGCGCCAGCTCGGCCCGCAGCGTCACCGGGGTCACCGACTCGTCCGCGTACAGCGCGCACAGCAGCTCGTCGCCGCTCAGGCCCTCGGGGTGCCGGGACAGCAGCACGAGGATCTCGCTGTGCCGACGGCTGAGCCTGGTCCGCCGCCCGTCCAGGGCGAGTTCGGCCTCGTCCCGGCCGAGCGCGCTCAGCAGCGGCCCCTCCTCGGCGAGGCGGGGCGGAGCGAGCAGCGCGAGCTGTGCCTCCGCGGCCCGCGCCACCGCCTGCACGAAGCCGAGGCTGTGCGGATGGGCGAGGCCGTCCCCGCCGGTGATGTCCACGGCCCCCAGGACCCGTCCGGTGCGTGGATCGTGCACCGGAGCGGCGGCGCAGGTCCACGGCTGCACCTGCCGTATGAAGTGCTCGGCGGCGAACACCTGCACGGGCCGGTCCACGGCGACCGCGGTGCCCGGTGCGTTGGTGCCGACCGCGCTCTCCGACCAGCGGGCCCCGGGCACGAAGTTCATCCGGTCCGCGCGGCGCCGGGTCGCCGCGTGCCCTTCCACCCACAGCAGCCTGCCGTGCGCGTCGCACACCGCCAGCAGATGCTCGCCGTCGGCCGCGAAGGTGCCCATCAACTCCCGGAACAGGGGCATCACCCGGGCCAGCGGATGCTCCGCGCGGTAGGTGCCGAGATCGCCGTCGGTCAGCTCCACGCTGGCGGCGCCGTCCGGCCCGACACCGGCCCGCGCGCTGCGCCGCCACGACTCCGCCACCACCGATCGCACCGGGCGCGGCACCGTGCCCACGGTGGTGAACGTCTCGTGCGCCCGGCGCAGCAACCGGACGCGCTCGGCGGGGTCGGCCCCCGGCTCCAGGGCAACCCACGGATCGGTCAACTCGGCCTCCCCGGACAGTGGAACGGTGGCGATGTGGTGCGGCACGGGATGGTGATACGGCGTACGGCGGCTCCGGGCGGTGATGCGGCGGTCTCGGCGGTGGCACAGAGGCCGCCACGACGGCTGGCACCATCGTCACCCCGGGTGTTCGCGCGGACAACCGGTGCGACGGCGGCTTCGCCTCCGGCTAGGCGAAGTTGACCATTCTGATGTACCGCACCCAGTCCCAGTTCGGCCCCGGGTCGGTGTGGTCGGTGCCGGGCACCTGGTAGTGGCCGATGATGTGCTCCCTGTCCCGGGGGATGCCGTACTTGGCGCAGATCGCCGCCGTGAGCTTCGCCGACTCCTCGTAGAGGGCGTCGGTGAAGTAGGCGGGCCGGTCGATCCAGCCCTCGTGCTCGATGCCGATGCTGCGTGTGTTGTAGCTCCAGTTGCCGGCGTGCCAGGCGATGTCGGCCTCGTGTACGCACTGGGCGACGTGCCCGTCCGCCGAGCGGACCACATAGTGCGCGGAGACCTTCTTCTGCGGGTTGCTGAAGATCGCCAACGTGTCGGTGTACGTCTCCTGCGTGACGTGGATGATCACTCGGTCGATGGCGTAGTCGTCGGGGCGGTCGGACGCCGTGTAGTTGGAACTGCTGGCCGCCTGCCACTCGGCGGTCGGATAGTCGACGGCCGCGCTCAGCGCGCCGGCCCGCGGGTCGGGAAGCAGGGCGTAGGGGACGGCGGCGAGTGCCGCGCCCTTGAGCAGCCGGCGCCGGCTGAGCCGGGGTCTGGCTCGGTCCATGTCCATGGCGGGATGCCTTTCGGGATGCCTTGGGGAATGCCGTTCGGCAGGCTTTCTGGGGTCGGGGGCACGACGGCGACGTCAGTGGCGCAGGGCCCGTGCGGTCTCCCGCAGCCGCGCGTGCACGCCGCGGTACGTCTCCCGCGCGGGCACCCACTCCTTGCGGAGCTTGGCCACGCATGTGTAGTTCGTGTCGCACACGTTGGCCAACGGTGATTCGACCGCCTGGGTTGCGAATTGGTATGCGTCCAGCTCACTGAACCCGTAGTCGCGCACCAGCCACTGCACCAGGTCGAGCTGGGATATCCGGAACGCGTCCTCCAGCGGCCGGGCCGAGCCGGTCGAGATGATGTGCGTGTCCGACTCCAGCCGGGGCCACGGCGTGGCGACGTCCTTGAGGAGGTCGACGACCACCACCGTGTTCATCGCGCACTCAACGGCCACGCCACAGGTCTCGCCCTCGCCCTGCCGGGCGTGCCCGTCGCCGAGGCTGAGCAGGGCGCCCTCGACGTTGACGCCCAGGTAGCAGGTGACGCCGGCCCGCATCTCGGGCGTGTCCATATTGCCGCCGTGGGCGTCCGGCACCAGGGCGGAGCGCACCTCCAGGTTGGCGGGTGCCACGCCCACCGTGCCGTGCATCGGATCCATGGGCAGCTCCACTTGGAGGTCGCTGTCCCGCGCCTGGAACAGGGCCGTCCTCCGGGCCCGGTCGAGCTGCCAGATCCACACCCGCTCCGGCAGCGGTGGCTGCAGGGTGGCCGTCGTGTGCGTGGAGGTCAGCGCGCCGAAGAGGGGCACCGTCGTGGACGCCGCCCAGTCGCGGGCCGGTTCGATCGACACGAAGTGCACGGCCACGGTGTCTCCGGGCTCGGCGCCCTCGATGTGGAAGGGGCCGGTCTGCGGATTGAGGTAGGGGAACTCGCACACCTCGGACACCAGGTCCTTCTCGGAGCGGACCCGGCCGGCGAAGCAGTCCTCCGTGTAGAGGTCGAGAACCGTACCGGGCGCGATCCGCGCCAGGGGTGCCGCGCCGCCGAACGTCCAGGCGTACTGGTCGGGTTCGGGGCGCACGGTGAGGATCCGGGGGTCGGTCATCGTGGCGTGACTCCCTTCTGGAGGCTATCCCCGGAGCGGGGATGCTGTGGGCGTGGCTGTCGCGCCACATGAGGGCCGGTCAGCTCGGAACGGATCCGTCCAGACGGCCGGCGCCGGGGTCGTGCGCGTCGAGGTGCACCCGCGCGGTTTCGGCTATGCGCTCGGGGTGCCGTCGTATGAGCACGAGCAGCACGACCACACCCACCGCCATCCACACGCCGACGACCGGACCGGCGTAGGACACCGGTGCCGTCAGTTCCGTCACGAAGTCGAACACCGGCAGGCCGGCGGCTGTCAGCAGGGCGGGGACGAACGCGACGATGCCCAGTACCGGGAACAGCAGGTGCCGTACCGGTTTGAAGGCAGCGCGGCGGGAGCGCAGGAAATGACCGGCGCAGGAGAGGTTCACCACGATGTAGACGCCGACGACGACCGTGACGATCACCGTCGCGAGCATCAGGAACGCGGTCACCGGGTCGTAGGCGAAGCCGAGCCCCAGCACCGCTCCGACCGCCACGACGGTCTGGAGGGCGATCCCGGCCACGGGGGAGCGGTGTCGGGGATGGAGCGTGGCGAGCAGACCGGGCAGGACGCGGACGCGGGCCAGGGCGAAGGCCGTGCGGGTCGAGACGTTCGCGCTCGCGTTGGCGTTGGCGATCGTGGAGTTGACCACCGCGAGGAACACGAGCACCCAGAACAGACCGAACGAGGCCCGGGCGACGCCCTCCCAGGACGCCTCGCCCGAGGCGCCGAACCCCGCGAAGCGGTCGGGGCCGAAGTACACGGTCATCGCGTACGTCGTGAGGACGTAGAACAGGCCGATGCCCAGGGCCGCTCCCAGGACCGCGCGGTGCATGGTCCGCCGTGGGTCGCGGGTCTCCTCGGCGAGTGGCGCCGCCGCCTCGAACCCGGCGAAGGCCAGAACCGTGTACACGGACCCGGCGAACACCCCGGCGGCTCCCTCGTACCCGTCGGCGGTGTGGGACGTACCGAACACCGACAGGGTGTTGGCGCTGCCCGCTCTGCCGATGAGCAGCACGGCGAACACCAGGAGAACGAGGATCTCGAAGACGCCGAGGACGGTGCCGAAGCGGGCTGAGGCGCGGACGCCGAGATAGCCGGAGACGGCGATCACCCCGGCACCCGCCAGCGCCCACGGCCACCACAGGTCCGCCGGATACGCCGACCACTCCGCGTGCAACGTGCCCGCCGCCGTGAAGCCCAGCTGGAGGAGCAACAGGGGTGGCACCAGCATCTCCACGAAGACGTAGGCCCACCCGACGAGGAAGCCGACGGCCGGGTGCAGGCCCCTTGCCGCGTACGTCGCCACCGAGCCCGCCGCGGGCAGCTCCCGCGCCAGCTCGGCCACGCAGGAGGCGGTGAACAGACAGGCCACCAGGGCCACGAGCACCGCGAGCGGCAGGCTGCCGCCCGCGAAAGCGGCGCCCGACGGAATCGACGCCGCCACCGCGGCGGCCGGTGCCATCGCCG
Source organism: Streptomyces flaveolus (assembly GCF_000716535.1). Taxonomy (GTDB): domain Bacteria; phylum Actinomycetota; class Actinomycetes; order Streptomycetales; family Streptomycetaceae; genus Streptomyces; species Streptomyces flaveolus_A. The sequence continues at coordinate 86,662 of NZ_JNWV01000032.1, read as the reverse complement.
TGATGCTCTGGAACAGGACCTCGCGCAATCCGATGGCGTCGCGCCGCAGCGTCCCCTTCGTCTCCCCGTGCATGCGTCCCCCGATACGTGTCAGTCCGTTGCCACCGCCGCCTGCGCGTTCCTCATGTCGCTTGCCAGCGGCCGTTGGTGACGATCCGTCGGCAGTGCCTCGCGTGAATCACGGTACGGCTCGGGCGGGTTGGGCAGAAGGGCGTGCCACGGTTCCGTGGACGAGTCGCGGCTTGTGGATAACTTGCTCACTCGATCGGGTGATGTCTGGCTGTGAGCGGGGGCACCTGACACGTCATAGCCGACCCCGGAGACCGGGCGCCTGGCCAGTGCCGGAGGCTCGGCGCCGGGATCGTCACGGTCGCTCGCGGAGGTGGATTCCGTACCGGCGCCCGACGGGAGGGCGTACCGGTGCCCGCCTCACAGCGCCACACCCTCCCGCAGGTACACCACACCCCCGCCGCGCACCGCCCCGAGCAGCGCCGTCAGCGTGGACCGCCGTATGGCGAGCGGCAGCTCCTGCAGTTCGTCGAGCGAGAACATCCCGTGCCGATCGTGCTCCGCGCTCAGCCGCACCGGTGTGTCGACGGCCAGCGTGCCGCCGTGGAAGTAGCAGTCGAGAACCGGTCCGGTCCCGAGCACGTCCGCCCGGTGGTCGACGCCGAGCAGCGCGGGCCCGGGGCCGATGTCGACGCCGGTCTCCTCGCGCATCTCCCTGCGCGCCGCCGACCGGGGATCCTCACCGTGGTCCAGCATCCCGCCGGGCAGCCACCAGTGCCCGGCGTCGGGCCGTCCCGGACCGTAGCGCAGCAGCAGGACGCGCCCCCGCTCGTCCAGCATCAGCACACAGGAGGCGAGCAGTGCCCGCGGCTGAGACTTGATCCATTTCTCGCGTGGCACCCACTCCGTCACCCGACCTCCCGCAGTCGTGGTCCCGGCACGCGCCGAGCCGCGTCAGGATCGTTCCGCGACCACCGCCGGATCGTCCAGTACCGCTCGGACGACCGAGTGCGCGGCGCCCAGCAGGGGGCCCTGCGGGCCCAGTGGGGAGACGGTCACCGGGCAGGCCGGGCCGGCCGTACGCCCCGTCAGCTCCGTGTCCAGCGCCGGCAGCAGCCAGGGGGACAGCTCCGCCAGCGCGCCGCCCAGGACCACCGTCTCGGGGTCGAGCAGGTTCACCGCCCCGGTCAGGGCGATGCCGAGGGCCGTACCGGCGTCCCGCAGCGCGGCCCGTACCCTCTCGTCGCCCGCCTCGGCCCGCTCGGCCAGCAGGCCCACCCGGTCGTCCCGCGGCTCCAGCCCGGCCGCGCGCAGGACCGCTTCCTCGCCCGCGTACTGCTCCAGGCATCCCCGGCTGCCGCACGGGCAGGGGGGACCGTCCGGCCGTACGGGCACGTGGCCCAGCTCGCCCGCGAACCCCCGGGTGCCGCGCAGCAGCCGGCCGTCCACGACGACCGCCGCGCCGATGCCGATCTCGGCCGACACGTGCAGGAAGTCGCCCGGCGTCCCGGCACCGAGCCACAGCTCGGCCAGAGCACCGAAGTTGGCCTCGTTGCCCACGGTCAGCGGCCGGTGGGCGGGCAGCAGGGGACCGAGGTCGATGTCGTGCCAGTCGAGGTTCGGGGCCCGTACGACCGTCCGTCCGTCCCTGGCGACCAGGCCGGGCACGGCGACCGCGAGCCCGGCGGGCCAGAGTTCCGCGCGTTCCGCCTCCGCGACGACCTGGTGGATCAGCGCCGTCAGTTCCTCGATCACCGGTTCCGGCGCCCGGCCCCGGTTGGCACCGCGCCGGACCGCCCGCGCGCGGACCTCGCCGCGCAGGTCGACCGCGCACACCGCGAGGTGGTCGACGCCGATCTCGGCCCCGATCCCGGCGGGCCCCCGGCCGCTCACCGCGAGCGCCGACCCGGGCCGGCCCACCCGCCCCGGCCGCTCGGGGCCCAGTTCCTCCAGCAGCCCCCAGCGGATCAACTCGTCCACCAGGGTCGACACCGCCGCGCGCGTCAGGCCGATCCGGGAGGCGACCGCCGCCCGGGACAGCGAGCCCTCGGCGCTCACGGCGTGCAGCACCCGGGCGAGGTTGCGCCGGCGCATGCCCTGCTGGGTGTCCGGCAGGGCGCGCCCGGCGCCCGGGGGGCGCGCCTCGTGCAGCGGTGCGGTCATGCCTCCGTCAATCCTCGGTGTCTGCCGTCCGGCTGGTCGCGGGCGGCTCGGTCACTCGGTGTCCGTCCCCCGCTCCAGCAGCGGGGCCGCGTCGGAGAGTACCCCGGTGATCCGGTCCAGCGTCGTCCGGTCCCGCTCCACGGGCTCCAGGACCGGGCCCGCCGCCGTGTTCCAGCGGCGAGCGACCGCCGCGGGATCCTCGCCGGTCAGCAGCCCGGCCGCCTGGGCCGCCGCACCCAGGGCGACCAGTTCCCTGGCCTCCGGGACCTGGACGGGCCGTCCCGAGAGCCGGCGCACGGTCTGCTGCCAGGCCGTCCCGCGGGCACCGCCGCCGATCAGGAGCAGCGGGGTGTCGCGGTCCGCGTCCTCGTCCAGGACCAGGTCGAGAGCCCCGAGCAGCGCGTGCACCGCGCCGTCGTACGCGGCCTGCAGGAGCTGGCCCGCGGTGGTGTCGTGCCGCAGACCGTGCAGCACGCCGGAGGCGCGCGGCAGGTTCGGGGTGCGCTCGCCGTCCAGGTACGGCAGCAGGGTCACGGAGCCGCCGGATTCCACCGCCTCGCGGTCCAGGCCCAGCAGGGCCGCGACGCGGTCCACCGCGAGGGTGCAGTTCAGGGTGCAGGCCAGGGGGAGCCAGTCCCCGCGCGCGTCGGCGAATCCCGCCACCGTGCCGGTCGGATCGGCGGGGCGGTGCCGGGAGACGGCGTAGACCGTGCCGGACGTGCCGAGGCTCAGCACCGGCGTGCCGGGCCGCAGGCCGAGGCCCAGGGCCGCCGCCGCGTTGTCGCCGGTGCCCGGCGCCACCAGCGTGCCCTTCGAGAACGGCAGATCATGGCTGTCACGCACGGTGCCGGCCACCTCACCGGGCCGCACCACACGGGGCAGCAGCGCCGGGTCCAGGCCGACGTGCGCGAGGGTCTCCGCGTCGTACGACTCCGTCCCGGACGCCCACCAGCCGGTGCCGGAGGCGTCGCCGCGGTCGGTCGTGCCCTGCCCGGTCAGGCGCTCGGTGAGGTAGTCGTGGGGGAGCCGCACCGCCCGGGTCGCGCGGACGGCCTCCGGCTCGTGCTCGGCGAGCCACGCCCACTTGGTGACCGTGAAGGACGCCCCGGGCACGCTGCCGGCGCGCTCCGCCCAGCCCTTCGGGCCGCCCAGCTCCTCCACCAGACGGCGGGCCTGCGGCGCCGAGCGGACGTCGTTCCACAGCAGCGCCGGACGCACCGGCTCGCCGTGCTCGTCCAGGGTGACCAGGCCGTGCTGCTGGCCGCCGATCGACACCGCCGCCGCCTCGTGCGCCGCGTCACCGCACTGGCGCAGCGCCTCGCACAGCGCGTCCCACCACTGACGCGGATCGCTCTCCCGGCCGGCGCCGGACGACACCGTGTGCGGTGCCTGGCCGCTCGCCACCACCTGACCGGTGGCCGCGTCGACGACCAGTGCCTTCGTGGACTGGGTGGACGTGTCCACCCCGACGACGAGCGGACCCTCGGCTGCTGACATCGGGCTCTCCTCTTCCGCGGCTCCGCGGGATGTGCGCTGGGCTGTGTTCGAAGACACCTTGCTGTCAAAAGACATCTTGTCTCTTCCCAGAGGTGCGTCGGCATACTAATTTGTAAACCGCCATGACGAAATAGTCGCAACGCAGCAAGGAGCCGCGGCATGAGCTACCAGCCCACCCCCGAGGACAGGTTCACGTTCGGACTCTGGACCGTCGGCTGGCAGGGAAGGGACCCGTTCGGCGACGCCACCCGCCGCGCCCTCGACCCGGTCGAGACGGTGCAGCGCCTGGCGGAACTCGGTGCCCACGGAGTGACCTTCCACGACGACGACCTGATCCCCTTCGGTTCGTCGGACACCGAGCGCGAGTCGCACATCAAGCGCTTCCGTCAGGCCCTGGACGCCACCGGCATGACCGTCCCGATGGCCACCACGAACCTCTTCACGCACCCCGTCTTCAAGGACGGCGCGTTCACCGCCAACGACCGCGACGTACGCCGCTACGCCCTCCGCAAGACGATCCGGAACATCGACCTGGCGGTCGAGCTGGGTGCGAAGACGTACGTCGCCTGGGGCGGCCGCGAGGGCGCCGAGTCCGGCGCCGCCAAGGACGTGCGTTCCGCCCTGGACCGCATGAAGGAGGCCTTCGACCTGCTCGGCGAGTACGTCACCTCGCAGGGCTACGACCTCCGCTTCGCCATCGAGCCCAAGCCGAACGAGCCCCGCGGCGACATCCTGCTGCCCACCGTCGGGCACGCGCTGGCCTTCATCGAGCGCCTGGAGCGGCCCGAGCTCTACGGCGTCAACCCGGAGGTCGGCCACGAGCAGATGGCCGGTCTGAACTTCCCGCACGGCATCGCGCAGGCCCTGTGGGCCGGGAAGCTCTTCCACATCGACCTCAACGGCCAGTCCGGCATCAAGTACGACCAGGACCTGCGGTTCGGCGCCGGCGACCTGCGGTCCGCCTTCTGGCTGGTCGACCTCCTGGAGAGCGCCGGTTACGAAGGCCCCCGCCACTTCGACTTCAAGCCGCCGCGGACCGAGGACCTCGACGGCGTGTGGGCTTCGGCGGCGGGCTGCATGCGCAACTACCTCATCCTGAAGGAGCGCGCGGCCGCCTTCCGCGCCGACCCGGAGGTGCAGGAGGCGCTGCGCGCCTCGCGCCTGGACCAGCTGGCCCAGCCGACCGCGGCCGACGGCCTGCAGGCACTGCTCGCCGACCGCGCGTCCTTCGAGGACTTCGACGTCGAGGCGGCCGCCGCGCGCGGCATGGCGTTCGAACGCCTCGACCAGCTCGCGATGGACCACCTGCTGGGAGCGCGGGGCTGAACGCAGGAGGGCCGGGGTGAGCACAGCGCTCATCCCGGCCCCCGGCCGCGAGGCCGGCGTCAGCGGCCCTCGGGCAGCCGGACGTACGTCACGATCGTCCTGATCCCGCTGTCGACCAGGCGGCCCTGGGCGTCGAACGCGCCGGTCCCGTCGGTCATGCCGAAGTCGTTGTCGTTGATGAGCGCGAGCGTGTCGTGATCCACGCGCGCGATGCCCTCGATCTTCCCGGGCACCCCTGACACCTTGCCCAGGTCGACCACCAGGCGCTTGGCCAGCACCGGCACGCCCTGTGCCGCCGGGTCGTCGAGCTGCTCCAGTGACGGAGCCGTGGTGTCGTCGTCCCAGGGGCCGCCGAGGATGTCGGACGTGCGCGCGAGGCTGACCAGCTGGAGCCGGGCGGCCTTGTCCGTGCGCTCCTCGACCAGCAGCCGGTCACCGACGACCGCAACGACCGAGGAGATCTTCAGCTCGGAGGTGTCGTCCTCGCTCGGGTCCACCTCGTCCACCGGGTCGAAGCGGTAGGCGTATTCGGCCGTGACGGCCTTCTCACGGGGCGAGAAGCGCAGCAGACGGGTGGTGCGCGAGGCGTCCCCGGCGTCCGCGTCCGGCAGCGACAGCGGGCTCTGCAGGGCCATCACAAGATCCCCGCCCGGAAGCTGCGCCAGCCCCTCGAACCCCCGGTTGATCTTGCGGTGCAGCAGGACCGACGGCAGCGCCTCCACCACCGGGTAGTCCGCGCCGGTCAGACCGAGCCCCTTGGGCACATAGCGCGCGAGGACCTTCCCGCGCGCGGACACGTGCACGAGCGACGGCCCGTACTCGTCCACGAGCCAGAAACTGCCGTCCCCCGCTCGTACGATGCCCTCGGTGTCGAGGCCGTTCGGGTCGTACGAGAGGGGTGTCCGCGCGTCGTAGGTGTACGGCGCCTCGTCCCGGCCCTTCTGGTCGGGCAGTCCGGTGACGGCCCTCCCGGAGGAGGTGGTCAGCGGTATCGCGTCGATGACCTCGACCGTGCTCCCCGAGACCCGGATCTTCACGATCGCGGGATCGAATCCCGGGACCGGGAAGGTGCGGCGCTTCTTGCCGTCCACCTTGATCTGACCGTTGGGACCGCGGTCGGTCACGGTCCAGAACTCGCCCTCGCGGCCGGCCGGGTAGATGTCGCTGCCGATGCCGCCGAGCTTGATCCCGTGGTCGTCGGCCACGCTGCCGGGCAGCAGCGCGTTGCTGAACGCGCCGAGCGGGATCTCACCGAGGGTCGCCGTCCGGACGACGCGGGCGTCCCCGGACGGCGTCGCGGTGGCCGTCCCCGCCGCGACGAGGACGGCGGCCAGGGCCAGGGGCAGACCCGTGGCGAGGGAACGGTGGACGCGGCGCCGGCCGGCGGCATGCGGGGACATCGGGCCTCCTGGAGCAAGGTCATGGGCTGCCGACACCATTGGGCCCCCGGAGGAACGCCGCACGACCGGGAGGTGAACAGCCGGAGTCCGGCGGTCATCGGATCGCGCCGATCTCGCGATGACCGCCCGTCAGAACTCCTCCGGACCACCGGATTCCGCATCCAGCCGCGCGGAGGCCAGTGCCGTCGCGGGATCGGGATCGGCCCCACCCGCCGGAACCCAGCGTCCTCCTTCGTCGCGGTACGGCCACCAGTGGCCCTCACGCCCGAGCCGCAGCTGAACGCCTTCCTCCTGGACGGTCCACCGGTTGCCGCTCCTCCGGAACGCCGGCCGCTCGTCCGCATCCCAGGCCGTTTCCAGCGCCGCACGCGCGCGTGCGAGCGCCACACCCTCCACCTCCCGGTCCTCGTCGAGCACCGTCAGCGCCACCGTGCCACCGGTCCGCCAGGCGCGAACGGCTGTCATGAGCCCGTCGCGTCCACGCCCCGACCCCGTGGCGAGCCGCTCCGCGACGGCGGCCGGTGCCGGCCCACACGCCAGGCGTACGGCGTCCTGAGCGGCCGTCAGGTCCGCGTCGACCCGTGTCTCACCACGCAGCGCCGTCGCCAGCAGCCGGTACGCCTCCACGGCGGTGCGGCCCGCCAGGTGTTCCAGCGCCGCCGGATCCACCCCTGGTGCGGCCGGTGACCCGGTGGCGAACGACGGTGGCGCACCGGGTGCCGGCGGGAGCCCGGGCAACTCGGGCAGCGGTGGCAGGATCTCGGCAGCCGCCCATGCCTCGGCCGCGTCCACCCCCGGGGCCGGGGGCGTCGTCCCGGGCGGCTCCGCGGTGCTGCGGACGTGCAACTGCGCCAGGAAGTCGTCCTTGTCCCGCCCGCGCATCAGCAGGAGCAGAAACGGATCCTCGTCCAGCAGCCGCGCCACCTGGTGACACAGGGCGGCGGTGTGCCCACAGTGGTCCCAGGCACCGCAGTCGCACTCGGGTTCCAGATCGCCCATGCCCGGAAGGAGTTCGATCCCCACGGCGGCCGCGTCCTCGATCAGATGCGGCGGCAGCTCCCGGTCGAGCAGTGCGGCCATGTGGCCGGCCTGCTCCACGGCGAGATCCTCGAACCGTGCCCACTCCTCGTCGGACAGCTGCGGCAGCAGGACGTCGGCCCGGTGGGCCGCACCTCCGGGATCACGTACGACGGCGGTGACCCGGCCCGGCCGTACGGTCACCGCACCCACACCGCCCGCGCGCGCGAGCCGGCGCCCGGCCTTGACCGCCAGGGCTTCCAGGGCCGCGTCCTCCAGGGCCCGCAGCCAGGCGCGACCCCACCAGCTCTCGGCGAAGGCACGCCCGCGCGCGGGCGGCAGCGCGGCGAACGTGCGCCCCGCGTCACGGCCGTGCTCGTCGTCGTAGCGGCTCATCGCGCCTCCCCGCGCAGTTCCACCAGTGCGGCCAGTTCCTCGTCCGACAGTTCCGTCAGCGCCGCCTCACCGGAACCGAGCACGGCGTCGGCCAGCTCCCGTTTGCGGCCCAGCATCTCCGCGATGCGGTCCTCCAGGGTTCCCTCCGCGACCAGCCGGTGCACCTGCACCGGCCGGGTCTGCCCGATGCGGTACGCGCGGTCGGTGGCCTGTGCCTCCACCGCCGGATTCCACCAGCGGTCGTAGTGCACGACATGGTCGGCACGGGTGAGGTTCAGCCCCGTCCCGGCGGCCTTGAGGGACAGCAGGAACACCGGGGCCTCGCCCGCCTGGAAGCGCCGTACCAGCTCCTCACGCGCGGTGACCGGCGTCCCGCCGTGCAGCAGCAGCGAGGGCACCCCGCGGGCCGCCAGGTGCCGTTCGAGCAGCCGGGCCATGCGCACGTACTGCGTGAAGACGAGCACGCCCGAGTCCGCCGCCAGGATGGTGCCGAGCAGTTCGTCCAGCAGTTCCAGCTTCCCCGAGCGTCCCGCGAGCCGCGGATCGTCCTCCTTGAGGAACTGTGCCGGATGATTGCAGATCTGCTTCAGGCCGGTCAGCAGCCGCATGATCATGCCCCGGCGGGTCATGTCGTCGACGGACGCGATGCGGTCCAGGGTCTCGCGCACCAGCGCCTCGTACAGCCCCGCCTGTTCAGCCGTGAGTGCCACCGGGTGATCCGTCTCGGTCTTCGGTGGAAGCTCCGGGGCGATGCCGGGGTCGGATTTGCGCCGACGCAGCAGGAACGGTCCGACGAGCCGGGCGAGCCGCTGTGCGGCGGCGGGGTCCCGGCCGCCCTCGACGGGCTGTGCGTATCGCGCGCGGAAGCTGCCGAGGCTGCCGAGCAGGCCGGGTGTCGTCCAGTCGAGGATCGCCCACAGTTCCGTGAGGTTGTTCTCCACCGGAGTGCCGGTGAGCGCCACGCGCGCGCGTGCGCCGATCGTGCGCAGCGCCCGCGCGGTCGCGGAGTAAGGGTTCTTCACATGCTGCGCCTCATCGGCCACGACCATCCCCCACGGGACCGCGGCGAGCCGCGCGGCGTCCAGGCGCAGCGTGCCGTACGTGGTCAGGACGAACTCGCCGTCCGCCAAAGACGTCAGATCGCGCCCGGGTCCGTGGAACCGGCGCACCGACACCCCGGGGGCGAACCGCTCGATCTCGCGCTGCCAGTTGCCCAGCAGCGAGGCCGGGCAGACCACGAGGGCGGGGCCCGCCGCCGCGGGATCCGTCTGCCGGTGCAGGTGCAGCGCGATCAGTGTGATCGTCTTGCCGAGCCCCATGTCGTCGGCCAGGCAGCAGCCCAGTCCGAGCGATGTCGTGCGGGCCAGCCAGTCGAGGCCGCGGAGCTGGTAGTCCCGCAGGGTCGCGGCCAGGCCCGGCGGCCGTCCGACGGTGAGGGCCGGATCCTGAGCCGTCAGCCGCTCCCGCAGTCCCTCCAGCCACCCCGTGGGCCGTACGTCGACCCGCCGGCCGTCGACTTCCGCCGAGCCCGTCAGAGCGGCGGCCAGCGCCTCGACGGGAGCGACGGAACGGTCCCGCTCGGTCCGGGCCCGCTCCGCCTCCCGGGGATCGACCAGGACCCAGCCGTCGCGCAGCCGCACCAGCGGACGCTTGGCCTCCGCCAGCCGGTCCAGCTCCTCCCGGGACAACTCCCGGCCGCCCAGGTCGAACCACCAGCTCAACGTGACCCTCTCGTCCGCGGAGAGCAACGACGGAACGGTGGCGGTTCCGGACGATGCGGTGCCGTCGTCCGGCGGGCCGATGGCCGCGTGCGAGGTGAGGCCACGTGCCAGGTGCTTGGGCCAGTGCACGTCGACGCCCACGGCGGCCAGCGCCCGCGCACCCTCGCCCAGCAGTTCGGCGATCTCGTCGTCGGCGAGGTCCACGGCGTCCGGCACGGCGGCTGAGAGCAGCGGTGTCAGCGGCGGCCAGGCCTGGGCCGCCCGGCGAAGCGCCAGCAACGCGTCCGCACGCGCGCGTGGAGCGAACGCCGCGCGCCCGGTGTCCGCACCGGCCCAAAGTCCGGCGGCATCCATGACGTCCGCCGGTCCGCTCTGACCGTGCACCTGGAGGACCGCACGGAAGCGGACCGGAGCGTCGGCCTGTGAGACGGCGTCGTCGAGACCGGACGCCTCCACACGCAGCGACAGCCGCACCCCCGCGTCATGGCCGACGGCGATGTCGTCTGCCCACGCCCGCAGCGCGGGCAGACGCTGTGGCTCCAGTGCCGTGTACGCGGGGCCGCCGGTCACCATCGGGGCGGCGGGGGAGCGCGGCAGCACGTCGGCGATCGCGTCGAGGAAGGCGCGCAGCAGCCGCTCCGGCTCGGGCAACAGCGGCGGCCCGTCCGCCGTGAGCGGCACGGCGTGCGCCTCCGGGGGCATGGCGGCGGCGAGTTCGCGGACCAGTTCCGCATCGCGCGCGGACAGTGGTCCCACGCGCCAGGCGTCGTGATCGCCGGCGGACAGGCCCGGCAGGAGCAGACCGCGGGCCAGGAAGCCGAGGGCCATTTCGTACGCGGTACGCCAGAACGCGGCCGCCCGTGGCAGTGCACGCGCGCGTGCGAGCACCGGAAGGGCGGTGCGGACGGGAAGCAGGAGGACGGGCAGTGGGACTCGTTCGACGCCGCCGTCGGCCGAGGGCAGTATGAGGTCCAGATCTGCCGGCGAGCCCTCCGCGTGTGCGGGCGGAACTCCACCGTCCGGTCGCCAGAAGCCGATGTGGCCCGTGCGCGGGGGATCGGACGGCAGGAACACGACGCAGCACTGGGTCAGTTCGTTCAGGTCGGAGGGTGATGCCGTGGGGATGGTCTGCACAGCTCTGCCGAACTCCTCAAATTTGACTACTCGACCGGAGTCGCCGAGGGTACAGGACGTCCACGGCGTTCCCGTCCTGTCGAGGCCGTGAGGTGGATCACTCCACGATCTGTTCGAAGGGTCGCGTTCGTCGCGTGTACGGGCGGCAAGCGCGCGGGGCCGGAAGAATGTCCGCCACCGCTGTGCCGGACGATCACGGGTCGTCGCCGACTGGCACTACGAGGAGACCCTCGAGCTCACGCATCAGAAGGTCTTCGCGGTGTTCTGCCTGTCCGCGGAGCGTCACGTGACGGTCGCGGCGGGGACTCGCACCCTCCGCGGGGAAGCGCGCCGCATCAGGCGGCTGGGACGTCGAGTGCCATGAGGCGTTGATCCGACGGGCGTGATCCGGCGGGCGTGATCCGGCGGGCGTGATCCGGCGGGTATGTGGCGGCGTGTCTGTTGGTGGCGGGTGGGACGGGGTGAGGCGGTTGCAGCCGGGGCTTGATCGGGCTCTGCGCACGGGTGCCGGGCCATGGGGTCCACGTTCGCTGGGCCCGATGGTTCGCTGGGCCCGGTGCCGAAGAGGGCCACTTGCCGCCAAGTCAACTTGCAGCCAAGCCCGCGTGCCGTTTGGTCCGCGTCGGGAACCACTAGGGGGCGCGGCTCAGGGATGTCTCAGGGGCGGGGCGTGGAACCGCGGGGAGCGGGGGGCCGTTCTCAGATCAGAGAGCGGCAGTGGCCGCGAAGGAGGCGACGCTCATGTCCATGAACGCGAAGATCGCCGCAGGGGGCGTGGCGGTCGGGCTGATCCTGCTCATATGGCTGCCCTGGTGGGTGGCGTTCCTGATCGTCGTGGGCGTTCCGGCGGCCGCGTACCTCGCGCTGGACCCCTCTCAGCGGCGCAGGCTGCGCAGGGTCGCCCGCAAGGAGCTCGGCCGCTGAGGCACCGGCGCACGGCAAGGCGTCACTCGCCGAGCCGCCCGGACGGGCCGGCCGAGCCGTCGGGAGCCGCGTCGCCCAGGTGCGGCGCGGCTGCCGGGGGACCGACCGGGAGGTCCCGTCCGGTCGCCCCGGCTCGACGGCGAGAACGTCGGCGATCTCCGCGACCCGCCGGGCGAGCCTCACAGGGGCCGCACGGCCATCTTGTCGAGCGCCTCCAGCAGACCGGGCAGCTCCGGCCCCCGGCCCACCGGCAGTACCTCGCCCGGCTCCTCGTCGAGCAGGACGAACGCGATGTCGTCGGTGCGGGCCACGATCGACCAGCCGGGACCGTCGGCGCGCAGCGTACGGGCCTCGCCGGGAGCGAACGACGAGCGGACGCGGCCGAGCGGCGGCGGGGAGTCGACGTAGGCGCGCGCTTCGGCGAGCACCCGGCGGACACCGGCGTGGCCGCCGGCCCTGGCGCCCTCGCCCTCCTGTGCGGACTCCACGGCACGCGCCCGCTCACCGGGCACGGGGAAGTCGGCGTCGTCGATCTGCTCCCGCCAGGCGGCCCACTGCAGCGCTATCTCGTCGGCACCCAGCCGGCGCTGAGCGGGCCCCCAGGAACCGGTGTCCGGCGGGCTCAGCGCCGACCGTCCCGCCTCTTCGGCGGGCGGATCGTGGGGAGCGGGCACGCCGGGTGCCGCGACGGCGACGGCCAGGGGCCAGCCCGGCAGGGCCGTCACGACCGCGTGCTCGTCCGGCGACAGCTCGTACTCCATGCCGCAGTCCCAGGACGCGATCGCCACGGCGACCAGCGAGACGTCGTCGATGACCACCGTCCAGCGAGCGCCGCCCCCGTCCTGGCCCAGGACCAGGCCGTACCCGTCGGCGCGCGGCGCCAGGTCCAGCGCCGCACACGCCTCCGGGTAGTCGTCGCCCAGCACGCTCGGAAACTGTGCCGGCGTCAGCAGCACCGCCGTCAGCACGTACAGCGCATCGTCCGCGGCGGCGACGGGCTCATCGTCCGTCCCTGCCATCCCTGCCTCCCCAGTGGTTCGTCCATCGGCGCGCACCCTAGTGCGAGCGGAAGCCGCTTGTCACGACTTCGCGCACCACGCGGAGCTGCAGGTTTCCGCCTGGACGGGGGCGAAACGGCCACATGCGGAGCAGGGAATTCCGTTCAGGCCGCGGGCAGCCCCAAAAGGTCGCGGGCCACCGCGGCGGGCGATTCGTCGCGCTCCCGGGCCAGCGCGACGACCGCCCGGCAGGCCAGCTCGCTCACCCCGAACGACAGCGCCTCCGGGGACACCCACGCCGCCGCTTCCTCGATCCGGTCCTGGTCGTCCTCCGCGCGGGCCGCGACATAGACGGCCGCCGCTTCGAACAAATTGTGTGTGCGCCTCTCCCGGGTACCCTCCGGTCGCCCCTGCGTGGACGTGCCGAGCCGGCCGGCGTACCTGCGGATCCTGTCGAACACGCGGACCACCTTTCCCTGGAACGGGGGCAGTGCGATCGCCCATCTGCTGCTCCACAACGTAGAGTTGGACGTTCGGTGGCAGAAGGGGGATGACGCTGTGAAGCGGTAGGAGCGGCTCGCGGAGATCCGCCGGCTGGGCCCGGTGGCGCACGCGCTGGAGAGCTACCGGATGCCGGATCAGCGTCAGGTACGAGTTCCCCTGGGACTGCACGGCGCTCTCGAACTGGCTCCGTACCGCACCTGCGCGGTGCCCGGCATCGGGCGGCTGCCCGCGCGGACGGCGGAGCTGACCGAGCGCCCCCAGAAGCGGTGCGACGACAGCGTGCTGCTCCTCGACACCGACGCGGAGCACGACTTCGCGGCGTTGGGGGGACGAACCGCGATCCGCCGCATCAACCAGATGCACCGCAGCTACGACATCAGCAACGTCGGCACCCGGTACGTGCTCAGCACGTTCGTGGTCATGCCCCAGCGCTGGATCGAAGCCCACCGCCGGCGCCGTCTGTCCCGGCACGAGATCGTCGCCACCACCGAGTACTACCGGACTCTCGGCCGGCACATGGGCATCCCGGACATCCCCCGGACCTACGAGGAGTTCGAAACCTTCCCGACTCCTACGAAGAGGCCCGCTTCGGCTGGCACGAGGAGGCCCAGGCCCACCGGGTCTCCGACGCCACCCTCGGTCTGATGGCGTCCCGGTGTCCGCGCGCCCTGGCACCGCTGCTGCGGACGGCCACGCTCGCGCTGCTCGACGAGACCCTGCCGCGCGCGTTCCGCTCCCCGCGACGCGGCGCGCCCACCTCCGCGCTGGTGCGCCGCGCCGTGCGGACGCGCGGCCGGTTCTTCCGTCTGCTGCCGCCGCGCCGCGGCCCCCACTTCGCGCGCCAGGACTGGGAGGTCAAGGGCTGCCCGAACGGCTGTCGCGTCGCCGACCTGGGCACGCGTCCGGTCCCCGGTCTGCGCGGTTGCCCGGTACGGCACCGGGACAGCTCAGCGGCCGGCCCCGTCGAGTGACGCCAGGGTGTCACGCAGCCAGGCCAGTTCGGCCCGACTCGTGGCGCGAGCGATGGTGAGAACGCCGCGCCGGAACGGGTCGTCCAGTTCCTCGGCGCGCAGCGGCCGGTCGCCTTCGTAGAAGAAGCTCGCCGGCTCCTCCAGGAAGGCCAGTCGGCGCCGCAGCACGGCTGCCTGCGCGGCGGGGTCCTCCAGGTGCCGCAGGAACGCGAGCAGCGTGAACCAGTTGTTCTCGTCGGTGATCTCACGCTGGGCGGGCTCGGCCAGTCGGCGCTTGAGCTCGCGCCCGCCTTCCTCGGTCAGCGTCAGCACATGGCGCGGCGCGGCCACGGCGCCTGGCTCGGTGGCCCGCACCAGCAGACCGGCCTTCTCCAGGCGCTTGATCGCCGGGTACAGCGTGCTCTCGGCGACGGGCCGCACATGGCCGGTGAGCGCCGCGATGTGGCGGCGCAGGACGTAACCGTGCAGAGGGGTGCCGTACAGGAATCCGAGGATGGCGAGTTCGAGCATGACCGCATTCTCCCGCAGAGATACCTCGCCGAGCCAATACCACCTTGACGGAATACATCGTCCTCGAGGTATTGTCCCAGTGTCGCGGAAAACAGGGAGGGGCACAGTGCGCCAGGCCACGTTCGACAGCAGGGGAAGCCGGATCCGGTGGACCGAGGTGCCCGGGGCGGAGCCCGCCCGGGTGTATCTGCACGGACTCGGAGCGATGTCCGCCGCGTACCACGCGCACATCACGGCGCGTCCCGAACTCGCGGGCCGTCGCAGCCTGTTCGTGGACCTGCCCGGACACGGCACCAGCGACCGCCCCCAGGACTTCGGGTACACGCTGGAGGACCACGCCGACGCGGTGGCCGTCGCGCTGGACGCGGCCCGGGTCGCCGGTGCCGAACTGATCGGGCACAGCATGGGCGGCGCCGTGGCCATCGTCCTCGCCCACCGGCGGCCCGACCTGGTCTCCCGGCTGGTGCTGACGGAGGCCAACCTGGACGCCTGTCCGCCGCCGACCGCAGGCAGCAGCGGAATCGCCGCCTACGGGGAGGACGAGTTCGTCGCAGGGGGGCACGCGCGCGTGCTGGAGGCGGTCGGGCCGCTGTGGGCGGCGACCATGCGGCTGGCCGACCCGCGCGCGTTGCACCGCAGTGCCGTCGGCCTGCGCAAGGGTTCGGACCCGGTGATGCGGACGGTCCTGGAGGGACTGCCGGTCGATCGCGTCTTCCTCCAGGGCGAGCACAGCGGCGAACTCGTGGGCCGGGAGAGCCTGCAAGCCGCCGGGGTGCGCGTGGTGACGGTGCCCGGCGCCGGGCACAACGTCATGTTCGACAACCCCGACGCCTTCGTGGCGGCCGTCGCCGGAACGGGCTGACCCGCCCGGCCCTCAGCCCTCGCGTACCCGAGCGGGCCGGAGGGCTGACCCGCCCGGGCCTCAGTCCTCCCGCACCGCGAGCGCCAGGAAGCGGGCGTCCTCGTCGGTGTACGACGTCATCCGCCAGCCCGAACGTGCGAGGAGCGGGCGGAGGTTGGTCTCGGCCCGCAGGTCGTCGGGGGTGATCCGGCGCCCCTGACGTGCCGCCAGCGCCGCCCGGCCGATGGGATGGAAGAGCGCGAGCGTGCCGCCCGGTCTTACCCCACGGGCCAGTTCCCGCAGATTGTCCACCGGACGCGGCAGGTGGGCGATCAGGCCGGCGGCGAACACGGCGTCCAGGCAACCCGAGCGCAGCGGAAGCGCGGCGACGTCGGCGAGCATCAGCCGCCCGTCGCGGTGCCTGCCCGCCCGTATGGCGGCCTGGAGCATCGCCGGCGTCAGATCCGCGCCCAGCACCACCCCGGAGGGGCCCACGGCGGCCCGCAGGGGCGGCAGGGCCCGCCCCGTGCCGCAGCCCGCGTCCAGCACGCGGTCCCCCTCCCGGAGCCCGAGGTCGGCCACGGCCGCCGCGTAGGCCGGGCCGTCGTCCGGGAACCGGCTGTCCCAGTCGGCGGCGCGGGCGGTGAAGAAATCCTGGACATGTGTGTGGTCGTCGTTCATGTTCCGCATGATTCCTCACCGTCACGAGGGATGCCCTTGTGCGCATGTTCGAGCGGGACGCGATCGTTCCGGCACAACTGTGCGTCATATTCCGGCACCTTTCGAAATGCGCCCCCTTTGTGCGCCCGTGCCCCCGCTAGCGTCCCGGGGCCATGGGACACCTGGACCACGCCGCCTTCGGCTGGCTGACCCCCGCGCTGTCGTACGTGATGGCCTGCATAGGCGCCGCACTCGGACTGCGCTGCACCGTCCGCGCGCTCGCCGCCACCGGCCGCGCGCGCCGCAACTGGCTCGTCACCGCCGCGTCTTCGATCGGGACGGGCATCTGGACCATGCACTTCGTGGCCATGCTCGGCTTCCGCGTCAGCGGCAGCGACATCCGCTACGACGTGCCGCTGACCATCCTCAGCCTGCTCGTCGCCATGGTCGTCGTCTGCGCCGGCGTCTTCGCCGTCGGCTACAGCCGCGATCGCAACCGTGCTCTCCTCCTCGGCGGCCTCACCACCGGGCTGGGCGTCGCCAGCATGCACTACCTGGGCATGGCGGCCGTGCGGCTGCACGGCGACGTCACGTACGACCCGGTCCTCGTCGGACTGTCGGTGCTGATCGCCGTGGTCGCGGCGACCGCGGCCCTGTGGGCCGGACTCAACATCAAGTCTCCCCTCGCGGTCACCGCCGCCTCCCTCGTCATGGGAGCGGCCGTCAGCAGCATGCACTACACCGGGATGTTCGCGGTGAGCGTGCGCGTGGACCCCTCCGGCGACGCCCTGCCCGGGGCCACGGCGATGCAGTTCATCTTCCCCCTCGCCGTCGGCCTCGGGTCCTACCTGTTCATCACCTCGGCCTTCGTCGCCCTCTCGCCCACGGCCGACGAGCGCGAGGCGTCCGCCTCCGCCCAGCGGCCCGTCGAAAGCGTCGCCCGCTAGCGGGACCCCGGCCCGAGCGCACCGACCACGTCCCGAGCGAGGAGGCCATGCGCCCACCCCGTACACCCGAGAATGCCGCCGCCCCGGCGAACCGTCCGCGCGGACGCCGCGCACACGCCGGACCGCCCGCCGACGAAGGCCGCCGCACGCTCGGTTCGCCGCCCGACACCGCACGCGCGCGTGGGAGCCGTCGGCACCTGCGCCCCCGGACCGTGCGCGCCAAGGTGGTCAGCCTCCTGATGGTGCCCGTCGTCTCCCTGCTCGCGCTCTGGGCGTACGCCACCGTCAGCACCGCTCAGGACGTCGCCCGGCTGCGCCAGTCGCAGCGCGTCGACGCCGAACTGCGCGCCCCGGTGGCCGCGGCCGTCACCGCGTTGCAGGCCGAGCGCACCGCGGCCGTCCGCTACGCCACGGACCCTCGCGCCGGCAACGGCGGCGATCTCGAAGACCTCGCGGCCCGCACCGACCGAGCCGTGGACAAGCTGCGGCTCGGCCGGGACAGCACGGTCGCCGACAGCCAGGAACTACCCGCCGGCGTCTCCGGGCGCCTCGATGCCTTCGTCACCGGCGCCGAGCACCTCCGCACACTGAGAACAGCCGTACGGGGCCACGAGACAGGCTGGGACGACGCGTACACGCAGTACACGAAGACCATCGGCGCCGCCTTCGCGGTCGACGGTGCCCTCACCGACGTCCAGCAGGCCGACGTCGCGTCCGACGCGCGCGTGCTGCTCGAATTCTCCCGTGCCGCCGAGGCACTGGCCCAGGAGGACGCCCTACTGGGCAGCGCACGGACCGCCGGAACCCTGCAAGGGGAGCGACTGCGGCTTTTCAATGCCGCCGTCGCCACGCGCCGTGCCCTCACCGAGACCGCCGTCTCCGATCTGCCCGCCGCCCAGCGCGCCGCCTGGCGGGAGCTGACCAGCGGCCGTTCCTACACCGCCCTGGGCGCCGCCGAGGACGACCTGCTCGCGGCAGGACCGGGCGTCAAAGTCGCCGACACGGCACCGCAAGGGGCCTGGAGCGCCGCCCACGCGCGCGTACAGGACGGCATGCGGACCATCGCGGCGGCCACGGGCCGTGCCGTTGCCGGCCGCGCCGACCCGGTCGCCCGCGGTCTGCTCAGCCCCGCCGGAGCAGCCGTACTCCTCGGACTCGCCGCCGTCGCCGCCTCCCTCGTCATCTCCGTCCGCATCGGACGGGCCCTCGTGGTGGAACTCGTGAGCCTGCGCAACGACGCGCTGGAGATCGCCCGCCGCAAACTCCCGGAAGCGATGCGGAAGCTGCGCGCGGGCGAGGAGATCGACGTCCGGGCCGAGGCACCCTCCGGACCGCCGGCCGACGACGAGACCGGTCAGGTCGCGGAAGCCCTGACCACCGTGCACCGCGCCGCCCTGCGAGCCGCCGTGGAGCGCGCCGAACTCGCCAGCGGCATCTCCGGAGTCTTCGTCAACCTGGCCCGCAGGAGCCAGGTCCTGGTCCACCGCCAGCTCAGCCTCCTGGACAGCATGGAACGACGCTCCGACGATCCCGACGAACTCAGCGACCTGTTCCGCCTCGACCACCTCACCACCCGGATGCGCCGTCACGCCGAGAGCCTGATCATCCTGTCCGGCGCCGCGCCCGGCCGGGCCTGGCGGATGCCGGTGTCCCTGACCAACGTCGTACGCGCCGCCGTCTCGGAGATCGAGGACTACGCGCGCGTGGAGGTACGCCAGTTCCCCGAGGCGCACGTCATCGGAGCGGCGGTCGCCGACCTCACCCATCTGCTCGCCGAACTCGTCGAGAACGCGGCCCAGTTCTCACCACCGCACACGCGCGTGCGGGTCACCGGCGAACCCGTCGGCAACGGCTACGCCCTGGAGATCGAGGACCGGGGGCTCGGCATGGGCGCCGAGACCCTGGCCGAGGCCAACCGCCGCATCGAGCAGTCGGAGGCGCTGGACCTCTTCGACAGTGACCGTCTCGGCCTCTTCGTGGTCAGCAGGCTCGCCTCCCGGCACGACATCAAGGTCCACCTGAGGACCTCCCCGTACGGAGGCACCACCGCGGTGGTCCTGCTGCCGAAGCCCCTGCTGCACAGCGGCGCGACGGAATCGTCCACCCGCCAGGGTGAACAGGCCCGACCCGACGAGGAACGCGCCTACGCGCGCGTGCCCGGCACGACATCGCCCCAGGAGGCCGCCGTCACCGCGTGGCCCGACCGGCCCGCCCTGGCAGCCACCGCACCCGGACCGCGCGGCGCCACGCGGACACCCGGACCCCAGAACACCGGGAGGGCGAACGACCCCCACGGCATCCGGCCGGCACCAGGCCCGGACGGCACCAGCGAGGCGGCCCGCTCCCACGACACCCCCCATGAACCGCCGCCCCCCGGCGTCACCGCCTTGAGACTGCACCGCTCGCCGGACGACTCCGAGCCCTCCGACGACCTCCCGCGCCGTGTGCGCCAGGCGAGCCTCGCCCCGCAACTGCGCCACCAGCGCCCCGAAGAGCCGGCCCAGCAGCCCGCCGGCCGCGGCGACGACCGGCGCACCCCCGAACTCGTACGGGACCGCATGACGGCGTACCGCGACGGCTGGACGCGCGGCGGTGGCAGGCAGCCCGGCCGCGGCGCCGCACCGGAACCGGATACGGGCAGTCACAGCAGCGAAGGAGACCCGGCATGATCCAGGACCCGACATCGAGGACCGGCCGGCGGTCCGGCGAACTGGACTGGCTGCTCGACGACCTGGTGACACGCGTGCGCGAGGTACGGCACGCCGTCGTACTGTCCAACGACGGCCTGGCGGTCGGCGCCTCCACCGACCTCGCGCGGGAGGACGCCGAGCACCTCGCCGCCGTGGCCTCCGGCTTCAACAGCCTCGCCAAGGGCGCGGGACGGCACTTCGGAGCGGGCGGAGTGCGCCAGACCATGGTCGAGATGGACGACGCGTTCCTCTTCGTGGCCGCGGCCGGTGACGGTTCCTGCCTCGCCCTGCTCACCGCGGTCACGGCCGACATCGGGCTGGTCGCCTACGAGATGGCCCGCCTGGTCAAACAGGTCGGCGAGCATCTCTACACGGCGCCGCGCGTCGCGGCGCAGCCGCCCGCCGCCGGGTGAGCCGGGAAGGCGGCACCGATGACGGAGAACACGAACGGCGAGCCCCGGGAGCCGGGCAGCCAGTGGTACGACGGCGAGGCCGGGCCTCTGGTCCGCCCGTACGCCATGACGGGTGGCCGCACCCAGCCCGGGCCCACCGGAGTGCGGTTCGACCTGATCGCACTCGTCACCCTCGACCCCGCAGCACCGGCGCTCGACGACGACACCGCGCTCGGCCCCGAGCACCGGACCCTGATCGACCTGTGCCGCCCGGAGACGCAGTCCGTCGCCGAACTCGCCGCGGACGCGGACCTTCCGGTCGGCGTGGTCAGGGTGCTGCTCGGGGACCTCCTGGAACTCGGCTGTGTGACCATCAGCCGCCCCGTGCCCCCGGCGCACCTGCCCGACGAGCGGATTCTCCGCGAGGTCATCGAGGGATTGCGAGCGCTGTAGATGAATGTCCGGACACCGCCGTACGCCTCGCCGTGTCAGCACTTGTACGCCCGGCCGCGTCAGGGTCCGTCCGATCCGGGCACGTTGCGCCGACGATCTGGCCCCAGCCGCTCAGATCAGGTGCACTTCGGTCCCCTCGCCCCGATCCGCACCCCCGTTGTCATGATGCTGCCTTCACCCCAGGAGCACGCGGACGCCGGCCGCGGCCGGCCCTCCCGAGAGAAGTGATCATGGTCTCCGAGCACACCGACGCCGTCGGCGACACCTCCGCCCTGGCGCTGAAGATACTGGTCGCCGGTGGTTTCGGCGTCGGCAAGACGACCCTGGTGGGGGCCGTCAGCGAGATCCGGCCGCTGCGCACCGAGGAACTGCTCAGCGAAGCGGGCCAACTGGTGGACGACACCGACGGGGTGGACCAGAAGGTCACCACCACCGTGGCCATGGACTTCGGCCGCATCACGATCCGTTCCGGCCTCTCGCTCTACCTCTTCGGCACACCGGGACAGGACCGCTTCTGGTTCCTGTGGGACGAACTCGCCCAGGGAGCCCTCGGTGCCGTTGTCCTCGCGGACACCCGGCGACTGGAGGACTGCTTCCCGGCCGTCGACTACTTCGAGCACCGGCACATCCCGTTCGTGGTGGCCGTCAACTGCTTCACGGGTGCCCGCTCCTACGGCGCCCACGACGTCTGCCGGGCGCTCGACCTCGACCATGGCACACCCGTGGTGCTGTGCGACGCGCGTGACCGCGACTCCGGCAAAGAAGTGCTGATCAGGCTGGTCGAGTACGCCGGGCGGATGCACACCGCCCGGCTGCTGGACTCCGTCGGCTGAACCCGTCGCTCAGGCCGCGACGTCCCGCATGGCCAGCACGTTCTCGATGGTCACGCGGACGAGCAGTTCACCCGGTACGCCGTTGCGGGCGCCGTACTCCTCGGCGCGGTCCTCGCCCATGTAACGGGCGGCGATCCGGGTCGCCCACAGACGCACCTCGGCCAGATCCTCCGACAACCGGGCGCGGCCGTTCAGCACCACGAAATGGAACGGCGGACGGTCGTCGTCCACGCACAGGGCCACCCTGCCGTCACGGGCCAGATTGCGTCCCTTCGCCGTGTTCTTGCCGGTGTTGAACACCAACTCGTCCCCGTCCAGCAGAAACCAGATCGGAGCCACATGCGGGCTCCCGTCGGCGCGGACGGTGGAGAGCTTGCCGGTGCGAGT
Organism: Streptomyces flaveolus; assembly: GCF_000716535.1. Taxonomy (GTDB): domain Bacteria; phylum Actinomycetota; class Actinomycetes; order Streptomycetales; family Streptomycetaceae; genus Streptomyces; species Streptomyces flaveolus_A. The sequence continues at coordinate 64,889 of NZ_JNWV01000032.1, read as the reverse complement.
GCCGTCCAGGACGAACGCCCGCCATTCCTCATCGGTCATCTTCTCTGCCATGAGCCCATCCTCCTTGCCCGCACGGCGGTCGTGGGGAAGGCTGGCGGGGAGTTCCTCCAGCCAGGGGGAGACATCACACGGGGAGACGGACATGACGCAGAACCAGGGTCTCGGCTGGCTCCTGGACGATCTGACCGAGCGGGTGGACCACGTCCGCCACGCACTGGTCCTGTCGAACGACGGGTTGGTCACCGCGGCGAGCACGGGGTTACGCCGCGAGGACGCCGAACACCTTGCCGCCGTGGCATCCGGGCTGCACAGCCTGGCCAAGGGCTCGGGACGCCACTTCGGCGCGGGCAGGGTGCGTCAGACGATGATCGAGTACGACGACGCCGTGCTGTTCGTGACCGCGGCCGGCACCGGCAGCTGTCTGTGCGTACTCAGCGGGGCCCAGGTCGACATCGGCCAGATCGCCTATGAGATGACCCTGCTCGTCAACCGGGTCGGCGAACACCTCCGCATCGACGCCAGGAAACCCGAGAGGTCTCCCACCACAGACCTGTGACCTGGCGCTTTTCCCGCCCCCGTGCAGTTATCCACAGGATCGCCACGAGTTGCGACCAACCGGCTACGGTGAGTGCACGGCGAACGCACAAGGCGTGAGCCACCGACTCCACGGGGGAGTACGACCATGTCGGCAAGCACCTTCGACCCAACCCGCCCCGGTACCTGCACGCCGAGCCGCGCCGCTCGCGAACTGGGGCTCAGGCGAGTCGAGTTCGACCTCGCTGTCCAACTCGGCCGCATCCGGACCGTGCCCGACGAGGGCGGGGGAGGAGGCCGGCGCGTGGCGCACGCGGAGATCGAGCGCCTCCGCGCACAGCACGGCTTCCCCGAGTCACTTCGCGAGCGGGTTCGGGTCGTGGGTACGGCCGAGGGTGCCGCCCTCATGGAGATCCCGGCCGGCCGGTTCACCCGGCTCGCCCGCCTGGGCCTGCTCGTGCCCGTCAAGTTCTACTTGAACCGGTATCGGGCCGTGGTCTGGCTCTATCTCGCGGAAGAACTGCACCAGTTCACGGCGAGCCCGGAGCACGCGCACCTGCTCAAGGGGCGTACGCCCGAGACATTGCGGGGCCAGCTGGCGGCCGGAGTGGATCTGCGGGCACGCAACTGGCGCGCACGCCAGGTCGGATTCCTGCTGCGGCAGGCCGACGACCCGTGGGCCCGCGCCGGAGCCCTGGCCGCCTTCCTCGCGCCCGTCGAGGTCGCCGACGTGGTCAAGGACCCTTACGAGCGTGCCCACCTGAGCCGGTTCCGGCCCGTGCCACCGGGACACGGTGTTCCCGGGTCTCCTTCCGCCCACCTTGCCGAGCGCATCACGACGGCGCAGGACGCGGACGAGGTCGGCTGGCTGCGCAGCGAGTTGGCGCGCTCGGTCGACGAGGCCCGCGACGTCTCGCCGGCCCCGCGCCCGGCCGCTCAGCGGGTTCCGCCGGCGATGCGAGCGGCCGCACGGCCCATCCCGCCGATGGCACGGACGGTCACCCGGCCCAGGGAAGAGGCCACGAGGCCGTGGGAGTCGGCAGCACGGTCCCTGGAGTCGACGGCGCCGCCTTCGAAGTCGGGTGCACCGTCCCCGGAGCCGGTGCGCGGGGCGACACCGTCCTTGGAGGCGACGACGACAGCGCTCCCGGAGTCGGTGACACGCCATCAGCGGGAGGCGACGCGGACCCCCGAGTCTGGACCCCGCGTCCTTGAGATGCGCACGCGGCTTCCCAAGCCGGTGGCGGCACAGCTCATGGAGGCGGCGGCAGCGCCCACGGAGCCGGTCGTGCGGCACCCCGAGTCGCGGGGGCGGTCCAGGGAGTTGTACGTCGTTCCCCGGGAGTCGGCCGTGCGGCCGGCGGTGTCACCGGTCCCTCGCGACCACGAGCCGGCGCAGCCCGCTACGCCGCCTTCCTCCCGCGGTCTGCGGGCCTGGCTGCGGCGGAGAAGCGCACGGCCGCCACGGCCCGCACGGGTCTGAACAGCCGGTCCCACCGTCGTCGCCAGGTGCTACAGGGCCCACAACCGGCCCTGTCCCCGCCTTCGCCGCCAGGTGCTACAGGGCCCTGAACAGGCCCTCCTGCACGACCGAGACGAGCAACCGTCCCTTCAGGTCGTAGATGCGCCCACGGGCCAGCCCGCGCCCGCCGGTGGCGATCGGCGACTCCTGGTCGTACAGGAACCACTCGTCCGCGCGGAACGGCCGGTGGAACCACATGGCGTGGTCCAGCGAGGCCATGTCGAAGTTGCGCGGCCCCCACAGGGGCTCCACCGGGAGGCGTACCGCGTCCAGGAGGGTCATGTCGCTGGCGTAGGTCAGCGCGCACGTGTGGACCAGCGGGTCGTCGCCGAGCGGGCCGACCGCGCGCATCCACACGGCGCTGCGCGGCTCGGCGCCCTCGATCTCCTCGGCGTTCCAGCGCAGCCGGTCGACGTACCGGATGTCGAACGGCTGGCGGCGCGCCATCCGCTCCAACTGCTCCGGCAAGGCCCCCAGATGCTTGCGGATCTCCTCGGACACCGTCGGCAGCGACTCGGGGTCCGGCACCTCGCGGGCCGGCGGCAGCTGGTGCTCGAACGGTCCTTCCTCAGGCTTGTGAAAGGAGGCGGTCAGATTGAAGATCGTGCGACCCTGCTGCACGGCCGTGACCCGGCGTGTGGTGAAGGAGCGCCCGTCGCGGACCCGCTCGACCTGGTACACGATCGGCACGCCCGGGCGGCCCGGACGCAGGAAGTACGCGTGCAGCGAGTGCACCGGGCGCTCGCCGTCCGTGGTGCGGCCGGCGGCGACCAGCGCCTGGCCCGCCACCTGGCCGCCGAAGACCCGCTGCAGGGACTCCTGCGGGCTGCGGCCACGGAAGATGTTGACCTCTATCTGCTCCAGGTCGAGGAGGTCGACCAGTCTCTCGGCCGGATTCGTCATCGGTGGGATTCTCCTTGGCTTGCCACTGGCCGGGGACGGCTCACAGCTGGCCGACATCGGTGACGCGGACGACCGCACGCCCCTCGGCGTCGGAGGCCGCGAGGTCGATCTCCGCGCTGATGCCCCAGTCGTGGTCGCCGTTCGGGTCGTCGAAGATCTGGCGGACGCGCCAGAGGCCGTTCTCCGGCTCCTCGTGGATGACGAGCAGCTTGGGCCCGCGGGCGTTGGGCCCGGTGCCGAGGTCGTCGTACTCGTCCCAGTACTTGTCCATCGCCTCGCCCCACGCCTCGGCGTCCCACCCGGACTCGGCGTCCAGCTCGCCCAGTTCCTCGACCTGGTCCAGGGCGGCAAGCTCCACGCGGCGGAACATGGCGTTGCGGACCAGGACGCGGAAGGCGCGGGCGTTGGTGGTGACCGGCTTGACCTCGTCCGCCTTTTCCTGGGCCTCCTCGGCGGTCATCTCCTCCGGGTTGGCGAGCTGCTCCCACTCGTCCAGCAGGCTGGAGTCCACCTGGCGCACCATCTCGCCCAGCCACTCGATCAGATCCTGCAGGTCCTCGGACTTCAGGTCGTCCGGGATGGTGTGGTCCAGGGTCTTGTAGGCGCTGGCGAGGTAGCGCAGCACGATGCCCTCGGTGCGGGCCAGCTCGTAGAAGGACACCAGCTCGGTGAAGGACAGCGCTCGCTCGTACATGTCCCGGACCACCGACTTCGGCGACAGCGGATGGTCGCCGACCCACGGGTGGCTCTTGCGGTAGGTGTTGTACGCGTGGAAGAGCAGCTCTTCCAGCGGCTTCGGGTACGTGACGTCCTGGAGGCGCTCCATGCGCTCCTCGTACTCGACGCCGTCCGCCTTCATCGCGGCCACGGCCTCGCCGCGCGCCTTGTTCTGCTGGGCGACGAGGATCTGCCGGGGATCGTCCAGGGTGGATTCGACGACGGAGACCATGTCGAGCGCGTAGGACGGCGACTCGGGGTCGAGGAGTTCGAACGCGGCCAGGGCGAAGGTGGACAGCGGCTGGTTCAGCGCGAAGTCCTGCTGGAGGTCGACGGTGAGCCGGACGATGCGGCCCTCGGCGTCCGGCTTGTCCAGCTTCTCCACGATCCCGCCGTCCAGCAGCGAGCGGTAGATCGCGATCGCCCGGCGGATGTGCCGCAACTGCTGCCGGCGCGGCTCGTGGTTGTCCTCCAGCAGGTGGCGCATCGCCTCGAACGCGTTGCCCGGCCGGGCGATCACCGACAGCAGCATCGTGTGCGTCACCCGGAATCGCGAGGTCAGCGGCTCCGGCTCCGATTCGATCAGCTTCTGGAAGGTGTTCTCCGTCCAGCCGACGAAGCCCTCCGGTGCCTTCTTTCGCACCACCTTGCGCCGCTTCTTCGGGTCGTCGCCCGCCTTCGCCAGCGCCTTCTCGTTCTCGATGACGTGCTCCGGCGCCTGCGCGACCACGAGTCCCGCCGTGTCGAAGCCGGCCCGGCCGGCCCGGCCCGCGATCTGGTGGAACTCCCGGGCCCGCAGCGTGCGCACCCGGCTGCCGTCGTACTTGGTCAGCGCGGTGAACAGCACGGTGCGGATCGGCACATTGACGCCCACGCCGAGCGTGTCCGTGCCGCAGATGACCTTCAGCAGACCGGCCTGGGCGAGCTTTTCCACCAGGCGCCGGTACTTGGGCAGCATGCCGGCGTGGTGCACGCCGATGCCGTGCCGGACGTAACGGGAGAGGTTGCGGCCGAACTTGGTCGTGAAGCGGAAGTTGCCGATCAACTCGGCGATCTGGTCCTTCTCCTCGCGCGAGCACATGTTGATGCTCATGAGCGCCTGCGCCCGCTCCACGGCCTGCGCCTGTGTGAAGTGCACGATGTACACCGGTGCCTGCTTGCTCTCCAGCAGGTCGGTGAGCGTCTCGGTGAGCGGGGTCAGCTTGTACTCGTAGGAGAGGGGCACCGGGCGGGTCGCCGAACGGACCACCGAGGTGGGGCGGCCGGTGCGGCGGGTGAGGTCCTTCTCGAAGAAGGACACATCGCCCAGAGTGGCCGACATCAGGATGAACTGCGCCTGTGGCAGTTCCAGCAGCGGAATCTGCCAGGCCCAGCCGCGGTCGCCCTCGGCGTAGAAGTGGAACTCGTCCATGACGACCTGGCCGACGTCCGCGTGCTTGCCGTCGCGCAGCGCGATCGACGCCAGCACCTCGGCGGTGCAGCAGATGACGGGCGCGTCGGCGTTCACGGAGGCGTCACCGGTGAGCATGCCGACGTTCTCGGTGCCGAAGAGCTTGCACAGCTCGAAGAACTTCTCCGACACCAGGGCCTTGATCGGTGCCGTGTAGAAGGTGACCTCGTCCCGGGCCAGCGCCGCGAAGTGCGCGCCCGCGGCGATCATGCTCTTGCCGGAGCCGGTGGGCGTCGAGACGATCACGTTCGCCCCCGAGACCGCCTCGATCAGCGCCTCCTCCTGGTGGGGGTAGAGGGTGAGGCCGCGCTCCTGCGCCCACGACTCGAAGGCTTCGTACAGGGCGTCGGGGTCGGCGGTCGGCGGCAACTGATCGATGAGGGTCACGCCCCCATCTTGCCTGGCCTTCCGCCCGAGCGGGGAATCGGCTGCGGATGCGAAGATCACGACCGCTACGCTGTGTCGCCGACGCGGCGTCAGCGCACCAGGTCAACTGGTCAGCGGCATACGAGGAATGGGGCGGGAAGCGGCCATGATGGGACCAGCACACTCACTGTCGGGGGCCGCGGCCTGGCTCGGCGTCGGAGCCGCCACCGCGGCGGCCGGACACCCGATGCCCTGGCCGGTCCTCCTCTCCGGCGCCCTGATCTGCGCCGGAGCCGCACTCGCCCCGGACCTCGACCACAAGGCCGCCACCATCTCCCGCGCCTTCGGCCCGGTCTCCCGCTGGCTCTGCGAGATCGTGGACAAGCTGTCGTACGCGGTCTACAAGGCCACCAGGAAGCAGGGCGACCCGCGCCGCTCCGGCGGTCACCGCACGCTGACGCACACCTGGCTGTGGGCGGTCCTGATCGGCGCCGGCTGCTCGGCCGCGGCCATCATGGGAGGCCGCTGGGCGGTGCTGGCGATCCTGTTCGCGCACATGGTGCTCGCCATCGAAGGTCTGCTGTGGCGGGCTGCGCGGGGCTCCAGCAGCGATGTCCTGGTCTGGCTGCTGGCGGCGACCAGTGCGTGGATCCTGGCCGGAGTGCTGGACAAGCCGGGCAACGGCTCCGACTGGCTGTTCACCGCGCCCGGGCAGGAGTACCTCTGGCTGGGGCTGCCGATCGTGCTCGGTGCGCTGGTGCACGACATCGGGGATGCGCTGACGGTGTCCGGCTGTCCGATCCTGTGGCCGATCCCGATCGGCCGCAAGCGCTGGTACCCGGTGGGGCCGCCGAAGGCGATGCGGTTCCGGGCGGGCAGCTGGGTCGAGCTGAAGGTGCTGATGCCGGCGTTCATGCTGCTCGGGGGAGCGGGCTGCGCCGCGGCCCTCAACGTGATCTGAGGGAGCCCGCGGGGGTGGGGGAGCCCTCCGGGTCAGGTCGCCTCGTCGGCGTCGGCAGCGCCGTACCGGCGCTCGAAGCGGGCGATGCGGCCCTCGGTGTCGACGGTGCGGGCCTTGCCCGTGTAGAAGGGGTGGCTCTCCGAGGAGATCTCCACGTCGATCACCGGGTAGGTCTGGCCGTCGTCCCACTCGATGGTCTGCTCGCTCCGTGCGGTGGACCGGGTCAGGAAGGCGTAGCCGGCGGCGCGGTCACGGAAGACCACGGGGTGGTAGTCGGGGTGCTTGTCCTGCTGCATGGCGGCTCCTTGTGCGGGGCGCTCGGGGCGGGAGCGGCCGACGGGTCCGGCTCAGCCGGGGAGGGAGTCCTCGTCGACGATGTGCATCGCGGCCTCCTCGGCGGAGGCTGCGGCACCGTCGATGCCGACGTCGGTCGCGACGAGGGCGGCCTCGTCGTCCTCGTGGGCACCCTCGTCGGGAGCCACCAGGCGGCCGGAGCGGAAATTGCCGACCTCGTTGTCCAGAAGCTCGCCATCCGTGCCGTCGCAGTCACCGATGCCGTCGCCGTCGGGAGCGGCGAGGTCCGGCTGCTCCTCGGCGAGCCGCTGGTCGAGGGTCTCGCCCGCCTGGCGTTCGGCCGCCGTCACGCCGGTGTGCTCGACCGCCCACGGCCGCTCGGGAGGGGACCAGCCGCGGTCGAGAGGGTCGGCGACGCCGTCGAAATCCAGTGTGTCCTCGACGTCGAGCACCCCCGAGTCCTCCCGGATCTCCGAGGGATCGGGCTGGTAGACGTCGTCCCCCCAGCCGTCCGTGTCCACGACTACCTCCAGGTGGTGAGGACGGCCCGGTGCCGTCCCAGTGGGCGACGGGCCGTCGGCACGCACGGCACGGGGACACACCGGAAACCGCCAGGTTCCCGGGCACGCCCCCAGCCGGTGCCGCTTTCCAGCCTTCCACCCCTGTTCGGGACCGCGCAACGGCACGCGTCCCGACGGGGCCGCGCGCCCGCGCACGGGGACCCGGCCGGACCGACCGGTGCCCGGTCCCGGCAACCTGACGGTCGCCGGACCCGGTGTCCGGGACCCCGCCGGCTAGGACGGTTTCCCTGTCGGCGAGGGCGGGCGTCGCCACCGGCCGATCCGGCCGAGGGAAGCAACTGGGTCGAGCCGATCAAGCCGGGCGAGCGGACCGAGCTGATCAGGTCGGTCCCGCTGATCAAGCGGACCGAGCGGACCGAGCTGATCAAGCCGCCTGAGCTGATCAAGCGGACCGAGCGGACCGAGCTGATCAAGCCGCCCGAGCTGATCAAGCGGACCGAGCGGGCCGAGCTGATCAAGCCGCCCGAGCTGATCAAGCAGACCGAGTGGGCCGAGCGGACCACGCCGACCCGACCGAGCCGACCCGACCAGGCCCGCCCAACCGACCGAGTTGGTCGAGCCGACCGCGGCAATCAAGCCCGCTCCGCCGACCCAGCGAGCCTCGCCGGCCGCGCCCGCCCAGCCACCCTGTCCACCGCGACAGCGCAGCCGCAGCCACCGACCCAGCGGCCCCAGCTACCCCGCCACCGCCCCTTCCGGCGCAGTCACCCCCTCGTCCCGACCCCTGTCACCCCGATTTCACCCGTGCCAAGACCGCCACAGCGCCGCGTACGCGCCCTCAGCCGCGACCAGCTCCTCGTGGCTGCCCAGCTCGCTGATGCGGCCGTTCTCGACGACGGCGATCACATCGGCGTCATGGGCGGTGTGCAGACGGTGGGCGATGGCGACGACGGTGCGGCCGTCGAGGACACGCGCCAGGGAGCGTTCCAGATGGCGGGCCGCGCGCGGGTCGAGCAACGAGGTCGCCTCGTCCAGGACCAGCGTGTGCGGATCGGCCAGCACCAGCCGGGCCAGCGCGATCTGCTGGGCCTGCGCCGGGGTCAGCGCCAGACCGCCGGAGCCCACCTCGGTGTCCAGGCCGTCGTCCAGTGCCCGCGCCCACCCGTCCGCGTCGACCGCGCCGAGGGCCGCCCACAGCTCGGCGTCCGTCGCGCCGGCGCGCGCCAGCAGAAGGTTGTCGCGCAGGGAGCCCACGAAGACGTGGTGCTCCTGGTTGACGAGGGCGACGTGCGAGCGGACGCGTTCCGCGGGCATCCGGGACAGCTCCGCCCCGCCCAGAGTGACCCGGCCGTCCCGGGGCGCGTAGATCCCGGCGAGCAGCCTGCCCAGCGTGGACTTGCCCGCGCCGGACGGGCCGACGAGGGCGAGCCGGGTGCCCGGCGCGACCTCCAGGGAGACCTTGCGCAGCACGTCGACGCCCTCGCGGTAGCCGAAGTGCACCCGGTCGGCATGCACGACCCGTCCGTCGGGGGCCAGCGCGGCCTCCCCGGCCGCCGGCTCGATGTCCCGGACACCGACCAGCCGGGCCAGCGACACCTGGGCGACCTGCACCTCGTCGTACCAGCGCAGGATCAGGTTCACGGGGTCGACGAGCATCTGCGCGATGAGCGCGCCCGTGGTGAGCTGGCCGACGCCGATCCAGCCGTGCAGGACGAAGAAGCCGCCGACCATGAGGACCGAACCGAGCACGAGGAGGTGGACGGTGTTGATGACCGGGAAGAGCACGGAGCGCAGCCACAGGGTGTAGCGCTCCCATGCCGTCCATTCCTTGATCCGCCGCTCCGACAGGGCCACGCGACGGGCGCCGAGGCGGTGTGCCTCGATGGTGTGGCCCGCGTCCACGGTCTCGGCGAGAGCGGCGGCGACGGCGGCGTACCCGGCGGCTTCCGAGCGGTAGCCGGACGGAGCCCGCTTGAAGTACCAGCGGCAGCCGGCCACCAGGACCGGGACGGCGAGCAGTACGGCGGCGGCCAGCGGCGGGGCCGTCACGACCAGCCCGCCGAGCAGCAGCAGGGCCCACACGACACCGATGGCCAGCTGTGGCACGGCCTCGCGCATGGCGTTGGACAGGCGGTCGATGTCGGTCGTGATGCGGGAGAGCAGGTCACCGGTGCCCGCCCTTTCCAGCACGCTCGGCGGCAGTCCGACGGACCGCACGAGGAAGTCCTCGCGCAGGTCGGCCAGCATCCGCTCGCCGAGCATGGCGCCCCGCAGCCGCACCTGCCGGACGAACCCGGTCTGTACGGCCAGCGCGAGGACGAACAGCCCGGCGGTGAGGCCGAGATGAAGGTCCCTGTCCTCGTCCGTCACCCGCTCGACCAGGCCGCCGAGCAGGTACGGGCCCACCATGGAGGCGACCACGGCCACCGTGTTGACGGCGATGAGCAGCAGGAAGGCCCGGCGGTGCCGGCGGAACAGCTCGGTGACGTAGGCGCGTACGGTCGCGGCGGCGCCGACGGGCAGGGTGGTGGCGGTCGTCGGGGCCGCCGGGTCGTACGCCGGTGGCGCAACGCCGATCATGCGCTCTCCTCGATCTCTTCCAGCTCCTGGAACGCGTCCAGCAGCAAGCTGTCGCCGTCGTCGGCCGCGGCCAGTTCCTCGTCGGTCTCCCGGGTCACCACGGCTCGGTACCGCGGCTCGCCGTCGATGAGTTCGCGGTGCTCGCCCACCGCCACCACCTCGCCCTCGTGGACCAGGGCGACCCGGTCCGCGCGGTCGAGCAGCAGCGGGGAGGAGGTGAACACCACCGTCGTCCGCCCCGACCGCAGCCGGCGCAGCCCGTCCGCGATCCGGGCCTCGGTGTGCGAGTCGACCGCGGAGGTCGGTTCGTCCAGCACCAGTACCTCCGGATCGGTGACGAGCGACCGGGCGAGGGCGAGCCGCTGCCGCTGGCCGCCGGACAGTGAGCGTCCGCGCTCGGTGATGCGGGCGTCCATCGGGTCGGCCGCGTCCAGCGAACCCTGCACGAGCGCGTCCAGCACGTCCTCGCACTGCGCTGCCGCCAGCGCGTCCTCGGCCCGTACGGCACCGGAGGCGGGTACGTCGAGCAGTTCGCGCAGCGTGCCGGAGAGGAGTACCGGGTCCTTGTCCTGGACGAGGACGGCGGTGCGGGCGCTGTCGAGGGGGAGTTCGTCCAGGGGGACGCCGCCGAGCAGCGCCGACCGGCCCGGCTCCGTGGGGTGGCCGCCCAGCCGTTCGGCGAGCCTGCCCGCCGCGTCCGGGTCACCACAGACGACGGCGGTGAACCGGCCGGCGGGAGCGAGCAGACCGGTCGCGGGGTCGTACAGGTCGCCGCCCGGCACCTCCGCCGTGCGGGTGCCGTCGGTGGCCGTGGACCGCTCCAGCGACAGCACGCGCGCGGCGCGTTTGGCCGAGGGGCGGGAGAAGGAGTACGCCATGGCGATCTCCTCGAAGTGCCGCAGCGGGTAGTTCAGGACCATGACGGCGCTGTAGACCGTGACGAGTTCACCGATCGTGATCCGGCCCTGGCGGGCCAGGTTGATGCCGTGCCAGACGACGGCGATCAGCAGCAGGCCGGGCAGCAGCACCTGGACGGCGGAGATCAGCGACCACATCCGGGCGCTGCGCACGGCGGCGTGCCGTACCTCCTGCGAGGCCCGGCGGTAGCGGTCGAGGAACAGTTCCTCGCCGCCGATGCCGCGCAGCACCCGCAGGCCGGCGACGGTGTCGGAGGCCAGCTCGGTGGCCCGTCCCGCCTTCTCGCGCTGCACGTCGGCGCGGCGCGTCGCCCGGGGCAGCAGCGGCAGTACCGCGAGGGCCACGACCGGCACGCCCACGGCGACGACCACGCCGAGCGCGGGCTGGTACACGAGCAGGCTGACGCAGACGACCAGGACCGTGAGCGCGGCCGCGGTGAACCGGGAGACGGCTTCGACGAACCAGCCGATCTTCTCCACGTCGCCGGTGGACACGGCCACCACCTCGCCGGCGGCCACCCGCCGGGTCAGGGCGGAGCCGAGCTGGGCGGCCTTGCGCGCCAGCAGCTGCTGGATGCGGGCGGCGGCGGTGATCCAGTTGGTGACGGCGGTCCGGTGCAGGAAGGTGTCGCCGACGGCGATGCCGGTTCCGCACACCAGCATCAGACCACCCGTCAGGGCGAGCCGGGTGCCGGAGCGGTCGACGGCCGCCTGCACGGCGAGGCCGACGCAGAAGGGGAGCGCGGAGACGGAGACGAAGTGCAGCAGGCCCCAGGCGAGCGACTTCAGCTGCCCGCCCAGCTGGTTGCGCCAGAGCCACCACAGGAATCGGGGACCCGAACGCGCGTCCGGCACGCCCGGATCGGGATACGGAAGGTCTTGAATCTGCATGACGTCCCAGTGGCTCGTGTCAAGGGCAGGGAAGGAGCGGAACGTCGCGGTGAGCGACGACAAGCCGTGAAAGGTTCGCGTCGCAGAGTGGGGAATTTCAAACGGTTTTCTCCCGGCCCCGCGCAATTCGCCGAGTTCCGGCCAGGACCCGTCGTTCCGGCAGGCACACGTCACCCCGCCTGGCACGCGCGGCGCGGCCGTATCACCCCGCGCGCAGCCTGCCCCCCGACACGTGGATTGCCGGAAAGGACCCGCGCGCCGTATGACGGTCACGGGGACGGCCGTCGGAACCCTCCGGGCACTGTCCGCCCGCCGCACGACCACTACGACGCACGGCGCGCGGGGTGCCCACGGCCAGGCCGCACGGACCCCGCCGTCCCTCGGTCCCACGGCCGACCCGTCTCTCCGTCCCCGCGGCCGACCCGTCCCTCGGTCCCCACGGCCGACCCGTCCCTCCGTCCCCGCGGCCGACCTCGCCATCGACTGCGACGGCCGCAACGGCACCCTGCCGCGCGACCCCGTCCCCCTGGGGGAGGACAAGGGCGGCGGCATCCGGTCCCACATGGACCACGGCAGCGGCACCTCGGCTGCGTCAGCGGCTCCGAGGAGGTCATGGAGTTCCCGCTCACGGCCCGGTGAAGGCGCCGAGCCGCGGCCCCCGCGCGCGGGAGCCGGATCCCGGCTCGCGCGACGTCAGCGCTCGCCCGGCCGGGCGGCCTTCTGTCCCTGCGGTCCTGCCGCGCCGGACGAGTTGATCACGTCCACGTCGCTGGCCCGGACGTACGCGAGCCGGTGGCCGAGCTGGATCTCGTAGTACCTCTCGCGGCCCCACACCACCGGGTTGGGCGTGTCGCTGAAGGACTTGGCGGTGTAGGAACTGCCGACGCCGGCCTGGGTCACGTACCGCTGCCCCGCCAGGACGGGGTACGGGAGCGGCGACTCGGCCGGCCCGTCGATGTCCTCCGGGTAGGCCTCCTCCTCGGGGAGGGCACGGCCGTACACCGGGATCTCGTCCAGACCTTCCTTCGGTGTGACCATGCGTCCGCTCGCACCGACGGCGGTCGGGTGCTTCTTGGGGTTCTTGAACCACGCTTTGCGGCCCTGAAACCAGATCGCCGTCCAGTCGCCGCTGCGGTCGGCGACGGCGAACGTCTGGCCGGTGGAGACGCGAGATCCCAGGTCGTTGACGTCCTTCGTGGAGTCGTCGCCGTCGGGCTTGCGGCCCGGGTCCTGGATCAGCGGGGCCTTCTCGTCCGGTTCGGTGTACAGGCGGACGGCGCTGGAGCCGTGCGGCGGGCACGGTTTGCCGCTGCCGCCGCATCCCGTGTACTCGGGCTTGTGCTGGGCGAAGTCCGGCAGGATCGTCACCATGTCGCTGTCCGGTCCCGCCGTGGCCTTCAGCGGTGCGCCGAGGAGGTCGAAGTAGTGCCGCCAGTCCCAGAAAGGACCGGGGTCGTCGTGCATGTCGGGGATGGTGTCGGCGGTCGGCGCGGGTACATTGTCGTGGCCGAAGATGTGCTGCCGGTCGAGCGGGATGCCGTACTTCTGCGCGAGGTACCGCACCAGGCGCGCCGAGGACTGGTACATCCGCTCCGTGTACCAGGTCCCGGGCTGCGTGAGGAACCCTTCGTGCTCGATCCCGATCGAGCGGGCGTTCACGAACTGGCTGCCGGAGTGCCAGGCCTCGTCCTTGGTCCTGACGTGCTGGGTGACATGGCCGTCGCTGGAGCGGATCGAGTAGTGCCACGACGACTCCGTCGGGTCCTGCACCGTCTGGAGCATGCTCGGCAGCTCGGCCTCGGTGTCGTGGATGACGATGTACTCGATCGGCTGGTCCCTGGGCCGGTCGGCCAGGTCGTGGTTGCCGTAGTCGCTGTCGTCGATCTCCTCGTACGGCGCCCCCAGCCAGTCACAGACCAGTTCGGCGGGGCACTCGACCTGCTTCGGCCGCTGTGGTCCCTGAGCCCGGGGGGTGCGGGGGTGCGGCTGAAGGCTGGGAGTGGCGGGGAGCGCGACGTCCTGTCCTTCGGCGGTGGTGCGGTGTGCTCCCCGCCGGATCAGGGCGAAGACGTCGTCGGCGTAGGCCGCGGCCGACGCGACGTCACGGGTGCCCGGGAAGCGTGCGACCGTCTCCCACCAGTCCGCCGGGTCGGCGCTCAGGGGCTTGCCGAGCTGGCGTTGCGTGGCCGCCAGGAGTGCCGCTCCGCCGCGGACGTTGGCGACGGCGTCCGTGCGCAGGCGTTCCGGCGGGACCTGGATCAGGCGTGCCGCGTTCCGCAGGTCCGCCGGCTGCACGGCGTGGCCCGCCGAGGTACCCGCGGCGGGCTTGGCGGGCGTTCCCGCCGCGCCCGTCTGGGGCCGGGCCTGGGCGTCGAGCGGTGCCTGCGGCGCGGACGGCGCTGCCGAGGCCTGGACGCGGTCGGTGTCCACCAGGTGCATCGGTCCGAAGCCACCGGCGACGCTGGGCGTGCCCGGGTGGGAGTCCCAGCGCGACTGCATGTAGGACACGCTCATGAGCACACTGCGCGGCACGTGGAACTCGCGGGCGGCGTTGGTGAAGGCGTCCTCCAGGCGCTGGTCCGCCGCATCGTCGGTGCCGGACATCGGGAGGATCAGCAGCGGCGGCAGCAGAGCCGCCCCCGCGATCACACAAGCCTTACGGCGGCACCTCCGAATGGCACCCGGGATATGTGCAGAAACATTTCTTCTCATCGCAGAGGCTCTCCCAACCACGCTCGACCGCACCAGGACAAAGGAGTTGCCCGTAGCGCCACCCCTTGTACGTTTCCGTGCCCCGGGCGCCGTGTCGTGGCGAACGTCACCGGGGTGGACCAGCGGTCCGGTGCAGGCCACCCGGTCGGCGGCAGTGACTCGGCTGCCTGGGGCAACCACGCACGACCGCGGGGGCTCAGTCCTCGACCGGGTCCACCTGCCAGTCGGGGTGGCCCGGCATGGGCGGGGTGTGCGCGCCGTACAGCCACGGATTCAGAAACGGCGTCAGGTCCTCACCGGCGACCCGGGACGCGAGCGTGACGAAGTCCCGGGTGCCGGCCGTACGGCCCCGGTACTCGGTCACCCAGGCGCGCTCGATCTTCTCGAAGGTCTCCGCGCCGACCTTCTCCCGCAGCGCGAACAGCACCAGCGCCGAGCCGTCGTACCGCATCACCTTGAACAGCGTGGCGTCGGTGGGCTCGGCGGGTGCCCCTTCGTCGTGCCGCCACTGGTCGTGCTGCTCGTACGCCGACCGCATCACCGACTCCATGCTCACGCCGCCGTGCTCGTCGGAGTACAGGCGTTCGTAGAAACGGGCGTGCCCCTCGCTCAGCCACAGGTCGGACCAGCGCCGGATGGCGACGCTGTCACCCGTCCAATGGTGGGTCAGCTCGTGGACGAGGTTGCGTTCGGCGTCGACCCGGTCGCCCAGCAGGTCGTCCCGCGGCAGGACGGAGAGCGACTGGGTCTCCAGCGCCACCGGCAGATCGGTGTCCCCGACGAGCACGCCGTAGCGGCGGAACGGGTACGGGCCGAGCCGCCGTTCCAGCCAGGCCAGATGGTCCGGGGTGAGCGAGCGGTACTCCTCGGTGTCGGTGACCAGGCCGTCTGGGACCACGTCCCGGACGGGCAGCCCGCGCGGACCTCTGCTGTCGACGAAGGTGAACTTCCCGATCGCCAGCTGGACCAGTTGTGCCGCGAGGGGATGCTCGGAGTCGTACGTCCACCGGGTCCGGCCGTCGGGTCGCCGGACGGTGCCGACGAGCCGGCCGTTGGCCACCGCACTGAGCCCCGGCGGGGTGGTGATGTGGAACGTGACCGGTGCCCGCAGGCTCGGGTGGTCGTTCGCCGGGAAGATCATGCGGGCGCCGTCGGGCTGCGCGCACACGACGGTGCCGTCGGAGGTGGGCACCCAGCCGTAGTCCTGGATCGCGTCGTCGCGGTGCCGTCCCTGCGTCGGATCGGCGGTGTAGGCGACGCGGACGGTGAACGCGCTGCCGCGGGCGATCGGTCGTGCGGGAGTGACGACGAGTTCGTCGCCGTCGCGCCTCGCGGTGGCCGGCACGCCGTCGACGGTGACGTGGTGCAGCGCGTTGCCGGCGAAGTCCAGGTCGAAGCGGGACAGGGCCTGTGTGGCGGTGGCGTGGACGGTGGCGGCGGCCTCGAAGGGCGTGCGGGGTGCCCGCCAGTCGAAATCGAGGGTGTAACGGCGGACGGTGTAGCCGCCGTTGCCGGCGAGCGGCATGAGCGGGTCGCCGATGCCCGGTGCGCCGGGGGCCGGGGGCGGGCCCGACGAGGCGGCCGGACCGGGGGCCGGCGTGCCGTCGGCTCCGTGCGGCAGCATGCCGGCGAAGACCGCGGTACCGGTCAACGCGCCCGCTCCGGCGAGGGTGAGGGCCAGCGTCGCGCGACGGGTGCGGAGGGCATGGCGGGGGCGCTTCTGCCGGGGTTCCTGGTGTGCGGATTCCTCGTCTGACCCCTTGGTGATCTCCATGACCGCACTATGCCAGTAAGATCCGTTTATATCACCAAATGTTCCTTCGCTGGGTGTTCGCCCGGTGCCGTGCGGCGACCGGCCTCATCGTGCCGATCCGTCCGAGGCGTCATTGCGGCGCGGTCCGTCTGCCCGTAGAACACCGGGCATGAGAAGACGGATCGTCATGTCCATGCTCGCCGGGGCGACCCTCGTGGTGAGCGCGCTCTTCGGCACGGGAACCCCCGCCGCCCGAGCGGCCGGTGCACCCGCCGAGTTCGGCACCGACTGGCATGACCCGGTGACCGCGGCACCACCCGTCGACCGGCCCCACACCAAGTCCTGCCAGGTCACCCTCGCCGAGGCCCAGTTCGGTGACTTCACGCCCTACCGGGGCGCGTACACACCCCCCGAGGGCTGCGGCGACCGCTGGAGCAAGGTGGTCCTGCGCCTCGACGGCAAGGTGAAGGGCCGTCAGTACGACCGGCTCGGCTATCTGCACGTCGGCGGCGTCGAGATCCTGCGCACCTCCACGCCGGAGCCCTCGCCCGACGGGATCGCGTGGCACGTCGAGAAGGACGTCACCCGCTACAGCGACACGTTCCGGGCCGCTCAGGACGTCGAGATGCTGATCGGCAACGTCGTGGACGACACGTACACCGGTGTCATCGACGTCCACGTCACGCTGACCTTCTACGCGGGACGCCCCACGGCTCCCGCCCCCGACCGCGTCATCACCCTCGCCGACACGCCCACCGGTACGACCCTCACCACCCCGCGCAACAGCGAACGCGTCGTCGCCGAGGTGTACGCGACCGGCTCGGGCGGTGGGTGCGAGGAGTTCTGGTACCTGACCGTCGCCGACCCGGCGCCGTACTCGTGCAAGGCCGACCGCGGCCCGTACCGCGAGGTGCAGATCAGCGTCGACGGCCGGCTCGCCGGTATCGCGGCGCCGTTCCCGAACGTCTGGACGGGCGGCTGGTCCAACCCCTTCCTCTGGTACGTCGTCCCGGCCCCGCGCGCCTTCGACGTCCGGCCGATCGAGTACGACCTCACGCCCTTCGCCGGCCTCCTCAACGACGGCCGCCCGCACCGCGTGGAGGTGTCCGTCGTCGGCGTGCCCGCGGGACAGCCGGGCTGGAGCGCGCCGGTGAACGTGCTCGTCTGGCAGGACGCGCACCGTGCCCGCGTGCCGGGCGCGCTCACCGAGGACAAGGCGAGCGACCTCGCCGATTCCTCCACCTTCACCCCCGGCGCGGAGAACCGCGTACGCACCGGGGCAGGGCACCGGCTCACCGTCTCCGGGTACCTGGACACCTCGCACGGCCGCGTGACCACCACCGTCACCCGGACCCTCGCCCACACCGCCGTCCACCGCTGGACCGACGGCGAGGCGGTGGACGGGCTCGACGCGACCTGGACCGACGACGAGGAGGTCGGTGTCGCCGGCCACGGCCCCGCGCGGACGACCCGCACGCACCGGACGTACACCATGAACGGCGCGACGACGCTGGGCGCGGACGACCGGCTGCGCACCGTGCTGACCCTCGGCGACCGGGCCTCGGCGGTGACACGCGAAGGCGGCCGGCGCACCGCGTGGTCACGGCTGGACGACACCTACACCGGCGACGCGACGTACACGGTCAACGTCCCGCGCGACCAGCGGCACGCGGTCGGCACATCGGCCGAGCGCTACCGTCTCCTCGGCCCGGACGGCTGCTACGACCGTTCGCTGACGACGGTTCAGGGGGTGCTGACGGAGGACCGCAGCCGCTGCTGAGGCGGGTGGTGCGAGGCGCCCCCCCGCGGGCTGATCCGCGGGGCTGGGCTGGAGGGGGCGCCGTCCAGCCGGAGGCGGACGAGGGCCGTCGCCGTTCAGCAGCGCTGGGCGGCGTCCCCGTCGATCAGGGTGTCCAGCAGGACGCCGAGCACCTGGCGCTCCTTCTCCGTGAGCGGCGCCAGTATCTCCTCGGCCGCCGAGCGGCGGGCCCCGCGCAGTTCGCTAAGGGTCGCGCGCCCCTCGTCCGTCAGCTCGATCCGGGTCACGCGCCGGTTCGCGGGGTCCGGCGCCCGCCGTACCTTGCCGCTCGCCTCCAGCCCGTCCACCAGCGTCGTCACCGCGCGGGGCACGACCTCCAGGCGCTCGGCGAGGTCGGCCATGCGCGGAGGTGAGCCGTAGTGCGCGAGGGTGCGCAGCAGCCGGGACTGCGCCGGGGTGACGCCCAGGTCACGCTGTTCCAGATGGCGCTTCTGGATGCGGTGCACCCGGCGGGTGAGCCGCAGCAACTGCTCGGCGAGCAGGCCGTCGGGATCGGGGGTGGTCATGCGGGAACAATATCAGGATGCCGTTCATTGTGAGTATAGGTAACAATGAGCTATGATCCGTTCCGTTGTCGTCGGCCGACCCCTGACCGGCGCCCGCTCGCCCCGTAGGAGCCCATGCACCCCGACCGTGAACCTTCCTGGACCCCACCTGCCGACGCCGGCGAACAGCCCCGGCAGGTGCGCCGCATCCTGCGGCTCTTCCGTCCCTACCGCGGGCGGCTGGCGATCGTCGGCCTGCTCGTCGGCGCCTCGTCGCTGGTCTCGGTGGCCACGCCGTTCCTGCTGAAGGAAACGCTCGACGTCGCGATCCCGCAGGGCCGCACCGGCCTGCTGAGCCTGCTCGCGCTCGGCATGATCCTCAGCGCCGTCCTGGGCGGCGTCTTCGGCGTGCTGCAGACCCTGATCTCGACCACCGTCGGCCAGCGGGTCATGCACGACCTGCGCACCGCGGTCTTCGGCCGTCTGCAGCGCATGTCGCTGGCCTTCTTCACCCGCACCCGCACCGGCGAGGTGCAGTCCCGCATCGCCAACGACATCGGTGGCATGCAGGCCACCGTCACCTCCACCGCCACCTCCCTGGTGTCCAACGCCACCAGCGTGGTCGCCACGATCGTCGCGATGGTCGCCCTGGACTGGCGGCTGACGATCGTCTCCCTGCTCCTGCTGCCGGTGTTCGTGTGGATCAGCCGCCGCGTCGGCAACGAACGCAAGAAGATCACCACCCAGCGGCAGAAACAGATGGCCGCGATGGCGGCCACGGTCACCGAGTCGCTCTCGGTCAGCGGCATCCTGCTCGGCCGCACCATGGGCCGCTCCGACTCGCTGACGGCGTCCTTCGCCGAGGAGTCCGAGAGCCTGGTCGACCTGGAGGTGCGGTCGAACATGGCCGGGCGCTGGCGCATGGCCGTGATCTCGATCGTCATGGCCGCGATGCCCGCCGTCATCTACTGGACCGCCGGCCTCGCCCTGCGGTTCGGCGGCCCCGAGGTCTCCCTCGGCACCATCGTCGCCTTCGTCTCGCTCCAGCAGGGCCTGTTCCGCCCGGCGGTGAGCCTGCTCGCGACCGGCGTGCAGATCCAGACCTCGCTGGCGCTCTTCCAGCGCATCTTCGAGTATCTGGACCTGCCCGTCGACATCACCGAGCGCGAGCGGCCGGTCCACCTCGACACGATCAAGGGCGAAGTCCGCTTGGAGGACGTCGAGTTCCGCTACGACGACAAGGGCGGCCCCGTGCTCGACGGCGTCGACGTCACCGTGCCGGCCGGCGGCAGCCTCGCCGTCGTCGGCCCGACCGGCGCCGGGAAGTCCACGCTCGGCTATCTGGTGCCCCGCCTGTACGACGTCACCGGTGGCCGCGTGACCCTGGACGGCGTCGACGTCCGCGACCTCGACTTCGACACCCTCGCCCGCGCGGTCGGCGTCGTCTCGCAGGAGACGTACCTCTTCCACGCCTCGGTCGCCGACAACCTGCGCTTCGCCAAACCCGACGCCACCGACGAGGAACTGCACGCGGCGGCCAAGGCGGCCCAGATCCACGACCACATAGCCGCGCTGCCCGACGGCTACGACACCGTCGTCGGCGAACGCGGTCACCGCTTCTCCGGCGGCGAGAAGCAGCGCCTCGCGATCGCCCGCACCATCCTGCGCGACCCGCCGGTCCTCATCCTGGACGAGGCGACGAGCGCGCTCGACACCCGCACGGAAGCCGCCGTCCAGGAGGCCATAGACGCGCTGTCGGCCGACCGCACGACGATCACCATCGCGCACCGCCTGTCCACGATCCGCGGCGCCGACCAGATCGTGGTGCTGGACTCCGGACGGGTCGCCGAACGCGGCACGCACGAGGAACTCCTGGAGCGGGACGGCCGGTACGCGGCCCTGGTGCGCCGGGACGCGCAACTGCAACCCGTGAACTGAACACACGACTGCGGCCGACAAGCTGAACATATGCCGGGTTTGTGAGGATATGCGTATTACCGTGCCCGCATGCAGACGAACACTCCGTCACGGAGCAGGACCCGCCTGACACGCCGCGGCAGACTCGCCGTCCTCGTGGCCGGCGCCGTCATGGCCGGCACCGCCGTGGCGGTGCCGCTGCTGACGCTGGCGACCGGCAGCGACCAGGCAAAACCCGCCACGCTGGTCATCCGGGCGGGCTGGCGCGCCAGTCAGATCTACGACGCGATCGACAAGGCGCTCAAGCTGCCCCCGGGCAGCACCCGATCCTCACTCGGCAAGGCCGCCCTGAAACTGCCGAACGAGGCCGGGGGCAACCCGGAGGGCTATCTCTTCCCGGCGACGTATCCCGTCCGGAAGGGAGCGACGCCCCAGTCCATGCTGCAACTCATGATCGACACCGCGGACCAGAAGTTCAACGGCGCACCCGTCGCGGCCGGGGCCCAGCGCAACGCGATGAACGTCTACCAGGCGGTCACCATCGCCAGCATCGTCCAGGCCGAGGCCGCGACGAAGGCGGACATGGGGAAGATCGCCCGGGTGATCTTCAACCGGCTGAACAGCGGAATGCCGCTGCAGATGGACTCGACCCTCCACTACGCCATGAACCGCAACACCGCCGACACCAGCCAGAGCGACACCCAGGCGGAGAGCCCGTACGACTCCCACCAGCGCATGGGACTGCCGCCCACGCCGATCGACAACCCCGGCGAGGACGCGATGCGCGCCACGCTCAACCCCACGCCGGGCGACTGGCTGTACTTCGTCACGATCGCCCCCGGGGACACCCGCTTCACCGCGGACTACAACACGCACCTGCGGAACGTGGCCGAGTTCAACGCCCTCCACCAGAACGCGGGGACGGCCCAGCCGAGCGGTGACGGCCCGCCGGCGCCTCCGTCCGCGCCCTCCAGCCCCCAGCCCGCGCTGAGCTGAGCCGGCGGGACGTCACGCGGCGACCGGTTCCCCGGCGAGCAGCCGCCTGATGTCCCGGACGGCCGCGCGCCCGGCCCGGTTGGCCCCGATGGTGCTGGCCGAGGGGCCGTAGCCGACGAGGTGGATCCGCGGATCGGCGACCGCGCGCGTGCCCTCCACCCGGATACCGCCGCCCGGCTCGCGCAGCCTCAGCGGAGCGAGATGGTCGAGTGCGGCACGGAACCCGGTCGCCCACAGAATCACATCGGCGGACACCTGCCGGCCGTCCCGCCACGCCACGCCGTCCGGGGTGATCCGGTCGAACATCGGCTGCCGGTCCAGGACCCCGTACGCGAGCCCCTGCCGGACGGCGTCGTTCAGCGGGAGACCGGTGACCGAGACCACACTGCGCGGCGGCAGCCCCTGACTCACCCGCTCCTCCACCAGCGCGACGGCCGCACGCCCCGCCTCCTCGTCGAACGGGCCCTCGCGGAAGACCGGGGGCCGCCGGGTGACCCAGGTGGTCGAGGCGGCGTACGGAGCCAGCTCCAGCAGATGCTGGGTGCCCGAGGCGCCCCCGCCCACCACCACGACCCGCTGCCCGGCGAACTCCTCGGGACCGGCGTACTGCGCGGTGTGCAGCTGCCGGCCGCGGAAGGTCTCCTGCCCGGGGTAACGCGGCCAGAACGGGCGGTCCCAGGTGCCGGTCGCGTTGATCAGCGCCCGCGTCGACCAGGTGCCGTCGGACGTCTCCACGAGCAGCCGCCCGCCGGTGCCCTCGCGCACCGCGCGCACATCCACGGGCCGCCGCACCCGCAGGTCGAAGGTGCGCTCGTACCGGTCGAAGTACTCCCGGACGACCTCGGCCGAGGGCCGCGCCGGGTCGGCGTCGGTCAGCTCCATGCCGGGCAGCGCGTGCATGCCGTGCACCTTGCCGAAGGTCAGCGAGGGCCACCGGAACTGCCAGGCGCCGCCCGGCCCGGGGGAGTGGTCCAGGACGACGAAGTCGCGGTCCGGCTCGAAGCCGGTGCGCCGCAGGTGATAGGCGGCGGCCAGACCCGCCTGACCGGCACCGATGACGACGACCTCGACCTCACGCACTTCGTTCACGCTTCAAGCAACAGCGAGCCGCGCACGGATCTTCCCCGCTGTTCAGTCCTTGGCCGGGGTCGTCGACGGCGGCAGGTCGCCGTTGTACCGCGGGTCCGTGAAGTCGGCGAAGTCGACCTTCCCGGGGATGAGCCTCAGCTCGGTGAACGCGTCGGCGATCCGCTGTTCGGAGGCGATGAGCTGCTTGTCGACGGCGACCGGGACACGGGTGGAGTTGGTGCGCTTCACGGAGGCCAGCGCCACCTCGTAGGGCAACCCGGTGTCCTTCGCCCACACCTTGGCCCACTCCTCCTGGTGGTCGTACACCCAGGCCGTGGCCCGCCGCAGCCGTGCCAGGTAGTCCTTGATCGCGGCGGCCTTCCCGGGGTCTTTCAGGGCGGCCGGCGCCGCGACCTGGAAGGTGAGCCCGTTGGTGATGCCGTCGCCCGTGGTGAGCACGCGGCCCCGCCGGGTCTGGAGGATCTGCGAGGTGTACGGGTCCCAGACCGCCCACGCGTCGACCTTGCCGGAGGTGAACGCGGCGAGAGCGTCGGCCGGCTGGAGATACTTGACCTTGACGTCGGCGAGGCTCAGCCCGGCCGCCTTGAGGGAGGCGACCAGCTGGTAGTGCGCGGAGGAACCCTGCGCGACCGCGACGGACCTGCCCTTGAGCCGGCGCGGACCGGTCAGCTTCGAGCCGTTCGGCACGAGGACGGTGTCGCCCTTGGAGGTGCCGTGCCAGGCGGCGACGACGGTGATCTTCGAACCGGCGCCGGCCGCGAAGACGGGCGGGGTGTTGCCGACGCCGCCGATGTCGACGGCCTTGGCGTTCACCGCCTCCAGCAACGGCGGCCCGGAGGTGAAGGTCGACCACTTGATCCTGTAGTCCAGGTTCTTCAGCTCTCCGGCGGCGCGGAGGATGGCCTCCGAACCGCCCTTCTGGTCACCGACGTTCAGCGTGACGGAGCCCTTACCGTCGATGTCGGCGCCGGTCTGGGCGGACGAATTGCCGCCGCAGGCGGTGAGCAGGAGCGCGAAGGGCAGCAGCGCGGCGGGGACGAGGCGTCGTCGCATGACGGTTCCGTTCGTGTGCGAGGGTGGGCGTTCAGGCGGCTGCGGCGGTGGTGTCGACGCCGAGCCGTTCCAGCAGTCGGGCGCGCAGGGCGGCGAACCGGGGGTCGGTGATCTCACGCGGCCGGTCCAGTTCGATGTGCTGCTCATGGGCGATCCGGCCGCCGTCCATGACCAGGACGCGGTCGGCGAGCAGTACCGCCTCCTCGACGTCGTGCGTGACCAGCAGCACCGCGCAGCCCCGGCGCTGCCACACCTCTCCGACCAGGCGCTGGGCCTTGATCCGGGTGAGCGCGTCGAGGGCGCCGAACGGCTCGTCGAGCAGCAGCAGGTCGGGCTCGCGCACCAGCGCGCGGGCGAGGGAGGCGCGCTGCGCCTCGCCTCCGGACAGGGTCTTCGGCCAGGCGTCGACGCGATGACCGAGGCCGACCTCGTCCAACGCCCGCTCGGCGACGTCCCGTTCGGGGCGGCCCGGCAGTCCGAGCAGGACGTTGCGCCACACCTTCTTCCAGGGCATGAGCCGGGGTGCCTGGAAGGCGACGGCCCGGCGGCGCGGGACCAGGGCCGTGCCCTCGATGTCCCGGTCGAGGCCCGCGAGAATGCGCAGCAAGGTGGACTTGCCGCAGCCGCTGCGCCCGAGCAGGGCGACGAACTCGCCGGGTGCGATGTCGAGTCGGAGGTCGTCGATGACGGCGCGGCCGTCGAAGGAGCGGGTCAGCCCCTCGACATGGACCGCGGGCCCGGTCACCGTCCGGTGAACGTCGGTCGCCATTGCAGCAGCAGCCTTTCGAGGGAGCGGACGATGAAGTCGGCGAGCAGGCCGAGGAAGGCGTAGACGATCAGGCAGACCACGATCACGTCGGTCCGCAGGAAGTCCCGCGCCTGCACCATCAGGAATCCGATGCCTGCGTCGGCGTTGACCTGCTCGGCGAAGACGAGCGCGAGCCAGGCGATGCCGAGGGAGTACCGCAGCCCGGTCAGCGCCCCGGGGAGCGCGCCCGGCAGCACCACGTGCCGTACCAGCCCCCATCGGGACAGCCCCAACGACTCACCGGCTTCGATGAGCTGGCTGTCGACACCCCGGATGCCGGCGTAGACGTTGAGGTAGAGCGGGAAGGTCACCCCGAGCGTGATGATCGCGATCTTCGGGGTCTCGCCGATGCCGAACCAGATGATGAACAGCGGGATGAGACCCACGAACGGCACCGTGCGCAGCATCTGCACCGGTGCGTCGACCAGGTCCTCGCCGATCCGGAACAGCCCCGAGAGCAAGGCGAGCCCGGTGCCGATCACCGTGCCGAACAGCAATCCGAACGCGACGCGCTGGAGGGAGGTGCCCATGGCCGACGGCAGCGAACCGTCGGCGATCAGATCCCAGCCGACCCGCGCGATCCGGCCCGGCGAGGCGAGCACGTCGGCTGCCAGCACGCCGGTGGCGCTGAGGAGTTGCCACAGGGCCAGCAGCAGGAGCGGGCCGGTGGTGCGGCGCAGCCAGCGGGGGACCCGGGCGCGGCGAGTGGAGGCGGGGACCACGGGCTGGAGGGCGGGGGACGCGGGGCCGGAAGCTTCCGTGGCGGCGGCTTGCGACGTGGACGTACCCGAAATGTCGGGCCCGGGGGAGTTGGGTGGGGCATGGCTGATGCTCATGAATGCTCCACTGGGAGAGAGCCGGGGGCGGGGGAGACGCGGCTCGGCGCGGTTACGTCATGTCCCGCTCAACGGCGAGCTGATCAGGGGTGACGTACGGACGCACGGGGGTAGGGCGAGGTACCCCGCAGCGCGGAAAGCCGCGAAGGGAAGGAGGAGGAAGGAAAGGGCGTCAGCGGCCGCGGCGACACGCGGCGGAGGCCACCCGCAGCAGGTCGATGTGACCGCGCGTGGTGAGCAGGGCTGAACGCAACATGCGGCAGAACGTAGCCAGATGACAGCGGACAGGTCAACGGTGTCTCGTCCTGTGGACCACGTGTATCGGAAAACGCGGGTGCCACGGGGTGTGGGAACCGGCGTATGGGTCAGGATGAGGGCATGTCCGATGCCTTCACCACACGCGTGCTGAACGTCTCCACCGGCAGCCGGGAACGCGTCGTCGACCTCACCGCCGACTGCGAGGAGTTCCTGCGGGAGGCGGCGGCCGGCCGCGACGGTCTGCTCAACATCTTCGTCCCGCACGCCACCGCCGGAATCGCCGTGATCGAGACGGGTGCCGGGAGCGACGACGACCTCCTCGCCGCCCTGCACACCCTGCTCCCCGCCGACGACCGCTGGCAGCACCGGCACGGCAGCCCCGGCCACGGCCGCGACCACGTCCTGCCCGCCATCGTGCCGCCGCACGCGACCCTGCCGGTGATCGGTGGACGCCTGGAGCTGGGCACCTGGCAGTCGGTGTGTCTGGTGGACACCAACAAGGACAATCCGGACCGCCGGGTCCGGCTGAGCTTCCTCGGCTGAGCTTCACCGGCTCACCGCATGGACACGGTGCCGGGTCAGGAAGGGTGAGGCCGGGCGGCATCGGCCGGAGGGGGCATCGGTACCAGGCCGAGCCGCTGCGCGCGCAGTACCGTGCCGACGCGGTCACGGGTGCCCAGCTTGCGGTAGATGTTCTCCACGTGCTTGTGCACCGTGCGGACCGAGATGCCGAGGCGGCGGCCGATCGCGTCCGCGGTGAGCGCGTCCGTGAGCAGCAGCAGGACGGCGGTCTCGCGCGGGGTCAGCGCGCAGTCCGCCGCCCGCTGGTCCGGCGTACCGGCCGGGCCGAGCGCCCGCCGCCACTCCTCCAGCAGTTGCCGCTGCCGCTCGACCGCCGCCAGCAGCGGCTGCGCGCGCTCGGCGACGGCCAGGTGGTCGTCGCTGAAGTCCTGGCCGGCGCGGTACACCAGGCACCCGGTGATCGGGGCGGCGCTCCCCGGGAGCGGCACGCCCAGCACATGGTCGACGTCCAGGACCTCACGGAGCAGGCGGGCCGTGGGACTGGAGGGCCAGGTACGACCCGCCGCCCGGTGCGCGCTGACCGGCGTCCGGTCGGTTCCGGCCGCGTAGTGACCGGCGAAGGGGTAGCCCGCCCGCAGCAGGCCCAGGTCGGCTTCCCCGAGCCGGGCCAGCTCGGCGGCGGCGGCATCCGGCACCGTGCCCATCGTGCCCGCGCTCTCGCTCCACTCGTCCATTTTGTGGATGACCGCCTCGCCCCCGCACACCTCCGCCAGCGTGCCGGCCAGCATCGGCCACAGCCGCTCGGGTTCCCGTTCGTGCAGTGCCGCCACGGCGACGGCCGTCATGCGCTCGTAGGCCTTCTCCAGCCGCACGGTTCCTCTCCGGTTGCCTTGCGTACCCGTCCTCCCCGTCGGCGTACGTAGTTGTACGCATACCCCTGCGGTCCCCGGCTGTCGCACACTTCAACCCGGCGACACCGGCCTGGTCGGACACAGCGCGTCCGAGGGGCCGCCGGCACGGGGGAACGGCGGCCCGTCCGGTGTCGCCCTCTGTGTGCCGGTTCCCCGCCCGCCCGGCCGTCCGACCGACAACGGACAACGCCCCCCGGGCGGAGCCGGAGGGCGTCGGGATGGACGGAAGGATCAGCCGCGCTCGGCGCCGCCGTCCCTCTTCTCCGCCTTCTCCGCCTTCTGCTTCTTCAGGTCGTTGAGCCGCGCGGCCTCCTTGCGGACCTCCGCCTGGGTGGCGCGCTCCTTCTCCAGCCACTCGGGCCGCTCCTGCCTGAGCGCCTCGATCTGCTCGGTGGTCAGCGGCTCGGTGACCCCGCCCCGGGCGAGACCCGCGATGGACACGCCCAGCCTGGCGGCCACCACAGGACGCGGGTGGGGACCGTTGCTCCGCAGCTCGCGCAGCCACTCGGGCGGGTTGGCCTGCAACTCGTTCAGCTCGGCGCGCGTGACCACACCCTCCTGGAAGGAGGCGGGGGTGGCGGGGAGGTACACACCCAGCTTCTTCGCCGCGGTCGCGGGCTTCATCGTCTGGGTGCTCTGCTGCGACTTCATGTCCTCAAGGGTATCGGCCGCATATGGGAGGGCCGACCACGGCGGGTGACGAGGGCCTGGGGTCGCTCGCGCCGAAGCGCGGGTGGCACCTGCCGGCCAAGGCCTGATGGCGACTGACGCCGGGGCGCAGCCGGGCATCTGCGGGCGAGGCCCGGTGGGACCGGTGACGGCGAGCCGTGTCGGCGGCCCGTATCAGGGACCCGTATCAGCGGCCCGTGCCGGCGGCTCGTGGCGGAGGCTTCCGGCCGGGCCGGTAACCTGGCCTGATGACTGGCTCGGAGGATTCACCGTCGTTCCGGCTCGCGTACGTTCCCGGAGTGACGCCCGCCAAGTGGGTGAGGATCTGGAACGAGCGCCTGCCCGACGTCCCGCTCACCCTCGTCCAGGTCCCGCCCGCCGAGGCGCCGGAGGTGCTGCGCGCGGGCGAGGCCGACGCGGGCTTGGTCCGGCTGCCGGTCGACCGTACGTTCTTCAGCGCGATCCCGCTGTACCTCGAGACCACGGTGGTCGTCGTCCCCAAGGACCACCTGATCACGGCGGCGGACGAGGTGACCCTGGCCGACCTCGCCGACGAGGTGCTCTTCCACCCCTTGGACGACGTCTTCGACTGGGACGCGCCCCCCGGTGAACCGGCCTTCGAGCGACCCGCCACGACCGCGGACGCCGTCGAACTGGTGGCGGCGAACGTCGGTCTCCTGATCGTCCCGCAGTCCCTCGCCCGTCTGCACCACCGCCGGGACCTCACCTACCGCCCGGTCGTCGACGCCCCCCAGTCGGGCGTCGCCCTGTCCTGGCCGGAGGAGGCCACCACCGACCTGGTGGAGGAGTTCATCGGCATCGTGCGCGGACGCACGGTCAACAGCACCAGGGGTCGTACGGCGGTGAAGCCCTCGGCCGACGAGCAGGGCAAGCGCTCCGACCAGGGCGGCAGCCGCCCGACACCTGCGGCGAAGTCGCAGGCCAAGTCGTCCGGCAAGCCGTCGGCGAAGTCCTCGGGCAAGCCGGCCGGCCGCACGGCCCGCGCCCGCACGGGCGGCGGGGGCAAGCCGGCCAAGCGGGGGAAGCCGCGCCGGAGGTCGTGAGGCGAGGGACCACGACGAAGGCGGCCGACGCGCTTGGTGCCGTCTGTGCCGGTGCCTTCGGTGCTCTCGGCGCGCTCTGTGCCGAGCACTCCGCGCTCTCACCGCCCCCTCGCGGATCTCCCACCGGAGCCCCCTCGTCTCCCACCGGAGCCCCGCGCCCGTTCCCTCACGGACCAGGCCGGACGCTCTCCACGGCGCCCCCCTCGTCCCAGCCCCGCCCGATCGGCTCCGCGGACTTCTCCTGCTCGGGGCGTACCTGGCGTTCGCGCAGATCGGCGATCGCCAGCACCAGGGCGACCAGGATGATTCCCGCGATGGCCAGCAGCCCGAGCTGGAGCGCCGTGTCCGCACGGCCGTGATTGGCGAGGTGGGCGAAGTACACCGCGCCCACCACCGCGATCCCGGCGGCCGAGCCGACGCGCTGGCCCGTCTGGAGGACGCCACCGGCGGCGCCCGCCCGGTGCACGGGGACGCGGGTCAGGGTGAGGGTGGTGTTCGGGGAGACCGTCAGGCCGGACCCGATGCCGCCGATGAGCAGGGGCAGCGCCGACGCCCATCCCACGTTCCGTCCGGGCACCAGCTCCACCGCCACCACCACCCCGAGCACGCCCAGTGCCACCCCGGCCAGCCCCATGACGACCAGCTTGCGGCCGAAGCGCACCACCAGCCGACCGCCGATGGCCGCGCCGACCGCCGAGGCAGCCGCGAAGGGCAGGACCGTGAGCCCCGACGCCAGCGCGCTGTATCCCACGCCGTTCTGGAGGTACAGGGCGTAGAGGAAGAAGACGGTGGTGAAGCCCGCGAAGTAGCTGAGGCTGATCAGGGCGCCGAGCGTGAAGGAGCGCAGGGAGAACAGCGCCAGGTCGACCAGCGGGGCCCGGCCGAGCCGTCCCTGCCGCTTCTCCCACGCCCAGAACGCGCCCAGCAGCACCACGGCCAGCGGCATCAGCGCCCACTTCTCCCGTCCCGTCCACTGCTGCTCCTGGACCAGGGGCAGCATGAGCGCGAGGACACCTGTGCCCAGGAGGAAGACTCCGAACAGGTCGAACTCCTCGTGCTTCCCCGTCGCCGGGAAACGCGGCAGCAGCCGGAGGCCCGCGACGAAGGCGGCCACCCCGATCGGCAGGTTGACGAAGAACACCCAGCGCCAGCCGTCGTCGGTGCCGGCGGCATCGATCAGCAGGCCGCCCGCCAGGGGGCCCGCCGCCGTGGACACCCCGATGACGGTGCCGAGCACCCCGAAGGCCTTGGCCCGCTCGGAGCCCTGGAACATCTGCTGGATCAGCCCAGAGGTCTGCGGCGCGACGATGCCCGCGGCCGTGCCCTGGATCAGCCGGAACACCACCAGCCAGCCGGTACTGGGCGCGAATCCGCACGCCGCCGAGGCCACCGTGAACACGGCGAGCCCGAAGAGGAAGGCCTGGCGCCGGCCACGCATGTCGCCCAGCCGGCCGGCCGGGACCAGCGCCAGCCCGAAGGTGAGGGCGTACCCGGAGACCACCCATGCCTGGGTCGCCTCCGAGGCCCCCAGTCCGCGCTCCAGCGAGGGCAGCGCCACATTGACGATCGAGGTGTCGAGGAGCGAGATGAAGCCCGCTGCCAGACAGACCCCGAGCGCCTTCCACCGCCGCTCGTCGGGGGCGGTCCGGGCCTGTTCTGTGCTCATGGGGTCACGCTATGCAGTCATGGCCGCGCGCGCACGCCGGGAACGACCGTGCGGAACCCCGGGAACGGCGCCTTCCTCGCCTCCGGTTCCGTCCCCGGCCGAGGCAGTTCAGGAGATGTACGACGCCCTTCGCGCCGTACGCACCACGGCCTCTCCGTCCGCGCGCCCCAGTCGTCCTTCGGCCGCCAGGCGTCCACGGTGCTCCCCACGTGGACGACCAGCGCCCCCTTGCTCCGAAAGGGCGCTCCCGCCACACCCTCGGTGCCGTGCAGGGGGAAGTGGAGCGGGAACCGGGGACCGGGGTCAGGGACGGCAGCAGATCGCAGACGTGGAGGGAGCGGAGGAGCGTCAGCGGTACTGCCGGTAAGGGGATTGCTCACGGGCCGTGTCCCGCAGCCACGCGTACGCCGACCGCGCCGTGAACTCGGTCTGGCCGCCCCGCAGGAGCAGGCTCGCGGTGCCGAACTCGGGGGCGTCGGCCTGGGCGGGGACGTACGGGACGGCCACGCAGCGCATGCCGGCCGCGTGGGCGGCGGCCGCCCCCGGGGCCGCGTCCTCCAGGACCATGCAGTCGACCGGGTCGGCGCCGAGCCGGCGGGCTGCCTCCAGGAAGACGTCGGGCGCGGGCTTGCCGTGCGGGACCTCGTCTGCCGAGACCACCGTGCGCAGGAAGGCGCCCAGGCCGGTGCCCGCCAGGATCGCCTCGATGGCCTCCGGCGAGGAGCCCGACGCCACCGCCATCGGGACGTCCTCGGCGGCCAGCAGCTCCACGAACGCGCGCATCTCCGGATACGCACGCGTACGGGTGCGGGCCAGCTCCAGATAGCGGCGGTTCGTCGCGGCCAGCAGCTCCGCCGCCGAGGCGCGCAGGCCGTAGCGCTCCCGCCAGATCGTCACCGTCTCCCGGGTGCTGATGCCGACGTAGCCCTCGTGGTCCGCCCAGGTGAAGTCGGGGACGCCGTGCTCGGCCAGGGTCTGCCGGCTCGCCTCGTAGTAGTTCGGCTCGCTGTCCACCAGCGTTCCGTCGAGATCGAAGATGACCGAGAGGGCGCCGAGATCGCTCATGGCGTCCAGGATGCCAAGCGTCAGACGCGGGCCGCCCGGCCCACCGACTCCACCAGGGGCAGCAGCCGGTACGGGACGCGCTCGCGCAGCGCCACCTCGGTGCGGGTGCGCACCACGCCCGGGAGGCTGATCAGCTTCTGGATCACGTCCTCCAGGTGCGCGTTGTCCCGGCCCACCACGCGTGCGAGCAGGTCACCGCCTCCGGTGATCGAGAAGGCCTCCACGATCTCAGGCACGGCGGCCAGCGCGTCCCCCACGTCGTCGAGATGGCCCTGGGTGACCTCGATGTGCACGAACGCCAGTACCGGATGGTCGAGCGCGGCGGGGGACAGGGAGGGACCCGTACCGGTGATCACGCCGTCCCGTTCCATCCGGTCCAGCCGGGCCTGGAGCGTGCCGCGGGCCACGCCGAGGATGCGGGCGTACTCGCGCACGCTGGTGCGCGGCTGCTCCAGAAGCAGCCGCAGGATGCGGGTGTCGAGTGCGTCCACGGCCATGATGGACGACTGTACCAATGGTCCAGGTGATCCTGAGACGCGTGTGCCGTCCCACCTGGTCCGTTGGTATTCCGGTCAGTGGGCGTGCCGGGTTGATGCTGTGCCAATGGCTCAGCGATTCGCGTCACACTTGAGCCAGTGACCCCGGTGATGCTCTTATGGACGTGTCGATGGCGCTGCGGACCCCCGCGGCGCCTTTTCTGTGCCGGTGTACCCATGCACCCCAGGGGAGGGCAGCAGTGCTGAAGAGGATGTTCGTGGCTCCGGACCCGGGACGGGCGCGGTTGCGCTTCGCCGCGCGGGCCGTCCTCGGCATCGGACTGGCGGTGGTGGTCTGCGGACTGGCCGGACACTCCCTCGCAGGCGCCGTCACCGGCGGCCTCGCCGCGCTGCTCGCCCTGTTCACCGTCACCGACCCGACCGTGCGCGGACAGGCGGTCACCACGGCCCTGCTGCCCGTCGTGGGCGTGCCCGTGCTCGCCGCCGCGGCCGAGTTGCACGACCACCCCGTCGCCCGCGACCTCACCTTCCTCGCCGTCGTCGGCGCCGGCGTCTACGCCCGCCGATGGGGCCCGCGCGGGCACAGCCTCGGCGTCTTCGCCTTCATGACGTTCTTCGTGGCCCAGTTCCTGCACGCGGCCCCGGGACAACTGCCCGAGCTGTACGCCGCCGTCCTGCTCTCCGTGCTCAGCGCGGCCCTCGTGCGGTTCGGTGTCTGGTGCTACGAGCGCCGGCTGCCCCCGGCCGCCGTACCGGTCCCGACGGCCGGGGCCGGGCTGGCCCGGGTGACCACCCGGCAGGCCGTCCAGGCCACCGCGGGCGCCGGTTTCGCGCTCGTCGTCGGCCAACTGGTGTCCGGACAGCGCTGGTACTGGGCCGTCGGCGCCACCTGGTGGATCTTCGTCAACACCGCCTCGCGCGGCGAGACGCTGGTCCGCGGCTTCCGCCGGGTCCTCGGCACGGTCATCGGCATCTGCCTGGGCTTCCTGATCGCGGTCCCCGCGCACGGCGCGCCCCTGCCGACGGCCGTCCTCGTCGCGGTCGCCGTGTTCGGCATCTTCTACACGGCTGCCGTCTCCTACACCTGGATGATGCTCTGGGTGACCCTGCTCGCCGAGTCCCTGTACGGCCTCCTCGGCGTCCTCAGCCCCGGACTGCTCGCGCTGCGGCTCGTCGAGACCGGCGTCGGGGCGCTCGGCGCCGCGCTCGCCGTCCTGTTCGTGCTGCCGGTCACCACCCACGCCACCACCGACGCCTGGATCCAGCGGGCCCTGCGCTGCGTGCACGCCTGCACGGCCGAGGCCGCCGCCCGCCTCGCCGGCTCCACCACGGCCGACCCCGCGCCGCGCGTGGCCGAACTGGAGCAGTTGCTCGGCCGGGTCCGGCTCTCGGTCGCCCCGCTGGTGCACCCGCTGAACCCGATGCCGGCGCGCAAGGCGCGGGCCCGCCGGGTCCTGGCGCTGCTCGACGACTGCGCCCGCGAGATCCGGGGCCTGGTCGCGGTCGCCGCCGACCCGGAGGCCTCCCACGACGCCCGCCTCGCCGCCGCCTGCTGGCGTGTGGAGGCCGCCGTCGAGGCCCTCACCGACGGCCGCGCCGAACCCCTCCTCCGCCCCGCCGAGCCGCCCGCCGAACCCGCCCTGGTGCATCTGCACGGCCTGGAGCGCGCCCTGGCCGAACTCGCGGAGCCGCTGCGCACGCCGTCGGGCTCCCGGCTGGTCGGCGCGTGACCGGGCGGGGCGCACGAGAACCGAGTGCGCCCCCACTCGCAAGGAAGTGCGCCAACTCCCGGAAGAACCGCCCTGCCACCCCGGCTCCTTGGTCTAGACCTCGGGTGATCGACTGCTACCGTCGGGCCCGGACCGGCGCGAGGGGCTCGACCGAGAGGGGACAGCGGTGGCACAGGACGGCAGGGCGGGCAGGCGCCGGGCGTTCATCGGATCGTTCACGGCGGCGGGCGGACCCGGACTGGTGACCGCCGACGTCGCGCCGGACACCGGGGCGCTCACCCTTCTCTCCGCCGTGCGGGACGTCCCCGACCCCTCCTACCTGGCCCTGTCACCGGACGGGCACACGCTCTACGCGGTCAGCGAGACGGCCGAGGGCGCCGTCGCCGCCTACCGCGTCACCGGTGACCGGCCCGAACCCGCCGGACCCCGGGTGCCGGTGGCCGGCAGCGGCCCCACCCACCTGAGCCTGTACGACGGGCACGTGCTGACCGCCAACTACGGCTGCGGCAGCGTCACCGCCGTCCCCGTGCGCCCGGACGGCACGCTCGCCGGGGCGCCCTCCGGACGGCTCCAGCACTCCGGCTCAGGACCGCACGACCGGCGCCAGCGCGGCCCGCACGCCCACCAGGTGCAGCCCGACCCCAGCGGGCGGTGGGTCGTCAGCGTCGATCTCGGGACCGACTCGGTGCGCGTGTGCACCCTCGCGGGCGGCAGCCCCGCCGTGCACCGCGAGATCGCCCTGCGCCCCGGTTCCGGACCGCGCCACCTCGCCTTCCACCCGGACGGCGAGCACGCCTACGTGGTCAACGAGCTGACCCCCACGGTCACCGTGTGCCGCTGGGACGCCGCGGGCGGGTCTTTGAAGCCGCTGACGGAGGTACCCGTGCTGCCCGGCGCACCCGCCGGTGACGCCTACCCCTCGGGGATCGTCGTCTCGCCCGACGGCCGCTTCGTTTGGACCGCGACCCGCGGTGAGGACGTCCTGTCCGTCCTCGCCGTCGAGGCGGACGGACTCCGGCTGACCGGTACGGTGCCCTGCGGCGGGCACTGGCCGCGCGCGCTGGCCGAGCACGACAACTTCCTTTACGCCGCGAACGAGCGCTCCGGCGAGGTGACCTGGTTCGCCGTGGACGAGGCGACGGGCGTCCCTCGTTACGACGGCTCCGTGCGGGTTCCGGCGGCCTCTTGCGTGGTGTTCGGCTAGCGGGCGGGGCGGGGGACGACGGGCTCGGGCAAAGCGAAGGGCTCCGGTAAGGCGAAGGGCCCGCTCCGGGTGAGGAGCGGGCCCTGTGTCGTACAGGTGCCGGGTGGTCCGGGGAGGCCGGGCGCCGGGGCGTCAGCGGACCGGTGCGCTCTGCGGTTGCTGCGGGGTGATGCCCAGCGCCGTCGTGTACTTGGCGAGCGCGAGCTTGCCGATCGCCGGGTACGCGCCGAGCGCCTCGGACGTGGAGCAGCCCGCCTCCTCGGCGGCCGCGGCCAGCAGTGCCGGGTCGATCTCCGGGCCGATCAGATACGGCGCCAGGGCAAGCTGCTGCGAGCCGGAGGAACGGAGCTGCTCGGCCACGGAGGCGATGGAGCCCTCCTGGTCCAGGGCCGCCGCCATCACCGGCACGGCCAGCCGTGCGGCGAGCAGCATGCCGGTGATCCCCGCTGCCTGGACGGCCTCCTCGCCGCCCACGGAGGCCAGGATGATGCCGTCCGCGGCGGTGGCCACGGTGAACAGCCGCGCGCGGTCGGCGCGGGCCAGGCCCGCCTCCGACAGCCGCACGTGCAGCGCCTCGGCGAGCAGCGGGTGCGGGCCGAGGACATCGGTCAGCTCGGCGGCGACCCGGCTGTCCATCACGGCCTGACGGATCTGACGCAGCAGCGCGCTGTCCGGACCGGCCAGCAGCGGGACGACGACGGCGACCGGGCCGTCGGGCTCCTTGATTCCCTCGACCCCCGCGGCGACGGCCTGCTCGTACCGGGCGGTGCGCTCCTCGGCGGCGTGCGCCAGCACGGAACGGAGCGCGGGGAACTCGGAGTCGTCCCCGTCCAGGTACCCGATCCGGGCGTCGAGACCGGGCAGCTCCGAGCGGGCGATGCTCACGACCTCCTCGGCGAGGCTGCGCGTGGTGGTGCTGGGCACACCGGGCACCGCGAGGACGAGCGCGGGCGCGCCCTCAGGAGCCACCAGCGGTTCCGGACGGCGGTGGCGTCCGGGCTGGCGGGGTCGCGGCATTCGTACGGGCAGGCCGGACGCGGGTCCAGTGGGGGAGCTCATGGCGTCGCATGTTACTGGCTTCCTGCCCTCCGTCGTTCGGGGAGGGTGCAGGTGAGCGGTATCCGTCCGGTTTTGTCTGATGAGTTACGCGTGGAGGACGCGTGCAGGAGGCACGTGCCCGGTGCATGTGCAGGACGTCGCCGATGAACCGGTACGGAACCGCTGGTCGGAGGCGCTCGCCCAGCCGTGCCGGACTCCGGCGGGTCCAGCCGAGGCGCCCTGGGATCACGCAGACGTCCGCCACCCCAAGCCGACGGCCCCGAGGCTCAGGCCGACGGTTCGTCCGGGCTCGGGTGTTCCGGATGTACCGTGCCCGGCCGGGGTGCGCCCCGGGGGCCGGTGCCGGCCTCGTCCGTGTCCGGTACGACGTCCTCGTCCGGTTCGTCGTCGACCGCGTTTCCCGGGGTCACGTCCCACGGGTCCTTGTCGAACCCGGCCTGCTGGTCGGGGCGGTTACGGCAGGCGCCAGTCCACCGGCTGTCCGCCCTGCTGGATCAGCAGGTCGTTGGCGCGGCTGAACGGGCGCGAGCCGAAGAAGCCGCGGTCGGCCGACATCGGCGAGGGGTGCGCGGACTCCACCGCCGGCAGACGGCCCAGCAACGGACGCAGATTGCGGGCGTCACGGCCCCACAGGATGGACACCAGCGGCTTGCCGCGTGCCGCCAGGGCCCGAATCGCCTGCTCGGTGACCTCTTCCCAGCCCTTGCCGCGATGCGCGCCCGGGCTGCGCGGCGCGGTCGTGAGCGCCCTGTTGAGCAGCAGCACGCCCTGCTCGGTCCACGGCGTGAGATCCCCGGTGGACGGCTGGGGCAGCCCCAGGTCGCCGGTCAGCTCACGGAAGATGTTGATCAGGCTGGCCGGCAGCGGGCGCACGTCGGGTGCCACGGAGAACGACAGGCCCACCGCGTGCCCCGGGGTGGGATACGGGTCCTGACCCACGATCAGGACCCGTACCTCGTCGAAGGGTTGCTGGAAGGCCCGCAGGACGTTCGGTCCGGCCGGGAGGTACGTGCGCCCCGCGGCGATCTCCGCGCGCAGGAAGTCGCCCATCGCGGCGATCCGTCCGGCGACGGGTTCCAGGGCCTTCGCCCAGCCCGGTTCGACGATTTCATGCAAGGGTCGTGGTGCCACGGGCGTCACCCTACTGCCGTACACCCGTCGGTGATCAACCGATGGCCGGAGCACGGCAGCGGGCGGCGCCTCGCCGCTGTCCGCTTCTTGAGAGGCCGGGCGGTGCGGAGTCAGCCGATCACCGCCGCCCGTACGCACAGCACGTCCGGCAGATGGGCGGCCAGCAACTGCCAGCTGTCGCCGTCGTCGGCCGAGGCGTACACCTCGCCGTTGCGGTTGCCGAAGTACACCCCGGCGGGGTCGGAGTCGTCCGTGCACAGGGCGTCCCGCAGGACCGTGCCGTAATGGTCCTCCTCCGGCAGCCCCTTGGACAGCGGCTCCCAGGTGCGGCCCGCGTCGGCCGTGCGGAAGACCCGGCAGCGCCGCCCTGCGGGCACCCGGTCCGCGTCCGCGGTGATCGGGAAGATGTACGCCGTGTCCCCCCGGCGCGGATGCGCGGCTGCCGCGAAGCCGAACGTCGACGGCAGGCCCTCGCCGATGTCGGTCCAGTGCACGCCCGCGTCGTCGCTGCGGTACACCCCCCAGTGGTTCTGCAGATACAGCCGGTCCGGGTCGACCGGATCTCTGGCGATCTTGTGCACGCACTGGCCGAACTCCGGGTTCGGGTCCGGCAGGAACACCGCCGACACACCGGAGTTGGACGGCGACCAGCTCGCGCCGCCGTCGATCGACCGGAACACGCCCGCCGCGGAGACGGCCACCGTCACGGTCCTGGGGTCGCGCGCGTCGGTGAGGACCGTGTGCAGGCACTGGCCACCCGCGCCCGGCACCCACTGCGAGCGGGACGGGTGTTCCCAGAGCGGCCGGACCAGCTCGAACGTCTCGCCGCGGTCCTCCGAGCGGTACAGCGCGGCCGGCTCCGTGCCCGCGTACACCACATCGGGCTCGGCGGCGGACGGGTGGAGCTGCCAGACGCGCTCCAGGGAAGCGCCGGTCTCCTTCGGGAACTTCACGGCGGGCCGGGCCGGTTCGGTCCAGGTGCGGCCGAGGTCGTCGGAGTGGAACACCGACGGACCCCAGTGCGCGCTGTCACCGCCCGCCAGCAGCCGGGGCCGGGCACCCCGGGTGTCGATCGCCACCGAATAGACCGCCTGCGCGTTGAAATACGGACTCTCGTCGAACTCCCAGGGGCCGTCGCCCCTCCGCCGCGCGATGAACAGGCCTTTGCGGGTTCCCACCGCGAGCAGTACCTCGGTCATGCCGATCACCTCCGGGACGCCGTCGTCCCGATAGCCGTCAGATATCGGCCAGTCTGCACCCCACCACTGACACTCTCCCCGAGACCGGGTGTTCGCGCAGGTCACCCACTGTGTCGCGGGGGTGTGGCGAAGATCGGCCGGTTCCGTTCCCACATGCGCCTGCGCGAAGGGGGTGTCTCGTGCGACCGTCGGGAGACGGCTCGTCGTGAGCAACGGAGCGGTCTTCCGCGTATGGGAGGGCGGTCCGGCCGGTCGGTGCGCTCGTGAGGAGGATGCCCTTGAAGGCGTTCCGTGGTCCGAAGGTGTGGCTGTGGCGCTGGCGGCGCAACCCGCTCAAACGCCGGGCCGACGTCGTGGAGGCCTGGGTGGTGCTCGGTGCCTGTCTGCTGACCGTTCTGGCCGGTGTGCTCGCCGGCCTCGCGGCGGCCGGCTCGGTGGAGCACGGACTCGCCCGCGAGCGGGCCTCCTGGCGGCCCACCGTGGCCCGGGTCGTCGCGCAGGTGCCGGGGAAGTCCCCGGCGCACAGCAGCCATGCCTCCGCCGGGGAACAGGTCTGGGCCGAGGTCCGCTGGACCGTCACCGACGGCTCCGCCCACACCGGTCAGATCCGGGTGGAGCCCGGCAGCAGGCCCGGTACGCCGGTCACCGTCTGGACCGACCCGCAGGGCCGTCTGGTCTCCCGCCCCACCACCGCCTCCGAGGCCGCGTTCCGGTCCACCCTGATAGGCCTCCTGGTCGGCGCGAGTGCCGCCGCCGTCCCCTTCGCGGCGGGCCTGGCCGTACGGGGCC
This sequence comes from Streptomyces flaveolus, assembly GCF_000716535.1. Lineage (GTDB taxonomy): Bacteria > Actinomycetota > Actinomycetes > Streptomycetales > Streptomycetaceae > Streptomyces > Streptomyces flaveolus_A. The sequence goes on along the minus strand of NZ_JNWV01000032.1, from coordinate 26,001 downwards.
GTCTGGAACGCCGGCGCATGGACGCCTGGGACACGGAATGGGCCAGGCTGGGCCCACAGTGGGGCCGCATGGTCTGACGTGCCCAGCGGGGCCGCATGGTCCGACGCCGGGCGTCCGGTAGGCCTCGCCGAGCAGTCATCGTTGTCCGGACGGTGCCAGAGGGGTACGTCGGCGGGCGGGGTGGGGCTCAAGGCCCGGCGTTGCCCAACCGCGGGGCGCCGCCCCCGATGGCGCCGGCACCCTCAGGCCGCCGTCGCCGTCGCCGTCGCCGTCAACACCGTCAGCACCGCGCATCCCGGCTTCCCTCGGCTCCGCCGGCCCCTTTCCGCCACGAGCCCAGCCCCCACGCCCGGCTAAAGCCCCGCCAGCACCTCCCGGCACCTCTTCAGCAGCTCCTCGTCGTCCCGGATGTCACGGCTGCCGTAGGCGCCCTCGTGGGCCGTGTGCCGGCGCGGGTGGGTCAGCTCTGCGGTGATCAGGTCGCGCAGCGGCGCCGCGGCCGGGCCCATCGTGGTCAGGCACCTGGCGATCGGGCCACGCGTGCGGGGAGCCGCCGTCCAGGCTGACCGGAAGACCGGCCGAACCGGTTCGGCGTCCCCGGTGACGCGCCACAGCGCGCACGCGGCCGGTATCCGCTCCCGCACCGGTCCGGACCGGGCGAGGCGGCGCAGCCCGGGCAGCGCGGGGCGCGCGGCCGGGCCCAGCCTGCCGAGCTGCCGGGCGGCGGCGCGCCGGGCGTCCGGATCGTCCCGCCCCAACTCCCGCAGCAGGACGGGGAGTACTGCGGTGGCGTCCCCGTCCGCCAGCCACAGCGCGCCCGCCGCGGTGGCCGCGTGCCGGGTGTGGAGCAGCCGGCGCAGGAGCGGTGCCGTCTGCGCGGCGGCGCCCAGCTCCGCCAGCGTTTCGATCACCTGGCCGGTGACCGCGTCCCGCGCTCCCAGGCCGTCGGGGGCGCCCGAGAGCAGCCGTATCAGTTCGGGGACGGCCTCCTTGTCGCCGATGGCCCTGATCGCCGCCAGCAGTGGGGTGGCGAGCCGGGCGGCGGTGGGCGAGGTGAGCGGGACGCGCCCGAGGCGGAGCCGCAACGCGGGGGCCAGCGGCGCCGCGGCCCGGCCCAGGTGCGCGGCTTCGTGGCCCAGCCCGACGGGCGCCGCCGGACCGGCCAGCAGCAGGGCCAGGGGCGGGACCGCGCGGGGATCCCCGGTCCTGGCCAGCGCCTTGAGCGGGCCGCCGAGCGAGGGGGAGCCGCGCTCCCAGCGATGCGTCCACAGATCGGGCCGGGTGGTCACCAGCGCGTGCAGGTCGTCCGCGGCGGGCGCGGCCAGCGCGTACAGCTCCGCCAGGACCGAGACCGCCGCGTCCCGTAAGCGGTCCTGATCGGTGCTCAGTTGGGCGCCGAGCAGCCGGACGGGTGCGTCGTAGTCGCCGCGCCAGCCACGGAACAGGGCCGCCGACATCCAGACGGCATTGCACCGATCCACCGGGTCCGGGCTGGTCAACTGCCCGGTGAGCAGGGCGATCCGGTCGTGCACCCGGTCCCCGAGCGCGTTGTGGAGAGTACGCAGCAGCGCGGCGCCCTGTTCGTCCGAGGGGCGCAGCCGCCGTATCCGGCGCACCAGGGTGTCCGTGCCGGAGCGTTCCGCGGGCGGCCGGCGCCGTGCGGACCGCTCGTGCAGCAGCCGGACGGCCGTGGGCACCAGGTCGGCGGGGAGCCGGACGGGCGCGTGGAGCGCGAGCTGGCCGAGTGCCGCGAGCCGAGGGCCCGGCGCGTGGGGCGGCGCGCTCTGTTCGGTCAGGAGGTCCAGCGCGCCGTCCGCGAGGGCGGGATACCGGTGTGCGAACAGCGCGAGCGCCTCCGTGACGGCCGGCAGGACGTGATCGTCCCGCTCGGCCCGCAGTCGTCGCCGCAGCAGCTCCAGGACCCTGGCGGGCTGGTCCAGGAAGCGCACGAGGGCTCCGGCAGCCGCCCGGCGCACGACCGGATCCGGGTCCCCGGCGAGCGCGACGAAGGCCTCTGCGTCGGCGCACACCGCCTCCCGTGCCGCGTTCTCCGCGCCCGCGCGCTCTCCGGCCTCCGCCCCCTCCGCCCTCTCCCCACCGATACCGACCAGCAGTTCCACGATGCAGCCCCGGTCCGGTACCTCCTCGCATGCCGCCAGCGCGAACAGGAAGGGCACGCAGGCCGGCGTCGCCTCGTACGCCCTTCCTTCGTGGTGCACCGCGTCGTACAGCCCGTCGAGCGCGGTCGCTCGCTCGACGGTGTCCGGGGACGCCAGGGCCCGTAACCATCCGGGCACGTCCTCCGCGCTGCCGTGCGCGTGCCGCAGCGAGGCCCAGTCGACCTCGTCGATCCCCGTGAACACGTCGTCCTCCCTGTCCTCCCCAGGTGAGTGGCACCTGATCGGGAGTGTGCACCACGGCACTGACAACGGTCCGGAACCGCATGCTGACTGTGTGCGATCCGTCGGCGCTGACCGGCCACCGGACACGGCCGCACGGCACGCGCGCGTGTAGGGGTCAGTTCCGGTCGGGCAGGGCGCGCTCCAGGATGGCGTCGAGGTCGGTCCCCGCGGACAGGGTGCCGAACGCGTGACCCCAGTCGCCGCCCAGCCGGCTCGCGCAGAAGGCGTCCGCGACCGGGTGCGGAGCGTGCCGGACGAGCAGGGAGGCCTGGAGCGCGAGCGCCATCCGCTCGACCAGCCGGCGCGCTCCCACCTGGTCGGTTCCGGCCAGTTCGTGCTTGATCGCGGCCACGGCCGTGTCGAGCCGGGCGTCCGCCCCGCGCGCGAGGGCGAGTTCGGCGAACAGGGCCTCGGCGGTGTCCGGTTCGCGGCTGAGGGCGCGCAGCACGTCGAGCGCGTTGACGTTGCCGGAGCCCTCCCAGATCGACAGCAGCGGAGCCTCCCGGTAGTGCCGGGGCATGCCGGAGTCCTCGACGTACCCGTTCCCGCCCAGGCACTCCAGCGCCTCGGCGGTGAAGGCCGGGCCCCGCTTGGTGACCCAGTACTTGCCGACGGCCGTGGCGATGCGCCGGAAGGCCCGCTCCCCGGCGTCCCCGCGCACCGCGCGGTCGGCCGCCCCGGCCAGCCGCAGCGTGAGCGTCGTCGCCGCCTCCGACTCCAGCGCGAGATCGGCCAGGACGTTGCGCATCAGCGGCTGGTCGATCAGCCGGGCGTCGAACGCGCTGCGGTACCGGGCGTGGTGCCCCGCCTCGACCAGTGTCTTGCGCATCAGGGTCGCCGAGGACATCACACAGTCCAGGCGGGTGCAGTTGACCATCTCGATGATGGTCTTCACGCCCCGCCCCTCCGGACCCACCAGCCAGGCGACGGTCCGGTCGAACTCCGGCTCCGATGAGGCGTTGGACCGGTTGCCCAGCTTGTCCTTCAGCCGCTGGATGCGGAAGGTGTTGCGGCTGCCGTCCGGCAGGACGCGCGGCACCAGGAAGCACGACAGCCCGCCCGGTGCCTGCGCGAGCACCAGGAAGACGTCGCACATCGGCGCCGACGTGAACCACTTGTGCCCGCGGAGCGTGTAGACGCCCGGCTCCCCGGTGGGCGTGGCCGTGGTGGTGTTCGTCCGGACGTCGGAGCCGCCCTGCTTCTCGGTCATGCCCATCCCGGCGAGCAGCCCGGGCTTCTCGGTGGGAACGCGCAGCCGGGGGTCGTACTCCCGGCTGGTGAGCAGCGGCTCGTACACCTTGGCGAGATCCGGCTGTGCGCGCAGGGCGGGCACAGCGGCGTACGTCATCGACGTGGGGCAGCCGTGTCCCGCCTCCGTGTGCCCCCACACCAGGCCGCCCGCGGTCCGGGCGACGTGCGCGCCCGGCCGGTCGTCGGCCCACGGGGCACCGGCCAGGCCCTCGGCGACCGCCGTCCGCATCAGGTGGTGCCAGCTCGGGTGGAACTCCACCTCGTCGACCCGGTGGCCGTAGCGGTCGTGGGTGCGCAGCACCGGCTCGTACCGGTTCGCCAGCTCGCCCCACTCCTGCGCCTCCGCGCTGCCGGCGCGCGCCCCCAGCCGCCGGATGCCCTCCTCGGCCCACTCCGCGCCCTCCCGGCGCAGCCCCTCCAGCAGGGCGGCGTCGTCGGAGGAGTCGTACGGGGCGAGCGGCGGGGGCTGGTTGGTCACGTCGTGCGTGGCGTACGACGGCTGGGACGGCGACGGCGGCTGCGACTGCTCGGAAATCGAGACCATAACAGCATGTTGCACTCTTTCTGCGGCTGTAGCAATGATGCAACAAGGGAACGCACGTACAGTACGGGGCCATGCGCATGAACGTCTCCGCGGAGCCGGACGCGGATGCGGCCGGCCTGCGACCGCTGTCCGCCCGGTCGGTCGTGCTGAGCCTGCTCCTCGGCGTGCATCCGCCCGAGCTGCCGGTGAAGGACCTGGTCCGGCTGGTGGAGCCGTTCGGGGTCGGCGGCTCCACGCTGCGGGCCGCGCTGAGCCGGATGGTGACCGCCGGCGACCTCCGGCGCACCGACGCCGTCTACCGGCTCAGTGACCGGCTGCTGGCCCGGCAGCGCCGCCAGGACGAAGCCGTGCGTCCCCGCACGCGCGCGTGGGACGGCGACTGGGAGATGGTGGTGATCACGGCGACGGGCCGCGGCCCCGCGGAACGCGCCGACCTGCGTGCCCGGCTGACCGCCCTGCGCCTGGCCGAACTGCGCGAGGGCGTCTGGCTGCGCCCGGACAACCTCGACCGTCCGCTGCCGGATGATGTGCGCCAGGTGGCGCTGACGTACGCCGCGCGCCCCGACGAGCCCCCGCGCGACCTCGCCGCCCGGCTCTGGCCGCTGGCCGACTGGGCGGCCACCGCACGCTCGCTGCTCGCCCACGCGACCGGGTCCGGCCACCCGGCCGGCCGGCTCACCGCCTACGCGGCGGCCGTCCGGCACCTGCTCACCGACCCGGTCCTGCCGTCCGCGCTGCTGCCCCCGGACTGGCCGGGGGAGGCCCTGCGGACCGCCTACGCCGACTACCGGCGGGAGCTGACCACGACCCTGGACGCGCCGGAACCGGAAGACGAACGCTGACCGCGCGGCCCGTCCACCAGAAGGGGGCACGGACGGCGGATCGGCCCGCCGAGACGGCTCAGACCGGGACGGGGCAGGCGGGGCCCGCCGTGGTGTCCCGCTCACGGTGGTGTCCAGGCCGCGCGAGTGCCCGGGGTGGTGGTGACACCCCGGGCGCCCGGCCGTCGATCACTTGTAGGTGATGTCCGAGCTGGAGTACTTGCAGTACGTGCCGTCCGGGCCCGAGCCGTTCGTGGTCGGCTCCTTGCCGGTGTTGTTGCCGGTGTACTTCTGGCACGGAACGATCTTCTTGCTCGTGTCCCCGACGATGGTGATGTTCTTCAGGGTCGCGCTGTCGCCGTAGTTGGTGTTGATGCCGACGAGCTTGCTGCCCTTGTAGGTCGCCTCGATGCCGCTGAGGTTGATCGTCCGCTTGTACTGCGTCTTGCAGTTGCCGCAGGAGCGGGCGAACGTGCCGAAGTTCCGCACCGCGAAGCCGGAGACGTTCAGCGTGCCGGCGCCGTTGAACTGGAACACCTTGTCACTGGCCTCCTTCGCCCCGCCGCCGCTGACGGTGTAGACGTTGGACGACGAGGAGCCGAGGAAGGTGGCCGCGTCCTCACCGACGTCCTCCCACCACACGTTCTGCAGCGTGCAGCTCCCGAGGCAGTGGATGCCGTCCGCGGCGGGGGAGCCGATGATGACGTTCTTGAGGACCGTGCCCGGGGCGAGTTCCAGGATGGGGCCCTGGTCCTCGTCCTGGCTGTCGCTGCCGAGGTCGCCGGTGCCGTACAGCCGCTTCATCCCGTAGTCCTTGGTGCCGGACAGGGAGATGGTGGCGGAGACCGCCTGACTGCCGTTGGCGTTGGGCCAGGTGGCCGCGCCCGCGGGCGCACCGGACGTCATGATCATGCCAAGCGTGAGTCCGAGGGTGGCCAGGCCGCCCAGCAGACCGCGCGCGGATGCTGATGAGGTCATGTCCCGAATGCCTTCTTCCGAGTGAGGTCAGAGTGAGGTGTGAGTGAGATCGGAGGGGGTCCTGCGGGAGATCCGAGTGGGCGTCGGAGTGGGGGTCCGACGGGAGATCCGGGCGGAGGTCGGAGTGGAGGTCCGACGGAAGGTCCGAGCGGGGCTCAGATCCTCCCGGCGCCCGCGCCCGACGTCACCGAAGCGACGACGCCGGAGGCGGGTTCGGCCGTGTAGTCGTACGGCGGGGTGGTGAAGGTGCCGTTCCGCGAGATCTCGGTCGCGGCTCCGCCGAGGTCGTTGCCGCGCAGGACGGCGTATCCGTCGACGTCGCTGTCCCGGCTGGTGGTGACGGCGACCCGGGTGTCGCGGAAGACGTTGTTCTCCACGAGCATCTGCGCGCCCATGCGGGAGTGCACGGCGGTCTCCGCGCCGACCACGTAGTTGTCGTAGAAATGCCCGGTGCCGAAACGCAGGCTCGGGATGCGGGAGTTGACGTTGTCGAACCAGTTGTGGTGGTACGTCACCCGCAGGTGTCCGGTGTCCTCGGCCGCGTTCTTGTCGCTGTGGCCGACCAGTGAGCCCTTGTAGTGGTCCTTGAAGACGTTCCAGGCCACCGTGACCTGGTCGGACCCGTGGCTGATGTCGACCAGGCCGTCGTAGTGGTCCTTGCCGTGCTCGCGGTCCGAGGACAGGGTGTTGTGGTCGATCCACACCTTCGTGGAGGCCTGCACGGTGAGGGCGTCCGTCTTGACGGCCTTGCCGATGTTCAGGTTGCGGACGACGACGTTGCCGACCTTCTTCAGGCGCAGTCCGCCGCCGGTGAAGCCGGAGGACGAACCGACGCCCAGCACGGTGGTGTTGGAGCCGATGTCGACCTGGCCGCTCAGTGTGATCAGGCCGCTCACCTTCACCACCTTCGCCGAACTGCCGGTCACGGCCGCCTTGAAGGCGTCCAGGGTGGACACCGTCACCGCGGGGGCGTTGCCGCCGCCGGTCGTCCCGGCGCCGAAGCCGACCGGTGTGGACGACGCGGCGCCGGCCGGGTGGGGCAGGGCGAGGACGGTCGCCGTCGCGAGGGCGATGGCCGTCCCGGCAGCGCCGGAAACTCTTCTGATGCGCATGCGGGTGCGTCCCTTCTCTGTGGGGGAGGGGTTACGTACATGAATCCTGTACGCCATACGGAACGCATGTAGGGGGTGCTGGCACCTCAGGGGTCAGTTAAGGCGCCAGCCGGTCACGCTGATGAACGGACCGTAGGGTGCAAGCGCTTTCTAGTCAACAGGTCGCGCAGAGCGTTTCCGGTCGGTGAGAAGTGGCGTGGGAGCGCTTCCATGAATTGCGTGTCCATGCCACCATGCCGGGTGTTCCTCGCACGACGCGCACGCAGCGCGCCCTCGCACGAGCCGCGACCGGAAGGGACGGGTGACGTGCCCCCCACACCGCACCGCTCGGGAACCGGCCTTCCCAGGGCACTTGTCACCCTCCTGGGTGCCCTCCTGCCACTCGCGGCGCCGGCCCTCGCCGCGCCGCCGGCCCTGGCCCGGGAGCGGGCGGCATGACCGGCCCGGCGCGCATCCCGCCGCGCCGGACCTCCGGGCACCCCCACGCCCCCGCCGTCCCCGCGCACCCCGCAGCACCGGTGCCCCCCCGATCCCGTCGTGCCCGTCGTCGCCCCGCACCCCGGAAAGGTCTCCGTGAAGTCGCCCAGCAGAACGCCGCTCGCCACCGTCCTCAGCACCTGCGTCCTCGTCCTCGCCCTCGCCGTGACGGCCTCACTGCTCACGGCGCTGGTCAAGAGGGCGGCTCCGGCCACCGCCGCGGCCGGCCCCGGCCGGCACTGGGTGAACACCTGGACCGGCATGCCCCAGCTGACCGAGCCCGCCAACCTGCCGCCCGCGCCGTACACCGGTGACAAGTCGGTCCTCGTCGACACCACCCTGCGGCAGACGGTGCGCGTCACCGCCGGCGGCCCCCGCATCCGGCTGCGGTTCTCCAACGCGTACGGCGACACCCCGCTGCCGCTGACCGCCGTCACCGTGGCCCTGCCCCTCGACGGCAAGGCCGGCGTCAGCGCGGTGGAACCCGCGACCCTGCGCCGGGTCACCTTCGCGGGCCGGAACTCCACGACCGTCCCGGTGGGCGCACAGATGGTCTCCGACCCCCTCGACTTCGAGCTGCGCGCCGGGTCCGAGCTGACGGTGACGGCGTACACCGCGCGCGGCCAGGCGTCGCTCGCGCTCACCTCCCACCCCGGCTCGCGCACCACCTCGTACCTCGCGCACGGCGACCACACGCGCGACCAGGACCTCCCGGGCGCGACCGCCGTTGACCACTGGTACCTGCTCAGCGACGTCGAGGTGCTGGCTTCCGGCCGTACCGAGGCGGTGGCCCTCGTAGGAGACTCCCTCACCGACGGGCGCGGCTCCACCACCAACGGCAACGACCGCTGGCCCGACCAGTTCTACGACCGCCTGCACAGCAACCCGGCCACCTCGGACATCGCCGTCCTCAACCAGGCGGCCGGCGGCAACCGCGTCCTCAACGACGGGCTCGGCCCCAACGTGCTCGCCCGGCTCGACCGGGACGTCCTCTCCCGCAGCGGCGTGACCCGGCTGATCCTCTTCGAGGGCGTCAACGACATCGGCACCGCCGACGCCACCCCCGCAGCGCAGCGCGCGGTCACCGACGACCTGATCGCCGGGTACCGGCAGATCGTCGTCCGCGCCCACGCCCTTGGCATCCGGGTCTACGGCGCGACCCTCACCCCGTTCGGCGGCAGCACCCCGTACGACGATCCGGCGGGCGAGCGGGAGGCCGCCCGGCAGCGCGTCAACGCCTGGATCCGCACCCCCGGCCACTTCGACGCGGTGATCGACTTCGACCGGGCGGTGCGGGACCCCGCGGCCCCGGACCGGCTCCAGCCCACGCTGCACGCCGGGGACTGGCTCCACCTCAACCCCGAGGGGTACGGCGTCCTCGCCTCCGCCGTGCCGGAGGGGCTGTTCCGGCACACCTCCTGACACCCGGGGCAGGTGGCGTCGAAGCGATTCGTGGCATTTCCTGGGAAATGGTGGTTTCCCTACGAAAAGAGGGGATGACCAGCATGGTCGCGGGCACTCGGTGGGGCACGCAAGACGATCTCACCCGAGGAGAGTCATGGCTGAGCAGAAGTCGTCGGCCCTCACGGCGCCCCTGCGCGGCGCGGCCTCGGTACTGCGCAGGGTGCCCGGCGCCGGAACGGTGACCAGGGCCGCCGAGGAAACACTGGACAAGGTCGGCGCGGTCTCACCCCGCGGACGGCGCATCGCGGTCTACGCGGGCGCCGGGGTGCTCGGTGCCGCGGGCGTGGTGGAGTGGCCCGTGGCCCTCACCGGCGCGGCGGTGGCCTGGCTCACCCAGCCCCGGCCCCCGCAGCCGGCGGACGCGGCCGCACCCGCCGAACCCGCGCACGACATGGGCACCGCGGCCCTCAGGTCCGGCGACGGGGGCGCCGGGCAGGGTCCGGCCGCCGGGACCGGCGCGGGCACCCGGGCGCCGGCGCCTGCCAAGGAGGCCGGACACGCGTCGGCACCCAGCCCGCCCGAGGCCCCCCACGGTGCCCGGGCGTCGGCGGGCAGGACGTCCTCCGGTCCCCTCGGGCCCACCGCGCGACCCGATCGCACCACGCTCTGAGGAGGACATGTGCCCGGTCTGCTGACAGCGCCGTCGTCCGCCGTCCGCCTGCTGCCGGCGGCGCCACGCCTGCTCGCGCGGGCGGCGGCACCGGCGGTCGGACTGGCCGCCGGTGCCGCTGCCGGAACCGCGCGCGCCGGCGTGCGGGGCCTGGACGCCGCCGCGCGTGTGGGGCGAGTGGCGCGCAACGCGCTGCCCGGCTCCGGCGACCACTGGCGGTCCGGTGCCCGCACCCACCTGGCGGTACGGCCTCTGGAACCGGAGCAGGCGCGGCGCGCGGGCGGCACGGAACACCTGGCGCGCCGGATGGCCGAGGCGCTGGCGGACCACCCCGACGTACTCCTCGCCTACTGGGACCAGGGACTCGCCCGTCTGGTGGTGACCGCGACCGAAGAGGAGGCCGCCGACCGGGTCCTGGACCACGCGGCCGGCCTCGCCGAGCGGCACGGGCTCGTCCTCGCGGGCGGAGACGTGGAGGAGACCACGCATCCGGCCGACCCGGCCGGGGTGCGTGCCGCGGTGGCCACGCTCGCCGCCGACGGCGCCGGGATCGCGGTGGCCCTGACCGCTTACTGGCTGCGGCTGCCGCCCTCGCCCCGGATGGCGACCGCGGCCGTGACCCTCCTGCGGGAGAACCCGCGCTTCCGCGCATGGCTGCGCGCCCGGCTCGGCGACACCCGGATGGACCTCCTGCTGGCCTGCGCGAACGCCGCCGTGCACGGCGCCGGCCAGACCCCCACCTCCCTGGTGCTCGACGGCGCCCTGCGGGCCTGCCAGGTGGCCGAGACGGTGGCCCGCTCGGCCGCCTTCGACGCCGTGCACGACCAGCTGTGCGGCCCCGACCGCGTCAGCCTCGCCGCGCAGGGTCCGCCGCGCCCGCCGCTGCGCGTCTCCCCGGCCCAGGAGTACGCGGCCCACGCCTCCGCCGGCAGCCTGCTGGGTGCGGCGGCCACCCTCCTGGTCAAACACGACGGCGCCGAGGCGGCCGAAGCGGTGCTGGCCGGCTCCCCGAAGGCCGCCCGCTACGGTCCCGCCGCCTTCCACGCCGTGCTCAGCACCGCCCTGGCCCGCACCGGCGTGCTGGTCCGCGACCCGGAGCGGCTGCGCGAGCTGGAGATGGCCGGCACGGTCGTCCTGCACCCCAGCGCGCTGCGCGCCGAGGGCGGCGAGGCCGACGCGTGGGCCGAACCGGTGCTGGACGCGGCCCGCCGGGCCGGGCTCCGGGTCGTCCTCGTGGACGATCCGGCCCTGGAGGACTTCACCGGCCTCGCCGACCAGGTCGTCGACGCCCGCCGGCCGCTGGACGACGTCGTGTACGAGGCGCGTGGCGACGAGGGCGCCGTCCTGGTGGTCGCCCGGGTCCGGTCGGCCGACGAGCACGACGTGCTGGGCGCCCTGCGGGCCGCCGATGTCGCGCTCGCCCTGACCGACCGGGACGGAGCGGTGGTCTGGGGCGCGGACATCCTCGCCCTGCACGGCCTGCCCGACGTGTGGCGGGTGCTGACCGCGATCCCGGCCGCCCGCCGGGTCGGCCACCGGGCCCAGACCCTGGCCCGCTCCGGTGCCGCGCTCTCCGGGCTGCTCGTCGCCGTCGGCGAGTCCGGCGGCGGGCGCGGCCGACGGTCCGTGCTGCCGGGGCTCCGGCACGCACCCGTCGACGCCGGTGCCGCCGTGGCCCTGCTGTCCGGGATCCGGTCCGCACTGGGCGTGGCGGTGGCCCGCTCCCCGCACCCGCGCCCCCGGGTGCACTGGCACGAGCTGGACCCGGACCAGGCCCGGGAACGGCTGGCCCACGAACCGGCCGCGGAGGCCGGCCCGTTCGACGCGTTCACCACCCGGATGCGCAAGGCCGCCGAGGGCGTCGGCCGGCACCCGGCCACGGCGCCCGTCCGCTGGTCCTACCGGCTCGGCCGCGCCGTCCGCGGGGAACTCCAGGACCCGCTCACCCCCGTCCTGGCCGTCGGCTCGGCCGCCTCGGCGATCCTCGGCTCGGTCATGGACGCGCTGCTCGTCGTCGGCGCACTCGACCTGAACGCCCTGGTCGGCGGCATCCAGCGGCTGCGGGCCGAGCGGGCGCTGTCCGGACTGGTCGCGGACCAGAAGCAGAAGGCGCGCCTGGTGCCGCCGGAGACCGAGGCCCCGGTCGGCGGCACCCGCACGGTGGAGGCGGGCAAGCTCCGGCCCGGCGACCTGATCCAGCTCAAGACGGACGACGTGGTGCCCGCCGACGCCCGGCTGCTGTGGCAGGAGGGCCTGGAGGTGGACGAGTCCGCCCTGACCGGCGAGTCGCTGCCGGTGGAGAAGCAGACGGACCCCACCCCGCACGCTCCGGTGGCCGACCGGCGGTGCATGCTCTTCGAGGGCACGACGGTGGTGGCGGGCGAGGCCCGGGCCGTCGTGGTCGACACCGGCGACCGCACCGAGGCCGCCCGTGCCGTCCACCTCGCCGCCCGTACGCCCTCGGCCGCCGGCGTCCAGGCCAGGCTCCAGGAACTGACCCGCAAGGCGCTGCCGCTGACCCTGGGGGGCGGCGCCGCGGTGACCGGGCTGGCGCTGCTGCGCGGCACCCCGATCCGCGAGGCGGTCAGCGGCGGGGTGGCGGTGGCCGTGGCGGCCGTACCGGAAGGTCTGCCGCTGGTGGCGACGGTCGCGCAGCTGGCGGCCGCCCGGCGGCTGAGCCGGGGCGGTGTCCTGGTGCGCACCCCGCGCACGCTGGAGGCGCTGGGCCGCATGGACACCATCTGCTTCGACAAGACCGGCACGCTCACCGAGAACCGGCTGCGGCTGGTGCGCACCTCCGACGCCGGGGGCACGGTCCGCGCGGTGGACGACGCCGGTTCCGAGGAGACGATCCGGGCCGCCGCACGGGCCTGCCCGCGGCTGAACGGCGACTCCGACCGGCCGGTGCACGCCACCGACGAAGCCGTGCTGGCCGCGGCGCCGCCCGACCCGGACTGGACCCAGCTCGCCGACCTGCCGTTCGAGGCCGCGCGCGGATACGCCGCCGCCGTGGGCAGGATCGGGGACGGCCCGGCCGTCCTGGTGGTCAAGGGCGCCCCGGAGACCGTGCTGCCCGCCTGCACCGGGCTGCCGGCGCACGCCTCCGAGTCCGCGCACACGCTGGCCGGGGCCGGTCTGCGGGTCCTGGCGGTGGCCGAACGCCGGCTCGGCGCGGGCGAGCAGGAGTCGGACGTCCTCGAACAGCCGCTCCGGGACTTCGAGTTCGTCGGCCTGCTGGCGCTGTCCGACGTACCGCGCGAGACCTCCACGGCGCTGGTGAACGGGCTGAACGGGGCGGGCGTACGACCGGTCATGCTCACCGGCGACCATCCGCAGACCGCGCGGGCCATCGCCGCCGACCTGGGCTGGCCGGAGGACACCGTGGTGGTCACCGGCGACGAGCTGGCCGCGGCCGACCGCGCGTCCCGGGCCCGGATGCTGCGTGACGCGGGCGTGGTGGCCCGGGTGGCGCCCGAGCAGAAGCTCCAGGTCGTGGAGGCGCTGCGGGACGCGGGCCGGGTGGTCGGCATGGTCGGCGACGGCGCCAACGACGCCGCGGCGATCCGCGCCGCCGACATCGGCGTCGGCATCAACGCGCGCGGGTCGGCCGCCGCGCGCAACGCCGCGGACATCGTCCTGACCGACGACGACCTGACGGTGCTGATCGACGCGGTCGGCGAGGGCCGCGCGCTGTGGCACAGCGTGGCCGACGCGATCGCCATCCTGATCGGCGGCAACGCGGGCGAGGTCGGGTTCGGCATCCTCGGCACGCTGCTGTCCGGGCGGGCTCCGCTGTCCACCCGGCAGATGCTCATGGTGAACCTCTTCACCGACCTGTTCCCGTCGATGGCGGTGGCCGTGACGGAGAAGGAGGGCGAGGCGGACCTGGGGCATGTGGAGGAGGCCGCCGGCGTGCTCGGCGATCCGCTGCTGCGGCAGATCCGGCACCGGGCCCTGACCACCTGCCTGGGCGCGGTCACGGCCTGGCTGATCGGCCGCTTCACGCCGGGCACCGCCCGGCGCTCCAGCACCATGGCGCTGTGCGGGGTGGTCGGCACCCAGCTCGTGCAGACCCTGCTCGACCGGCGCGACAGCCGCCTGGTGCAGCTCACCTCGCTGGGCTCCGCACTGGCCCTGGTGGCCGTGGTCCAGACCCCGGGCATCAGCCGCGTCGTCGGCTGCACCCCGCTCGGCCCGTTCGCCTGGGCGGGCGTGGTGGCCGCGATCGCCCTCGCCCTGGCGGGCCAGCGCACACTGCCCCGCCTGGAGCGGGCCGTCGGGCAGCTGCTGCCGACCTGACCCCGCACCGCCGGGCCGGTGAACCGGCCCGGCGGCCCCGGCTCAGACCGAGCGGTGGTACTGGTCCGGAACCCGGACCCGCGCGTTCAGTTCGCGTGCCGCCTGGCGGGCCCAGGACGGGTTGCGCAGGAGTTCCCGGCCGAGCAGGACGACGTCCGCCTCGCCGTTCGCCACGATCTTCTCGGCCTGCCCGGGCTCGGTGATCAGACCCACGGCGGCGACCGGCATCGGGGTCTCGGCCTTCACCCGGGCGGCGAACGGGACCTGGTAGCCCGGCCCGGTCGGGATGGTCACGCCGGAGGCGTTCCCGCCGGTGGAGACGTCGAGCAGGTCGATGCCGTGGGCGTGCAGGTCGCCGGCGAAGCGGACCGTGTCCTCGGGGGTCCAGCCGCCGTCCTGGAGCCAGTCGGTGGCCGAGACGCGGAAGAACACCGGCTTGTCGGCGGGCCACACCTCCCGTACGGCGTCCACGACCTCCAGGGCGAACCGGGTGCGGTTCTCGTACGAGCCGCCGTAGGCGTCGGTGCGGTGGTTGGAGTGCGGGGAGAGGAACTCGTTGATCAGGTACCCGTGGGCACCGTGGATCTCGACGGCCTCGAACCCGGCGGCGAGCGCGCGGCGCGCGGCGGCGGCGAACTGCCCGACGACCTCGCCGATCCGGTCCACCGTCAGCTCCGTGGGGACCGGATGGCGTTCGTCGAACGGCAGTGCGCTCGGGGCGAGCGGCTGCCAGCCGTGCGCCTCCGGTCCGACGGGCGCGCCGCCCTTCCACGGCTGGTCGGTGGACGCCTTGCGGCCAGCGTGGCCGAGCTGGACCGCCGGCACGGTGCCCTGCGCGGCGAGGAAGCGGGTGATCCGGCGGAAGGCCTCCACCTGGGTGTCGTTCCACAGCCCGAGGTCGTACGGGGAGATCCGGCCCTCGGGCGAGACCGCGGTGGCCTCCACCACGATCAGACCGGTACCGCCGACGGCCCGCGCCGCGTAGTGCGCGAAGTGCCAGTCCTGCGGAACACCGGTGAGCGGCCCCTCCGGGTCGGCCGAGTACTGGCACATCGGGGGCATCCACACCCGGTTCGGGATGGTCACTTCGCGCAGGGTGATGGGCTCGAAGAGCGCACTCACGACGGACTCCATTCGTCACGGACCGCTGTTCGGTTCGTACGGTACTCCTCGTACTACGAGAGATGTCAAACTACGATGACCCTCGTACAATGGAGGCATGGGAGCTTCTCGTGAGGAAGGGGCAGTCGCCGTGACCGACACCGCCACCGCCGGCCGCGCGCTGCCGCACCCGGCACGGGAGCAGATCCGGCTGGAGTCCGTGCTGCACGCGCTCTCCGACCCGATGCGGCTCCAGATCGTGCGCGAACTCGCGTCCGGGGGCGCGGAGCTGACCTGCTCGCAGTTCGACCTGCCGGTCACCAAGTCCACCAGCACGCACCACTTCCGGGTGCTGCGGGAGAGCGGGGTCATCCGGCAGGTCTACCGGGGCACGGCCAAGATGAACGGCCTGCGCCGGGACGATCTAGACGGACTCTTCCCGGGACTGCTCGACAGTCTCCTCACCGCCGCCGACCGGCAGGCCGGCCGACTCGGCGCCGGCGGCTGAACCACCCTTCACCGGAAGGTGGTTGAAGAGCAGGTTCAGCACGATCGCGGACAGGCAGCCCGCGCTGATCCCGCTGTTCATCACCGTCTGGAACCAGTCCGGGAACTTCGCGTACACCGTGGGCACGCCCACCGGCAGCATGCCGATCGCCACCGAGACGGCCACCACGGTCAGGTTGTCGTTGCCCTTGAAGTCGACCCGGGCCAGCGTCCGCACCCCGCTCGCCGCGACCGTCCCGAACATCACCAGACCGGCCCCGCCGAGCACCGGTGCCGGGATCGCCGCGACGACCGCGCCCAGCTTGGGCAGCAGGCCGAGCAGCACCAGGATCCCGCCGGCCGCCGCCACCACCCAGCGGCTGCGCACCCGGGTCATGCCGACCAGGCCCACGTTCTGCGCGTACGCCGTGTACGGGAAGGTGTTGAACACCCCGCCCAGCACGGTCGACAGGCCGTCCGCCCGCAGCCCGTCGGCGAGGGGGCGCGGCTCGACCTTCCGCCCGGTCAGCTCGCCGACGGCGATGAGGTCACCCGTCGTCTCGGTCATGGTGACCAGCGCGACGACCAGCATCGACATGATCGCGGACACGCGGAACTCCGGCGCCCCGAAGTGGAACGGCGTGCTGACGCCCACCCAGTCGGCGTCCCCGACCCCGCCGAAGTCGGTGAACCCGAACGGCACGGCGACCGCCAGGCCGACCGCGATACCGAGGAGCACGGCGATCCGGGAGAGGAAGGCGGGCGCGAACCGCTGCACGCCGAGCACCACGGCCAGCACGAAAGCCGCCAGCGCCAGGTTCTTCGGCTCCCCGAAGTCCTTCGCCCCGGCGCCGCCCGCCGACCAGTTGCCCGCGACCGGCAGCAACGAGACCCCGATGATCAGGATCACCGTGCCGGTCACCAGCGGCGGGAAGAAACGCAGCAGCCGGCCGAAGACCGGCGCGAGCAGCATGATGGCCAGCCCGGCGACGATCACCGAGCCGTAGATCGCGGGCAGCCCGCCCCCCGTCGTCCCGATGAGCACCATGGGTGACACGGCGGCGAACGTGCACCCCTGCATGATCGGCAGCCGGACCCCGAACCGCCAGAAGCCGACGCACTGGATCAGCGTGGCGATGCCGCACACCAGCAGGTCCGCGGTGATCAGGTACGCCAGGTCGGCGGGCGACAGCTTCAGCGCCCCGCCCACGATCAACGGCACGGCGACCGCGCCCGCATACATCGCGAGCACGTGCTGGAGCCCGAAGGCGGCGAGCTGTCGTACCGGGGGTATCTCGTCGACGGGGTGCACGTCTGCGGTCGTGGCCATGGGAACTCCATCAGCGGCGGGTGGGGAGTGGCATCCGGACAGAACGAGACCGTAGGCGCCTTGAACAGTTTGTTGATTTCCGGCCTGTTGCCGGTGTGTGTCCTGCCCGCCCTGGGACGACCGCGTTACGACAGCACTCGCGCCGCCCCGAGCAGCGCCTCCCAGTCGGAGAGCTTGACCACGCCGCGCCCCAGCCGCGCCCCCAGTTCGGCCTCGGCGCGCTCGATCGCCAGCCAGCCGTCCCAGGGCACGGGCTCGACGCCCGCCGCCCGCAGGGCCGGGACCGGATCCTCCGGCACGTCCGGACGAGCGAGTGCGGGCGCGTCCGTGAGCAGGGAGGTCACCGTCTCCTTGGCGCAGGGCCGGTTGGTGCCGATGACCCCGGTCGGACCGCGCTTGATCCACCCGGAGACGTACTCGCCGGGGGAGGGGACGCCGGCGCGCAGCACCCGGCCCTCCTGGTGCGGGACCGTGCCGCTCGCCGGGTCGAACGGCAGGCCTTCCAGCGGCACTCCGCGATAGCCCACCGAGCGCAGCACCAACTGGGCGGGCACGTCCTCGTACCGGCCGGTCCCGGTCACGCCGCCCGTGCCGTCCGGCGCCGTCCGTTCGAAGCGCACGGCACCCACCCGGCCGCCGTCCGCGAGCAGTTCCACCGGCCGCAGGAAGAACCGCAGCCGGATCCGCCGCGCGGCGGCCTCCGCGGCAGGCCGTGCCGCCCAGTCGCGCAGCACCTCCACATTGCGCCGCGGCCCCGCCGGCAGCGCGCCGGGATCGGCCGGATCCAGCGCCAGCTCGGCCTTGTCCACGATCACATCGGTGCCCGGCAGTCCGCCCAGCTCCCGCAGCTCCTTGGTGGTGAAACGGGCCTGTGCGGGGCCGCGCCGGCCCACCATCTGCACCTCGGTGAGCCCGCTCGCCGCCAGCGTGTCCAGCGCGGCCTGCGGAATGTCCGTGGGCCGCAGCTCCGCCGCACCCCGGACCAGCATCCGGGTGACGTCCACCGCGACATTGCCCACCCCGATGACGACCGCCGAGCGCACCCCGCGCAGGAAGCCCGCGTCGGCCGCGTCCGGATGCGCGCTGTACCAGGACACGAACTCGGTCGCCGACCAGCTGCCCGGCAGATCCTCGCCGGGGATCCCGAGCCGGCGGTCGGTGGCCGCGCCCACGCAGTACACCACCGCGTGGTAGAGCCCCCTCAGCATCTGCGTCGGCAGCCCGCCCGGGCCGCCCACCCGGACCCCGCCGAGGAACCGCACCCGCTCGTGCTCCAGGACCGTCCGCAGGCTGCCCTGGAGGGACTTGATCTTCTCGTGGTCCGGGGCGACGCCGTAGCGGACCAGGCCGTAGGGGCACGGCAGCCGGTCCAGGACGTCCACCTGGACCTCCGGATCAAGCTGAACGAGGCTCTGGGCGGTGTAACACCCACTCGGCCCGGAACCGACGACGGCGACACGCAGCACGGCGGTACTCCTCGCCCGAAGGAGGGTGTGCGGACGGCTCCAGCATGGCACCGCATGGCCCCCGACGGCAGGGGCCGGTGGGGTGACCCGGGTGCGTGTCCATGCGGATGGGTGTGGTCACGACGTTACGTTGCGTGTGTGCCAGAAGCATCCTTTCTTGATCTTCCTGATCGGAACGCGGAGGATGGCGCGGTCTCCGTGTGGCCCGCGTGGCAGGTGCGGGAGCACGGTGGCGTCACTTCCTGGTTCCAGGTCCGGCTGGCCTTCCCCGACGGGGCCCGCGTCGACGCCCTGGCCGTGGTGAGCGCGGGACGTGTCTCCATCGAGGACGTCCAGGCCGAGCCGGCCCTGTCCCTTGCCGACCTGACCGCGCTCGCCGACTGGATCGAGGGACCGCTGTTCGAGGCGTGCGGTGTGGACGTCGACACCGGCCCGGCGCGCGACGGGGACGCCGGTGCCGAGATGGCCCGCGGTGTGGATGCCGATACCCGCTCGGCGTGCGGCCTGGACACGGGCGAGGCGGGTGACGGCACGACTCCGGACGCCGGGTGCCCGCCAGCCGAGGAACCCGGGCCGGACGCCGCGTGCTCGCGGCCCGAGGAGCCCCAGCCGGGCGCCGGGTGCCCGCAGACCGAAGAGCCCGAGCCGGACGTCGGCCAGCCCGTCGTCAGCCGTGCCCGGCCCCCCTGGCCCCGAGGCATCGAGGGCCGCCGGCTCGTCGCGCGGGAGTACCGCGCGGCGCAGGACGAGGGCGTCGACCCGGTGCTGGCCGTGATGAACGCGACCGGACGCGGTCGCCGGCGCGCCCTCCGGCTGATCGCCCAGGCGCGGGACGCGGGCCTACTGGCACCCCGCCACGCCCGGCGCTGACCGAGCGGCTGGACACCCGTCAGGGGGTGCCCGGCCGCTCCTCCGTGGCGAAGAACCGGGACAGATCCTCTTGCCCCGCCCCCGCCCCCGCATCGCTCTCCGGGGGCACACCCATCTCCCAGTCGAGCCCGTACCGCTGGAACAGCTCCGCCCGCAGCACCGGAACGGGCATCGGCACCCCCGGCACCAGCGCCGCGAACACCGCGCCCATCAACAGGGCCCGCAGCATCGGATAGTCGGCCGAGACGTTCTGCGCGCCGTACCGGGCGACGGTGTCGCCGAGCAGCTCCGCCAGCCGGCGCTGCTCGGGGCACTGCACGAAGCCCTCGGCCTGGAGCAGGCCCGCCATGTGCTGGCGCATCAGCACGGGCCGGTCCCGGGCGAGGCCCAGGATCGCGTCGATGGCCCGGGCCAGCCGCTCCCGGCCGTCCTCGGTGCGCGGCTCCCGCTCCAGCGCCTCCTCCAGCGTGCGGTGCATCAGCCGGTGCACGGCCGACTGCACCAACTGGCGTTTGCCGGGGAAGTAGTACGACACCAGGCCGCGCGCCGAACCGGCCCGGTCCGCGATGTCGCCCAGCGTCGTGGCCTCGAACCCGCGCTCGCCGACCAGCTCCACGGCGGCCTGCAGCAGCCGTTCCCGGGAACGGCGCCGCAATTCTTCATTGACCGAGGCGCTGCGCGGGGACATTCTGTAACTCCTGCGTTGACTGGCTGCCAGCCAACTATACTCAACGCAGCGGGGCGCCCCTATGCCTGGGGCCCGCCCGGAACAGCCGTCCGTCTGGGGCGACGCGGGGGATCGTCTCAGACGGGCGGTGTGGCGCGCCCGCTCACGTGGGCGCTCAGCCCACGAGATCCAGTACGGGCAGCAGCGCGTCCGGGCGCTGGGACGTCGGCAGGTGGTCCACGAAGTGCACCCGGCAGCCGAGCGCGGTGGCGCCGCCGTCCGCCGCCCTGTTGTCGCCGACCATCAGCACCTCCCGCGGATCGGCGCCGAGCGCCTCGCAGGCGATCGCGAACAGCCGCGGATCCGGCTTCTGCACCCCGTGCTCGTACGACAGCACGTACGCGTCCACGTATGCGTCGAGCCCGTGCTCCCGGAAGACCGGACGCAGATCCCAGCCGATGTTGCTGACCACGCCGACACCGATCCCGCGCTCGCGCAGGGTGCGCAGCACCTTCTCGGCGTCGGGGTACGGGGTCCAGGCGGCGGGGGACATGTGCCGCTCGTACAGGGCGTCGTGCAGCCCGGGATCCGGCAGCGGCACCCGGCGGGACAGGCCCGTGAAGGCGGCCCGGTGCAGTTCCGCGCTCTCGTCCCGCACCGCCCACAGCTCCGCGAGGTCCGCGGGCAGCTCCAGCGGCGCGGCACCGCCCGGCAGCGCGCCGGCCTCCTCCAAAGCCCGTGCCGTGCTGGCCAGTTCGGGCTCGGACAGGGTGTGGCCGGTCCCGGCCAGCACCGCACGCAGCCAGGACTCGGCGGACTCGGCGCGCAACAACGTCCCGGAGAAGTCGAACAGCACGGCGGTCATGCGCCGGACTCTACCGCCCGGCCGACGGCCGCGCCCGGCCGTCGCGCGGCCACTCGTGGACCGCCACCGCGGCCGCGACCAGCGCCGCGCCGGCCAGCCACCCGCCGAGCACGTCCGAGGGCCAGTGGACGCCCAGCCACACCCGGGTGACGCCCACGCCCACCACCGAGACGAGCGCCGCGGTCACCGCCGTACGCCACACGGCGGGGCGTGGGCCGTGGCGGTGCAGCAGCCACAGCAGCAGACCGCAGACGACGGTGGCGGTCATCGCGTGACCCGACGGGAAGGCCGCGTAGTGCGCGGAGTCGACCGGGTTCGGCCAGACCGGGCGGGGCCGGCCGACGACGGCCTTCACGGCCTGCTGCACGATCGTGGCCACCGCGCAGGTGATCCCCAGCCACAAGGCCGTCCACCAGGCCGCGCGCCGCCAGACGAGCCACACCGCCGCCGCCGCGCAGACCAGACGCATGGTGGTCGGGTCCCACACCCAGTCCGTCAGCACCCGGAAGACTCGCGTCACCTCGTGGTCGCGGACCGCCCAGCGGTGGGTGGTGCGGGAGATGTCGCCGTCGACGGTGATCAGGGGGTGCCAGCGCAGGGCGACGAGGACCAGCAGCACCAGGAAGCAGGCGCCGAGAGCGCCGGCCGTGCGGGCGGCCCTGCGGAGCGTCGTCGGCGGCTCGGGGGCGGGGGGCGACGGAGGAGCGGAGGGGCGATGGCGCATGCCGTGATCCTTGTGGAAGCGAGGGGCCGTGGCCAAGTCCCGGTGGGACAGGGGCGCCGCGGCCACGTCGCCACCGGGGCGGATCCGTCAGACGGGCGGCATCAGCCCAGCGCCCGCAGCCCGGGCACCAGCGCCACCAGCACCGGGACCACCGGCACCAGCGCGGCGGTCGCCGTCAGGCGCAGTCTGCGCAGGGCCGGCAGCCGGTCCGGTGCCGTCAGCAGCCGTCGGACGCGGTGCGGCACATGCGCCTGCGGCGTCGGACAGGGCCCGAACACGCCGCGGTCCTCGTTGAGTCCGACCAGGGCGAGGGCCGTCGTCAGCCGGCCGAAGCGCCGGGACGCCATGTCGTCGGCGGCCAGCTCGACCAGCCGGTGCATCTCGTCGCGGAACGCGGCGAAGACGGGGACCTGCGGGAATCCGCCCGCCAGGGCGGCCGAACAGTGCAGCAGCCAGTCGTGCCGGGCCTGCGCGTGTCCCTGCTCGTGCGCGAGCAGCGCGTCCAGTTGACGCCCCTTCAGGCGGCGCAGCGCGGCCGTGGTGATGACGAGCCGGGGCGCGGCGCCGGTCAGCCACCAGGCGTCGGGGCGGTCGCCCTCCAGCACCACCAGCCGGCCGCCCGCCGGTTCCTCGCCCGGCAGCAGCGGTGCGCGCACCAGCAGTTCGGCGCGCCGCGCACGTCGCCGCGTCCGGGCCCGTACGACCTCCCGGACCAGCATGGCCACACTCCACAGGCCGCCGCAGGCGAGCAGTACGGCGGTGGGTGCCGCCCAGGAACCGGCCGCGCCGAGGGCGTAGGCGTCCACGACCGCGCGCGGCGCCGTGGCGAACACGTGCCCGCGCACCGCCTGCCAGGCCGCCGCCGCACTGAGGGTCATGGACAGGGCACAGCACAACAGGACGGCCGCCACCACGCACTGCCACACCCACAGGGCGACGACCGGCTCGCGGTCCGGCCAGTCGGCCCGGGCGAGCAGTCGCGGGGCGACGACGGCGGTCAGGGCGCCGAGCAGCAGCAGGGCCACGGAGACCATCATGGTCAGCACCCTATGAGCGCGAGGCCGCTCAGCGGTACGGTCCGCGGCACCGACGTGACGCAAGCAACGCGTGCGTTCTGGGGGTGGCGCCGGGCGTCGGGGTCCGGGTAGTGGCGCGCGGGTGGTGGGTCCGGTAATGGCCCGTGGATGTGGGCGTTCCGGACGGTGGCGCATGGGTGCGGGGTCCGGGTGGTGGCGCGCGGATGTGCGTGTTCCGGGTGGGGGTGTGAGCGTGCAGGGGTCCCGGGCGGTGGAGCGAGGGTGGGGGGCCGGGGTTGTGGCGGGAGGGTGTGGGCGTTCCGGGTGGCGGCGCGAGGGTGCGGGGGGCCCGGAGTTGCGACGCGAGGGTGTGGGCGTTCCGCACGGTGAGCGGGGGTCTGGGCCTTCCGGGGCCGGTCGTCACATCGCCAGCAGCATCGCCACCATGCCGATGCCCATCGACAGCCGGCAGGCCCGGGCCAGCTCGGGGCGGTCGCCCCAGCGGGCCGGGACCGTTCCGCCCGCCGGGGCGGGAGCGGGTACCAGCCGGGCGCCGGAGAGCAGCACATAGCCCGTGAAGTACAGCAGCAGCGCGCCGGTCAGCAGGGGCACGCCGGTGCCACCGTGCCCGTGGTGGACCGCGGGCGGCGACGCGGCCATCGCCACCGCCATGTAGACCATCGCGGCGCTGCCCACCAGATGGTGCAGATGGTGCGGGGCGCCGCGCGCGGCCCACAGCGCGCGCAGGGCCGCCGCGCCGAACACGGCCGCGTACACCGGCCACGCCCATTTCGGCTGTGTGAACACCGCCGCCGGGACGGCCATCGCGGCCATGCCGAAACCCATCAGCGCCTCGCCGCCCGCGGCCCGGCGCTGCTCCTCGACACCGCTGCGCATCCGCAGCAGGCAGTAGGCCCCGGTCGCCGCGCACAGCGCGACCAGCAGCCAGGCGATCGACACCGGTCCGTGCACGCGCACCTCCACGCTCGACGGTCGGTCGAGGGTGCGATGCCCGCCACCGGCGGAGCGCACGCGAGCGCAAGGGTGTACACGGGGAGCATGCGGGGGAGCGCGGTCGGTGACCAGGCGGCCCGCCGACTATTTTACGAGTAAAACACGTGCTAAATTGATGGTATGAGCAGTGCGACCCCCCACCGTCTTCCCCTCGCCGGAACGCTCCGCCTCGGGCGCCCCTCCGACATCTGGTTCAAGCCCGCGCTGAGCGTGGTGGCCGCGGTCGCCCCGCCCAACCTCACCCTGCTCGCGCTCGGCCGCCTCGACCTCGCGATGTACACGATGGCCGGCTCCCTGTGCGCGCTCTACGGCCACAACCGGCCCTACGCCGCCCGCGCCCGCGCCCTCGCCTGGGTCGTGCTCGGCATGGTCGGCGGCCTCGCCGTCGCCCTGCTCGCCGCGGCGCTCACCACGAACGCCGTCGTCCTCGTCACCGTCGGCGCCGTCCTCGCGGCGGTCCAGAAGACCGCGTGCGACGCCACCCGGATCGGACCGCCCGGCAATGTGGTCCTCACCTTCATCAGTTCCGCCTCGCTGTTCGCGCCGCAGACCACCGGCCAGGTCCCCGGACACGTCGGGCTGGCCCTGGCCGCCGGTGTCTGGGCCTGGCTGGTCGGCATGGCCCCCGGGCTGCTCCGCCCGCACGGCCCCGAGCGCCGCGCCACCGCCCTGGCCCTGAACGCCGCCGCCGCGTACGCCGACACGCGCGGCACCGCCGACGGCCACGCCCGGGCCCGCGCCACGACCGCCGCCGCGATCCACGCCGCCTGGCAGTCGCTGCTCGCCACCGGCGCCCGCCCCGACCGCACCCGACGCGCTCTCGAACGGCTCCTCGTCCGCGCCGAGGTCGCCCTGGCCGCGCCCGCGGACACCGACCCCGCGCGGCTGCGCGCCTGGGCCCGCGACCTGCGCGGCACCGGCCGCGTTCCGCGTGTGGAGGCGCCGCGCGAGTCCGCCGACGAACTCCTCGGCCTGGCCGCCGAACAGGCCCTGCCGCCCCGCTCGGCCTGGCACAGTCTGGCTCCCCTCGCCCCGCTCGCCGTGCGCACCGCGCTCGGCTGCGCCCTCGCCGGATACGCCGCCCTCGCCCTCGGCGTCGGCCGCCCCTACTGGGCGCTCGTCACCGCGGCCTCTCTCTACCAGGCCAACGTCACCCTCACCTGGAGCCGGGGCGTCCAGCGGGTCGTCGGCAACCTCGTCGGCGTCCTCCTCTTCGCCGCCCTCGCCCCGCTCGCCCATGTGCACCCGGCCGCCCTGGTGCTGTGCTGCCTCGCCCTCAACTTCGGTGCCGAGGCGCTGATCGGCCGCAACTACTGGCTGGGTAGCGTCTGCGTCACCCCGATGGCCCTGCTCATCACCGAGTTCGCCCGCAGCCAGGACCCGGCCGAGCTGATCACCGACCGGATCGCGGACACCCTCGTCGGTGCCCTGGTCGGCTTCGTCGCCGCCGTCGCCGTCACCAACCGGCGCGCGGGCGACCGCCTGGAGCGCGCGCTGACCGCGGCCGAGCGGGCCCGCGAGCACGCCGCCCGCCTGCTCGCCGAGCCGCGGCCGGAGCCCCGCGCCGTGGAGTCCGCCCGCCGCGCCCTCGCCGCCGCCCTGGTCGATCTGCGCGCCACGGCCGACGCCGCCGCAGGCGAATGGTGGCAGCGCGCCCTGCCCGAGGAACGGGTCGTGCTCACCGAGCAGGCCGGACACCGTACGCTCGCGGCGACGGTACGGTGCCAGGGCCTCGTACCACAGGACCCGGACAGCCCCCAGGCACCGGGCCGTGACCAGGACCGGGACCGGGTCCGGGACCCGGGCAGGACGACGGAGGACATACGGCCATGACGGCGACGAACGGCGGACCGACGCCCGGAAGCGACGCGACCGGCGCCCGGCCAGGGGCCGGCACCGACCCCGCGCGCGGCGACACCGTCTCCGCCGTCGTCCGCCAGTGGCGGGCCGTCCACCCCGAGCTGGACACCGGGCCCATGGAGATCATCGGCCGGATCAACCGCTGCGCCGCCCTGCTCCAGCAGGCCGAGGACGCCCCGCTGCGCCGCGCCGGCCTGAGCCGCGCCGAGTTCGACCTGCTCGGCGCGCTCCGCCGCACCGGCCACGAGCTGACGCCGGGCGAGCTGGCCCGGGAGACCTTCTCCTCCGGGGCCGCCGTCACCAAGCGGATCAAGCAGCTGACCGAGCGCGGTCTGGTCGAACGGCGCGGTGACACCCGCGACCGCCGTGTGGCCCACGTCCGCCTCACGGACACCGGCCGCGACCTGGTCGACGGCATCCTCCCCGAACAACTCGCCTACGAGACGGCCGTACTGTCCGTGCTCGACCCGGCAGGCCAGAGCGAACTGGCGGGCCTCCTCACCGAGTTGCTCAGCCGCCTGGAGGGCCGGATGAGCGGGCTCCGGGCCTAGGCAGTGTCTTCAAATGATCTTGAGTGGTGGATCATGGACGGGTGATACGTCGCCATGAACTGTCCGATGCCGAGTGGGAGTTCGTCCGGCCGT
>NZ_JNWV01000031.1 GCF_000716535.1 Streptomyces flaveolus | reverse complement strand
CAACGGCCGGACGAACTCCCACTCGGCATCGGACAGTTCATGGCGACGTATCACCCGTCCATGATCCACCACTCAAGATCATTTGAAGACACTGCCTAGCGCCCCTTGCCGTCCTTGCGGCGCTTCCGGTTCGGCCGGTGAGGCCGGTGTACCGTGTCCAGCTCCCCCACCGCCGCGCGCACATGGGCCGGATCGCCGGGCCGGCCGCCGCCGGCGCAGCTCCAGACCGGGCGGCCGGACTCCTCCCCCAGGTGCATCCCGAGGCCGTGGAGCGTGCAGACCGGCCACGCCTGCCACAGGCACCCCGTGATCGTGTCCTGGGCGGCCTCGGCGACGCCCCACAGCGCCCAGTCGGTGGAGCCGGTCGGCTGCAGGGAGTTGCCGTGCGCGTTGCCGTCGGCCAGCGCGACGTAGACCTGTTCGTCCTCGCGTTCGTCCGCCGGGTACGCGATGAGGCACAGGGGGCGCTGTTCGGGGAGGGTGGCCGCGAGGTCCCGGTTGACCGCTGCCAGTGCCTCGTCCCACAGCGGGTGTTCACCGGCGGGGACGACGTGCGGCTCGGGCGGGCTCGGGAAGGAAGGGTGCATGGGCCCCATGGTCCCAGCTCACCGCGGGGGCGGACGCGGCGGGCAACGAGGCGTTCTGGACGGGTTCGTGGCCATCCGTGAGACTGAGCGGACGATCCGACGCTCCCGCTGTCCAGGACGGTGCCATGGAAGAGGAAGTCCCACGCGTCGCGCTGACCCCGCAGGCCGCGGAGCTGGTGCGCCGCCTGCGCGCCGAGCACGGCCCGCTGATGTTCCACCAGTCCGGCGGCTGCTGTGACGGCAGTGCTCCGATGTGCTACCCGGACGGCGAGTTCCGCACCGGCGGCTCGGACGTGCTGCTGGCCGAGCTGACGGTGGACGGCGTGCCGGAGCCCGTCACGTTCTGGATGTCGCGCAGCCAGTACCAGGCCTGGAGCCACACCCGGCTGATCGTGGACGTGGTGCCTGGACGGGGCAGCGGTTTCTCCCTGGAGGCACCCGAGGGGGTGCGTTTTCTCACCCGTTCTCGCGTCGTCGACGCCTAGTCGGCCCGCCGGTCGCCCGATTCTGGTCCACTGCCCCTGCATTCAGGGCAGTTGACGAGACATCAGGGGGCACGGTGACGGGACCTCGCAGGCGTTCGGCGGCGGGCAGAGCGGTTCTCACGGTTGTCACGGCGTTCGGTGTGCTGGCCGGTGCGGCCCTGGCGGGGGCGGCCCCCGCCGGTGCTGCGCCGGCCGGCAGACGGCTCGCGCCGGGCGTCACCTACCGGCAGTTCGACATCGACGCGGCGGCGGGGACGGCCCGCGCCCACCTCCTCACGGTGGACCTGGCCGATCCGCACGTCCACGTCGACCTGCTGTACCCGGGCGCGGTGGCGGCCCGGGCGACGGTATCCCGGCTGGCGAACTCGTCCGGCGCGGTCGCCGGGGTGAACGGCGACTTCTTCAACATCACCGAGACGCAGCACCCGGGCGTGGATGCCACGGGTGCGGCCGTCGGACCGGCCGTGGCCGACGGGCAGGTGCTCAAGGCGGCGGTGCCGAAGGGCCAGCGGTTCGGACCCGCGCTGCCCCCGGGGACGACCACCCGGGACGTGTTCGGCGTGGGCACCGACCGGCGGGCCCGCCTGGACCGCCTCTCCCTCTCCGGCTCGGTCGGCACGCCGGAGGGGCGGCTATCGCTGAAGGGCCTCAACCAGTACGCGCTGCCGGTGGATTCGGTCGGCGCCTTCACCGCGCGCTGGGGCAGCGCCTCCCGGGTGCGGGCCGTGTGCGGCACGGACACCGAACGCGCGGCACCGTGCAGCGACGACACCTACGAGGTCAAGGTGCGCGGGGGCCGGGTGGTCTCCGCCACCGACGCCCCGGGCAGCGGCTCGATCCCGGCGGACACCACGGTCCTGCTGGGGCGCGAGGAGGGCGCGCGGCAGTTGCGCAAGCTGTCGGTCGGTGACCTGGTGGACGTGACGCACACCCTGGTGGCGGCCTCGTCCGGGGTGCCGTACACGTTCGCCATCGGCGGCTTCCCGATCCTGCGCGACGGCAGTCCGCTGTCCGGCCTGGACGACAGAACCTCGGCGGTGCGGACGGTCGTCGGGTACAAGGGCGGTGGACGGCAGATGCTGCTGCTGGCGCTGGACGGCTCGGCGAACTACCGCGGTGGGCTGACCGTCGCCGAGGAGGCGGAGACGATGCGCTCGCTGGGGGCCACCGCCGCCTTCAACCTCGACGGCGGCGGCTCGACGGAGATGGTCGCCCGCGACACGGGCGCCGCCTCCGTGACGGTGCGCAACCACCCGAGCGGCGGCGCCGAACGCCCGGTGCCCAACGGCGTCGGCGTCTTCTCCACCGGCTGAGGACGGCTCAGGGCCGCAGGCCGCTCACCAGGTCGGCGGTCGCGGTGAGCCCGCTGTGGATGGTGGGCGCCATGCTGGTGCTGGCCAGGTAGAACCCGAGCAGCAGGCAGACCAGGGCGTGGGAGATCTTCAGTGAGCAGTTGCGAATGAAGATCACGGCCAGGATCAGCAGCAGCAGCACCACAGAGATGGAAATGGCCATCGGGAACCCTCCTCCGCCACGCCCCGTGTACGGCGTTCGGCCGCAAGTGTGGCGTAGCGGAGGGTTCGTCCGGGCTGCTGACGTGTCCTCCGATCGTGTGGTCTTACGCGGAGGGGTGGGCGTCGAGGAAGGACTCCAGGCCGGCGAGGTCGTCGGTGTTGAGGTAGTCGACCCCGGCGGCGAGCAGTTCCGTCCACAGCGCGTCCCGGGCGGGGCCTGCGGTGTCGGGGGTGGCCCAGAACCGGACCTGCTGCCCGCGCGCGTGGGCGGCGCCGGTGATGCTCCGCAGCTTCTGCCGCTCGGCGTCCGGGAACGTCCCGACGCCCGTCCAGGTGAAGTTCTGCGTCCAGTTGTCGCTGATCAGCGAGATGAAGGAGGCCGGGGCGGGGCCACCGAGGTCGGCGAGGCGGCCGTCGTAGAAGGCGCGGCGCTCGGTCTGCGCCTCCATCGGGGTACGGGCCGCCCGGTCACCGGAGATGACCGCGGTGACGGGGCCGGGGTGGACGCGGCCGTGCGCGTACCGGGTGAACAGGTGCGGGTAACGGCGCAGGTGGCGGTCGAGTTCGAGGTACGTGGCGGAGCCCTCGGTCTTGATGTCGATCAGGAGCTGGAGCGGGCGGCGCGAACCCCGGGAAACCTGGCCGTGATTGGCCTTGACCCGGGCGGCGAGCGGTTCCAGGTAGAGGGATTCGAGGGTGCGGGACGGATCGAGGTCGGATGCCTCGTGGCCGATGAGGAGCTGGTCGCCGACGAGGAAGATGTCGGCTTCGACACTGCCGAAGCGGTGGTCGAGGGCGTCGAACAGGGGCCGCGGGTGCTCGTAGTCGTTGTGGGCGTGGGCGTGCCACAGCGGGCGCGGGTGCCGCGTCCGTTCGCCGGCCAGGGCGTGGCTCGCGGGCAGGGCGAGCGTGCCCGCGAGGGCGGCACCGAGGGTGGTGAGGGCTCTGCGACGGGTGGTGAGGGCCATGTACTGCCTCCCTGGGGGTGATGGGGACCGGGGAGAGTATGCGTGCGCCTGCCACCGAAGGGGCCCCCTCGCACCGGGAGTTGGCGCTCTGTTCACTTCGTCGGTGTGCGCGAACGAAAAAGCCCGCCCCGGGTGGGGCGGGCTTCACCGTGGATGTGTCAGGGTGCCTGGAGGTCGACCAGCGCGGCCAGCGCCTCCCGGTGGGCGCCCGCCGTGCCGTACGCGATCGAGTCCGCCTTGGCCCGCTTGAGATACAGGTGGACCGGGTGCTCCCAGGTCATCCCGATCCCGCCGTGGAGCTGCAACGCCTCCTCGGTGACATGGACGGCGACGGGCGCCGCGTACGCCTGTGCGACGACGACCGAGACCTCCGCGTCCTCTCCGGTGGCGAGCGCGTCGGCGGCGGCGCGGGCGGCGGCCCGCAGATGGACGACCTCCAGCCACAGCTGGGCGAGCCGGTGCTTGAGCGCCTGGAAGCCGCCGACCGGCCGGTTGAACTGCTTGCGCTCCTTCAGGTACCGGACGGTCTCCGTCAACGCCCAGTCAGCGATGCCCAGTTGCTCGGAGACGAGCAGTCCGGCGGCAGCGCGCAGGGCACGGCGTACGGCGGGTTCGGCGGCGCCGACCCTGCGGCCGGGAGCGCCCTCCAGCCGTACGCTCGCCAGGGGGCGGGTGAGGTCCAGGGAGACCTGCGGGGTGATGGTGACGGCGTCGGCGGCGACGGCGTACAGGCCGCCGTCGTCGGCCGGAACGAGCAGGACGTCGGCGACGGCCGCGTCCGCGATCCCCGTCAGCTCGCCGTGCAGGGTGCCGTTCTCCACGCGTACGGCCGTGACGTCGGCGCCCGGGGCCGTGTGCAGGCCGACCGCGAGGGCGCCGATGGTGCGCCCGGAGGCCAGCCGCCCGAGCAGCTCTGCGTCGTCGCAGGCCAGCAGGGCCTCGGTGGCCACGACCGCGCTGGTGAGGTACGGCACGGGAGCCACCGCCCGCCCCAGCTCCTCCAGCACGACGGCGACTTCGCGCGCGGAGGCGCCCTGGCCGCCCCGCTCCTCGGGCACCAGGAGGCCGGCGAGGCCCATGCCGTCGGCGAGCAGCTTCCACAGGGCGCGGTCGTGCGGGGCGTCCGACTCGGCGCGGGTGATCACGTCGGCCGGTGGGCAGTGGTCCGTGAGCAGGTCGCGGACGGCGGCCCGCAGCGCCTCTTCCTCCTCGGAGTACAGCAGGTCGGTCATCGGGCGAGGTCCTTCCAGGCGACGTCCTTGTCGGTGCGCGGCTCGGCGGGCAGGCCCAGGACGCGCTCGGCGACGATGTTCAGCAGGACCTCGCTGGTCCCGCCCTCGATGCTGTTGCCCTTGGAGCGCAGGTAGCGGTACCCGGCGTCGCGGCCGGTGAAGTCGACGAGTTCGGGCCGGCGCATGGTCCAGTCGTCGTACAGCAGGCCCTCCTCGCCGCGGAGTTCGACCTCCAGGCCGCTGATCTCCTGGTTGAGGCGGGCGAAGGCGAGCTTCATGCCGGAGCCCTCGGGGCCGGGCTGGCCTGCGACGAGCCGCTGGCGCAGGCGTTCGCCGGTGAACCGGGCGACCTCGGCCTCGACCCACAGCTTCAGCAGGCGCTGGTGCAGGTCGTGGGTGCGCAGTTCGGGGCGTTCCCGCCAGGTCTTCGCGACCGGGCCGATCATGCCGCCCTCGCGGGGCAGGGCCATGCCGCCGATGGAGACCCGTTCGTTCATCAGCGTGGTCTGGGCGACCCGCCAGCCGTCGCCGATCTCGCCGAGGCGGCGGTCGTCGGGGATGCGGACGTCGGTGAGGAAGACCTCGTTGAACTCGGCCTCGCCGGTGATCTGGCGCAGCGGCCGGACCTCGACGCCCGGGTCGGTCATGTCGCAGACGAAGTAGGTGATGCCCTGGTGCTTGGGGACGTCCGGGTCGGTGCGGGCGATGAGGATGGCCCAGCGGGCGACGTGCGCGCTGGACGTCCACACCTTCTGCCCGTTGACCACCCAGCGGTCGCCCTCACGGACCGCCCGGGTGCCGAGCGCGGCCAGGTCCGAGCCGGCGCCGGGCTCGCTGAAGAGCTGGCACCAGACCTCCTCACCGGTCCACAGGGGGCGCAGATAGCGCCGCTTCTGTTCCTCGGTGCCGTACTTCAGGATGGTCGGCGCGGCCATGCCGAGGCCGATGCCGATGCGCCGGGGGTCGTTGTCGGGGGCGCCGGCCGCCGCCAGCTCGGCGTCCACGACGCCCTGGAGGGTGCGCGGGGCGCCCAGTCCGCCGAGGCCTTCCGGGTAGTGCACCCAGGCGAGGCCGGCGTCGAAGCGGGCCCGGAGGAAGTCCAGGCGGTCGGTGCTCGCGGGCGGGTGCTGCGCGAGCAGCTCGCGGGTACGGCGGCGCAGTTCCTCGGCGTCGGTCATGCGACGGCTCCGTTCTCGAGCACGACGGCGATCCGGCCGGTGGTCACCCCGTCGGCGACCCGCTGCACGGCACCGGCCGCCTCGGCTAGCGGCACCCGCTCGCTGACGAGCGGCTTGACGACGCCCCGGGCGGCCAGCTCGGTGAGCTGCTCGTGGCACTGCTGGACCAGCTTGGGGTTCTTGGTGTTGTACAGGCCCCAGTGCAGGCCGACGATCGAGTAGTTCTTCACCAGGGCGTGGTTGAGGGCCGGGCTGGGGATGCCGCCGCTGGCGAAGCCGACCACGACGATGCGGCCCTCGAAGGCGACCAGCTTGGCGGACTGGGCGTAGGCCTCACCGCCGACGGGGTCGTAGATCACGTCGGCGCCCCGGCCGCCGGTGGCCTCCTTCACGGTGGCCACGACGTCCTCGGAGCGCCGGTCGACCACCACGTCACAGCCCAGCTCCCGGGCGACGGCGGCCTTGTCCGCGCCGCCCACGACACCGATGACCGTGGCACCGGCCGCCTTGCCGAGCTGCACGGCGGCGCTGCCCACGCCTCCCGCGGCGGCGTGCACCAGCAGGGTCTCCCCGGCCTCCAGGCGGGCGCGGCGGTGCAGGCCGAACCAGCCGGTCTGGTAGCCGATGTGCAGGGCGGCGGCCTCGGCGTCGTCCAGCGACTCGGGCGCGGGGAGCAGGGCGCGGGCGTCGGCGAGGGCGTACTCGGCGAAACCGCCGTACGGCAGCGCGGGGTTGGCGATCACCCGGCGGCCGTCCTCGGTCTCGCCGCAGATCTCCACGCCGGGCGTGAAGGGCAGCGGCGGACGCACCTGGTACTGGCCGCGGCACAGCAGCGCGTCCGGGAAGTTGACGTTGGCGGCGCGTACCCGCAGCAGCACCTGGCCGTCGCCGGGCGTGGGCCGCTCGACGTCGTGGAGGCGCATCACCTCGCTCGGCTCGCCGTTCTCGTGCACTTGCCATGCCTGCATGCGGGGCCTCCACGGGACTGCTTCGTCTGACCGGGTCCGACGGCATACTAAGCGGTCGCTTGCCGATCAGGGAACAGTCGCGTGGGTCACGTCCCGGCGGGCCGTGCCCGTACGTGCATCCGCTCGCCCTGCGGCCCGAACAGACTCAGGAACTCCACCGGCCCCTCCCCCGTCGACCCGAACCAGTGCGGCACCCGGGTGTCGAACTCGGCCGCCTCGCCCGCGGACAGCACGACGTCGTGCTCGCCGAGGACCAGACGGAGCCGGCCCGAGAGGACGTAGAGCCACTCGTAGCCCTCGTGGGTGCGCGGGTCGGGCTCCTGCCTGCGCTGGGGTTCGAGGACCTTGAAGGCCTGGAGGCCGCCCGGCTGGCGGGTCAGCGGCCAGTGGGTGCGCCCGCCCCGGACGATCGGCCTGGACCGCACCCGCGGGTCCCCGACGGGCGGCGCCCCGACCAGCTCGTCCAGCGGCACCTGGTGGGCCTGGGCGATCGGCAGCAGCAGTTCGAGGCTGGGCTTGCGCAGGCCGGACTCCAGCCGGGAGAGGGTGCTCACGGAGATGCCGGTGGCCTCGGACAGCGCGGCCAGGGTCACCTCCCGCTCCTTGCGGATGCGGCGCAGCCTCGGGCCCACGTCCGCCAGTACGTCGTCGGTGCTCATGGCCACTATTGCAGGAACGGCAAATCTGTTTGTCAATCCCGCGGCCGTCGGGCGACCGTCCCCTCATGACCGAGAACAACAGCTACGAAGTTGTCGTCGTCGGCGGCGGAGCCGCCGGCCTGTCCGCCGCGCTGGTGCTGGGCCGGTCCCGGCGCCGCACGCTGGTCGTCGACGCGGGCGAGCCGCGCAACGCGCCGTCCGCGCACATGCAGGGCTACCTGTCCCGGGACGGCATGTCCCCGGCCGAGTTCCTCGCCGTCGGGCGTGAGGAGATCGCCCGGTACGGGGTGGAACTGGTACGGGACCGGGTCGTGGACGTGACCCGGGAGGGGGACTTCACCGCCGTCCTCGCGAGCGGCCGGACCGTACGGGCCCGGCAGCTGGTGATCGCGACCGGCCTGAAGGACGAGCTGCCGCCGGTCCCCGGGCTCGCCGAGCGGTTCGGCCGGGACGTGGTCCACTGCCCGTACTGCCACGGCTGGGAGGTACGCGACCTGCCGACCGGCGTCCTCGCCACGTCACCGCTCAGCGTGCACCAGGCGCTCATGGTGACCCAGTGGTCCAAGGACGTGCGGCTCTTCCTGCACGAGGTGGGCGAGTCGGAGCTGACGGACCAGGACCTGCGCCGGCTGGCCACCGCCGGGGTCGCGGTCGTACCCGGCGAGGTGGCGGAACTCGTGATCACCGACGACCGGCTCACCGGCGTCCGGATCGCTGGGGGCGGCCCCTCCGGGGAAGGCACGGTCCACGACCTCGAGGTCCTGTACGCCGCCCCGCGCGCCGTCCCGAACAACGACCTGCTGATCAGGCTCGGCGCCGAACTGCGCGAGACCCCGTTCGGCAGCTATCCGGTGATCGACGAACGGGGTCTGACGACCGTGCCCGGCCTGTGGGCGGCCGGCAACGCGAGCGGCTTCGCGGAGCAGGTGATCAACGCGGCCAGCAGGGGGTACCGGGCGGGGGCGGCGATCAACGGAGAGCTCCTGATGGCCGACCTCGACGCCGGCACCCCGTGAGGGGCGCGGCGAACCGCGCGATCAACCCCCGCACACCCGCGGGCCACAACGCACCCGCGCGGAACGGAACCGCGCACCCGGCGGAGCGCTGGGGCACGATGACTGCATGCTGCTGACCCGGTTGGCCCAGGTGTCCCGGGAGGTCGCCGCGACAGCGGCGCGGTCCCGGAAGATCGCGCTGCTCGCGGAGTTGTTCCGGGACGCGGAGGCGGACGACGTACCGATCGTCATCCCCTATCTCGCCGGACGGCTGCCGCAGGGCCGGCTCGGCGTCGGCTGGAAGGTGCTGAGCCACCCGGTCCCGCCCGCCGCCGAGCCCTCCCTCACCGTGCGGGAGGTCGACGTCCGGCTCACCGAGCTGGGCAAGGTGTCCGGGCCCGGCTCCCAGGCGGAGCGGACCCGGATCGTCGGGGAGCTGATGGGCGCGGCCACCGAGGAGGAGCAGCGCTTCCTGCTCGGCCTGCTCACCGGTGAGGTCCGGCAGGGCGCGCTGGACGCGGTCGCGGTGGAGGGACTGGCCCGGGCGACCGGCGCGGACCCGGCGGACGTGCGGCGGGCCGTGATGCTGGCGGGGTCGCTGCAGACGGTGGCGCAGGCCCTGCTCGGCGAGGGGCCCGGATCGCTCGACCGGTTCCGGCTGACGGTCGGCCGGCCCGTGCTGCCGATGCTGGCGCACAGCGCGTCCTCGGTCGCTGAGGCGGTGGAGAAGCTGGGCGCGTGCGCGGTGGAGGAGAAGCTGGACGGCATCCGGGTCCAGGTCCACCGGGACGGCGACTCCGTCCGGATCCACACCCGCACCCTGGACGACATCACCGACCGGCTGCCCGAAGTGACGGCCGCCGCGCTGGAGTTGCGGGGCGAGCGGTTCATCCTGGACGGCGAGGTGATCTCCTTCGACGCGGCGGGCCGGCCCCGGTCCTTCCAGGAGACCGCGGGCCGGGTCGGCTCGCGCATGGACGTGGCGAGGGCGGCCGAGGAGACCCCGGTCTCCCCCGTCTTCTTCGACGCCCTCGCGGTCGACGGCCGTGACCTGCTCGACCTGCCCTTCGCCGAGCGGCACGCGGAGCTGGCCCGGCTGGTGCCCGAGCCGATGCGGGTCCGGCGCACGGTGGCCTCGGGCCCCGAGGACATTCCGGAGGCGGAACGGTTCCTCGCCGAGACCCTGGCCCGCGGCCACGAGGGCGTGGTGGTCAAGGCGCTCGACGCGCCCTACAGCGCGGGCCGGCGCGGCGCCGCCTGGCTGAAGGTCAAGCCCGTGCACACCCTCGACCTGGTGGTGCTGGCCGCCGAGTGGGGCCATGGCCGGCGCACCGGCAAGCTCTCCAACCTCCACCTCGGCGCCCGCACCCCGGACGGCGGCTTCGCGATGCTCGGCAAGACCTTCAAGGGCATGACCGACGCGATGCTCGCCTGGCAGACCGAGCGGCTGAGGGAACTGGCGGTCGAGGACAACGGCTGGGTGGTCCGGGTCCGCCCGGAACTCGTCGTGGAGATCGCCTACGACGGTCTCCAGCGCTCCACCCGCTACCCGGCCGGTGTCACCCTCCGCTTCGCCCGCGTGGTCCGCTACCGCGAGGACAAGCGTCCCGAGGAGGCCGATACCGTGGAGGCCCTGTTGGCAGCCCACCCGGAGGTCACGCCGTGACGGTGCGGACGACGAAGCGCAGCGCGGGACTGCTGTTGTTCCGGCACACCGACCAGGGGCTGGAGGTATTGCTCGGCCATATGGGCGGACCGCTCTGGGCGAAGAAGGACGCGGGCGCCTGGACCGTGCCGAAGGGCGAGTACGACCCGGCGGAGCCGGCCTGGGAGGCGGCCCGGCGGGAGTTCCAGGAGGAGCTGGGGGTGGCGCCGCCCGACGGGGAGGCCGTACCGCTGGGCGAGGTCGTGCAGCGCAACGGCAAGATCGTCACGGCGTGGGCGGTGGCGGCGGACCTCGACCCGCGGGCGATCACGCCGGGGACCTTCACGATGGAGTGGCCGCCGCGGTCGGGCCGGACGCAGGAGTTCCCGGAGCTGGACCGGGTGGCGTGGTTCGGGCTGGCCCGGGCCCGTGAGGTGATCATCACGGCACAGGCCGCGTTTCTCGACCGGCTGGCGGAGCACTCGGGCCATGAGGGACGCTCCTGAGGCGACCGGAAGAAAACGCCCGAGGGCCTGTCGCGTTGCGCCTTGCCGGGCCGCGCGCGAAGGTCGAGACAAGCCCGCTCCCAGGGAGGTCAGCCATGCCCATCGCGACGGTGAACCCGGCGAACGGCGAGACGCTCAAGACGTACGAGCCCATGGACGAGGACGAGCTGGAACGCCGGCTCGAACTCGCCGAGGCCACCTTCCGCACGTACCGGACGACCTCCTTCGCCGAACGCGCCCGACTGCTGAACAAGGCCGCCGACCTGCTGGACGAGGACCAGCGGGAGATCGGCCGGATCATGACCACCGAGATGGGCAAGCCGGTCAAGCAGGCCCGCGCGGAGGCCGCGAAGTGCGCCAAGGCGATGCGCTGGTACGCGGAACGCGCCGAGGGGCTGCTGGCCGACGAGGAACCGGCCGAGTCGGACGTGACGGACTCCGGCGCCTCCCGGGTCCGGGTCCGCTACCGGCCGCTCGGCCCGGTGCTCGCGGTGATGCCCTGGAACTTCCCCCTGTGGCAGGTCGTCCGGTTCGCGGCGCCGGCGCTCATGGCGGGCAACGTGGGCCTGCTCAAGCACGCCTCCAACGTCCCGCAGACGGCGCTGTACCTGGAGGACCTGTTCCACCGGGCCGGCTTCCCCGAGGGCTGCTTCCAGACGCTGCTGATCGGCTCGGCCGCGGTGGACGACATCCTGCGCGACGAGCGCGTGAAGGCGGCCACCCTGACCGGCAGCGAGCCCGCGGGCCGGGCGGTCGCCTCGACCTCCGGGGAGATGATCAAGAAGACGGTCCTGGAGCTCGGCGGCAGCGATCCCTACGTCGTCATGCCCTCCGCCGACCTGGACCGCGCGGCCGCGGTCGCGGTGACCGCCCGCGTGCAGAACAACGGGCAGTCCTGCATCGCGGCCAAGCGTTTCATCGTGCACACCGACGTCTACGACGCGTTCGCCGAGAAGTTCGTCGCGGGCATGAAGGCCCTCAGGACCGGCGACCCGCTGGCGGAGGACACCGAGATCGGGCCGCTCGCCAGCGAGCAGGGCAGGAACGACCTGGAGGAGCTGGTCGACGACGCCAGGCGGAGCGGGGCCGAGGTGCTGTGCGGCGGGCAGCGGCCGGACGGGCCCGGCTGGTACTACCCGCCGACCGTCCTCGCCGGCATCACCCGGGAGATGCGCATCCACCGTGAGGAGGCGTTCGGGCCGGTCGCCACGCTGTACCGGGCGGGCGACCTGGACGAGGCCGTGCTGATCGCCAACGACTCGCCGTTCGGGCTGAGTTCGAACGTGTGGACGCGGGACGAGAACGAGGTGGAACGGTTCGCGCGCGACCTGGAGGCCGGCGCCGTGTACGTCAACGGGATGACCGCCTCCCACCCGGCGTTCCCGTTCGGCGGTGTGAAGCGGTCGGGGTACGGGCGTGAGCTGTCCGGGCACGGAATCCGGGAGTTCTGCAACATCACCACGGTTTGGCAGGGTGCGTGAGCACCGCACGGCTACCATCCCGTTTGTGAACCGCGAAGTGACCCTGCCTCTGATCGTCGACGACCGCGGGACCTTGCAGGTGGCCGCGGTGGACGTGAGTAAGTTGTTGCGGACCGTGGGAGCGCGGTGGCTGCACCTTGTCGAGGCCGGGGAGCAGGGGCTGGACGAGGACACGGTCGCCGCGCTGACCATCGAGCTGGCGAAGCTGGCCGACCGTATCGACGTGGCGTGCATCGCCCACAGCAGCGGGGCGCCCTGACAGCCCGGTGCCTGCCTGTGCTCGCCTGTGCCCGGCTGTGCTTGCCTGCGGGCGGCTGCGCCGGCCTGTGCGCGGCTGTGCTTGCCCGTCGTCACAGCCGCCCCCCTTGTAACGGCCGTACCCGCGTTTTCCCTCGTCCGGCGGCATGAATCGCCCTGCGCGCCTGACCCCCGGGTCCCCGATTCGGAGTAACCCAGCGCGAGATCGTCGTCCTCCCGGGTGACGGTGGGTGTAGCACCCACAAGGTGAACCCACCTTCTCGCCGGTGGGCGAAGGACCCCGGAGAGCGGAAAGCAGGGACGGTTCATGGCGACTTTGTGCAAGCCCTCGGTGTCGGTCCCGGAGCACGTGATCACGATGGAGGAGACGCTGGAGCTGGCGCGTTCGCGCCACGCGGACCACCCCCAACTGCCACTGGCCCTCAGGCTGATCGAGAACACCGGCGTCAAGACACGGCACATCGTGCAGCCCATCGAGGAGACCCTGAAGCACCCGGGCTTCGAGGAGCGCAACAAGCTCTACGAGGCCGAGGCCAAGGCCCGCGTCCCCGCCGTGATCCAGCAGGCGCTGGACGACGCGGAGCTGCTCACCAGCGACATCGACGTGATCATCTACGTCTCGTGCACGGGCTTCATGATGCCCTCGCTCACGGCCTGGCTGATCAACGAGATGGACTTCGACAGCACCACCCGCCAGCTCCCCATCGCCCAGCTCGGCTGCGCGGCCGGCGGTGCGGCCATCAACCGGGCGCACGACTTCTGCTCGGCCTACCCGCACGCCAACGCGCTCATCGTGGCCTGCGAGTTCTGCTCGCTGTGCTACCAGCCCACCGACCTGGGCGTCGGCTCGCTGCTCTCCAACGGACTGTTCGGTGACGGCATCGCCGCCGCCGTGGTCCGCGGGCGGGGCGGCACGGGCGTCCGTCTGGAGCGCAACGGCTCCTACCTCATCCCGAAGACCGAGGACTGGATCGCCTACGACGTCCGGGCCACCGGCTTCCACTTCCTGCTGGACAAGCGGGTGCCCGCGACCATGGAGCCGCTCGCCCCGGCGCTGAAGGACCTGGCGGGCGACCACGGCTGGGACGCCTCCGACCTGGACTTCTACATCATCCACGCGGGCGGTCCACGAATACTCGACGACCTGAGCAAGTTCCTCGAGGTCGATCCGCACGCCTTCCGGTTCAGCCGGTCCACGCTCACCGAGTACGGCAACATCGCCAGCGCCGTCGTCCTGGACGCGCTGCGCCGGCTGTTCGACGAGGGCGGCGCCCATGACCGGGCGCGCGGACTGCTCGCCGGCTTCGGTCCCGGCATCACCGCGGAGATGTCGGTGGGCCGCTGGGTCACCGCGGACGGCGACTCCCGATGATCGAGGAGGCGACGCGCACCGGCGTCGAGGTCATGCCCCCGATCCGGCACTGGCCGGCGCTCGACCTCACGGGCACGGACTTCGACCCGGTGCTGGCCGAGCTGATGGCCGAGGGCCCGGTCACCCGCGTCCAGCTGCCCAACGGCGAGGGCTGGGCCTGGCTGGTCACCCGGTACGACGACGTACGCCTGGTGACCAACGACCCCCGCTTCAGCCGGGAGGCGGTCGTCGACAAGCCGGTCACCCGGCTCGCCCCGCACTTCATCCCCGACCCGGGCGCGGTCGGCTTCCTCGACCCGCCCGAGCACACCCGGCTGCGCCGCTCGGTCGCCGCCGCCTTCACCGCGAAGGGCGTGGAGCGCGTCCGCGACCGGGCGCGCGCCATGCTGGACGAGCTGGTCGACGACCTGCTCGCGGCCGGCCCGCCCGCGGATCTCACGGCGGCGGTCCTCGGCCCGTTCCCGATCGCGGTGATCTGCGAGCTGATGGGCGTCCCGGCCGGCGACCGGCACAGCATGCACACCTGGACCCAGCTCATCCTGTCCTCCGCGCACGGCAAGGAGGTCAGCGAGCGGGCCAAGCGGGAGATGAGCGCCTACTTCGCCGACCTGATCGGGCTGCGCGAGAACAGCGCGGGCCAGGACGTCACCTCGCTGCTCGGTGCCGCCGTGGGCCGCCGCGAGATCACCCTGGACCAGGCCGCCGGCCTGGCCGTCCTCCTCCAGATCGGCGGCGAGGCGGTCACCGCCAACAGCGGGCAGATGTTCCACCTGCTGCTGACCCGCCCCGGTCTGACGGAGCGGCTGCGCGCGGAGCCGGCGATCCGCCCCCGGGCGATCGACGAACTCCTGCGCTACATCCCGCACCGCAACGCGGTCGGCCTGTCCCGGATCGCCCTGGAGGACGTGGAGATCGCGGGCGTCCGCATCCGCGCGGGCGACCCGGTGTACGTCTCCTACCTGGCCGCCAACCGGGACCCGGACGTCTTCCCCGAGCCGGACACCATCGATTTCTCCCGCTGCCCGAACCCGCATGTGGCGTTCGGCTTCGGCCCGCACTACTGCCCGGGCGGCATGCTGGCCCGGCTGGAGGAGGAACTGCTGATGAACGCCCTGCTGGACCGGGTACCGGGCCTCAGACTGGCCGTACCGCCGGATCAGGTCCCCTTCATGAAGGGCGCGTTGATCCGGGGGCCCGAGTGCCTGCCGGTGACGTGGTGAGGGTCCCATGACAGAGACCGAGGGACTGTACGTGCCACCGGGCCACGGCCGGGTCGTCGAGACGCCGGCCCAGCGGGTGACCTTCAAGGTCACCGGCCTGCACTCGCGCATGGCCTCCACCTTCGAGGTGGAGGTCCCGCCCGGCTTCGACGTGGGCGCCCATGTGCACACGCGCAGCGAGGAGTTGTTCTACGTCCTCGAAGGCGAACTGGACGTGCTCGCCTTCGAGCCGCGCGTGCGCACCCCCGACAACTGGCGGAAGTGGGAGTCGTCCTCGGGCAGCCGGGTGGTCCGGGCGACACCGGGCACGGTCATCGTCGTGCCGCCCGGCTGCCCGCACGCGTTCGCGAATCCGACGGAGGCACCGGCGAAGATGTTCTTCCAGGCCTCTCCCCCACCGGACCACGAGCGCTATTTCGAGGAGCTGCTGGACATCCTCGGCAACGGTGGTCCTCCGGACCAGGAGGCCATCGAGGCGCTGCGGGCCAAGTACGACATCGAGCAGCTCACACCGCTCAGGCACCGGTGAGGCGCCGGTGACCGCTAGCGGATGGGCATCCCCGACAGGGTCCGCGCGATGACCAGCCGCTGGATCTCGCTCGTGCCCTCGAAGATGGTGTAGATGGCCGCGTCCCGGTGCATCCGCTCGACCGGGTACTCGCGGGTGTAGCCGTTGCCGCCGAGGATCTGGATCGCCTGGGCCGTCACCTTCTTGGCGGTCTCACTGGCGAACAGCTTCGACATGGAGCCCTCGGCGGCGGTGAACGGCTTGCCGTTGATCGCCATCCAGGAGGCACGCCACACCAGCAGGCGGGCGGCGTCGATCTGCGTACGCATGTCCGCCAGCTGGAAGGCCACGCCCTGGTTGTCGATGATCGGGCGGCCGAACTGCTCCCGGGTCGTGGCGTAGTCGAGGGCGACC
Source organism: Streptomyces flaveolus (assembly GCF_000716535.1). Classification (GTDB taxonomy): domain Bacteria; phylum Actinomycetota; class Actinomycetes; order Streptomycetales; family Streptomycetaceae; genus Streptomyces; species Streptomyces flaveolus_A. Next base: position 154,593 of record NZ_JNWV01000031.1, on the reverse strand, counting down.
TCGTACGCGGCCCGGGCGGTGCCGACCGCCATGGCGCCGACCGCCGGGCGGGACGCCTCGAACGTGGCCATGGCCGCGTTCTTCACGCGTTCGCCGCCCTTCTTCGCCTTCTCCCGCGCCCGGGCCAGCCGCTCGTCCAGCTTCTCCTTGCCCCCGAGCAGGCAGGACCCGGGCACCCGGACGTTGTCGAGGATGACCTCGGCGGTGTGCGAGGCGCGGATGCCGTGCTTCTTGAACTTCTGGCCCTGGGAGAGTCCGGGCGTCCCCGGCGGGACGATGAAGGAGGCGTGGCCCTTGGAGCCCAGCTCCGGGTCGACGACGGCGACGACGACGTGGACGTTGGCGATGCCGCCGTTGGTCGCCCAGGTCTTCGTGCCGTTGATCACCCACTCGTCCTTGGCCTCGTCGTACACGGCACGGGTGCGCATGGAGGCGACGTCGGAGCCGGCGTCGGGCTCGGAGGAGCAGAACGCGGCGACCTTGACGTCGTTCTGGTCGCCGTACATCTGGGGTATCCAGGTGCCGATCTGTTCCTCGGTACCGTTGGCGAGCACGCCCACGGCGGCCAGGCCGGTGCCCACAATGGAGAGGGCGATGCCCGCGTCGCCCCAGAACAGCTCCTCCATGGCCATCGGGATGCCGAGGCCGGTGGAGTCGAAATACTGCTGCGCGTAGAAGTCGAGGGAGTAGATGCCGACCTTCGCCGCCTCCTGGATGACCGGCCAGGGAGTCTCCTCGCGCTCGTCCCACTCCGCCGCCGCGGGGCGGATCACGTCCGCCGCGAAGCCATGGAGCCAGTCGCGTACTTCCTTCTGTTCCTCGTTCAGCTCCATGGTGAACTCGGCCATGTCCCCTCCAGCGGCGGTGGTGCGATGTTACTTGCGGTAACCCGAGTGTGTTACTGATCGGTAGGAAAAGTCAACCGCCGATGACGCCTCGGCAGCCCGTTCGATGTCAGAGGCCCGGTCAGTGCTAGTTTGCGCAGGCGTCACCGAATCAGCACGGGTGGGGAGAGCACATGGACACCACGCAGCGGACCGATCAGCAGCGGTCCGCCGACCGCCGACGGCGCGAGCTGCTGGAGGCCGCCGACCGGGTGGTGCTGCGCGACGGCCCGCAGGCGTCGATGAACGCGATCGCGGCGGAAGCGGGTATCACCAAGCCGATCCTCTACCGGCACTTCGGCGACAAGGGCGGTCTTTACGCGGCCTTGGCCAAGCGGCACACCGACGCGTTGCTGGCCTCGCTGCGGGCGGCGCTGGACGCGCCGGCCGACCGTCGCGAGCGGGTCGAGTCCACACTGGACACGTACCTCGCCGCGATCGAGGCGCGGCCCCAGGTGTACCGGTTCCTCATGCATCCGGCGGAGGGGAGCGCGGGCGGCGACCAGGGCTTCGACGTCGGCAAGCACTCGGCTCCGCTGCTGCGGCGGATGGGCGAGGAGCTGGCCCAGGTCATCGAGGAGCGGGTGGACCTCGGCCCGGAGAGCCAGCGGCTCGCGCGGGTGTGGGGCCACGGGATCGTCGGGATGATGCACGCGGCAGGTGACTGGTGGCTGGGAGAACGGCCCTGTTCCCGGGCCGAGTTGGTGCGGTCCCTCGCCGACCTGCTGTGGGGTCGCCTGGCCGCGGCCGGGGACAGGGTGGGAGGCCCGGGGTTCTGACGGTCGCTCGTCAACCGCGGGCCGGCGGGGGCTGGTCGCGCGGTTCCCCGCGCCCCCGAGTCGGACCGCTCGCCCGGTGCCACGAGGCTCGGGAGACCTGTCGCATCAGCCTTCGGCGGCGCCACCCCACCAAGTGGTCGGCGTACACCGTGCCCTCCAGGTGGTCGCACTCGTGTTGCAAGCATCTGGCAAAGAAGCCGGTGCCGTGCAGGGTGACCGGATCGCCGTCCAGCGTGAAGCCCTCGACGACCGCGTGGTCGTAACGCTCGGTTCCCGCCTCCAGGCCCGGCAGGGACAGGCAGCCCTCGGGACCGCGGACCACCACGCCGTCCGCCTCCACCAGGCGGGGGTTCACCACGTGCCCCAGGTGACGCACGTCCTCGTCATCCGGACAGTCGTACACGAACACCCGCAGACCGACCCCGATCTGATTCGCGGCCAGGCCCACCCCCTGCGCCGCGTACATCGTGGCGAACAAGTCCTCCACGAGGGCGGCGAGGCCGGGGCCGAAGTCGGTGACGTCCCGGCAGGGCTCGCGCAGTACCGCGTCGCCGAGCAGGGTGAGGGGCCGGACGCGCCCGTGGGCGCCCGGAATGGAACCGTGTCGCATGGCGGCAAGGGTACGGTTCGTTCAGCTCATGCCCGCCGCTCAAGGCCTGGGCCGGGATTCGGGTGTGGGAATGGATCTCGATAGGCTGAGGTTCACACCACGTTGCCGGATGGCCCCAGGCGCGGCGCGTACGCAAGGAGGATCGAGAACTGATGGCAGGCAACTCGGACCCGCTCACGCCGCGGGCCAAGCTGGCCGTGACCGCGGGCAAGGCGGTCGCTGCGGCATCGCGGGCCGCTGGGCGCGGCAGCGGGTCGGTGATCGGTGGCCGGGTCGCGCTGAAACTCGACCCCGATCTGCTCGCGCGGCTCGCCCAGAACCTGGACGTCGTCCTGGTGTCCGCCACCAACGGCAAGACGACGACCACCCGGCTCATCGCGGAGGCGCTGCGCGCCGCGGGCCCGGTCGTGTCGAACGCGCTCGGCGCGAACATGCCGGCCGGTATCACCTCCGCGCTGGCGGGCGGCTCGGACGCCAAGTTCGGCGTCATCGAGGTCGACGAGAAGTACCTGGCCGGTGTGGCCCGGGACACCAGCCCGAAGTGCATCGCCCTGCTGAACCTCTCCCGTGACCAGCTCGACCGCGCCGCCGAGACCCGGATGCTCGCCGAGAACTGGCGGGAGGGCCTGGCCGGCTCCAAGGCCGTCATCGTCGCCAACTGCGACGACCCGCTGGTGGTGTGGGCCGCGTCCTCGTCCCCGAATGTGATCTGGGTCGCGGCCGGGCAGATGTGGAAGGACGACGCCTGGTCCTGCCCGTCGTGCGGTGGCGTGATGCAGCGCCCGGGTGACGACTGGTTCTGCGGTGAGTGCGGGTTCCGGCGTCCGACGCCGACCTGGGCGCTCTCCGGCGACCACGTGCTGGATCCGCACGGGTCCGCCTGGCCGATCCACCTCCAGCTTCCGGGCCGTGCCAACAAGGCGAACGCGGCCTCCTCCGCGGCCGTCGCCGCCGTCTTCGGGGTGCCGCCGCAGGTCGCCCTGGAGCGGATGTACCAGGTGCAGGCGGTGGCCGGCCGGTACGACGTCGTCCAGTTCCAGAACCGCGATCTCAGGCTGCTGCTGGCCAAGAACCCGGCCGGCTGGCTGGAGACGTTCTCCCTGATCGACCCGCCGCCCGCGCCGGTGATCCTGTCCGTGAACGCGCGCGGGGCCGACGGCACCGACACCTCCTGGCTGTGGGACGTCGACTACACCCGGCTGACCGGCCACCCGATCTTCGTCATCGGCGACCGGAAGCTGGACCTCGCCGTCCGTCTGGAGGTCGCCAACCAGCACTTCCAGGTCTGCGACAACCTCGACCAGGCCGTGCAGATGTGCCCGCCGGGCCGGATCGAGGTCATCGCGAACTACACCGCGTTCCAGGACCTGCGCCGCCGCGTCGGCAACTGATCTTCTGATCTTCGAAGGGCGATCACCTCATGAGCGACAACCAACTGCGGCTGGTGTGGATCTACCCGGACCTGCTGAGCACCTACGGCGACCAGGGCAACGCGCTCGTCGTGGAGCGGCGGGCCCGGCAGCGCGGCCTGGACGTGGCCCGGCTGGACGTGCGCAGCGACCAGCCGATCCCGACCTCCGGTGACATCTACCTCATCGGCGGCGGCGAGGACCGTCCGCAGCGACTCGCGGCGGAGCGGCTGCGCCGGGACGGGCATCTGCACCGGGCGGTGGAGAACGGCGCGATCGTCTTCTCGGTCTGCGCCGGCTACCAGATCCTCGGCCACGAGTTCATCAACGACCTCGGCCAGCGCGAGCCCGGCCTCGGCCTGCTCGACGTGGTGTCCGTGCGCGGCGAGGGCGAGCGGTGCGTCGGTGACGTGCTGGCCGACATCGACCCGCAGCTCGGTCTCCCCCCGCTGACCGGCTTCGAGAACCACCAGGGTGTCACCCACCTGGGCCCCACGGCCCGCCCCTTCGCCCGGGTGCAGATCGGCAAGGGCAACGGCACCGGGGACGGCACGGAGGGCGCGTACAACGGGACCGTGTTCGGTACGTACATGCACGGGCCGGTCCTTGCCCGCAACCCGCAGATCGCCGACCTGCTGCTGAAGCTGGCGCTCGACGTCAACGCGCTGCCGCCGATCGACGACCGCTGGTACGAGGCGCTCCGCAACGAGCGCATCGCGGCTGCGCAGCAGCCTGCGTGACGACAGCTGCGCAGCAGCCTGCGTAACCCGTTCTTCAGCCGGATTTCAGTGTGGTCCGGCAGGCTCGTGGCGGGCCCGCCTGACGGTCCGTCCGCTCACATGTGCGGGCGCGTCCAGCAGGCGGACGCCCGCTACGGCGACACCCCCTCACGCCGGTAGGGTGACCGGGAATCCGCCGGACAACGTGGTCCGGTTACCCGGCCCACGTTGAGAAGGTATTTCGGGCTATGCGCATTGGTGTCCTCACGTCCGGTGGCGACTGCCCCGGCCTGAACGCCGTCATCCGGTCCGTCGTGCACCGTGCCGTCGCCGACCACGGCGACGAGGTCATCGGTTTCCGGGACGGCTGGAAGGGCCTCCTGGAATGCGACTATCTGAAGCTCGACCTCGACGCCGTGGGCGGCATCCTCGCGCGCGGCGGCACCATCCTCGGCTCCTCCCGGGTCCGCCCGGAGCATCTGCGGGACGGTGTGGAGCGGGCCAAGGGCCATGTCGCGGAACTCGGCCTCGACGCGATCATCCCGATCGGCGGTGAGGGCACGCTGAAGGCGGCCCGGCTGCTGTCGGACGCCGGGCTGCCCATCGTGGGCGTGCCCAAGACCATCGACAACGACATCGCCGTCACCGATGTCACCTTCGGTTTCGACACGGCGGTGACCGTGGCGACCGAGGCCCTGGACCGGCTGAAGACCACCGCCGAGTCCCACCAGCGCGTGCTGATCGTCGAGGTCATGGGCCGGCACACGGGCTGGATAGCGCTGCACTCCGGCATGGCGGCCGGCGCCCACGCCGTGGTGGTGCCCGAGCGGCCCTTCGACATCGACGAGTTGACGAAGAAGGTCGGCGAGCGGTTCGAGGCGGGCAAGCGGTTCGCCATCGTGGTCGCCGCGGAGGGGGCCAAGCCGCGGCCCGGCTCCATGGACTTCGACGAGGGCGGCAAGGACATCTACGGCCACGAGCGCTTCGCGGGCATCGCGCGGCAGCTGTCGGTCGAGCTGGAGCAGCGGCTCGGCAAGGAGGCCCGGCCGGTGATCCTCGGGCATGTGCAGCGGGGCGGCACGCCGACGCCGTATGACCGGGTGCTGGCGACCCGCTTCGGCTGGCACGCGGTGGAGGCCGTGCACCGGGGTGAGTTCGGCAAGATGACGGCGCTGCGCGGGACCGACATCGTCATGGTGTCGCTGGCGGAAGCCGTGGAGACGCTGAAGACCGTACCGGCGGAGCGGTACGACGAGGCGGAGTGCGTGCTGTAGTCCGGCCGCGAACAATGCGCCCCCGGTCACAGCCGTGACCGGGGGCGGTTCTACTCTTGGGGGCGGACAACTCGCACAACCCCCATGAAACAGGAGCCGGCGGATGGATCACAGCGGGCACGGCATGACCATGGATCTGCCGCCGTTCACGCTGGGGCGGGGGCTCGAATGGTCGGCGGACCCCTTCTTCCTCGTCGCCTGCCTGGCCGGTCTGGCCCTGTACGGCTGGGGTGTCGTGCGGCTGCGGCGGCGCGGGGACGCCTGGCCGGTGAGCCGTACCGTCTCGTACGTCGTCGGTGTCCTCACCATCGCGCTGGTGATGTGCACCAGGCTGAACGACTACGGCATGGTCATGTTCAGCGTGCACATGGTGCAGCACATGGTGATCAGCATGCTGTCGCCGATCCTGATCCTGCTCGGTGCCCCGGTCACGCTGGCGCTGCGCGCGCTGCCGGCGGCCGGCAAGGGCCGCAAGGGGCCGCGTGAGCTGCTGCTGATGCTGCTGCACAGCCGGTACATGCGGATCATCACCCACCCGGCGTTCACCATTCCGCTGTTCATCGCGAGCCTGTACGCCCTGTACTTCACCCCGCTGTTCGACTTCCTCATGGGCTCGAAGACCGGGCACGTCGCGATGATGGTGCACTTCCTCGCGGTCGGTGTCGTGTTCTTCTGGCCGATCATCGGTGTCGACCCGGGCCCGCACCGGCCGGGCCATCTGATGCGGATGCTGGAACTGTTCGCGGGCATGCCGTTCCACGCGTTCTTCGGCATCGCGCTGATGATGGCGTCGACGCCGATGGTGGAGACCTTCGAGCACCCGCCCGCCTCGCTGGGCATCGACGCGCTGTCCGACCAGAGCGCGGCGGGCGGCATCGCCTGGGCGTTCAGCGAGATCCCGTCGGTGCTGGTGCTGATCGCGCTGCTGTTCCAGTGGTACCGCTCCGAGCAGCGGCAGGCCAAGCGCAAGGACCGGGCCGCCGACCGGGACGGCGACAAGGAGCTGGAGGCGTACAACGCCTATCTGGCCTCGCTGAACGCGCGCCAGGGCTAGCCGCACCGCGTGCCGGGGCCGGCCGGACCGCGTGCGCGGACCGGCCGCACCTATCCCGTCGGGCTCGAACCGGGGCACCATGGTCGTGGACGGACCATGAGGAGGGTGTCGCGATGCCCGGTTCCACGAACGGTTCCACCAAGACGATGGGGGCGCTCACGGTCGGCGGGCTGGTCGTCGTGACCGCCTACACGGTCGCGCTCGGCAGCAACGGCTGGTTGTGGTTCGGATGGGTGGTGCTGGGGCTGCTGACGCTCGCCCTGGTGGTCACCCAGTCGTGAGCCGCGCGGGGCGGGCGGGGCTGGCTACAGTGCCCGCATGAACAGCAGGACGCCCTCGTTCGACGAGCTGGACCGCCAGATCACCACCGCGCTCATGGCGAACGCGCGGACCAGCTTCGCCGAGATCGGAGCCGCGATCGGGCTGTCCGCCACCGCGGTCAAGCGGCGGGTGGACCGGCTGCGGGAGACCGGGGTGATCACCGGGTTCACGGCGACGGTCAAGCCCTCCGCGCTGGGCTGGCGCACGGAGGCGTACGTCGAGGTGTACTGCGAGGGCGCGGCCCCGCCCCGGCGGCTGGCGGAGGTCGTCCGCAACCATCCGGAGATCGCGGCGGCCATGACGGTGACCGGCGGGGCCGACGCGCTGCTGCACGTGCGCGCCCGGGACGTGGAGCACTTCGAGGAGGTGCTGGAGCGGATCCGCGCCGAGCCGTTCATCCGGAAGACGATCAGTGTGATGGTCCTGTCCCACCTGCTCCCGGAAAGCCCGGAAGCGGGCGCCACCCACGCGGCCCCCGAGTGACCGGACCGGCGCGCAGCAGTCGTGCGTGCGCCCCGGCAACAACGCAGCGATGCTGCGCAACCGCGCAGCTTTCCTCGCTTGTCGCCCGTCTTCCTCCCTTCCTACCGTGGTGTCACCCCTCAGTGACACACAGGAAAACGGAGGAAACCCTCTGTGTCCGACAGTCGTGTGCCGCGTTCCCGGCGTTTCCTCGTCTGTGAACCCAGACACTTCGCCGTCCAGTACGCGATCAATCCGTGGATGCATCCCGACAAGCCCGTCGACGTGGATCTGGCCCAGGAGCAGTGGCAGCAGCTGATCCGCGCCTACCGGGACCACGGCCATGCCGTGGACGCCGTCGAGCCGGTCCCCGGCCTGCCGGACATGGTGTTCGCCGCGAACGCGGCGTTCGTCGTCGGCGGCCGGGTCTTCGGCTCCCTGTTCCACGCTCCGGAGCGCCGCCCGGAGTCGGAGCACTACGACACGTGGTTCAAGGCGGCCGGCTACGACGTGTACCGGCCCGAGTCGGTGACCGAGGGCGAGGGCGACCTGGTGTGGACGGGCCGGTACGTGCTCGCCGGCACCGGGTTCCGCACGACCCGTGAGGCGCACCGGGAGGCACAGGAGTTCCTCGGCCACCCGGTGATCGGCCTGACCCTGGTGGACCCGTACTTCTACCACCTGGACACGGCACTGTTCGTCCTCGACGACGACAACATCTGCTACTACCCGGAGGCCTTCTCGGCGGGCAGCCGGGAGGTCCTCAAGCGCCTGTACCCGAACGCGGTGCTCGCCACCCGCGAGGACGCGATGGCGTTCGGCCTGAACTCCGTCTCCGACGGCCGGAACGTCTTCATCGCGCCCCAGGCGGAGGCGCTCGCCGAGCGCCTGGCCGGCCACGGCTATGTCCCCGTCCCCGTCGACCTGTCCGAGTTCCACAAGGCCGGCGGCGGCATCAAGTGCTGCACCCAGGAGATCCGCTGATGACCGCACCCGCGCGCACCCGTACGTCCGACGACCTGATCCGCGCGGAGGAGCCGGTTCTCGCGCACAACTACCATCCGCTGCCCGTGGTGGTGGCCCGTGCCGAGGGCACCTGGGTGGAGGACGTCGAGGGCAACCGCTACCTCGACATGCTGGCCGGCTACTCGGCCCTCAACTTCGGCCACCGGCACCCGGCGCTCGTCGAGGCGGCGCACCGCCAGCTCGACCGGCTCACCCTCACCTCCCGCGCGTTCCACAACGACCGGCTGGCCGAGTTCGCCGAGCGGCTCGCGGAGCTGACCGGCCTGGACATGGTGCTGCCGATGAACACCGGCGCGGAGGCGGTGGAGAGCGGCATCAAGGTGGCCCGGAAGTGGGCGTACGACGTGAAGGGCGTCCCGGCCGGTCAGGCGACGATCGTGGTCGCGGCGGAGAACTTCCACGGCCGTACGACGACCATCGTCAGCTTCTCCACGGACGAGACGGCCCGGGCCGGCTTCGGCCCGTTCACGCCCGGCTTCCGGATCGTGCCGTACAACGACCTGGCCGCGCTGGAGGCGGCGGTCGACGACACCACGGCGGCGGTGCTGATCGAGCCCATCCAGGGCGAGGCCGGGGTGATCGTCCCGGACGACGGGTACCTCGCCGGGGTGCGGGAGCTGACCCGCCGCAAGGGCTGCCTGTTCATCGCGGACGAGATCCAGTCGGGCCTCGGCCGGACGGGTCGTACCCTCGCCGTCGAGCACGAGGACGTCGTCCCGGACGTGCTGCTGCTCGGCAAAGCGCTCGGCGGCGGCATCGTGCCGGTGTCGGCGGTGGTGGCCCGGCGCGAGGTGCTGGGGGTGCTGCACCCGGGTGAGCACGGTTCGACGTTCGGCGGCAATCCGCTCGCCGCGGCGGTCGGCACGGCCGTGGTGGAGCTGCTGGAGACCGGTGAGTTCCAGCGCCGGGCGGCCGAGCTGGGTGTGCTCCTGCGGGACGGGCTGACCGAGCTGACCGGCAAGGGTGTGACCGGGTTCCGGGCGCGCGGGCTGTGGGCCGGCGTGGACGTCGACCCGGCGCTCGGCACCGGCCGGGAGATCAGCGAGCGCCTGATGCGCGAGGGGGTCCTGGTCAAGGACACCCACGGGTCCACGATCCGGCTCGCGCCGCCGCTGACGATCACGGCGGAGGAGCTGCGGTCGGCGCTGACGGCCCTGGAGAAGGTGCTGGCCTGAGGGACGGGCGGGGGCCGGTGGCGGCACCGGTCCCCGCCCGCCGTGCCGTCAGTCCGTGCCGAGGAGCTTCTTCATCTCCTTGATCTCGGCGTTCTGCGCGGTGACGATGGCGTCCGCCATGGTCTTGGCGGGACCGTACTGGCCCTTCTCCTTCTCGGTGGTGGCCATCTCGACGGCGCCCTCGTGGTGGTCGACCATCATCGACAGGAACTCGGTGTCGAAGTCCTTGCCGGTGGCCTTCTTCAGGGCCGTCATGTCGGACTCGCTCATCATCCCGGACATCCCGGAGTGGGCGGAGTGGTCCATGCCGGCCATGGGGACCTGCTCGCCCCAGGACGTCAGCCAGCCGGTCATGGTGCGGATCTCCGGGTCCTGCGCCTTCTCGATGCGCGAAGCGAGGTCCTTCACCTGCGCGGAGGAGGCCCGGCCGTCGGCGAGCTTCGCCATCTCCAGGGCCTGCTGGTGGTGCGGGATCATGCCCTGCGCGAAGGAGACGTCCTGGGCGTTGTGCGCGGTGGCCGACGCGCTCGCAGTGGCGGACGCGCTCCCGGAGGCCGGGGAGCCGTGTCCGGTGTGGCCACCGCCGGCGTTGTCGTTGTCGCCGCCGCAGGCGGCCAGGACGAGGGCTCCGGTGATGGCGACCGTGGCGAGGGCGGCACGGCGCGTCAGGGTACGGACGTTACGGATGGTCATGCGGGAACTCCTGCTGTTCTGGGGGGATTCGGGGCACGCGTGGGCACGACCGCGACACCTGCGCCGTGGCAGGGCGGGCGGCCGGGGCGGCCTCTAGATCCGCAGGAGTTGGAGTTCCGCCAGATCGGGCGGGGCACGGGCGCCGTCCGGCGCGGTGGCCGGACCGGGGCGCGGGCAGGGGGCCGGTGCTACGACGGCCACCGGGCCGGGGGCCGGCACGGGGAGGTGGGGGCCGCCGTCCAGCGCGCCCGAGGCACAACTGGGGTCGGCGTGGTGCAGCCGGTGGCCGCCGCAGTGGCCGGCGGCGTCCGGGCAGTCGTCCGGTGCGCTGACGGCGACCGCGCCGTGCGCGGCCCGGGGGTGTCCGCCGTGTCCGGCGTGTGTCATGCCCCCGCCGGGCGCCAGCGCGTGCATCCCGAGCAGTCCGGCCAGCAGGGCGAGCACGAGCAGCGCGCGGTGCCGCCGCTGGGGCGGTCGCAGGGCGCGTGCTCGGGTGCCGGTCATCGGGGACATCGTACGAGGGCCGGATGCGGCCGGTGTGCGGGGGCACGCCGGTCGCGGCCGGCACGCCGAAGCGGAGCGGGGAGGGAGCCGGACCGAGGGGCCGTGTCCGGGGCGTCCGACGCTCTCGCGGGTCAGCTTTCGGAGGGACGCGGGGCGCGCAGGTGCGCCCGTTCCTTCAGCTCGTCCTCCTCGACCAGCGTGAGCATCGGCTGACCCGGCGCGCACACCATGGTCACCACGAACCTGGTCGGTGCGTCCGACAGGGCGTTGCCGTCCTGGTAGTGGATCACGTCACCGCCCGGCTCCCAGAACGTCCCTCCCGCCTCGACCACACGCTCCGGCTCACCCTCGAGCTCGAACCGCAGCGCGCCCTCCATCACGTAGCCGAACGACGGGCCCGAGTGGCGATGCGGAGGGAGCCCGGGGTGACCGGGAGGCCAGTCGACGAGGATGGTCATTCCCGAACCGCCTTCGGGAAAGAAGGGGGGAGTGACGTCCTGCAGCACCTTGACTTCGGGCGGCAAGGAGGTCTCGCGGGCGGTCCTGTGCTCGGGGTTCTTCTCTGACATGCACCACACCTCCGTCGGTGTACCGGCCCACTCGTTCGGTGGCACCGTGACAGGCCGTGCCCTCTGATCCGTGACAGGCCGTGCGCCTTCCGCCTCGCCCGAACGTTCTCAAGACCACCCTGCCTCCCGTCGGCGGCCGCCACAATCCGGGGTTCGCCCTCACCACGGCCCGCGTCGGGAGATCAAGGCACCGGAGAGCGCAACACTGGACGCGGGAGCCGCAGCGAAGACGGCACTCTCAGATGGGCGCGGTGGCCGCGGCCAGGAACATGGGCAGTGCCAGGAAAAGCCGGTCGGCTTCGCCCCGTGCCCGCTGCTCCGCGGTCCAGCCGTCTGCCTGCTCGCGGGTGACGGCTCCGACGGAACAGGCGCGCTCGGCCAGTCCGACCAGCAGCGGCAGCATCGCCGGCCCGGTGAACACGCCGGTGCGGACCTCCACCGTCACCTCGTCGAATCCGGCGTCCAGCAACAGATTGCGGTACCGGCGGGCAACCCGCGGGCCTGCGGTCAGGTCGGCCCGGGCGTGCAGGATCGTGCGAGTGAGTTCCGGGTCCCCGGAGTCGATGACGAAGGTGTCCCAGTCCTGTCCGACCAACACGATACGGCCACCGGGCCGAAGCACCCGGCGGGCCTCCGTCAGCGCCGCCTCCGGCTCGGTCAGTTCATGGAACACCTTGTCGGCCCGGTAGCCGGCCGTCGAGGCGTCCGCCAGCGGCAACTCGTACGCTCCGGCGACCCGGAAGTCCGCTTCCGGCCACCGGCTGCGGGCAACGTTGATCATTCGCTCGTCCGGGTCCACCCCGACCGTCCTCACCCCCCGCTCGGCGAGTTCGGCAACGGCTCGCCCGGCTCCGCACCCGACGTCCACCACAGGCGTTCCGGGGCCCGCATGGAGCAACTCGTAGCTCCGCGCCCGCAGTTCGGCTGCACCCGGCAGTCGCTCGCCCGCATCGAGCAGCGCGATCAACTCGTCCGTCGAGGTCTGGATCGTTTCCGACTTCTTGGTCATGCGCGCCAGGTTGCGACTTAATGTCGACATGAAGTCAAGCGAGTACGGTACGCCAGCCGACGGCGCGGACGAACCGCTGAGCATCGGCGCCCTGGCAGGGCATTTCGGTCTGGCCGCCCACGTCCTGCGCCACTGGGAGGCGATGGGCCTTCTGAACCCCCCGCGCGACTCCGCCGGCCGCCGCCAGTACGGCTCCGCCCATATCACCCGAGTCGCCGTCATCATGCGGGCCAAGGAAGCCGGGTTGTCTCTGGAGACCATCCGCTCGCTGTCCGCCACAGCCGATCCCGTGCAACGACGCGGCATCCTGCGCGAACAAGCGGAGGCATTGCGCTTCCGCATCGCGGCCGCACGGGCATCCCTGGAGCTCATCGAGTGCGCGCTCGACTGCGATCACGAGGACGTCACCCAGTGCCCCCACTTCCAGCAGACGGTGGCGGACGGTATCGGCGGCTTTTCACCTGGTTCGCCTACGAGGCGCGAGCCGACCGATGGGGTGCCAGGCGTTCGAAGGGGATCTCGTCCCCGTTGCTCGTAACCGCATTCGGCAAGGGTCAGCATAAGACCGCACCAACATGGCTACAGATGACGGCAAGTGTGCATCAGCCCGTGCCCGTAATCCCGGGTTGACCTGGGAAAACGCCGGTTCCAAGGGGAGCCGGCCGAGTGAGGAGCGAGCCGTGTTCTACTACCTGCTCAAGTACGTGGTCCTGGGCCCGCTGCTCAGAGTGGTCTTCCGGCCCCGGATCGAAGGCCTGGAGCACGTGCCCGCGTCGGGGCCGGCGATCATCGCCGGGAACCACCTGTCGTTCTCCGACCATTTCTTGATGCCGGCGATACTCAAACGCCGCATCACCTTCCTCGCCAAGGCGGAGTACTTCACCGGCCCCGGGGTGAAGGGCCGGCTCACCGCGTTCTTCTTCCGCAGCGCCGGTCAGATCCCGGTGGACCGCTCCGGCAAGGAGGCGGGGCAGGCCGCGATCCGTGAGGGGCTCGGGGTACTGCGCAAGGGGGAGCTGCTCGGTATCTATCCGGAGGGCACCCGTTCGCACGACGGCAGGCTGTACAAGGGCAAGGTCGGGGTCGCCGTCATGGCGCTCAGGGCAGGCGTCCCGGTCGTGCCGTGCGCGATGATCGGCACGTTCGAGGCACAGCCGCCCGGGAAGGTCGTCCCCAGGATCCGCCCGGTGACCATCCGGTTCGGCGAGCCCCTGGACTTCTCGCGCTATGCCGGCATGGAGCACGAGAAGGCCGTGCTGCGCGCGGTCACCGACGAGATCGTCTACGCCATCCTGACGCTCTCCGGGCAGGAGTACGTCGACGAGTACGCGGCCGTCGTCAAGGAACGGCAGGCGGCGGAGGAGAACGCCAGGCGCAGGTTCCCGCGGGCGCCGCTGAGCTGATCTCCGCCATCGGCAGAAAGAGGGCGGCGGGCCGGGGCCGGATGCCTGGGCTCGGCGCATGAGGACAGCTGTGGTGATCGGGGCGAGCGGGCAGATCGGGCGTCCGGTGGTGGCGCCGGCGCGGGGCGGCTGGGAGGTGACGGCCGCCTCGCGCGGCGGCGGCCGGGACACGGCGTGGGGTGACGGATTGCGGACCGTCCGGCTGGATCATGCCGACGACACGGCCCTGGCCGCGGTGGTGGACGACGGCTGCGATCCGCTGGTCGACGTGGTCGCCTACGACGCGGGGCGCGCGCGGCAGGTGACGGGGCTCGCGGGCCGGGTCGGCTCGGCGGTGGTGATCTCCAGTGTGGCCGTGTACGAGGACGGCGCGGGACGGGGCTTCGACGCGATGGGCGAGCCGGACGGCTTCCCGGACTACCCGGTGCCGGTCCCCGAGACCCAGCCGACGGTCGCTCCCGGTGAGGCCACCTACAGCGCCCGCAAGGCCGCGCTGGAGCGGGAACTCCTCGGTGCCGGCGTCGGCTCGCCGGTCACCGTGCTGCGGGCGGGCGCGGTGCACGGGCCGTACAGCCCGCTGCCGCGGGAGCTGTACTTCGTGCGGCGGAATCTGGACGGTCGGCAGGGCCGGGTGCTGGCGTACCGGGTGAGAGCCGGTTCCATCCGGCGAGTGCCCGGAACATCGCCGAGCTGGTGCGGCTGGCGGCGGCCCGGCCGGGCTCTGGGGTGCTCAACGCCTGTGACGGTCAGGCGCCGACGGTCGCCGGGATCGGTGCCGCGATCGACGCCGTGATGGGGGTGGAGGCCCGGACCGTGTACGTCGACGGGCCGCCGGCCGGCCCGGTGGGTCGGACGCCGTGGTCGGTGCCGCGGCCGGTGGTGTGCGACATGTCGGCCGCCGAGCGGGAGTTGGGCTACCGGCCGGTGGTGTCGTACGCCGAGAGCCTGCCGGAGACGGTGGAGCGGCTGACCGGGGCGCTGCGCGGCCGGGACTGGCGGGAGGTCTTTCCGCTGCTCGCCCGGGCCTGTCCGGACCCGTTCGACTACGCGGCGGAGGACGCCTGGCCCACGGCGTAGCGGCGGGGACGGGGGCACGGGGAAGGGGCGGTCGGGAAGGTCCGGCCGCCCCTCGTCACCGTGTCGGCACGGTCACGGCTTGGGCGTGGCGTGCGGGGCGCAGGTCACGTCCTTGCCGTCCAGCGAGCCGTCGAGCAGGTAGGCGTCGACGCGCTGGTTGATGCAGGGGTTGACCAGGCTGGTCACGCCGTGGGAGCCCGCGTCCTTCTCGGTGATCAGGCGGGAGCCCTTGAAGCGCTTGTGCAGTTCGACGGCGCCGGCGTACGGGGTGGCGGCGTCACGGGTGGACTGCACGATCAGGACCTTCGGCAGTCCGCTGTGCGTCTTGACCTCGAGCGGGGTCTGCTGCTTGCTCGGCCACGTGGCACAGGGGAGGTTCATCCAGGCGTTGGCCCAGGTCATGAACGGGTGGTCCTTGTGCAGCCGGGTGTTGTCCCGGTTCCACTTCTGCCAGCTCGTGGGCCACTTGGCGTCGGCGCACTCGACGGCGGTGTAGACGGCGTTGCCGTTCTCCGCGCTGATGTTGCCGGCCGTGTCCGACAGGTCGGGGGCGGCGGCGTCGACCAGCGCCTGGGTGTCACCGGCGACGTACTTGCTGAAGACCGTCGCCACCGGCACCCACGAGGAGTCGTAGTACGGGGCGCTCTGGAAGAAGGAGATCAGCTCGGCCGGGCCGACGACCCCGCCGATCGGGTTCTTCTTGGCGGTGGCGCGCAGTTCGAGCCACTTGTCCTGGACGGCGGCGCGGGTGGTGCCGAGGTGGAAGGCCGCGTCGTTGGCGGCGACCCAGTCCTGCCAGTCCTTCCAGCGGCCCTCGAAGGCGACGTCCTGGTCGAGGTTGGCCTCGTACCAGATCTTCTCGCGGGAGGGGTTGACCACGCTGTCCACGACCATCCGGCGGAGGTGGCCGGGGAAGAGCGTGCCGTAGACGGCGCCGAGGTAGGTGCCGTAGGAGACGCCGAGGTAGTTGAGCTTCTTCTCGCCCAGGGCGGCGCGGATGACGTCGAGGTCGCGCGCGGTGTTCGGCGTGGTCATGTGCGGCAACATCGCGCCGCTGCGTTCGGCGCAGCCCTCCGCGTACTCACGGGCCAGCTTGCGCTGCGCGGTCTTGTCGGCCTCGCTGTCGGGCACCGGGTCCAGCTTGGGTGCCTTGACGAACTCCTGCGGGTCGACGCAGGAGATGGGCGCGGAGTGGCCGACGCCGCGCGGGTCGAAGCCGACGAAGTCGTAGGCCTTGGCGACGTTCGCCCAGACCGGGGCCTTCGTGGTGACCCGGCGCGGGAAGCGCAGGCCGGAGCCGCCGGGCCCGCCCGGGTTGTAGACGAGCGCGCCCTGGCGTTCCTTCTTGGTGCCGGTGTTGCCGATGCGGTCCACGGCGAGCTTGATCTGCTTGCCGTAGGGGTGGGCGTAGTCGAGCGGCACGCTGACCCAGCCGCACTGGATGGGCTTCTCCAGCCCCCAGTCGGCCGGACAGTCCTGCCACTTGACGCCGGCCTTGGCGGCCCGGGCGGCGGCGATCTCGACGCCCTTGGCCTCCCGGTCCTGCGCGGGCCGGCCGGCGGCACCGGCCGTGGGTGCCGAGACCGCGCCGGCGATCAGGGTGGCGGTGACGAGTGCTCCAGCGGAACCGAGTGCCATCAGGCGGCTCTTCGGTCTGTTCTCCCTCAAGTGGGCCCCTCCCCGTACCTCGCTGTGAGTTGTCAGGCGGGGATCCTCTCGGCTGTGAGTCGGCTGAGAACAGGGGTCGACACCTATCTTTACCAATCCGATAACCGGATGATCATGTTCGGTTCCTCGAACTGCCCGGACACTTCGCCGGATGCGTCAGCCGAGCCCGGTCAGTGCCTCGTCCAGGAGCCCGCGCAGTCGCAGCGCGTCCGGCGCGACGGCGGTGACGAGGGCGGCGGGGCCCGCCAGGGGTACCAGCGAGGCGTACTCCCCCAGCATCCGCGCGGCCACCGGTGTTGCCGCGAACTCAGGGCGCACGACGACGAGTTGTCCCACCGCACGAAACCCCGACAGCACGGCCGGCCCGTCCCAGCCGCCCGGCGCGCCGGGGCCGCAGGCCAGCTCCTGGTCCAGTACGGTCCGGCCCGCGACCCGCACGGTGAGCCGGCTGGTGAGGCGCCCGGGCTGCTCCCCGGTCCGCCCCAACACCTGTTCCTCGCGCAGCACGAGCCGGGCGCCGGCGGCGAGGTCGGCCCGGGTGGTGACGCGCAGGTCGCTCCCGCCGGCGGAGATCAACTGTTCCGGCAGCCAGCGCAGTTCGGCACCGGAGGCCACGTCGAGCCGGACGTCGTACCGGGCCTCGCCCTTGGCCTGGCCCGGCAGGGCGAGGGTGGCGGCGGCCGATCCGACGTGCAGCCGGGCGCCCTCCTCCACCCGTGCGGTCAGGGTGAAGCGGTCGCCGCCGAGCGGCCCGCTCATCGCGCCGACGACCATGACCCTCGCCTCGGCTCCGGCCGACCGGGTGCGGCGCGGCGCCAGCGGGCCCTCGCCGTCCAGGACGGGCAGGGCCGTACCGCCGCGGCCGTCGGGGCGGGCGACGATCCGGGCGCTTCCCCGGACCCCGGTGACGGTCACGCCGTCCACGCGGCGAGCCGCTCCCGGACCCAGGCGGCCACGTCGGCGACGCCGGTCTCGCCGCGCAACGACTGGAAGACGACGGGGAGTTCGGCACGCTGCGCCTTGGCGTCGGCGGCCATCCGGGCGAGGTCGGAGCCGACGTAGGGGGCGAGGTCGGTCTTGTTGACCACGAGCAGGTCGGCGGTGGTGACGCCAGGGCCGCCCTTGCGCGGGATGTCGTCGCCGCCGGCCACGTCGATCACGAAGATCTGGGCGTCCACGAGCCCCTTGGAGAAGGTGGCGGTGAGGTTGTCGCCGCCGGACTCGACGAGGATCAGGTCCAGGGGGCCGACCGCGTCCTCCAGGTCCTCGACGGCTTCGAGATTGGCGGAGATGTCGTCACGGATCGCGGTGTGCGGGCAGGCGCCCGTCTCGACGGCGGTGATCCGCTCGGGCGGCAGCACGGCTTCCCGGAGCAGGAACTCGGCGTCCTCGCGGGTGTAGATGTCGTTGGTGACGACGGCGAGGGACAGCTCGTCGCGCAGCGCCCGGCACAGGGCGGCGACGGTGGCGGTCTTGCCCGAGCCGACCGGGCCGCCGAGCCCGATCCGCAGGGCACGGCGGGTCCCGTCGGGGCGGCGCGCGTCCGCGCTGAGGGCGGCGGGGGCGGGGTGCGTGTGGTCGAGGTGCATGTACGGCTCCTGGGGTGGGTCAGTCTTCAGCCGAGCGAGTCGGGCGGGTGGGCGAGCTCATGACGCGAACAGCCGCACGGGCCAGCCGGCGTGCCACTCCGCGCCCACCTCCAGCAGGGGCGCGGACGCCGCGGGCAGCGCGTCGACCCCCGCGTCAGCCACTCTCCGTGCGGCCTCCACGGCGGTGTCGGCCACGCGGTCCAGTTCGGGCGCCAGCCGGGCGAGGACTCCGGTCGCGTCGAACGGGTCGAGGCTCAGCAACCGCACGGTGGCCGTCGCCGGCCCGCTCACGCTCTCGTACACCGCGCAGTGGGCCGCGTCCTCGGGCGTGAGTCCGGCCGCCCGGGCGGCGAGACCGAGCACGACCGGCTGATGGGCGCCCTTGGGGAACCGGCGGGCCAAGGCGTCGAGTTCGGCGGACGGCCAGGTCGCCCGGGCGGCCCGGAGCAACTGTCGGCCGAGGCGCCGCGCGGCGGCCCGCAGGGCCGGGGACGGCGTCCGCGCGTCGGCCGCCGCGTCCAGCTCGCCCGGGTCGGCGCCGAGGACGGCCGCCGCCGCGAGTGCCGCCGCGACCAGCCCGGAGGTGTGCAGCCGGCCCCGGCAGAACCGCTCCAGGGTCGGCGCGTCGGTGATGCGGCCCGCCTTGACGGCGGCCTCCGCCCCGCCGGAGTGCGCGTGCCCTCCGGCGGGGAAGCGGCCGTCGGCCAGGACGAGCAGTGCTGCCCTGGACACTAGAAGAGGAAGTAACGCTGGGCCATGGGCAGTTCGGCGGCCGGGGTGGCCTCGACCAGTTCGCCGTCGATGTGCACGGCGAAGCTGTCGGGGTCGATCCGGACGTCCGGCCGGGCGTCGTTCTCGCGCATGTCGGCCTTGGTGACCGCGCGCGTGGACTCGATCGCCACGAACCGCTTGCCGAGTCCCAGCCGTTCCGGCAGCCCGTCCTCGATCGCCGGGCCGGCCACGAAGTTGACGGAGTTGGCGGCGGGGGCCCGGCCGATGGCGCCGTACATCGGCCGGGGCAGGATCGGCTGCGGGGTGGGGATGGAGGCGTTGGCGTCGCCCATCTGCGCGTACGCGATCTGCCCGCCCTTGATGACGAGGAGCGGCTTGACCCCGAAGAAGGCGGGTTCCCACAGCACCAGGTCGGCGAGCTTGCCGGTCTCGACGGAGCCGATCTCGGCGGCGAGGCCCTGGGCGAGCGCCGGGTTGATCGTGTACTTGGCGACGTAGCGCCGTACCCGGTGGTTGTCGGCGCGGCCGTCGCCCGGCAGGGCACCGCGCCGGCGCTTCATGACGTGGGCCGTCTGCCAGGTGCGCAGGATCACCTCGCCCACCCGCCCCATCGCCTGGGAGTCGGAGGAGATGATCGAGATCGCGCCGAGGTCGTGCAGGATGTCCTCCGCGCCGATGGTGGAGGGGCGGATCCGGGACTCGGCGAACGCCAGGTCCTCGGGGACGGCCGGGTTGAGGTGGTGGCACACCATCAGCATGTCGAGGTGTTCCTCGGTCGTGTTGACGGTGAAGGGCCGGGTCGGGTTGGTGGAGCTGGGCAGGACGTTCGGCTGCGAGACGACCGTCATGATGTCCGGGGCGTGGCCGCCGCCGGCGCCCTCGGTGTGGTACGAGTGGATGCCCCGGCCCGCGATGGCGGCGAGGGTGTCGCCGACGAACCCGGCCTCGTTCAGGGTGTCGGTGTGGATGGCGATCTGGATGCCGGTGCGGTCGGCGACCGTGAGCGCCGCGTCGATGACGGCGGGCGTGGAGCCCCAGTCCTCGTGCAGCTTGAGACCGACGGCGCCGCCGCGGATCTGGGAGAGCATCGCCTCGTGGCTGACGGTGTTGCCCTTGCCGAGGAAGCCGACGTTGACCGGGTAGGCCTCCATCGCCTCCAGCATCCGGGCCAGGTGCCAGGGGCCGGGGGTGACCGTGGTGGCCTTGGAGCCCTCGGCGGGTCCGGTGCCGCCGCCGACCAGCGTGGTGACACCGGAGGCCAGCGCCTCGTCGGCCACCTGCGGGCAGATGAAGTGGACGTGGGCGTCGATGGCGCCGGCGGTCAGGATGCGCCCGTTGCCCGCGATGATCTCGGTCTCGGGGCCGATGACCAGGCCGGGGTGGACGCCGTCCATGGTGTCCGGGTTGCCGGCCTTGCCGAGGGCGGTGATCCGGCCGTCGCGGATGCCGACGTCGGCCTTGACGACGCCCCAGTGGTCGACGACGACGGCACCGGTGATCACGGTGTCGGGGGTGCCCTCGGCGCGGGTGGCACGGGACTGGCCCATGGACTCGCGGATGACCTTGCCGCCGCCGAAGACCGCCTCGTCGCCGGAGGCCCCGGGGCCGCCGGAGCGGTCCTCCTCGATCTCGATGAGGAGGTCGGTGTCGGCGAGGCGGATCCGGTCGCCGGTGGTGGGCCCGAACAGGTCGGCGTAGGCGGCGCGGGAGATCTCAGGCATCGAGGGCACCTCCGGTCTCCCCGCGCAGCCCCGGCACGATCCGGGCGCCGGTCAGGGGCACGAGCTCGACTTCCACGGGGATGCCGGGCTCGAAGCGGACGGCGGTGCCGGCGGCGACGTTCAGCCGCTTGCCGCGGGCTGCGGCGCGGTCGAACTCCAGGCCGGGGTTGGCCTCGGCGAAGTGGTAGTGGGAGCCGACCTGGACCGGACGGTCGGCGGCGTTGAGGACGGTCAGCCGGGTGACCTCGCGGCCCGCGTTGCAGACGACGGGGTCGTCCGCGAACAGGATCTCTCCGGGAATCATCGCGGCCCCTCAGACGATCGGCTCGTGGACGGTGACGAGCTTGGTGCCGTCCGGGAAGGTGGCCTCGACCTGGACGTCGTGGATCATCTCGGCGACGCCGTCCATGACGTCGTCCCTCGTCAGGATCTTGCGGCCGGAGGACATCAGCTCGGCGACGGTACGGCCGTCCCGCGCGCCCTCCAGGATGTGCGACGTGATGAGGGCGACCGCTTCCGGGTGGTTGAGCCTGAGCCCGCGGGCCCTGCGCTTCTCGGCCACGTCGGCCGCCACGTGGATCAGCAGCCTCTCTTGCTCATGCGGGGTCAGTTGCACGTCCCACCTCACAGTCCTCGCTCCGGACCGTGCGGGGTCCGGTTGCCGCGGCCACCACGACGGGGACAGATGTAACACACAGACAAATCCCCGGAGCTTCCTCAATCCGGGCAGAAAAACCCCTGGTGGCGTGGATCGGCAGGCTAGAACGCCGGAGTTTCAACGACGTTAACCAGACCTTGACGCGCGCATGACCGCGCTATGGGTTCGTGCAGAGACGGAGACGTGGGCTCGCGCGCGGACGGGCTCAGGAGGTGCCGGGCCGGCGGTGCTCCGCCGCGATACCGAAGCGCTGCTGTCCGCGCGGCGCGGAACGGGGCTCGCGGACCCCGGACACCGAGCTGATGACCTGCTCCCCGGCCTGCTCGTCCAGCGCTTCCAGCCGCTCCAGGTCGGCGGCCGAGACCAGCGCGACCAGCGGCTTGCCGTGCCGGGTCACGACAACGCGCTCACCGCCGTACACGACCCGGTTGATCAGGTCGGCGAGTTCAGCTCTGGCTTGCGTCACCGGAATCTCGTAGGCCATACCCCCAGCTTACGGGGCGCCCCCGCGGGACCTACTTCTTCGGCAGGAGCAGATCGGTGCTCCAGTCTTCACCGAAACGAGTGACGTGGCCCTCGTCCGTGGTCGCGCCGGCATTGAGGCTGTACTTGCCTTCGAGCGGGAGCTTCTCCCCGGGAGTCGCGGACTGCAGGACGTCGCAGAGGTCGCCGACCGTGGCCACGGGAGTGTCCTTGACCGCGGTGATCACGTCGCCGATCTCCAGGTTGGCCTTGGCCGCCTCCGAGTCGGTCGCCACGTCCTCCACGAACAGCCCGCTGGTGCCGTCCTTCAGCAACCGCTCCTGCGTGTCGGCCACCAGCCGCTCCGCCTTGGGATCGTCGCGGTAGGTGGAGCTGAGTTCCG
The DNA here is from genome assembly GCF_000716535.1 of Streptomyces flaveolus. Lineage (GTDB taxonomy): Bacteria > Actinomycetota > Actinomycetes > Streptomycetales > Streptomycetaceae > Streptomyces > Streptomyces flaveolus_A. Next base: position 132,392 of record NZ_JNWV01000031.1, on the reverse strand, counting down.
GGTCGTCCAGCGAGCCGACCAGCCAACCGGGGTCGTTGTGTCTGTCACCGGCGGCCAGCCCGTCCAGCAGCGGGCGCACGTGGTCGCTGCTGATCGAGTAGTACTGCCCCTGCGCCTCGGGGTTCCCGAGGGTGTTCACGCCGATCACCTTGCCGTCGGCGTCGAGCAGCGGCCCTCCGGAGTTCCCGGGGTTGATGGTGGCGGAGTGCTGGATCGTCTCCGCGTAGTGGGGCAGGGAGGGCGAGGGATCCGCCGGCACGTTCGGCGACTGGACGCTGCCCGCGGTGTAGACGGGCTTCTGCGCCTCCACGTTCTTCTCGAAGGACGTCGGGTAGCCGATGGCCGTGACGGCGTCGGCGGCCTTGACGTCGCGGCTGTCGGCGAACTCCAACCCCTTGAGGTCCTCCTGCGGCGTACTGAACTGCAGGACGGCGACGTCCTCGCACGGATCGGTGCCCAGGATCCGGACGGGCATCTCCCCCTTGTCCTGGACGACGACCTTGAGGGCGTTCTCCCCCGCGACGACATGCGCGTTGGTGACGATGAGCCCCTTGTCGGCGTCGTAGATGAAGCCACTTCCCGCCCGGGTCTTGCCCACCACGTGGACGGTGCCCGGCGCGGCCTCCTCGAAGATGTCCTGCGGCGAAACGTCCGCCGGGGCCGCGTTCGCCACCGTTCCGCCCATGACCAATGACGCGACCGCTGTTCCGACGAGCGCGGCTCTTACTTTCGCACCCACGGCGTGGAGCCTTCCGACGACGGGCGGCACCCACCGGGACCAGCCCGGAAATGATCGCTTACACCTCCAGCTTAGGCGCGCGACCACGCGCTGTCCTGATGAGTCGTTACCGCAGCCGACCCCCTGCGTTCTGTACGTGCTGTACATTTTTTACAGAGAGCCCACCGAAGGTGGCTCCGCCGTGAGGAGGGGTATGTCCATGTCCCGACCGTCCGCCCGCCACGTCCTGCCCGAGTTCACCGAGCGCACCGGGAGCGCCGTACGCACCCTCGATCCGTACGCGAAGCTCTTCGAGGACCGGATCGTCTTCCTCGGCACGCCGGTCGACAACGCGGCGGCGAACGACGTCACGGCACAGCTCATGTACCTCGAACACGCGGCGCCGGACCGGGACATCACGCTGTACGTCAACTCGCCGGGCGGCTCGTTCGACGCCATGGCGGCCATCTACGACGTGATGCAGTACGTCGGCTGCGACGTGGCGACCTACTGCCTGGGGCAGGCGTCCGCGTCGGCCGCGGTGCTGCTCGCGGCCGGCACCCCGGGCAAGAGGTTCACGCTGCCCGGCGCCCGCATGGTGATCGAGCAGCCGGCGCTGCCCGAGCCGGTGCGCGGACAGCCCAGCGACCTGCTCATCCAGGCGGAGGAGTTGACCCGGATCCGCGCGACGCTCGCGCAGATGCTCGCGCGGCACACGGGGCGCACGGCCGGGCAGGTCCACGAGGATCTGGAGCGTGACCTGATCCTGGACGCCGCCGGGGCGGTCGCCTACGGTCTGGTGGACGGCATCGTGCCGAGCCGCCGGGACACGCCCGGCGCACCGGACGCGAGGTGAGCCGCTCATGCTGCCGGACTTCCCCCCACTGCCCGCGCTGACCCGCGCGGAGGGCGAGTTGATCGACCGTTACCTGGAGGCGGTCGACCTGCTGGGCCGTATCAATCCGGCCCGGCCCGGGGACACCTACCGCGGGCTGCGCGCGGCCCAGGCGCTGGTGCGCAAGGCGGCAGAGCTGCGGGACGCGCTCGCACTGATGCACCAGCGGGGCGAGACGGAGCTGCACGGGGACACGCTGGCACGCGCGTTGCGGGTGCTGGACGGTGAGCGCCGGGCCGCTCGCGTCGCGCTCCCGCCGGACGGCGTCGGCTGAGGCGGACGCTCCTGCGGTCCGGTGGGTGCCGCGCGTCGACACGCGTCGTTCGGACGGGACTTGAAACGGCCCGAACGACGTACCGCCGACCGGTGTACTTCCAGATCGTTTTCCGGGCCTCCCGAGTTGCGCGCAGCGCGACCGCATGAGCCGCCGGGAGGCGCTTCGCCCCAGGTCGGGGGCTACGTCCGGGATCTGACGGACGCTCGAACAGAGCAGTGTCCACCCGAACGGGTGAGTGGTGAGTAACGCCACAAATCCCCGATTCCGTTGGGATTTTCGGACAGTCGTGAGCCAAGATCCCTGTCTGACGACAAGCCCCCGCCACCGCGGCGGGGCGATCCGGGCGGACGCCGAGTCCTGCCGCCGCCCGGATGACCGGTCGACGGAGTGGATCGGCAGGAGTGGAGGACCCAAGCAAGGCGGGTCGCCGGAACAGATGTTCGTCCGTACGACACGGACGGGTGTCGGCTCCGGGCGACCCTTGGGGTGAAGCCGTGGCAACGCGGCCGGGCAACTTCGCCAGCCCGAATCCGACAGGTCATCCTTCACAGGCGGCTGACGAAGGGTTGCGCATGACTGCGCTCAATCGTGTCCCGTCGCTGATGGCCCGGGCCGGCACGGCCTCGGCCCTGACCCTCGCCGCCGTGGGCGGCTCGATCGCGGTGCCCGGCCTCGCCACCGACGCCTCCGCCGCGACCATGGCGACGAAAGCGCTCAAGGTCGCGGCTTCCAAGAAGGGCGCGCCCTACGCGTGGGGAGCCACCGGGCCGCGCAGGTTCGACTGCTCGGGGCTGACGCTCTACTCGTACAAGAAGGCCGGCAAGAAGCTGCCGCGCACCGCCGCCCAGCAGTACAACAAGACGCACCACATCTCCGCCAGAAGCCGCAAGGCGGGCGACCTGGTCTTCTTCCACTCGGGTTCGTACGTCTACCACGTGGGCATCTACGCCGGTCACGGCAAGATCTGGCACGCCCCGAAGACCGGGGACGTGGTGAAGCTCGAGAAGATCTGGACGCGGAGCGTCTGGTACGGCCGGGTCAGCTGACCCGTCCTCGGGCCGGGAGCGGCTCCAGCAGCAGGGCCGCTCCCAGCGCCGTCAGCGCCACCCCGGTGCCCGCCCGCAGCCCACGGGCGGCCCGGGGCCGACGGCGTGTCACGGGCCCACGAAGGGGACGAGCGCCCCGGCTGGTGTTCGCCGGTGGGGTCGAGGTCAGCGCCCGCCCCTCCACGGCTCCCTCCCGCGTCTGGACGGGCCGCCGTAGCGCCACAGGGCGCACGTCCCGAGCTGGAGCACACGGACGCCGCCCAGCGCTCGCCCTGCCCGGGAACGCCCCGGCCCCGCCCGGAGGACTAGGGCTCCTGCTGGCCCGCCGGTACCGGGGCCGCCGGGATCGTCCAGGGAAGTTCGATGGATACCGTCTTGCCGCCCTCCCGCGTGGGGCGGATGCGGAGTCTGCCGCCGCACTCCGCGGTGAGCCAGCGAATGATGACCATGCCGCGACCGTTGTCCTGCTGGACAGCGGCGGGCAGTCTCTTCGGGAAGCGGGGATGGCTGTCCGTGACGCCGATGCGCAGATGTTCGTCATGGTGCAGCGCGATGTCGACCGTGAAGGTGGGTGACTGGCCGAAGGTGTGCTGTACGGCGTTCGTGGCGAGTTCGGAGACGATGAGCCGCACGGTGTCGGCGACGTCGCTGTCGGACGGCAGGCCCCACTCCGCCAGGGTGCCGACGACGTAGGAGCGGGCGGCGGCGACCGAGGCCGGATCGCTCGGCAGAGTGAGGGATGCTTCCAGGTGGTCTGCCATGGCGACGTCGTCCCTTTCCCACGGGGCCGTGGTCCGACATGTGGCGGAGGGTTCGAGTACGGTCCCGGACTGGTGCTTGTTCGCCAGACTGCCACCAACGGGCCGGTCACGGGGAGCCATCCACCAAGATATGCATATATCTGTCGCTCGAAGCGGTGAACTCTGCGACGCGAGACCGTATGTGGGCGGCCCGGAAGGAGTAAGGAGGAGCCCATGCAGAACGGTCCGGCAGTGCGCCGCCGCAAACTGGGCGCCGAACTGCGCATGCTGCGTACCGGCGCGGGGCTCACGAGCGGTGACGCCGCCCGGCTGGTCGGCTGGCACCAGTCGAAGGTGAGCCGCATCGAGACCGGCGCCAGCGGTGTGAAACCGGCCGATCTGCGGTTACTGCTCGACGCCTATCAGGTGCGGGACACGCATCTGCGCGAGTTGCTGCTGATGCTGGCGGGGTCGGAGGACGCGGGCGGCCGGCACCGCTGGTGGCACGCCTACCGCGGGGTGCTGCCACCCACCTACCGCGACTTCATCAGCCTGGAGTCGCAGGCGAGCGCGATGCGCACCCTGGAGACGACGGTGGTGCCGGGCCTGCTCCAGACGCCGGAGTACGCCCGCGCGGTGACCCGGGCGGCCGTGAAGGACCTGGACGAGGAGCGCCTGGACACGCTGGTGGAGGTACGTCTGGCCCGGCAGGACGTGCTGCGTTCCGATCCGCCGCTGGTGCTGAGCGCCGTACTGGACGAGGCGGTGCTGCGCCGCGAGGTCGGCGGTCCGGAGGTGATGGCCCGGCAGCTCGAACGGCTGATGGAGGCCGCCCGGCTGCCCCAGGTACGGCTCCAGGTGCTGCCGTTCGCCGCGGGAGCGCATGTCGGACTCACCGGCCCTTTCGTTATCTTCTCATTTCCGAGCACTTCTGATCTGGACGTGGTTGTTCTCGACCAGTTGACGAGTAGCCTCTACCTGGAGCGGAAAGAAGACCTCATGGCCTACTCCGAGGCCTTCAACACCCTTCAGTTCCACGCCCTTTCCCCCGAGGAATCGTTGGACTACATCGCCGGGATAGGTGACGGCGCGTAAGGAGGCACCATGTCAGCTCTGCCTCGGAACGTCCCTGCCAGTACCGACCTGCACCCCGTGCGCTGGCTGCGCAGCAGCTACAGCACGGGAGCGAACAACTGCGTGGAGACGGCCCGGCCGCGCTCCGGCCCCGCCGCCGGACTGCTCGCCGTGCGCGACTCCAAGAACCCCGCCGGACCCGCGCTGCTCTTCTCCGCCGGCAGCTGGGCGGAGTTCGTCACCAGGCTCTGATCAGAGGTCACGTCCCCTGATCGGACCCCTTGCCGTTCATCACCCTCGTGCGACACACGGCCGTGTACGCCGACTCATGGTCGGGTTTCGCCGATGACTCGTACAGCGCGTTCGATCTCCGCCCCGGAGAGGTCCGCCCGGGCGGTCAGCCTCAGCCGTGAGATGCCGTCGGGCACGGAGGGAGGACGGAAACAGCCCACGGCCAGGCCTGCCGCACGGCAGTCGGCCGCCCAGCGCACCGCCTGCTCCGGGGACGGAGCCCGCACGGAGACCACCGCGGCGTCCGGACGCACCGCTTCCAGACCCGCGGCGGTCAGCCGTGCGTACAGCTCCGCGGCCACCTCGCGGGCCCGAGCCGCCCGTTCGGGCTCGCGCTCCAGCAGCCGCAGCGCGGCCAGCGCGGCACCGGCCGCCGCCGGCGCCAGGCCGGTGTCGAAGATGAAGGTCCGGGCCGCGTTGACCAGGTGGTCGATCACCCGGGCCGGGCCGAGCACCACCCCGCCCTGGCTGCCCAGCGACTTGGACAGGGTGGCCGTGACGACCACGTCCTCCGCGCCCGCGAGCCCGGCCGCGTACGGCGCGCCCCGGCCGCCGTCGCCCAGCACGCCGAGCCCGTGCGCGTCGTCCACGACGAGTCCCGCGCCGTGCTCCCGGCACACCTCGGCCAGCGCGGCCAGCGGTGCCCGGTCCCCGTCGACGGAGAACACCGTGTCGGAGACGACGATCGCCGCGCCCCCGCGCGTCGCCAGGGCCTTGCGCACGGCCTCCGGATCGGCGTGGCCGACGACCTGCGTCTCGCCCCGGGCGAGCCGGCAGCCGTCGATGAGGGAGGCGTGGTTGCCCGCGTCGGACACGATCAGCGAGCCGTGCGGGCCCAGCGCGGTGACCGCAGCGAGGTTGGCGGCGTACCCGGAGGAGAACACCAGGGCCGCCTCGAACCCGCAGAACGCGGCCAGCGCCCGCTCCAGTTCGGTGTGCAGGGCGGTGGTGCCGGTGACCAGCCGGGAGCCGGTGGAGCCGCCGCCCCAGGTCCGGGCGGCCCCGGCCGCTCCCTCGACGACCTCCGGATGGCGGGTCAGACCCAGGTAGTCGTTGCTCGCCAGATCCAGCAGCGGCGCGTCGGCGGGACGCGGACGCAGGGTGCGGACGAGTCCGGCGCGGCGGCGCGCCTCGGCCTGCTCGTCGATCCAGCCGAACGCCATGGGTCCTCCGGTGCTTTTGTAGGTAGCGGACAGACCCTAGCGGTACGACCAGCCGCCCAGGGTGTGGCAATACCCACACGGTGAACCTGCTCCGTTGTGCAAAGTCTCCTTGGCCCGGGGCCGTCCCGTAGGACAGGATCAGGCCTCATGGACCTGCTGAACACGCTGGTGGACAAGGGGCTTCGGCGCGAGCTGCCGACCCGCGAGGAAGCGCTCGCCGTGCTGGCCACCTCCGATGACGACCTGCTCGACGTGGTGGCCGCGGCCGGCAAGGTGCGCCGGCACTGGTTCGGGCGCCGGGTGAAACTCAACTATCTGGTGAACCTCAAGTCGGGCCTGTGCCCGGAGGACTGCTCGTACTGCTCCCAGCGGCTCGGTTCCAAGGCCGACATCCTGAAGTACACCTGGCTCAAGCCGGACGAGGCCTCCCAGGCCGCCGCCGCGGGCCTCGCGGGCGGCGCCAAGCGGGTCTGTCTCGTGGCCAGCGGGCGCGGCCCGACGGACCGGGACGTGGACCGGGTCTCGGAGACCATCAAGGCCATCAAGGACCAGAACGAGGGCGTCGAGGTGTGCGCCTGCCTCGGCCTGCTCTCCGACGGCCAGGCCGAACGGCTTCGCGAGGCAGGCGCGGACGCGTACAACCACAACCTCAACACCTCGGAGTCCACGTACGGGGACATCACGACCACCCACACGTACTCCGACCGGGTGGACACGGTGCAGAAGGCGCACGCGGCCGGTCTGTCCGCCTGCTCGGGTCTGATCGCGGGCATGGGCGAGAGCGACGAGGACCTGGTCGACGTGGTGTTCTCGCTGCGTGAACTGGACCCGGACTCCGTTCCGGTGAACTTCCTGATCCCGTTCGAGGGCACCCCGCTGGCCAAGGAGTGGAACCTCACGCCGCAGCGCTGCCTCAGGATCCTCGCGATGGTCCGGTTCGTCTGCCCGGACGTGGAGGTCAGGATCGCGGGCGGCCGTGAGGTCCACCTGCGCACGATGCAGCCGCTGGCACTGCACCTGGCCAACTCCATCTTCCTCGGCGACTACCTGACCAGTGAGGGCCAGGCCGGCAAGGCCGACCTGGAGATGATCGCGGACGCCGGGTTCGAGGTGGAGGGCGCCGACCAGGTGACGCTGCCGGAGCACCGGACGGAGGCCGGGGGCTGCGGGGACACCGGGGGCTGCCACGACGGCGGCGTCTGCGGGTCGGCGCCGGCGCCGGCGGGCGAGCCGCGGACCGACCTGGTCGCGGTCCGCCGCCGGGGCGCCGGGACGGACCTCGCGCCCAATGCCTGAGCTCGGTGTGCCGGAGCTGCTGGAACTGGACCGGCGGCACGTGTGGCATCCGTACGGCCCGATGCCCGGGCGCGCGGAACCGCTCGTCGTGGAGGCGGCGAGCGGGGTCCGGCTGCGGCTGGCGGACGGGTCCGGCGAGCTGGTCGACGGCATGTCGTCGTGGTGGTCGGCCATCCACGGCTACCGGCACCCGGTCCTCGACGAGGCCGTGCGCGAGCAGCTCGGGCGGATGAGCCACGTCATGTTCGGCGGGCTCACGCACGAGCCCGCCGTGCGGCTCGCGAAGCTCCTTGTCGACATGTCGCCTGATGGCCTGGAGCACGTCTTCCTGGCCGACTCGGGGTCCGTGTCGGTCGAGGTCGCCGTGAAGATGTGCCTCCAGTACTGGCGCTCGCTCGGCCGGCCGGGCAAGCAGCGGCTCCTGACCTGGCGCGGCGGCTACCACGGCGACACCTGGAACCCGATGTCCGTGTGCGACCCCGAGGGCGGGATGCACCAGTTGTGGTCCGGTGTGCTGCCCCGTCAGGTTTTCGCGGACGCGCCGCCCGCCGGGTACGAGGAGGCGTACGCGGACCATCTGCGGGAGCTGATCGCGCGGCACGCCGACGAGCTGGCCGCGGTGATCGTGGAGCCGGTGGTGCAGGGCGCGGGCGGGATGCGGTTCCACTCCCCCGCCTATCTGCGGGTGCTGCGCGAGGCGTGCGACGCGCACGACGTGCTGCTGGTGTTCGACGAGATCGCCACCGGCTTCGGCCGCACCGGCGCGCTGTTCGCGGCGGACCACGCGTCCGTCAGCCCGGACGTGATGTGCGTCGGCAAGGCGCTGACCGGCGGCTACCTGACGATGGCGGCCACCCTGTGCACCCCGCGGGTCGCCGACGGCATCTCGCGGGGCGAGGTGCCGGTGCTCGCGCACGGACCGACGTTCATGGGCAACCCGCTGGCCGCTGCCGTGGCCTGTGCCTCCGTCGAGCTGCTGCTCGGACAGGACTGGCTCGCGGAGGTGGGGCGGATCGAGGCGGCCCTGCGGGAGGGCCTGGCGCCGGCGCTCGACCTGCCCGGGGTACGGGATGTCCGCGTCCTCGGCGCCATCGGGGTCGTCCAGCTCGACCACGCCGTGGACATGAAGGCCGCGACCGACGCCGCCGTACGGGCGGGCGTGTGGCTGCGCCCGTTCCGCGACCTGATCTATACGATGCCGCCGTACGTCACCTCGGACGAGGACGTGGCACGGATCGCGCGCGCGGTGTGCGCCGCGGCGCGGGAGGGATGACATGCCGGTACTGGTGATCACGGGGACGGGCACGGAGATCGGCAAGACCGTCACCACGGCCGCCGTCGCCGCCGCGGCGCTCGCGGCCGGGCGCTCGGTGGCCGTACTCAAGGCCGCCCAGACGGGCGTGGGGCCGGACGAGCGGGGGGACGCCGACGAGGTCGCGCGCCTCGCGGGCCCGGTTACGACAGCCGAACTCGCCCGTTTCCCCGAGCCGTTGGCGCCGGGTACGGCGGCCCGGCGGGCCGGGATGACGCCGGTGCACCCGCACGAGGTGGCCGAGCGGGCCGCCAAGCTGGCCACCGAGCACGATCTGGTGCTGGTCGAGGGAGCGGGCGGGCTGCTCGTCCGGTTCGACGCGGCCGGCGGCACGCTGGCCGACGCGGCCAAGCTGCTGGGGGCGCCGGTGCTGGTCGTCGCGCAGGCCGGGCTGGGCACGCTCAACGTGACGGAGCTGACGACGCGCGAACTGCGGCGCCGCGGCCTGGAGCCGGCCGGAGTGGTGATCGGCAGCTGGCCCACCACGCCCGATCTCGCCACCCGCTGCAACGTGGCCGACCTGCCGGAGGTCGCCGCCGCCCCCCTGCTCGGCGCGCTGCCCGCGGGCGCCGGCGCCCTGCCCCCCGCGGAGTTCCGCACAGCGGCCCCGGCCTGGCTGTCCCCCCGCCTGGACGGCACGTGGGACGCGGAGGCGTTCCGGGTACGGGAGACGCCGTAGCCGTACCGGGCCCGGACGTCGGCCGCGCGCCGCGGCGGTGCCGGGCGGCCGAGACCGGCGGAGCAGCGCTGCGGTGCCGGGCCCGGGCGTTGGCAGCGCACGGCGGCGGTGCCGGACGGCCGACGTTGGCGGGATACCGGCACCGAGCCGGGTCCGGACATCGACGGAGCACCGCAGCGGTACCGGGCAGCCGAGGCCGACGGATGGCCGCGCCGAACCGGGCCCGGACGTCCTTGGAGCGCCGCAGCGGTTCCAGGCGCCAGCCTGCGCAACGCCCGAGTGGCTCAGCGGGGGCAACGCCGCAGAACCTCCACCCGGCGACGGACTCCCGTGCCGTGCGGGCCGCCGCGCGCGGCCTGCGGCGACCGGCCCGGCATGCCGCAGGCTGTTCGATGGGGTGCGTCGGGGCGAGTCTGGGGACACTGTTCCCAGGGGCGTGCTGTCCAGGGAGGTTGCCATGCGGCTGCTGTCCGCCCGTTCCGGCCAGGTGGCGCGGGGTCCCGTCCACCATCCGCTGTTCGCCCGTTACTACGCCCGGATCAGCGTCGGCGCCGAGTCCCGGCTCGGGATGGCCGGGGTGCGGGAGCGGATGCTAGCGGGGCTCGCCGGCCGGGTGATCGAGATCGGCGCGGGCAACGGGCTGAACTTCCGGCACTACCCCGGCACCGTCGCGGAGGTCGTCGCGATCGAACCGGAGCCGTTGCTCAGGCAGTTGGCGCTGGAGTCCGCGCTGCGCGCCGAGGTGCCGGTCGACGTGGTGCCGGGTGCGGCGGAAGCGCTCCCGGTCAAGAGCGAGGCGTTCGACGCGGCCGTGCTGTCGCTGGTGCTGTGCAGCGTGCGGGACGTCGCGCGGACGCTCGGTGAGGTACGACGGGTGCTGCGGCCCGGCGGCGAGGTGAGGTTCTTCGAGCACGGGCGGGGCGGCGGCCGGGTGATGACGGTGACCCAGCAGGCCCTGGACCGCACCCTGTGGCCGGTGCTCAATGGCGGCTGTCATCTCTCCCGTGAGCCCGTCGCCGCGCTGCGCGCCGCGGGATTCCGCCTCGGCCCGCACCGACAGGTACTGCTCCCGGAGAAGGGCCCCACGCTGCCGACCTCCTACTGCGCGCTCGGCGTCGCCTGGCGGCCGGACGAGCCGGAGGCCCGCTGATCACAGGCTCCAGCCGCGCAGCTCCCGCGCGATGTCGTCGACGTTCGCCGAGCCGTCCTTGACCAGCCGCGCCAGCTCCCGGACCTGCTCGGGCGTGGTGGCGACCTTCTCGCCGCTGGCGACCAGATAGGCGTAGGCGACCGCCGAGGCGAACAGCGCGTTGGCCCGTTCCAGCGCCGGGACGTGGATCAGCAACTGGAGCAGGGAGGCGGCGCGGGCGTGCGGGGTGTCGTACACGGGCACGCCGAATATCTCGGCCCGGTGCCGGGCGACGGCGGCGACCAGGGCGCCCCAGTCGGTGACCTGAGGATCCCCCGGGGTCTTCTGTTCGGCGAGCATGAGCAGCCAGGCGAGGTCGATGCTGAGACCGTTCAAGGGATCAGCGGCGGCCTTCACCGGCGTCGGTGCCGCGGGTCTCGGCGAACTCCTCCGCGAACACGGACTCGTACTGCTTCATGAAGTCGGCGGCGGCCTCGACGAAGGTGCGGCCCGCCTCGCCGGCGTCCTGTCTGACCAGCTCTTCGATGTAGCGGTTGACGCTCATCCCGCGGGCCAGGGCACGCTCGCGGGCGGCACGGGCGGTGCCCTCGTCCACGCGCACGTTCAGCTGGGTCTTCGCCATGCCTCGACGCTAGCGCCGGAACGCTAGCTGCGGCAAGGGCGCACGGAAGCACGAGGCGGGGCCTTCCCGAGCCGGTCCTTCGTGGACGAGCGGACCGGCGGCCCCTTCCTCGCCGGCGGGCGGATCGTCGACGAGGTTCTGATCGCTGGGGCCGAGGTCGGACATGATGGAAGCGGACCAGACTCATGTCACCGCTGACCGGGGAGAGTTCATGCCGCGTCCGTTCCGCTTCGGAGTCAACCTGCTCGCCTCCGCGCCCGCCGACGAGTGGCGCGCCAAGTGCCGCCGCGCCGAGGAGCTGGGGTACGACGTGATCCTCGTCCCGGACCACCTCGGCATGGTGGCGCCGTTCCCGGCACTGGTCGCGGCGGCGCAGGCGACCGAACGGCCCCGGCTCGGCACGTTCGTGCTCAACGCGGGCTTCTGGAACCCGGCGCTGCTGGCCCGTGAGGTGGCGACCACCGACGCGCTGACCGGCGGCCGGCTCGAACTCGGCCTGGGCACCGGGTACGTACCGGCGGAGCACGAGGCGGCCGGGCTGCCGTACGGCTCCCCGCGCGAGCGGGTGGACCACCTGGAGCGCACGGTGGCGGAGCTGGAGCGGCTGCTCGGTTCCGCGGAACACGCGCCGCGGCCCGTCCAGCCCCGGGTGCCGCTGCTGATCGGCGCCAACGGCGACCGGATGCTGCGCCTGACCGCGGCCCACGCGGACATCGCGGCCTTCACCGGTGCCCGGCCCGGCAGGACACCCGGCACGCTGGATCCACTGAGTGCCGAGGAGCTGGACGAGCGGGTGGCCCGCTACCGCGCGTCGGCGGCGGACCGGGCGGAGCCCGCCGAGCTGAACCTGCTGATCCAGGTCGTGGCCGTCACCGACGATCCCGAGCCGGTGCTCAAGCCGCTGCTGGAGCGGCGGCCCGGTCTGACCGTGGACCGGGCGCTGGCCCTGCCCCTCGTGCTGGCCGGTCCGCTGGAGGAGGTCGTGGCGAAGGCGCGGGCCCAGCGGGAGCGGTTCGGGTTCTCGTACCTGACCGTGCTGGAGCCGTTCATGGAGGCGTTCGCGCCTGTGATGGAACGGCTGCGCGCACAGCCCGCATGACGGAATCCGGGGCGGCGCGCGGACGTCCCCGATCATGATGAGCGCATGACTGATCTGCGTCTGCGCGCCGCCGTGTCCGACGATCTCGACGCCGTCCTCGCGTTCTGGAAGACGGCCGCCGAGGGCACCAGCATCAGCGACGACCGCGCCGGGCTGGAGCGCCTGACCGACCGCGACCCCGAGGCCCTGATCCTCGCCGAACGGAACGGCGAGCTGGTCGGCACGGTGATCGCCGGCTTCGACGGCTGGCGGTGCCACCTGTACCGGCTCGCGGTGCACCCGGAGCGGCGGCGGCAGGGCATCGCCTCGGCGCTGCTGGCCGCCGCCGAGGAGCGGTTCGTACGGCTCGGCGGGCGGCGCGCGGACGCGATGGTGCTGGTGCGCAACGAGACCGCGCACCACGCCTGGGGTGCCGCCGGGTACGGGCCGGAAGAACACTGGCGGCGCTGGGTGAAGCCGCTCACGGACTGAGACCGAAAGCTTCTTTGCTCATCCTTTACCCTTGAGGGAGCACTCGGCCCTCTATGAAAGGTTGTGAGCGTCCGCCCATGGGCGAGCCTCCCAGTCCGCGATACCGCGCGTTCTCCCGAACCCTGTCCGATCCTGGGACGGGGGTGACCTGATGACCGAAGTGCTCCTCCTTCTGGTGGCGATCCTGCTGTCGCTGGCCTGTGGCGCCTTCGTGGCGGCGGAGTTCTCGCTGACCACGGTGGAACGCGGCGAGCTGGAACGGGCCGCCGCGCGCGGCGAGCGCGGTGCCGCCGGCGCCCTGAAGGCCGTACGGAACCTGACCTTCCAGCTGTCCGGCGCGCAGCTCGGCATCACCGTCACCAACCTGGTGGTCGGCATGCTCGCCGAGCCGTCGATCGCCAAGCTGCTCGCCGGCCCGTTCCAGGCGGTGGGTCTGTCCCGGACCACGGCGAGCTCGGCCGCGCTGGTCCTGGGCACGGCGCTGTCGACGGTGGTCCTGATGGTCGTCGGCGAGCTGGTGCCCAAGAACTGGGCGATCTCCTCGCCACTGACCATGGCCAGGCGGGTCGGCAACGCGCAGCGCTTGTTCAGCGCCGCCTTCCGGCCCTTCATCACCCACCTGAACAACACCGCCAACCGCTTCGTGCGCCGGCTCGGCATCGAGCCCGCCGAGGAGCTGGCCTCCGCGCGCGGGCCACAGGAGCTGGCCGCCCTCGCCCGGCACTCGGCCAAGGAGGGCGCCCTGGAGGCGGACACGGCCGAGTTGTTCGTCCGGACGCTGAACCTGGCCGACCTCACCGCCGAGAACGTGATGACCCCGCGCGTCCAGGTCGTCGCCCTGGACACTCAGGCGACCTGCGAGGACGTGGCCAACGCCACCCGGGCGACCGGCCTGAGCCGGTTCCCGGTCTACCGGGGCAACCTGGACTCGGTCGTCGGCACCGCCCACATCAAGGACGTGCTGGCCGTCCCGGCCGACCAGCGGCGCCACCGCACGGTCGCCCAGGTGATGCGCGAGCCGCTGCTGGTTCCCGAGTCCCTGACGGTCGACCGGCTGCTCGACCGGCTCGGCGGCAGGCGCACCATGGCCGTCGTCATCGACGAGTACGGCGGTACGGCCGGGGTGGCCACCCTCGAGGACATCGTCGAGGAGGTCGTCGGCGAGGTACGGGACGAGCACGACCCGCACGAGACGCCCGACCTCGCCCCCGCCGGCGCGGACGAGCGGGGCCGGGCCCTGTACGCGGCGGACGGCGCCGCCCGCACCGACCAGCTCGCGCGCGTGGGGCTCCGCGTGCCCGAGGGGCCGTACGAGACCCTGGCCGGCCTGGTCGCCACCGAGCTGGGCCGGATACCCGCCGCCGGTGACAGCGTCGAGGTGGCCGGCTGGCAACTGGACGTGGTCGACGCCTCGGGCCGCCGGGCCGCCAGGGTGCTGATGCACGCGCCGCTGGACGACGAACGGTCCGTCGGACCCGACGGATCCGACCGGACCGCCGGAACCGGCCGGACCGCCGGAACCGGCCGGACCGAGCGCAGCGGCGGGACCGGGGGACGCCGTGGGACCGACGGTCCCCGTGGGACGCGGGAGGGGACGCGATGACCGCCGTACAGCTCCTGATCGGGCTGGCGACCCTCGTCGTCAACGCCTTCTTCGTCGGCGCCGAGTTCGCGCTGATCTCCGTGCGCCGCTCACAGATCGAGCCGCTGGCCCAGGAGGGCGACCGGCGCGCACGCAGTGTGCTGTGGGGTCTGGAGCACGTGTCCGCGCTGCTGGCCGCCGCCCAGCTCGGCATCACCCTGTGCACGCTGGTCCTGGGTGTGGTGGCCGAGCCGGCCATCGCGCATCTGCTGGAACCGGTGTTCCACGCGGTGGGCGTGCCCGTGAGCGCGGGTCACGTCGTGTCCTTCGTGATCGCGCTGACCCTCGCGACCTATCTGCACATGCTGCTGGGCGAGATGGTGCCCAAGAACATCGCGCTCGCCGAACCGGTGCGCAGCGCGCTGCTGCTCGGTCCGCCGCTGGTCACGCTGTCCCGGGCGCTGCGTCCGGTGATCTTCGCGATCAACGCCTTCGCGAACGGACTGCTGAAGCTGCTGCGCGTGGAGGCGAGGGACGAGGTCGCGGCGACCTTCACGGACGCCGAGCTGGCCGAGATCGTCAAGGACGCCAGTGAGGCCGGCCTGATCGACAACCGGGCGCAGGAACGGCTGCACGACGCGCTGGAGCTGGGCAGCCGGCCGGTGCGGGACGTGGTCGTACCGCTGCAACGCGTCGTCTACGCGCGCGTGGGCGTCACCCCCGAGCAGGTGGAGCGGCTGTCGGCCGAGTCGGGCTTCTCCCGGTTCCCGGTGGTCGACACCAGCCGCCGGATCGTGGGCTACCTGCACGTCAAGGACGCGCTGGACGCCTCCCCGCGGGACATGCCGTTCCGTCTGGGCGACATGCGGTCCATCGCCCGCGTCCGCGAGAGCACCCCCCTGGACGACGTCCTCACCGCGATGCGCGGCAGCCGCACCCATCTGGCGGCCGTCCTCGGCGACGACGGCCGGCTGGCGGGCCTGGTGACGATGGAGGACGTCCTCCGAGAACTGTTCGGCCAGCCCGTGCAGGGCTGAGCGGGGCGCTGACGCCGGACGGCCGAAGGGGCTTCGTCCCGCGTCAGGCGCCGGCCGGCGCCTGACGCGGGGGCGGCTCACGGGTCGCTCCCGGGCGGGCCGTGAGGGGACGGGCGGGTCCGCAACCACATCGGACCAGGCCTCGAACCCGGCCTGTCGGGCGGAACAAGGCGGCCCGGACGACGGGGCGGGCCCCGGGGCTGGGCCGGACGGGTGGCGCGGGCCGACCGACCGGCAGGTATTGGCCTCGGGATACCATCTCTGTCGCCATGCAGACGAACCCCACTCCTCCCCCGTACACCAGCCTCGTCGCGGTCGGCGACTCCTTCACCGAGGGCATGTCGGATCTGCTGCCCGACGGCTCCTACCGCGGCTGGGCCGATGTGCTCGCCGCGCGAATGGCCGCCCGCACGCCCGGGTTCCGGTACGCCAACCTGGCCGTGCGCGGGAAGCTGATCGGGCAGATCGTCGACGAGCAGGTGCCGGTGGCCGCGGCCATGAACGCCGACGTCGTCACGCTGGTCGGCGGGCTGAACGACACCCTGCGCCCCAAGTGCGACATGGGCCGGGTCCGGGGCCTGCTCACCGAGGCCGTGGAACGGCTCGCGCCGTCCTGCAAGCAGCTGGTGCTGATGCGCAGCCCCGGCCGCCAGGGCCCGGTGCTGGAGCGGTTCCGGCCGCGCATGGAGGAGCTGTTCGCCTGCGTGGACGAGCTGGCCGAGAAGCACGGCGCCCTGGTGGTCGACCTGTACGGGGCGCCCGCGCTGGCCGACCCCCGGCTGTGGGACGTGGACCGGCTGCATCTGACGGCCGAGGGACACCGCAGGGTCGCCGAGGCCGTGTGGCAGACGCTCGGGCACGCCGCCGAGGACACCGAGTGGCATGTGCCGATGGCGGCGACGGCTCCGCCGGGCTGGGTCACGCGCCGGGTCGCGGACGCCCGGTTCGCCCGGCAGCACCTGCTCCCGTGGATAGGCCGCCGCCTGACCGGCCGGTCCTCCGGCGACGGCCGGCCGCCGAAGCGGCCGGAGCTGCTGCCGTACGAAGCCGAGGCGTAGCCTGCTCCGGGACCTGCCCGGCACCCCCTGGACAACCCGTTCGCGCTGTGCCACGCCGATGTGCCGGCGGAGCCGGCCGACGCCGACGAGGTGACCGGGGTCTCGTAGCTTCCACCGAACACACCCATGGCGCTGGCCTGCACGAACCGCCAGTAGAATCTGGACACGTGACTTCTGCGCCCGCCAAGCCCCGCATCCCCAACGTCCTCGCCGGACGCTACGCCTCCGCCGAGCTCGCCACGCTCTGGTCCCCCGAGCAGAAGGTGAAGCTGGAGCGTCAGCTCTGGCTCGCCGTGCTGCGGGCCCAGAAGGACCTCGGGATCGAGGTGCCGGACGAGGCGATCGCCGACTACGAGCGCGTGCTCGACACCGTCGACCTGGCCTCCATCGCCGAGCGCGAGAAGGTCACCCGGCACGACGTGAAGGCGCGGATCGAGGAGTTCAACGACCTCGCCGGGCACGAGCACGTGCACAAGGGCATGACCTCCCGCGACCTCACGGAGAACGTCGAACAGCTCCAGATCCGGCTCTCGCTGGAGCTGGTGCGCGACCGTACGGTGGCCGTGCTGGCGCGCCTCGGCAAGCTCGCGGGCGAGTACGCCGAGCTGGTCATGGCCGGCCGCTCCCACAACGTGGCGGCGCAGGCCACCACCCTCGGCAAGCGGTTCGCGACCGCCGCCGACGAGCTGCTCGTCGCCCACGGCCGGGTGGAGGAGCTGCTGGCCCGCTATCCGCTGCGCGGCATCAAGGGCCCGGTCGGCACCGCTCAGGACATGCTGGACCTGCTGGGCGGGGACGCCTCGAAGCTGGCCGAGCTGGAGAACCGGATCGCGCGGCACCTGGGCTTCTCCCAGGCGTTCACCTCCGTCGGCCAGGTCTACCCGCGCTCGCTGGACTACGAGGTCGTCACCGCGCTGGTGCAGCTTGCGGCGGCGCCCTCCTCGCTGGCCAAGACGATCCGGCTGATGGCCGGGCACGAGCTGGTCACCGAGGGCTTCAAGCCGGGCCAGGTCGGCTCCTCGGCGATGCCGCACAAGATGAACACCCGCTCCTGCGAGCGCGTCAACGGCCTCATGGTCGTCCTGCGCGGCTACGCCTCCATGACGGGCGAGCTGGCGGGCGACCAGTGGAACGAGGGCGACGTGTCCTGCTCGGTGGTGCGCCGTGTCGCGCTGCCGGACGCCTTCTTCGCCCTGGACGGCCTGCTGGAGACCTTCCTGACCGTCCTTGACGAGTTCGGTGCCTTCCCGGCCGTGATCGCCCGCGAGCTGGACCGTTACCTGCCGTTCCTGGCCACCACCAAGGTGCTCATGGGCGCCGTGCGGGCCGGGGTCGGCCGCGAGGTCGCGCACGAGGCGATCAAGGAGAACGCCGTGGCCACCGCGCTGGCGATGCGTGAGCAGGGCGCCGAGCGCAACGACCTGCTCGACAAGCTCGCCGCCGACGAGCGACTGCCGCTCGACCGCGAGCGGCTGGCCGCGCTGATGGCCGACAAGCTCTCCTTCACCGGCGCCGCCGCCGACCAGGTCGGTGTGGTCGTCGGCCGGATCGAGGAGATCGTCAAGCGGCACCCGGAGGCCGCCGGCTACACCCCCGGAGCGATCCTCTGACCGGCGCACCCCGCTCACCCCGTTCACCGGGCACACCGCGCTTCACCAAGGCGGAACTGGAGGCCGCCCGCGACCGTCTCGTCCCGGACGTGGTCGCGGACGGCCTCCGGGTGCTGTTCTGCGGGATCAACCCGGGGCTGATGACGGCCGCGACCGGCCACCACTTCGCCCGCCCCGGCAACCGGTTCTGGCCGGTGCTGCACCTGTCCGGCTTCACACCCCGGCTGCTGAGGCCGGCCGAGCAGGAGGAGCTGCTCTCGTACGGCCTCGGCATCACGAACGTGGTGGCGCGGGCGACCGCGCGGGCGGACGAGCTGACCGCCGAGGAGTACGTCGAGGGCGGGCGGCTGCTGGCCGAGAAGGTGGCGCGGCTGCGGCCGAGGTGGCTGGCCATGGTCGGCGTGACCGCGTACCGGGCAGCCTTCGGTGACCGCACGGCTCAGGTCGGTCCGCAGGAGCGGACGATCGGGGACTCCCGGGTGTGGGTGCTGCCCAACCCCAGCGGGCTGAACGCGCACTGGACGGCGGCGACGATGGCGGAGGAGTTCGCCCGGCTGCGGGAGGCCGCGGGGCTGCCCGGTCAGGGCGGGTCGGTCTCCGTCACTATCCCGAGCAGCTGAAACGGCAGTTCCTTGTCCCACTGGGACACACCGAGGGCGACCCAGCGGCCCGCCTCCGGGACGCGCCACAGGTGGACGTCGGGGACGTGGCCGCTGAGCCCGGCCCAGGGCTCCGCGACGTCCTCGCCCGCCAGGGTCCGGTCGAGCACGCTGTACAGGCTGAACTGCTGCGGCCGGCCCCACCGCTCCCCGAGCCGCTCCGCGAGGCCGTCCCGGTCGGCCTCGTACTGCGCCTCCGTCTCCTCCCGTGCGCTGCCGTCGCCCTCCCAGAAGTCCTCGCTCGTCTGTAAAGCGGCTATGTGATAGCCGGGCCCGCTCTCGCCGTGCTCCGTCCTGCCCTGCGCCGACGGGAACTCCCGGGCGCACAGCAGGTCGACGAGGGTCAGGCACTTCGCGATGTCCATGGGATCCAGTAAAGCGGGGGCCACTGACAATTGGCGGTGCGTCAGTCAGGCGTCCCTGCGCAGCACACTCCACCCGCCCGCCACCAGGGCCGCCGCCGTCCACAGCGCGGTCACCGCGAGCCCGCTCCACGGGCCGAGGGTGCCGTCCCAGGTGCTGTGCAGGGCGACTTGGCCGGCCCGGTCGGGGAGGAAGTCGGCGACACCGCCGGACAGGTCGCCGACGACGAAGGAGACGATCAGCAGGAACGGGATCAGCACGGAGAGGGTCGCGACGGCGCTGCGCAGCACGGCCGCGAGTCCGGCGGCGAACAGGGTCATCAGCGTCAGGTGCAGCCCGCAGCCGACGGCGCCGCGCACGCCCTCGGCCCAGCCGGGTGCGGACGCGCCGAGCGCCGCGCGGCCCACCAGGAGCGTGACGAACCCGGTGAACAGCCCGACGGCCAGCGCGGGCAGCGCGATCGCCGTCGTCTTCGCGGCGAACCAGCGCCCGCGGTCGGGCACCGCCGACAGCGTCAGCCGCAGCGTGCCTCCCCGGAACTCCGACGCGACGGCCGTCGTACCGAAGGCGATGGCGGCTGTCTGCCCGAAGTTGATGCCGAAGAACACCGAGAACAGCGGGTCGGTGTCGTCGGCGTCGGCTGCGGCGAGCGCCGAGAACGCGGCGGTGGCGACGAGGACCGCGGCGAGGGCGCCCAGCAGGGAGCGCAGGGTACGGATCTTGATCCACTCGGCGTGGAGCGCGGGTGCGAAGGACATGGTCAGGCCTCCTGGGGCTGTGCGGTGAACTCGGCCTCGGCCACCGTCAGATCGAGGTAGGCCTCCTCCAGGGTGGCCTCGTGGGCGGAGAGTTCCAGGACGGGGACGCCCGCCTCGGACATCAGCCGGCCCAGGTCGTCCACGCGCGAGTGCCGTACCGTCCAGGTCCCGTCCTCGCCCCTGGAGGCGTCGAGGCCGTGCCGGGCGAGGAGGTCGCCGAGGGCCGCGGGGTCGGTGGTGCGGACGCGGACGTGGGGCCGTACGCGCGCGTGGATGAACTCCCGCACCGGTGTGTCCGCGAGCAGGCGGCCCCGGCCGAGGATCAGCAGGTGGTCGGCGAAGGCGGCTGTCTCGCCCATGAGATGGCTGGAGACCAGGACCGTACGGCCCTCGGCGGCGAGCCGGCGCAGCAGCGTGCGGATCCAGATGATGCCTTCGGGGTCGAGGCCGTTGGCGGGTTCGTCGAGCAGGACGACCTCGGGGTCGCCGAGCAGGGCGGCGGCGATGCCGAGCCGCTGGCGCATGCCGAGGGAGTACGTCCGTACCCTGCGCCGCGCCACGGGCGCGAGGCCGGTCTCCTCCAGGACCGTGTCGGCCCGGCGGGCCGGGATGCGGTTGCTCGCGGCGAGGGCCAGCAGATGGTCGCGGGCGATGCGGGATCCGTGCGCGGCGCCCGCGTCGAGCAGGGCGCCCACCCGGCGCAGGGGTTCGCGGAGCCGAGGGTAGGGGTGGCCGCCGATCGTGGCGGTGCCGGCGGTGGGCCGGTCGAGGCCCAGGACGAGGCGCAGGGTGGTGGACTTGCCCGCGCCGTTGGGACCGAGGAAGCCGGTGACCCGGCCCGGGCGCACGCGGAAGGTGAGGTGGTCGACGGCCCGCCGGCCGCCGTGGTCCTTGGTGAGGTCTCGTACGTCGATGCTGGTCATGGCAACAGCCTGGCCGGGAGCGGCGGTTGGCTCCTCCCCCGCCGGTGGAGACCGTCTCCCCCGTGCGGGGGAGGCCCGTTGTCGGTGCCGCCTGCGACGATGAGGCCATGGCTCGCCTTCTGCGCCCGCTGCTGCGCGGGACGACGTACACGCGCCTGCTGCATCTGTGGGTGCCGATGCTGGTGGTCAGCGTCTGGCTCTTCGTCTTCCCGTCGGTCCCCTGGGTGCCCGCGCTGTTCCTCGTCCCGCTGGGTCTCGTGCCCGCTGTGCGCCGGGGCGAGGGGCTGCAGGCGCGGCTGCTGCTCACGCCCGGTGAGCCGGAGCCGGGCATCTCCGAGGCGCCGGCGACGACCTGGCGGGACCGGCTGCGTACGGTGCTGTGGCTGGAGCTGCGCATGCTGCTCGGCGCCGTGACCGTGTTCGCCTCGGTGTGGTTGCCCATCGTCGGCTTCGAACTGGCGCGGTGCGCCTGGGGCGGGGCGCCGGGCGGGGTCCCGCTGCTGGACCGGCTGCCGGCGCACCGCGCCTGGGCGCTGCTGGCGCCGCTGCCGCTGCTCGCCCTGTACGGGCTGGTCGTCGGGCTCGGTGAGCTGGTCACGGCCGGTGCGCGCCGGCTGCTCGGGCCGGCGGCGGCCGAGCGGCTGGCCGCGCTGGAGGAGCGCACCGAGCAGTTGCTGGAACGCACGCGCATCGCACGGGAGTTGCACGACTCGATCGGGCACGCCCTGACGGTGGCCGTGGTACAGGCGGGCGCGGCGCGGGAGGCGGGCGATCCGGAGTTCACCGACCGGGCGCTGGGTGCCATCGAGGAGACCGGCCGGGCCGCGCTGGAGGATCTGGAGCGGGTGCTGGGCGTGCTGCGGGAGTCCGAGCGGCCGGTGAGCGCGCGGCCGACGCTGGCCGACGCGGGGCGGCTGCTGGAGTCGGCGCGGGCCTCGGGGGCGAAGATCGACGCCGAGGTCACGGGTCCGCTGGAGGCCGTGCCGGGCCCGGTGTCCCGCGAGGGTTACCGCATCCTCCAGGAGGCGCTCACCAATGTGCTGCGGCACGCGGGAGCCGTGCCCGTGCGGGTCCGGGTCGCGGTCGGCGACGGGACGCTCGCCCTGGAGGTCCGCAATCCGCTGCCGGGAGCGATACCCGGCCCGGGGCGGGGCAGCGGCCTGCGGGGCATACGGGAGCGGGCCGCGCTGCTCGGCGGCGCCGCCCGGACCGGCCCGGACGAGGGCGACTGGCAGGTCCGCGCGGAGCTGCCGGTCGGCTGATCTACGCTGACCGGATGCCGGTCACCGTACTCCTCGTCGACGACGAACCCCTGGTCCGCGCGGGTCTTCGGGCCGTGCTGGAGGCGCAGCCCGACATCGAGGTTGTGGGTGAGGCGGCCGACGGTGCGGCGGTCATCCCGCTCGTGCGGCAACTGCGGCCCGACGTGGTCGCCATGGACGTACGGATGCCCCTGATGGACGGCATCGAGGCCACGCGCGCGGTGCTGCGCACCGTGGCGGAGCCGCCGAAGATCCTCGTGGTGACCACCTTCGAGGACGACGAGTACGTGTACGAGGCGCTGCGCGCGGGCGCCGACGGGTTCCTGCTGAAGCGGGCCCGCCCGGCCGAGATCGTGCACGCGGTGCGGCTGGTCGCGGAGGGCGAGTCACTCCTGTTCCCGGCGTCCGTACGACGCCTCGCCGCCCGGTACGGCGACGGCGCCCGTCCGGCGCGGACGGTGCTGGAGCGTGCCCGGCTCACGGAGCGGGAGGCGGAGGTGCTGCGGCTGATGGCGCGGGGGCTGTCGAACGCGGAGATCGCAGCCCGGCTGGTGGTGGGCGCGGAGACGGTGAAGTCGCATGTGAGCGCGGTCCTGGCCAAGCTCGGCGCGCGCGACCGCACCCAGGCGGTGATCGCGGCCTACGAGTCCGGGTTCGTGGAGCCGGGGTGATCGAAGGGCCCGGCCGCGTGCGGGACCGGACACTCGCCGGGGGTGGACCGGGCCGAGTACGATCCGCCCAACACGCCCGCGAGCTGGGAGGACGGACGGTGGGGCAGCTGACCGGTGGCGATCCCTCGCTGCTGCGAAGGATCAATTCCGCGGTGGTGCTGCACGCGCTGCGTGCCAGGGACTGCGCGACGCTCACCGAGATCACCCGCGTCACCGGACTGTCCCGGCCGACCGTCGAGGGAGTGGTGGAGGGCCTCATCGAGGGCGGCCTCGTCGTGGAGGCGGCGGCCGAGGACGGCGGCGCGCGGCGGCAGGGGCGGCCCGCCCGGCGGTTCCGGTTCCGGGCCGAGGCGGGGCATCTGCTGGGCCTGGAGATCGGCCCGCACCGGGTCGCCGCGCTCCTGTCCGACCTGGACGGGCGGGTGCTGGGCGCGCAGGCCAAGGAGGTCGCCGAGAAGGCGCCGGCGGACGAGCGGCTGGACCGGCTGCGCGGCGCGGTCGCGGAGCTGCTGCGCCGGGCCGGGGTCGCGCGCAGCTCGCTGCGGGCGGTGGGCGTGGGTACGCCGGGCATCGTGGAGGCGGACGGCACGGTGCGGCTGAGCACGGCCCTGCCGCAGTGGACGGGCCTGAAGCTCGGCGAGCGGCTGAGCCGTTCCTTCCGTTGTCCGGTGCTGGTGGAGAACGACGCCAACGCGGCGGCGGTCGCCGAGCACTGGAAGGGTGCGGCGGCCGAGACGGACGACGTGGTGTTCGTACTGGCCGGGCTGAGCCCGGGGGCCGGTTCGCTGATCGGCGGGCGGCTGCACCGGGGTTACGGCGGGGCGGCCGGGGAGATCGGCGCACTGCATCTGCTGGGCCGGGAGGCGACGCCGGAGACGCTGCTGTCCACCACCGACGAGCCGCTGCACCCGCTGGACGAGCAGGCGGTGGCCGAGGTGTTCGCGCTGGCGCGCGAGGGCGACCAGCGGGCCCGGGCGGCCGTGGAGCGGTTCATCCAGCGACTGGTGCACGACGTGGCCGCGCTGGTGCTGGCGCTCGATCCGGAGCTGGTCGTGATCGGCGGGTGGGCGGCCGGACTGGACGGTGTCCTGGAGCCGCTGCGCTGCGAACTGGCCCGGTACTGCCTGCGTCCGCCCCGGGTGGCGCTGTCCATGCTGGGGGAGGCGGCCTCGTCGGGTGACCGGAGCGCCCGGCATGGTGAGCGCTCGTCGGTGACCAGAGCGCCCGACACGATCACCACCCGCCGGCGACCAGACCGCCCGACACGATCACCACCCGCCGGCGACGCGAGTGCCTGGCACGGTGACCGCGTGTCGGGTGACCAGGGCGCCCGGCATGGTGAGCGCTCGTCGGGTGACCGGAGCGCCCGGCATGGTGAGCGCTCGTCGGTGACCAGAGCGCCCGACACGATCACCACCCGCCGGCGACCAGACCGCCGGACACCACCACCCGCCGGTGACGCGAGTGGCTGGCACGGTGACCGCGTGTCGGGTGACCAGAGCGCCCGGCATGGTGAGCGCCTGCCAGCGACCAGACCGCCCGACACGGTCACCACCCGCCAGCGACCAGACCGCCCGACACCATCACCACCCGCCGGCGACCAGACCGCCCGACACCATCACCACCCGCCGGTGATCAGGGGACCGCCCCGTCGGTGACCAGGGTGCGGGGTGCGGCGATCGTGCCGGGTGCAGCGGTCCCGTCGCTGACGTGGATGTGCCACGCGCTGCGCCTTCGTCGCGGGTCGCGCCCGCGTGGCGGAGCCGCACACGAGTGCGGCCCCGCGCCCCGGGGACGGCTGTCCGCCGGCGTCAGGAAGCTCGCTTCTCCGGGTCGTGGTGTATTTCCACCCCGGCCGACTCGCCGAAGGTAAGCCGGCAGGTGTCGGCGCGGTAGGTCGCGACCGAGAGTGCCGCGGTACGGCCCTGGACGAAGAAGCGGGTGGTGACGACGAGGACGGGCGAGCCGGGGAGCCGGTCGAGTTCCTTGGCGTCGTCCGCGCGCGCGGAGCCGAGCTCGACGGCGCGGTCCTCCCCTTCCAGCTGCAGGTGCTGCAACTCGCGCAGCACCGCACGCGCGCGTGCCGCGCCGGACGGGGCGTCGATCGCGGTCAGGCCGGGCACGGAAGCCGCCGGGATGTAGAGCAGTTCCGTGGCGACCTGCTGACCGTGGGACATGCGGGAGCGGCGGACGGTGTGGACGGGCTCGTCCGCGCCGGTCTCCAGGGCCGCGGCGACGGCGGCGGGCGGTGGCGCCTGGACGCTGTCGACGGGCTGCCAGGCGTCTCCGGCGGCGCCGGGCCAGGTGTGCTGTTCGGTGCCGACGGCCACGCCCACGCGCGGGGGTGCGACGGTCGTACCGACCCCGCGGCGGCGCTGCAGCCGGCCCTCCAGCTCAAGCTGTTCGAGTGCCTGGCGGAGCGTGGCGCGGGCCACGCCGAAGCGGGCCGCGAGATCACGCTCGTTGGGCAGGATCTCGCCGACCGAGAACTCGGAGTCCAGTGCCTCGGTGAGCACGGTCTTCAAATGCCAGTACTTCGGTTCCGGTACCGATTCCAGCTGCGTGGTCCCCACCCTGTCCTCCGCAAGAGCCGTGGTCCGGCGGTTTTTAGCGCCCTTGTTTATTAAAGGTTGTTGCACTTCTCTGCGACGATAGGGCGGCCGTCACCCTTGGTCAAGACCAATCCTCGGTCGCTGCGCGAACGGACAGGCGACCCACGCGCGGCGTTCACGCGGCGTTCGTGTGCGGGGGTGCGTGTGACATCTCGGCAACGCGCCCGTCGCATGGCGGAGCCCCCGTCGCACGGCGGAGCCCCCGCCGGACGAAACGGGGGCTCGGGCGCGCGGTGGGGCGGTGGCTCAGTGACCGGTGAGGTGCCGCAGCTTGTCGGGGTTGCGGACGACGTAGACGGCGGTGATGCGGCCGTCGGCGATGTCCACCTGGAAGAGGCTGTCGGGCTTGTCGCCGGACAGGAGCAGCAGGGCCGGGCCGCCGTTGGCCTCCAGCAGGCGGTAGGACATGTCCGCCGGGGCCGAGCGCGCGGCGCCGACGAGGAAGCGGCCGACCTTGTCGGCGGTGTGCAGGACGCGCACCGGTGCCTTGGCCTTGCCGCCGCTGTCGCCGACCAGCCGGACGTCCGGGGCGAGCAGGGACATCAGCCCCTGCAGGTCGCCCTCGGACGCGGCGGCGAGGAAACGTTCGGTCAGGTCCCGGCGCCGCACGGGGTCGACCTCGTACCGGGGGCGCCGTTCCGCCACGTGCCGGCGGGCACGCCCGGCGAGTTGCCGTACCGCCGGCTCGGCGCGGTCGAGCAGCGCGGCGATCTCGGCGTACGGGTAGCCGAACGCCTCCCTGAGCACGAACACCGCCCGCTCCAGCGGGGACAGGGACTCCAGGACGACCAGGACGGCCAGGGAGACCGTGTCGGCGAGCACCGCGCGGTCCGCGGTGTCCGGCGCGGTGTCGGCGAACTCGGTGAGGTACGGCTCCGGCAGCCACGGTCCGACGTAGGCCTCGCCGCGCGTCTGCACCTGGCGCAGCCGGTCGATGGCCAGCCGGGTGGTGACGCGCACCAGGTAGGGGCGTGGTTCGCGGACCGCCGCGCGGTCGGCGTGGTACCAGCGCAGCCACGCGTCCTGGACCACGTCCTCGGCGTCGGCGACCCGGCCGAGCATGCGGTACGCGACCCCCATGAGCAGGGGCCGGTGCTCTTCGAAGACATCGGTGGCGAGGTCGGCGGTCACGGGTCCATCCCAGCCGACACGCCTGTCGCTGTCCACCCGGAATGCCCGGCTCCAGGAGCGGTCCGGATCACAATGACCGCGGACCGCCGGCGGTCGGCGGCCGGTGACCGTGAGGTGGGCGATGCGGTACGCGGTGCTGGGCACGGGCGAGGTGGGCCGCACGCTGGCCGGCCGGCTGCTGGAACTGGGGCACGAGGTGACCCTCGGGTCGCGCTCCCGCGACAACCCTGTGGCGGTGGAGTGGGCGACGGCCGAGGCCGGCCGGGCGCACGCGGGGACGTTCGCGGAGGCCGCCGCGGCGGGCGAGGTGGTCGTCAACGCGGTGGGCGGCCGGGTGGCGCTGGACGCGCTGGCGGCGGCGGGCGAGGAGCACCTGGACGGCAAGGTGCTGGTGGACGTCTCCAATCCGCTGGCGTTCGAGGACGGGCAGCCGCGGCTGGACCCGGTGGAGTCGGACAGCGTGGCCGAGCGGATCCAGCGGGCGTTCCCGCACGCGCGCGTGGTCAAGACGCTGAACACCGTCAACTGCCAGGTGATGGTGGACCCGCGGAGGGTGCCGGGCGACCACCACGTGTTCGTGTGCGGGGCGGACCCCGGCGCCAAGCAGCAGGTGACGGCGATGCTCGCGGAGTTCGGCTGGCCGGCCGGCCGGGTGCTGGACCTGGGCGGCATCCGGTCGGCACGCGCGGTGGAGATGTATCTGCCGCTGTGGCTCGCGCTGTTCGGCCGCTTCGGGAACGCCGACTTCAACATCGAGGTGCGCCGGGCGCGTTGAGGACCGTACGACGGGACCGTGCGAAGGCGCCGTACGAGACGGCCGCGCGAAAGGGCCGTACGGAACGGCCGTGCGACGGGCACGAGGCTGGGGGCTACCGGCCGGTAGCAATTGCTGACAAGCTGTCTACGGCGTCCGTCAGCAGCCCAGCCGAGGAGCACCCCATGTCCGCCACCGTCTCCTTCAAGGTCCCCACCCCGAACGGCCCGCGCGATGCGCGCGTGTCCTACGCGCGCGTGGGCCGCGGCGAGCCCCTGGTCCTGCTGCACGGCATCGGCCATCACCGGCAGGCCTGGGACCCGGTCGTGGACATCCTGGCCACCGAGCGGGAGGTGATCGCCGTCGACCTGCCGGGCTTCGGCGCGTCCCCGGGACTCCCGGAGGGCCTGGCCTACGACCTGCCCACCACCAACTCCGTGCTCGGCGCCCTGTTCGAGACGCTGGAACTGGAGCGTCCGCACGTCGCCGGCAACTCGCTGGGCGGCCTGCTCGCCCTGGAACTGGGCCGGGAGAAGCTCGTACGGTCCGTCACCGCCCTCTCCCCCGCCGGTTTCTGGTCCGAGGCCGAGCGGCGGTACGCCTTCACGATGCTGCTCGCGATGCGGGGCATCGCCCAGCGGCTTCCGCTCCCGCTGGTGGAGGGGCTGTCCCGCACGGCTGCCGGTCGCACCGCGCTGACCAGCACCATCTACGCCCGCCCCGCCCGCCGTTCGCCGGAGGCGGTGGTCGCCGAGACGCTCGCGCTCGTCGGCGCCACCGGTTTCGAGGCGACCCTGCGCGCGGGCACGACCGTCCGGTTCACCGACGACCTGTCGGGCCTGCCGGTCACGGTGGCCTGGGGAACCCGCGACCGGATCCTCGTGCGCCGCCAGGGCGTCCGCGCCAAGCAGCTCATCCCGCACGCCCGGCTGGTGCGGCTGCCCGGCTGCGGCCACTGCCCGATGAACGACGACCCGGCGCTGGTCGCGCGGGTCATCCTGGACGGCAGCCGCTGAGCACCGCTGACCGCCCGCCGGCCGACTGGAGTTCACTTCCGGTTCGTGTGCGCGCCGCAGCGCCCCAGTAGGTGTGGCTCTGCACACTGGCCGGATCCCGTCCCTGGAGGCGCAGCCATGTCCCACCGTCCGCTCCCCGGTCGCCGCAGCGTTCTGCGCGGCTCCCTCGCCGCGTCGGCGGCCCTGACCCTGCCCGTGGGCCTCGGCGCGGCCCCGGCGTTCGCCCGCTCCGGACGCCCCGCGGCGGGCTGGGGCGTGCAGACCGGTGACGTGACCGCCGACTCCGGTCTGGTGTGGGTGCGTTCTGACCGGCCGGCCCGGATGATCGTTGAGACCTCGGCCACCGAGTCGTTCCGCAACCCGCGCAGATGGCACGGCCCCCTGCTGGGCGCCGGCACGGACTTCACCGGCACCACCCGGCTGCACGGCCTGCCCTCCGGCGAGCAGATCCACTACCGGGTGCTGCTCGCCGACCCGGACGACCCGCGCCGTACCGGCGAGCCGGTGACCGGCACCTTCCGCACGGTCTCCCGGCGCCGCCGGGACGGCGTGCGGTTCCTGTGGTCGGGCGACCTGGCCGGCCAGGGCTGGGGCATCAACCCCGACCTCGGCGGCTACCGCATCTACGACGCGATGGCGAAGCTGGACCCCGACTTCTTCCTGTGCAGCGGCGACAACATCTACGCCGACGGCCCCATCACCGCCACCCAGGCGCTGCCCGACGGCAGCACCTGGCGGAACATCACCACCGAGGAGAAGTCCAAGGTCGCCGAGACCCTCGCGGAGTACCGGGGCAACTTCCGCTACAACCTGCTCGACGCCAACCTGCGCCGGTTCAACGCCCAGGTGCCGTCGATCATCCAGTGGGACGACCACGAGGTGCGCAACAACTGGTACCCGGGCGAGGTGATCGCCTCCTCCGACACCCGCTACACCGAGAAGAGCATCGACGTCCTCGCCGCGCGCGCCCGGCGGGCGTTCAGCGAGTACTTCCCCCTCTCCACGCTGCGTCCCGGCGCCAAGGAGGGCCGCGTCTACCGGGTGCTGCGCCAGGGCCCGCTGCTGGACGTGTTCGTGCTCGACATGCGGACCTACCGCAACGCCAACTCCACCGACGACCGGACCGTGGACCCGCAGGGCATCCTCGGCCGGGAGCAGCTTGAATGGCTCAAGCGGGAGCTGGCCCGGTCGCGCGCGGTGTGGAAGGTCATCGCCGCCGACATGCCGCTCGGCCTCGTCGTACCGGACACGACGGAGAACAAGCCGAACATCGAGGCGGTGGCCCAGGGCGACCCGGGCGCGCCGCTCGGCCGCGAGCTGCAGATCGCCGAGCTGCTGCGGTTCGTCAAGCACCGGCGGATCACCGGCACGGT
Source organism: Streptomyces flaveolus (assembly GCF_000716535.1). Taxonomy (GTDB): domain Bacteria; phylum Actinomycetota; class Actinomycetes; order Streptomycetales; family Streptomycetaceae; genus Streptomyces; species Streptomyces flaveolus_A. The sequence continues at coordinate 102,750 of NZ_JNWV01000031.1, read as the reverse complement.
GTGGCTGACGGCGGACGTGCACCACACCTCCGCCCAGCACTACCAGCCGTCCCGGGCCGCGTTCACCGACTTCGAGCCGTTCTGGGAGTTCGTCTCGGGACCGCTGAACGCCGGCGCGTTCCCGGCCAGCGCGCTGGACGACACGTTCGGCCCGGAGCGGGTGTTCGTGAAGGCGCCGACCGCGTCGAACGTCTCGCCGGCGGGCGGGTACCAGTTCTTCGGCGAGGTCGACATCGACGGGGACAGCGGCGAGCTGACGGTACGGCTGCGGGAGCAGGACGGCACCGTTCTGTTCACGCAGACGCTGCAGCCGGGCCGGGTCGGTCAGTAACCGGCACCCGCGGGACCGCCGCCAGGAGGTCCCGGACGGTCAGGATCGTGCCGCGCACCGGTGTCGTCTTCCGGTGCGCGGCACGGCTCCGCTCGCCCCGCCGGTTGCGTGGCACGGCTCCGCCCCTCCCACCCGGTGCGCGGCACGGCTCCGCTCGCCCCGCCCGGCGCGCGACACGGCTCCGCCCATCCCATCCGGTGCGTGACACGGCTCCGCTCGCCCCGCTCGGTGCGTGACACGACTCCCGCCCCTCCCACCCGGTGCGCGGCACGGCTCCCCTCCCACCCGGTGCGGCACGGCTCCCCTCCCACCCGGTGCGTGGCACGGCTCCCGTCCCGCCGGGTACGTGGACCGGCTCCGCTGCTCCCGCCCCGTGCGCGCCCCGCGCCGCGCCAGCCCGGAACGCGGCCCCGGACCCGCGGCCGGCAACTCTGCCTCGCGGCGGGCGTTTTCGCAGGCCAGGCCGATTGTCAGTGGTCGCCTCTACGGTTTTCCCATGACGCGATCTGTACAGGCCGTGGCCTATCGACGACCCTCCGTGCTGGAGTCCTCCGCGGACGGGCGCCGGCTCGGGCTGGAAACGGCCCGGGGTGCGACCCCCATGGGGGTGGAGGACCATCCGCGGTTCTTCGCGGGCTTCCTGACCTCGCCTCAGGTCGCCGCCGCGGCACTGCTGGCCGTGGCCGACGTGGCGGCGGCGCGCTACTACCAGCCGCAACTGCGCGCCTCGCTCGACCCCGTGGTCACGGGCAACGGCGACCGGCTGCGCTTCGAGTCCTTCTCCGGCTGCGGCGGGGTGTACGCACGGCTGGACGTGCTCGCCCCGGGCCTCGACGGCGGCGAGGTGGGGCACGGCACGACGAACGTCGACGTCAACAACCCGCTGCGCGAGGCCCTGTCCCGGCTCGGCACGGACGACCCGCTCCATCTGCGGGTCGGCCCGGACGAGCTGGCGGTGACGACGCTGGACGGCCCGGTCGTGGAGAAGAAGGTCCCGCTGCCCGACCGGTGGCTGCGCGGCTTCGCCGAGGCCCAGGTGATCGCGGCCGGCTTCGACCTGCGAGCGGAGCTGCCGGCGGACGAGGCGGTGCGGTTCCTGCGCGGCCTGCCGAGGGCGGGCGGGGGACGGCGGGCCCCGGTCGGGCCGCGCTGGGTGGTGCCGGTGGGCCGGGGGCTGCGGCCGACGACACGGGCGGTGCCGGGCGCGGTCTGCCTGCCGGGCCCGGAGCGGCTGGCGGCGCTGCAGCGGGTGCTGCGGCACGCGACGGCCCTGCGGGTCTACGGCCCCGCGCGCGGCGGTGGCGCCACGGCCGCGACGGCCGCCGCCTGGGAGATCGTCCTGCCCGGCATGCGGCTCACGCTCACCCTGTCCCCCGACGCCTCGCGCGGCTTCTCGGGCGAGGGCGGTGTGCTGGACGCCCTCGCCACGGAGGAGGCCGCCGGGGACGCCGAACTGATCGCCGTGCTGCTGGCCTGGGAACCACGCGTCGAGGTGGCCTCTCTCGCGGCGGCCTCGGGCCTGCCGCCCGAGCGGGTGCGCGCGGCCCTGGTCCGCCTCGGCACCTCGGGCCGAGTCGGCTACGACACGGCGGAGGCGGCCTACTTCCACCGGGAACTGCCCTACGACTCCGCGCGCGTCGAGAGACACAATCCGCGGCTGCGCTCGGCGCGGGACCTGGTGGCGGCGGGTGCGGTGACCCTGGACGGCACCCTGGCGACGGTGACCGCCGAGGACGGGCACGCACACCGGGTGCGGGACGAGGCGGGGGTGCTCAGCTGCAGCTGTCTGTGGTGGGCGAGGTACGGGGGCGGGCGCGGGCCGTGCAAGCACGCGCTGGCGGTGCGGATGGTGCGGCGGGGCGCCGCGCCGGGACAGGACATGGCGATCGACGGGGGTGTGCGATGACCGCGCTGACGGAGGCGGTACGGGCCGGGAGCACGGCGGACGTGCTGCGGCTGGTGACGGGCATGTCGGCCGCGGCACGGCGGGCCTGCCTGGGCGAGTTGAAGGAACTGCGCAAAGAGCTGCGTGGCGTTCCGGTCTGGGGGAACGGAACGGAGCGGGTCCGCCGGGCGCTGCACCTGGCCGGGGCCGCCTGCCACACGGGAGCCGCGGCGGCCGCCGCCTGGCTCGCCGCGAGCGACATGCGCTGGACCCAGGCGCCCGCCGAGGAGCTCCTGCGCGCGCTCGAGTCCCGAAACGCGGGCTGGCTGGCCGACGTGGCGCACCGGCTGGCGCGGCGCCCGGTCTCCGCGCGCGTCAGGTACGAGCTGATGGCGGGACTGGTCAGCCGGGCGGGGTGCGAGGTGCCGGTGACGGACGCCTATGTGATCGGCTGGGTCCGGCACATCAGCGGCCGGAGCCCGAGCCGGGACGGCATGGCCGCTCTGCTGCGCCATGAGCCACACCTCGCCCCGCTGGTCGGCGGGCTGTTCACCCTCTCGGACGTCGGCGAGGCCCGCTGGCTGCTCGACGAGGGACCGGGCTGGTGGCAGAGCTCCGTGGCGGCGCTGGCCGGAGAGGGCCTCCTGGAGCGGACGTCCCTGATCGACGCCTGCGTCGCCCGGCTCTTGCGCGGCGGCGGCCCCACCGACCACCGGACCTTCCTGCCGTTCCTGACGGAACTCTCGCTCACCAGGGACGAGGAGCGCGCGCGGATCCCGGACTGGACGGCACTCGCCCGTGACGCGGCCTCCCCTGTCGCCTCCCACGCGCAGACGGTGCTGACCGCCCTGGCACTGGACGGCGACCTGACGACACGGCAACTGGCCGAGGCGTCCGAAGGTCTGCTGTTCCGCGCGGAGAAGAAACTCGTGCGGGCCCAGCTGGTCCTGCTCGGCAAGGTGCTCTCCCACGACCCCTCCTCGGCGGCGGAGCTGCTGCCGGTGACGGCCCAGGCGTTCGGGCACGAGGACACCCAGGTGCAGGAGCGGGCGCTGAAGCTCGTCGAGCGGCACGCGAAGCGGCTCGACAGCGACGGGGCGCGGGACGAACTCGTCACGGCCGCGGATCAGCTGACCCCGGCACTGCGCGCCCGGGCCGCCGCCGCGCTGGGTGTCGCCGCGGTCGGTTCCGAGGAGGTGTTCGAGGAGGTGCTGCCAGCCGCCCCGGAGCCGGTACGGCTGGAGCCCGCGCTGGCCACGGCGGAGGAACTGGCCGAGGAGCTGTCGGCGTTGCTGGTCTCCGGCGGTGACGTGGCCGCGTTCGAGCGGGCGCTGGACGGTCTGGTGCGGCACGCGTACGAGGACGCGGACGCGCTGCGCGAGGCGCTCGTACCGATGCTCGCGCACCGCTGGTGGGCGGCGGACGAGCCCCGTCAGTGGCCGCGCGTGGACGACATGTTCGGCAACAGCCGCTACGGCACCCTCGACACCCGGGACGGCCTCGATCTGCTCCTCGCCACCCTGCACGGCAAGGTGAGCACGGCCACGCTGCATGCGGCGGTGCGGCGGGGACCGAACGAACACGAGTGCGCGCACAGCGGGCTCGCCCGGGTCTTCGACGCCCGCCTCCGCGAAGCGGCCTACCGCCTGCGGACCGAGCCGCTGCCGCTGCTCCTGGCCACGCCCACCTGGAGCACGGGCCTGCTGGAGCCGGCGGAGCTGGTGGACCGCCTCACCGAGTACCGGCGCCTGGACGCCCGGGTCGGCGCCGTAGATTTCGCCCAGGCCTTGCTGCGCGTGCGCAGAACCGACCGTGCGGCGGCCGAGGAGGCGGCGGCGCGGGCGAAGGCGCTCGGCACCCGGGAGGGCGGACGGCTCGCCCGCTGGCTGACCGCCGACAACGCCGCCCCGGGCAGCGGGCCCGCCCACCGGCTGCCTACGGGCACCACCACCGCGGAGCCGGCCAGGCGCCGGACCAAGGGCGTACGGATCCTCGTCGAGCTGGGGGAGGTCCCGGAGCTGCGGGCGGGCTTCCCGCAGGAGTTCCGCCGGCTCGGCCAGCCGCTGTCCGTCTTCACCGACGGCCGGCACTGCTCCCACTGGAGCGAGGCGATACGTCCGCACTGGCTCGCCGTCCTCCCGGAGCGGCGGGAACTGGTCGCGGCGCGGCTGCTGCCCGACCTGGCCGGCACGGCCGTCGACGACGAGCGTGGCGCCGCCGTGCTTCCCCTGCTCGCCGAAGCGGGCGGCGAGGCGGGCGAGGCCGTGCACCTGTGCGTGGCGTACGGACTCGGCGCGCGGCAACACGAGGACCGGCTCGCCGCGGTGGACGCCCTGCTGGTGCTCGCCGCGCGGGGACAGCTCGACGCGGTGCGGCTGGGCACGGATCTGGGAGAGCTGGTGGGGCGGGGTGCGGTGAAGTCGCAGCGGCTGGCCGAGTCGGCGCGGACCGGGGCCGCCACGGGAGCGCACGCGACGATGTGGGAGGTACTCCGGCACGCCCTGCCCGTTCCGCTGGCGGGTCTCGCGACCGCCCGCCCGGAGGCGGCGGCCGTGGCGGCCCGGGGCCTCGGGGACCTGCTGGCCGTCGCCGCGGAGTGCGCCGAACGGTGCAGGGCCCGGGGAGACGTGCCGCATCTCCCGGAGACCGCGAACCGCGCCGGCTCCTCCCGGCTGGTCACCCAGGCGCGGCGGCTGCGGGACGCCCTCGGTGTGGAGGTGGCCGCCTGACCCGGACCGCGACGCCCGCGCCCACGCGCGCGCCCGCTCTCTCTCCCCGACGCATCCGTTCCCGCAACTGCTCCCGTCAACAATAGAAAATGCAACAAAAAGGACGGAGCATGCTTTACCCATCGGTCACAATCAGTTCGTGATCACGCAACACCCTTCCTTCACAGTGGCTGCATGACTCCAGACATGCCTGATGTGACCCGGGCGAAGCACGGGCGGCCCGTGCACCACTGGCGGCGGGACGTCGTCGAACTCGCCGCGCTCTTCACCGCCGTGGCCGTCGCGGACGCGGTGGCCAACCTGATCGGGCACGGGCCCGACGGCCCGGCCCTGTTGGTGATCTCGGCCATCGTGCTCGCGGCGACGGCGGGCTTCCACGTGTGGTGGTCACGCCGCCACGGACACGCGCCGCCGGTGAGCGATACCGGTGCCCGGTCCGCCGTCGAGACGCGGCTGGCCGGGCCTTCCGAGCAGCCCTCGGCCGAGGAGGTCGCGGGCGCGCTGTGGCGGATGCGGACGACGGTGAAGGACGAGCCGGGCTCCCTGGCCACCCTGTGCACGGCGCTCGCCGGGCAGCGGGTGGACATCCTGAGCCTGCAGACGCATCCGCTGGCCGACGGCACGGTGGACGAGTTCCTGCTGCGGGCGCCGGGCACGCTCGCGGCGGCCGAGATCACCCGGGCGGTCGCGCTGGCCGGGGGCGCGGCCACGTGGATCGAGCGGGCCGACGCCCACGACCTGGTCGACGCGCCCACCCGGGTGCTCGGACTGGCCGCCCGCACCGCCCTGGACACCGCGGAACTGCCGCTCGCGCTGCGCCAGTTGCTGGGGCGCTGCACGATCCGGACGCTGCCCGGCACGCCGGCCGGGGGCGGCCGGGGGCCCGAGCCGGTGCCGGTCGAAGGGGTCCTGGAGGACACCGTGATGCGACTGCCGGCGCCCGAGGGCGGTGTGCTCACCGTCGAGCGGCCGTATCTGCCGTTCACCCCCACCGAGTTCGCCCGCGCCCGGGCGCTCGTGGAGCTGGACACCCGGCTCGGTCCCCGCATCCCCCGCGGTCACGATGTGCTGACCCTGCCCGAGGGCGACCACATCACCGTGCGCCGGGTCGACACCGGGGACCTGCCGGCGGCCCGGGCTATGCACGACCGGTGCTCGCCGCACACCCTCGGCCTGCGCTACCACGGCCCCGTCGGCGACGCGGACCGCTATCTGAACCACCTGCTCAGCCCCCGCTTCGGCCGGACGCTGGCCGCGCAGACCGGCTCCGGCCGGATCGTCGGCCTCGGGCACCTGCTGTGGGACGGCGACGAGACCGAGGTCGCGCTGCTGGTCGAGGACGACTGGCAGCAGCGGGGCGTCGGCGGCGAGCTGCTCAACCGGCTGGTGGCGATGGCGGCGGAGGCCGGCTGCGAGAGCGTGTACGCCGTGACGAAGGCGTCCAACACCGGGATGGTCGCAGCGATGCGCGGACTCGGTCTGCCGCTGGACTACCAGGTCGAGGAGGGCACGCTGGTCATCACGGCCCGCCTGGACGCCACACGGGTGGCCACGTCACCCGGCTCCCGGTCGCCGCGGCTCGACTGACTGCCCCCGTCACTCCGCGACCACCCGGCTGGGCCTCCCCTCAGCGCACCGCTTCCCGCAGCGGCGTCACCCGGCGTTCGAGCGGAGCGCCCAGGGCCTGGTCGAGGTCGGACCACAGGTCGTCGACGTCCTCCAGGCCCACCGACAACCGCAGCAGCCGGTCGCTCACCCCGGCCCCGCGCCGGTCGTCGGCGTCCACGATGCGGTGGCTGATGGACGCGGGGTGCTGGATGAGGGTGTCGACGCTGCCCAGGCTCACCGCGGGGGTGACGAGCCGGACCCGGGAGATCACCTCGTGCGGGTCGCCGTGCACCTCGAAGGCGATCATCGCGCCGCCGAGCCGCGGATACCGCACCCGGGCCACGCGCGGGTCGGCGGCGAGCCGGCGGGCCAGTTCGGCGGCGTTCGCGGAGGCGGCCCGCACCCGCACCGGGAGCGTGGACAACCCGCGCAGCAGCAGGTAGCCGGCGAGCGGGTGCAGGACTCCCCCGGTGGCGAACCGTATCTGCCGCAGCCGGCCCGCGAACTCCTCGTCGCAGGCGACGACCCCGGCCAGCACATCGCCATGGCCGCCCAGGTACTTGGTGGCGCTGTGCAGCACCAGCCGGGCGCCCTGCTCGGCCGGGCGCTGCAGCACGGGCGTGGCGAAGGTGTTGTCGGCGAGCAGCGGCACCGAACCGCAGGCGTGCGCGATGCCCCGCAGGTCGAGTTCGGCGAGGGTCGGATTGGCCGGGGACTCGACCATCACCAGACCGGTGTCCGGGCGCAGCGCGTCGGCGATGCCCGCCGGGTCGGTCCAGGTGACCTCCGTGCCGAGCAGCCCGGCGGTGAGCAGATGGTCGCTGCAGCCGTAGAGCGGCCGTACCGCGACGACGTGGCGCAGCCCCACGGCGGACCGGGCCAGCAGGACCGCGCTGAGCGCGGCCATCCCGCTGGCGAAGGCGACGGCGGACTCGGTGCCCTCCAGGCGGGCGAGCGCGGTCTCGAAGCGGGCGACGGTCGGGTTGCCGAGGCGGCCGTAGACGGGCGGTCCGACCGGGTCCGCGCCGTCGGTGGCGAAGGCGTCGATGCGGGCGGCCTCGGCGCGGCTGTCGTAGGAGGGGTAGGTGGTGGACAGGTCGATCGGCGGGGCGTGCAGGCCCTGGCGGGCGAGATCGTCGCGGCCGGCGTGCACGGCCTCGGTGGCCAGCGCTCTCGATGCGGTGCGTACGTCGTCGTAGGCACTCGTGCTCGATGTGTCCATGGCGGGAAGGGTGAACAGCGAACGGTTCCCGGGGGCCGGACGCCGTGCTACGTTCGGCCGGTGGCCGAATCTGTCGTACTGGATCCGGTCGATCTGCATCTGCTGCGGCTGTTGCAGAACGACGCCCGGACCACCTACCGCGACCTCGCCGCGCAGGTGGGCGTGGCGCCGTCGACCTGTCTGGACCGGGTGACCCGGCTGCGCCGCTCGGGCGTGATCCTCGGGCACCGGCTGCGGCTCGATCCGGCCAAGCTCGGGCGCGGCCTCCAGGCACTGCTGTCGGTGCAGGTGCGGCCGCACCGGCGGGAGCTGGTGGGACCGTTCGTGGAGCGTGTCCGGGCGCTGCCGGAGGCGCGGACGGTGTTCCACCTGACCGGGCCCGACGACTACCTGGTGCATGTGGCCGTCGCGGACATGGCCGACCTGCAACGGCTGGTGCTGGACGAGTTCACGGCGCGGCGCGAGGTGGCCCGGGTGGAGACCCGGCTGATCTTCCAGCAGTGGGAGTGCGGGCCGCTGCTGCCGCCCGGCCACGCCCAGAGCTGAATCCCGGCAAACCCGGGTGACGTGGCGATCGTCCTCGTACGAGGATGGGCCGCATGTCTGAGACCCAGAGCCCGCTGCCCCGTCAGGTCGCCGACGCCTACGTGGACGACCTCATCGCCCTCGACCCGGTCACCGGTACGTACCTCGGTGTGAAGGAGAGTTCGAGCAGGCTGCCCGACTACTCACCGGCCGGCCAGCAGGCCCTTGCCGAGCTGGCGCGGGCCACCCTCGCGAAGCTCGACGAGGCCGAGCGGCGGCCTGGTGCGGACAGCGACGCGGAGCGGCGCTGCGCGCGGCTGCTGCGGGAGCGGCTGACCGCCGAACTCGCCGTGCACGAGGCGGACGAGCACCTGCGGGCGATCGGCAACATGAGCACGCCGGGCCACTCGGTGCGGGACATCTTCACGGTCACCCCGGCGCAGACGGAGGAGGACTGGGCGGCGATCGCCGAGCGGCTGCGCGCGGTGCCGGGAGCACTCGCGGGCTACCGTGAGTCGCTGCGACTCGGCCTGGACCGCAAGCTGTTCGCCGCTCCCCGGCCGACCGCCGCGTACATCGACCAGCTCACCGAGTGGACGGACACGGACGGCAAGGGCCGCGGCTGGTACGAGGACTTCGCCGCCGCGGGTCCGCAGGCGCTGCGCGCGGAGCTGGACGAGGCGGCGCGTACGGCGACCGGCGCCCTGGTCGAGCTGCGGGACTGGCTGCGGGACGTGTACGCCCCGGCGATCGAGGGCGCTCCGAACGTGGTCGGCCGGGAGCGGTACGCGCGCTGGGCCCGCTACTTCAACGGCACGGACCTGGATCTGGACGAGGCGTACGCGTACGGCTGGGCGGAGTTCCACCGCATCCTCGGCGAGATGGAGAAGGAGGCGGAGAAGATCCTGCCCGGCGCGGAGACGCCCTGGGTGGCGCTCGCGCACCTGGACGAGCACGGCCGGCACATCGAGGGCGTGGACGAGGTCCGGGAGTGGCTCCAGGGCCTGATGGACAAGGCGATCGAGGAGCTGGACGGCACGCACTTCGAACTCGCCGAGCGGGTGCGGAAGGTGGAGTCGCGCATCGCACCGCCCGGCGGTGCGGCGGCCCCCTACTACACGGCCCCGTCGGAGGACTTCTCCCGGCCCGGCCGCACCTGGCTGCCCACGATGGGCCTGACCCGCTTCCCGGTCTACGACCTCGTCTCGACCTGGTACCACGAGGGCGTGCCCGGCCACCACCTCCAGCTCGCGCAGTGGGCGCACGTGGCCGAGAACCTCTCCCGCTACCAGGCGACGGTCGGCGGGGTCAGCGCCAACGTGGAGGGCTGGGCGCTGTACGCGGAGCGGCTGATGGACGAGCTCGGCTACCTGACGGGCCCGGAGGAGCGGCTCGGTTACCTGGACGCGCAGATGATGCGGGCGGCCCGGGTGATCGTGGACATCGGCATGCACCTGGAGCTCCGGATCCCGGCGGACTCGCCGTTCCACCCCGGTGAGCGGTGGACGCCGGAGCTGGCCGAGGAGTTCTTCGGCGCGCACAGCAGCCGCCCGGCGGACTTCGTGGAGAGCGAGCTGACCCGGTACCTGACGATCCCGGGCCAGGCGATCGGCTACAAGCTCGGGGAGCGGGCGTGGCTGCTGGGCCGGGAGAAGGCGCGCGAGCGGCACGGCGACGCGTTCGACCTGAAGGCCTGGCACATGGCGGCGCTGTCGCAGGGCTCCCTGGGCCTGGACGACCTGGTGGACGAACTGTCCCGGCTGTGACCAGCCGGGCTGCCCGGCAGTGAGCACTCACGCTGCCCTGCCGTGAGCGCCCGTGTCAGCGCCGGAAGCCGCCTTCCGAGTTGATGACCTCGCCCGTGATCCAGCCCGCCTCGTCGGTGGCCAGCCAGGCGATGAGGCGGGCCGGGTCGTCGGGCGCGCCCCAGCGTCCGGCGGGGGACCGCGCGGCCACGGCCGCGTGGACCTCGCCGGTGGCGTACCCGGTGTCGACCGGGCCGGGGTTGACGGCGTTCACCGTGATCCCCCGCCCGGCGAGCGCCGTGGACAGGGAGCGGGTGATGGAAGCGAGGGCGCCCTTCTGGAGGGCGTAGGCGATCTCGCCCGGCATGCCGCCGCCGAGGTCCTGCCCGGACGTCATCAGCGTCACGCGTCCGCCGGGGGTGCCCGGTGGCAGGGCGGCGCGCGAGCGGGCGTACGCCTGGACGAGCAGCAGCACCGAGCGGGTGTCCACGGCCCAGTGGGCGTCGAGCATCGCGGCGTCGATGTCGTCCAGAGTGCCGTCGGAGCCGCTGAGGGCGTGGTTGGCGACCAGAATGTCGAGGCGGCCGAACTCCTCGGTCACGGTGTCGACCAGCCGGGCCGGTTCCGTCGGGTCCGCCAGGTCACCGGGGCCCGACACGACCCGCGCCCCGGGGTCGCCGAGCGCCTCGCGCACGGAGTCGGCGACGGCGTCGGGGCTGTCGGCGCCCCAGGGCATGGCGGCGTCGTGCGGCACGTGGTGGTGCAGGTACACACTGGCGCCGTAGGCGGCCAGCCGCCGGGCCACGGCGTGCCCGATCCCGGCCCGCCGGCTCGCGCCGGTGACGAGTGCGGTACGGCCGCGCAGGGGCAGGGGGTCGCGGCGCAGTTCGGCGGCGGTCGGCTGCGGGGGTGTGGGCATGGACGCCCACCTTAGGGAGGGCGTCACGCACGGCGCGAGCGGATTTCCCCTCGGCCGTACGGCCGCCTCCCGGTGGCGCGGGCGGGACGCGGGCGGCTAGCTGGTGCCGGGGGCCGATGCGGAAGGCGGGCCGGGCATGCAGGAGATGGGGCCGGGGCAGCAGGCGCTGCGGACACCGCGCGCGGCGGGGCTGGCCGGGGTCGTCTTCGCGCTGCTCCTGGCGGCGACGATCGTCCTGTTCAGGCTGGGGATCCCGGACGGGGCAGACGCGGTCACCGCGCTCGGCTTCACGGACTCCGCGCGGCGCCAGGCGCTGCGTACGGCCCTCGCGCTCGTGCCGTTCGCCGGCATCTTCTTCCTGTGGTTCATCGGCACGATCCGGGCGCACGTCGGGGCGGGCGAGGACAGGTTCCTCGCGACCGTCTTCCTGGGCAGCGGGCTGGTCTTCACCGCCACGATGTTCGGTGCGGCCGCGGCGGGGAGCGCCGTGCTGGTGGTGTCCCACCCGGCCGGCCTGCCACCGGTGCCGGCCACCTGGGACTTCGGCCGCCACTTCGCGTACACGCTGATGACGGAGTACGCCACGCGGATGGCGGCCGTCTTCGTGTCCTCCATGTCGGTCATCGGCCGCCGCCTCGGTGTGCTGCCGCGCTGGCTCACGCTGCTGGGCTTCCTCACCGCCCTGACGCTGCTCTTCGTGTCGTCCAACGTGCCCTGGGCGGAGCTCGCCTTCCCGGCCTGGTCGCTGCTGCTCAGCGTGCACATCCTCGTGGCGGCCAGCCGTGACCGGTCCCGGCCCGCCGTGGCGGGATGACGCCCGGGCCGCCGGCCGCTCACTCGATCGGCGTGCCCGGCGCGCGGTCACCCCGTCCCGGCTCGCATGCTGGCGTGCGGGGGACGACCGCCGTCCGGAGCCGCCCGCGCGCGCCGCGCGGCACGTCCGGACCTGGCCATGGGAAGGGCGGAGCGTCGATGAGGCTCGTCGTCGATCTCAACAAGTGTCAGGGGTACGCGCAGTGCGCGTTCCTCGCGCCCGACGTCTTCGCCATGCACGGCGAGGAGGCGCTGATCTACAACCCGCGCGCGGAGGAGGAGCAGCGGGAGCGGGTGGCGCGTGCCGTGGCCGCGTGCCCGGTGCAGGCGATCACGGCCGACGGACTGGAGCCCACGGGAGAGGCGCGGGAGGCGTCCGATGGCCGCTGACTACGTGGAGTGGCTCAGGCGTGAGGGCCGGATCGTGATCGTGGGTGCCTCGCTGGCCGGTCTGCGGGCCGCCGAGACGCTGCGCGCGGAGGGTTTCGCCGGTGAGCTGACCCTGATCGGTGACGAGCCCTACGAGCCGTACGACCGGCCGCCGCTGTCGAAGTCCGTGCTGCTGGGCAAGGCGTCCCCGCACCACACCGAGCTGCCGCACCGCCGGGAGATCGACGCCAAGTGGCGCCTCGGCGTGGCCGCGACCGGCCTGGACCTGACGGCCAAGCGGGTCCGGCTGGCCGACGGGGACGAGGTGGAGTACGACCGGCTGCTCATCGCGACCGGTGTGCGGGCACGGCCGTGGCCGAAGGAGGAGGAGGCCCGGCTGGACGGCGTGTGTCTGCTGCGCACGCGGGAGGACGCGGCGGACCTGTACCGGCGGCTGAAGGCGGGGCCGCGCCGGGTGTTCGTCATCGGCGCCGGGTTCGCCGGTTCGGAGGTCGCCTCGGCGTGCCGGGAGATGGACCTGCCCGTGACCGTGGCGGAGCGCGCGGGCGGGCCGCTGGTGGGCGCGCTGGGCGGGGTGGTCGGCGCGGTCGCGGCGGACCTCCAGACCGAGAACGGCGTGGATCTGCGCACCCATGTCACGGTGACCGCGCTGGAGGGTGACGCGGTCGGCAGGGTGCGGGCCGTCCACCTGTCCGACGAGCGTGTGGTCGAGGCGGACGTGGTCGTGGTCTCGCTGGGTTCACTGCGGAACACCGAGTGGCTGACCGGGTCGGGGCTGGGTGCCGGGCCGCGGGGCATCGCCTGCGACGCGGGCTGCCGGGCCTTCGACTTCCGGGGCATCGTCACGGACGACGTCTTCGTGGCGGGCGATGTGGCGCGCTCCCCGCACGCGCTCTTCGGGTACCAGTTCCTGTCGCTGGAGCACTGGGGCAATGCCGTCGCGCAGGCGGAGACCGCCGCGCACAACATGATCTGCCACGGCGCCGACCGGCGGCCGCACCTGTGGATGCCCGCCTTCTGGTCGTCGATGTTCGGTGTGAACATCAAGTCGGTCGGGGTGCCGCCCATGGGCGAGCAACTGATGATCACGCAGGGTTCGCTGGCCGAGCGCCGGTTCGTCGGGGTCTACGGCTACCAGGGCCGGGTCGTGGCGGCCGTGGCCTTCGACAACACGCGGTGGCTGGAGTTCTACCGGGGGCAGATCGAGCGGGGGGCGCCGTTCCCGGTGGAGTACCCGACGGTGGACCGGCGTCCCGAGGGCCGGCAGCCGGTGCCGGCCGGGTTCCCGGACCCGTCCCTGCCGACGCACGGCCCCATGGTCACCCTCAGCGGCTACTCGCCGGCCGACCAGCAGCTGGTCTTCCACCCCGCCCGCCACTGACTCCGCCCACGGCCCCGACGCACCAAGGACCCGCCAATGCCGCACGCCTCGATCGCGCGCCAGATCACCGACTACGCCAACCGCGCCAACCCGTACCCGGTCTACGAGGAGCTCCGCAGGACGCCGGTGCTCCACGAGGAGGAGGGAGGCCCGTACCTCATCAGTTCGTACTACGACATCAAGGCCCTCCTCCACGATCCGCGGATCAGCTCCGACGCCGCCAACCTGGCCGCCGCCGGAGGCGACGAGCTCGGCCAGACCGAGGAGACGGCGGGACTGCCGCCGTCGTTCCTGCGGCTGGACCCGCCCGAGCACGACCGGCTGCGGCGCATCGCCAACAGCGCTTTCGGACCGCCGCACCGGCCGCGGCGGATCGAGAACATGCGGGGCGAGATGCGGGAGATCGTCACCGGGCTGATCGACGGTTTCGGCGACGCGCGCCAGGTCGACCTGGTCGACCAGTTCGCCTACCCGTTCCCCGTGACGGTGATCTGCCGGCTGCTCGGGGTTCCCCGGGAGGACGAGCCGCGGTTCCGCACCTGGGTCGACCCGCTGGTCGCGAGCCTCGACCCGGCGGCCGGCCCGAACGAGGACGCCGACGCCCAGAAGACGGCGCGGGAAGCCCGTATGCAGCTCGGCATGTACCTGGCTGGGCTGGTCGAGGAGCGCACCAAGGAACCGCGGGACGACCTGTTGTCCGACCTGGTGGCCAGCCGCGGCCCGGACGGCTCCCTGTCGATGATGGAGGTGCTCAGCACCTCGGTGCTGCTGCTGATCGCCGGTCATGAGACGACGGTCAACCTGATCACCAACGGCATGCTCACCCTGCTGCGCCACCCGGAGATCCTCCAGCGGCTGCGGGAGGACCCGGGCCTGTCGGTCAACATCGTGGAGGAGCTGCTGCGGTACGAACCGCCCGTGCAGATGGTGCCGCAGCGCACCTGCATCACCGACATCGAGGTGCGCGGGGTCACGATTCCCAAGGGTTCGCGGATCTGGCTGGTCCTCGCCGCGGGCAACCGTGACCCGGAGCGTTTCAAGGACCCCGGGCGGTTCGACCCGGACCGCGGCGACATCCAGCACCTCGGCTTCGGCAGCGGCATCCACAGCTGTTTCGGCGCTCCGCTGGCCCGGCTGGAGACCCAGATCGCGCTGTCCGAGCTGGCCCGGCGGCTGGAGGGTCCCCGCCTGGTCGAGGACCCGCCGCCGTACCGGCGGAACGCGGTGCTGCGCGGCCCCCGGCATCTGAACGTCGCCTTCGACGGGGTGCGCTGAGCACGCCGTCCGCTCACCCCGTGACTTCCGCCGGCAGCACCACGCAGACCTCGTAACCGCCGTCGCTCGTCGGGCCCGCGGTCATGGTGCCGCCGAGGAGTTCGGCGCGCTGGCGCAGCCCGATCAAGCCGTGATGGGCGCCGGGCAGCGGCAGCGGCGGCTGGGTCGGCGCGGTGTTGGTCACCCGGACCCGGACGGAACCGTTGGCGTGCAGCAGGTCGATGCGCGCCTTCGCGCCGGGAGCGTGTTTGCGGGTGTTGGTCAGCGCTTCCTGGACGGTGCGGTAGACCGCGCGCTGGACGGTGGCCGGAAGCCCGTCGGGCAGGTCCGTCTTCAACTCGGTCTCGATGCCGCAGCTGTCGGCCAGCCGCTGGATGTCGGTGAGCGCGGGTTGCGGGGTCAGTTCCGTGGGGTGGCCGCCGGAGGCACGCAGGACGCCGACCATGTGGCGCAGCTCGTCCAGCGTCTGCACGCTCAGTCGCCGGATCGTCGCTGCGGCTTCCTTGGTGTCCGCGTCGTCCGCGCCGACCTGGAGCGCTCCGGCACGCACGGCGATCAGGCTGACCTGGTGGGAGACGACGTCGTGCATCTCCCGCGCCAGTTGGGCGCGTTCCTTGGCGAGGACGGCCTGGGCCGTCAGCAGCTGCTGGTGGTCGCGCGCCTCGGAGATCTCGGTCAGTCTGAGCGACAGGTCGCGCCGGGTGCGCACCAGTTGCCCGAGGAACACGGCGGCGGCCGCGGTGGCGGCGCTGTAGCCGAACGGGATCAGTCTGGCGAGCGCGGTCAGATCGAAGTTCGGTGACGGCAGGGCCGTCGTGTCGCAGAACGCGAAGGCCAGGACGCACATGAGCAGCAGCGTCCGGGGGCGGCTGAGGGAAGCGAGCGTGTACAGCGCGGCCAGGCAGGCGACGACCGAGTCGGACAGCAGGACGGCCGGGAGGGTCAGCAGGAAGGTGAGCAGCGGCTGCCGCCGGCGCAGCAGCAGCATGACGGCGGCGCCCAGGGCGCAGGCCATCCGCAACGGCTCGCCGATGTCCCAGTGGGCCCACACGTCGAGGAGGGCCATGGCCATCGCCACGCCGTCCAGCATCAGCGGGGACGGACGGCGGGTCATCCCGTCTCCTCCGCGAGGAGTCCGGCCCGCTGGGCGAAGAGGGCGGCCTGGACCCTGCCGCTGACCTCCAGCTTGGTGAGGATCGCGCTGACATGATCCTTGACCGTGCCGGTGCTCAGGTGCATCCGGGTCGCGATCTCGGCGTTCGACAGGCCCTCGGCGATGAGGAGGAGCACCTCGCGCTCCCGGCCGGTGAGACGTTCGAGGGCCTTGGGCGGGCGCTCCGGCGCTCCGGCGCTGAGGTAGCCGTCCACCACCGTGCGGGTGACCTTGGGCGACAGCACCGTGCCGCCGCGGGCCAGGCTCTGCACCGCCAGCGGCAGCGCCTCGGGGTCGGTGTCCTTCAGGAGGAATCCGGCGGCGCCCGAGCGCAGTGCCGTCTCCACGTACTCGTCCATGTCGAACGTGGTCAGCATGGCCACCACGGGGGGCTCCCGCAGCCGGCGGATCTCGCCCAGGACGGTGAGCCCGTCCACGTCGGGCATGCGGATGTCCAGCAGCACGACGTCGGGGCGCTTCTCGCGCACCGTCGTCAGGGCCTGACCGCCGGAGACGGCCCCGACGACCTCGATGCCGTCGGCGGCGGCCAGGATGCGCTGGAAGCCCGTGCGGATCAGGGCTTCGTCGTCGACCACCAGTACCCGGATCACGTGCGCTCCAGCCTGTATGGAACCACTGTCCGATTCGTACCACGCCCGGGGCGGCTTCGCCGCTGGGCGCGGTACGGACAGGCGCCATGACTCTCGGAGCCGTGATCACGCGATGGCGCGTCCCCCCTGCCGTGTCAGGGCCGGCCGGTGAGGCACACGCGCCGTCGCGTGGTGGGCGTGGTCGGCACCGCGACGGTGGGGACGCCTTCGGCGGTCTGCCGGCGACGGGGGACGGTCAGCCGGTCGAACCGGGTGCTCCAGCAGCCGTCGCGCAGCGTCAGCGTGACCGTGGACGCGGGCGGTACCTGGAGGTGCCCGAAGGAGCGGGCGGGTACGGACAGGGCGTGGACCAGCGCGGCTCGGATGAAGGACGCCTCGGTGATGGCGAGGATGCGGCCGGTGCCGGCGGGCAGGGTGTCCAGCCAGGCGGCTGTCCGGCGGCAGAGCTCGCGGACGGTCTCGCCGCCGTGCGGTGCGGCGTCGGGATCCGTCAGCCAGACGGACAGACCATGGGGGTCCACGGCCGCGATGTCCTCGGGGGTACGGCCGTCCCACCTGCCGTGGTCCAGATCGCGCAGGGCGTGCTCGGGCGTGGCCGCGATGGCGAGGGCCTCGGCGGTCTGCGCGCAGCGTGCGGAGGGCCCCCGCAGGGCCAGTGCGTACGGCGGAAGGGTCGCTGTCATGGCTGCCAGCTCACGCCGGCGGCGGTCACTCACGGCACCGTCCCCGAAGACCCGGCCGAGGCCGCCCTCCGCGGTGGTCGCGCAGAACATCGTCAGTCGCACCGTCACTGTCCGACCTCCTTCTCCGATCGGGAGGGCCACGCGGCCGGCGTACCAGCCGGGGCAGAGCCGTTTCCCTTGGACACAACGTTCCAGGAAAGGTGCTCCTTCAACCTCCGGCAGGTGGCCGGACCACCCCCGCCGGTCGGCGGGTCGCCCGTCGGCCTAGGGCTGGAGTGCGACCAGGTCGCGCTGGTACCAGGTGCCCGGCTTGCCGCCGAGGTCGGCCGGGTCGGCCGGTCCGATCGGGACGAACCCGGACTTGGTCAGCACCCGGTGGGACGCGACGTTGCGGTGGCTGGTGGCCGCCCGCAGGACGCGCAGTCCGTACCGGCGTGCCGCCAGGCGGCACAGCTCCCGGACGGTCTCGGTGGCCACGCCTCGGCCGGCGACGTGCTCGGCGACCCGGTAGCCGAGTTCCGCGGTGCGGTTCTCGATGTTGACCAGGTTGAACCGGCCGAGGACCGACCCGTCCTCGGCGAGGAGCACGAAGCAGGCGCAGCTGCCGGCCTCCTGCTCGGCCAGCAGGGCGTTGTAGCGCTCGGTGAACTGCTCGTAGTACTCGTCGCCGCGGTCGGAGACGAAGGCGGCGAAGTAGGCGCGGTTCGACAGCTCGAAGTCCAGGACCGCGGGGGCGTGGCTGGCGTGCAGCCGCTTCAGCTCGGGCACCGCCCGACTCTACCCGGACGCGGTGCCGGGGCCACGCGCGTTCCGCCGACCGACGAGCGCGGCGCGCGGGGGTGCCTCAGCAGCCGCACGTGCCCGCCACGGGTGCCGTCAGCGGGTCGGCGTCGCGGCGCGCCGGGCCCTGCCAGGTCTCGTAGGGGAAGCCCTCGCGGGCCCAGTACTCGAAACCGCCGAGCAGTTCCTTGACCTGGTAGCCGAGCTCGGCGAGGGCGAGGGCGGCGCGGGTGGCGCCGTTGCAGCCGGGGCCCCAGCAGTACGTCACCACCGGCACGTCCGGGTCGAGGAGCTGTGCGGCCTGCTTCGGGATCAGCGCGGTCGGCAGGTGGACCGCGCCGGGGATGTGGCCCTGGTCCCAGGACTCGGTGGAGCGCGAGTCCACGACGACGAAGCCGGGGTCGCCGCCGGCCGCGAGCGCGGCGGCTACGTCGGAGACGTCGGCGTGGAAGGCGAGGCTCGCCCGGAAGTAGGCGGCGGCCGCTGCGGGAGCGGCCGGGGCGACACGCAGGACGGGGTTCTCGGAAGCCGTGTTGATCATGACGGGAAATCTACGGTCCACGGGCCGCCGTCTGAAGGGGCGATCCCCGGGCTTGCCCTTGCCCGGCCGGGGATTCCCCTGCTATCCATCCGGGATGACCGTGCATTCCCCGGACGCCACCGACTGGCGCATCCTCGACGTCCTCCAGCGCGACGGACGGGCCAGCTACGCCGAGCTGGCGCGGGCCGTGTCCATGTCGCCGAGCGCTGTCACCGAGCGGGTCCGGCGGCTGGAGGAGGCCGGTGTGATCCAGGGGTACGCGGCGGTGGTCGATCCCGAGCGGCTGGGCCTGCCGATCCTGGCGTTCGTGCGGCTGCGCTATCCGAACGGCAACTACAAACCGTTCCACGACCTGGTCGCGGCGACGCCCGAGATCCTGGAGGCGCACCACGTCACGGGCGACGACTGCTTCGTCATCAAGGTCGCCGCGCGGTCGATGTCCCACCTGGAGGAGATCTCGGGACGGATCGGCGCGCTGGGCTCGGTGACCACCAGCGTCGTGTACTCGTCCCCGCTGACCCGGCGGCCCCTGGGCCGCTAGACCGCCCCCCGCTGCCGCAGTGTCGAGCCCGAGCGGTCCTTGACGATCTCCAGTTGGGCGTGGATCCGGCGGCGCAGGTCGGCGACGTGGCTGACGATGCCGACGCTGCGGTCGCGTTCGCGCAGGGAGTCCAGGACGTCCAGGACCTCGTCCAGGGTCTGGTCGTCCAGGCTGCCGAAGCCCTCGTCGATGAAGAGGGTGTCGAGGCGGACGCCGCCCGCCTCGTCGGTGACGACGTCGGCGAGGCCGAGCGCGAGCGCGAGGGAGGCGAAGAAGGTCTCGCCGCCGGACAGGGTCGCGGTGTCCCGTTCCCGTCCGGTCCAGGCGTCGACCACGTGCAGGCCCAGCCCGGAGCGCCCGCGGCCGGTGCGGTCGTCGGAGTGGACCAGGGTGTAGCGGCCCGACGACATGCGCTGGAGGCGGACGGTCGCGGCGGCGGCGACCTGTTCGAGACGGGCCGCCAGGACGTACGACTCCAGGCGCATCCGGCGTTCGTTGTCGGCGGAGGTGCCCGCGGTGAGGGCGGCGAGCCGGGCCACGCGGTCGTACTCCTCGCGCAGCGGGCCGAGCCGGCGTACGGCCTGGACGGCGCGGGCGGAGAGGCGGTCGAGCTGCGCGCAGCAGCGGGCGGCGGCGTCGCGCGCGGAGGCCGCCTCGCGCAGCCGCCGTTCCGCGGCGGCCGCCGTCCGCTCGGCCGTGACCGGGTCCGCGGGCGGCTGCTGGGCGGCCGCCGCGGTGCCGGGCTCGGCGAGGACCGCGCGGACGGCGGCCTCCTCCTGCTGCCAGGCGTCCAGGCGGTGCTGGAGGTCGCGGTGGGCGGCCGGGTCCAGGAGGGCCGCCGCGGCGGCCTGCGGGGTGTCGAAGCCGGCCCGGTAGGCGGCGTCGGCGAGGCGGGCGTCGGCGTCCTTCAGCCGCTGGGCGGCGTCCTCGGCGCCGCGCACGGCGTCGGCGGCCTCGGTGAGCAGGGCCGCCCGCCGCTCCAGCTGGGCGGCCCGCGCGGCCACGCTGCCGGCGCTGCCCCGGGCCTGGTCCAACACCTCGTGGAGTTGGGCCTGTTCGCGCTCCATGGTGTCGCGGCGGGTGAGCCGGGAGGCGGCCCGCACGGCGGCCTGCTGGCGGTCGGCGAGCCGCTGCTCGCGCTCCCGTTCGGCGCGCCGCAGCTCCTCCTGGGCGGGGTGCAGCGCGGAGGCCGCGCGGCGGGCGTGGATGTATTCCTGCTCCAACTGGTCGGCTTCGGCGGCGAGTTGTGCGGTGGGCGTGTCGCCGGCCTCGGCGGTGGCGGCGGCCAGGGCCTCGCGGACCACGCCGAGCCGCCGCTCGTCCTCGGTGTGCTGCTCCTCGGCCCGCTGGTAGGCGGCGAGGGCCTGGTCCTCGGCCTCGCGGTCGACGTGTCCGGCGACCTTGCGGGCGGGGGCGGGGTGTTCGGTGGCTCCGCAGACCGCGCAGGGCTCGCCGTCGGTGAGATGGGCGGCCAGTTCGGCGGCGATGCCGTTCAGCCGCTGTTCCTTGACGTCGAGCCAGTGGGCGCGGGCGTCGAGGGCGCGCTGCCGCGCGGCACGCGCGTGCCGCTGAGCCTGTTCGAGGTCGGCGGCGAGCTGGTCGCGGGTGCGGGCCGCGTCGAGCCGGCGCCGCATGGGGGCGCGCTGGACGGAGAGCTGTTCGGCGCGGGTGGCGGCCTCCTGGGCGGAGTCGACGCGGGTCTGGAGGGCCGCGCGGACGCCGTCCCAGTCGGCGAGCCAGGCCTCGGCCTCGCGCAGGACGTCCTCGTCGGCGCGCTCCTGCCGGTCGAGGCCGGCCCGTTCCTCGGCGAGTTCGGCGAGCCGCCGTTCGGCGCGCCGGGCCGCGTCCAGACCGCCCAGTTCCTCGGCGGCCCGGCGGGCGGCGGCGGCGAGTCCGCTCGCGCCCGCGTCGGCGTAGGAGTCGGGCAGCAGTCCGCGCGCGCGGGCCTCGGCCGCGGTGGCCCGGCTGTGCTCGGCCTCGGCGGCGTCCCGCAGCTCCAGGGCGGGGGCGACCGCTTCCGCCTTGCGGCCCCGCTCCATGCGCTGCTGCGCCTCGCGGTGGGCGCCGACCCGCTCCTGGAGGCGCTCGGCGCGCTGCCGGGCCTCGGCGAACCGGGCCTGGAGGCGGGCGAGTTCGCGTATCTCGTCCAGGGCGCGGCGGGCCGCGGCGTGGGCGGACTCGGCGGCGGAGAGCCGGCAGTGGGCGACGGTGAGGCGTTCCCGGGCGGTGCTGCGGGCCACGGCGGCGGCGCCGAGCACGGCCTCGGCCAGGCCCGGGTCGCCGGGGGCCAGGTCGGGCAGCTCCATGGCGTCGCCCGCCTCCTGCTGCATGCGGTGGGCGTCGGCGAGCAGGGCCGTGTCGCCCTCGCGCACGCGTGCCTCGGTGGCGCGGCGGCGTTCGGCGAGGCGCTTCTCGACGTCGGCGAAGCGCTGGGTGTCGAAGAGGCGACCGAGGAGCCTGCCGCGGGCCTCGGCGTCGGCGCGCAGGAAGCGGGCGAAGTCGCCCTGGGGCAGCAGGACGACCTGGCAGAACTGCTCGCGGCTCATGCCGAGCAGTTGGGTGATCTCCTCGCCGATCTCCTGGTGGGAGCGGCTGCGGTCCTTCCAGGCGCCGGCCGTGCCGTCGTACTCGCGCAGCCAGGTCTGGGCCTTGTCGACGGTCGTGCCCGTGCCCCGCAGCTTGGGGCGCTCCCACGGGGGCTGCCGGGTGATCTCCAGCCGGCGTCCGGCGACGGTCAGTTCGAGGCGGACCTCGGTGCGGGTGCCGGGCCGGGCGTGGTCGCTGCGCAGGTTCATGCCCTGGCCGCTCTGCCGGGCGCCGGGGACGGAGCCGTAGAGGGCGTAGCAGACGGCGTCCAGGACGGAGGTCTTGCCGGCGCCGGTGGGGCCGTGCAGCAGGAACAGCCCGGCGGCGGACAGGGCGTCGAAGTCGACGGTCTGGGCGCCGCCGAAGGGGCCGAACGCGGTGATGTCGAGCCGGTGCAGCCTCACCGGGCCACCTCCCGCACGGCGTCGTCGGCGCGCACGGCGTCGAACGCCTCGCGCAGCACGGCCGCCTCCCGCTCGTCGGGTCCGGCGCCGCGCACATGGGCGACGAAGTCCTGTGCGATCTGCTGGTCGCTGCGGCCGGCGAGGCGGCGGGCGTACGACACCTGGGGGTCGTCCGGGGTGCGCTCGGGGGCGAAGACCAGGCTGAGCGTGTGCGGGAAGCGCTCGGTGAGCCGGGCCATGGGGTCGGCCGGACGGACGGGGTCGGTGAGGGTGGCCTCGATCCAGGCGTCCTCGTGGCGGGTCAGCTCCGGGTCGGCGAGGAGGTCGTCCAGGGTGCCGCGGACGCGGGCGAGCGGGCGGGGCACCGGGCAGTCGACGCGTTCGGCGGTGACCGAGCCGTCCGCGTCCAGGTCGATCAGCCACATGCTCTTGCGGTGGTCGGCCTCGGAGAAGGAGTAGGCGAGCGGCGAGCCGGAGTAGCGCACGCGCTCGGTGATGGTCTGGCAGCCGTGCAGGTGCCCGAGCGCCACGTAGTCGACGCCGTCGAAGACTCCCGCCGGTACGGCGGCCACCCCGCCGACGGTGATGTCCCGCTCGCTGTCGCTGGCCTGGCCGCCGGTGACGAAGGCGTGGGCGAGGACGACGGAACGCGTGCCCCGCGCGCGCGTGGCGAGGTCGGCGCGGACCCGGTCCATGGCGGCGCCGAGCACGGCCTCGTGGCCGGCCCTGTCGACGCCGAACTCGTCCTTGACCAGGGCCGGTTCCAGGTACGGCAGGCCGTAGAAGGCGACGTCGCCGTGGGCGTCCCGGAGCACGACGGGGGTGCCGGCGGCGGACGGCTCGGTGCGCAGGTGGATGCCCGCGCGGTCGATGAGTCCGGCGCCGACGCCCAGGCGGCGGGCCGAGTCGTGGTTGCCGGAGATCATCACCGTGGGCACGCCGAGGTCCGCGAGGCGGTGCAGGGCGGTGTCGAACAGCTCGATCGCGGCGAGCGGGGGCACCGCGCGGTCGTACACATCGCCCGACACGACCACCGCGTCCACCTCGTGCTCACGCACGGTGGTGACGAGGTGACCGATGAACTCGGCCTGGGCCCCGAGCAGGTTCACCCGGTGGAAGGCCCGGCCGAGGTGCCAGTCGGACGTGTGCAGGATTCTCATGATCCCCGAGACTAACGGCCGGGTCTGACATCACGGGCGGTTACTCCCGTATCAGCCCGCCATGACCCGTACAACATAAGACCGTTATGCCCGATACGCGCCAATCGTCAGGCGTCTCCGTAGGCTTCGCCGCCCAGTTCGAAGCCGGCCGTGCCGGCCGTCACATCGGCGAGCCAGGCGCGGAAGGCGTCCACGTCGGCGTCCGGCAGGCCGACCTCGATGGTGACGGCCTCGCCGTAGCGGACGTCGCGCACCTCGCGTCCGGTGGCGCGCAGGTCGTTCTGGACCTTGCCGGCGCGCTGGTGGTCGACGGTCACCGTGGCCAGCCGGAAGCGGCGCCGGGTGATCGTGCCGAGCGCGTCCAGGGCCTCCCCGACCGAGCCGCCGTAGGCGCGGATGAGTCCGCCCGCGCCGAGCTTGACGCCGCCGTAGTAGCGGGTGACGACGGCCACCACGTACCGCATGTCGCGGCGCAGCAGCATCTGCAGCATGGGCACGCCGGCGGTGCCGCCCGGCTCGCCGTCGTCGCTGGCCTTCTGCACGGAGGCGTCGGCGCCGATGACGTACGCCCAGCAGTTGTGGGTGGCGTCGGCGTGCTCCTTGCGCACGGCGGCGATGAAGTCCTGGGCCTCCTGCTCGGTGGCGGCCGGGGCGAGGGCGCACAGGAAGCGGGAGCGGTTGATCTCGGTCTCGTGCACGCCCGCGCGGGCGACTGTGCGGTACTCGTCCTGCATCCCGCCAGCCTATGCGAGCGCCGGGACGCCTCTTCGTCAGCTTTTCTTCTTCCCGCGCGGGACCGTGAACGAGGTGAGCAGGGCCGCGCCGGGGGCGAGGGCCGGCCAGTCGGTGCCGTGCCAGGCGAGCACGGCGACGGCGCAGGTCGGGAACTTCGCGCGCACCCGGTCCAGCGAGTCGTCGAGGCCGTCCGCGGCCAGCGTCAGGACCAGCTCCTCCAGGCCGGGGTTGTGCCCGACCAGCAGCAGCGTCCGGACCTCCGGCGGCACCTCGCGCACGACCTCCAGCAGCTCCGGTACGCCGGCCGCGTACAGCCGCCGGTCGTAGCGCACCGGCGGCGGCGTGGCCCACTCGGCGGAGACCAGCTCCCAGGTACGGCGGGCACGTACGGCGGTGGAGCACAGGGCGAGGTCGGGCAGCGTACCGGCGGCGAGGGCGCGCCCGGCGGCCGGAGCGTCCCGCAGCCCGCGCGGGGCGAGCGGCCTGCGGTGGTCCTCGACACCCTCGGGCCACGCGGACTTGGCATGCCGCAACACCACCAGCCGCCGCAGCGGCCCGGCACCCGCCGGGGCGTTCACGCGGGGCTCCCGGCATCGTGCGGGCCGACCGGCCCGCGGCCGTCCCGGACACCCGCGAGCCACGCGGGCCCGGCGCGCCCCGGCACCCCCACCCACCACAGCGGACCCGTGCCCGCCGGGGCGCTCACGCGAGGCTCCCGACACCACACCGGACGAGCGACCCGCGGCGACCCTCGACAGCCCCGCTGATCGCCCCACGGCCGTCCCCCACACCCTCAAGCCACGTCGACCCGGCATGCCCCGACACCCCCACCCACCACAGCGGACCCGCGCCCGCCGGGGCGTTCACGCGGGGCTCCCGACGTCGTGTGCGAGGTCGAGGGCGAGCAGGCGGTCGGCGTAGGCGTACGTCTCGAAGCGGGCTCCGTCGGGGAGGTCGGGGGCGCGCGCCACGTCCCGCAGCACGTCCAGCACGCCCGGCAGGTCGAGATCGTCCTCCCAGGCGGCCCGCAACCGATCACGGACCGGTTCCGGCACCGGTCGCGAGGGGTGCCGTGCCCATCCGGCAACGGCCCGCCGCCAGTGCGCGAGCTGCCCGGCGGCCCGCTCCAGGGCGGCGCCGTCCAGCCGCGCGGGCTGGTGCCGGGGAACGGAGAGCAGGGCGAGCCGCAGCGCGGCGGGGTCGGCGAGCAGGAGCGGAAGCGGCGGCTGCGGCCCGAGCCACTCCACGGGCGCCACAGCGGCCAGGGGTCCCTCGTCCCGTGTCTCCGGCGCCGAGCCCCCCGTCGGCCCTCCGGCCGACGGGGCCTTCGGCGCCGGGTCGTCACCCTGCCGAGCCGTCGCGTTCTCCGCCCGCTCCCCCGGCGGGCCTGTCGGAGACCACCGTGCGACGTGGATCACCTGCGCCTCGCCCAGTCCGGACGCGAGGTCACGGTCGTCCTCGAAGGGGCGGATGGCGAGGTGGGTGGCGGCTGTGCGGAGTTCCGGCCGGTCCCGGGGGGCCGTGAGGATCGTCCAGACCGGGCTGCCGCCCAGTTCCAGCGCCCGCACCAGCAGGTCCGCGGTGAGCAGCACCCGCAGGGCCGTCGGGTCGAGGCCGCAGGCGTGGGTCTCGATGCGGGTCAGGCCGCGGCGGGCGGGCGCGGCGGGGACGGACTCACCGGTTCGGGCGTCGAGAATGCGCAGCACGGAGCGAGCGTAGGCGGGCGGGCGGCCGTATGCAGCAGCTTGCACCGATTCCGGACGGCGTGGCGAGGTACGGCGGGAATCCACACCCGCCGCGACGATGTTGCCCCCACGCACAGTTCCCCGCAGCCCGAGGAGGCGGCCGATGTACGGCGACGAAGCCACGATCCGCAGGATTCTGACCGAGCTGGGCGACACCTGGGCGGTGGTCGGCCTGTCCTCGAACCAGAACCGGCCCGCCTACGGGGTGGCGCGGGTGCTCCAGCGGTTCGGCAAGCGGATCGTGCCGGTGCACCCCAAGGCCGAGACGGTGCACGGGGAGCAGGGCTACGCCTCCCTCGCGGACATCCCCTTCGACGTGGACGTGGTGGACGTCTTCGTCAACAGCGACCTGGCCGGCGCGGTGGCGGACGAGGCCGTGGCGAAGGGCGCGCGAGCGGTGTGGTTCCAGCTGGGGGTCGTCGACGAGGCCGCCTACGAGCGGACCCGGGCGGCGGGTCCGGAAATGGTGATGGACCGGTGCCCGGCTATCGAAATTCCGCGCCTCAACTAGCCTGTCTCACTTTCTTCTCACAATTCCAAGCTGAATATTGACATTCTGAAACCGCGCTGACCTGTGCGAAGAGTCGACCAAGACAACGGAGATCCCGAGTCAAAACTTGGTCATCAGACTTCTGTCGGCGCGGAATGCCTCCCTAATCTGTGGCCTCCTTGCTCGTCAGTCCCGCGTCAACGATCTGAGAGGCCACTCGACATGCCGAAAGTCGACCATGCTGTGCCGGTAGCCACGACGGATTCAGGCGGTCTGCGCCGGGACGTCGGGCTCATCGGTCTGATGTGGGCCTCGGTGGGCTCCATCATCGGATCCGGCTGGCTCTTCGGCGCCGAGAAGGCGGTCGTCGCGGCGGGCCCCGCGGCGATCATCTCGTGGCTGATCGGCACAGTGGCGATCGTGCTGCTCGCGCTGGTGCACGCGGAGCTCGGCGGCATGTTCCCGGTGGCGGGCGGCACGGCCCGCTATCCGCACTACGCGTTCGGTGGTCTGGCCGGCATGTCCTTCGGCTGGTTCTCCTGGCTGCAGGCGGCGACGGTGGCCCCGGTCGAGGTCGAGGCCATGATCGGCTACGCCAAGCACTGGCGGTGGGCCGACGGTCTCCAGCACCACGACCAGACGCTGACCGCGAGCGGCTTCGCCGTGGCCGTGGTCCTCATGGCCGTCTTCGTCGGCGTCAACTTCTTCGGTGTCCGCGCCCTCGCGCACACCAACAGCGCCGCCACCTGGTGGAAGATCGCCGTGCCCCTCGCGGCGATCTTCATCATCGCGATCGGCAACTTCCACCCCGGCAACTTCACCTCCGAGGGCTTCGCGCCGTTCGGCGCCAAGGGCGTGCTCGGCGCCATCAGCGACAGCGGCATCATCTTCGCCCTGCTCGGCTTCGAACAGGCGATCCAGCTGGCCGGCGAGAGCCGCAACCCGCAGCGGGACCTGCCGCGCGCGACGCTGGGCTCGGTCGCGATCGGCGCCGCGATCTACGTCCTGCTCCAGATCGTCTTCATCACCGCCCTGCCGCACACCTCCTTCGCGCACGGCTGGGCCCACCTGGACTTCCCGGGCATCAGCGGCCCGTGGGCGGGCCTCGCCACCCTGGTCGGCCTGGGCTGGCTGAGCGTGGTGCTGTACATCGACGCGGTGATCTCGCCCGGCGGCACGGGTCTGATCTACACGACCGCCACCTCCCGGGTCTCCTACGGCCTCGCGAAGAACGGCTACGCGCCGAAGCTGTTCACGAAGACCGACAAGCGCGGCGTGCCGTGGTTCGGCCTGATCGTCTCGTTCGTCACCGGCGTGATCTGCTTCCTGCCGTTCCCGAGCTGGCAGACGCTGGTCACGTTCATCACTTCGGCGAGCGTGCTGATGTACGCGGGCGCGCCACTGGCCTACGGAGTGTTCGCCGACCGGCTGCCGCACCGCGAGCGCCCGTACCGGCTGCCCGGCGGCAAGATCATCTCCCCGCTGTCCTTCGTGGTCGCCGACCTCATCATCTACTGGGCCGGCTGGGGCACCCTGTGGCGCCTGGGCTTCGCGATCCTGCTGGGTTACGTGCTGCTCGGCTCGTACGCCTGGTACGCGATCCGCAAGGGCCTGCCGGACGCGCCGCGCCTGGACTTCAAGGCCGCGCAGTGGCTGCCCGGTTACCTGGTGGGCATGGGCGTGATCTCCTGGCTGGGCGGCTTCGGCGGCGGCCGGGGCACCATCGGCCTGTGGTGGGACATGCTGGTCGTGGCGGCCTTCTCCCTGGTCGTCTACTACTGGGCCAAGGCCACCGCGTCGCGGCCCGAGGCGATCGAGCGCAGCATCGACGAGGTCGTGGTGACGGACGCGCCGGTGCACTGACCGCGTCCGCGCACCGATTGCGTCCACCGCACCCACGGTGTCCCGTCGGCCGCCCGGCTGACGGGACACCGTCATAATTCCCCGGGTGACGCCTCCTTCCCCCCATCCCAAGTCCCCTTCCACCGCGCACTGTCCGGTCGTCGTCGTGGGCGCCGGACCGGCCGGCCTGACCGTCGGCAACATCCTGCGCGCCGCCGGTGTCGACTGCCTGGTCCTGGAGACCGAGAGCAGAGCGTTCATCGAACAGCGGCCGCGCGCCGGTGTGATCGAGGAATGGGCCGTACGCGGCCTCGAACAACGCGGCCTGGCCGACGGCCTGTCGAAGCGTGCCGAGCGGCACACCGAGTGCGAGTTCCGCTTCGACGGCCGCGGTTACCGCTTCGCCTACACGGAGCTGACGGGCTGTCATCACTGGGTCTACCCGCAGCCGTTGCTCGTGACCGATCTCGTGCGCGAGTACGCCGACGTGCGCGGCGGTGAGATCCGGTTCGGCGTGCGGGACGTACGCCTGCACGACCTGGACTCGGACCGGCCCGCCGTCTCGTACACCGACCCGGACAGCGGTGAACGGCACCTGGTGACCTGCGAGTTCGTGGCCGGCTGCGACGGGGCGCGCGGGGCGAGCCGGGCCGCGCTGCCGCCTCGGGCGCGGATCTCCCGGCACGACTACGGCATCGGCTGGCTGGCGCTGCTGGCCGAGGCGCCGCCGTCCTCGGATCGCGTGCTGTTCGGCATGCACGCGGACGGGTTCGCCGGGCACATGCCGCGCAGCCCCGAGCTGACCCGTTACTACCTCCAGTGCCCGCCCGGCGACGACCCGGACTCCTGGACGCACGAACGCGTCTGGGGCGAGCTCCAGCGGCGGCTGCGCGCGGCGGACCGCCCGCCGCTGACGGAGGGACGGCTGCTGGAGAAACGCGTGCTGGACATGCACACCTACGTGGTGGAGCCCATGGTGTTCGGCCGGCTGTTCCTGGCCGGGGACGCCGCGCACCTCGTCGCGCCGATCGCCGCGAAGGGCATGAACCTGGCCCTGCACGACGCGTTCCTGCTCGGCGACGGGCTCGTCGCCCAGCTGACCGGGGGCGACGCCACGGGGCTGGACGGCTACTCGGACGCGTGCCTGCGACGGGTGTGGGACTACCAGGAGTTCTCGGAGTGGCTGTCCGAGATCTACCACGGCACCTCCTCCGGCGACCCCTACCGCACCGGCACCACCCTGGCCCGGCTGCGCCGGCTGTTCACCTCGCCGGTCGCGGCGGCGGCCTTCGCCGGGCAGTACCTCGGGACGGCCGACGCGTTCTGAGCCGTCAGCGCCCCGCCCCGCCGCCTCGTTCGGCGAGGCGGTGGTCGGCCGTCCGGAGAGCCTCCTCGACCAGGCGCCGCAGGTGCCCGTGACGCAGTGAGTAGATCACCCGGCGGCCCTCCTTGCGGGTGTCCACCACTCCGGCCAGCCGCAGCCGGGCCAGGTGCTGGCTGACGGCCGGCCGGGCGGCGCCGCACGCCTCGGTGAGCGTGCCGACGTCGGCCTCGCCGGCCGTCAGGGTGTGCAGCAGGGCGAGCCGGGTGCGGTCGCCGAGCAGGGCGAGGAGTTCGGCGGCGAGCGCGAACTGCTCCTCGCCCGGGCTGCGCTCGTGCGCATGGTGCGCAGGTGGCAGGTGCATGCGTGCGCTCATACGCACATAATGGCTCCGTGGGCGCCGTGCGTCCACTCCCGCCCACCGGAAGGGGATCGACGTGAGCGACCGGCACCGTCATGAGCACGGCCCGCACGAGCACGGCCCGCACCACCACGGCGCGCACGGGCATGCGCACGGCTCCTTTAGCCCGCGCCACCGTCTGGCCCATCTCCTCACTCCGCACTCCCACGAGACCGCCGGGAAACTGGATCCGGCACTGGAGTCCTCGGCGCGCGGCATGCGCGCGCTGTGGGTGTCGCTGGCCGTGCTGGGGGCGACCGCGCTGGCCCAGGCGGTCGTGGTGGCCGTGTCCGGGTCGGTGGCGCTGCTCGGGGACACGGTGCACAACGCGGCCGACGCGCTGACCGCCGTCCCCCTCGGCATCGCCTTCGTGCTGGGCCGCCGGGCGGCGACCCGCCGGTTCACCTACGGGTACGGCCGCGCCGAGGATCTCGCGGGGCTGGTGATCGTGCTGACCATCGCCGCGTCGGCGGCGTTCGCCGCGTGGGCGGCCGTCGGCCGGCTGCTCGACCCGCGCCCGGTCACGCAGGTGCCCGCGGTCGCGCTGGCCGCACTGCTCGGCTTCGCCGGCAACGAGTGGGTGGCCCGGTACCGGATCCGGGTGGGCCGGGAGATCGGTTCGGCCGCGCTCGTCGCCGACGGGCTGCACGCGCGCACCGACGGATTCACCTCGCTGGCCGTGCTGCTGGGCGCCGGCGGGTCGGCGCTGGGGTGGCACCTGGCCGACCCGCTCGTGGGTTTGGCGATCACTGCCGCGATCGTGCTGGTGCTGCGGGACGCGGCGCGGGAGGTGTTCCGGCGGGTGCTGGACGCCGTCGACCCGGCACTGGTGGACCGGGCCGAGCGCGCGGTGCGGGAGGTATCGGGGGTGCGTGAGGTGGGCGAGCTGCGCCTGCGCTGGATCGGGCACCGCCTGCGGGCCGAGCTCACGGTGGTGGTGGACGGCGAGGCGACGCTACGACAGGCCCACGCGATCGCCGTCGAGACCGAGCACGCCCTGCTCCACGCGGTACCGCGCCTGACGGCCGCCCTGGTGCACGCCGACCCGGCCCCGGCCCCGGACGAAGCGGACCCCCACCTGCCCCTGGCCCACCACGCGACGGCGTGAGCCGGGCCGGTGTGGGACCGGCCGGGGGGTCAGGCGACGCCCAGGTCGTCCAGGACCACCGCGCCGGGCAGGTCGGCCAGGGCCTTGCCGGGGACCAGGAGTTTGCCGCGGCGGCGACCGCTGCCCACCAGGACGTAGGGCAGGTCGACGACGGCCGAGTCCAGCAGGACCGGCCAGCCGGTGGGCAGGCCCAGGGGGGTGATGCCGCCGTACTCCATGCCGGTCTCGCCGGTCGCTGTCTCCATCGAGGCGAAGGAGGCCTTGCGGGCGCCCAGTTGGCGCCGGACGACCCCGTTGACGTCGACCCGGGTGGTGGAGAGCACCACGCAGGCGGCGAGCGTGGTCTCGCCGGCCCGCTTGCCCGCGACCACCACACAGTTCGCCGACCGCTCCAGCAGGTCCCGGCCGTAGTGCTCCACGAAGACGGCCGTGTCGGCCCACTGCGGCTCGGTGTCGACGTACAGGATCCGGTCGGCCGGGACCGCGCCCTGCCAGTCGCGTACGGCGTCGGCGACGGGAGCGGTCAGTTCGTCCAGGCAGTCCGGCGCCGGTACGGCGGTGTCGAAGTCTCCGATGGGTGCGCGCATGGCCGCACGCTAGCAGCCCCCCTCGGCGCGGTTCAGCGCACCGGCGGCACCGAGACGGCCATCACCATCTCCATGGGTTCCGCGCCCTCGTTGCCGTACGTGTGCGGCGCACTGGCCTCGAACGTGGCGCTCGCCCCGGCCGGCACCAGGTGCTTCACCCCGTCGACGGTGAGGGTCAGTTCGCCGGAGGTGACGTGGACGAGTTCCACCGTGCCCGCCGGATGCGGGTCGGACGGGCTCTGCTCGCCGGGCATCAGCCGCCAGTCCCACATCTCCAGCGGGCCGGGCGCCTCCGTTCCCGCCAGCAGGCGGTTGTAGCTGCCCGCGTCGGTGTGCCACAGCCGTACGGCCTGCTCGGCGGGGACGATGCGGACCTTGGGGCCCTGTTCGTAGTCGAGCAGCGTGGTGACGCTGACGCCGAGCGCGTCACCGATCTTGACGACGGTTCCGATGCTGGGGTTCGTCCGGGCCTGCTCGATCTGGATGAGCATGCCACGGCTGACCCCCGCGCGGGCGGCGAGCGTGTCCAGGGTGAAGCCGCGCTCGGTGCGCCACCGCTTGACGTTGCGCGCCAGGGACTGGGTCAGCAGGTCGAGGTCCGACACGTTGGGTCCAATATCCGGGACGGTCAATATAATTGATTACTCAGTTCAATGAACTGCATTACGGTGAGGTGCACCTGATCGTTCACCGAACTGTACTGCGAGGCCGGCCATGACAGCATTCTTCGCCTTGACCACCAGCCTGCTGTGGGGGCTGGCCGACTTCGGCGGCGGACTGCTGACCCGGCGTACCCCGGCGCTGACGGTCGTGGTGGTCTCGCAGGCCGTCGCGGCGGCCGTCCTCGGCGCGATCGTGCTCGCCACGGGCGGCTGGAGCGAGGCCGGGCCCCGGCTGTGGTTCGCGTTCGCGGCGGGCCTGGTCGGACCGGTGGCCCTGCTCTCCTTCTACCAGGCCCTCGCCCTCGGCCCCATGGGCGTCGTCTCCCCCCTCGCCCCCCTCAGCGTCGCGGTCCCCCTCGGCGTCGGCCTCGCCCTCGGCGAACGGCCGGGGCTGCTCCAGGTCGCGGGCATCGCGGTCGCCGTCACCGGGGTCGTCCTCGCCGGCGGCCCGCAACTGCGGGGCGCGGCCGTGCAGCGCCGCGCGGTCCTGCTCACCCTGGTCGCGGCGCTCGGCTTCGGCACGGTGTTCGCCCTGATCACGGAGGCCTCCACCGACGTCACGGGCCTGTTCCTCGCTCTGTTCGTACAGCGGTTGACGAACGTCACGGTGGGCGGGGCCGCGCTCGCCGTCTCGGTGCGGCGCGGCGGCACGGCCCTCCCGGAGGGTGGTTTCCCCTGGGCCTCGCTGCCCGCGCTGGCCTTCGTCGGACTCGCCGACGTCGCGGCCAACGGCACGTACGCCGTCGCCGCCCGGAGCGGACCGGTCACCGTCGCGGCCGTGCTCGCCTCGCTGTATCCGGTGGTGACCGCGCTGGCCGCACGCGGTTTCCTCAGCGAGCGGCTGCGCGCGGTCCAGACGGCGGGGGCGGCCCTGGCCCTGCTCGGCACGCTGCTGCTGGCGACCGGCTGAGCCGGTCCGCTCAGCCCTCGCTCTCCAGCGCGGCGAGCCGCGCCACCGCGTCCTCGTCGAGATCCGCGAGCGCCCGCAACTGACCCGGCGTCATGCCGTCCGGGATCGGCACCGGGGCGGGGGTCCGCAGGGGCGGCTGCCAGCCCTCGTCGGGCGTCCAGCGCCGTACGACCTTGGCGGGCGCGCCCGCCACCACCGCGTGGTCGGGCACCGTGCCCCGCACCACCGCGCCGGCCGCCACGACCACGTTCCGGCCGATCCGCGCCCCGGGCAGGATCACCGCGCCGGTGCCGATCCAGCAGCCCGGCCCGATCTCGACCGGCTCCATCCGCGGCCACTGCCTGCCGATGGGCTCGTGCGGATCGTCGTAGGAGTGGTTGGTGGAGGTGACGTAGACGTACGGGCCGAAGTAGCAGTCGCTGCCGATGGTGACCGTGGTGTCCGCGATGACATGGCTGCCGCGGCCGAGGACCACGCCGTCGCCGATGCGCAGGATCGGCTCCGGACCGAGGTCCAGGTCGGGCATCAGGCCCGCGGTGAGGGTGACCTGCTCGGCGATGATGCAGTGGGAGCCGAGCCGGATCCAGGGTTCACCGAAGACCGTGCCGAGCGGGAAGGCCAGACGGGTGGCTTCGCCGATGGAGCCGAAGCGGAAGCCCGCCGGTCGCTCGGCCGTGACGGACCCGTTGCGCTGCATCCAGGACCAGGCCGCGTGTACGGCTCGCTGGGCGAGGCCCCGTCGCCAGGATGAGAACGTGTTCTTGCGCTTCGGCACGGGGTCACGTTACTCACCGGTCGCTTCCGGCGGAGAGGGCGGGCCGCTGTGATCTTTGCCCCACCCGGTGTCGTACGGTGCCGGGTACCGCTGACACGAGGAGACGGTGATGACGCACAAGGCGCTGATCGTGGGTATCGGGGGCAAGGAGCCGCGGGTCGATCCGGAGGCGTTCGTCGCGCCCACGGCGTCCGTGATCGGGGACGTCACCCTGCACGCGGGGGCCAGTGTCTGGTACGGGGCCGTGGTGCGCGGTGACGTCGAGAAGATCACCGTGGGCGCGCAGGCCAACGTGCAGGACAACGTCACCCTGCACGCCGATCCCGGGTTCCCCGTCACCGTCGGGGAGCGGGTGTCCATCGGGCACAACGCGGTGGTGCCCGGGGCGACCGTCGAGGACGACTGCCTCATCGGGATGGGGGCGACCGTGCTCAACGGGGCGGTGATCGGCGCGGGGTCGCTGGTCGCGGCCCAGGCGCTGGTGCCGCAGGGCATGGTGGTGCCGGCCGGGTCGTTGGTGGCGGGGGTGCCGGCGAAGGTGAAGCGGCCCCTCTCCGAGGAGGAGCGGGCGGGGGTCACCCTCAACGGCACCCTCTACGCGGAGCTGGCCAAGGCGCACCGCGGGGTGCACGAGTAGGGCACGTCGGCGGGGTGCCGGTCACTCCCCGGCGTTCACCGGTTCCGCTTCCCGCTGGGCCGGCTGGGCCTTCTTCGCCTTGCGCCTGAGGATCAGCATGGAGGCCAGGCCGATCAGCACCGCCACGCCCAGGCCCACGTACGAGAAGCGCTTCAGCCAGTCCTCGGCGACGATGCCCACGTAGTAGATGACGGCCGTCGTGCCGCCGGCCCAGCAGATGCCGCCGAGGACGTTGGCGATCAGGAACTTCCAGTACGGCATGTGCAGGACGCCCGCGAGGGGACCGGCGAAGATGCGCAGCAGTGCGACGAAACGGCCGAAGAAGACCGCCCACATGCCCCACTTCTCGAAGGACCGCTCGGCGGTGGCCACATGGCCCTCGCTGAAGTGGCGTGGGAACTTCCTTCCGAGCCAGGCCAGCAGCGGACGTCCGCCCTTGCGGCCGATGGCGTAGCCGATGGAGTCGCCGATCACCGCGCCCGCGGTCGCGCAGGCACCGAGGACGACCGGGTTGACACCCGAGTGCTGGGAGGACAGC
Source organism: Streptomyces flaveolus (assembly GCF_000716535.1). GTDB lineage: Bacteria > Actinomycetota > Actinomycetes > Streptomycetales > Streptomycetaceae > Streptomyces > Streptomyces flaveolus_A. The sequence continues at coordinate 67,718 of NZ_JNWV01000031.1, read as the reverse complement.
AGCGCCGCGGAGACCAGGATGATCTCCCCCGGCAGCGGAATGCCCAGGCTCTCCAGACCGATCACCAGAGCCACCACGGCGTAGACGGCGACCGCCGGCACCGAGTCGAGCCATTCCTGGACGTGCACCGCCGGTCCTCCCCTGTCGCTGTCCTTGCCCGCCGGGTCGTCGCATGTAAAGCGCGTCCCAAGGGAAGGCTACCTGGTCGGCGGTGAACGGCCGCTTGCCCGCGCCCGACCGGCGGCACCGTCCCGCCCTCGCCCCTTTCTTTTCCGGCCATCCCGGTGTCACGCGGGAGGGGAAGGCTCTCCGCGGTTCCGCCCGGCCCGCCTCCCCCAGGCCCCCGCCGTGGGGCCCGCCGCGGAAGGACGACGTCCCCGTGTCCTCACTGTCCCCGTCCCGCTCGCTGCCCCCGGCCACGGCTCCCTGTCCCGGGTCCGCCCCGTCCGCCCCGGGTCCCTGTCCCGTGACCACGGCACCGGCCCGCCCGGCGTCCCGCATGTCCGCCCGGCCGGTACGGCTGGCCCTGTGCCTGGCGCCCCTGCTGCTCGCCGCCGGCTGGGCCCTGGCCAACCGGCCCGTGGTGTACGAGGGGGTACGGCGGCTGGTCGCGGCCGACCCGGGGTGGCTGCTGGCCGGAGCCGGTTTCACCTGTCTGACCTGGGTGGCCGCCTCCTGTGCCCGGCAGGGCGCCCTGCCGGACCGGCTGCCGCCCGGGCTGCTGCTGGCCTCGCAGTTCGCCGCCGGCGCCGCCAACCACGCGCTCCCCGCCGGGCTCGGGGCCCACGCGGTCACCCTGCGGTTTCTGCGCGGCCGGGGCGTACCGCTGGAGCGGGCGACCGCGTCGATCGGCCTGTACTCGCTGGCCAGGTCCACCGCGAAGACGCTGGTCCTGCTGGTGTTCCTGGCACTGTCCCCGCACTGGCGGCGCCTCGGGGACCTGGTCCCGGACGGGCGGCTGCTGGTGCCGCTCACCGCCGTCGCGTGCGGGGCGGTCGCGGTGGCGGGGGTGCTGCTGACGGTCGTACGGCCGTTACGGCGGCCGGTGACCGGGCTGCTGCGCTCCGCCCTGGCCGACGTGCGGGTGGTGCACTCCCGGCCCCGCCGGGCGCTCGCCCTGTGGGGCGGGGCGGTCGCCATGCCGCTGGTGCAGGCGGGCACGCTGGCCTGTGTCGGGGCCTCGCTCGGGCTGGGGCTGCCGTGGGAGCAGGTGGTGCTCGCCTACCTGGCGGCCGGCACGGCCGTCGGGGCGGTGCCGGCGCCGGGCGGGCTCGCGGTCGACGCGGCGCTGGTGTGGACGCTGGTCACCTTCGGCGCGGAGCCCGCGGTGGCGACCGCCACGGTGATCGGGTACCGGGTGCTGTCCGACTGGGTGCCGTTGCTGCCGGGGGCATTGGTGTTGTCGGCGTTGATCCGGGCGAAGGTGCTGTGAGCCGTGTCCTTGCCCACCGGCCCGCCGAGAAGTCCGGCAGCAGCAGCCGCTGCGCCGGCACCAGGTCGACGGGGTCCGAGTCACCGCGTTACACGCCGAGGACCGGGCAGCGTACGGCCCTGATCCGGGCCTCGGTGAGCACCCGGCCGGCGGGGACGCCCCGGCTGAGGGTGGTCTCGCGGGCGAGGCGGGCGGTGTTGTGGCCGCGGTGGGCGGTGATCCGGGCGAGCGCGTCCGGCTCGCTGTACGCGAGTTCGGTCAGCACCCGGCGCGGGATACGGCCGGGCTTCGCGGCCCACGCGGCCGTGGCCGGCTCGGACCAGAGCAGGGTCAGGGTGGCCACCCGGCCCGGGTGGCGGACCGCGTAGCCGAGGGCGATGGCGCCGCCGTAGGAGTGCCGACGAGGTGCGCGGGCCCGGTCACTCCCCGCGAGGACCGTGCGGAGCATGCCGCTGACGTCGGCGAACACGGTGTCGGGGGTGGGCTGCGCCGGGGCCGGCGGGGGGGTTCGCGAGGTGCCACCGCCCCCTCGCGTCCGGGAGCCTGCCCGGCACCACCCTTCGACGCCTCCGGCCGCCCGCCACCGGTCCGTCCGGACCCTGCGGCATGCCGAGGCCGTGCCGGCCTCGGCCCCACCGGCCCGGCGCCGAAGCCCTCGGGCCAGACATCCGACCCGGGACCCGACCCGTCCGTTCCGGTACCGAAACCCTCCGGTCCGGCACCGGAACGCGCCGTGCCGCCCGCACCCGCCGCCAGCACCCATCGCTGCTTCGCCGACCCGTCGCGCTCCCCCACCTCGACCCCCGCACCGGGACGGCCGGACCCCGGCGTCAGGGCCAGCCCGTGGTGCCGGCGCAGCAGGATCTCGCCGCGCACCGTGACGTCGTACGACACCTCCCCGGCGGGCACGACGCAGCCGGCCAGCGCGACGCTCTTCGTCCTGGGGTCGGCGGCGAGACAGAGGGTGGGGTCGGCGGCGCTGCGCAGCAGACCGTCGTCCTGGTACGACCACTGCTGCGAGGCCGCCGCCGAGCAGGGTGCGAGCCGGGCGCCCGCGCCGGCCGTGATCCGGTCGCCGCGCACGTCCAGGCAGAGCCCGGAGGCCAGACCGCGCAGGGCGCCGCGGGCGACCTCGACGGGTGCGCCCGCGGAGGCCGCGGAGGGTGAGGTGGCGGGCCGGCCGCCGGTGCCGTTCGGCCGTGTGATGCCGCCCGCGGGGGCGCCCCAGGTGGCGCCGGGAACGGGGGCACGGTTGTCCTCGGACCGGCTCCGGACCACGAGGACGCCGGCGAGCAGCACGAGGGAGGTGAGTCCGACGCCGATGGCGACGGCCTTGCGGTGGCGGTGACCGGGTCCGGTGCGGTGCCGGCCGCCGGTGACCGGGGGTGCGGCCGACGGGGCCGGCGGGGGCGGCCACTCCTCGCGGACGGCGCGGCCGGGGCGTGAGTCCAGGTAGCGGCGGGCTCCCCAGCCGAGCACGGTCTCGGCGAGCAGCAGGGGCAAGGCGTCGTCGAAGAGGCCGAGTTGTTCGGCGGCGTACCGGCAGTGGGCGCAGACCGTCAGATGCCGGCGCACGTCCGGCAGCAGGGCGCCGCCGCGCCGGATGGGGACGTCGAGGAGCCGGTTGTAGTAGCGGCATTCCTCGGTGGGCGCGAGTTCCCGGTGGGCACGTACGCAACCGGCCCGGAATTGTTCGCGCGTCTGCTCGAGGGTGGTTGTCGCGGTGGCTGTGTCGACCCCCGACAGACCGGCGGGTATGTTTATGGGTTCGGCTTCGACCTCGGTGTGCCAGAGAAGGCATTGCGCGGTGCCGGGAAGGGCCCGGAATGCGCGGGCGGCGAGCTGTCTGTTTTCCGGCGGCCCGGGCTTTGTGGCGCGCAGCCCGCGCCCACCGGTGGTTTTACGCAATTCCGGCAGGGCGATACGGGCCACCTCGTCCGCGGCCCAGGCGCGGACGGTGTCGCGGACGGCGACCAGAAGTCGCGGGCGCAGGGCGCCGCCGGCCGCACCGCCGAGCACCTGGTGGAAGGCGGCGGTGGCCACCATATGGGCGCTGGGACCGGCGGCGGTTAGGCAGACCACGGCATAGTCGCGGGTGGCCCGCCAGTGCCGGGCGAGCAGCAGGGCGACGGCGTGATGGCGGCCGTCGTGCGGGCCGCTCAGCCGGGCGACGAGCGCGCGGTCGGACTCCCCGGCCGGGCCGGGCAGGGGTGGATGGGGCGGGCGTGGGGGGTGAGAGGACTGCACGGAACCATTTCCTTTCCAGCCGCGGGACCGCATGTGGGGGGCGGATCCTGCGGGAAAGCAGTGCCTGATTGGTGCGTACCTAAAGGGCCGGCCTTGACGTCGACGTCGTCCGCCTTTGCCCTCCGTGGGGAGGCTCACCTTGGCACAAGCTACTCACGGGGAACAAGAAGCAAGAATGCCTCCGGTGGGAAAGTCGGTTCGCGCACGGGGGTTACCGCCGGTATCCGCGAACCGGTCCCCGATCGGCCGTCCAGATCCCCACCGGGGACGAGCGACAGAACCCCCTGCTATGGTGCGCCGATGTCGTCGATCAAACAGTTCCAAGTCACCTTCGACTGCGCGGAACCTGAACGCGTCGCTCGTTTCTGGTGCGAGGTGTTGGGGTACGTCATACCGCCGCCGCCCGAGGGATTCGCCACTTGGGACGATTACGACCGTTCGCGGCCGCCCGAGGATCGGGGTTCATGGTTCGCGTGCAGTGATCCCTCGGGCGTGGGGCCGCGGCTGTACTTCCAGCGCGTTCCCGAGGGCAAGGTCGTCAAGAACCGGGTGCACCTCGACGTGCGGGTCGCTACCGGGCTCGTGGGTGAAGAGCGCCTCGCCAAACTCGAGACGGAATGCGCGCGGTTGACCGAGCTCGGCGCGGTACGCGTGCAAGTGCTGTACGACGGCCACGACGCGTGCATCGTGATGCAGGACATCGAGGGCAACGAGTTCTGTCTCGACTGAGCGGCTTCCTCGCGGAACCGCTCGCGGGCCGAGGGCCCGCGCAGGCCGACAGCGTGGTCAGCGGCCGGCTTCAGCACCACGAACTCCGCGGCCGAGGGCGGTGACCGGGGGCGCGGTCGTCACGTACGTCGAACCGGTCGGTGAGCCGGCTCGGGCCCTGAAACGGCTGGATGAGCCCAGCACGATGAACTAGAAGAGCGACCGGCGCGGTAACTCCCGATGGGCGGCGCCCCGCTCCGGTGAGTCGGGAGCGGGGCGTGGTGCTCACTTCTGCCGGTCGGCCGGCCGGAGGGTCCACACGACGGTCATCTCGCCGGTCACCGCGCCGTCCGCGCGCCGGATCTCGACCGACACGGGAAACTCGGGCCGCTGCCCGGCGTCCAGTTCGGCGACGACCTCGGCGGCCGGGCGGCCCAGCGTCGCGGTCGCGGTGACGACGCCCATGGCCAGCTTCTTGTAGGCGATCTCGGCCCGTACGGCGAGCGGCACGGCGCGCGAGAGCTGGTCCCCGAAGGCGGCCAGCACGATGGCACCGCTGGCCGACTCCCCGAGGGTGAACATCGCACCGGCGTGCGGGCCGCCCACGTGGTTGTGGTACGCGCTCTGGTCCGGCAGGGAGACCACGGCCTTGTCGGGCGCGGTCTGAAGGAACTCCAGGTTGAGGGTCCGGGCCATGGGCACGGTGGCGGCGAGCATGTCGCCGATCGACGTCTGGTCTGCGCTCATGGCCGACATGTTACTCACGAGTAGCCGAGCCTGACCAGGGAAGCCACTAGGGTTACTGGCCATGTGGCCAGACCAGCAGCCGCCAGGGGGCGCGCCGAACCCGCAGCAGAACCAGCAGAACAACCCGTACCAGCAGCCTGGTTACCAGCAGCCGAACCCGTACCAGCAGCCCGGCTACCAGCAGTATCCGCAGGCCGGCCCGTACGGTCAGCAGCCGCAGGCCGGTCCGTACGGTCAGCAGCCGCAGTGGGGGCAGCCAGGACAGCCCCCCGGCGCGCCCGTGCCCCAGCCCCCGCAGGGCGGTGGCGGCCGCACCAAGCTCGTCGCGATCGTCGCGGCCACGGCCGTCGTCGTCACCGCCGCCGTGACCGGCTATCTGGTGCTGGGCGGTACGAAGGACGACGAGGCGGACAACGGCAAGGGCGGACAGCACACGAGCCCGTCCCCGACGGCCACCGGGCCCGCGTCGCCCACGTCGTCCGCGACCGGCGACCCGCGCGGCAACGCGACCGAGGAGCCGACCGTGGCGGGCTGGAAGGTCGTGGTCAACCCCAAGTACGGCACGGCCTTCGACGTACCCGCCGACTGGGAGGTGGAGCGGCCCGGCGTCTTCTCCTTCTTCGAGGACGAGACGAAGGGCGACGGCTCCGCGTACATCGGCTTCTCCGGCACCACGTTCCTGAAGCCGGACTACTGCACCTCCGAGGAGAACGGCACCAAGGAGTCGCACGCGCTCGCGGCCGGCGGCACGAAGGGCGAGAACGGGGCCAAGGACACCGCGAGCATCGCCCGCGGCGACTCGGCCACCTTCGCCTTCGGCGGATACACCGACCAGTCGGAGGCCGCCAAGAAGTACCTGCGGATCGGCAAGGCGAAGCCCTTCACGACGGCGTCGGGTGTGAAGGGCAGCGTCGCCACGTCGTACGTCATCGGCGTGCCGAAGAAGAACAAGTGCGACACCGACGGCAAGGCCACCACGTTCGCCTTCAAGAACTCCACGGGCAGCTTCGTCTCGTGGACGTTCTACGGCGCGAAGGGCGTCGAGGACGAAGTGCCCGACGCGACGATGAACAAGATCCTCAGCACGGTGCGGCTGCACGGCGACCCGATCGCGGACTGACCCCGCCGGATCCGCGACCCGCCCACGACGTCCGCAAACTCACTTGGCAGTGCGGGAGCCGGGCAGGGATAGTCGGCCGGTGACCCAGACCGCCGGTTCCCCCGCCCGTCCCCGGAGACCCGCCTGGGCGGGACGCAACTACTCCCTGCTGACCGCGGCCGCCGTCGTGAGCGGCCTCGGCGCGAACGGCTCGCTGATCGCCGCCGCGTTCGCCGTGCTGGAGTCGGGCGGCGACGGCGGAGACGTCGGCCTGGTGGCCGCCTCCCGCACCCTGCCGCTGGTGGTCTTCCTGCTCATCGGCGGCGCGGTCGCGGACCGGATCCCCCGGCACCGGGTGATGGTCGCCGCCAACACGCTCAACTGCCTCTCCCAGGCGGCGTTCGCGGCCCTCGTCCTCGCCGGTGAGCCCCGGCTGTGGCAGATGATGCTGCTCACCGCGCTCGGCGGCACCGGTCAGGCGTTCTTCGGACCCGCCGCGGAGGGCATGCTGATGTCCTCCGTGGCGGGCGAACAGGCGGGCCGGGCGTTCGCCGCCTTCCGCATGGCCGCCCAGGGCGCGGCCCTCGGCGGCGCGGCCCTGGGCGGCGCCCTGGTCGCGGCCGTCGGCCCCGGCTGGGTGCTCGCCCTCGACGCGGCGGCCTTCGCCGTCGCCGCCGCGCTGCGCTCCTTCCTCGACGTCGGCCACATCCCGCCGCGCGCGCCGGGCGGGGGCATGCTGGCCGATCTCCGCGAGGGCTGGCGGGAGTTCACCGGCCGGCCCTGGCTGTGGGGCATCGTCGTACAGTTCTCGATCGCCAACGCGGTGGTCGGCGCGGCCGAGGCGGTCTACGGCCCCCTCGTCGCCCGCGACAGCCTGGGCGGTGCGGGCCCCTGGGGCCTGGCCCTGGCCGCGTTCGGCGCGGGCACGGTGGGCGGCGCCCTGCTGATGACCCGCTGGAAGCCCCGCCGCCTGCTGTTCGCCGGCACGCTGTGCGTCTTCCCGCTGGCCCTGCCGACGGCCGCGCTGGCCGTTCCGGTGCCGCCGGGCGTGCTGTACGGGGTGATGTTCGTCGCGGGCACGACGGTGGAGGTGTTCGGCGTCTCCTGGATGACCGCGCTGCACCAGGAGATCCCCGAGGACAAGCTCTCCCGGGTCTCGGCCTACGACTGGTTCGGCTCGGTCTCCCTGATGCCGCTCGGCACGGCCCTGGCCGGCCCGGCCGAGGACGCTGTCGGCCGCGCGGCCGCCCTGTGGGGCTGCGCCGGCCTGGTGGTCCTGGTCACCGCCCTGGTGCTGCTGGTCCCGGACGTCCGCGGTCTCACCCGCCGCACGCACCCGGTCGCCGGCTCCCCGGCGCACTCAGCCGATGCCGAACGCCCCGTCGGGGGGCTCGGGTGACGGTACGGCGTCGGCGTCCTCCACCGGCCGCGCCGCCCCGATGAACTCCCGCACCGCCGCGCCGTGTTCGACCCGCGCCGGGAAGGCGTCCGCCGCGGCGCGCCGGGCCGGCGTGGCGGTGTCCAGCGGCCGGTGCGAGGCCACGACCACCGCGTTCCCGAACCGCCGCCCGCGCAGCACGGCCGGCTCCGCGATCAGCGCCAGTTCCTCGAACACCGCCCCCAGCGTGGCCAGTTGTGACCGGAGGAACGCGAACGGCGCCGCGTCCGCGAGGTTGGCCAGGTACACCCCGTCGGCCCGCAGCACCCGCTCGGCCTCGCGGACGTAGGCGAGCGTGGTCAGGTGCGCCGGCACCCGGGACCCGCCGAACACGTCGGCGACCAGCACATCGGCGTGGTCGTCCGGCGCGCCCTCCAGCCAGGCCCGGGCATCGCCCGCGTGCAGCGCGATGCCCGAGCCGTCCGGCAGCGGCAGCCGCTCGGTGACCAGCTCCAGCAGTCCCCGGTCGGCCTCGACGACGTCCTGCCGGGAGCCGGGGCGGGTTGCGGCGAGGTACCGGGGAAGCGTGAGCGCTCCCCCGCCCAGGTGCACCGCGTCCACCGGCCGCCCGGCCTCGGCGACGGTGTCCAGGACGTACCCCAGCCGCCGCGCGTACTCGAACTCCAGATACTCCGGATCGTCGAGGTCGACGTACGACTGCGGCGCCCCGTCGACCGTGAGCAACCAGGCCCGCTCACGGTCGACATCGGGCATCAGCTTGGCGGTGCCGTGGTCGGTGGTGCGGGTGACGGGTATCGATGCGTTCACCTCTCCATTGTCGGCGCCCGCGTCCCCGCCCCCGCTCACCCCCGCGCCTCCCGCGCCCGCTCACCCCACGGCGACGACGGTCCCCGCTCCCACGGTCCGCCCGCCCTCACGGACGGCGAAGCCGAGCCCCGGCTCCAACGGCACCTCCCGTCCCAGTTCGACGCTCATCTCGACCGTGTCCCCGGGCCGGGCCACGGCCACCTCGCCGAGGTCCACGGAGCCCACGACGTCCGCCGTCCTGATGTAGAACTGCGGCCGGTAGCCGCTGACGACCGGCGTCGTACGACCCCCCTCACGCCCGGACAGCACGTACACCCGCGCCGTGAACCGCCGGCTCGGCACCACACTTCCCGGCGCCGCGACCACGTGTCCGCGCCGGACGGCGTCCCGGGGCACCCCCCGCAGCAGCAGCGCCACGTTGTCCCCGGCCTGCGCCTCCTCCATCGGCTTGCCGAAGGTCTCGATCCCGGTGACCACGGTCTCGGTGTCCGCGCCCAGCACCGTCACCCGGTCGCCCAGCCGGAGGGTCCCCCGCTCCACCGCGCCGGTCACGACCGTGCCCCGCCCGGTGATGGTGAGCACGTTCTCGACCGGCAGCAGGAACGGCGCGTCCAGATACCGCTCCGGCATCGGCACGTACGTGTCCACCGCGTCGAGCAGCGCCTCGACGGACGCCGTCCAGCGCGGGTCGCCCTCCAGGGCCCTCAGCCCGGAGACGCGGACGACGGGTACGGCGTCGCCCGGGTACCCCTGGGTGGTGAGCAGGTCGCGGACCTCCAGTTCGACCAGGTCGGTCAGCTCCTCGTCCCCGGCGTCGGCCTTGTTCAGCGCGACCACGATGTGGTCGACACCGACCTGCCGGGCGAGCAGGACGTGTTCGGCGGTCTGCGGCATGATCCCGTCGAGCGCGGAGACGACGAGGATGGCCCCGTCGAGCTGGGCGGCCCCGGTGACCATGTTCTTCACGTAGTCGGCGTGGCCCGGCATGTCGACGTGGGCGTAGTGCCGGGTGTCGGTCTCGTACTCGACGTGGGCGATGTTGATGGTGATGCCGCGGGCGGCCTCCTCCGGGGCGCGGTCGATGCGGTCGAACGGTACGAAGGTGCCGGTGCCGCGCTCGGCGAGGACCTTGGTGATGGCGGCGGTCAGGGTGGTCTTGCCGTGGTCGACGTGACCCATGGTGCCGATGTTCAGGTGCGGCTTGGTGCGCACGTAGGCCGTTTTGGACATGGCTGTACCTCGAAGCCTCTCAGCCGTGACAGAAGACGCGGGACCCCGGGGACCGGCCGACCCTCCCCCTGCGGGGTCCGCCGGACGATCCGGAGAGGGTCAGCTTCGGGCGCCGTCGACGGCGGCCACGAGGTGCGGCACGGCAGCCTTCGGAGCATCCGCGACGGCGGACGCTGCGACGAGGAAGGCGTACCGGAACATGCCGTCGATCATCGCCGACCGGCGCGTCCGGCGTCGAATGGTTTTCCTGGTCGTTCAGGCCGGCGGCTTCGATGCCGGATACATCGATCGTTTCCGACGTGGCTTGCGACCCCTTCCGTACGGGCGTTCCCTGGAAGAGCAGGGGGGTGACGCTCGACGCGGAGGTGACAGACGTGAAAGCCGTCGTCTACGAAGAGCCTTTCAGCGTGGTGGTGAAGGAGGTCCAAGACCCTTCGATCCAGCACCCCAACGACGTCCTCGTACGGGTCACGTCGACCGCGATATGCGGCTCGGACCTGCACATGTACGAGGGCCGCACGGCGGCCGAGGCGGGCATCGTCTTCGGACACGAGAACCTGGGCATCATCGAGGAGGTCGGCAGCGGGGTGACCTCCCTGTCCGAGGGTGACCGCGTCGTGATGCCCTTCAACGTCGCCTGCGGATTCTGCAAGAACTGTCTCGTCGGGAAGACCGGCTTCTGCCTGACGGTCAACCCCGGATTCGCCGGCGGGGCCTACGGCTACGTGGCGATGGGGCCGTTCATCGGCGGCCAGGCCGAGCGGCTGCGGGTGCCGTACGCCGACTTCAACTGCCTGAAGCTGCCTCCGGGCGAGGAGTTCGAGACCGACTTCGTGCTGCTCGCCGACATCTTCCCGACCGGCTACCACGGTTGCGAACTCGCCCAGGTGTCCCCCGGTGAGTCCGTGGCCGTCTACGGCGCCGGACCGGTGGGCCTGATGGCCGCCTACTCGGCACTGCTGCGCGGTGCGGCGAAGGTCTTCTCCGTCGACCGGGTGCCCGAGCGGCTGGCCAAGGCGGAGGAGATCGGAGCCATCCCCATCGACTTCACCAAGGGCGACCCGGCGGAGCAGATCAAGGAACAGACCGGAGGTGAGGGGACCGACAAGGGCGTCGACGCCGTCGGCTACCAGGCCCAGGCCCACGACGCCAGCCACGAGGAACCCGCCATCGTCCTGAACGAGTTGGTCGAGACGGTACGGCCGACCGGCATGCTCGGCGTACCCGGTCTCTACGTGCCCTCGGACCCCGGTGGCCCGGACGAGCACGCCAAACACGGCCAGCTGCTGGTCTCCATCGGCAGGATGTTCGAAAAGGGCCAGCAGATGGGCACCGGTCAGTGCAACGTCAAGCGGTACAACCGCCAGCTGCGCGACATGATCATCGCCAGGCGGGCCAAGCCCAGCTTCGTGGTCTCCCACGAGCTGCCGCTGGACCAGGCACCGCAGGCGTACGAGAAGTTCGACAAGCGGGTGGAGGGCTACACCAAGGTCGTCCTGCACCCCGGTCACGCTCTGGCCGCATGAGGCACGCGTCCGGCTCACCGCCCGAGGTCGCGGTCCGAGCCGCCGCGTGAGGTACGGGTCCAGGCGTCACGAACGCCTGGACCCCTTCTCGTTCGTCTTCTCGCGCACCGGCGTCCCGGGGCGCCGGTGCCATGCTGTGACGGTCAGGGAACGCTACTGACGACGATCACACACGTTCGTCGGTTAATGTCATCGGATGCTCGATGCCAACCGCTCTGGCACCGCCACGGCCTCTCCCCGGGCCACCGCCCAGGAGCTCGTCGTCCCCGTCCTCCCCCTGCGCCCCGCGGGGTTCGCCGCCCGCTGCACGCGCGTACTGCTGTCGCCGTACGCCCGGCTGTCGCTGTTGGTCGCCCTGCTCGTGGGTGCCGCCGCGTGCGTGCTGCTCTTCGAGCCGCAGCGGCTGCTGACGCACGGCTGGCCGCCGCAGCTCGGCGGGGCCGCGGCGGCCGTCGTGTTCGGCGCGGCGTACGGACTGTGCACCGTGGCGTTCGTGCCACGTCCCTTGCTGAACCTGGCCGCGGGCGCGCTGTTCGGCTCGCAGCTCGGGCTGACGACGGCGCTGGCGGGCACGGTGCTCGGGGCCGGGGTCGCCTTCGGGCTGGGCCGGCTGCTCGGGCAGGACGCGCTGCGCCCGCTGCTGCGGGGCCGCTGGCTGCGGGCGGCCGACGGGCAGCTCAGCCGGCACGGTTTCCGCTCCATGCTGGCCCTGCGGCTGTTCCCGGGGGTGCCCTTCTGGGCGGCGAACTACTGCGCGGCCGTCTCCCGCATGGGCTGGCTGCCCTTCCTGCTGGCCACCGGTCTCGGCTCGATCCCGAACACGGCCGCCTACGCCGTCGCCGGCGCCCGCGCCTCGGCGCCGACCTCCCCCGCCTTCCTGATCGCGATGGCCTGCATCGCCGTACCGGCACTGGCGGGCACGGTGGTCGCCTGGCGCAAGCGCCACCAGTTGCGCGGCCGGTGAGCACCGGCGCCCCTCCGCGCAAGGGAGCCTTCGATGTGGTCCAGCGTCATCGCGGTCGTCGGCACGCCGCTCGGCGGCGCTTTCACCGCGCTGCTCCAGTCCCGGCGTGAGCGGGCCGCCCGCGCGGGGCGGAGGGCGCAGGCGCTGCGCGTGGCGCTGGGCGAGCTGGTGGCGGCCCTGGGTGACCACCGGCGGGCCCTGTGGCACCGCGAGGATCTTCGTCTGAACGGCGTGGGCCGGGACACCGCCGAGGCGGCGCGGGCGGCGTCCCACGCGACCCGGTCGGCCGTGACCGCACCGTTGGTCGCGGTCTGCGTCCTCGAACCGTCCCTGGCCGAACCGGCCCGTCAGGCGGCTCTCGCGGCGTTCGGTCTGCGTGACGCCGCCGACCGCACCGTACTGGCCGCGCGCCGGGAGGCGGCCATCGCGGCGGCCGACGAGCTGGTGGCCGCCGCCGGGCGCGTCATGGCCTGGTGACCGGCGGCGACGGCACCCCACCCCCTCCGGTCCCCGTGCCGGAACCCGCTCTCAGACGCCTTCCAAAACATCGCGTTGGCGAGTCCACCCGCCTCGCACATGGTCTGCAGGGCGTAGCGGGCACCACGTTCACGCATCGCATGGACCAGAGTCGTGGTCAGGCGGGTGCCGCTCGCGCCGAGGGGGTGACCGAGGGCGACGGCGCCGCCGGGCGCGTCATGGCCTGGTGACCGACGGTGCCCGGCGCACCGCTCGACGCCACCCCCGCCCCGCCGGTCCCCGTGCCGGAGCCCGCTCTCAGACGCCTTCCAGGACCATCGCGTTGGCGAGTCCGCCCGCCTCGCACATGGTCTGCAGGGCGTAGCGGGCACCACGTTCACGCATCGCGTGGACCAGAGTCGTGGTCAGGCGGGTGCCGCTCGCGCCGAGGGGGTGACCGAGGGCGATGGCGCCGCCGTGCACGTTGACCTTGGCGAGGTCGGCGCCGGTCTCCTGCTGCCAGGCGAGCACCACGCTGGAGAAGGCCTCGTTGACCTCGAACAGGTCGATGTCGTCCAGCGTCAGTCCGGCCCGGCGCAGCACCTTCTCGGTGGCCGGGATGACTCCGGTCAGCATCAGCAGCGGGTCGGAGCCGGTCACGGCGAAGCTGTGCAGTCGGGCCAGCGGGCGCAGGCCGAGCCGGGCCGCGGTGTCGCTGGAGGTGATCAGGACGGCGGAGGCGCCGTCGTTGATGGGGCTCGCGTTGCCGGCGGTGACGTTCCACTCGATCTGCGGGAAGCGCTCGGCGAAGCCGGGGTCGTAGTAGGCGGGCTTGAGTCCGGCGAGGATCTCCGGGGTGCTGTCCGGGCGGACGCACTCGTCGCGGGCGACGCCGTGCAGCGGTGCGACCTCGGCGTCGAAGAGCCCGGTCCGCCACGCGGCGGCGGCCTTGTGGTGCGAGGAGACGGCGAACTCGTCCATCCGCGCCCGGGTGAGGGACCACTTGGCGGCGATGAGTTCGGCGCTGATCCCCTGCGGAACCAGGCCGTCCGGGTAGCGCTCGGCGACGCCGGGCCCGAACGGGTCCTTGCCCTCCGGCACGTTGGACCACATCGGCACCCGGCTCATCGACTCCACACCGCAGGCGACGACGAGGTCGTAGGCGCCCGACATCACGCCCTGCGCGGCGAAGTGGACGGCCTGCTGGGAGGAGCCGCACTGACGGTCCACGGTGGTCGCCGGGACGGACTCGGGGAGGCCGGCGGCGAGCACGGCGTACCGGGTGGTGTTCATGGCCTGCTCGCCGACCTGGTCGACGGTGCCGCCGATCACGTCGTCGATCAGCACCGGGTCGACGCCGGAGCGCTCGACCAGGGTGCGCAGGGTGTGGGCGAGGAGTTGCACGGGGTGGACGTGGGCGAGGGAGCCGTTCGGCTTGCCCTTGCCGACGGGGGTGCGTACGGCTTCGACGATGACCGCGTCTCGCATGGCGCCGGCCTCCAGCTTGATCGGACGAGCTACCGGTGAGTAGGAAATGCGAACTCACCATAACTCCTAGGGTTGGAAAATCAAACCCTCCTCTAGACTGGCCCCATGGCCGCCACGAAGGATCCGCGCCCCTGCTCCATCGCCGACGCCCTGACGGTCGTCGGCGAGAAGTACTCCCTGCTCGTGCTGCGGGAGGTGTGTCTGGGCAACGGCCGCTTCGACCAGCTCGTACGCAACATCGGCGCCCCGCGCGACATCCTGTCCACCCGGCTGCGCCGCCTCGTGGAGGCCGGCATCCTCACCAAGCGCCTGTACAGCGAACGCCCCCAGCGCTTCGAGTACCGGCCCACACAGGCCGGACTGGAGCTGGAGCCGGTCCTGATGACCCTCAAGGAGTGGGGCGACCGGCATCTGCGCAAGGGCGTCGACCTGCCCATGGTCGTCGAACACCGCTGCGGCGCGGAACTGGTGCCGGTGGTCACGTGCCAGGCCTGCGGCGACCCCGTGCGCCACGAGGACCTGGCGGCCCGTCCGCAGGCCCCGGGCTGGACCGTCACCGGGCCGTCGGCCGCCTAGGAGGGACCTCGCCGCCGCGCTGTCGGCGGGGACCGCTACGCTTCCTCCGTCACATGATCACCTCTTCATCCCTCAGCGCTTGGACGCCATACCTTCATGTCTTGGTTTGAATCCCTCGTCCTCGGACTCGTCCAGGGGCTGACCGAGTTCCTGCCCGTCTCCTCCAGCGCGCACCTGCGGCTGACCGCGGCGTTCTCGGGCTGGAAGGACCCTGGGGCGGCCTTCACGGCCATCACGCAGATCGGCACGGAGACCGCGGTCCTCATCTACTTCCGCAAGGACATCGGCCGGATCATCACCTCCTGGTTCCGCTCACTGTTCGACAAGGCGATGCGGCACAACCACGACGCGCAGATGGGCTGGCTGGTGATCGTCGGCTCGATCCCGATCGGGGTGCTGGGCGTGACGCTGAAGGACCAGATCGAGGGGCCGTTCAGGGATCTGCGGATCACCGCCACGATGCTCATCGTCATCGGCGTGGTCATCGGCATCGCCGACCGGATGGCGGCCCGCGACGAGACCGGCGGCCGGCACCGGGCGCCCAAGCAGCGCAAGACCCTGGAGAACCTCGGCGTCAAGGACGGCCTGATCTTCGGCCTCTGCCAGGCCTGCGCCCTCGTCCCCGGCGTCTCCCGCTCCGGGGCGACCATCAGCGGCGGCCTGTTCATGGGCTACCGGCGCGAGGCCGCGGCCCGCTACTCGTTCCTGCTCGCCATCCCGGCCGTCCTCGCCTCCGGCGCCTTCGAGGTGAAGGACTCGCTGGGCGAGGGCCACGTGGACTGGCCGCCGACCCTGTTCGCGACGGTGATCGCGTTCGCCTCGGGATACGCGGTCATCGCGTGGTTCATGAAGTGGATCTCCAACAAGAGCTTCATGCCGTTCGTCTGGTACCGCATCGCCCTCGGCGTGGCGATCATCGCTCTGGTCGGCGCCGGCGTGCTGAGCCCGCACGCGGCGGAATCGGCGGGCTGACGGAGCCCGCGCCACCACCTCTGTTTCGGACATCTTCGCGCCCGCGGCGGCCCGCCCACGACCTGGGCATCGCGCCGCGGGCGCCGGTCTGTTCGCGGCCACGAACGGACGACCGGCCGCCGCCGGTGACCAACCCCATACCTTCTGCGTAGCCGCGTGGTAGCGCACGGTCAGCCCTTGCCCCTAGGCTGGTCGGCATGTCCCCCGAATCCCCGCCCCCTGGTTCCGTGCGCTCTGCTGCCGAGGTGAACGAGCAGATACGGGCGCTGTGGCTGCGTGCGGGCGGCACCCTGTCGGCCCAGGAGCGCGCGGAGTACGAGCTGTTGGTGATCGAGTGGGCCGAGGCGATCCGCGGCCAGGTCATGGAGGCGGCCTGACCCGACCCGGCGCCCCCTGCCCGGCGCCCAGGTCTCCGCGAGCACCCCGTCGTCGCCCTACGCCCGCAGATGCGCCAGCACCTCATCGGCCACCGGATACGGCCGCTCCTGCGGCAGCAGTCCTTTCGCCCGCTCCAGTTCTCCCGCCCGCACCAGCCCGTGGATCTCCGTGGCCAGCGGCGTGACGTCCTCGATGCCGACGATCCACTCGTCGGCGTACCGTTCGGCCGCCTCCCCGGCGAGGCCGAGCTGCAACGACCGGTACGGCAGCGGGTCGAGGCGCAGGTTCCGCTCCGGGTCCCACTGCACACGGGCCGGGCAGCGGGCCAACTCCGCCTTCCAGGCGGCCTTGTCGGCGTGCAGCGCGGGCACGTAGTGGGACAGGCAGGCGTGGCGCAGGGCCCACTCGAAGCCGTCCCGGCCGATCTCGACGGCCAGGACCGTCTCCTGGCTCTCCTTGGTGCCCCAGCCGCAGCGGTACATCATCCACAGGAACGACGGCTTGATCCAGGTCATCCGGCCCCGCTTCCAGGCGGACGGAAAGCGCCCGGCCCGGGCGGCCGCACGGCCGATCCGAGGGCGGTAGGCCTGGTAGACGGTGACCGTGCTGTCGGTGTGCCGGGCGCGGACCCGGAACGTGGGTTCGGTGTCGACGAGTTGTTCGTTCTGTTCGTTCACCGGGACAGGTTCGGCCGCCCGGCCCGCCCGGCACCACCGAATATTCACCCCGCAGACCTCTTGGCTCCGCGCCCGCCGTGCCCAACACTGTGCCGATGACCCAGCGTGCGGAGTTCGCGACCGTGAGGGACCGCCTGGCCGTGGACGACCTGGTCACCGCGTACGCGGTGACGGTGGACGACGGCGACTGGACGGCGTACCGGGGGCTGTTCACGGCGGACGGACGCGCCGACTACCGCTCGGCGGGCGGGATCGAGGGCGACGCCGGACAGGTCACCGCCTGGCTCGCCGAGAACCTGACCCTGTTCGCCATGCGCCAGCACCTGATCGTCAACCGGCAGGTCCGCTTCGGCATCCTGGACCAGGACACCGGCGACACCGCCCGGGTCCGCGCCGACTACCTCAACCCCATGCGCTTCACCGGCCCCGACGGCTGCGCCGCACCGGACCTGGTGTGCGGCGGCCGCTACGACTTCGGACTCCTGCGCACACCGGACGGCTGGCGCTTGCGGGAGGTCGTCGTACACGAGAAGTGGCGCCGCGGTCCCGGCGCTCCCTAGGCGCGCCCGGCCGCCGGACCACCGCCCGCCCGGGCCGAAACGCGCAAGCCGCCCCGCTCACCGCGCACACTGGACCTATCGCTGGGTAGGGAGGCTCCCTATGAGGACGATCAACCGCTGGCTGACCTCCCCCTGGCGCCGCTCGGCCGCCGCCGCCCTCGCCGGTGCCCTGCCGGTGCTCTCGTTCCCGGCCCCCGCGCTGTGGTGGTTCGCGTACATCGCGCTGGTGCCCTGGATCCTGCTCGCCCGCTCCGCGCCGACCGGACGGCGGGCCGCGTACGACGGCTGGTGGGGCGGCATCGGCTTCCTGACAGCCGTCCACCACTGGCTGCTGCCGAGCCTGCACGTGTTCATCTTCCTGATCGCCGCGCTGCTCGGCCTGCTCTGGGCGCCCTGGGGACTGCTGGTGCGCCGGTTCCTGGGCGGGGTGCCGTCGGCGGGCCGGTGTGCGGCTGCCCTGGTAGTGCTGCCGTCGGCCTGGCTGGCGGTCGAGCTGGTCCGGTCCTGGCAGGGGCTCGGCGGGCCGTGGGGCATGCTCGGCGCGAGCCAGTGGCAGGTGGGCCCGGCGCTGCGGCTGGCCTCGGTCGGCGGGGTCTGGCTGCTCAGCTTCCTGGTGGTGGCCGTCAATGTGGCGGTGGCCGTGCTGCTCGCCGTCCGCGCCTCGCGGGTGCCGGCCGTGGCCTCGCTGGTCGCCACGGCCGCCGCGGCCTCCGCCGCGTGGGCCTGGGCGCCGCGTCCGGACGTCGACGGGCGGGTGCGGATCGCCGTCGTACAGCCGGGGATCGTGGCCGGGCAGGACAGTGGGGACAAGCGGTTCGCCCTGGAGGAGCGGCTGACCCGGCGGCTCGCCGGGCAGGGCGCCGACCTGGTCGTCTGGGGGGAGTCCAGCGTCGGCTTCGACCTGGACGACCGTCCCGACCTGACCCGGCGGCTCGCCGCGCTGTCCCGCGAGACCGGCGCCGATGTGCTGGTGAACGTGGACGCACGCCGCTCCGACCGGCCCGGCATCTACAAGAGTTCGGTGCTGGTCGGCCCGGACGGCCCGACCGGCGACCGGTACGACAAGATGCGGCTGGTCCCGTTCGGCGAGTACATACCGGCCCGTTCGCTGCTCGGCTGGGCCACCTCGGTGGGCCGCGCGGCCGGCGAGGACCGGCACCGCGGCACCGAACAGACCGTGATGAACGTCGGTCACGGACTGCGGATCGGCCCGCTGATCTGCTTCGAGACGGCGTTCCCGGACATGAGCCGGCACCTCGCCGAGGACGGTGCGGACGTCCTCCTCGGCCAGTCGTCCACCTCGTCCTTCCAGCACAGCTGGGCGCCGGAGCAGCACGCCTCGCTGGCCGCGCTGCGCGCCGCGGAGACCGGCCGCCCCATGGTGCACGCCACCCTCACGGGCGTCTCGGCCGTGTACGGCCCGGACGGGCAGCGCCTCGGCCCGTGGCTCGCCACCGACGCGAGCGCCACGCGCGTGTACGACGTACCGCTCGCCCACGGCGTCACGCCGTACGTCCGCTACGGCGACTGGCCGGTGGACGCGGCGCTGCTGGTGCTGGCCGCGCTGGGCGTGACCGAGGGGGCGCGGGCGCTCAGGCTGCGCCGCGGCGCTCCTGAACCGCTCGGACCACCCGCTCGCACAGTTCATGAGTCGCCAGCGCGTCCCTGGCGCTGAGCGTCTTCCCGGCCCGCACGGCGCCGAGGAACGTGAGGGCCGCCTGCTCGATGCCGCGCTGTCGGGCCACCGGCACCCAGTCGCCGCGCCGGCGCACGGTCGGCTGCCCCTTGTGGTCGATCACCTCGGCGAGGTTGATCACCTGCCGCTTGGTGTCCTGCCCGGACACCTCCAGGATCTCCTCGGCGGAGCCGCTGAGCCGGTTCATCACGCCGAGCGCGGTGAAGCCGTCGCCGCCGAGCTGGAGCACGACGTGGTGGAGCAGCCCGCCCTCGGCGCGGGCGCGCACGGTGACGTCGTCGACCGGGCCCGGCACCAGGAACCGCAGGGTGTCGACGACGTGGATGAAGTCGTCCAGGATCATCGAGCGCGGTTCCTCGGGCAGCCCGATCCGGTTCTTCTGCAGGAGGATCAGCTCGCGCGGGTGGTCCAGGCACTGGGCGTACCCGGGGGCGTACCGGCGGTTGAAGCCGACGAACAGGGAGACGCCCCGCCGCTCGGCGAGGCCGACCAGCCGCTCGGAGTCGGCGAGTTCGTAGGCGAGGGGCTTGTCCACGTACGTCGGCACGCCGGCCTCCAGCAGCCGGGTGACGATCTCGGGGTGGACCGCGGTGGGCGCGTGCACGAAGGCCGCGTCGAGGCCGGCGGCGAGCAGCGAGTCCAGGGTGGCGTGCCGCTGCTCCTGGGGCAGGTGCAGGCTGTCGCCAACCCGGTCCAGGGTGGCGGGCGTACGGGTCTGCAGGTGCAGTTCGACCCCCGGCTGCGTGCCGAGCACCGGCAGATACGCCTTCTGCGCGATGTCCCCGAGTCCGATGCAGCCGACCTTCACGTGCTCTCCCCTACGGCTTGCCTGCGTGTTTCCTGCCGGAAGCATACGGGGGCCGCCAGTCGGCGATGCCGTCGAAGCCGCGCAGGAAGAGCGCGGGCCCGGCCTGCGACAGGGCCGCGATGACCGTGTTCCGTACGGCCACGACGGCCCGGTTCCCGGCCATGTTCAGGCGGGCGACCCGGACGGCCTGGCGGGCGATGGCGGTCGTGCGCGGGAGCCGGTCCGCGGTGTAGGCGGGCAGGTCGCCGCTGTGGTGGGCGAGGACGACGGCGTCCTCGAGGGCCTGGTTGCCGCCCTGGCCGAGGGTCGGCGGCATGGCGTGGGCGGCGTCGCCGAGCAGGACGGTCCGGCCCGAGTGGTGGGCGGGAAGGGGCCGGGCGAGGTGGTGGACGTCGTGCCGGAGCACGCCCTCGGGCCGGGCGGCGGCGAGCACGGCGGGGATCGGGTCGTGCCAGTCGCCGTAGCGGCGCAGCAGTTCGGCCTTCTCGTCGTCCGGGGCCCGCTCCCCCGCCGGGAGCGTGGCGGCCGCGTAGGCGTAGACCCGGCCGTCCTTGAGGGGCTGGGTGCCCCAGATGCGGCCCCGCCCCCAGGTCTCGTGGGGGGCGAACTCGGCTCCGGGCACGGGGATCAGCAGGCGCCAGGTGGTGAACCCGGCGTACACCGGTCCGGGATGGGCGGGGAACAGGGCAGGGCGGACGCGGGAGTTGACGCCGTCCGCGCCGACGACCAGGTCGGCTTCCAGCTCCTCCTCGCCTGCGGTCACGCGTGCGGGGCGGTCCCGGTCGCCGGGGTCGGCGAGGCTCGCGGACGTCCCGGTGCGGACGGCGCCGGGCGGGAGCAGGGCGGCGAGCCGGTCGACGAGGGTGGACCGGGGCAGCAGGACCAGGGGGTCGCCGAAGCGGGCGGTCGCGGCCTCGGCGTCCGAGCGGGACAGCCAGCGCCCGCCCGGGGTGCGCAGTCCCCCGTCGCCCTGCCAGGCCGCCAGGTCGCGGATCTCGTCGCCGATGCCGAGGGCGTCGAGAGCGCGCAGGCCGTTCGGGGCGAGGGAGATGGCCGCGCCGACGGGGTCCAGGGCGGGGGCTCGCTCCAGCACGGTCACCGCCCAGCCCTTCCGGTGCAGGGCGGCTGCCGCGGCCAGCCCTCCGATCCCGCCGCCGATGACGATCACGCGGGCCGTCTCCGCCATGACCCCTCCTTCGCACTACACCTGTAGTACAACTGAATCTACTACAGCCGTAGTGGGAGGGATAGGGTCACCTCATGTCCGCACAGCGCCCCGGCACCACCGACGTCCCCGGCACCTCCCGCGCGGATCTCGTCGCCGACGCCGCCCTCACCCTGCTCGCCGAGCGCGGCATGCGCGGGCTGACGCACCGGGCGGTGGACGAGGCGGCCGGACTGCCGCTGGGCTCGACGTCGAACGTGGCGCGCACCCGGCAGGCCCTGCTCGAACTCGCGGTGCGGCGGCACGCGGAGCGCGAGGCACGGGTCCTGGCGCTGGCGGAGATGCCGGACCCGAGCGGCGGCCCCCGGGCGCTGGCGGACGGGCTGGCGCTCGCGGTCCACCGCTCCCTGACCCGCAACCGCGAACTGCTGATCGCCCGGTACGAACTGGCCCTGGAGGCCACCCGCCGGCCCGAACTGCGTGCCTTCTACGACCGGACGGGCGCCGTCTTCAAGGAACAGCTGACCGCGCTGCTCACCGCCGTGGGCTCACCCGACCCGGCCCGCCACGTGCTGTCCCTGGTCGCCTGGGCGGACGGACTGATGTTCTCCTGCGCGGCCGGCTCCTTCAGCAGCCGGACACCGGATCTGGAGGAGATCCGCACGGGGCTGCGGGAGCTGCTCGGGGGCCTGCTGGGCGTGCGGACCGGGGGCGCCGACGGCGGCTGAACGTCAGCACGGGTACGGCGCATCCCTCGGCGGGGGTACGCGGTCACCCGGACGGGGCACGGGATCGGGCTTCCCGGGTGCCGAGCCGGCTGCCGGCCCAGCAGAGTTGCGCGGGTGCATCGAACGACGACCACCGCAGCGCTTCTGGTCACCGTGGCCGTCTCGGCCCTCTCCGGCTGTGTGACGGTGCGGAGCGCGGCGCCCCCGGGGTCACCGCCGGACAGCGCGCCCTCGCGGCAGCCGGTGCCCCGGCCGGACGGCAGCGCGGAGCCCCGGGTGGTGCAGGCACCGGTCCGCGAGGCACTGGAGATGACGGGCCCGTCCCGGCGCCCGGAGCACTCCGGACCGCCCGCCCGGCACCGGGCCCCTGCCGCACCCGGCACCACTCACCGCCCGCCGGCCCCACCCGGGCCCCCGCTCCCGGCCCCCTCCCGCCGGCCGCACACCCCCGGGCCCCTCCCGCCCCCGGCGGTGACCCGCCCTCCGGACGTCTGCGCCCTGGGCAAGACGTACGGCGGCTGGCAGAAGGACGGTCCGGAAGCGAGGATCTGCGAACAGGCATACGGCCACCGACCGGCACCCCGAAGGCAGTGAACTCCCGGTG
Source organism: Streptomyces flaveolus (assembly GCF_000716535.1). Classification (GTDB taxonomy): domain Bacteria; phylum Actinomycetota; class Actinomycetes; order Streptomycetales; family Streptomycetaceae; genus Streptomyces; species Streptomyces flaveolus_A. The sequence goes on along the minus strand of NZ_JNWV01000031.1, from coordinate 45,451 downwards.
GTGCCGGGCAGCTTCAAGATCCGGCCGCGGAACCGGCTCCAGGGCCTGCCCGACAGGCCCTAGCCCTAGCCCTAGCCCTGGCGCGGCGGTCTCCAGCCCCCGCCGCCCAGCGAGCCGTCCTCCCCCAGCCGCAGTGCCAGGCGGCTGATCTCGGACCGGACACCCGCGCCGTAGCCGTCGTCGGCGAGGCACCGCGCGGCGCTGCGGGCCCGGCGCAGATGGCTGCGGGCGGCCTCGGCGCGGCCCAGCTTGGCGTAGTCGGCGGCCAGGTTGAGGTGCAGGGAGGGGAAGAAACCCCGCACGCTCGACGGGTCGGCTCCCACGCGGCCGTCGGCGATCTCCTCCGCCGCCGACAGCGCCCGCAGGTCCCAGGCGAGTTCGTCCGCCGGGTCGTCCTGGGTGTCGGCCAAGTAGTGGGCCAGGGTGCAGCGGTGCAGCGGGTCGCCGTCCTCCCCGACCTCCGCCCACAGGTCCAGGAAGCGGCTGCGGGCCTCTTCGCGGTCGCCTCCGTGGTGCAGCATCACGACCTGCCCGATCCGCGTCAGCACGGCGTCCGGCGCCGCCTGTTCCTGTCGCTCCACCACGGGTGCCCTCCGGGCCGTCGGCAATGGTTCGTTCCCGACGCTAACCGGCCCCGCGGGGATTCCTGGTCAGGCGGCGCCGTTGCGGTGGGGGCCCGGTCCCCGGCGGCCGTCACCCGAGATTCGGGATGCGCCAGTCGATCGGCTCGTGCCCCTGCGCGGCGACCGCCTCGTTGATCTGCGTGAACGGGCGGGAGCCGAAGAACTTCTTGGCGGACAGCGGCGAGGGGTGCGCGCCCTTGACCACCACGTGCCGGGTCTCGTCGATCAGCGGGAGCTTCTTCTGCGCGTAGTTGCCCCACAGGACGAAGACGGCCGGGTCGGGCCGGGAGGCCACCGCGCGGATCACCGCGTCCGTGAACTTCTCCCAGCCCTTGCCCTTGTGCGAGTTGGCCTCGCCGGCCCGGACCGTGAGGACCGCGTTGAGCAGCAGCACGCCCTGCCGGGCCCACGGCATCAGATAGCCGTTGTCCGGGACGGGCAGGCCCAGTTCCTCCTGCATCTCCTTGTAGATGTTCCGCAGGGAGGGCGGGGTCTTCACGCCGGGGCGGACCGAGAAGCACAGGCCGTGGCCCTGACCCTCGCCGTGGTACGGGTCCTGGCCCAGGATCAGGACCTTCACCTGCTCGTACGGCGTGGCGTCCAGCGCGGCGAAGACCTCCTCACGCGGCGGGTAGACGGGACCCCTCGCCCGCTCCTCCTCGACGAACTCGGTCAGCTCCTTGAAGTAGGGCTGCTGCAGCTCGTCGCCCAGAACCCCGCGCCAGGACTCGGGCAGCATGGCGATGTCGGTCACGTCAACGTCCTCACGGTGTCGATCAACCACGGTGTGGTCACTTCCAGGTTTCCGAACCTACAGGCGACCACTGACAACCGGGGCCGCGAGAGCCGTTCCACCCGGCCCGACGACCGGGCTCACCAGCTGGTCTTGCGGTGCAGTGTCCACATCATCATGATCGTCGAGGGGTCCAGGGCCTGTTCGCCGCCGGAGATGTCGACGTTGGCCGCGAGGAACTGCCGGCCCTGCCACAGCGGGATCAACCGGGCGTCGTTCACCATGATCCGCTGGGCCGCCTCCACGTCCTTGACGGTCTGGGCGCGGTCGCTCTCCGCGCGCGCGTGGGGCAGCAGCCGGTCGGTGATCTCCTCGGCCGGGTAGGGCGTACCGAGCGCGTTGTGCTCGCCGACGAACGGGGCGATGAAGTTGTCGGCGTCCGGGAAGTCCGGGAACCAGCCGCGCCCGAACACCGGGTACTCGCCGTTCTGGTAGCCGACCACATAGCTCTTCCAGGGGCGGCTCTTGAGGGTGATGGTGAACAGGCCGGAGGCGTCCAGCTGCCGCTTCAGCTCCCGGAACATCAGGGCCGTCTCGGAGCCGTAGCGGTCGGTGGTGTACCAGAGGGTGAGCGGGACGGGCCGGGTGATGCCGGCGTCGGAGAGGATCTTGCGGGCCTTGGCGACGCTCGGTTCGCCGTAGTCGTCGAAGAACGGGGTGGCGTGGCCGGTCAGGCCCTTGGGGACCATCGAGTACAGCGGGTCGACGGTGTCCTTGTAGACCTTGTGCGCGATGGCGCCCCGGTCCACGATCTGGGCGATGGCCTTGCGCACGGCGGGCTGCTTGGCCCAGGGGTCCTTGGGGTTGAACACCAGGTAGCTGATGTCGGTGCCGGCGCCGTCGACCAGTTGCAGGTCCTCGCTGTCGTGCTCCTGGAGCGCGAGGATGTCGTCGGCGGCGAGACCGCGGTAGGTGACGTCGATCTGCTTGTCCCGCAGCGCCTTGACCATGCCGGCGGAGTCCTTGAAGTAGCGGATGGTCACCGCGTCGTTCTGCCGCTTGGCGAAGCCCTGGTAGGAGTCGTTGCGCACCAGGACGGCCTTGCCGCCCTCCTCGTAGGACTGGAGCTTGTACGGGCCGGAGCCGTGGACCGTGGTGTCCTTGCGCAGGGAGTTGGCGGGGTAGTCGTCCGGGTCGACGATCGACATGGCGGGGGTGGCCAGCACGAACGGGAAGGTGGCGTCGGGCTGGTTGAGGTGGAAGACGATCTCGCGGTCGCCGTTGGTCCGGACGCGGTCCAGGCTGCCGAGCAGCCCGGCGGGGCCGCCGGGGGCGTCGATGGTGCGGATGCGGTCGATGGAGTGCCGGACGGCCTCGGCGGTCAGCGGGTCGCCGTCGGCGAACTTCAGGCCCGCGCGCAGCTTGCAGCGGTAGGTGCGGCTCGTGGAGTCGGTGAAGGAGCAACTCTCTGCGGCGTCGGGCTGGGGGGTGGTGGCGCCGTTCGGGTAGGCGAGGAGCGTCTGGAAGATGTTCCGGTACAGCTCCCAGGAACCGTCCCAGGCACCGGCCGGGTCGAGGGTGCTGGGGGCGCTGGTGGTACCCACGACGATCGGCCCCTGGCTGTCGGGGTCACCGTCGGACAGCAGACTGCATCCGGCCACCAGGGATATGGACGCGATCGCCGCGACTCTCCGCAGGAATCGGTTCCGGTTGAACACGCGCACGCTCCTCGATCTGCCATACCAAGGGTCGGCAGACCATACCGCAGCGTCAGGGAGCCTGAACCTGCCCGAATTCAGACCTTCTTGATCGACTGAGCGTTGACGACGTTGTCATTCCGCTGTGCGGACTCTGTACGGCGTTCCGGGCGCCGATCCGTCCGAAAATCGACGCCCGGAAGAGATGCGCGGCTCAGCCCACGCCGGCGTTGAGGAAGATGCCGCCGTCCACGACGAGGGTCTGACCGGTGATCCAGTCGGACTGCTCGGAGGTGAGGAACGCGGCGGCCCCGCCGATGTCGGAGGGCACACCGAGCCGGCCGAGCGGGTAGGCGGCCGCCGCCTCCTCCTCACGGTTCTCGTAGAGGGCCTGGGCGAACTTGGTCTTGACGACCGCCGGGGCGATCGCGTTGACCCGCACCCTGGGCGCGAACTCGTGCGCGAGCTGCTGGGTCAGGTTGATCATCGCGGCCTTGCTGACGCCGTAGGCGCCGATGAAGGGCGAGGGCGCGAGGCCCGCGATGGAGGCGATGTTGACGATCGCGCCGCCGTTGTCCTTCTGCCAGGCGTGCCAGGTCTTCTGGGCGAAGCCGAGGGCGGAGATCACGTTGGTCTCGAAGACCTTGCGGGCGACGTTCAGGTCGAGGTCCGCCATCGGGCCGAACACCGGGTTGGTGCCCGCGTTGTTGACGAGGAAGTCGACCCGGCCGAAGGCCTCCATGGCGCGTTCGACGACCTCGCTCTGGTGGTCGAGGTCGTGGGCCTTGCCGGCGACGCCGATGACCCGCTCGGCGCCGAGCTTCTCGACGGCTTCCTTCAGGGCGTCCTCGCCCCGGCCGGTGATGCACACGCGGTCGCCGCGCGCGATCAGCGCCTCGGCGACGCCGTAGCCGATACCGCGGCTGGCGCCGGTGACGATGGCGACCTTGCCGGACGGCTCCGGGAGTTCAGTCATGTCCGTGTTACCCCTGGATCCCTAGTCGAGCGGTCCGCCGGCGACGTACAGCACCTGGCCGGAGACGAAGCCGGCGGCCTCGCCCGTGAAGAACGCGATGGCGTTGGCGATGTCCTCGGGCTCGCCGACGCGCTGCACCGGGATCTGGGTGGCGGCGGCCTTCTTGAAGTCCTCGAAGCCCATGCCGACCCGGTCGGCGGTGGCCTTGGTCATCTCGGTGGCGATGAAGCCGGGGGCGACGGCGTTGGCGGTGATGCCGAACTTGCCCAGCTCGATGGCGAGGGTCTTGGTGAAGCCCTGGAGACCCGCCTTGGCGGCCGAGTAGTTGACCTGGCCTCGGTTGCCGAGCGCAGAGGAGGAGGAGAGGTTGACGATGCGGCCCCAGCCGGCGTCCACCATGTGCTTCTGGACGGCCTTGGTCATCAGGAACGAGCCGCGCAGGTGCACGTTCATGACCGTGTCCCAGTCGGAGACGCTCATCTTGAACAGCAGGTTGTCGCGCAGCACGCCCGCGTTGTTGACCAGGATGGCCGGGGCGCCCAGTTCCTCCACGATCCGGGCGACGGCCGCTTCGACCTGCGCCTCGTCGGAGACGTCCGCGCCGACCGCGATGGCCTTGCCGCCGGCCGCGGTGATCTTCTCGACGGTGTCCTTGCAGGCGGCCTCGTCCAGGTCGATCACGGCGACCGCGCGACCCTCGGCCGCCAGTCGTACGGCGGTGGCGGCGCCGATGCCGCGCGCCGCGCCGGTGACGACCGCGACCCGCTGTTCAGTGGTGGACATTGCTGTGTCTCCTCGCCCTTGAGAGAACCTGTCGGGCCCTCGGAGAGGACCCCTGGTGCGGTGAGCGACCGCTTAGTACCTTCAGCACCCGTGACGCTAGAAGCCCTGACACCCGGTGTCAACGGCACATCCGCCCGGTGTGATCCATTACCTCACCAGGAGGTCCAGCAACCGCTCCGTCTCGGCGGGCGGGTCGGTCGTCAGGCCGGTGTGCACGGGGCCGGGCTGGACCACGGTGGAACGGGGCGCGATCACCCAGCGGTAGCGGCGCCCCGCGTCGTCGCCGGCCGCCTGCCCGGCCTGGTCGCCGCCCGCGCAGTGCCGCTCGATCGCCCGGAGCGCGGCGCGCACCCCGGCGACATCGGCGTGCGGGTCCAGAGCGAGCAGCCGGGCCTCGTCCAGATGGGTGCGGGCGCCGACGTAGCCGCGGGCGCGGCAGTACACGACCACGCCCGCGTTGACGCACTCCCCGCGCTCCACTCGGGGCACGACCCGCAGCAGCGCGTACTCGAACACGTCCCGGTCGCCGCCCTGGCCCGCCCGGGTGATGTGCCGCTCGGTCACATGGCCGGCCATGTGGATGTGGCGCTCGCTCACTTGCCCTCCTCGGTTCCGGAGCCGTTACCCGTGCCGATGCCGGTGATCCGCTCGGCGATGACGGCCGCCCGCGCGAGCAGCGGCCGCGCGTAGGCCCGGCGCAGGTCGTCCGGGGTGTCGAAGCCGGGCTCGCCGGCGAGCCAGACGTCGGGGATCTCGGCGGTGACCTCGGCGAGCAGGTCCGCGGTGACCCGGGGGGCCAGCTCGGCCGCGGCGGCGGACACGTCCGGGGCGAAGCCGGCGAGGGCGTGGTCGGAGGCGTCGTACGGGCGGGCCGCCGAGGCCTCGGCGGCGGGCCAGTTGTGGTGCCAGATCATGGTGGCGCCGTGGTCGATGAGCCACAGCTCGCCCTGGTGCACCAGCAGGTTGGGGTTGCGCCAGGAGCGGTCGACGTTGTTGATCAGCGCGTCGAACCAGACGATCCGGCCTGCCTCCTCGGGGCTCACCGGGAAGGCGAGCGGGTCGTAGCCGAGGGCGCCGGACAGGAAGTCCATGCCGAGATTGGTGCCGCCGCTGCCCCGGAGCAGGTCCTGCACCTGCTGCTCGGGCTCGCCGAGACCGAGGACCGGGTCGAGGTGGACGGTGACCAGGCGGGGCATGCGGAATCCGAGGCGCCGGGCGAGTTCGCCGCACACCACCTCGGCGACCAGCGTCTTGCGGCCCTGTCCGGCGCCGGTGAACTTCATGACGTACGTCCCGAAGTCGTCGGCCTCGACGAGCCCCGGCAGCGAGCCCCCCTCACGCAGGGGCGTGATGTAGCGGGTCGCGGTGACTTCCTTGAGCATCGCCCCAGGTTACTGGCGTACGGCCCGGCGTCCGACCGTCGGCCCACAGCCGTCGCTTACGGCCCGCTGATCACCGGACGGGAAGGATCTGGGCGCACGCCTGAACGGCCGCCGTCCCCGGGCCGTACCCCATGACGCATCACGAGAAGCTCCGCGGAAGGAACCCTCACATGACCAGCCCATCCCTCCACCCCGCAGCGGGACCGGCCCGCCGTACCGTCATGGCGGCGGCCGGAGCGGCGGGGCTCGCCGCCGCGCTGACCGCCTGCGGTTCCGGTGACGACTCGTCCGGCACCGTCGACACCGGCTCGAAGTCCGGCGGGACCACCGGCGGCACCGCGCTGGCCAAGACCGCCGACATCCCCGAGGGCGGCGGCAAGATCTTCAAGGACCAGGGCGTCGTGGTCACCCAGCCGTCGGCGGGCACCTACAAGGCGTTCTCGTCCAAGTGCACCCACCAGGGCTGCGCGGTGGGCAGCGTGGCGAACGGCGTGATCGTCTGCCCGTGCCACAACAGCGAGTTCTCCGTGACGGACGGCAGCGTGAAGAAGGGGCCCGCGACGCGGCCGCTGCCCGCAGCGGAGATCACCGTGTCCGGCGACGAGATCAAGCTGGCCTGAGCGGGCTCAGCGCCGTCCGCGTGCCCGTTCGAGGCAGCCGAGCAGCTCGTCGGTGGTCGCGACCGTGGCGACCAGCGCGAGGGTGTTGCGGACCAGCGCGGGGGTGTAGTCGGCGGGCACCCCCGCGATGGCGTCGGCCGGGACGACGGCGGTGTAGCCGAGGTTGACGGCGTCGAACACCGCGTTGGGAACGGCCACGTTGGCCGAGACCCCGGTGACGATCAGCGTGCGGCAGCCGAGGTTGCGCAGCAGGGCGTCGACCCCGGTGCCGTGGACCGGGGACAGCCCGTGCAGCCGCCGTACGACGAAGTCCTCCTCGGCGACCTCGATCGGGGGCGCTACGCGGACCGCCGTACTGCCGGTCAACTGCTGTACCGGAAGCCGCTCGGCGGCCCGGAACAGGCGCGCGTTGCGGTTCGCGCCCCGGCCGTCGGGGCGGCGCTCGGCGACCGCGTGGATCACCTGCACCCCGGTCTCGTGGGCGGCGGCGACCAGCCGGGCCACGTTGCGCAGGGCGCCGGAGGAGCGTGCGGCGCGGGCGAGTTCGGGCAGTGCGCTGTCGGGGCCGACGACCCCCTGCTGGCACTCCACGGTGAGCAGCACGGTGCTCGCGGGATCGAGGAGGTCGTCGAGTCGCTCGTACGACGGCATGGCAGCGCCTCCTTGCAGACGACGGCTTCTCTTTTCTGACGTGATGTCAGAGGATCACACCATAGTTTTCCGACACGACGTGGGAGAAGAGGGGGCCGCATGACCGTCACACAGCAGCGCCGGGGCCGGAAGATCATGATGACGCCCGGCGAGCTGGACGAGTTCCTCACCGCCCAGCGCACCTGCCGGGTCGCGACCGTCTCGGCCGACGGCGCACCGCACGTCAGCGCGCTGTGGTTCGCCTGGGACGGCACGTCGCTGTGGCTGTACTCGGTGGTGCGCAGCCGGCGCTGGGCACAGCTGCGCCGCGACCCCCGGGTGGCCGTCGTGGTGGACTCCGGCGAGGAGTACGACCAGTTGCGCGGGGTCGAGCTGTCCGGCCGGGTGGAGTTCGTCGGCGAGGTGCCGCGCCGGGGCGAGCTGTGCGCCGAACTCGACACGGCCGAGACGCTGTTCGCGCGCAAGAACTTCGGCCTGGACGAGATGCCGCACGACGGCCGGCACGCGTGGGCCCGGCTGACCCCGGAGAAGATCGTGTCGTGGGACTTCCGGAAGCTGGGCGGGGCGTAGCGCAGGACCCCGGGTCTCAGTCCAGCTTCCGGGCCGCCGTGCGCAGCGCCTCGACGGCGGCGCGGATGGAGGGCCGGCGGTCGGCGTCCGCCCGCCAGACGACGTACACATGGCGGCGCACGCGCTGCTTGAGCGGCACCAGGACCACACCCTCGGGCACCGGGTGCCGGCCCAGCAACGGCGCGATGCACACGCCCAGTCCGGCCGCGACGAGCCCGAGTTGGGTGTGGGTCTCGCCCGCGCGGTGGCCGACGATCGGCTCGACGCCCTTGGACCGCAGGGTGAACATCAGCCACTCGTGGCAGAACTCGCCCTCGCCCCAGGTGATCCACTCGTCCTCGGCGAACTCGGTGAGGTCCACCTCGTCCCGGTCCGCGAGCCGGTGGGTGGCGGGCATGGCGACCTCGGCCGGGTCGTCCAGCAGGGGTGCCTTGACCAGGCCGTCGGGCACGGGCATCGGCTTGTTGTACCAGTCCAGGACCACCGCGAGATCGAGATCGCCGCGCACGACCCCGGCGATGCCCGCTTCCGGCTCCAGCTCGCTGGAGCGCACGCGCAGCCCCGGGTGCTCGGTGCGCAGCGCGCCGAGCGCGGCGGGGAACAGGCCGCGGGCGGCGGTCGGGAACGCCGACAGCCTCAGTTCGCCGACGACCTGGCCGCGGTGTGCCTCCAGGTCGGACTGGGCCAGCTCGACCTGCGACAGGATGCGGGCCGCGTGCTCCGACAGCAGCCGGCCGGCGTCCGTGAGCCGTACGCCCCGGCCGTTCTTGGCGAGGAGCTGCTGGCCGACCTCCCGCTCCAGCTTGCCCAGCTGCTGCGAGACCGCGGACGTGGTGACGTGCAGCGCGTCGGCGGCGGCGCTGACCGAGCCGTGCCGGGCCAGGGCGTCGAGGGTGCGCAGGCGCTCCAGGTTCAACATGTAAGCGATTCTAAGAGGTACCAGGTGAGAAATTTCGATTGTGCTACGAGATTGTCTCCAGCATCGTGGAGACCATGAGCACGGTCACCGCATCGACCCGAACCAGGTCGCAGTCCCCCGCCCCCGCCCGGACGCGCGCCCGCCTCGACTGGCGGGTCCGTTTCGGTGTCCTGTCCCTGATCTGGGGCTTCAGCTTCCTGTTGATCAAGGTGGGGACCGAGGGGTACGCACCCTTCCAGGTCACCCTCGGACGGCTGGTGTTCGGCACGGCGGTCCTGGTGGCGGCGATGGCGGTGAAGCGGGAGCGGCTGCCGCGCGGGGCCCGGCTGTGGGGGCACATGGCGGTCGCCGCGTTCCTGCTGAACGCCCTGCCGTTCTCCCTGTTCGCCTACTCCGAGCTGACGATCCCGTCCACCCTGGCCGGCATCTGCAACGCCACGTCGCCCCTGTGGGGCATGGCCCTGTCCCTGGTCGCGCTGTCCGAGGACCGGCCGACCCGGGTGCGCATCGCCGGGCTCGGCCTGGGCTTCCTGGGCGTCCTCACCGTGCTCGGCGCCTGGCAGGGCTTCCACGGGCTGGACGCCACGGGTACGGCGATGGCGCTGCTGGCCTCGCTGAGCTATCCGGTCGGCTGGATCTACGTGCGGCGGACACTGGCCGGCACGGGGAACTCCCATCTGTCGATGACCGGGGGGCAGTTGCTGCTGGCGACCGTGCAGCTCGCCGTGGTGACGCCGCTGTTCACCAGCGCGCCGGACCACTTCCCCGTCGTCCCGCTGCTGGCGGTGGCCGCGCTGGGCGCGTTGGGGACCGGGCTGGCGGTGCTGATCCAGTACGGGCTGGTCGCCGAGGTCGGACCCACCACCGCCCAGATGGTCACGTACTTCATCCCCGTCATCGCGACGGCCGCGGGGGTGGCGATCCTCGGGGAGTCCCTGCGGTGGACCACGCCGGTGGGGGCGGTGATCGTGCTGGCGGGGGCGGCGCTCACGCAGGTGCGGGGCAAGGGCGCGTGAGGGGTCGGCCGTGGGGGTGCGGGGTCCGCGGTGGCCCCACGCGCCCACGCGGCGGAGCCTCGCATCGATGCCGCGCCCCTCTCGACGCCCCCTGGCCACGCGCCCCTCTCGGCCTCCGCTAGCCATAGGTGCGGGCCGGACTCGGGCGTACCGCCGCCGCCACCGCGTCGGCCAGCGGAGCGATGTCCTGCGCGGTGAGCGGTGAGACCGTGATGCGGACCGCCTGGGGGGAGGCCAGGCGGAAGCGGGCGCCCGGGGCCACCGCCCAGCCCCTCTGGAGCAGGCGGGCGATGGCGCCCGTCTCGTCGGACACCGGCACCCAGACGTTCATGCCGCTGCGGCCGTGCGCGACGACCCCCCGCTCCGCCAGCGCGTCGACCAGGCCGGCCCTGCGGGCCCGGTACGACCCCGCCACCGCCGCCCGGTCGACCGCGTCGTGGCTCCAGAGGTGGGCCACGGCCCGTTGCAGGACGAGACTCACCCAGCCGGGGCCCAGGCGCTGGCGGCCGCGGACCCGGTCGACCGTGACGGGGTCCCCGGCGAGGACGGCGAGGCGCAGGTCGGGGCCGTAGGCCTTGGCGGCGGAGCGGACGAAGGCCCAGTGCCGGGTGACGCCCGCGAGGGGGTGCAGCGGCAGGTCGACGATGCCGTGGCCGTGGTCGTCCTCGACGAGCAGCGTCCCCGGGTGGTCCCGCAGCACCGCGCGCAGGGCCCGCGCGCGCGTGGCGGTGACCGAGGCGCCGGTCGGGTTCTGGGCCCGGTCGGTGACGATCAGGGCGCGGGCCCCGGACTCCAGGGCGCGGCGCAGGCCGTCCGGGCGCGGTCCGTCGTCGTCCACGCCGACCGGGACCGTGTGCAGGCCGAGGGCGGGGACGAGGTCGAGGAGGCTGCCCCAGCCCGGGTCCTCGACGGCGACCGTGTCGCCGGGCCTGAGGTGTGCGGTGAGGACGCGTTCGACGGCGTCGAGGGAGCCGGAGGTCACGGTCAGCGGGCCCGCGGGGACGCCGTCGGCGTCGAGTTCGGCGCGGGCGAGGCGGACGAGGACCGCGTCCACGGGGTCGTCGCCGTAGAGGACGGGCCGGCGGTCGCCCTGCTCCGCCGCCGCCGCGAGGGCCGGGCCGAGACGGGGCAGCAGGGCCGGGTCGGGATTGCCCGTGGAGAGGTCCCGGCCTCCGGGGGGCACCTCCACGCGCAGCTGCTCGCGGCCCGTGGTGGCCGGCTTGGACCGGATGCGGCTGCCCCGGCGGCCGGCCGTCTCGATCACCCCGCGCTCGCGCAGGATGCGGTAGGCGGCGGCGACCGTGTTCGCGTTCACCCCCAGCTCGGCCGCCAACTCCCGCATGGGAGGCAGGGCTTGGCCCGGTTGCAGCTCACCGGTGCCGACCGCCTGCTCGACGCCGGCCGCGATCTCGGCTGCGCCACGTCCCCTGATCCGATATTCTCCTAGCACAAACGACATTATGCACTAGTGCAAAACTCGCCGCCATCGGAGGGGACCGACATGCAGGGCACGACCGAGGACACGCGGGCCGCCGCCTACACGCCGACCGACCGGACCGTGCCCACGCGCTCCGCGGAGCGGGCGTCGTACGACAAGGAGCTGGTCCACGCGATTCTGGACGAGGGGTACGTGTGCCACCTCGGCTTCGTCCGGAACGGCGCCCCGGTGGTGCTGCCGACGCTGTACGGCCGGGTCGGCGAGCGGCTCTACGTGCACGGTTCGACCGGCTCCCGGCCGCTGCGGATGACCGGCCAGGCCGACCCGGGTCTGCCGGTGTGCCTGACGGTCACCCACGTCGACGGGCTCGTGCTGGCCCGCTCCGCCTTCCACCACACGATCAACTACCGCTCGGTCGTGGTGCACGGCGTCGCGCACGAGGTCACCGACCCCGAGGAACGGCGGCTGGCCCTGGACGCGCTGGTCGACCATGTCGTCCCGGGCCGGGCCGCCGACTCCCGGCCCGCGAACAAGAAGGAGCTGGCCGCCACCGCGGTCATCCGCCTGGACCTGGAGGAGGTGTCGGCCAAGGTCCGCACCGGTGACGCCGGCGACGAGCCCGAGGACATGGACCTGCCGCACTGGGCCGGGGTCGTCCCGCTCCGCAAGGGTTACGCCACACCGGTCCGCAACGCCGACCTGGCGCCCGGCATCGAACTGCCGGACTACCTGGCGGCGCGGTAGCGGCGCAGGGTCACACCGGGGCCGGTTCCCGCCGGCCGGCCGCGCGGGTCTCGCTCACCGCCAGGCCCGCGACCGCGCCGAGCATCAGCAGGGTGCCGGCCGCCGTGGTCACCGTGAGCCGCTCACCGAGCAGGGCGACGGCGAGCACGGCCGCGGTCACCGGCTCCAGCAGCATGATCACGGAGACGGTCGCGGACCGGACGACGGCTGCTCCGGCGAAGTAGAACGCGTACGCGAGGGCCGTGGGCACGGCGGCGACGTAGAGCAGCAGCCACAGCAGCCGGACCGGGTGGGCGGTGTGCGGGAGCAGCCCCTCCGCCACCGCGAACGGCAGCAGGCACAGGCTGGTCACGGCGAAGGCGCCCACCGTGGTGCCGGCGGCGTCGGCGCCGCCGGCCCTCCCCCACCAGCGGGTGAGCAGGGTCATCGCGCCGTAGCCCGCCGCCGAGGCCAGGGCCAGCAGCACACCCGTCGGCCGTACGGTCGCGGCCGAGCCGCCGAAGGTGAGCACGGCCAGCCCGGCGAGCGCACCGGCGACCGCCGCGACACCGCCGGCGCCGAGCCGTTCCCCGAGCAGCAGCCGGGCGCCGAGCGCGATGAGCACGGGGCCCGCGCCGAGGGTCACGACGGTGGCCACGGCCAGCCCGGTCGACGCCACCGCCGCGAAGTAGGCGGTCTGGAACACGGCCAGGCCGAGCCCGGTGGCCGGCGCCCTCACGAGCGTGCGCCGCAGCCGCAGGGGCCGGGCCGGGCCCGTACGGCGGACGCGCGGCCGCAGCAGCCGGCCGGCCAGCAGGAGGGCGAGCCCCAGCGCGCAGCGCCAGAAGGAGAGGGCGAAGGCGCCCATGTCACTGGTCCGGTACACCAGCGAGGCGGCGGCGCCCACGGTGCCCCAGGCGGCACCGGTGACGATCAGGTAGAGCAGGCCACGCCCGACGGGCAGGCCTGAAGCAGGGTGCGACAAGGTCGACAAGGGAATCTCTCCGCAGAAGCGCACGTGGAGGTGCGGAAGTTCGGGAGCGTCCCGCTTCGGCGGGGCGCACGGACTTCATCTGCGGGCAGCACCGTCCGGCCCGGCGCGCACGCGCCGGGCGAGACCCGGAGGCCCGCCTCAGGCGGCCGGGGGCGAGAGGACGAGTGCGAGGTGCGCCATGGCCGGGACTCTAGGCGGCCGTACCCCGCGCGGACAACTCCCTTTCCGCGCCACCCGAGACGACCGGCTCCGAGGAACCTCCGGCCGGGGTGGCGGACTGGGCGATGAACGCGCCGACCAGCACGACCGCGCCCCCGGCGACCTGCGGCGCGGACAGGTGCTCGCCGAGCAGCACCCAGGCCAGCACGGTCGCGATGACCGCCTCCAGACAGGCGACGACCCCGGCGACCTGCGGCGACAGCCGGCGCACGGACAGCACGCCGGTGACGTACGCGATGACTGTGGCGACCAGCACGATCCAGGCGAGCAGGGCGACGGCCGGTACGGCGGTGCCGTTCAGCTGCGCGGAACCGGTCAGCACCGACCAGTCCATGCTCCAGGGGCGGGCCACCGCGGTCAGGACGGCGGCGCCGACGAGCAGCCCGTAGGCGATGACGCCGAGCGGGTCCGGCGCCGCGTCACCCGCGTCGCTGCCCTGGTCGGACAGTACGAAGTAGCCGACCTGGCAGCAGGCGGCGCCGAGGGCGAGCACCAGGCCCAGCGCGTCGAAGCTCAGGCCGGACCAGACCTCGACCACGCAGGCGAGACCGCCGGCGGCGAGGACCACGCCGAGCGCGGCGGCGCGGCTGACGGGCCGCCGCTGCACGAACCGCACCCAGCCCAGCACCAGGGCGGGAGCCAGGTACTCGACGAGCAGGGCCACGCCGACGGGTATCCGGGAGAGCGCGGCGAAGTAACAGGCCTGGACACCGGCGACGGCGAGCAGTCCGAACCCGGCGAGCAGCGCCGGCCGGCGGCGGGGCAGCGCCCGGTGCCGGATCGCGACCGGCAGCATCACCAGGGCGGCGCCCGCCACCCGCAGCCACACCACGTGGAGCGGGTCGAGCCCCGCCTCGATCAGCGGCTTGGCGGCCACTCCGGACCCGCCGAAGGCCAGCGCCGAGCCGAGCGCTAGACCGAGCCCGGCTCCCTTGCCGGGGCTGTCCTGACTGCTCACAGACGTACGCACCGGCACATGATGACAGGCGACGACAGGAGCGTCACCCCCGGTGACACCTGTCTCAGCTGGTGGACGAGCCCGTCAGCGGGGACGAGAGGGCCAAAAAAGAGGGGGCAGAGGGCCGGGACGGAGCGGAACCAAGGGGTCAGCGGGTCGGCCCGCCGTCGTCGGCGTACACGTCCGCTCCCGACTCGATCCGCGCGGACAGTTCGCGCGCGGGGATGCCGGCGCGTTCGAGGACCTCGACCGCCCGGGACCGCGGGTCCGCGGCGAGCGCCGCGAGCAGGTCGGTGCCGGCGACGCGGGGCGCGCCCCGCCGCCGGGCACGCGCGCGGGCGTCCGCGAGCGCGGCGGACGCGGCGGGGGACCAGCCGTCGGCACCCTTGCCCGGAGCGTCGAGACCGGCGGGGCCGACGGGGCCGGCCGGAGCGGGGACGAGGGGAATCGCGCCCGAGTCCTCCACGCTGCCCTGCCAGCGCAGTCCGTAGCCGATGCTGCGCTGCACCAGGTAGCCGAGGACCCGGGCGAGCCGCTGCGGACCCCCGACGGCGGCGCGGGCCTCGGGGTCGTGTTCCAGCAGGGCGTGCAGCAGATGGGCGGTGTCGGTGTGGCGGTCCCTGTCCCGGACGGCCCTCCGGCGGGCAGCGGCGACCACCGCTGCCAGCTCGGCACCGAGCCCGGCAGCGCCGTCCTGGTGCGGAACCGCTGCGTCATCGGCGGTCCGGTGGGCTGTACGGGGTTGCACATCCCCTACCTCATCAGCCTCAACGGGACGGGGCATCCACGAGGGGAACCATTTTCGCGTCCCACGCGGAGTGGACATCGGCGACCCGGATCTCATCCTTACGGAGGAGATCAGACCGATCCCGCGCACGGACGGGACCTCCCACACAGTTCCTGACGGTTCATCAATATTGAATGTTCGCGCCCGTGCGGCTACGTTCCGCGACACCGTAGCCCGATACGCCCGATCCGAAGGGGTGGTCGCATGGCCGAAGTCAGCGCGGAGGCACGCATCCAGGCGCCGGCCGAGAAGGTGTGGGCCCAGCTCACCGACTGGCCGTCGTACGGGGCGTGGAACGCGACCCACACCAGCTTCCCGCGGGGCGGCCCGGAGACCCTGGCCGTGGGCGGCACGTTCCAGGAGAACATGAAGCTGATGGGCTTTCCGGCGCAGGTCGACTGGACCATCGAGGAGCTCGAACCGGCTCGGGTGTTCGCGATCCGCGGCAAGGGCCCGATGGCGGTGACCGTCGCCACCCGCTACACGCTGACCCCGGACGGGGACGCCACGACCCTCCGCATCGACGGGGAGTTCACCGGCGCCGCGGTGTCGTTGATGGCGGGCAAGCTCAAGGACTCGGCGGCGGCCGCGCTGAACGAGTCACTGCGCAAGCTGGACGGCCTGGTGGCCTGAGCCGAGGGGCACCCGAGCCGGAACGGACGAAGGCGCCCCGCGCGGATACCGCGGGGCGCCCGGACCGTCGTGCGGCGACGGCTCGTGTATTACGAGGCTCAGTGCTCGTCGGCGAGGATGAGGTACAGCTTCTTGCGGGCGTCGTTGATGACGGCGAGCGCCTTCTCGCGCTGCTCCTTGCTGCCGGTCTTCCACACCTGGCCGAAGGCCTCCATCAGGCCGAAGCCCGCCTGGCGGATCTCGGTGAGGGCCTCCCAGTCGACTCCGCGCGAGGCCTCCTCCCAGGGGGCGTCCGGCCCCTCGTCGGCGACGGCGCGTCCACTCTCGGTCAGGGAGAACAGCTTCTTGCCGCCCTCGCTCTCGCTGACGATCAGACCCTCGTCCTCCAGCAGTTGGAGGGTCGGGTAGACGGAGCCGGGGCTGGGCTTCCAGGCGCCGCCGCTGCGTTCGGCGATCTCCTGGATCATCTCGTAGCCGTGCATGGGCCGGTCCTTGAGCAGGGCCAGGATCGAGGCGCGTACGTCACCGCGCCGTGCCCGCCCGCGCGGACCGCCCCTACCGCGCGGCCCCCAAGGACCCGGTCCGAAACCGGGTCCGCCGGGACCGAAGCCCGGTCCGCCGGGGCCGAAGGGCCCGAAGGCGGCCCGTCGTCCGTCGAAGCCACCGAAGCCGCCCATGCCCCGCCGGCCGGGGCCCTCGTGCCGATGTCCACGCTCGAAACCGTGGGTGCGCATCGTGATCACTCCATTCCATCGTTGATCTGTCACGTCTGCATCGCATATCGTTCGCGATGCTTCAACGATATATCGGAACCGATCGCCTGACAACCCCCTTCCCGGCGAGGGGGAACGTGATGCACAGGGGCGCGCGCCCGCTGGTCCCCGTGCGGCGGGCCAGGCCGGGAATCAGTCCGGCATCCCCGAATTGGCCTTGGTCCGGGGGCCGTCGCAGCCGCTAGCGTCGGCGCCATGCGCATCCGAATCGTCGACGCCTTCACCGACCGCCCCTTCGCCGGCAATCCGGCCGGGGTCCTGCTCCTGGACGACGTCTTTCCGGAGGACGACTGGCTCCAGAACGTCGCCATGGAGGTCAACCACGCCGAGACGGCTTTCGCGCACCGGCTGCCCGCGGGCGGCGAGGCGGACTGGGCGCTGCGCTGGTTCACGCCCGTCACCGAAGTCGCGATGTGCGGCCACGCCACCCTCGCCACGGCCCACGTCCTGCACACCACCGGCGCCCACGAGGGTCCGGTGCGGTTCGCCACCCGCAGCGGCGTGCTGATCGCCACGCCCGGCGCGGACGGCTCGATCACCCTCGACTTCCCGACCGCCCCGCTGACGCCGGTCGACATCCCGGCCGGGGTGGCCGAGGCGCTCGGCGCGCGGCCGGTCGCCGCGTTCGACACCGGCCCGAACGTCGGTGACCTGCTGGTCGAACTAGCCGACGAGAAGACCGTGCTCGGCCTCTCCCCCGACCACCGGGCCCTCGGCGCCTACTCCTCGCGCGGCATCATCGCCACCGCCCGCGCCGACGACCCGGCCCGTGGCTACGACTTCGTCTCCCGTTGCTTCTTCCCGAACGTCGGCATCGACGAGGACCCGGTGACCGGCAGCGCCCACACCGCGCTCGCCCCGCACTGGTCCACCCGCCTCGGCCGCGACGACCTCACCGGGCTCCAGGCCTCCCGCCGCACCGGGCTGGTCCGCACCGGCCTGCGGGGCGGGCGCACCCTGCTCACCGGCTTCGCGGTGACGGTCATCGACGGCGAACTGCGCGCCTGAGGGCTCGCTCAGGCGGTCGGCAGCCAGCCCACCTTGCCCGCGAGGAGGGCGTAGCCGACGAACGCGCCGATGTCGAGCAGGGAGTGCGCGACGACCAGCGGTCCGACCCGGCCCCAGCGGCGGTACAGGTAGACGAACACCACGCCCATGACCATGTTGCCGAGGAAGCCGCCGATGCCCTGGTAGAGGTGGTACGAGCCGCGCAGGACCGCGCTGGCCACCAGTGCCGCCCCCGGGGTCCAGCCCAACTGCCCCAGCCTCCGCAGCAGGTAGCCGACGACGATCACCTCTTCGAGGATCGCGTTCTGCAGCGCGGAGAGGATGAGCACCGGGTACTTCCACCACACGTCCGGAAGTGCCTCGGGTACGACGGTGAGGTTGAAGCCGAGGCCGCGGGCGGCGAGGTAGAAGGCGATGCCGGTGCTGCCGATCACGGCCGCGATGCCGGCACCCCGGGCGAGGTCTGGCCAGGGACGGGTGCGGTCGAAGCCGAGGGTGCGCAGGCCCGCGCCCTCGCGCAGCAGCAGGTGGGCGACGAGTGCCACGGGGACCAGCGCGGTGGCGATGCCGAAGAGCTGCCAGGCCAGGTCCAGCCAGGGGCGGCCGGGGGCGGCGGAGGCGTTGAGGGTGGCCGCCTGGTCCTTCAGGCCGCCCGGCTTGGTGACCGAGCCGATGAAACTGATCAGCGCGGACACCCCGCTCGCCCCGAGCGAGAGCGCGAGGACGAGCAGCGTCTCGTCCCGCAGGATCCGCCGCGGGTCGCGCTGCCGCGCCGCGGAATCGGCCACCGAGTCAGCCTCCACCTGCACCCCTGCCTCCAGCCGGCTCACGGGCCACTGGCCCACCCTTCGCCTGGCAAGGATCGCAGAAGGAACTGTGAAGGGCGCGCCATGCCCCCCGCCACCCCGACGCCTGGTCGTACGGCCTTACGGCAGCCCCCTGCCGTCCGCCGCTGACACCGCCGACACACCCCCGCGCCGCCCACCGCCGTCTCCTCTCCGCGGCACGACACTCAGCGCCCACTCCTCAGCCGGCGACTCGCGCGGCCCCGACCCGTGACCAGCCCCTGCGATGCACCCCCCACCCCCGGGCACGGCCGGGGGTGGGTCGGCCTCTCCAGTGGCTCGGCGGAGCCTGGCGCTCAGCCCAGCGGGACCGGTTCCGGCAACCCGACCGGCCACGTGTGCACCGGCTCCCCCACATGCATCAGCTCGGCGTACCGCCGCGTCGTCGCCGCCAGGGCCGCCTGCCGCGACAGCCCCTGCTCCAGCGCCCGGTGGAAGGTGGCCGCCTGCCAGGACGCCCCGTTGACCCGGCGCCGGCAGCGTTCCTCGATCACGCCCAGGTAGAGGTCCCGGTCGGCGGCCTCCACACCCCACGCGTCCAGTCCGGCCGAGGCGAGCGGCAGCAGCTCGTCGCGGACCAGCGTGACGGCGTCGACCTCGCCCGCGCCGCCGTACCGCCCCCGCCGGGGCCACACGAAGCGCGCGTCGATGCCGTACCGGCACGCCGCGTCGAAGTTCGCCTCGGCCGCGGCGAACGGCAGCCGGGTCCACACCGGCCGGGACTCCTCGGCGAGGGCGCGGACGAGGCCGTAGTAGAAGGCCGCGTTGGCGATCACGTCGGTGATGGTCGGCCCGGCCGGCAGCACCCTGTTCTCCACCCTGAGGTGCGGGACGCCGTCCGCGATGCCGTACACCGGCCGGTTCCAGCGGTAGATCGTGCCGTTGTGCAGCACGAGCTCGGCGAGCTTGGGCACCCCGCCGGCCTCGATGACCTCCAGCGGCTCCTCGTCGTCGCAGATCGGCAGCAGGGCCGGGAAGTAGCGCAGGTTCTCCTCGAACAGGTCGTACGCGGAGGTGATCCACCGCTCGCCGAACCAGGTGCGCGGCCGGACGCCCTGCGCCTGGAGCTCGGGCGGCCGGGTGTCGGTGGACTGCAGGAACAGCGGGGGCCGGGACTCGCGCCACAGCTCGTGCCCGAAGAGGAACGGTGAGTTGGCACCGACGGCGATCTGCGCGGCGGAGGCCGCCTGGGCCGCGTTCCACACGTCGGCGAACCGCCCCGGGGTGACCTGCAGGTGCAGTTGAAGGGAGGTGCACGCGGCCTCGGGCACGATCGACTTCGAGGTGCAGACGAGGTGCTCCACGCCCTCGATGTCGAGCCGGAAGTCCTCTCCGCGTGCGGCGACGATCTGGTCGTTGAGGAGCGTGTAGCGGTCGACCTCGGAGAGGTTGGAGGAGACCAGGTCGTCCCGGTCGAGGGTGGGCAGGATGCCGATCATGACGATGCCCGCGTCCACCTCGCCGGCCTTGCGGTCGGCGTAGGCGAGCGAGGTGCGCAGTTCCTCGGCGAGCCGGTCGAATACCCGGCCGCCCAGCCGGTGTGGGGCTATGTTGACTTCCAGGTTGAACATGGCGAGTTCTGTTTGGAAGTCGCGGCTCGCGATGCGCTCCAGTACCTGCCCGTTCAACATTTTCGGCATACCGTCCGACCCGGCGAGATTCAACTCGATCTCGACTCCCATGAGATTCTTGGGACGATCGAATCGCTTCTCGCGCAGCAGCCGCTCCAGTCCCGTCAGGCACTGCTGGAGCTTTTCGCGGTAGCGCTGGCGATCGGACAGGTCGAACTGCCCTGCCACGACCTTCTCCCCCATCGAAGTGTCCCTCCTCGGATGGGCGGGCCGACGATCCGGCCGCCTGGCTCCCGGGTCAGGTGGGATGATGCCCAGCCGAAGCGATCGATAACGTCCCGCGCGGGCCCGCCGCCCGCTAGTCTGTCTGAATGTTCCCGGCGGCACATTCACGGGGCATGCCGCACTCGCACCTTCGGGTGCCCCGCACGCCTCGTGAAAAACGCCGACGACATTCGGCCGACCGTTACCGGTGCGTATGACGAGGTCAGCGACGGGGGCCCGGTCCGGAAATCGGGATGATTTCCGCAAATCGACGACCTAATTCCGCCTTGCCCGACCGGCCGGAATCGGATAGACGAAACACCGGCCGAACACACGTCGTATAAACTTCGTCCACAAGGCAGAAGGTTGGCGCCCTCGGTCCTGGTTTCCGCGGTGTTCCTGCCGTCCCCGTTGACGGGCGGCAGACCGAGCCGCACTCTCTTTCACACCAACCCGGGCCCCCACCTCTCCGGCCTTCCGTGAGCTGACAGCGCCGTCCGCCCCACCCTCCTCGCGCCGCCGCGCCTGTCGAATGAGAGGCGACCCACATGCCGCTGCACGTGCCCCCTGCCCCCGCGCCTGCCCTGCGCTCCGTCCTCACCGCCCTCGGTTCCCCCACCGCGGTCCGTGAGGCCCGTACTCCTTCCCTGCGCGCCGCGCAGGGTCCGGCCACACCGGAACTCCCGTTGCCCGTCCACGTGCTGGACCGGATCACCGCGCAAGGCCTGTCCGCGACCCGACTGGCCGGCTGGCGCTTCCTGATCCGGTGCGGTGATCGCGCGGTGGCCGCGGCCGAGACCATGCTGACTCCCGACGGCTGGGCCTTCTCGCACTTCTTCGAGGGCCCGTACGTCGCCTCCACCGAACGCGCCCTGCAACAGGCCGAGGCCCTGCAACAGCCGTACCAGGCGCGGCTGTTGTCCGTCCCCGGGCTGTACATGCTCACCCTGTGGCTGCACGGCGACTGCTCCGGCGACGGCAGCGAGGGCCATCCCGCCGCCACCGATCTGCTCGTACCGCTGGCGCCCGCACCGCCCGGCATTCCGACGCACCGTCCCTTTCCGGTCGCCGAGTTGCTTCCGGTGCTGACCCATCGGGCGACTCCTCTCCCGCTGCTCGGCTCGCCTGCCTGACCGACGCCCGCGTACCCCGCTGCCCGCGAGGGAAGCGGGGTACGACTGTCTTTCGAGCACTTCACCGCCCGGGGCCATCCGGACTAGTCCCATCCGGCCACTGCGAACCACCCGAAGGGACAGTGCAGTTGGACTGAACCGTCCGCCCGGGTGACGCGTCCTGAACCTGTGAGAAGCGGTGCTGTGAAATCCCTGCGGAACGACGCCCAGAGGACAACACTGGTTTCCGACCGACTCATCACCACGGGGGACGGACATGATCACGACAGAGCGAAAGATCCCGCCCATGTGCCAGCACCAGCCGCCTTGCCCACCAGCCGAATCCGCCGACCGGGAGTCCGCCCGCCTCGTGGCGCACCACCCGGAGCAGGGGTGGAGCCTGCTGTGCAACGGCGTCCTGCTGTTCGAGGACACCGGTGAGCTGCTGCCCGACGGCCGCATCATCGCCCCGCACCGCCCGCTCGGTGCGGAACAGGTGATGACCGCCGCCTGAGCGCGGCACGGTGACCCGACCTGGGCCCGGCACAGTGACCTGACAGGGGCCCGGTGCCCCGAGGGGCCGGCCGCACATGACCCGTGCGCTCCGGCCCCGACGCGTGCCCGGGTGCGTCCCGGACCAGGCCCCCACCCCACCCTTTCGAAACTTTCGAAATCGTTCGGCGCGTCAGGGGGTCGCCTACGGCGTGGCGGGCGCGTACTCGAACCAGTCGAAGGCCGCGCGCCCCTCGGTGACGTACATGCCGATGACCCGACCGGTGAAGCCGGCGGCCACCTCCGTGGACAGATAGCGGCCGTCGAGTTCGGCGAGCCGGACGGTTCCCCCGGCGGTTCCCACGGAGAAGGCGAGGGTGTCGGGGCCGTGCTGCGTCCCGGGGTCCCGGGTGGCGCGGATCTCGACGGCCAGGGTGACCGGACCCGCCGGCACCGCGTGTTCGGCGACACGCTGCCGCAGCGGTCCGATCCGCGCGATCACGGCCGCGGTACCCCCGCTCACCTCCAGGTCGTAGTGGTGGGCCTCGTCCAGCCGCACCGACAGCCCCGCGCGCGCGGCCTCGCCGGGCTCCAGCGACGCCGCCGCCCGGCAGTCGTGGTGCTGCTGGCGGCGGCCGACGAAGGTGTACCCGGGCCGGTCGAGGCTGTCACCGGTGGCGGTCAGGGTGAGACGGCCCGGCCGCTCGGTCAGCGACCAGCAGCCCTCGGGCCGGCGTCGCGGGGATATCCAGTGCGGCGCGAGCACCGGCCCGGTGAAGTCGTCCCGTACCGGCGGCTGTTCGACGGGCGCCCAGGCGGCCGGTGCCGGATGCCGCTCCTGGACCGGGCCCGTCCGCGGCCAGCCGTCGGCCCACTCCACCGGGACCAGGAACGTCTCCCTGCCGAGGACGTGGAACTCCGGGAACCAGCCGCGGGGCCGGGTGCCGAGCAGCACCATCCACCAGGTTCCGTCGGCCGCCTGGACCAGGTCGCCGTGGCCGGTGCACTGGATGGGCAGGCCGGTGCCGCGGTGGGACAGCAGCGGGTTGCCGGGAGCCGGTTCCCAGGGACCGCGCGGCGAGCGGGCGCGCGCCACGGAGACACCGTGGCCCAGTGCGGTGCCGCCCTCGGCGAGCAGCAGGTACCACCAGTCGCCGATCCGGTACAGGTGCGGGGCCTCGGGGTCCCGCAGGCCGGTGCCGGACCACATCGGCAGCGGGCCCTCCAGCACCCGTCCGGTGCGCGGGTCGATCCGGGCGACGCTGACCCCGGCCATCGCGACCCAGCAGGTACCGTCCTCGTCCCAGGCCAGGTCGGGGTCGATGCCGGGCAGATCGATCCACACCGGGTCGGACCAGGGGCCCTCGGGGCGCTCCGCGGTGACGAGGAAGGTGCCGCCGGCGCCCGCGCTGGTGGTGATGACGTGGAAGAGTCCGTCGTGGTAGCGGATCGTCGGCGCGTAGATGCCGGCGGACGCCGGGACGTCGTCGGGCAGGTCCAACTGCTCCGGCCGGTCCAGCACGTTGCCGAGCTGGCGCCAGTGCACCAGGTCCCGGCTGTGGAACAGCGGAACGCCGGGGAAGTACTCGAAGCTGGAACACACCAGGTAGTAGTCGTCGCCGACCCGGCACACGCTGGGGTCGGGGTGGAAGCCCGGGATGACGGGATTGTCGTAGGTTCTCATGTTCGCCTCCTGGAGGCGCTCGAAAGTTTCGTTCTGAGCGCCGAATTTTAACGGCCGGAGAGGCGTTCGTGGGGGTGTGCGTGCCGCCCGGCTGGTCGAATCGCCGGCACGGGAGTGGGATGGAAGGAAGCGAGGACCTCGCAGCGGGGACGCCCCGCGGGTGTCACGGGTGTCACCCGCTCCGGCGGTGCCCCTCCGGAACGGTGGAGTCGTGAGTCATGTCCGGTTACGACGCCTCGGCGGTCACGCGCGTGGTCGTCGGCGTGAGCGGCTCGCTGAACAGCGTCACGGCCCTGCGGCGGGCCACCGCGCTGGCCCGCCGGCTGAGAGCCGAGCTGTGGCCCGTGCTGGCCTGGGAGCCACCGGGCGGTGACTCCGCGGCGCGGCGCTCCCCCGCCGCCGGACTGCTGGTCGAGGAGTGGCAGCGGCTCGCCAAGCAGCGGCTGGCCTCGGTGCTGGAGGAGATCTTCGACGCCGAGGGTCCCGGTGTGCCGATGCAGCCCGTCGTCGTACGCGGCGCCCCCGGCCCGGCGCTGGTGGCGACGGCGAACCGGGAGGACGACGTCCTGGTCGTGGGCACCGGGCGGCGCGGACTGCAACGGGCGTTCTCGGGCCGGGTCTCCCGGCACTGCCTGGCCCACGCGGTCTGCCCGGTCCTGGCGGTACCCCCGTCCCCGCTGGAATCGGAGCTGCTGTCCGTCCACCGCCGCAACACGTGGCATCTGCGCATCGACACCCGGGGGTTGTGAAGGGGGCGACCGGGTCACGCACCGGCGAGTGAGGCGCGGGGGTGACGCCGGGCCCGCTGTCGTCCCGTCAAGAACAGGTGCTGAGCCGTCAGAGCACCGTCAAGGGGGACCCCGGGCACCCTGGGCGGACTACCGTTTCCCTCATGGAGCACGGCAACGACACCCGCCCCCAGCCGACCGGCGCATACCCGTCCGGCACCGGGACGGTGGTGTACGACCGCGGCTGGACCAAGGACGCACGCACGTCGGCCCGCTGTGCCGGCGCGCTGTTCGGCCTGCTGCTGTGCGTCGACTGGGCGGCTGGCTCGCTGACCTGGTGGCGCGGTGCCCTGTGGCTGCTGCTGGCCCTGCTCCTGCTCCTCGTGCTGTTCCCGGTGCGCGTGTCCGCCGGACGGGGCTGGCTGACCGGCCGGCGCCTGTACCGCACCCGCCGCGTCCGCACCGATCTGCTGACCGCGGTGCGCCCGCTGGACGGTGTCACCCAGCGCCTGGTGCTGCGGGACGCCCTCGGCAACCGGATCGAGATCGACCCGGAGGTCCTGATCCGCAACCCGGAGCTGTGGTTCCGGCTGGACGAGGGCGCCCGCCGCTCGGAGGCCGCCGGCACGCTGCTGTTCGGCACGTCGGCGCTGCACCGCCTGGCCCGCCGCGTGGACCGCGAGACGGCCCTCGGTGTGTTCCGGGCGTCGGGTCTGGAGTGACGCTCGGTGGCCGCCGCCCGGCCCCCTCACGCGCCGACTCTCCGCGCTCCTCCGCTCCGCCCCATCCCGGCCGACCCGCCCCGGCCTCCCCTTCTTGGTGCGGTCTCTCCGCTCGCGGGCCATTCTTAACGCAAGCTTGACGCCGCCCGAGCCGTGATCCATAGGCCCAGGCGTCACGCTCTGCTTACGCTGGTGCCGCCGTCCGCGTGATGGCCGCAAAGAGCTGAGCCGCACATCAGGAGCACGCCGATGGTCACGACCGAGCGCCCTCCCAGTACCAGCCGCCTGCGCGCGTGGATGCTGGAGGGCCTGTCCGACATGGGCAAGGGCGGTGGCCACACCGGACCCCACGCCGAGCCGGAGCCCCCGCACCAGGGACAGCGCTGGTGGCGGGTGATGTGCCTGACCGGTGTCGACTACTTCTCCACCCTCGGCTACCAGCCCGGCATCGCGGCCCTGGCCGCCGGTCTGCTGTCGCCCGTGGCGACCATCGTGCTCGTCGTCGTGACGCTGGCCGGCGCGCTGCCGGTCTACCGAAGGGTCGCCGAGGAGAGCCCGCGCGGCGAGGGCTCGATCGCGATGCTGGAGCGGCTGCTGTCGTTCTGGCAGGGCAAGCTGTTCGTGCTCACGCTGCTGGGCTTCGCGGCGACGGACTTCCTCATCACCATCACGCTGTCCGCCGCCGACGCCTCCACCCACCTGGTGGAGAACCCGCATCTGACGGAGGCCCTGCAGGGCAAGCAGATGGTGATCACGCTGTTCCTCGTGGCACTGCTCGGCGCCGTCTTCCTCAAGGGCTTCCTGGAGGCGATCGGGGTCGCGGTCGCCCTGGTGGGCGTGTACCTCCTGCTCAACCTCGTCGTCGTGATCACCGGCATATGGCACGTCGTCACCGCCGGGCACGTGATCATGGACTGGAGCAGCGCGCTGACCACGCAGCACGGGAACGTCTTCGCGATGATCGGCGTGGCACTGATCGTCTTCCCGAAGCTCGCCCTGGGCCTGTCGGGCTTCGAGACCGGTGTCGCCGTCATGCCGCATGTGAAGGGCGACGCCGGCGACACCGAAGAGCGGCCCGTCGGCCGGATCCGGGACACCAAGAAGCTGCTGACCACCGCCGCGCTGATCATGAGCTGCTTCCTGATCGCCACGAGCTTCATCACCACGCTGCTGATCCCGGAGAAGGAGTTCAAGACGGGCGGCCAGGCCAACGGCCGCGCGCTCGCCTACCTCGCGCACGAGTACCTGGGCAACGCCTTCGGCACGGTGTACGACGTCTCGACCATCGCCATCCTGTGGTTCGCGGGCGCCTCCGCCATGGCCGGCCTGCTCAACCTGATGCCGCGCTATCTGCCCCGCTACGGCATGGCGCCGCACTGGGCGCGGGCCGTGCGCCCGATGGTCATCGTCTTCACCCTGGTGGCCTTCCTGGTGACCTGGATCTTCGACGCCAACGTCGACAAGCAGGGCGGCGCCTACGCCACCGGTGTGCTGGTGCTGATCAGCTCGGCCGCGATCGCCGTGACCATCGCCGCGCGCAAGGCGGGACAGCGCGGCTGGACCGTCACGTTCGCGGTGATCTCGGTGGTGTTCCTCTACACGACCGTCGTGAACGTCATCGAGCGCCCGGACGGCGTGAAGATCGGTGCCTGTTTCATCGCGGGCATCGTCCTGGTCTCCCTGCTGTCCCGGCTGGCCCGCGCCTTCGAGCTGCGCGTCACCAGCGTGTCGCTCGATCCCATGGCGGAACGCTTCATACGGGACATGGCCAGCCGCAAGATGCGGTTCATCGCCAACGAGCCGGACCGCCGGGACAAGGCCGAGTACCGCGACAAGATCGAGCAGATCCGCGCCGACAACGACATGCCCGAGCAGGAGGACTTCGTCTTCGTCGAGGTCACGGTCACCGACCCCTCCGAGTTCGAGGCGGGCCTCACCGTCCGTGGCGAGGTGCTGCACGGCCGCTACCGGGTGCTGACGCTGGAGTCCGCCTCCATCCCGAACGCCCTCGCCGCACTGCTGCTGCACGTCCGTGACGTCACCGGCTGCACCCCGCACATCTACTTCGAGTGGACCGAGGGCAATCCGTTCGCCAACTTCCTCCGGTTCTTCCTCTTCGGCCAGGGCGAGGTCGCCCCGGTCACCCGCGAAGTACTGCGCGAGGCGGAACCGGACCGCGAACTCCGGCCACGGGTGCACACGGGCTGAGCCGAGCCGCGCGGCCGGAACGCTGGAACCGCGCACGGTACGGCGCGATCACGGCACCTCCGACGGCCGACCCGCGCCCACGGTTCCCGGGTACGTGGCCCTATCGTGACCGGCATGCAGTCCTACACGATCGGTCAGGCCGCGCGGCTGCTCGGCGTCAGCCCGGACACCGCCCGCCGCTGGGCCGACGCGGGCCGGGTGGCCACGCACCGCGACGAATCCGGACGGCGGCTCATCGACGGCAGGGACCTCGCCGCGTTCTCGGTCGAACTGGCCAAGGCGAGCGCCGCCGAGGAGGACACCTCGTACACCTCGGCCCGCAACGCCTTCCCCGGCATCGTCACCGCGATCAAGCTCGGCGACGTCGCCGCCCAGGTGGAGATCCAGGCGGGCCCGCACCGGCTCGTCTCGCTGCTGACCCGGGAGGCGGTGGAGGAACTGGGCCTGGAGGTGGGCATGGAGGC
Source organism: Streptomyces flaveolus (assembly GCF_000716535.1). Lineage (GTDB taxonomy): Bacteria > Actinomycetota > Actinomycetes > Streptomycetales > Streptomycetaceae > Streptomyces > Streptomyces flaveolus_A. The sequence continues at coordinate 17,858 of NZ_JNWV01000031.1, read as the reverse complement.
CACCGCGCGCGTGAAGTCCACGAACGTGCACATCGACCGGACCTGACCGGGCACGTTGGGCCGTCACACCTCGGGTCGACGAGCGCCGTACAAACGCACATGCGAGCTGGAAGCCGAGAGGGCCCAGCTCATGCGATGCAACAGAAGACTTCCACCTGGCAGATGCGGCAGTATCATCACCGCACGGCCACTACTCGGCCGTGCCCGGGCGCGACAGTCGTTCGACAACCAAGGAGTAGCTCCGTGATGACCCGTTCCGTGCGCCGGCCCCGGCGGTTGCTCCAGTTGGCCGGTGCGGGAGCCGTCGCCGTGATGGCCCTCAGCGCCTGCTCCTCCTCGTCGGACTCCACCGGCCCGGCCGACTCCCCCTCCGGCACATCGGCGTCCCCGAAGCTCTCCGGCACGGTCACCGTGTTCGCGGCGGCCTCGCTGAAGGAGAGCTTCACGGCCCTGGGCAAGGAGTTCGAGAAGCGGCATCAGGGCACGAAGGTCAGCTTCAACTTCGGCGGCAGCGACACCCTCGCCGCGAACATCACCAGCGGTGCCCCGGCGGACGTGTTCGCCGCGGCCAGCCCCAGGACGATGGCCGTCGTGACGGACAAGCAGGACACGGCCGGCACCCCGGTCACCTTCGTCCGCAACCAGTTGGAGATCGCGACCGTACCGGGCAACCCGCACAAGGTGTCCTCCCTGAAGGACCTCACCGAGGCCGGTCTGAAGGTCGTCCTGTGCGACAGGACCGTGCCGTGCGGAGCCGCCGCCCAGAAGGCCCTGGACGCGAGCAAGCTGAAGCTCACGCCGGTCTCCTACGAGCAGGACGTCAAGGGCGCCCTGACCAAGGTGGAGCTGAAGGAGGCCGACGCGGCGGTGGTGTACAGGACCGACGTGAAGGCCGCGGGTGACAAGGTGGAGGGCGTGGAGTTCCCCGAATCGGCCGGTGCCGTCAACGACTACCCGATCGCGCTGCTGAAGAACGCGCCGAACGCCGAGGCCGCCAAGGCGTTCATCGCCCTCGTACGCTCCGCCGAGGGCCAGAAGGTGCTGGACGAAGCCGGGTTCCTCAAGCCGTGACCTCGCTCGACGAGCCCGGTGCGGCCACCGGCCCCCGCTCGGGCCGGGCACGGCGCCGCCGCGTCGGCGCGGGGAGCCGGCGCGGGGCGCCGCTGCCGCTGCTGCTGCCGGGGGTGCTGGCCCTGGCGTTCCTGCTGCTGCCGCTGCTCGCGCTGCTCGTCCGGGCGCCCTGGCGCGGACTGCCGGATCAGCTGTCCAGCGCCGAGGTGTGGCAGGCGCTCCAGCTTTCCCTGGTGAGCGCCACCGCGGCGACCGCCGTCAGCCTCGTCCTCGGTGTGCCACTGGCCTGGCTGCTGGCCCGTACGGAGTTCCCCGGCCGGGGACTCGTACGCGCCCTGGTGACCCTCCCGCTGGTGCTGCCACCGGTGGTCGGCGGTGTGGCCCTGCTGCTCGCCCTGGGCCGCAACGGCGTCATCGGGCAGTGGCTCGACGCGTGGTTCGGCATCACGCTGCCGTTCACCACCACCGGGGTCGTGATCGCGGAGGCGTTCGTCGCGATGCCGTTCCTGGTGATCAGCGTGGAGGGCACGCTGCGCGCCGCCGACCCGCGCTACGAGGAGGCGGCGACCACGCTCGGCGCCTCCCGCTTCACCGCGTTCCGCCGGGTCACGCTGCCGCTGATCGCGCCCGGCATCGCGGCCGGCGCGGTACTGGCCTGGGCCCGCGCGCTCGGCGAGTTCGGCGCGACGATCACGTTCGCGGGCAACTTCCCCGGCCGCACCCAGACCATGCCCCTCGCGGTCTACCTGGCCCTGCAGAACGACCCCGAGGCCGCCATCTCCCTCAGCCTGGTCCTGCTGACCGTGTCGATCGCGGTACTGGCGGGCCTCAGGGACCGCTGGATGACACCCTCATGACGACACCCCGCCCCAGGACCCCCGACACCACCGACCCCGCACGGAACGCGGCCGCAGCCGCCGACGGCGCTTCCGACCCACAGGGGCCACCCGCACCGGACGACGAGACCCGCACAGGTGCTGCGGGTGGAAACCGGAAGCCCGCCGAAGGCCGGCCGGCCACCACACACCCGCACCAGCCCCCCGGCCTCGACGCCCACCTCGTGGTCGACCGAGGCACCTTCCGCCTGGACGTGACCCTGAGAGCCACCCCCGGAGACGTCCTCGCCCTGCTGGGCCCCAACGGCGCCGGCAAGACCACCGCCCTGCGCGCCCTCGCCGGCCTCACCCCCCTCACCGACGGTCACCTCCACCTGGACGGAACCCCCCTGGCCCACACGCCCCCGGAGTCCCGGCCGGTCGGCGTCGTCTTTCAGGACTACCTCCTCTTCCCCCACCTGTCCGCCCTGGACAACGTCGCCTTCGGCCCCCGCTGCCAGGGCGTCCGCAAGGCGGAGGCCCGCGCGCAGGCGGCGACGTGGCTGGAGCGGATGGGCCTGGCCGCCCACGCGGGCGCCAGACCGCGAAGCCTGTCCGGCGGCCAGGCCCAGCGCGTGGCCCTCGCCCGCGCCCTGGCCACCCGCCCCCGGCTGCTGCTCCTGGACGAACCGCTGGCGGCCCTGGACGCCCGTACCCGCCTGGAGGTCCGCGCCCGGCTCCGCCGCCACCTGGCCGAGTTCGAGGCGGTCTCCGTGCTGGTCACCCACGACCCGCTGGACGCCATGGTGCTCGCGGACCGGCTGGTGGTCGTGGAGCACGGCCGGGTCGTCCAGGAGGGCACCCCCGCCGACATCGCCCGCCACCCGCGCACGGACTACATCGCCCGGCTCGTCGGCCTCAACCTCTACCGCGGACAGGCCGCGGGGCACACCGTACGGCTCGACACCGGGCCCGCGATCACGACCACGGAGGAGTTGTCGGGGCCGGTGTTCGTGGCCTTCCCGCCGTCCGCCGTGACCCTGTTCCGGGACCGGCCCTCCGGCGCCAGCGCCCGCAACCTGTGGCGCTGCGAGGTCGCCGGCCTGGAGACGCACGGCGACCAGATCCGCGCCGACCTCACCGGCGAGCTGCCCCTCGCGGCGGACCTGACGACGGTCGCCGCCGCCGAGCTGGACCTGCACCCCGGTGCACCGGTCTGGGCGACGGTCAAAGCGACGCAGACCCACGCATACCCGGCCTGAGCGGACCGGCGCTCTACGGTGGGTGCCCATGACCCTGAGCATCCGCAACCAGCTGCCCGGCACCGTCACCGAGGTGCACCCGGGCGAAGTCATGGCGACCGTCAAAGTCCGGCTCACCGGCGGCCAGGACCTCACCGCGGCCGTCACCCTGGAAGCCGTCGAGCAGCTCGGCCTCGCCCCGGGGTCCCCGGTGACCGCCCTGGTCAAGGCGACGGAGGTCTCGCTGGCCGCCAACCGGGTCGAGGGGCTGTCGATCCGCAACCAGCTGCGGGGCACGGTCATCCGTCTCTCGCTCGGCGAGGCCATGGCCACCGTCCGGGTCGCCGTGGAGGGCGGCGAACTCACCGCCGCGATCACGAAGGACGCGGCCGGGGACCTCGGCCTGTTCGTGGGCTCCGACGTCGTCGCCCTGATCAAGGCGACCGAGGTCGCGCTGGCGACGGCGTAGGAAAGCCCGAAGGCCCCGCCCGGAACCCGGGTGGGGCCTTCGTCAGCGGTTCGCTCAGTCCTCGTAGGCGTCCAGCGGCGGGCAGGAGCACACCAGGTTGCGGTCGCCGTAGGCCTGGTCGATGCGGCGCACCGGCGGCCAGTACTTGTCGGCGGCCGAGACACCGGCCGGGAAGACGGCCTCCTCGCGGCTGTAGGCGTGCGTCCACTCACCGCCGAGCGCGGCGGCGGTGTGCGGGGCGTTCCGCAGCGGGTTGTCCTCGGCGGGCCACGTACCGGCACCGACCTTCTCGATCTCCGCGCGGATGGCGATCATCGCATCGCAGAAACGGTCCAGCTCGGTGATGTCCTCCGACTCGGTCGGCTCGATCATCAGCGTGCCGGCCACCGGGAAGGACATGGTCGGCGCGTGGAAGCCGTAGTCGATCAGGCGCTTGGCGACGTCGTCGACGCTCACGCCGGTCGCCTTGGTGATCGGACGCAGGTCGATGATGCACTCGTGCGCGACCAGGCCGGCGGGGCCGGTGTAGAGCACCGGGTAGTGCGGCTCCAGGCGCTTGGCGATGTAGTTGGCGGAGAGCACCGCGACCTGCGTGGCGCGCTTGAGGCCCTCGCCGCCCATCAGACGGACGTACGCCCACGAGATCGGCAGGATGCCCGCGCTGCCCCACGGGGCGGCCGAGATCGGGCCCACGCCCGTCTCCGGGCCGGCCTCCGGCTGGAGCGGGTGGTTCGGCAGGTACGGCGCCAGGTGCGAGCGGACCGCGACCGGGCCGACGCCCGGACCGCCGCCGCCGTGCGGGATGCAGAACGTCTTGTGCAGGTTCAGGTGGGAGACGTCACCGCCGAAGTGGCCGGGCTTGGCGAGGCCGACGAGCGCGTTGAGGTTGGCGCCGTCGACGTACACCTGGCCGCCCGCCTCGTGGACCTGGGCGCAGATGTCGGCGACGTGCTCCTCGAACACACCGTGCGTCGACGGGTAGGTGATCATCAGCACCGCCAGCTCGTCGCGGTACTGCTCGATCTTGGCGCGCAGGTCCTCGACGTCGATCTCGCCGTCCTCGGCGGTCTTGACGACGACGACCTTCATGCCGGCCATCACGGCGCTGGCCGCGTTGGTGCCGTGCGCGGAGGACGGGATGAGGCAGACGGTCCGCTGCTCGTCGCCGTTGGCACGGTGGTAGCCGCGTACGGCGAGCAGACCGGCCAGCTCGCCCTGCGAGCCGGCGTTCGGCTGGAGGGAGACCTTGTCGTAGCCGGTGACCTCGGCGAGGCGGTCCTCCAGCTCGTGGATGAGCGTGAGGTAGCCCTGGGCCTGCTCGGCGGGCGCGAAGGGGTGAAGCTGCCCGAACTCGGGCCAGGTGACCGGCTCCATCTCCGTGGTCGCGTTGAGCTTCATGGTGCAGGAGCCCAGCGGGATCATGCCGCGGTCCAGCGCGTAGTCGCGGTCGGCCAGCTTGCGCAGGTAGCGCAGCATCGCGGTCTCGGAGCGGTGCTGGTGGAAGACCGGGTGGGTGAGGTAGGCGTCGGTGCGCAGCATCGCCTCGGGCAGGGTGTCCTCGGCGGTCTCGTCCAGCGCGTCGATGTCGCCCTCGACCCCGAAGGCGGCGAAGACGGCGGCCAGCTGGGCCCGGTTGGTGGTCTCGTCGCAGGCGGCCGAGACGTGGTCGGCGTCGACGAGACGCAGGTTGACCCCGTTGTCCCGGGCGGCGGCGACGACCTCGGCGGCCTTGCCTGGCACGCGCGCGGTGACCGTGTCGAAGTACGCGCCGTGGACGATCTCCACGCCACCGGCCTTCAGCCCCTCGGCGAGGATCGTGGCGTACCGGTGCGTGCGCCGGGCGATGGTCTTCAGGCCCTCCGGCCCGTGGTAGACGGCGTACATGCCGGCCATCACGGCGAGCAGCACCTGCGCGGTGCAGATGTTGCTGGTGGCCTTCTCGCGGCGGATGTGCTGCTCACGGGTCTGCAGGGCCAGGCGGTAGGCCTTGTTGCCGTCGGCGTCTACGGAGACGCCGACGAGCCGGCCGGGGAGGCTGCGCGCGAACTTCTCGTGTACGGCCATGTAGCCGGCGTGCGGTCCGCCGAAGCCCATCGGCACACCGAAGCGCTGGGTCGTGCCGACGGCGATGTCCGCCCCGAGCTCGCCCGGCGAGGTCAGCAGGGTCAGCGCGAGCAGGTCGGCGGCGACCGTGACGAGGGCGCCCAGCTCGTGCGCCTGGTCGATGACGGGCTTGATGTCCCGTACGGCACCGGAGGCGCCCGGGTACTGGATCAGCACGCCGTTGATCTCGCGCTCGGCGATCTCCGCCGGGATGCCGTCGCTGAGGTCGGCGACGACGACCTCGACGCCGGTCGGCTCGGCGCGGGTCTCGATCACGGCGATGGTCTGCGGCAGCGCGTCCGCGTCGATCAGGAACAGACCCTTCTTGTTCCTGCCCATGCGCCGGGACAGCGCCATGGCCTCGGCGGCGGCGGTCCCCTCGTCCAGCAGGGAGGCGCCGGAGGTGGGCAGGCCGGTCAGGTCGGCGACCATCGTCTGGAAGTTCAGCAGGGCCTCCAGACGGCCCTGGGAGATCTCCGGCTGGTACGGCGTGTAGGCCGTGTACCAGGCCGGGTTCTCCATGACGTTGCGCAGGACGACGGGCGGCGTGAAGGTGCCGTGGTAGCCCAGGCCGATCATGGACCCGAGGACCTGGTTGCGGTCGGCGAGCGAGCGCAGCTCGGCGAGCACCTCGGCCTCGGTGCGGGCGCCCGGCAGGTCCAGGGCATCAGCGTTCTTGATCACATCCGGGACCGCGGCGGCGGTCAGCTCGTCGAGCGAGCCGTATCCGACCTGCGCGAGCATCTTGGCCCGCGCCTCCTGGTCGGGCCCGATGTGGCGCTGCTCGAACGGGGTGCCCGCTTCGAGTTCGGAGAGCGGAATGCGATGGGCGGTCATTGCGGAGGCCTCCTGGTCTGACGCGACCTGCGAGGGGCACCACGGCGCGGGTACCCCGACGGCCTCCCCCTCTGTCATCTCGACCTGAGAGCTTCACCGGACGCCCATGAGCACCGGCTTTCCCCGTCGGTGAGGGCGGAAGCCGTCGACATCCGCCCTGCTTTCCAGAGTGACCTCGTCCGTGCGGTACGTGAGCCTGAGAGATTCCGGGGAGGATTTGCTCCTTCGGCGCCTCCGAGGTGGTCGGAGGACTCTCCCGCACGGGGTCAGCAGCCGCTGTCAGCCTACCAGCGAGGTCAACGCCGGGGCCTTCGAGTGGCCGCCTCCTTGAATGTGCTCTTTTGTAGTGCTTACGGATGAGTTGCGACCACGTGGAGGGAGAGGGACCGTGCAGACCGACATCGATCCACGCAACCTGATCGGCCGCAAGGCGTTCGACCGCAATGGCACCAAGATCGGCACCATCGACGAGGTGTACCTGGACGACGCGACCGGCGTGCCCGAATGGGCGGCCATACGCACCGGTCTGTTCTCCCGGGACGCCTTCGTGCCCCTGGAGCCCAGCGAACTCGTCGACGGCACCCTGCACGTCCCCTTCGACCGCGCCCTGATCAAGGACGCCCCCGACTTCGGCGTGGGCCGCCACCTCTCCCCCGAACAGGAACTCCAGCTCTACCACCACTACGGCCTCGACGTGGCCTCATCCCCCAAGGTCCCGGACCACGACTTCGGCAAACTGGCGGGCTCGGAAGAAACCTGATCGCGAGTTTCTTCCGGGGTCCGTGGCACAGCCCCGTGCGGGTCGCTGTCCGGGGGACCCGGACGGGCGAACGGGCGGGAAGCGTCCAGGACCAACGGCAGCGGATCAGCACCCTCCAGCGCGGGATCGTCGACGAGAAACGTCCGCACCCGCCCCGGAGGGGACTGCGGCGTCTCGAACCGCACGGTCACCCGCCCCAGCCCGCTCCCCTGCACCCACCCGTGCCCGAACTCGGCGTGCCGCACATCCTGCCCGGCCCGCCACTGCCGCTCGACAGGCTCCGCCCGCTCCACGACGGTCTCGGCGACGGCCTCCTCCGGTGCCTCCTCGACCCGCGAGGGCACCGCCTGGGCGAACAGGTCCTCCTGCGTGTAGTCGGCGAGCCCGGACACCCCCACCCCGAGCAGTCGCACCCCGCCTGTCGTGTCCACGGAGTCCAGCAGCCGCGCCGCCGCCTCGCGGATGACCACGGGGTCGTCCGTGGGCCCCCTGAGCGTCTCGGAGCGGGTCAGGGTGGAGAAGTCGTACCGCCGCACCTTCAGCACGATGGTCCGCCCGGACAGCCCGGCCTCGCGCAGCCGCCGCACGCACCGGTCGGCCAGCCGCTGCACCTCCAGACCGACCCGCAGCCGGTCGTGGATGTCCACGTCGTACGTGTCCTCCACCGACACCGACTTGGCCTCCCGCTCGGCCACCACGGGCCGCTCGTCCCGGGCCAGGGCCATGGCGTACAGCGCCTGCCCGTGCGCCTTGCCGAGCAGCCGGACCAGTTCGTCCTCGCCGGCCTGCGCCAGCTCCTCCACCGTGGTGATCCCGGCCCTGCGCAGATGGTCACCGGTGGCCGGTCCGACCCCCGGCAGGGTGCGCACCGGCATCGGCGCCAGCAGCGCCCGCTCCGTGCCCGGCTCGATGAGCACCAGGCCGTCCGGCTTGGCCTGCTCGGAGGCGATCTTCGCGAGCATCTTGGAGGCGGCGAGCCCCACCGATCCGGTGAGCCCGGTGACCGCCCGGATGTCCGCGCGCAGCTTCTCCCCGGCCCGCCGCGCCGACTCCTCGTCCCAGGCCGCTCTCCCGGCCTCCAGGTCCACGAACGCCTCGTCCAGACTCAGCGGCTCGACCAGCGGTGACAGCTCCCGCAGCAGCGCCATCACCTGCTCGCTGATCGCCCGGTACAGCGTGAAGCGCGGCACCAGATAGGCGGCGTTGGGAACCAGCCGGCGCGCCTGGGCCATGGGCATCGCCGAGCGCACCCCGAACACCCGTGCCTCGTACGACGCGGTGGCGACCACCCCGCGAGGACCGAGCCCGCCCACGACGACCGCCTTCCCGCGCAGGCTCGGCTTGGACGCCTGCTCCACCGAGGCGAAGAAGGCATCCATGTCGAGATGCAGGATCGTGGGCGCGTTTCTCACATCTCCGATGCTGCACCACGGCACTGACAACGGGTGATGCCGGAGCGCCCCGCGGGAGTGCGTCGGTCAGACCGCCCGGTTGCGACGCCGCGCCAGCTCGTCCGCGGGGTTGTGTCCGACGAGGGTCTCGCCGGTGTCGATGCGCTCGCCGTGCAACTGGGAGAGGGCGCTTTCCACGTCCCGCCACACCACGCCGACGGCGATCCCGAAGATGCCCTGACCGCCCTGGAGCAGGGCGTGCACCTCGTCCGGCGAGGTGCACTCGTACACGGTCGCGCCGTCGCTCATCAGGGTCATCCGCTCCAGGTCACGGAAACCGCGTTCCCTGAGGTGCTGGACGGCCGTTCGGATGTTCTGCAGCGACACCCCGGTGTCCAGGAACCGCTTCACGATCTTCAGGACGACGACGTCCCGGAAGCTGTACAGACGCTGGGTGCCCGACCCGTAGGCGGGCCGTACGCTGGGCTCGACCAGACCGGTGCGCGCCCAGTAGTCGAGCTGCCGGTAGGTGATGCCGGCAGCCGCGCAGGCCGTGGGCCCGCGGTAGCCGATCTCCTCGGACGTCATGGACGCCACCCCTCCGCCGTTCGGCACCGCCGTCGGCAGCTGCGGAGCGTGCTCCACCGCGCTGCCGGGATGGGCATGTCCCCCGCCTGAACGCGGCCGCGAGCTCGGGGGCGGGTACGGACCGCTCTCCCCGAAACCGCGTCCGGGGGCACCCCCAGCCGTACCGTCGCCGCTGGTTCTCACGCCGACCTCCGTCCTTGACCTGCCTTCTCGACGGTAGTGCAGTCACCAGGGGTGCGTCAACGATCGCCACACTCGGCACGCCGAGTGATAATCACCCAAGGAGTGGTTTCCCGTGTCCCACCGCGGGGAAAGGCTAGCCGAATGCGCTGGCGGGGGGCCGTAGGACGCTCTCACTGGCCGGAGGCAATTGCCGGGGCGCGGGCCGCGCGGGGCCACCGTCCGCCCCGGCGGAACCCGGGGCCGACGGGTCGGACCCGCGCCTCACTGACTGCTGGTGCCGAAGTCCTCGGGCGAGATCTGGTCGAGGAACTCGCGGAACTTCTCCACTTCGTCCTCCTGCTCGTCCGGAATGGCGATGCCCGCGTCGTCCAGCACCGTGTCACTGCCGTAGATCGGCGTTCCGGTGCGCAGGGCCAGCGCTATGGCATCGGAGGGGCGGGCGCTGACCTCGACCCCACTGGCGAACACCAGCTCCGCGTAGAAGACACCTTCCCGCAGATCGGTGATGCGCACTTCGGTCAGCTCCTGGCCGACGGCCTCCAGCACGTCCTTGAACAGGTCGTGGGTCAGCGGTCGCGCGGGGGCCATGCCCTGCTGGGCGAAGGCGATCGCCGTCGCCTCCCCCGGCCCGATCCAGATGGGGAGGTAACGATCGCCTCCCACTTCGCGCAGGAGCACGATCGGTTGGTTGGAGGGCATTTCGACCCGGACACCTACGACATCGAGCTCGTTCACACAGCAACCCTAGGCCGTGCCCGGGACGTTTGGGTAGTCGGGCCGGGAACAGGTGCCCGATCCGGCCGCTCCCCGGCCCGCCGTATCAGGGCAGCCGCACGCCGAGAGCGGTCTTCACCAAGGCCGCGTGCAGCTTCACCGTCAGGGCCGCCAGCTCCTTCGTACGGGCCTCGGCGTGTGCCCTGGTCTGGGGGTTGCGGTGGCGTTTGAGCGGGGCCACCACCTGGTCGACCAGGCCCGCCTCACGGTCGGCGGCGGCCTTCATCACCCGGAGGTGGCGCGGCTCGATCCCGAACCGGCCCAGCTCGGCGATGAGGGAGGCGACGGTGACGGCCTCGGCGTCGTACGCCCCGTCCTCCAGGGGAGCGATGAGCCCGTAGGACTCCCACTCCTTCAGGTCGTCCTCGTCGATGTCCGCGGCGGCCAGCAGCTCGGCCTTGCCGACCCGGGCCACCGTGGGCCCCTCCACGCGCGCGGGCACGTCGTCCGGCGTGCGCTGACGGCCCACCACGGGCAGCGGGACGGCCTCGCCCCGCTCCATGGCGTCCAGGTGCTCACGGATCACCTTGAGCGGCAGATAATGGTCCCGCTGCATCCGCAGGACGTGACCGAGGCGCTCGACGTCCCCGGCGCTGAACTTGCGGTACCCCGACGGGGTCCGCTGCGGCTCGATGAGCCCCTCCGACTCCAGGAAGCGGATCTTGGAGATGGTGACTTCGGGGAACTCGTCGCGCAGCACGTTCAGCACCGTGCCGATGCTCATCAGCCCACTGTCCCTGGCGGCGGTACCGCTTCCGGCACCGCCGCTCGGTGTTTGAAGCATGGACCTTCCCTGGGGGTCCCCCCGGACGTCAGTCCGGGGGCGGGTCAGATGCCCTGCCGGCTCGCGTAGAACACCAGCCGGTACTTGCCGATCTGCACCTCGTCACCGTTCGACAGGGCGACCTGGTCGATGCGCTCCCGGTTGACGTACGTGCCGTTCAGGCTGCCCACGTCGGCCACCGTGAAGGAGCCGTCCGGGGAGCGCCGGAACTCCACGTGGCGCCGGGAGACGGTCACGTCGTCCAGGAAGATGTCGCTCTGCGGGTGACGGCCGGCCGTGGTCAGGTCGCTGTCCAGCAGGAAGCGGCTGCCCGAGTTCGGGCCGCGGCGCACCACCAGCAGTGCCGAGCCCATCGGCAGCGCGTCCACCGCGGCCTGCGCCTCCGGGGAGAGCATCGGCAGCGGCGTCTGACCGGTCGCCTCGGAGTCGTACGCCTCCAGACCCGAGATCGAGATCGTGGACGTCGTCTCCGATGCCCGCTCGGGCGTCAACCCAGGACGCAGCGGCGCCCCGCAGTTGGAGCAGAACCGGGCGTTCTCCGCATTCCGGTTACCGCACCTCGTACATACCAGGACCGACATCGACGGATCCTCCTGCCGCGGCTGCCCCGCCGGGGCGTTGGACGCGTACGGGCCGGGAGTGAACCCTCCACCCGTACCTGAGGTTGACGGTTGCCCGAAACCTATGCCGCCGGACCGGGCAGGGTCAACAGACGCCGCGCCCTGACCTCCCGAAATGTCACCGCCCGGACCAGCGACCTGGTCCCGGAACAGTGGGCGCTGGCCCTCCGCGTCAGGCTGTGCGCGATGACGAGCGGTCGCGTTCTCGCTGCCCTCTCGCGCGCTCTTGCCGAACAACTTCGCAAACAACTTCACGGGCGATTCCCCTTGACCGAAACAGACCCGCCCGTGGGGCAGGACGAACCCTGATTGCCTACACCGGCCGAGCCGGACATTCTCACAACGTCCGTATCCATCAGACAGTTTCCACCACGCACCACCCCTTCGGTGCGCCGACCCCCCGCAACCTCATGCCCCTGCCGGACGGCCCCCATGCACCGCCGGTTCACTGGGAGGACGACCGAGCGTAGTCAGGCCGCTTCGCCTGTCGCAAGGCGTCCACGACGATCTTGTCCGACCGCTCGACGGTCGCCGTGGCCTGCTCCTTCTCCAGAGTCTGCACCACGCCTCCGGGGATGTTCAGCGCGGGCTCGAGGTCCTGCGGCTTGCCGATGACCTGGAAACGATAGGGCGCGTTGATCTTGTTCCCGTCGACGCTCACACTCTTGCCGGAGTCGGTGAAGTACGTACCGGCGACCACCCGGACACCGTTGACCTGGATCGCCTCCGCACCGGCCGCGCGCAACTCCTGGATCGCGTCGAGCAGCATGTCCGCCTGGACCGTCCCCTTCGTGTCCTCGATCGTCATGGTGATGCCGGGACCCTGCGCCGCCACGGTGCCCGCCAGGATGCCGAGTTGCCTCTCCTTCTCGGCGGTCTGCCGGCGCGCCTCCGCGGCCTGGTCGGAGCTGGTCTGCAGCTCCTGGCGCTGCTTCTCGAGTCCCTGCTTCTCGTCCTGAAGACGCTGAGTACGCGAATCCAGTTCATCGAGGATGCGTACAAGATCTTCTTGACGGGCACCCCGCAGCGCGCTGTCGGTGTCGCTGTTGGACGCCACCTGCACGGCCAGGCCGAAGCCGAGGCCGAACAGCAGCACCGCCACGATGAGTTGAGCACGCGTGAAGCGCGGCGGCCACAGCCCCTTGACGAGCCGCTGCCGGCCCGTCAGCGGCTGCTGCTGCTCCCCTTCGGCCGGCTGTCCCGCCTCGGGCGGGGGCGCGGGCACTTCCGCCGGAAGTTCCCTGCGCAACCGGTTCTCCGGCTGATCGTTCCGGCCGTTGCCGTCGTTGCTGTCGTTCTGTTCGCTCATCGGTGTCACGCCCGGAACACGTGCCGCCGGATCGCCGCGGCGTTGGAGAAGATACGGATGCCCAGGACCACGACGACCCCCGTGGACAGCTGCGCGCCCACGCCCAACTTGTCGCCGAGGAACACGATGAGGGCGGCGACGACCACGTTCGACAGGAACGACACCACGAAGACCTTGTCGTCGAAGATGCCGTCGAGCATGGCCCGCAGACCACCGAACACGGCGTCCAGCGCCGCCACGACGGCGATCGGAAGATAAGGCTCGACGACCGCCGGAACCTCGGGCCGGACCAACAGGCCGGCCACGACTCCCACGACGAGGCCCAGTACGGCGATCACGATGTGCCCTTCTCGGTTTTCTCTGACTTCGGCTGTGCTGTGCGTACGATCACACTGGGTGCGGCGGGCAACCGGACGTCGCCCTCCGCGGAGATGGTGGCGCGGATGCCGTAGTTCTCCTCCAGGGCATGCAGATACAGGCCGTCGGCACTGTTCTGGAACCGGGTGCTCAACCTCTCCTCGTCCCCCACCGCCAGCACCGTGTACGGCGGCACCAGCGGCCTGTTGTCGACCAGTATCGCGTCACCCGCGGCCCTGATCGCGGACAGGGCGGTCAGCCGCTGCCCGTTGACGGAGATCGCCTCGGCCCCGGAGGCCCACAGTCCGTTGACGACGCGCTGCATGTCGCGGTCCCGTACCCGGCCGGTGTCGGAGAAGCCCGACGTCTCCCGCGGGTTGGAACCGTCCCCGCCGCCGCTCGCCTCCTTGGCGTCGTTCACGACGAGCTTGACACCGGGACCGTGGACCGCGGTGGCACCCGACAGCAGACCCACCAGGTCCGCCTCGGCGCTGCCCCCGCTCGACTTCAGAGCCGCCCGCTGGCGCGCACTGACGTCGTCGCGCAGGGTGTCGACGGTGCTCTCGAGCTTGTCGGCGTCCGCGGTCTCGCTGTCGATGCGGTCGATCAGCTCCTGGCGCTCCTTGGCCACCACGGGCGCCGTCACCCGCGCCTGTGCCGCCCCCACTGTCACGACGAGCGCCGCGAGGACGAGACCGGCGGCCAGGCCCAGCTTGGCCCGGAGCGTCTTCGGCAGGCCGCCCTCGCCCTCGGACGTCCTCCGGGCGGCGGCCTCGGCGTACCCGTCGTCGAGGCTGTGGTCCATGACGTTGGTGATCAACGACATGGAGGCGTCCGGGCGCTGCGGCCGCGTGGGGCTGCTCCGAACGGGGGGTTGCTGCGGCATGCCGCACATCGTCGCATGTCGCGAGCAGTACCTCCGAACGGCCCCACCGGCGTGCCGGACAGGCCCCCTTGGGGGACACTTGTCCGGCACGCACGCGTGCAGCGGGTTTTGCCGTTCTCAGGCGCGGACGGTCACCGGCCGGCGCTGTCCACGACCGCCGCCCACTCGTCCAGCAGGGCCTGCGCCGAGGCGTCGTCCGGCCCTTCCGCCCACAGATGGGTGACCGCCTCGGCCGGGTCGGGCAGCACCATCACCCAACGCCCGTCGGTCTCCACGACCCGCACGCCGTCGGTCGTGTCGACAGAGCGGTCTCCTGCCGCCTCGACCACCCGTCGCATCACCAGACCCTTGACGGCCCACGGCGTCGCCAGGTCCCGCTTGAGGACGTGCGCCCGCGGGATCCGGGCATCGATCTGGCTGAGCGTGAGCTGCGTCCGCGCGACGAGACCGATGAGACGTACGAAGGCGGCCGTGCCGTCGTACACCCCACTGAACTCGGGGACGATGAACCCGCCCTTGCCGTCACCACCGAAGATGGTGCCCTCCTCGCGCCCCACGCGCGTGAGGTCGTCGGGCGAGGTGGTCGTCCACTCGACCTGCGTGCCGTGGTACGCGGCCACCTGCTCGGCGATCCGGGTCGTGGTGACCGGCAGCGCCACCCGTCCGCTGCGCCGCTCGGCGGCCACCAGGTCCAGCATGACCAGCAGCGCCCGGTCGTCCTCGATGATCCGGCCCTTCTCGTCCACGAGCGACAGCCGCTCGCCGACGGGGTCGAACCGCACACCGAACGCGGCACCCGAGGACGCCACGATCTCGCCGAGCCGCACCAGCCCCTTCCGTCGCATCTCGGCCGTCTCGGTCGGCCGGGACTCGTCCAGACCCGGGTTGATGGTCAGCGAGTCCACACCGAGCTTGCCGAGCAGGCTGGGCAGCACGAGCCCGGCGCTGCCGTTCGAGGCGTCCACGACCACCTTGAGGCCCGACTCGGCTATCCCGGTCGTGTCGACGTTCCGCAGCAGCGATCCGGTGTACGAGTCGAAGACGCTGGCCGGGAAGTACAGGTCACCGATCTCGCCGGGGAACGCCCGCCGGTACTCCTGGCGTGCGAACACCCGGTCCAGCTTGCGCTGGCTGCCCTGCGAGAGGTCCGCGCCCTGCCCGTCGAAGAACATGATGTCGACCGAGTCCGGGACACCCGGGGAGGTCCGGATCATGATGCCGCCGGCGCTGCCGCGCGCGGTCTGCTGCCGGGCCACGGGCAGCGGTACGTTCTCCAGGTCGCGTACGTCGATGGCGCTGGCCTGGAGCGCGGAGATCACCGCCCGCTTCAGCGCCCGGGCACCCCGGGAGTGGTCGCGGGCCGTGGTGACGGTGGAGCCCTTCTTCAGGGTGGTCGCGTAGGCGCCGGCGAGCCGCACCGCCAGCTCGGGCGTGATCTCCACGTTGAGGATGCCGGTGACGCCCCGGGCGCCGAACAGATGGGCCTGCCCCCGGGACTCCCAGATCACCGAGGTGTTGACGAAGGCACCGGCCTCGATGGTCTTGAACGGGTAGACGCGGACATTGCCCTGAACGATCGATTCCTCACCGATCAGGCACTCGTCACCGATGACCGCGCCGTCCTCGATCCGGGCCGCACGCATGATGTCGGTGTTCTTGCCGACGACACAGCCCCGCAGATTGCTGTGCTGCCCGATGTACACGTTGTCGTGCACTACGGCCTTGTGCAGGAAGGCACCGCTCTTGACGACGACATTGGAGCCGACGACGGTGTGCTCCCGGATCTCCGCGCCGGCCTCGACCTTCGCGTAGTCGCCGATGTACAGCGGCCCGCGCAGGACGGCGTCGGGATGCACCTCGGCGCCCTCGGCCACCCAGACACCCGGGGAGATCTCGAAGCCGTCGATGTCGACGTTGACCTTGCCTTCGAGGACGTCCGCCTGGGCCTTCACATAGCTCTCGTGCGTGCCGACGTCCTCCCAGTAGCCCTCGGCGACATAGCCGTAGATCGGCTTGCCTTCCTTCATCAGCTGCGGGAAGACATCGCCGGACCAGTCGACGGGCACATCGGCTTCGACGTAGTTGAAGACCTCGGGCTCCATGACGTAGATGCCCGTGTTCACCGTGTCGGAGAAGACCTGCCCCCAGGTCGGCTTCTCCAGGAAGCGTTCGACCTTGCCTTCCTCGTCGACGATGGTGATGCCGAACTCCAGCGGATTGGGCACGCGGGTCAGACAGACCGTGACGAGCGCACCCTTCTCCTTGTGGAAATTGATCAGCTCGGTGAGGTCGAAGTCGGTCAGGGCATCGCCGGAGATGACGAGGAAGGCATCGTCCTTCAACGCCTCTTCGGCGTTCTTGACGCTTCCGGCGGTACCGAGTGGCTTCTCCTCATTGGCATACGTGAGCTCCATGCCGAGCTCTTCGCCGTCGCCGAAATAGTTCTTGACGAGCGAAGCCAGGAACTGCACGGTGACAACGGTCTCGGTGAGCCCGTGCCTTTTGAGCAGCCGTAGCACGTGCTCCATGATCGGGCGGTTGGCCACGGGCAGGAGCGGCTTGGGCATGCTAGAGGTCATGGGGCGCAGGCGCGTGCCTTCGCCCCCGGCCATCACGACGGCCTTCATGTCGGAAGCGTCCTCCTCCAAGAGACGACGGTCTAGCCGACTTCACCCGTCCAGATTGTCCCGCACTTTTCCACCGCGGGCCATCGAGGCTTCAGGTCTGGACAATCACCGAGCTCAATCGGCCGTGGCGTCCGCGCGAACCAAGCGGCGGACCTGTACCACGTAAAGCACTCCTGCCCACCAGTAGAGGGTTGTACCCCATCCGGCGAACGCCCATCCGAAAATAGCAGCGAGTGACGCGATCCAACCACTTCCGTCACTGAGCAGCAGGAGCGGGAAGGCGTACATCAAGTTGAAGGTCGCGGCCTTCCCGAGGAAGTTCACCTGCGGCGGCGGATATCCGTGCCGGCGGAGGATGCCCACCATCACCAGGAGAACCAGTTCGCGGGCCAGCAGCAGGGCGGTCAGCCAGAGCGGCAGGATCTCCCGCCAGGTGAGGCCCACCAGAGTGGAAAGCACGTAGAGGCGGTCGGCGGCGGGGTCGAGAAGCCGGCCGAGGCTGCTGATCTGATTCCAGCGCCGGGCGAGCTTGCCGTCGAGATAGTCGCTGACACCGCTCAGGGCCAGCACGAGGAGGGCCCAGCCATCACTCTGGGGCCCGCCGAACTCCGGCCTGAGGATCAACCACAGGAAGAGGGGTACGCCGACGAGCCGCGCCATGCTGAGGATGTTGGGGATGGTGAGGACCCGGTCTGTCTGGACACGGGTCTCCTGGACCTCCACCCGGGGGCCTCCTGTGCGAAATGAACCAACGATGCCCCCCGACCTTACCTCAACGCAAAAAAGCTCCGGCCCCTGGGCAGTGCCCAAGAGCCGGAGCTTCAAAAGGAGTTCGGCGCCCCTGCAGTACCATCGGCGCTGTGAGGCTTAGCTTCCGGGTTCGGAATGTAACCGGGCGTTTCCCTCACGCTATGACCACCGAAACACTATGAAACTGAACGCCGCACCACGCTCTGTGAAACGTGGGGCTGTTCGTGGTTTCAGAACCAACACAGTGGACGCGAGCAACTGAGGACAAGCCCTCGGCCTATTAGTACCGGTCA